>JAJVHX010000006.1 GCA_022072405.1 Phycisphaerae bacterium | reverse complement strand
GCACCCGTGTACAGTATCCAGAGAATGCCTTCGAGACATTGGCGATGGTTGCGCCACGGTCGGCCCCGACTGTTGAGCTTGGGTAGGAGTGGTTCGATTTTGTGCCATTGTTTATCCGTTAAATATCGCCGTCGACTCATGGATTTGGCCCTCCATGTATCTTTGTCGGCAATGTACTTAAGTTAACTTATGAAATGGCCTCTAAGAAGTTCCTTCTGGTTGTTCGCGTCCTCTGGTCGTGATCTCATGCACACAACCTTCGACGAAACGTTCAAACGGAAAAGTGCCCAGCGTAACCCCATCCCGGTTGTTGACATTTACCGATTTATCGACCGCTTCCTGTTCACCAATCACCAGGATATAGGGAATCTTCTGGTCGCGGGCCCGTTGCTTTTTGGGGCCGATACGATCACTGCTGAAATCGGCCACTGCCCGCATGCCATGCTGCCGCAACCAATTTACCACTTCGTGGCCATAGGACACGCTCTTTTCGCTGACCGTCGTAACCGCCACCTGGATGGGGGCCAGCCACAACGGGAATGAACCGGCGTGATGTTCAATCAGAATACCGAGAAACCGCTCCAGACTACCACAGATCGCCCGATGCAGCATCACCGGCACATGCGGCGTGTTGTCCTCACCCACGAAACGGGCTCCCAGCCGGCCGGGCATCACGTAATCAATCTGAATCGTGCCGAGCTGCCAGGGTCGCCCCAGGCAATCGCGCACGTTGAATTCGATCTTCGGACCATAAAACGCCCCCTCACCCGGAGCCAGCTCATAATGCAATCCCAGTTCGCTGAGTGACCGGGCCAGCGCCGCTTCCGCCCGATCCCAGGTAGCATCATCGCCGGTCCGCAGCGGTGGACGGGTCGCCAGCCGGATGTGCATATCAGTGAATCCGAAATCGCCGTAAGTCAGCTTCACCAGATCACAAAACCGGGCCACTTCTTCGGGCACCTGTTCGTCGGTGCAGAAGATATGGCCATCATCCTGCACGAAGGCGCGCACGCGCATCAAGCCATGCAGAACGCCCGACTGTTCATTGCGATGGCAGGAGCCGAATTCGGAAAGCCGCAGCGGCAGCTCCCGATAGCTGCGCAAGCCCTGCTTGAAAATCTGAATATGTCCGGGGCAGTTCATGGGCTTGATCGCAAAGGTGTGTGCTTCCGTCTCCGTGGAGAACATGTTGTCACGGAATTTTTCCCAGTGGCCGCTCTTTTCCCAAAGCGAGCGATCCATGAGCTGCGGCGTATTCACTTCGTAATAACCATTGTGACCCAGCATCTCGCGAATATAGCCCTGCACGATCTGATACATCGCCCAGCCGCGCGGATGCCAGAATACCGCACCGGGGGCTTCCTCCTGCAGGTGGAACAGACCCAGTTGCGGACCGATGCGGCGATGGTCGCGTTTTTTGGCTTCTTCGAGCCGATGCAGATGTTCTTCAAGCAATTTCCTGCTGGGGAAGGCGGTGCCATAGACCCGTTGCAACTGCTTTTCATTCTGATCGCCGCGATAATAGGCGCCGCTGACCTGCAGCACCTTGAAGGCCTTGATGCGACCGGTGCTGGGTATATGCGGCCCGCGACAGAGATCTTCAAAATTTTTCCCGGGCGTGCCGGTCACATAGAAACTGAGATCGCCTTCTGCCCGTACCGCATTGTCTACCTTGTAGCGGTTATTTTCGGAACGGACCTTGGTCAAACCCTCCTCGCGGTTGAAATCGCAGCGGGTGAAGGGGCGATCCTCACTGATAATTTTCTGCATTTCGGCTTCGATGCGCGGAAAAGCTTCGGGCGTGATCGGTTCTTCGAGGTCGATATCATAGTAAAAACCGTCATCCACCGGCGGGCCGTAGACCAGTTTGGTCTGCGGATAAAGCCGGCAGATGGCTTCGGCCATCACATGGGCGGTGCTGTGTCGCAGGACATACAACGTCTGGGGAAGATCGTCTTTTTCGGTAAGCAGGCGGGCGCTGCAATCGTCCAGCAAGGGCCGATGCAGGTCTCGAATCTCCCAGTTCTGGCCGCCGTCAGTCGAGACCAAGGCCGCCAACGCCGCTTTGGCGAGTCCCGGACCAATTTTCTGGGCTAAATCGAAGGCGGTCGCGCCATCAGGCAGGGCATGAACGGCGCCATCAGGAAGCGTGACATTCGGCATGGTCGACTGTTTACATCCTCAAGAGAATCAGGTGAACCCATGACTGAACTGCACCAGGCGGCCAATACCGTCATTCAATCCCCTTGGGCAGTACAGACAAAGGTGGTAAAATACTCGATTCAGTATAACCGAAGGTGTGTATGGGTCAAGCGAGGGCGTTTTTCATGCCGCCCAGTATGGATCAGACCAATTCAACGGTGGTGGAGTCTGTTCCGCGCCCGTTGTCCGTAGATACAATCAGCGACCCCGCGGGCCGAGCTGATTTCACCCTATTATTCCCATTATTCGAGGCAGGAAGGAAGGCGCTATGATGATGTACAAGAGGCAACATTGGACCTGGTGTTTAGGAGCAGCCATGGTGAGCTTGACAATGACCGCCGCCTGGGCGGAGGAACCGGCAACCGGGGAGGTGGCGGAACGCAGCGCCATCGCGGAGCAGTACAAGTGGGACCTCAGTGTGATGTACAAAACCCCGGCAGACTGGGACACCCACTACGGGGAACTGGACAAAATGATCACGGAGCTGGCCGGCTTGAAAGGGACTCCCGGCAGCGGTCCGGAGGCGCTGGCCAAAGTGCTGGCGCTGCGCGACCAGGTCAACGTGCAGTTGGAAAAACTCTATGCCTATGCCATGATGAAACACCATGAAGACATGCGCGAAGCCGCCCCGCAGGCCACCCTGCAACGGGCCGAAACCCTCGCCCAGAAATATGGCGAAGCGACCGCCTGGCTGATGCCGGAACTGGTGCAGATACCGCAGGAGACGGTCAACAGCTGGCTGACACGCGATGATCTGAAAGTTTACGGACACTTCTTTGATGATCTCTACCGGCAGCAGAAACACATCCTCAGCCCGCGCGAGGAAGAGCTGCTGGCCATGTCAGGTCAGGCCGTCGGCGCCACGGACACTGCCTACGAAATGCTGAGCGGACCGGAACTGCGCCTACGAAAAATCACCGTCAAAGACGACAAAGAAATCGAAGTGAGTGATCCGGTTTTTTATGAATCTCTGGAAAGCAAGGACCGTGAATACCGCGCCGCCTGTTTCAAAGCCTATCACCAGGGATATCTGGACGTGCGCAATGCCCTGGCGGCGACGCTGGCCGGTACGGTGCATGGCGACTGGTACAACGCCAAAGCTCGTGGTTATACCAGCAGCCTGCAGGCCTCCCTCGATGCGGAAAATCTGCCCGTCGAAGTTTATCACAACCTGATCAAGACGGTGAATGACAATATCCCGCTGCTGCAGCGCTACTCCGATCTGAAAAAGAAACAGCTCGGCATCACGGACGGTCTCCATTTCTATGATCTCTACGTCAACCTGGTGGACAAGCCCGAAAAAAGCTACACCTTCGACGAAGCCCGGGAAATGATTTTAGCGGGACTCAAGCCGCTGGGTGATGATTATCTGGCGGTGATGAAGACGGGGTTTGAGAGCCGCTGGCTGGATGTCTTCGAAAACAAAGGCAAACAGCACGGCGCCTATAACATGGGCACCTATCTGTCGCCGCCTTACGTGCTGCTGAACTACAAGGGCACGTTTGACGGCGTCTCCACGGTGGCCCATGAAATGGGTCACGCCATGCAGAGCTGGTTCGCCAAGGAAAACCAGCCGCCGGTCTATGGCGGGTATCCGATGTTCACCGCCGAAGTGGCCAGCACCACCGCCGAGATCGTCTTCAAGCAGCAGATGCTCAAGCAGATGACGGACCCCAGGGAAAAAGCCTGGTTGATCAACCAGATGCTGGAAGATATCCGCCGGACTGTTTTCCGCCAGACGCAGTTTGCGGAGTTCGATCTGTGGGTGCATGAACTGGCCGAGAAGGGCGAACCGATCACCGCCGACGCCATGCTGGCCAAGACGAAGGAACTGTATCAGAAATATTACGGGCCTGACTTCGTCATCGATCCCGAGCTGGAAGTCGAAAGCCTGCGGATTTCACACTACTATCGCAACTACTACGTTTATCGTTATGCGACCAGCCTGAGCGCTTCGGCGGCGCTGGCTAAAAACCTGCTCGATGCGACTCCGGGCGCCCGGGACAACTACATGAAATTCCTGAAGATCGGCAACAGCATGTACGCCCTCGACATGCTCAAAGTGGCGGGGGTGGATATGACCAGCCCCAAACCGATCGAAGATTGCATGGCCTTGTTCGGCGATTTGCTGGGTCAATTGGAGAAACTACTGGCTGAGCAGACCCCGGCGAAAGCCTCCTGAAACGCTGCGTCCATAATTAAAAACGGGTTATCGATTCCACAGCCCGCAGCATTGTGCTGCGGGCTTTTTTATCGGCGGGTGAACTATTTTGGACCAATTAACCATCGCATATTTGTTTTTCGTATCCCGCCAATTGTAGGTTAATACCACACATCTCATCATGCTGGCCCGGAGGGGCCGGCTCATAGTATGTCATTAGCGTCGTGCCGGGCAGGCACGATTGTTGTTCCACGCCGGTACGCCACCAGGGCGACCGGCGAATTATTTACATGGGGCTTCGCCTCGCCGGTTTATATTCTGCGGGTGGAGTATCCGGCATCAGCAATCAACATTACAGGCAGGGGTAATCGACATGCAGTTAGTACAGATTCATCGGATCGGCTGGTTGGTCGTATTGATGATGGGTTTAATGGTGACCACGGCAGCCGGTGCACCGCCGGAAAAAAAGCCCGGTGTACCTGCGCCGTCCATCAGTAACACCGGGACGCCGTCCAACACTAATAATGCCGATAAACCGAACCAAGCCACCACGACCAATACTCAACCGGTCGATAATTCCGGCCGACCCGCTTCACCGGTCGGACTGGTTCTGCCGCCCAAACCGAGCCGAAATGCGGTTCCATCCGTGGCGAGCAACACTAAACCACCCCAAGCCAACAGCTTCCCTTCGCGTAATGTCAGCCCGACGGAAATCAATATTTCGGCCATTAACCTCGGCGTGCGCAAGGCGCCGTTACGTTCATCAACTGTGGTACGGACTCGACGGGCCAACAAACCTCCGCTGCCAACGGTAAACGCCGTACCACCCAAAGCCAATGCACCCAAGAATATGTCGCCCAAACCGCAGCCGCGCCGACCGCAATCGAATTCTGCCGTCAATAAAAACCTCATTGGATCCAACACGGCAGTAAACACGGCCCCGGTCAAGAATTCCGTGACGACGGGGACGGCACCCCAGTCCAACACTCCGGCAGCCAAGGCCCCGGCGGTCCGTAAAAACAGTTCAACCGCCCGGGTGCGCCCCAGTGCCGCCAGTTCGGGAAAACGCGGCGGCAGCGAGGGACGGGCGGTAAGATCAGCAAGCAGCAGTCGCACGGCACCCCGCTCACCGGTTAAACCGGCGAGCCGGAAATAGAAATTCGTTTAACCAACTAACCCTTCAAACCTCTTTCGGAGGATATGCATGAGATGATCTAAGCCGATACTTCGGCTGTGCAGAAGGCGGGCCTGTGTGCCGGGGGGCGACCAGGCCCATCTTCATGCGCCGCCCTCAGCGGCTATAATCCGCACAACTGCGGAGGAACGCTGATGAATTTCCGTCAACTGGATCCCCAGGCGCTCGGTCGGACCGACGCCTACAAACTGTTTGTCACCTGCATCGTACCCCGGCCGATCGGCTGGATTTCGACCCTTTCAACCACCGGCGTGAGCAATGCCGCCCCGTTCAGTTTTTTCAACGCCGTCTGCAGCGACCCATTGATGGTCATGATCGCCGTCGGCAAACGGCGCGGCGAACTCAAGGATACGCTGCTCAATATTCGCGACACAGGTGAATTCGTCACCAACATCGCCACCGCCGATACCGCCGCCCAAATGGTGCAAAGCAGCGCGGATTATGGTCGGGAGGTCAGCGAGTTCAGCGCCGTCGGCCTGACGCCTCTGCCTTCCGTGCAGGTTAAACCGCCCCGGATCGCCGAAAGTCCGATCCAGATCGAATGCCGCCTCGAGCAGATCATCCCGCTGGGCAACAATTCGACCGACCTGATCATCGGCCGGTGTGTGCTGCTGCATATTAACGAAACCGTACTGGCTGAGGATGGGCTGGTCGATGCCGCCAGGCTCCGCCCCATGGCCCGCCTCGGCCGTGAAGAATATTCTGTCGTTGAACAGGTACTTCATTATCCCAGACCCCACCTCTAACACAGGAACTACTGCCATGATCAAAGGTGTCCACACCATGTTCTATTCGTCGCAGGCGCATGAACTACGGGCCTTCATCCGCGATCAGTTGGGCTTTGGCTACAGCGATCTGGGCGGCGGTTGGCTGATCTTCGACCTGCCCGAAGCGGATATGGGCTGCCACCCCGCTGAAGCCGCCGATGGCCAGCGCAGTGGTACGCATAATATTTCATTTTATTGTGATGAAATCCACTCGACGGTGCGCGATCTGAAAAGTCGCGGCGTGGAATTTATCGACGAAGTGATCAATGCGGGTTACGGCCTGGTGACCCACTTCCGCATGCCCGGGGAGGTCATCGTCCAGCTTTACCAGCCGCTCTACACCAAGCGGGCTACGAACGCTCCAGGCTGATATCAAGGGCGACGGCGGAGTGGGTGAGCGCCCCGACAGAAATGCGTTCCACGCCGGTTTCGGCGATGGCTCGCACCGTGGTCAGGTTGACCCCGCCAGAAGCTTCGAGCTGTACCTTGCCGCGCAAACCGGCGGCATCACGCCGGCATACAGCCGTGCGCATATCTTCAATCGCAAAATTATCCAGCAGGATGATATCGATGCCCACCACTTTCAGCAGTGCCTCGAATTGCTGCAGATTATCCACCTCAAACTCAACAAACTTCGGTGCCGGCTTTAATTCGGCGATATTATTGAGTATCTCGAAGGCCCGGTAAGCCAACCGCTCCGATGCTATACCCGCCAGATGATTATCCTTCACCAGAATGGCGTCATGCAGACCTCGGCGGTGATTCCGCCCGCCGCCGCAGCGCACCGCATACTTTTCCAGGTCGCGCCAGCCGGGCGTTGTTTTGCGCGTGTCGTAGATGCCCGCCCCGGTTCCGGCAACCGCTTGCACATAATGATGAGTCAGCGTGGCGACTCCCGATAACCGTTGCAGAAAATTGAGCAGCGTCCGCTCGGCAGCGAGCAGGGCGGTTACCGGCCCGGTGATTTCGCCGGCGCTTTGGCCCTTCTGTACCGGTGTTCCGTCCGTCAACAATGCTTCAAAATGCAACCCCGGATCAAAGGCCGCCAGAATATGGGGCACCAGCGCCAGTCCGGCGATAACCCCCTCGGCTTTGATGAGCAGGCGGGCCGTTACCTGCTCGCTGGCGCGGGCCGCTCCGAAAAGGACCTGACTCGTGATATCACCCTGAAGACCGAGATCCTCTTCGCGGGCTTGGGCGAGCAAGCGATGAAAACGGTCAGCGTCGATCTGCAACTCGGCGAGTGAGATACTCAATGGCGCCTCCGGCTGACGTTTTTACTGCTCTTGCGTGCCGGCTTGGGCAGACCGCTGAAATCGCTCAACCCCACCTGGTCCAGCCCGCCCACCTTTTTCGGTTCGGCTGGCGGCGGCTGGAAGGGCAACAACTGCGGAACCGCCTTCAATTCTTCGATACGGTCACGCAATTCGGCGGCGCGTTCGAATTCCAGAGCTTCGGCGGCGGCGAGCATTTCCTGCTCCAGCATGGCCAGCAGTTCGACGCGATCCATCTGCTGCTCGTCGAGATGCAGCGCATCCTGCACGGTCCGCTTGGCCGCCACAGATTGCTGCAGTGTGTTGCGAATCGCCTTGGTGATCGTCTCCGGTGTGATATTGTGTTCGCGATTGTAATTTTCCTGAATCGTTCGGCGGCGGGCGGTCTCATCCATGGCCCGCTGCATGCTGGGTGTGATTTTGTCGCCGTACAGAATCACTTCGGCATTCACGTTACGAGCGGTGCGGCCAATGGTCTGGATCAGCGCCGTCTCGCTGCGCAGAAACCCTTCCTTGTCGGCATCGAGGATCGCCACCAGCGACACCTCCGGCAGGTCCAAGCCTTCGCGCAGCAGGTTGACGCCGATCAGCACATCAAAATGCCCCTCGCGCAGCTGTTTGAGTATCTCCACCCGCTCCAGCGTATCGATCTCGCTGTGCAGATAACTGCAGCGGAAGCCTTCGTCGCGGATATAACGTGACAGATCCTCCGCCAATCGCTTGGTCAATGTGGTCACCAGCACGCGCTGCTGCACGGCCACACGCTCGCGGATGCGTTGCAACAGATCGGGCACCTGGCCGCGGGCCGGCTGCACATGGATCACCGGATCGAGCAATCCGGTCGGGCGGATGATCTGTTCTACCACCTCGCCGCCGCAGCGCTGCAGTTCATACGGGCCGGGCGTCGCCGAAACAAACATCACCCGATGCCACATCGACTCAAACTCGGAAAATTTCAGCGGGCGGTTATCAAGGGCACTGGGCAGGCGAAAGCCATGCTCCACCAGCACGCGCTTGCGGGCCTGATCACCGTTATACATCGCTCCGACCTGCGGGATGGTCACGTGCGATTCATCCACGATCAGCAGAAAATCCCTGGGGAAATAATCAATCAGGGTGTAGGGCTTGGCCCCCGCGGGCGAGCCGTTCAGGTGACGGGTGTAATTTTCGATACCCGAGCAATAACCCACCTCCAGCATCATCTCCACGTCATACTGCGTGCGGGCCAGCAGCCGCTGGGCTTCGAGCAATTTGCCCACGCGGCGAAACTCCTGCACCCGCAACTCCAGCTCCGCCCGGATCGACTGCACCGCCGTCTGCAGGCGGTCTTCGGGCAGAATGTAGTGCACGGCTGGGAAAATCAGCAGCTCCTCATGCACCGCCAGACCGGTGCCGCTCACCGGATGAATCGTCTCCAGCTTGTCGATCTCGTCACCGAACAGCTCAATCCGATAACCGATCTGTTCATACGCGGGATACAGCTCAATTACATCGCCGCGCACCCTGAACTTGCCGCGCTCCAGCGACAGATCATTGCGCTCATACTGCAGATCCACAAATCGCAGCAGCAATTCATCGCGCACGAAAGTTTCGCCCTTTTTCAGGTGAATCACGCTGCGGCGATACTCTTCCGGTGAGCCGAGACCGAAGATGCACGAGACGCTGGCGACGATGATCACATCCTCGCGGCTGACCAGGGCGCTGGTCGCGGCCAAGCGCAGCCGATCGAGATCATCATTACGCGAAGAATCCTTTTCGATATAAATATCGCGCTGCGGAATATACGCTTCGGGCTGATAATAATCATAATAGCTGACGAAATACTCCACGGCGTTGTGTGGGAACAGCTCTTTAAATTCTTCATAAAGCTGGGCGGCGAGGGTTTTGTTGTGAGAAATAATCAGGGTGGGTCGGCGGAACCGCTGGATCACGTTGGCCATGGTAAAGGTCTTGCCCGATCCGGTCACCCCCAGCAGGCAGGCGTGGGGCGTGCCGCGCTGGTACAGCTCGACGAGGTGGTCGATGGCCTGCGGTTGATCGCCGGCCGGTCGATAGGCGCTGACCAGTTGAAAATCACCCATCTGTGCTTTCCCCATGCAAGCGGTAATCCGTTAGTATAGAATCGTTGGCCGGTGAACTCCAGTATAGAGTCGATATCCCATGGTCTACGATATCAAACCTGAAGAACCGACCCCGCCGCCGCCGCGCCTGGCTGATGAAGAGGCCATGCTCACCGGCCACAAACCCCGCCGTACCCAGCCCAAAACCATTGCCGAAGATACCCATTGCGTGCGCTGCGGTTACAACCTGCGCGGTCTGCCCAGCAACCATCGCTGCCCGGAATGTGGTACGGCTGTACAGGCGACGCTCGGGCGAAAGGGGCTGGGACATCTCTCCGCCGCCTGGTTGAAAACGGTGCAACTGGGTTTATTGCTGCTGCTGGCCTCAGTAGCAGCCAGCACTGCCGGAATGATCGCCGGCATGTTTATGGCGGGCGGGTGGAACGCACTGGCCGGCCTGATCAGCGCGGGCTGTTGGATCGTCGGACTAGCCATGGTCACCACACCCCAGGCATCCGCCGTGCAGGCCGAACATTTTTACAGCTTGCGGCGGGGCTTGCGCATCGGGGCCTTCACTTATCTGACGGGTACGCTGCTGACCCTCTCGCCGCTGGTGGGTCTTGCGCTGCTGGTGGCGGAGATCGGCTCGGTCATCTGCATGCTGGCATCGATCGGGCTGACGCTGGGCCTGGCAGCTTATCTCAAACCGCTGGCCATTCAAATGGATGACTGGGATCTGGAACGCCATCTGACTACCGTGGTCTGGGGCATGATGCTGGCCATCGGCAGCTGTCTGCTTTTCGGACTGCTTGCCTGGATCATGCCCGGCCGTAGTGCCGGACCCAGCGCCTGCATCGCCGTTATCGCCATCCTGGCCCTGGTCTTCTTTTCCGGATGGTTCATGGTCCTGCTCTACAAATTCTACAACAGCTTCTACTGGGCCGCCTATTACGCCAAGTATGAACGAGAGAATCTCTGATGCCGGAACTGCCTGAAGTGGAAACAGTGGTGCGGACGTTGCAACCGCTGGTGGGGCGGCGGGTGGAGCAGGTGCGCGTGCTGCAGCCGCTGATCATTCGCAGCCCGGGTGCGTTGCCCAAATTTCTGCGCAGCCAGACCATCCGCACCATCACCCGTCAGGCTAAGCGCATAATTATTCAACTCCGCAACCCCAAGCAACTCGTTGTTCATCTGGGCATGACCGGGCGACTGGTGGTCACCACGGCGGAAACAACCGTTGAAAAGCATACCCACGTGCGGATCGGGATGGGTCACGGTGAGGAACTGCGGCTGATCGATCCGCGACGCTTTGGCGGAGTGTGGATGTTTAACGGCTCAGCAGGCACTGGCGAACAGTTAAGCGAAGTGGGCGTTGATGCACTCACCGTCACCATCAAGGATTTTACCGCTCTGCTGCAACGGCGTCGGCAGATCAAGGCATTGCTGCTCGATCAGAAAATCATCGCCGGGCTGGGCAACATCTATTCCGATGAAGCCCTGTTCCGCGCCGGAATTCACCCCCATACACTCGCCGGCAAGTTACCCGCACCGCAGGTCAAAGCCTTGCATCGAGCGCTGCGACTGGTGCTGCACAGTGCCATCCGGCTGGGCGGCAGCACGATCCGTGACTATCGCACACCCAACGGTGAGCAGGGCTGGTTCCAGATTCGCCACCAGGTCTATGGCCGGGAAGGACAACCCTGTAAACGCTGCGGAACCCCCATTCAGCGCATCCTCGCCGCCGGGCGCAGTTCGCACATCTGCCCGCATTGTCAGCGATAAATATGACGCCGGAATTATCCTTCAAACTGGCGGATGATGAGCGTGTCATTCTGGCCGCCGAAGCCGAAGCTGTTGGAGAGCGCGGTACGCACTTTGGCCGGTCGGGCCTGGTTGGGCACATAATCCAGATCGCAGGCGGGGTCGGGCGTGGTCAGGTTGATGGTCGGGGGCAGTATCTGATCTCGAATCGCCAGCACGCAGGTCATCAGTTCCACCGCACCCGCCGCCGCGACCAGGTGGCCCATCATCGACTTGATACTGCTGACAGGCACTTTTTTCGCGTGGTCACCAAAAACCTTCTTGATGGCCAGCGACTCCAGTTCGTCATTTTCCTTCGTGCCGGTACCGTGCGCATTGATGTAATCGATGTCGTGAATGGTGAGTCCGGCGTCCTGAATCGCCAGACGCATCGCCGCCGAACTGCCCCGGGCATCCTCGTGAATATCCGTCACCCGGAAAGCATCGGCGGTTGAACCATAGCCGATGATTTCCGCGTGAATCTTCGCCCCGCGGATCAGCGCATGTTCGAGAGATTCCAGAATTAATATGCCCGCCCCCTCGCCCAGCACAAAACCATCGCGTTCGCGATCAAAGGGCCGGGAAGCGCGTGTCGGATCATTGTTGCGGGTCGATAATGCCGTCAAGCGATTGAAGCCGGTGACCCCCAGCGGGTGAATCATGCTGTGGGCGCCTCCGGAAATCATCACTTCCACCTCGCCGCGCCGGATCCACTGGCAGGCTTCACCGATGGCTTGTGTACTGGCGGCACAGGCGGTGAGGGTGTCGAAGTTCGGGCCCTGCGCGTCAAACAGGCAGGCGATATGGGCCCCCGCCATATTGGGATCCTGTTGATGCTCGCGCATCTGCTGGAAGCCGCGATAGGCTTGCTCCGCCCAGCGTTGAGTATCGAGATGCCCCTGGGCATGATCCCAGCCGAAGAAGGCACAGCGATGCAGATTGTCGAAATCGACCGGGCCCTCGCCACTGCCCAGATAAACACCGACCCGTTCGCGTTCGAGCGTGGTCAACCGGGAAAGTCCGGATTGATCCCAGGCCATGCGGGCCGCAGCCAACGCGAACCCGGCGTTACGGCTGACATCAGCATGACGTTCCGCTTCAGCACCCAGAAAATCAATCAATTGAAATCCCTGCACCTGAGCGGAAAAACTCGTCGGGAAAGTGGCGGCGTCGAAAATCTCGGTCGGGCGGACCCCGCTTTCACCCTGCAGCATACGCTGCCACACGCGCTGCACATCCGCCCCCAGCGGTGTGACCCAGCCCATACCCGTGATGACCACTCGATTACGCTGCATAATCATCCACTCAACAATCGCTGAACTTATTTCTGAAAACGCCGCACGGTAATAGCCGCAGTCTGCCCGCCGCTCAGCGCATACGCCAACGACACAAACTGATCGATCCGGGCGTCGATCGGCCGACCCACCGCCAGACGCAGCGGATAATCGGGATGTACCTGCCGGGTATTGACCGTCGGGGGCACGGTGCTCTGATTCATCGCCAGCACCGCCATAGCCAGGTTGATCGCTCCGTTGCCAGCCCCATTGTTGCCCAGCGCACCCGTGCAGGAAAAGACCGGGATCGTGCGGCAATGTTCGCCGAAGATGGCCGCCAGAGCCCGTGCTTCGCTGTCATCATAACTGGGAATACCTGTTCCGAAAGCGGAGATCAGCCCCACCTCAGACGGAGCGATTCCGGCGTTTTTCAGGCTGCGGCGGATGGCGGTGGCATGGCTGCGACCGGTCGAGTCCGCCTCCTTCCAGCTCTGTGTGTTGCAGCTGGCACCAAAACCCACCACTTCGCCATAAATGCGCGCGCCCCGGGCCAGCGCGTGGTTTAATTCCTCCAGAATCACCAGCCCGCCGCCCTCACCCACCACCATGCCATCATGATCGACATCGAAAGGTCGGCAAGCCTGGGCAGGATCATCCAGTCGGCGACTCAACCGGCCAAAAAGATCCGGCCGCAACAGCCCCAGCAGGTTGATCTTACTCTCCGCTCCACCGCAGATGCACACATCAGCCGCACCGCGCTGAATGGTCGTGTAGGCTTCACCAATCGCCAGATGGCTCGAAGCCTCACCGCAGGTGATCGTATTGGAGGGGGCCTGACAATCATGCACGATGGTCACATGGCAGGCGAGCATGTTGGGCAGAAACTTCAGCAGCCACAGCGGGGTGAGGTTATTCATCCCCTCACTACCCCAACGGCTGGAACTGAATTGTCCATTGCCTTCATCCGCCGAGACCAACGCCCCGGCCAGTTCATTCAGATCGGCACAGATCAGACCCGCTCCGATATTCGCTCCAAACCGGGCCGGATCAATCGGTGCCGCACCGCCAGCTTCACCCCGCTCCACCAGACACTTGGTCTGCAGGCCAGCATGCTTCACCGCCTGATAAGCCGCCACCAGGGCAATCTGAATATCGCGCGACATCACCTTGGCGCTTTTGCGATAGGCCTTGGGAATGTAATCACCCAGGGAAAATTCCGGTAATTCACCGCCGATCGGACAATGAAACTGCTGAGCGTCAAAGGACCGGATAGGTCCGATGGCTGAGCGACCTTCAAGCAGCGCCGCCCAGACCGCCTCCAGCTCCAGCCCCAGAGGCGTCGCCAACCCCATTCCGGTTATCACCACTCGTCGATCCATACCTGCCGCTCACTCCGCCGTCGGATAACGGCTCATGTCCAGTCCAAAGGCCGCCAGCAGCCGGCGAAAATCGTCATGAAATACAAAATTGTGCGAGGGGATGCCGAGTTGATCCGCCGTTTCCCGTGGCAGATGCGAAAAAACAATATCGATTTCACCCAGCGGCCGGCCGTTGCACTGCACCTGCCCGCTGGTCATCGCCCCGGCATCATCAATCCGCTCCAGCCGCGCTTCATACTGCAGCGTATCGCCCGGCAGAACATCACCAGCGAAGGTGGCCCGCGGCACCTTGGCCAACACCACCCGATCCGCAAACTGCCGGGCCTCACCCACCAGCACACCGGCGGTCTGGGCCATCCCTTCGATAATCAACGTCGCCGGCATTAGCGGATAGGCCGGGTAATTATCATGCAAATGATCTTCCGCACGCGATACACACTTGACCGCCACCGCCCGCCGGCCGGATTCAAACGCTACAAAGCGATCTATCCACATCCAGCGCATCGCACCACATCCATTAATGACCGGGTATTATAGCGATCCCTGCCGCGCTGGCCGGCAAGCCCCACTTCACCCACCGAGCTTCCGTTCAATGTAGTTGACGATCGTCTTGACGGTAAACAGCGTCGGCATGGTGTCCACCGTGGGATTCTTCTCAAACAGGCTGAAGTCGGCGTGGGGCATGTTTTTCTTCAACTGGGCCAGCCCCGAGGACGTGAAACGCCCGTTCTCCACATAATCCGGATTGTTGACAACATCATCCGGAAATAACTCGCCCCGCGGAATCTTGATGCTGAAGGTTTTTTCCAGCCGAAAGACGATGTCGAGAAAATCGATGCTTTCTGCACCGAGATCTTCCGTCAGGGTCGCCTGTTCGGTGACTTCATCCTCATCAACCCCCAGGGCGTCAACCAGCGTGCTTTGCACCTGGGCAAAAATTTCATCGCGACTCTTAGCCATCTCTGCTGCTCCTCCTCGAGAGGGATATAATCGGCGTCGCCGGACGGGTTCAGCTAGTCAGTTCGCCGCCCCGCTTATGTTTTACGTTCGGCCGCTGCTGGGCAGCTCAGCAAGGCATAATGCCGCCGAGCATGGCTGATATTCTCATGATCCAGCGCGGCGAAACCGGGATCACGTTCAGCCAGATTCTCATGCCGCAGCTCAAACCGGGCCTTGACAATTTCATTCGCTCCGCAACGACCCCATCCGGAAAATTCGCTCCGCCGGGATTCCAGTTGCCGGCACTCCACCTCAACCTGCAACAACTGACCCGGGGCGAGAAAACTCTTGAAGGTGACATTTTTCACCAGGGCAAGATTGATCAGGCTGTGCGCAAAATCCTCGCTCACCCGCACCAGCCAGCCCGCCGACTGCACCAGACACTCCAGCATCAGGACCCCGGGCATCACCGGAAAAGTCGGAAAGTGATCGGCCAGATATTCCTCGGCATAGGCCAGTGACTTGACCGTGTTGATCCGTTCTCCGGGAGCCAGCGCGGTAATCCGATCCACCATATGAAATTTCATACCGCCGTTCCCGTCCACATTCCAGCCGACCCAGTCAATACGATTACCCAGGAGCGGCGCTGGTCTTGGTGTCCATTATACGCGACCCGTCCGCTACGACAACCTCAACGCGCGTTAAAGCCCTGTAGTATAACGGACTGCATGTCCTGGTGGCAAATGGACGGTCGAATGGACCATGAGCACCCACCCGTGTTAGAAGTGTTGTGAGAGGGAGCTGGAGCGGATTCGCGTTATTTGTTCCGTGGTATGAGGATTGAGTGTGCCACGGCTCTATGAGCCGTGCGGGACAGCGGTTATTCACCACGGTTGACACAACCGTGGCCCACCACCAAGGACCCCTATCGGGCGAACCAATATTAATGAAACGGTACTGGTATCGTTTGAAGCAAAATTCAAACACACTATGTTGAAGACCACTCCCTCACGGTCGCGGCTCGGTGAAACGATACCAGTACCAATGAAACCGTTCTAATTGGCAGCGGGTGATTTCGGTTGGCCGACCAGCATCAGCTTGCCCCAGCGGATATATTGCCGCTCAAAAGTCAGATAGCGTGAAAACAGTTCGAGCAGCTTCTGCGGCTGTGATAACCACTGTGTATAGGTAACGATCTCATTCTCGGTCATCACTGCCAGCATGTGAATTTTATTGGAGCACCAGCGGGCCCAGGCCTGGTCACACAACCAGTGTACCGCCGTCAGAAAAGGCGTCCGCCACGGCTCGACCATCACCAGCCGACCCTGCGGAGTGAGTACCCGGACCACCTCGCGCAACACCGCCTCCACATCCTCGGGAAGCTTAGCCAGGTGATGCAGCCCGCCCTGTACAATCAGGATATCGCGAGAGTGATCCTCAAAGGGCAACTGCCGGCAATCCGCTTCGATCATCCGGGCTGTCCCGGTGTACTGCTGCAACAGGCGCGGCGACAGGTCCACCCCTTCGATATGAGTAAATCCCAGCGACTCCAGCGCGATCAGACCGTTACCCCGGCCACAGAAAATCTCCACGATCCGGCTGGATCGATCCCACTGGGCAGCACCCAGGCGCCGCAACCGTCTCTGAAACTTGCGGATTTCCTCCTGCGGTGTCTCAAAACGCAGATAGGCCTGTTCCCAGACATTTTCGGACGTAAGCCAGGCAGTGGTATCGCTCATCATGATTCTCCTCGCACTCCGGTCAGGCCTTGTTATCGGTCAAACGTCTGGTACACCCGATATATATCACCCCGCTAAGGCGATTTTCTGCGGACATTGACCGATAAATCCTGTCATGCAGCCACCACCGCTGGAGCAATCCTTTCACCAGCCCATACCAGACCGCCGCGGGTTCTGGTGGGTCGTGGGATCGGCGTTGGTATTACGTCTGATCTGGCTGGTCCTTCTTTACAGCGCCCACACTGATCAACAGATCGGCGCTTTGGCTGATGACTCCATTCGTTACCGGGCGACCGCTCATTATCTGCTGGATTGGCCGATCACCGATCTGTTTCACGCCAGCACCGGCGGAGAAACCTATCGTACCGGTGAAGGCTCGTTCGTCTGGAATGGTCCCGGATATGGTGCTGTGATCGCTGCCGGCTATCTGCTTTTCGGACCGGTACACTATCCGATCCTGTTGCTGCAGATAGTAGCCGGTGCCTTCGGCTGCGGTCTGGTTTATCTGATCACCGCACGACTCCTGCAATCCACGCGCACCGCATTTATCGCCGGATTGCTCAGTGCAGTGTCGCTGACCTCGATAGCCGTGAACAATGCCCTGCTGACCGACAGTCTTTATTACACACTCCACCTGGCGGGGTTATGGACCTTCCTGCGGGCGCTGCAGAACAACCGCTGGACTACCTTTATTCTGGCGGGGTTGCTGGCGGCGCTGGCCATCTACATCCGCCCGATGGGGCAGGCCTGGCCGATCATGCTCCTGCTGTTCGCTTTGCTGGTTCCGCGACGATTCCTCGCCGCTGGACGCGGGCCGATCCTGATCAAAACCGTGATCGCCTGCTCGTTGGCTGCCCTTGCAGTCGGTGCGGTGGTGTGGCGTAATTACACGGTTCACGGTGTACCCTTCTATACGACGGGTGGACCGATGGCCGGCCGCTATTACTGGGTGGCGCGGATGCAGGCCACACTCGATCCCCATTGGAACCGGAAAGAAGTGCAACTGCTGATGGAGCAATGGAATCTGGACCACTACGGCCCGCAGGGAGCAGCGCTGGCCCAGTATTACCGCGATGATGTCGCCAGTATCAAAAATGCTCTCCGCGAACACCCCCTGCCCATGTTGAAGGCCTTTATCAAGAGCGCCTACGAAAATGCCATCGCCGGAGACGAACTGCACCGCAATCAGCTACCGCAATTCACTGCATTCTGGAAAACATTGCACCCGCTGCTGGATGAGCGGATCGGCCAATTGCTGCTGAGCATTGCCCTGGCGGGCGTCGGCTGGCTGATCATTCGCCCAGCCACACGGACCGCCGGGTGGCTGCTGCTGCTCAATTCCGGATATTTCATCGGCTTGTCGGGGTTGGAATACTGGCAGGGGTCGCGCATCTGCATGCCCGCCCAACTGGGCTGGATCATCCCGCTGGCGGCGGGCCTGGCTTTTATCAGTCAATGGCTGATCACCCGCATCGCTGCTGACCACACCCATGCTGTTCAGTATACTGAAGGACATGTCGCTTCAAACCGATGACGCCCTGGTGCTCCGCCGACTCGACTACTCCGAAAGCTCGCAGATCATCGTCCTCTTCACCCGCCGGCACGGTCGCTTGCGGCTGATCGCCAAAGGTAGTAAACACAGCAGCAAAAAGAAATTCGCCGCCGGGCTGGAGCTTCTTGAAACCGGTCAGGTGGTCTGGTTCGCCCGGCCGGATCGATTGATGAACCTCGCCACGCTCACCGAATGGCAGCCGCAGCGCTCTTTTCTGCAACTGCGCGAGTCCCTGCCCCGATTGTACGCCGGGCAATATCTCGCCGAAATTTCCGGTGAAACACTGCAGGATGGCGACCCACATGAGGAACTGTTTGAGGCGCTGGTGCAGCATCTGGCGGAGCTGGAAACCAGCCTCGATACGCTGCCGCTGGTCTGCAGCTACCAGCGGGTGCTGCTGGAGGCGATCGGCCTGCTGCCCCAGACCGAAGCCTGCTGCAATTGCCGCCGAACCTGGCGCCCCCCCCTGCCGGAACGACTCTACTTCTCCGCTCATCAGGGCGGCTTCATCTGCCCAGATTGCGAAATGACCCAGGTGGAAAAGCGGCTGACCCATCGCACCACGTTTCAATCGCTCACAGCTGATTTCATCGATCAATCTGCTACCACCGCCCTCTTCGATCTCTACGATTATCACCTCGCCCACCTGATCGGCCGCCAGCCCCGCCTCAGCGATTTCGTCCTCGCCCCCCATCTCCGCCGCCAATGGTCCATCTGACGATACTCCCCGGCCTTGATTGCGTCGCTGAAGGGGCTGAATTACAATTTTCCCGGCGAATACCATATTTTCTGCGGTGGAACGATGACTGGACCTGCATTAATCCTGCTGACCACGCTCACCCTGATGGGCGGACTGGATAACGATCCGCCCGGCGGCCGATCGGAACAACTGGAATTTGATCCGCAACAGCAGAAGTGGATCGAAATCATTCCGCCGGTCCCCGGAACACCGGAAGGCGATTTGGCGCTGGCCCGGCAACTGCTGCGCGACGAAGAGTTCGACGATGCGGAAGATGCCTTCGCCGATTGGCCGACCCGCCATGGCGAAGATCATCCGCTGGCCACCGCTGCCGAATTGGGCCGGGCCCAGGCTTATCTCGGCGAAAACCAGCATTACAAAGCCCACCTGCTCGCCAAGGAACTGGCTGTCGAATTCAGCACCGACGAAATCGCCCGCCAAGCTGCCGAAGTGGAATTTCTGGTGGCGGAATATTTTCTGGCCGGCACCAATCGCAAATGGCTGGGCATGCCTGTTCTGCCGGCTGAAGACCTGGGCATATCGATTCTGGATGATCTGGTCGCCAAGTTCCCGGATACGGAGATCGGCCTGCGAGCCTTCAAGACCAAAGCGGACTACTTCTTCAATCGCGGCGATTTCGACCTGGCGGAGGATGAATACAACCAGATTCTGCTGCAATACCCCCGCAGCCAGTATGTCCGCTATGCCGCACTCCGCCGGGCCCGTGCTGCCCTGGCCAGCTTCGCCGGCGTCAAATTCGACGACGCCCCGTTGATCGAAGCCGAAGAACGGTTTTTACGCTTTCAACAGGATTACCCGCAGGACGCCCAGCGGGAACGTGTCGATCTGGTGCTCGAGGAAATTCGCAACAAGCGGGCGGAAAAGGAATATGACATCGGTCGCTATTATCTCCGCGTTGATCAACCCCGGGCGGCGGCATTTTATTTCCGCTCGGTGATGAACAACTGGCCCGGCACGGTCGCCGCTTCCGAAGCCGAAGCCGAACTGATCAAGATGGGCCTGCTCTCTCCGCCCATCCCTGAAGTAAATGCAGAACAGTGAATCGCGAATGACGGGAAATAAACGGACCATACGCCATGATCTCGACTAAATCTTTTTTCATGCTGTTACCAGGGATCGCACTGCTGAGCGGTTGCGGCTATTCCACGCAGCGCCCCTTCCCCACGACCGTCGATACCGTCTATGTCGAGATGTTTCAGAATCGCGATTTCCGCCAGGATCTCGAATATCAGCTGACCGAAGCCATCGCCAAGCGTATCGAAATGGATACCCCCTACCAGCTCGCCACCCGTGAAAAAGCCCACACCATGCTCAGCGGCGAGATCGTCGAAGTGCGCCAGAACGTTCTGGGGAACGATCCGCGTACCGACCTGCCGCGCGAAACCGCCGCCACTTTTATTCTCAGTTACCGCTGGCAGGATCTGCGCAGCGGCAAGATTCTGGCTGAACGGCAATTGTTCCCCTTCACCACGACCTATATCCGCCCGGTAGGCGAATCCTTTTATGATGCCAGCGTTCGAGGTCTGGATGGCGTTGCCCAGCAGCTGGTCGAAACGATGGAATCTCCCTGGTAAGCCCCCTATAATGAACTGTAAATCAGGGGTACAGGGCGGTTTCAGCACGGCAAAGGCATAAGGGTTTTCACTACCGTCCTGATAAATCCCGAAGCACTCCCAGCCGATATAATTCAGTGGTCCAGGGAGATATGCAGTAATGAATGACAACCCATCCAACCCCAACTCCGGCGATCGCCCGAGCGGCCCAACCCCGCGGATTTCCCGTGGAATTTTCGGCTGGGTGGTCTGTGCTTTCTTTGTAATCATGCTGCTGATGCTGCTGCAGCAGACCCTCAGCAAGCCCGAAGCCAAGACCATCACCGAACTCTATCGCATGCTCGAAGCCGGCGAAGTGGAAAAACTGGTCATCCGCGATACCGCCATTGAAGGCACCCGCAAGCTGACCGGCGGTGATCAACCCAACGTAAATCGCCAGTTCAAGGTGGAATGGCCGGCGCTCGCCGTCGACAGCACTCTGATTGAAGACCTCAACCGCCGCCTTCGCGAACACAACCCCGAGGGCACAGTCAAACATGAACCCAGCAACACCTGGCTGATGTCGCTGATCGCTCCATTGCTCACCTGGGGATTGCTCATTGCCTTTCTATATTTCTTCGTACTGCGTCCGATGCGCGGGGCGGGCAGCGGCATGGGTATGCTCGGTAATTTTGGTCGATCGCGTCATAAAGTGAACAGTCGCGAAGGAACACGCATCACCTTCGCCGATGTCGCGGGTGTCGATGAAGCCAAGGAAGAAGTCTCCGAAATTGTCGAATTTCTCCGCAACCCCCGCAAGTTCCAGCATCTCGGCGGACGCATTCCGCGCGGCGTGCTGCTGGTGGGCGATCCGGGCTGCGGCAAGACGCTGCTGGCCAAAGCCATCGCCGGTGAAGCCGATGTCCCCTTTTTCTCCATCAGCGGCAGCGATTTCGTGGAAATGTTCGTCGGTGTCGGCGCGTCACGCGTCCGCGACCTCTTCAAACAGGCCAAGGAAAACTCCCCCTGTATTATTTTCCTCGATGAAATCGATGCCGTCGGGCGGCGCCGCGGGGCTGGTTTCAGCAGCGGTGGCCACGACGAACGCGAACAGACCCTCAACGCCATTCTCGTCGAGATGGACGGCTTCGAGACTAACGATCAGATTATCGTCATCGCCGCCACCAACCGCGTCGATGTGCTCGACCCCGCTCTGATCCGCCCCGGCCGATTCGATCGCCAGGTGGTGGTCCCCATGCCCGACGTGAAAGGCCGTTACGAAATTCTCAAGGTCCACGCTCGCAAAATCAAAACCGGGCCCGATGTCGATCTGCAGCGGCTGGCCCGCGCGACTCCCGGTTTCAGCGGAGCCGATCTGGCCGCCGTGATCAACGAATCCGCACTGCTGGCCACCATGGAAAACAAGGATTTCGTCGAGATGGTCGATCTGGAGGAAGCCCGCGACAAGGTCCGCTGGGGCCGGGCCCGCAAGAATCGCGTCATCGATGAAAAGGATCGCATCGCCACCGCCTATCACGAAGCCGGTCACGCCCTCGTGCAGGTGTTGCTCGCCCCGAACACCGACCCGGTCCACAAAGTCACTATTCTGCCGCGCGGTAATTTCGGCGGGGCGACCTTCTCACTGCCGGAACAGGATCGCCATTATCATGGCCGGGAATGGATGAAAGCCCAGTTGCGCGTGCTCTGCGCCGGCCGACTGGCTGAAGAACTGTTCCGCGATGATGTCAACTCCGGCGTCGCCTCCGACATTCGCCAAGCCACCCACATCGCCAAGCTGATGGTCACGGAATTCGGCATGGTGGATGAAATCGGATTTGTTCACCTGGGCGAAGAAGATGGCGGACAGAACCAGTTCTGGGGAGTACCCGGCGGGCGCAATTATTCCGAAGAAACCGCTCGCAAAATCGACACCGCCGTCAAACAGCTGATCGATGAAGCCTACGCTGACGCTCGCCAACTGCTCAACGCCAATAAAGACAAGCTCGACGCCATCGCCCAGGCGCTGCTCAAACATGAGACGCTCGACGGCCATGAGGTTCAAGCAATCATCCGCGGTGAAGCGCTCCAGAAACCAACCCTCGGCGACCTGCTCGACGACCAGCGCAGCAAACCCAACGTGGTCATGGCTCGACCCGCTACCCCGCCGCCTCCAACGTCGATCGGCCCCGGCCCGCTCCCCCAGCCGGGCTGACCCCGATTTTCACTACCGGTGGCGACCTGCTATTTCAATAATTCTTTCGCCCGTTGCATCACCCCACGCAGCTGGCTGTTATCCAGCTGCTCGATGCCTTGCAGGCGGAAGCTGATGCGCTGTCCTTCCGCTGCCTCCACCAGATGCGGTTCCATCCCCAACCGGTTGAACATCAGCGGTGTGATCTCTCCCGGTTCCGTATACAACTCTACACGCAGCGCCTGCGGCTCACTGGTGACGATCCGCCCCCAGCGGGTCTGCACCTGCGGATGGCGGATCATCACTGCCATCTTATTATTCCAGTCAAAAACCAGTTTCGGCTCCAGCTTGCTCAACTTACCGACCAGTTCGGCGAGCAGCGCCGCCGGCCATTCAATCTTCCGCCGCTTGGTGATCGCCTGTTGGGCCAGATGCCAGCTCCGACCATCATTCCGCCAATCCAGCTTCTTCTCGCTTGGTTTTTTCTCACCCGCCAGCGTCGCCCGATGACTAGCCAACGCATCATTCAGAAATTGCTCAAAAGCCGGCGTCTGAATTTCCGCCAGATCGTGGATCCAGATGCGAATGTCGTCAAACTCCCGCCCGACCCGCCGTTTGACCCGCCTCCACTGGCCATACACCGGCAACTCGGTCCGCTCATCCAGCGTTTTGAGTCCCAGTGCGGCATTTAGTTTTTTATCATCGAATTTCCGTTTACCCACACGGAAAGTACATTCCAGCAGCCAATTGCCCCGCGTCAGAATGTGCGCAAACCAGGCCGTCGGCCCACTCCCCGTCACTCGAATCTCAATCACGCTCCGCTGCCCCCAATCCACCAACAGTGCTGGTCTTTCTCCTTCTGAGCCGCGGGCTTCAGTCCGTGCGGATTCACGGACGCTGCTGCCTCCCTGTGCTTCAATCTGCTCCACGATCCATTCCAGCGCCGCCGGCTCCCAGCGCGGCCGCTGCCCATCCATCGCCAGACACTGCTCCAGATGCCACCGCCGGCCATTCGCCTCCCACGGCATTTTGACGTGGGCATCTTCACCACGCACCTCCAGGCGGGCATCCATCTCCGCTTGCCGCCGCGCCGATTCCTCGCGCGTGAAAACGGCCCGCTCCGCCACCGGCCCCGCCGCCAGTACCGCTTGCAGCGCCTTCCCGGTATAGGACGATTTCGTCACCGCAACTGCTTCCGGCGGCCCAGCCACAACCACCTCTCCACCGCTTGCACCCGCTTCCGGCCCAAGATCAATTATCCAGTCCGCAGTTTTGATTAGCTCAAGATTATGCTCGATGCAGATCACCGTATTGCCCAGATCCACCAAGCGGTGCAGTACATCCAGTAATCGCCGCACATCCTCAAAATGCAGACCGGTCGTCGGCTCATCGAGGATGTAAACCGTTTTACCGGTCGAGGGTCGGGCCAGTTCCGCCGCCAGCTTCAACCGCTGCGCTTCGCCTCCGCTCAGCGTTGCCGAAGACTGCCCCAGCGGCAGATAACCCAAACCCACCTCGTCGAGTGTGCGAAGGATGGCCCGCAACTTAGGCACGTTGCTGAAATGGGCCATGGCTTCACTCACGCGCATCTGTAACACTTCATAAATATTTTTCCCCCGATAACGTACCTGTAGTGTTTCCGGGTTGTAGCGTTGCCCGCGACACTCCTCGCAGGTGATCCACACGTCGGGCAGGAAGTGCATCTCCACGCGCGTCTCGCCCAGACCGAAACACTTTTCGCACCGCCCGCCCGGGCGATTGAAGCTGAAACGATTCGGTCCATAGCCCCGCACCTTGGCTTCAGGCAGCCGGGCAAATAACTCGCGGATCAGGTCAAACAAGCCGGTATAGGTGGCGGGGTTGCTGCCCGGCGTCTGGCCGATCGGCGACTGATCGACACTGATCACCTTGTCCACCAGCTTCAGCCCGTCGATTCGCTCGTGGGCCGCCGGCGGAATCAGTGCCCGATGCAACCGCATAGCCATCGCCCGATAAAGAATATCATTTACCAGCGTGCTCTTGCCGCTGCCTGACACCCCCGTCACCGCCGTAAACCGCCCCAGCGGAAAAGCGACATCGATGCACTTTAGGTTGTTGGCTCGCGCTCCCCGGAGAATTAGGCATGATGAATCAGGACTAGCCAACGAAGAAGCTATTGCGCTCGGTGTGGTCTTGCTCTTTTTTCTTTTTCTTAATTCACCATACGCTATTCTCAATTCATCCTTCACGATCCGCCGGTTGCTCGGAACCGCGATCGCCGCCTGACCCGCCAGATATTGACCGGTGAGCGATTCTTTGGCGTAGTGCAACCGGTTCGGTCGATCGTGACCGACAATCCGCCCGCCCTCAACTCCCGCTCCCGGCCCGAAATCGAGCACCGCATCAGCATGGGCGATCACATCGCGATCATGCTCCACGATACAGAGCGTATTACCCAGGTCGCGCAATTTGGCCAGCGCCCGGATCAACCGATCATTATCTCGCGGATGAAGCCCGACGGTCGGCTCATCCAGGACATAGAGCACGCCGCTCAACCCGCTGCCCAGCTGCGAAGCCAGCCGAATCCGCTGCGACTCCCCGCCGCTCAGTGTCGGGGCGCTGCGGTGCAGCGTGACGTAGTCCAGCCCGACATCCACCAGAAACTGCAGCCGATTCCTGATCTCATGCAGCAGCTCACCGGCAATTTTTTTCGCCGCCGCCGGCAAGTTGATCGACTTGAAGAAATTGAGCACCTCGGACAGCGGCATGAGCACGATCTCCGCCAGGCTGAAGGAACGGGCCTCGTTACCGAAACGAACCCCACCAGCCAGCGGCATGAGCCGCGAACCCGCACAATGTGGGCAGGTCTTCGCCACCGGTGATGCGGTGGCTACTTCACCCGTCCAACCGCCCAGCCATTCATTTACTTCTTCCGCTGCGTCGCTCTCCACCCCCAATCCCTGGCAGGAATCACACCAGCCCAGCCGGTTGTTGAATGAGAAATGGTGTGGGGTCAACTCTTCGTAACTGCTCCCGCAGCGATGGCAGGAAAAAAGTTGTGAAAAGCGCTGTTCAGCCGGACCGTCCGCCTCAGCCGCCGCAACGACCATCACTCCTTCACCCACAGCCAGCGTCTGCTCCACCGAGTCGGCTATGCGACTGCGGGCCGCCGGTTGAATCACCACCCGATCGACCACCAGCTCCACGCGATGGCGGGATTTGTTATTGACAGGTATGGACTGATCCAGTTCATAAACCTGGCCATCCACCCGCACGCGGGCGTAGCCGTTCTGTTTTTCACGGGCGAACAGCTCCTGATATTTTTCACCGCTGCTGCGCTCGATCGGAGCCAGCAGCAGCAACTTGCTGCCCCTGGGCCAAGCCATAATCCGTTCTACAATCTCATCGCTGCTCTGCGTGCCGATCGCCACCTGGCAGCGCGGGCAATAGGCCTGACCCAGGCGGGCGTAGAGCACCCGCAGGTAGTCATAAATCTCCGTCACCGTTCCGATCGTGCTGCGCGGCGTATGGCCGGCGGATTTCTGCTCAATAGCGATCGCGGGCAGCAACCCCGCCACATGTTCCACCTTCGGCTTCTGCAACTGCCCCAGGAATTGCCGGGCATAAGCACTGAGGCTTTCGACGTAGCGACGATGGCCTTCGGTGTAGAGCGTATCCATCGCCAGCGAGGTCTTACCGCTGCCCGACACACCGGTGAAGACCGTGGTCTGGCCATGCGGAATCTCGACACTGACATTACGCAGATTGTGTTCGCAGGCCCCTTCAATGCGAATCACCGATCCACCATGGATCGGTAAGAAGGCGTTCCGCCGGCGGCCAACCGCTCGCTGGCGCGCACGGCTCGTGCGTAATCCGGAATCATCTACCTCAAATTTCAGATTTTCAGATTTCTGTTTTCCATTCTTATTTTTCTCTTTTCTGTTTTCTGTTTTCTGCAGGCCGAGGATCGGTCGCAGCGCCTGCCCGGTATAGGATTCAGCGACCTGGGCCACTGCTTCCGGTGTACCTTCCGCTACCACCCGGCCGCCGCCGGCACCGCCTTCCGGCCCCAGATCAATCACCCAGTCGGCGGTTTTGATCACATCCAGATTATGTTCCACCACCAGCACGCTGTTACCCGATTCCACAAACCCATGCAGCACCGCCAGCAGCCGGCGGATATCCTCAAAATGCAGCCCGGTAGTGGGTTCATCTAGAATATAGAGCGTCCGGCCGGTAGCGCGTTTGACCAGTTCGCGGGCTAATTTAATCCGCTGGGCCTCGCCGCCGCTCAATGTGGTCGAGGACTGTCCCAGCTTCAGATAATCCAGTCCCACGTCGTGCAGCGTCTGCAGCATGTGGCGGATACGCGGCACATTTGCAAAATGGTCCAACGCCTGCTGCACGTCCATATCCAGCACTTCAGCGATCGACCGGCCCTTGTAACGCACCTGCAGCGTTTCCTTGTTGAAGCGCGCCCCGCCGCACACCACGCAGGTCACCCACACATCCGCCAGAAAATCCATCTCCACACGCGTGCTGCCGTAACCCTCGCAGGCTTCACATCGCCCGCCGCCGGCCCGACCGGTGGCAACATTGAAGCTGAACCGCCCCGGCTTGTAGCCGCGCACCTTCGCATCGGGCAGGCGCGTATAGAGTTCGCGGATCAGGTCGAAGAGTTTGATATAGGTGGCGGGATTGCTGCGCGGGGTGCGACCGATCGGCGATTGATCGATATCGATTACTTTATCAAGATGCTCCAGGCCCTCCAGTGCATCATGCTCACCGGGTGTTGCCGTCGCGGCTCCATTCAAATCCCGCACCAGCCGCTCGCGGATCGTATCCAGCACCAGCGAACTTTTGCCCGATCCACTCACACCGGTCACGCAGACCAGCCGCCCCAACGGAATGGTTACATCGATGTTCTGGAGATTATTGTGCCGCGCCCCATGCAGAATTAAAAATTGAGATTGATCGATAGTGATCACAGCGGGACTGATGTTCGAGGCAGTTTTACTCTTTTTTTGTTTTCTTAATTCACTATTCGCTGTTCTCAATTCACCATTCACTGCTCTTCGATTTTCGGGAATGGCAATCGACACGGTGCCCGCAAGATATTGCCCGGTGAGCGATCGGGATGACTGCATCACCTCATCGGGCGTCCCTTCAGCCACCACCTCACCGCCGCGCACCCCCGGACCAGGACCGAAATCAACAATCCGATCCGCCGTCCGCATCGTCTCCTCATCATGCTCGACCACCACCACCGTGTTACCCAGATCGCGTAATCGGCAGAGTGAATCCAGCAAACGCTCCTGATCGCGCGGATGCAGCCCGATGCTGGGTTCATCAAGCACATAGAGTACGCCCGTCAGCCCGCTGCCGATCTGCGACGCCAGCCGAATCCGTTGCGATTCACCGCCGCTGAGCGTCGGGGCGATGCGGCTGAGGGTGAGGTAATGCAACCCGACACTCAGCAGAAACTCCAGTCGCTGGTCAATTTCCTTGAGCAATTCCGCAGCGATCAGCTTCTGGGTCGCGCTGAGTTCCAGCCGGCGTAGAAATTCGCGGGCCTGATCGATGGGCAGAGCTTCCAGCTCCACCAGATTCAGCCCGCCCAGTCGCACCGCCCGCCCCTGCCGATTCAGCCGCGCCCCGCCGCAATCCGCACAGATGCTGTGGCGCATGAATTTTTCATAGTAGGCCCGTACCATGTTGCTCTTGGCTTGGCGATGCTTGTCCTGCAGATCGGCGATCACCCCGGCAAATTTTCCGCCATGGCGCCAGATCCCCCCCCGCCACTTCCATTCATAGGTCAGATGCTGTTCACCTGTGCCATAAAGCAGTGCGTGACGCGCTTCCGCCGGTAATTCCCGCCAGGGTGTGTGTAACTCAAACCCGCCCTGACGGGCTACCGCTTCATAGAGATGTCGCCGCCACCGCCCGATCGGCACGCTCATTGTCGTGATCGCGCCATCGAGAAACGACTTCGTCGGATCGGGCACCAGCATTTCCGGATCGTAGCGATAAGAGCTGCCCAGGCCGTCGCAGGTCAGACACATCCCCACCGGCGAGTTGAAACTGAAAAGCTGCGGTGAGGGTGGTTCATACGAGAGGTTGCAGCGCACACAGGCATAATGCGAGGAAAGCAGCAGATCACGTAATTTTGATCGGGTCTCCGCGCGGACTGAAACCCGCGGCTCACCGGTGGTTTCATAAGCGATGATCAATGAACCCTGCCCCAGCCGCAGGGCATTTTCGACCGCTTCCGCCAGTCGGGGCTGATTTTCCGGCTTGAGCACCAGCCGGTCGATCACCAGTTCGATATCGTGCTTCTGATTCCGTTCCAAGGTCGGCGGCGGTTCCAGCGCTGTAATCCGGCCATCGACCCGGGCCCGCACATATCCGCTGCGCATCCATTCACCGAACTGCTCGCGGAACTCCCCCTTCTGTCCGCGCACCACCGGAGCGAGAATGTGCAGGGCGCTGCCCGCCGGCAAAGCCTGAACCTGCCCCAGCAACTGTTCGCGAGACTGGGCGGCGATCGGCTGGCCGCACTGCACGCAATGTTGCGTCCCCAGCCGGGCAAACAATACCCGCAGATAATCATGGATCTGCGTCACCGTGCCCACTGTGCTGCGCGGATTCCAGCCGCTGGTCTTCTGCTGAATGGAGATCGCCGGCGACAACCCGCTGATCAGTTCCACCTCCGGCTTTTTCAACTGCCCCATGAACTGGCGGGCGTAGGTGCTCAGTGATTCTATGTACCGTCGCTGCCCCTCCGCATAAAGCGTATCAAACGCCAGCGAACTCTTGCCGCTGCCCGATACCCCCGTGAAACAGATCAACTGGTTGCGCGGCAACTCCAGGTTCACCCCGCGCAGATTGTGCTCCCGCGCCCCGCGTATGACGATGGTGGAATTATTCGACACTGGATACCCTGGAACTCAGTCAAGGATGACAACAACCGGTGGGCTATTATAGCTAATCCGTGCATTGATGACGCTTCGGATGAATCGACATCGGCCAGGTTGCGGAATGATCAGAGCGCCGCGGCAAATTGGCGATCCATCAGCGGCAGGTCGCAGATCCGGCAGATGTCGCATTTGGTGCGCGACAGCCAGATGGAGGGGTCGTAGTGTCCCTCCGCCGCCTGACGTTTGCGTGAAGGGAGAACCCGCTGCCAGGCCCAGGCCCGCGTCAAGGGGTTTCCGGTCAGGTAGCGTAACGCGCGCACCGGTCGACGGATGGCGTAACGACTGGCTCGCGGATGGCGGGTCAACAGATCGATACACACATGGTCGAGCTGTTCATCCAGAGCGCGTGGACTCAGGATATTCAGTTCACAGCCGTAGCCGATAGTCAGCACATCACCGCCCCATTCGCTGGCCATGCTGTAACGCAACCGCTCGCTGGTGGTCTCCACACACAGCAGACTTTCCGGATCAACCCGATCGCTCCGCCACACCCGTGGCAAGCCCTCTTCGAATGCAATGTGATAATAGGGTTCCCGGGACACATCCCGCAGGTGAACGCAGTAGCGGACACGATCCAGCCGCGCCGTATCAAACAGCGCCGCCCGTTGTCGGATATTCTCATGTAACGCTTTTTTTATATCATTCGACGCAGCATTATCGATCTGCGGCAAACTGTTGTTTGCTGCCATCGTTGCCCCGTATTGCCGCTCAAAAATATCCTCCCACGATGAAATCCTCAACTCCTCTCGATAGGGTGAGCAGGTTTCCAGTTCATCGCCGTCCAGTCGATCGCCGGAATACATCACCTGAATCCTCGGAATGCTTGTCCCCGATCCGGCGGCGGCAAAAAATTCCTGGAAATAACCAGCCAGCTGCTCCTTGGAAAAGCGAATCTGATTGATCCAGTGCTGGTGAGGCGACAGCAGCACAAAATCGGCGGCGAAGGGAACCGCCACGCGCGGCTGCAGACGCTGGACAATCTTGCAGAAGTTATGGGCAAACAACTGTTCGCGTAACTCGCCGATCGCCACATCCTCCTTCCCCGGATGATGATAACAGTTGGGAAAGAAACTGGCCCCGCCATAGCAGCAGAACACCGTATCGATTTTCGGCCAGCGCTTCCGCAGCGAGTCAATGAACAAATCGATCACCCGATCATGATGGGCATGCAGCGCATCATTAATGTTGACCATCACCCGATCATCATGCTCGATGACGGCAATGCTATCCAGGTTGTTGGCTACATAAGTCACCCGGGTTCGTCGCGTCAATGGATAGGTGCGATAGGTGACCGCTTCGGTGACGTGTCGAAATCCCAGATCATGAAAATAAGCCGTGGAGCCCGCATACCAGTTATATGGATAGAATATTCGCGCTGACTTTGGCAGGTGCCGCAGGGTGGGCTCGTGCAGATGATCCTCATGGCCATGCGAAATCAGGATCACTTCCGCATCCCAGACGATGTCGGCGTTGACGGGCTTGGGGAATAGATGCCATTGTCCGCAATACGCCGGTCCCATCAGCCAGGGATCGGTGACGATAATCGTATCCCCCGTATCAATACGCAACGCGGCATGTCCAATGTATTCAACTTGCATGTAGCGGGTCCGATAAAGGTGTTCGATTTTGTTATCGACAATACCGTTCTGGGAACTAATGCTTTCTTTGAGGTAAACGAAAATAATAGAGTGCGAATTAGCCCCCACTACTGGCTACGCCAAACAGCTAGCGTCGTCTGGCGAATGTGTTTGATGGGATATTTTCTGGCTAGTTCATGTAAATAGCGCGTCACCCCGGTGCACCCCACATGATAATCGTGCCAGAAGATCACCCCGCCCGGCCGTAACCAGCGAAGTACATTCTCGGTGTCTGCTTTCACCTGCTGATAGCTGTGACCACCATCAATATAAATCAGATCATATCTGTCGGCGTAAATAGTAAAATCGACTTGCGCAGCATCCTGAATGATCTGGGTGATTTTCGACGCATACGGAGAGTTTCGACAGTAATGGCCAATCGTGTCGATCGGCTTGTCCGCGAGTGTCTGGTCATGTTCATCCAGATTGAAACCCAGTCGCCCCAACGCCGCCGCATCAATGTCAACCGTGTATACTCGACCATCAGCCGGCAGGTTGGCCGCCAGATGCAAAGTGGTGCCGCCATGATAAGTGCCGATTTCCAGGACGGTCCGTGCATCAATAATTTTCAACGCCGCACATAAATAGGGAATCTCCGGCGGCGTGCGGACCCCAAACATCAACCATTGCTGATCAGGTAACTCTGGAAATACCTCATATATCGAAACTGTGGGTAATCGTCCGCTTCTGGCCTGCTGAAAATCATAGCGCAACACCGCCGTGATCAATCCCTTGGTCTGCGCCAGATCGTACCAGGGCGTGATAAACTGATATTTGAACAAACTCCAGCAATAACGGGCCAGTAACCTGATTTGTTCAGTGATTTGCATTGCTCGTTATATCGGTCGATCGGCAATCCACGGATGACTGGAAGAGAAACAGGAATTGAGCAGGCCCCTAAAACTATCGCGGAATGCTCACAATAACCCACACCCCAGCTCATTACTGCAAGCAGGCTTCCGAACCCATCACCCTACACTAAGGAGCTACTGCACAACTTATCACCGTGCCGTGACCGTCAGGGAGCGGGAATCCGAGCGGTTGTTTTCTCCTCCGCTGCTTCGCGGGCGCGGCTCTGAAAACCGGAAAAGGAGTTTATCACGCGTGACAATAGCGCTTAATAGCTGATGCCAAAATCCTGAAACTGGCCGCGGGCGGTGGAATCGGTGGAGGTGCTGAACTCGACAAAACCCTTCATTGTTTTTTCGACGGCGGTAATGAACTGGCCGACCACATCGGGCGTACCCTCGGCCACCAGCTCCACCCGGCCATCCAGCAGATTCTTCACATAGCCGCGAACCGCAAACTGGCGGGCGATCTGCCGGGCGGTGGCCCGAAAACCCACTCCCTGTACGTTGCCCGAAAAAAAAACGGTCCGCCGAATCGGCAAAGCCGCCGACGAACTGGGCGTATCACCCGTGGTCACTTCGCACCCCCCGCAACCAGTTGCTCCGCCTCGGCCACGGTGGCGCAGACCTTGAACAGATTGTTCAGGCGGGTCACCCTCAACACCTCGGCGATCATCGGACGGGGATTGATCAGAAAGAGTCGCGTTCCATATTTCTGGCAGCTGACATGAGCCGCCACAATACTGCCCAGTCCGGTGGAGCTGATGAAACCCAGTTCACTCAGATCCACCGCCATTACTTTGGGCTGCAGCTGGGCCGCCTCCTGCAATGCTCTACTCAGCTGCCCAGCCATCTCGGCGACCGCCATCCCGCGGACCCGTACCACGACCACGTCGCCCTGCTGCTCGCGCGTCAGGGTCAACACACCGGAACTGCTCCCCGGCGACGCCGGATTGGGAGTGGGTGCGGTCATGGTCGATTCCACTTGCGAATATAGAGTTCCCGCCCGTCATCGAGATAGGCGACTTCATCCATGTAGGCCCGCATCAACAGTATGCCCCGACCACTGGGCAGCGAGAGCCGATCCGGTGAGGTGGGGTCAGGTACGGCATCGGGATTAAACCCCGGCCCCTCATCGCGAATGTAGACCACGAATTGCTCTTCGTCCACGTGGAAGCGCACGATCACCTGCTTGTCGCCGCAACATTTGTTGCCATGCTTGATCGCGTTGGTCAGCGCTTCTTCCAGGGTCAGTTTGATGGCGAAGATCGCTTCATCGCTGTAATGATGCTGTTCGATCTGCTGCAGAATCTGGCCTTCCACCTTGGAGACCATCGCGAGGTCACTGGGAATGACCAGGGTCTGGAGCGGAAGGTGCTGATCTTTGGCAGGCTGATTCATGAAGGGTCAACCATTCACATGCATCCAGCGGAGCCGGAACCCCGATGCTCCCGTTCACGCCTGGGCAAAACTCGCCTTGGCTGCTGCCGCGGAATCATGTATCTCAAATACTTTATTCAGCCGGGTGATCTTGAAGACTTCGAATATCTGCGGATTGATGTCGGATAATTTCAGCCGCCCGCTCTGGCCCGCGATTTTTTTCTGCAGGTTGATCAGCATGCCCAAAGCCGCGCTGGATAGATGCTCAACCTTGCGGAAATTCAACAACAGATTGATGGGCCGATGTTCTTCGATAATCTTACCCAGCTGATCCCCGATCTCATTGATGTATATCTCTTCCAGAATCTTGCGATCGGAAAATTCCACAAAACAAATCCCGTCTTTGGTTTCCAGCGTGAAATGGGGCTGGGCATCGGGCATAACGGGCTCCTTAGTGTTCTCATGCAAAACAATCAGTTAACGGCTGGGCGGCGTGCTGCCGAGAATGAATCTATTTCACCTGCAGCCGTAACATTTTATGGTAACTGTCCATACAGATTAATGTCAAGCAATGGTTAAGCCTGGCCGCTGCCAAAGGTCTTACCAATCCCCAGTCTCATCGACGTTCATCTCTATTATATGATGCCGCTTTGATGGGTGACGCGCGAACGCTGTCACCTGTCTTAAGATTACAACGAGAGAGGATTAACCGTCCCCGGTATGATAGACATTCACTTTCCATGTCAGTAGATATAGGGTCTACACGTTAACTCGGGCATGGAGTATATAAAGCCGATCGATAATTACCGGCCGATAACGAACTGGTACCTCAAAACGGCAAAAAAACGATGGAAGCAGGCAGCTTGCTGAGTAGCGTGGCGCTTGTTAAAATAATGATCTTTGCACTGGAATAACGGATCAACTGAAGCCGCCTGAAGAGGACGGGTATATGCATTATCCACATAGTCTGAGCAAGATTAAGAAGAAGCGGAAGTCCGGCTTTTTGGCACGAATGCGCACTCCGGGAGGCCGGGCTGTGATTCGCAGGAAACGTCGCCGCGGCACTCATCGCCTAAACGCCGCTTGACTGTAAAATCGCAATAAATTCGCTAATCCATTAATTATCAGGTATTTACAATATATTCCTCCACTGAATTCAGTGGAGGAATTTTATTTGTAGAAGTAAAAATTTGATGCTAGGAAAATATGAATTGTAAAAAAATACAAGCCTGCGAGCCCCTCGACCTCAACTCGCAGGCTTGTGCGCTGCACTCCTGCCAGTATCCTTCCACACCGACAAGAGCTTAGGATTCAGTGGGAGATGGGTGGGTCAGCGTTAACCGCGAAGACGGAGAGCTACTTTTGCAGAAGAAGGCTCTCGGGCGTGACATCGAGTTCCGATGACAGCCACTTTTTCTCCTCACACACTTACGCGTAATGCAACCATGGGCAGGCTCAATTTTTTTGCTTATTTTTATCAACTGACTTGCAGTCAAGAGCCAAAAAAGGTGCTATAATCTCATAACTGCATTATTTAATATGGGTTATGTAAATGGACTCCTGCTGTTCTGTAATGGACCTGGCTGAGCATCTGGAAGGGAAACGGGCGCTGAAACCCGTGGAGCAATCCCATCTGGAAGGTTGCGCCACCTGCCGCCAGGTTCTGCACGAACTGCAAATGGGCCGGGAGCTGGAATTTGAAATTCGCACCGCCCAGCAGGCTGTGGCTGCTTTCGCCCGAGGGCCGCTGCCCCGGTTTGAAGGATACGAGATCATCCGCGAGATCGGCCGGGGCGGTATGGGGGTAGTATTTGAAGCGGTGCAACTGAGCCTGCGGCGATCTGTAGCCCTGAAAATACTTCCCGCCGTCGTTCATGCCCTGCGCCCGGAGAGCGTCCAAAGATTCCGTGCTGAAGCAGAAGCGGCGGCCCGCCTGCAACATCCGGGGATTGTGCCGATCTATGATTTCGGGGCCCAGCATGATTGCCACTACTATGCCATGGAGTTGATTCGTGGCCAGCCGCTCAGCGACGTGGTGACATACCTCGCTAATCAGGCTGCTGCCTCCGGGGCGACACCCACCAACCCCATCGCCTCAGCAACGGAAGCCCGATCCGCAGCACATACGGAAAGCACGGGCGAATTGCTGCGCACCCTGGATGTGCAATGGAACGGCGATTACTATCGGCGTGTGGCGGAGTGGATGGCCAGTGTGGCTGATGCCTTGCAGTATGCCCATGATTGCGGCGTGATTCACCGCGATATCAAACCCGCCAATCTGATGCTCTGTCCGACCGGACGGGTGCTGATCAGTGATTTCGGATTGGCTAAACAGACGGATGATGTTGCCGTCACCCGCGAGGGACAGCTGCTCGGTACTTTACGCTACATGAGCCCCGAACAGGTTGATACAGCCCAATCCAGCCTCGACGCGCGCACCGACATTTATTCACTGGGCATCACCTTGTACGAAATGCTGGCGTTGCGACCCGCGCTGACCGGACCGGATGATCACCAGATGATTCAGCGGGTGCTGAACGAAGAACCGCCTCTCTTGCGCCAGCTTCGACCGGAAATCTCCCGCGAACTGGAATTGATCTGCCAAAAGGCGATGGCCAAACCGGCACCGCAACGCTACGAACGGGCGGCGGACCTCTCTGCGGATCTGCGACGTTATCTATCCGGCGAACCGATTCTGGCCCGACGGCCCGACCTGAGGGTCCGGCTGCGAAGGGGCTGGCGGCGGTATCGCGTGGTCATTGGTGTCGCGGTGTTGGCGGCGTTGATCGGCACCAGCGTCTGGTCAACAGCAGCGTTTCTCGAATCGCGCCTGGAACAGCAGTCCTGGCGGGAAAAAGCCGTCGGCGATCTGGTCACCAGCGGACGCGAACACCTGGCTGCTGGAAAATTTCATATCGCCATCGATGTCTATACCCGGGCACTCAGCTACGATGACCAGCTGCCTTATGTCTACTCCGCCCGGGCCACCGCCTACGCCGAAGCGAATCAGTGGAACGCTGCCATCGCTGACCTGGACCGGGTCCTCAATCTGGGAGCCGATCGAGCACGCACTAATTTTCGTCGAGGTGTTTATCAGTGGCTGAAGGGCGATTCGAACGCGGCGCTGCAGGATCTGTCAGCTGCGTGGCAAGCCAACCCGGAGATGGACGCCGCGCTGGTCCTGGGGTATCTAATCATCCAGACGAACCATTGCGCTGCCGAACCCTGCCAGGAATTTCTGCGCCATTACGATACACAGGCCCAGAATCGGCTGATCTTGCAGCAGTGCCGGGAAATATGGGAGCATAACGAACCTGACGAGACCCTCTGGCAGGCGACTCCTCCGGCGGAACAACCTCTGCTGGCTCTGGCGGCTGCGGAAAAATGGTTGGCTCAAAACAATCTGCCGGCGGCGGAGCGCTGGTATGCTCGAATCTGGAACCGGACCGATCAACGGGACGAGTGGCCGATGATCAGCCGGTGGCGCTGGCGACGGGCGGAACAGAGTGTTCCGGTTCCAACCACGAATAGTGCAAACACGAAAGGAACGGATGCGGATGATGGAAATTGAACATCCCAGCCGGGCGGTCATGTTCACCGATATATGCGGCTACAGCCGGATGATGTCCGAGGATGAAGCCGGAGCCCTCGCCCTCCTCGAAGAACATAACCAGATTATGGAAGCGGTCGTCGAAGCGCATGGCGGGCGGGTCGTGAAAAAGCTGGGCGATTCTTATATGGTGGTTTTCGACGGCGCCGATGCGGCCGTGAAATGCGGCCTGCATGCTCTGAACAAGATCGGGGCCCGCAACCGTAAAAGCACCCGTAAACTGGAGATTCGTGTCGGGGTGCATGAAGGGGCCATGCTCGAACGGGAGCAGGACTTTTTCGGTGAGACGGTCAATATCGCCGCCCGGCTGGAGCAGATGTCCAAACCGATGACCGTGACCGCCAGCGAACGGGTGCTGCAGGAAGTGGCCACCCGCCTAAAGGCTGAAGCCCGCTTCGTCGGGCCCTGCGTGCTAAAACATATCCGCTACCCGGTGAGCGTTTACGAACTCACTCCCGCCGACAACTGGAAACTCTACCTCGGACAGGAAATGGCCACCCTGGAAAGTGATGCGACTGATCTGCTGAGTGAACTGGGCGGTGCGGAAGCAGTCTGGCGACAGATTGAAGAATTGATCGAACAGGGCGACCTGCATGCCTCGACCCAGCTCGCCGAAGCAGCCCTCGGACGATTCGGCGGCAAATTCCGTGACTATGCCCGGCTGGCAGCCCTGTATCAAATCGCCCAGATGGAGAGCGACGCCCAGTCCGCCCTCAAAATGGGCGAGATGCTGGGGCAACGGCAGGGCGAGGATGAACAGTGGGATTGGCTGGAGATGCTGCTCAACAGCGGAGAAGCAGGTCTGCGACGGAATCCGGATCAACTGATTGAATGTCTGTCGCGGGCCCTGAGCTATCTGGCCGGTAACTTCGGCGACCTGGTGATGCGCGTGCTGGTGGAAGGAGTCCGCTGTCGCCTGCAAGGGCAACTGGCCGGTTTGGCGGCTCTCGCTCAGCAACGCAGCGATTCAGCCCTGGTGTTGCGCGGTTACGCGGAAGGGCTGCGCGATCTCCAGCAACGGGCCGACGCCTACCGGCTGCTCGATCAGGCGATCGAGGTGGCTCCGAACGTCGCGGATCACCAGCTCCGCCGGTTGCAATGGATGGTGGAAGATGACGATCTGCCCGCCGTGCGCGATGAAGTCACCAGGCTGGTCAAAAACTTCCCGAAAGATGCACGAGTTTATCAATGGACTGGTAAGCTGCGCCTGTTGGATCAGGATCCCGCCGGTGCGCAGTGGTTATTTGAACAGGCCCACGAAGGACCACGCAGCCGGTGGGTGGATTCCACGGGCTGGCTGATCTGCAGCCTCATGCAGCAAGGCCGAATGGAACAAGGTATTGAATTAGCCCGGCGGGAAATGCGCACCGCGATCCGCCAAAGCCGGCAGCGACCGGCGCGGGCATACCTCGAAATAGCGACGATCGGTATCTATCTGCAACATTGGGACAGCGTGCTGGAGACCCTGGAAGAATATCGACGCTATGATAGTGAGTGGTGGTGGCCGACGGCGGTGCTGACAGCAGCCAAACTGCAGCGTAAATTACTGAACTGGGATCGGGCTCTGGCTCAACTGGGCGAACTCGCTTTGCGCCAACCAACGCTCGATCACGCTCACCCCAGTGCCATCGTCGCCCTACCGCTGCTGCTGACGGCGGACGAGGAATCACAATGGTTCGCTGTGCAGGAGCAGGAATATCTGCGCCAACACCGAGATGATCTGCTGAAACAATCCGAACTGGGATCATTGGCAGTGCTGGTACGTGGTGCCTGGCGCTATGGCGTGCTGGATAGCTGGTTTGCCGGGTTGGTTCCGACACTAAGCGGCCTCTCCGCACGAATGCACCCTCTCGCCCCGCTGCTGTTGGCCAGCAGCGGCCTGATCCAGGTGCGACTGAATAACCCGGAAGGCGGACGACCGTTGCTGGAACAGGCTCGCAAGTTGTGGCGCACCACCGACTGGGCGGTGTGGGAAATCCAGGAAGCCGAGAGCGTACTGGCGGGTGCAACCCGCGAATCCTGATTTAAGGAACAGAGCCAAGTGATGGAAACTGGTTTCGATATTCAAGGAGCCGCAGGCTTCAGCCTGCGTGAAGCTGTTATTCGCATCTCAGAAGCCGCCTGCGGAAAAAAATGTCGTGTGTACGGATTAAATCATCTGCAGCAGATCGCCTGGAGCGGACTTCTGCTGATCTGGAGTCTGGCAGGATGTCAGGGGGCGGCACCTGCCATTGATTTCAAGCTGCTGGAGCAGATTCCGGATCAATATGAAGCCGAAGCGCAGCGGATGGCCGCGGATCCGCTTGCCTACCTCGAGGACATGCAACACCGCGCGGTGGCGATTCACACCTATCGCGTTGATTTCTACAAACAGGAACGATTGGGCACGCTGATCAAAAAAATGCACGCTGAAGAACATATGCAGGTGCTCTTCCGGGCCGAGCCGCTGAGCATCAAAACCACCATGCTCGATGACGATTCGGAAATGACCGAAACTTCCTATATGCAGGGGCAGTTCGACAATAAATTGCGCTGCCAGTGGCGGAAGGCGCTCCTGCCGGGAATGAAGCCGCCGCTGGATCATTATGACGTGAACAGCTCCGTAACTTTTGGTCGCAGCCAGGGACCGATCACCGAATTCGGTATCGCCCGACTGCTCCAGCAGATTCTCGAATTTCGCAAAAATGCCATCCGCGACGGCTTCACCCCGCAGATCACCTACCGCGGGTTTGCCCGCCTGGAAAAGGGCGATGTGCCGGTACACCATCTCGAAATTCTCTACCCTGAGGATTTTCCCTTCCACCGCCGCAAGGTCGATCTGCTCATTAACGCCGAAACCCGGCTCCCCGCCGGCGTCTACCTCTGGCTGCGCGATGATCAGCTCGATGCCAAATATCTATACCCGAAACTGGAACCCGATATCCCGCTGACCGATGCTGATTTTCTGCTGGAGGCGGAGAAGCGACCGGTTGAAAAAAAATCGACGCCCTGATCCGCTCCGGGGTTTTTCACGCCCCATAAATCCCGCTTTATATAACCCTCATCACTCAATATTGCGATGCTCATCCAGGACGATTATTTGCATCGTATATTACAAATGGTCAGGGTCTGGCTCGTGGCGAAGTGGAGCGGACGAGGAAGATGAACAGCAGCTTCCGAACAACCAGCCGTATCGGGCTACGTCAAACTTATAAAAGACGTCACGTTTGCACATCAGCTTTTACACTTGTGGAACTGGTCATCGTTATTGTCATCATGGCCATTCTCGCCGCCATCGCGATTCCGAAATTCAGCACCGCCACGGAAAAAAGCAAGCTGCAGCAGACCATCTCCAGTGCCGTCGCCATCGATAAAGCCCTGCAACTCTGGGTTGCGGATATGAAAATCCCCTACCCTGCAGTGGGCGTGCCCCGATCAACGGAAATCAATATCCTCAATAATATCGGTACCAGCCCGCTATATAAGAGCGATCTGCACCCTTACTACATGTCGAAAATCCCGATGAATCAGTATCCCGACCCGCCGGGCTTATCGATACTGGGTATCGAGGCCGAATCGAGCACTGTTCACCTGCCCAGTATGGGAGGGGCACAGGGCTGGATTGTCAAATATGGCCCGGACCAAGATCGTCGGATGGGATGGATCGTGAAGAAACGCCTTCCGAAAATTGACTATTATCTGCTTAATGACCCCGTGCTGTATGCAATCTTTCTGCAATAATGGTTTGAATTGACTGATACCCTGGAACTGGTTTCAAAATTGCGTAAATGGGCGACGCGCGGGCGAAAAACCCGCGGCTCTTTGAATTTTGAAACCGCTTCCAGTGATGGGCTAACAGCGATCTTGAAGCATCTGCTGGTAAAGTCGATCTGCCACCGGACCCGGCCGGCCGCTGCCGATTGTCTGCTGATCCACCCGTACCACCGGCAGCACGTCAATGGTGCTGCTGCTGATGAAGGCTTCAGCCGCGGTGGCCAGATGAGCGCGCGTCATGCGACATTCACTGATGGGCAGATCAATCTCGCGGGCCAGTTGCGTGATCCACAATTTGGTGATGCCCGGTAGTATGGTGTGATCCTGCGGATGGGTGAGCAGGTGGCCCTCCTGCACGAGAAAGAAATTGCTGGCACTTGCTTCGCGCAATTCCTCACCCGGACCGGTAAAGAGCACATCATCATAGCCTTCGGCGATGGCCTGATTCTTGGCCAGAATATTGGCGAGTAGCGCGATTGATTTGATATCGCAACGACTCCAGCGGAAGTCGAGCATTGTGCGGATCGACAATCCCTGCCGACGTTTGCCTGCGTCATACACCGGCTTGGCTTTGAAGGTCATCACTACCGTCGGTTCCATATCCTTCTGCCAGACATGATTACGCGGCGCCACCCCGCGCGTCACCTGGATATAAACCATGGTGTCAGGGTTTCCCGCCCGGCGGACGCCGTCTTGGATCAACGTTTCGAGATTGTATTTCCGACACTCAAAATTCAGCCGGATCGAGCGACAACTGTTCTCCAGCCGCTGCAGATGTTCGCGCAGCAAGAGCGGCCGATCGCGATGGAAAACCACCACTTCGTAGACGCCGTCGGCAAACTGAAAACCCCGATCCTCGATGGAGATTTTCGCCTCCGTTAGCGGCAAAAATTCGCCATTGATGAACGCCAGATCAGCCATGGATAACTACCTTTCACATGGGTTTAAATCGCTTGGATGAGCAATCCGCTGTTCGTGCGGGGCGGGGGTGCCATAACAACTTTTTTTACACCCGCAAAGGCCAACATGATATCATTATATCGTCGGGCGGGGCTGAATTCCTCCATCCGGTTTCGCAATCATAGACTTCCACCGAGGGGACGAGGAGAGGCATGAAGCGCGGTTTGTGGACAATATTGTTAAGCGGGTTAATTCTGTCGGCCAGCGCGTCAACCGGCTGGGCCCAGTGCACCTGGGTTTCGGGGACTAGTACCTGCCAGATCGACGCCGATGGCCAGACGCTCAACACCGGCGGTTGTTGCGATGGCGGCGGCGAATGGCAGGATGGAGACAACATCGCTTTCAACTGCGGCGCTGCCTGCACTCTGACCATGCAGAATGGCCAGATTCTGGGCAACATCAGCGGCGGCGGAACAGGTGTCGGCACGATCGCCGTCGGCAATAATGTGATCCTGCTGGAAAATGGCGCTCTGCTGGAAATGACCACCGCCGATATCGACTTCACCGGCGGCGGGACCGGTGAAATTCAGCCGCAGGGCAACGTGACTATTCAAGGCGGTGCCGGAGCATTGGACTGGTCCGACGGCAGCGGACCCGCCTGGAACTTCGGCAGCGGAAACAAAATACTGCAGCTCGATCGCGGTACGATCACCTTCGGACCTACTACCCTCGGTGGCAGCAGCGCGGAAATAACCGCCAATCAGTCAGCCACCTTTACGTCGCTCACCATCCCCAGCGGCGAAGACCTGGTGCTGGACCTGGCTGATGGCGTCACTCTGACCATCAGCAACGCCGGAGCCACTGCTCTGCAAGGGGACACGATACTGACCATCAATGGCAACAGTGCTTCCGGTTCCGCCGAAGTGGTCGATGTCACCTCCGGCAAATTCACACTAGCCGATGGGACCACGATACGCCTGGGTGAGGCGGCGGGTGCACGGATTAACGGCGAAATCGAAATGGAGGATAACGCCGCAGCCACGATTGACACGCTATTCACCGGACGGGTGGGGCTGGTTGATTGCGGTGCTAATAATGGTGATATTTCGATTTCCCTGGCCGCCGCTACGACCTTGACGGTTGACACGCTGAGCTGCTTTACGGCCGGCGGGACCGTCACAGTCGAGGGTACCAGCATGGCGACCAGCGTGCTGGAATTAAGCGCCGTCAGCAACGATATTGAAGATCTGAACGTCACCGGTTCATTCAAGCTGGATTATGACGGTGCCGGTGGACCCACCATCACCAACCTGACCATCGCCAATGGCCAGGACTGGGCGATGGATATGTCAGACAACGATACCGGCACCACCTCGATCCTTAATAGCGGCGAATTGACCCTCGCCGGCGATTCGGTCCTGGAACTGATCTCCGCTGACAGCGTGGGCAACGAAACGCTGAGCTTCAGCCATGGATTGACCCTTACCGATACGTCCATACTGCGCTTCACAAATAACACCGGCGTGGTCTCCGGCGGCGTGACCGCCAATGGCACTGCGGTAACCGTGGATGTAAACGGAGATGCCACCATTCCCACGCTGACTCCGACCAGCAGCGTCACGTTGGACGTCGCCAGCGGAAAGACCATCAGCGTCAGTAACGGCATCACGGTACCCGCCGGAGTGGTGCTTACCCTTCAGGGAGTGGATGACGGAGCAGCCGAAACTTTCAACTTTTCCAATGACATCGATCTGGCCGGTGCCGGTTCGAAATTACGAATCACCGGTGACGTCACCACACCGCTGGAAGTCAGCGGGGAATTGCTCTTCAACGATAACGGGGCGATTTTGCAGGTTGATGGCGATGCCCTGCTCGACGCGCTGACCCCCAATACCAGCGGCACAATGCAGCTGGCGGATGGAGTAGCGCTGGCGATTACCAGTGCGGTGACCGTACCCGATACCCAGACGCTGTCGATCAGTACGACAACCGGTACGAGCGCCGAAAGCCTGACTCTGACCGGCGGCATGACGGTCGGCGGAGGCGTCAGCGGGCAGGTGACCATCGGCGGCGACTCCGCCAACACGCTCTCCGTAACCGGAGCCATAAATCCCCAGACTGGTGCCTCCCTGGATATCAACAACGACATGAGTCTCAGCGGCGGCAGCACTCTGGCAGGTAATGCCACTCTCGATATCGCCTCTGGCGCCACCCTGACTGGAACAGTCAATATCAGTACTCACACTCTCATACTCAGCGGTGCGGGCACTGTTTCACGCCTGGACGGCACCACTGGAACGGTCACCAACAACGGTGGAACCACCATCAGCGATCTGCGGGCCACACCGGGCAGCGGGATGTTCACCTGTGGCGGATCGGCGAGCAGCATCGTAACCACACTGAATAATTCCACCTGGACTGATGGCGACACCCTGCTCAAGAACGGCGGCGGGACGCTCACCATCAGCGGGGGATTGCAGGCGTTGTTGGGTTCCGCCGATGCCCAGGCTGTGCAGATCGATGCCGGCACACTGGTGGTGGGCAGCAGCGGCGCCAACCACGATATCACCTTCGCCGAGGATGGCGATGAGCTGCTGGTCGCGGGTGGAGCCACCCTCACCACTTTCGGAAGCTTCACGGTAAGTAGCGCCGGAGCCAACAATAATCTTGTCGCCGCCGCCAATTCAACGGTCAATCTCAATTCCGCCAGCGGAGCCGAGACTTTCACCGCCGCTGCCGATGACGATTTCCAATTGCTGGGCACCGTGAACATCGCCGGCAGCAATGGTGATTATTCAATTATTGCTGCCTACCGCTGCCAGCTGGGCAGCGTGAACATCAACACCACCGGCTCGCTGATCAATACGGTGGATAACGGTTCGATCGAATTCACTCCGGGCGCGACCGTTAATCTCGATGGCAACGCCATACTGTGGCTGGGCAGTGACGACGTCGCCACACCGGTAATTCTGGATACCATCGGCGACACCGGTACATTCACCATAGATCGCAACAGTTCGAGTCTGAATCTCGATTTTCTGGAACTGTCACGTTCGGTCTACACCAGTGATCCCGGATTCACGGCCCAGTGTGATGGTGTGGATCTGGCTGCAGTCACTTTTGTGACGGGCAACAGCAACTGGCTGGGCGCCTGTCCAGGTGGCGGTGGAGGAGGAGGTGGTGGTGGCGGCGGTGGAGGAGGTCCCCCACCGGATAACCAGAATTCCAATAGCAATACCAACAGTAACGCCAACCAGAACAGCAATAGTAACGACAACCTGACTGATAATGTGAATGATAATCAGGGAGATAACCAAAACGAAAACATCAACGACAACATTCTCTCCAACAACAATGACAACGAATCCCCCCCGACCGACGAACTAACCACGACCGTTGTGATCAACGATCAGGGTCAAGCCAGTGTGCTTCTGGACAGCGCCGCCGGCAACCGTGCCTTGATTGAAGTGGATAATGCCGCATCGGATGCACCGCTGACCGTCACACTGCTGACCGATAATCCCTTCGGCAGTTTCGCCGGAATGGCCGGCAGCAGCATAGGCCAGGGCAACGGCTTTAACGAATTCATGTCCATCGATTCCGAACTGGTAGAGGGTTCCTTTGCCGCAGTCGTACAGTGGTGTCTGTTGCCGGAAACGTTGACAGCTGCCGGCCTCAGCGACCAGCAGATCGGTCTCTATGTCTATGACGAAATCGTCAGCCAGTGGACCCTGGCGGGACGGAACAATATCGGCCGGGCACTGCCTTCGAGCAATGTGGGCGACTATGGAACCTACGGCTCCGCTTCGGGTCGAAGCTGCGCCTGGGCAGTGGTTGATCATTTCTCGACCTACGCCAGCGGCCAGGTGGAAAGTTTCCAGTTGCAGATTCTGATCGAACCGCCGGGCAGCGGCTCGGTCCGGGTCGAACCCATACAGGAATATTACTCCGCCGATTTTCCGATCCTGCTCACCGCCAGTGCCGCCGATGGGTATGCTTTCTACAGCTGGTTCGGCGACATCACCGGAGCCTTCAATCCGCGCTCCATCCGGGTGAATAATGATCTGCTTTTTCAGGCGCTCTTCACTTTCGATACCACCAGCCAGCCGGAACCGGATGATAACCAGGACAACGTCAACGACAATCAGACTGTGGATAACAATAATGACAATCAAGCCGATGGGATAGACAACCAGAATGACAACCTGACCGAGGCGGATCTCGATCCCGGAAACGCCGGCTGCGGTAGTTGCGGCGCCGGCAGCCCGCTCGCTGGTTTATTCATGCTCTTGAGTCTAATCAATCTAAAACGAAGATTTCACCGCCGCTAATAAACTGGGCGATACAGGACTCGAACCTGTGACCTCTCGGGTGTGATCCGAACGCTCTAGCCAACTGAGCTAATCGCCCCTGCCAGCTTCAGTAGCCAGCATCGCAGCCAGCCAGCCCAAAGCCGTAATATTTCGATACCTTGCCAATTATACACCGATCGTGCAAATGTGTCATCACGCTGGAAATCGGCGGTACTAGTAAAGTTTGAACCAAAATTCAAACAAACCATCTTGAAAACCGCTCCCTTACGGTCGCGGCTCGGTGAAACTTTACCAGCACCAAATTGGCCAGCGTACTGCTATTGCCCCAGTTCGCGGGAACGACGGAAGGCGGCTAATACACCCTCAATAATATGCTCTTTCACCTGATTAGTGTTCAGCGATTCAAAGGCAGCCTGCGTGGTCCCGCCGGGCGACATCACCTTGCGCACCAGTTCGTCCGGAGTATGGGGTGATTCCATCATCATCCGGGCTGCACCCAGCGCCGTCTGGGTAGCGAGCAGGGTTGCTTCACGATGGGTAAGGCCGGCTTGCTCACCCGCGATGATGATCGCTTCGCAAAAATGATAAAAATAGGCCGGTCCCGAGCCTGACACCGCCGTGACCGCATCCATCAGGGCTTCGTCATGTAGAACCAGTGTCCGACCACCCGCTTCGAAGATACGCTGTGTTCGCAGCAGATCGGCTTCGGTGGCATACCGGCCGGGATAAATCCCCGCCATCCCTTCGCCGACATGCAACGCCAGATTGGGCATTACCCGAACTACACGGACACGCAGAGGAGTAAAGAAATTTTCCAGCGTTATCGTTGAAACACCGGCCATGATCGAAATGATCAGATGATCTTCCCGGATCAGGCTGGCGATCTCCGCACAAACTTCTCGATACTGCTGGGGCTTCACCGCCAGCAGAACGATAAATGAATCACGTACTGCCGCCCGGTTATCATCCGTAACCGCTACCTGAAAGCGCTTGGAGAATTGTGCCCGTCGATCGGGATGGGGATCGGTACAGATTATACGATCATTCAACAGCACACTGCGCAACATCAACCCATGCAGGATGCCTTCGGCGGCGTTCCCACTCCCCAGAACCGCGATTTCATATTGCGTATTCATGCAGGGAGTTATACCCTCACCCCTCGAAATCTCCACCCCTATTCTACCTGGCACATATCACGTGAACTCTATGCAAATATCTTCCTATTTATCCCATCTTGTCTATACTGTTGTTTTTATTATTAATTTCGCATACAACATCGCGATTAGAGCATAATATCTATTAACCACTTAGAACATTCGCCACTATGGAGTTAGGAAATTAGAGGGGTTGCAATCTGGAAAATTGAGGTATAAAATTGTCTAACGATTGAGGAGTTCGTTTTCACATTGCATAGTTGTTAGGTCAGTTCAGGCTAGTAGGCAACCAGGCGGTCGTGCATTCCAGTGGTTGTCAGGTGGCCATTCACTACGCAGGAAGCCATGAGATTGCACCGATCGAAAAGTCATTGGTGCTCGCGGGGTTTCACGATTGTGGAACTGCTGCTGGTCATCGGCATCATCATGACGCTGCTGGCGATTCTCCTTCCAGCGCTAATTGCTGCCCGTGCCGCTGCCAAATCAATGGTCTGTGTCGCCAGCCTGCGCGGGCAGGTTCAGGATTTTAATTATCTGGTCATGCAGGATGGAGATATTGAAAAATTACGCCGCTGGAATCAGGAGTATGAGCTTCTATCAACTTTCGGACTCTCCAGTTTTATTGATCGACAATATCAGGCGGGTGTCTATATTCCCGGAATTGTGAATCCGTGGGATCCCGGCGATCCACAAAATCCACCCAGCTCAACCGTACCAAGGATTTTGAATACCAGATCACGGCTGGTCTGTCCTGAAAATTGGAAAAAGCCTCTTCTGGTCAAACCGGGTGGCCCGGTAACCACAGGAAATATCCTCACCCCGGACAACGATCTGTATGTGTATCCCTTAAAAAACCTGAGCTATGGCTGGAACGGCACGCTGGATCGGGTTCCTCGGCTGAACGACGCGGGCGCCTGGGAAACAAAATATGTCAAACTTTCCGATGAAATTGGCAACTGGTCCAACGCGACCCGGCTTCCCCTGCTGATGGATGTAGATGTTGATCCCGCCAAATTTTACGTAGCCGGGACGGTTACTCCGCATCTGATTGCCCCGGCCGATGAACCGGGCGTGTTGAAGCCGGGGAATTTATATTCGACTCCTCCCGGCTACACGAATCGTGGAGATCAATACTATTGGGGACGCCAGTGGTTCCCAGCCAATCGCCATCCCAATCGTAAAAACAATATTGCTCTGCTCGACGGTTGTGTGGAGTCATACGACGAAATCGGATTGCTCACAAATCCATCGATCAGCTGGCAGGATTTCATCCCCGAAGATCAACTCAGTACCCAACCGCATGGCGGTTGAGTCTTCGCCCGAACCAGGCTTAATACAAAATCAATCTTCCTGCTTACCATTAAACCATGGAATTGATTGCTGATTGTCGACGAACCTTTAGGAGCTATTGTACAACTCATCACCTGGCCGCGACCCAGGGAGCGGGAATCGGAGTGGTTGCTTTCTCCACCGCTTCTTCACGGGCGTGGCTCTGAAAGCCGGAAGATCAGTTTATCGAGTTTTGCAATAGTACTTAATGGCTTACTCTGCGAAGCCGATTAACTCACCGAGCATAAATTACTGTGACACCCACAGCGTCTTGATAATCCAGAGGTGAATTAATTAAGTATCACTGGGCGGCGTGTAGCAGTAACTATGAGATCCGAACTGAGTGGGCAGATGCGCCGCATCAGCCGAATCGACATCGCCGTCAATATCATAATCAAACAGGGGATTTCGCGTCGGCACCCCGGAACCGCTGAAGGCGGCATTAAAGGCATTCAGATCGATCTGATCATAATCGCAATCAAAATCGGCGTCGCCAAATTCCGTATAGGGTAAACCGTTGAATTCCGTCCGCAGCACTACCCGTCCGTCACCGGAGTGAAAGGCGACCAGCCCATTATCCTGCAAACCGAGGGAAGGAAACGCGCCCACCGCCATAGAGGTTTCAAATGTCCAGTCTGTAAAATCACCTTCCAGACCCTGAGCCACCGGGCGGCCACACAGTTTGCCGTATAAAAAATAACCGTCACAATCAGGTTCGGCACCGGAATTGAAATAGCTGGTCGTAGCCCCGTCCGTCATATCGATCAGGTTACCCAGGAAATAATTGGATACGGGTGCGATATAAGCATATTGCGTCTGGGGCAATGCCAGGATCATATCGGGCAGCCACCAGCGCGTATAGGAATTCCGATCATAATCATTACCCGTGGTCCACCAATCCAACTGATGTTCGCTCGCAGCCAGCAGCGTCCAGCTCAGACCATTGCGTCGATAAATCTGCGTGGTATCCACAATGACATCGAGAGGAGGTTCATACAGGGGATCGTTTTTCTCCTTCATCGTGAATAAATACTGCCCGGTCGGATCCAGCGTCGCTAATACATAGTCATTATTGGCGTCCGGGGTAACATTGCTATCCACCAGAATCTTGTTGAGTACCGGCAACTGCCCGCTGGAATTAAAGTTTGCAGCGCTGCTGTTATAGTCCACCGTATAGACGAAATTCTTGTAGTTCCCGCCGGACGTGGGTCGTTCACCAAAAGTAAAGGTCATCCGCGTCGTATTATTATCCACCTGGGCCACCGCGGGATAGCCGGTCTGATAGCGCAGGTAGGGATTAGCCGAAAATGGACAGGCCGGCTGACCGCATGGACTACAAGCCGCTATCATCACCGGATCGGTCGCGGGAATAATCCCCCCCAGAGGCAGGGGTGGTAATACCTGCGCTGTTCGTTCACCCTCTTCCAACCCTTCCGCCGAGCAATCACCAGCCCCTGTGGCTGAGTTCGACCAGACGGGGCGTTCGTTGGCCAGTTCATCACCCGCCCAATCTGATTCAGACCACTCTTCGGTATTACTTGCCGGTAAATACCCGATCGGTGGAGGGGCGATGCTCGTCCAGGGCGGATCCTTGATAAAGTGATTAATGGGGTTGATGATAAATGGATTGACGGGTCGGATTGTGTATACCGGACAACAGGAAACCGGAGGGCAGATATTCTGCAACACCCGTTGAGCGACCCACGAACCGGACAGCTTTTTCCGAGCCATCATCGGTTCGATCACCGGCTTGCCGGCATCCGGATTGTCCAGACCCGCCGGATAGCCCAACGCCGTAACGATCAAGCCGTTCGGAGTCAGTTGTAACGAAGGGTAATCCAGACGATTGTTGACTGAACCATACGCCGAGCTGAAAGGAACTGATTCACGGGACCAGCTCAATTGCCCGTTGGGTCCGTTAATGGTTTGCAGAAGATCGATGCTGCCGAAGTAAACCGGACCGTCGGGTGAATTCACATAGCGAACCCCACCGTTATCCATACCCACGGCAATGATCGGCCGACCGTTGCTGTCCAGCTTATACGCGATGCGCGGCTGCTTCAGGCGATCCTGCATGGGGACGCCCGTCGCATTGGGTATGGTGTACCAACGCCAGAAAGTATCATCGGCGGTCGTTGGGGTTTCGTGAAACCGATCCTTCCAGCCGACATATACCGCCCAGATCAGACTATCTGTCGCTTGCGGACTATCCCAACTGGGCTGACGCCAGAACACTATCGTCGGCACACCGGCAGGATGAATACGAATCGGTCCGGCACAACCCCAGGGTCCCGAAATCAGCGAAGCCGCATCGGTACCGAATGAACCAGGCTCCAGATCACTATGAGGAACAGGCGTCGGTAGACAACTCTGACCATGGGAATGCGCCTGATAAAAGGTAAACTCCTGAAACCCACTCTCCCATTGTTGAATCATCCGATCGTTGTTACTGACATCACAAGAAGTGGTCTGGGGATCATCCGCCAAGGCGTAACCATTCCAAACGACTAACAATATCAACGCCATCAGAGCGCATGCCGGTCTGCATCGCAGAAAATCACACATTCCATAGTCCCCAAGTTGTTGATAAATGGAATTGTTACCATGAATCGATTATCTACTACTATTTTAGTTCGCTCATGTGAATATGACAACTGCAGAGTTCACTAAGTAATTGGGTTGGCACAGATTAGAATCGATCAAATGTACTCGCCCGCGGCGCCACGCTCGGTCATGGCCATTATTCGGAGCAGCTGGTGGTTGTATCGTTGATTATTCGCTGTAACAATCTGGCAAATAACTAAATATCTACCCGGACAACCGGGATGTACCGCGTCTGATAATTCTTACGTCAAATACTGGCACGAGAAGCCTGTCTCTGATCAGGGTATAACGGTGAGCCTGCGGGTTAAGTTTTTATTGGTCCTGTTTCTCTTTACCGTTGCGGTGGGGGTCAACTTCTCTGCGGCCCTCATGATCAATAAGCTGCTCATGGAACAAGCCATCGATTCCTTCCGCCTGAACTACAACATCGCCAATATTCTGGACCTGCTCATCAACCATCTCGATGACCAGATCGCTGAACTCCCCAGATACCCAGGCCATCGACCTGAATCCGAGTGGCAGCAGCGCTGGTCGGAACTCTCCGCGGCGATTCGCGTGGAGATTGTCGAAGTAAACAACTTGTTAAAAGGCAAAGAAACAGAAATACCCAATCTCAGTAAAATCGTTACACATATCAAGGAAGAACAACTAACCTTGTTAAATATTCTGGCCTCCGGCACACTGATGCCGGCGGAGGTACAACCCTGGCTGAATCAGCTCCAGCAACAGCGCCAGGAATTGTTAAATCGGGAGCAGACCCTCAGCAGCAACAGTCTGCAGATCAATACCCCGGATATGCTGAATATGTATGACACCGCGACGCTGTACCTCGTGGGCATGGCCATCGTCGAATTAATTGTTCTGACCGGTGTATTAACCCTCTTTCGCAAATGGATGGTTCAGCCGATCGAGGAAATCCGCACCGCCACTCAGCAGATCGCGCTGGGCAATCTGGATTATCGACTGACTTTGCCACGTCAGGATGAACTGGGTGATCTGGGTGTACAGGTCAACCGCATGGCGGAGTCCTTACAACGGGCCCAGGATGAATTAACCCGCCACGAACGAATGGCCGCCGTGGGTGAAATGGCCTCCGTCGTCGCCCATAACATCCGCAATCCACTGGCGGGAATCCGGGCCACCGCGCAAACCACCCAGCAACTTTTCACGGCCGACAGCGAACAGCACGAACAGCAGCAGCGCATCATTTCCACCGTGGATTCGCTGGAACACTGGCTGCGGGAATTGCTTCATTTGAATCGACCGATTACCCTGCGGCGAGAAGCAGTGGCCCTGGACCTGCTGGTCCGTGATCTGGAACAGGTTTTTCAACCATCGTTACGCCGTAAAAACATCCGCCTGGTCTATCAGCCGGATCAGGCCGGCCGCATGCTGGAAGTGGATCGACAGCATTTTACGCAGGCGATTGTCTCCCTGGTGGACAACGCCATCGAAGCCACACCCGCCGGTACGCAGGTCACGATGACGGGGCGTCCCTCGGCATCGACCGAAGGCGGCTACCTGCTGACCATTCGGGATGAAGGGCCGGGTGTACCACCCGCACTGGCCGATCAGATTTTTCAGAACTATTTCAGCACCAAGCCGGGCGGAACGGGTATCGGCCTGTCGATGGCCCGCAAAATTATTGAAGCCCATAACGGCCACCTGCGACTCGTTCAGCCGACTGCTGACGGATCCGCGCGGGGGGCCTGTTTCGAAGTAGAGTTGCCGGCATTGCCGAAAAAATAATGACCGAGGTTGGTATGGCTAAAGTTGTCATTGTGGATGACGAACGTTCCCTGCTCCATTCGTTGCAACTGGAGCTGCGGCGGGTCGGCCACCAGTGTCACGGCTTTGAAACCGGTGAACAGTTTCTGCACCATGTGGAAGAGATGACCCCGGAGCTGGTACTGCTGGACATCCGGCTGCCGGATATGGATGGCCTGGAGATCATCCGCCGGATTAAACGCGACGGGCATGAATTCCCCATCATTGTCATGACCGCTTTCGCTTCCATATCCAATGCAGTGGCTGCCATGCGCGAAGGAGCCGTGGATTATGTCGAAAAACCGGTGGACCTGGAGCAGTTGAACCTGGTCATCCAGCGCAATCTGGAAAACGTGCAGATCAAAGGCCGGCTGGAGTTGCTGGAACGCACTCAGCCACTCGAATCGGCGACTGTCGAACTGATCGGTCAGCAGGATAGCTTTCTGAAACTGGTGGAGATGGCGCGGCGGGTAGCGGCTCCCGATGTGCAACGCGCTGCCGACCTGCCGACCATCCTGCTGCTGGGTGAAACCGGAACCGGTAAAGATATGATGGCCCGTTATATCCATCAGAACAGCCCAGCAGCAAAATTCTCCTTTGTGCAACTGAACTGCGCTGCTTTCCCGCGCGATCTGATCGAGAGTGAACTGTTTGGTTACGAAAAAGGGGCATTTACCGATGCCCGCGCCACCAAAAAAGGATTGCTGGAAATCGCCGGCGAGGGTACGGTATTTCTCGATGAAATCGGTGAACTGGCGGTGGAGCTGCAAGCCAAGCTGCTCTCCGCCCTCGAAACCCGTTCCTTCCGTCGGATCGGTGGAACGCGTAGCCGCACCATGCGGGCCCGTATCATCGCCGCCACCAATGCCGACCTGACCCGCCGCATCCGTGAAGGCCAGTTCCGGGAAGATTTGTTTTATCGCCTCAACGTTTTTACCATGGCCTTACCGGCACTACGCGACCGACTGGATGATCTGGATTTGCTCGCCCGCCATTTCATTGCCAAGTTTGCTCGCAAATATCGCAAGAAAATACCCGACTTGAGTCCGGCAGCTTTGGCCCGGATGCGGACCTACTCCTGGCCTGGAAATATCCGGGAACTCTCTCATGTTATGGAAAATGTCACCCTGCTCAATGACAGCGTTTTGATCCAGCCCCATCATCTCGGTTTGTCCACCGGGGCGCTCCCCATGGAATTAGCCCTGCCCAAAGACGCCATTGTCTGCAACGTCAGTGAGCCTGGCTTCACCCTCGATAAACTGGAACAACAGGTAATCCAACAAGCACTCACACTGACTCAAGGTAACGTATCCGAAGCAGCCAAAATGCTGGGACTGAGTCGGGGTGCCCTCCGCCGCAGATTAGAACATGTCGATAATGACCAATAATGATCATTATCAGTGGCCGTTGCTGGCCAATTGGCCATTTTGAGCCAGTCCGTTTCTAATCTAGATTACTAATCTCCAATCTGATTTAATAATAAGTAATTCATTATAACCTATTTATAAACATAGCATTATATAAATTTAATTCACCTGTGCGTTATATTTTAGTGCTCTTTTATTTTAATCTGGCATGAGAGTTGACTAATCTGGATTTCAGCGACACGGCTTTCGATAAGTCAGCGAATCGTAGTAACGAATTTAGGCTTACAGATAGCAGATATCGCGTAACTATATGGGCCGTTTCAAGAATCTGCACTCGAAGTGAACGTAAACGCAAATCACCAGAGGAGGATGGAAGGCAATGGTCACAGTATCACCCCTGCAAAGCAAGAAAACACTCGCTGATCAGGCATTACAATTGCGTCGTCAGGCAGCCGTCATTGCTGAAGGCTCACCCAATGCCCATCTTTTCACCCTGCTGGTAGAACAGGGGTTTGATGTCCGCCTGGTGCGGACGGATGACCTGGTATCAGAAAGCGTCGCCCAGCCTCGTTTCGATATGGTGATTTTTGATCTGCCGCGCTTTGATGAACGCCATCAATCCACCTGCATGCGACTGCGTCATCGCGACCAGTCGCTGCCGATCATGGTGGTCAGTGCGACGGACAGTCTGGAAGATCGGGTTCGTGGTCTGGACAGCGGTGCCGATGAATTCGTCGCCAAGCCCTTCTCCTCGCCGGAAATGGCTGCCCGGTTGCGGGCCTTGCTGCGGCGGAGCGGCACCAGCCAGCCCAGCAATATTCTGCGTTACAGCGATCTGGCCCTCGATTTGGCCAGCCGAACCGTTTATCGCAACAATCAGCGCATCGACCTCTCCCGGCGGGAATTCAGCCTGCTCACGTTCCTGGTCCAGCATGCTGAACAGATTCTCACCCGCGATCAGATTCTCGAAGAAGTGTGGGATAAACCCGCCAACTACGAAAGCAACGTGGTCGATGTCTATGTGAATTATCTGCGTAATAAACTGGAACAGGGCAGCAACGGCCGCCTGGTCCATACGGTCCGTGGTAAGGGTTACATGCTGCATCGTCAACCGGGCGCATGATTCAAATAAAAATAACAGCGTACGACGCGCAACGGAGCCAAAGACATTCTGATACCTTGACCTGGTATCCATCGGTTCGACGGGGTGGAGAGCAAGATGGAACCCGGATAAACGAGACCGGCCTTGGGGGGCCGGTCTTTTTTTTGCATTTTCATCTCAAACCCAGCTAGTCCGTCTTTTCTATGATCATCAAGCGTAACATAAGGTTAAGACCACTTCGGCCTCAGCTTCGGGCAATCAGGACTTAAGAATATCTAATTACAGATGGGATGGTGACTTGTCCGATGAGTTTGAGGCTATATAGAATTCATGCATTCGGCTGAATTCTCGCCAATCCACCAAGATTGCCAAACGAATCGGAGGACTACTACATGCAGTTGAAAAAAGTCTATTCGCTCGGTCTATGCTTACTCGGGGTACTGATCAGCTTGACGGGTTGCGGCGGCGATTCGCCCGCGGCGATCACCAGCGGCGGCGGCAGTAACCCGCTCGATGGCGCCGTATTGAGTGATGATGGTGTCAATTTTACGATGGAACTGACCGACGATGGCCGCAACCTGGAAACGATAACCGGCAGTGATGGATCGGTAGTCGGATTCGATGCGGAACTAAGCAATTCGACCGGCGTAGCCGTAGTTAATCGATTGACCACCCCCAGCGCCTATGAAGCCGTCTTCAGCGCCGACCGGGGCGAAGTGACCATCAGCGGTAACTTCCCCTTTGCCGGTGAACAGACCTTCACGACCAATGTAGGCGACGCCTTTGGCCGAATTCTGGGTGATGAAGCCGCCCGTATCATTTTGCAGGACGAAACGGATTGCTCCCAGATCGTCACCGGCATGGATACCTTCTGCGATCTCTACTGGGCCAATCGCGATGCCGCGCTGGATGAAGTGATTGCTCTCGCCCGCCAGGCGGCTGCCGATGCGGGCATTCCTGAAATCGCTTTCGGCGTGGTTGATGGCATCATTACTGATTTCTTTGATGTGCTTGATAATGTCTGCGGTGCCTGGACGCAATTGCGGCAAGGCACCGAATCGACGCCGGCTGTTGATCCCTGCGATCTGTAAGCCGGACAGAATCTTCCTGATTTTTCAGAGCGATATCGCCCCAGGCGGCGAATCGCTCTTTTTTTTGGTAATCTATTTCCGGATAAACCCGTGCAGGTGAGATGACCGGATATGCAAAGAATATTCACCTTACCGGTATCGATCAATTCTGCCGAACGTGAGCAACTGCGCAGCTCACTGGCGGGACTGCAATCCCGACAGACCGAATGGAGCCGGCAGGATTCACGCCTGGTAGCGGCCAGCCAGATCGATCTGCTGGAGGATGGACTCGTTCTGAACTATGACCTGACCTGCCGCACCAGCCTGGGTTTAATGAGTCTGGGAGAACGTCCTGCCGCTGAACAATTGCTGCACTGGGCGGTGGAACTGGCGGAGGTTTTCACCCGACTCTATCCACCGGGCCTCACACCGCAGGCCCGGCACGGCAGCCTGAGCGGAGGGAATGTCGTGCTCGATGAGCAGGGTCATCTGCGCATACTCGACCTGGGTGTGGCGGAACTGATCCAACCGCTAATCCCTGCCGACAATGCTTCGCTGATCGAACAATTCGCCAGCTGGGTGGCTCCGGAACGCTGGAACGATCCCCGTCGAATCGACGAGGGTGTCGATCTCTTCGCGGTGGCGGTCCTGCTCTATGAGCTGGCCTGCGGCAAGCATCCCTTCGGGGCCATTCGGGATGATGCGGAAGATTGCCGCTATCAGATACTGGTGGAAGTGCCGGTACCGCCGCATAAAAAACTGCCCGGCGTGCCGGTCGAATTATCCAACATTATCTACAAAGGTCTGCGCAGTGAACGTGAACTGCGTTATGCCAGTTTTCAGGAAATGCTGACGGCACTGCAGAACTGCCGACTGGAAGCAGCCGAGACTCCAGCCGCACCACAACGTCCCGCTGCCACCATCGAAACTCATAGCACCCCCACCCCCGCTGCTTCCGCTACGACTTCGGAAGAAGCGGCTCGCCAGCAATATCTGCAGGAACAGCTCCGCTTGCGCGAAGAACGTGAAGCCACAGAGCGGCGGCAGGCGCAGGTCGAACAGCAGCTGCAGGCCGCGCGGGCCCGCTGGACCGCCTGGTGGCGGCGACACGCGGTGGCGGCTTCACTGGGACTGTTACTTTTGGCGGGAGCGATCACCAGCGGAGTGATTCAGTGGCAGCGCAGTCGGCAGGATCAATGGGTACGCCGGGAATTGGCCCGATTGACTGAGGCCCTCAATGAGAGTTGGCAGAAACAATCGGGGAAAGCCTGGCTGCAGGCCTGGTCGGCCACCGGTGATGACGCCCAGCTTGATCGACTGCTCACTGGTCTGCAACGCGTCTCCGGCCAGCAACGCTTTGCCGTGAATGATATCGCCTATAGCGATTTCTGGCGGCGGACCGGCCAGGCGGTGGTGCGTTTTGGTGATCCGCTGCAAACGATTCGCTTCACTCGAAGCCAGCAAACCACTCAACTGCAGTTCACGGAACCCCCCGCCGAACAGTGGCCGGCGATTCTGAGTGCGCGAATTGACCAACTGGCATTAGCCCAACTTTCACCCGCCGTCATTGAACTGATGGGTCGGGTCCGCCAGACCTTCAATCAGGCCACCTCCGGCGCCGCTGCGCGACAAGCCGTGGCTGCGCTGCTCACGGGCAGCGATACACCGACGCCCATCAATACACTGGGGTATCTGGGATTTCAGGCCCAACGGAAAAAAATAGAACTGGGACCATTCAAACCGCTGCCGGGCGAAACAGCCGTCTCCACCGAAGTACGGGTAAGCGATACCAACGGGAAACTGATCAACGATCTGCCCTGGGCGATGATCTGGCGATATGAGTGTGCGGAAGCTGGTGCATGTCGTCTGTTGCGTGTGGAGCTGAACCCCGCCGATGAACCGCTGGAACATCGCGAGTGGTGCATGCAGCAGACTCTCGCAGATATTCGCACCGCTTTTCTCGCTCACGATGAAGTACGCCTCACCGATTTGCTCGGCCAGGGATCAACCACCAGCTTGCCGACGACTTTGGCGTGGGTGCAGCAGTGTCGCAGTGCAGAGCTGCAATATGGTCCCTTGAATACCGGAAGCGGTTCCTTAACCGCCACGATTGCCTATCAACCGGGGATACTCAACGAACAGGAATACACCATCGGAGCTTTGCCTCTGGAGCTGGCCCCCGAAACGGAATGGGGAGTGCGTCAGGGATTGACGCTCGATTGGCCTACCGCTCCGGCACCGTTACTCCGCCAACAACAGGGTCAGCAACTATTGCAGCGGCTGCAAGCCAGCTGGAACGCAGCGCAGGCCGCCGATTATCTGCAACTGTTTCCCGGTACGGCTCGGCGGAGCGACGAGATCGAAGCCATGTTGGCGCGCTTCCAGCAGGAAAAAATTTCCATCAATTGGCAATTGCGCGAAGATGCTGAAATGGCGGATCGACTGATCGTGGAATTGATTCCGCAGGGAGTAACGTCGGAAGTCGCCACCCGCTACGGCGTCAAACGGCTGGGATTCATGGTGCGCGGTACCACGCTGGAATGGGATCGTACCAGTGATCCCTTGTGGCTCGTACAGGGGCTGGCCTATCAGAACTGGGTACAGCGTTTGACGAATCTGTCCTGGTCCTCCGCCGGTGAGCTGACTGTTGAATTTCGCGCCCAGGCGGGACGAGATCTGAACAATGAGGAACGTACTACACTCATACAGTGGTTCGACGCGGTGGACCAGATCAGCAACCGATTTGAACCACTGGAGGAAGAGCGGTTGGCCGGCTGGCCGAGGCGGCTGCGCCTGACCGGTAGCGCGATGACCTTCCGCCTGATCAAACCGCTGTCGGACAGCGACCCATTGTTATATGTCCAGGAGCAGGAAGTCACGGTCGCGGATGTGTTGAAGTATTGGCGGCGAGCGGACCGTCCCTGGGAGCTATGGAAGGAGCTGGTGGGCGCCACTCCGCAGGAACAGGTCGTGGGACTCAGTTATGATGAAGCTCTTGCTCTCGCTCAGCAGTTCGGCGGGCGGCTACCAACCCGTGCGGAGTGGCTGCGGGCGGCCGCAGCTGTGGATGAGACAACCGAACAGCCCGGATCAGCCCATTTCTTCGGCGGGGTGTGGGAATTCTGCCAGCCCGATCCAGCGGATTCTACTCCCCTGATCATGGGCGGCTGCTGGTACGATCTGGAAGGTCCGCGCGTGATCGCGCCCACTTCCCGCGCGATCCAGCGACAACTGAAGTATGGCACCATCGGCTTCCGCTGGTGTCAGCCGGTCACGCTGCCACCGGCTGCGATTGCGCTCATCCGCGAGAAGATGGAAAAGTAGGCCGGCATGGAGTATCTTGGCAGTCGGTCGTGAATGCGTATAAGCATAACACACGGGCGTATCAATTCTGGATCTGGATGGATGGTTAATCGTGATGGACGCCGCCAATTCAGCCGCTAACAACGATTCTGCCCGGGGAAACTCGCTGGGGAGCATTTTGGCGGAGGTGCATCCTGATCTGGCCGGTCTCACCGCTTCGCCCGAAACAGCAGAAAAACTGGCTCAAGTCGTAAAAGTGCTGGTCGAGCTGCTGTCCCGTCTGGATCGAACCATCCTCTCTGAGCTGATGATATTGAGTAAGAATAACAGCTCGTTGAAAAGCATGGCAGAAACTCTGCAGCGGCAGGGGCTGCTCAATATACAGGATACCGTGGCGGCGGTGCTCAAGCCGGGCAATACGCGTCTGAACCGCGTACAGCAATACAGCCAGCTACTGTTGCGCTGGTGGGCGGCGATGGTGGCGGGGATTCACAGCACCTGCGAACAAAGCTCGCAGCAACTGGCTGAGGCGCTCAATCCGACCACTTGGCCGGTAGAGAAAAAACGCTGGTCCAGCGAAGAGGTGGCTTTCTGGCAGTACTTCCAGATGATTATCCGGCATGAACTGCCGCTCCGCCAAAGCGACCAGATGAAATCCACCCAGGCCCAGAAAACCCTCGAAGCCTATACCGCGCTGGGGGGCGGGAGTTCGAGCAGTTGACACGGATCAGTAACAGGAAGGTTTCATGGCGGGCGAATTGAACAAACTGGCGACACCGGTATTCCTCGTGGTGGCGCGGTTTTTACGCCAGGTGCAGCGCGGCCAACCCGTCACCGGTGAAGCCCTGCGCAGCGAACTGGTGCAGCTACTGCATGATCTGGCATTGCAGGCGGAGGGGCAATCCGCCCTGAGCGGTGACTGGGCGATCGCCCGGCGGGCGCTGATCTATCTGCTGGATGAAGTGTGCTGCGAAACGAACTGGGAGTATCGCGGCTGGTGGGCCGGCCGGACGCTGGAAGCGGAATTATTGGGCCACCCGCAACGCATGCGCGGGGTTTATTTTTATGATGATCTGCAGAGCGTGCTGCAACGTGCTGATGCGGCGCGGAGCGGCCGCAGCGCCGAAGGAGCGCGGCTGGTGGAATTGCTGACCGTATTTTATCTCAGCCTGCGCTTCGGATTCGCCGGCAAATATGCCGGGCAACCCCAGGAACTGGAGCGGCTGGTGCGGGAGTTGGCCAACCGCCTGCCGGGTGTGGAGCAGACCCAGCTCCGTCGCCTTTTCCCCCAGGCCTACGAACATACCCTGGAAATTCCACCGCATCACGAAGGTCCGTTGCGGCTGGTTACTTTGGCGGCGGTGATGGTCGGGCTGGTGATCCTGCTGCTGGGCTTGCGACAAATGCTGGGCGCGGATCTGCTGGCCGAATTAACCAGTGCTGCTGAAACGGCCGGGAACGCCTTCAGCACCAGCCAACCTTAAGCACAAACCACAGGCTTTTTGACCCGTGCGGCGCCCATTTATGTAATTTTGAAAACGCTTACAGAGCGGTTTGAATTTTATGGGTCCGCTCGATAGAGATCTTTCGGGGTGTGTCAGAGAGGTGTCAACCGTGGTGAATAGCTGCTATCTCTCACGGCTCACAGAGCCGTGGCACACGCATTCCCCATACCGCGGAACGATGATCACAAATCCACTCTAGTCAAGGCAATCAATCAGCGTTCCTGCAGTTTGCAGAGCGTCTCGGCGATCTTCACGGCATATTCCGCCACTATTTCCGGCTTGGGCAGCCAGGAATCAGGTTTGACCATATCGTAGCCGGAAAGAATGCCATTCATCGCCAGACCGGCATACCATTGCTGCAGAGTCATTCCTTCGGGCAGCGCCACAGGGTTATCAGAAGGATGTGCATCTGTGGGGGTCATCGATCGATCCTTTCACGACAGCGACGGCGGACTCGGAGGTCAGCCGCAACACTCCTGTTGAAACTGCTCTAGTATTTACTGGTCCGTCCCTTGAGGCGGCCTACCAATGAGGTCTGGGCCACCTTAATACCGCGCGTCTTGCTGGCAAGGGCTTCACGGTTGGGGGCGTATTCCATGGCGGTATCGTAATAGATCACTTCCCCCTCGATCATCTCCGCCAGCGACATGGTGAAGTTGCGCATGCCTTCACCGGTGGAACCTTCGATAATCGCCGGAACATCCGCTTCACCACCTTCGCGGATTTTTTCACGCACCGTGGGGTTGTTGAGCAATACTTCCGTAGCGGGGGCTCGGCCGATCTTGGTATCGATGGTCGGGATCAGCCGCTGGCAGCAGATACCAGCCAGACTGTTGGCCAGGGTCGATCGAATGAAGCTGTGCTCCACCTGCGGGAAGAATTCGAGAATACGGGAAAACGCCTGCATACAGTCCGTGGTGTGCAGTGACCCCATGACCAGGTGGCCGGTTTCCGCCGCTTGTAAGGCAGCCAGCACCGTTTCCTTGTCACGCATTTCGCCGATGAAAATCACATCCGGATCCTGCCGGACGACATAGCGCAGGGCTTCGCCATAGTTGGGAATATCGATACCGATCTCCCGCTGCGAGACAATGCTCTTGCGCGGACGGAAGACAAACTCGATCGGGTCTTCGATGGTGATGATGTGTTCCTGGCGTGTGGCGTTGATGTATTCAATCATCGCTGCCAGCGTGCTGCTCTTGCCCGAACCAGTCACCCCGGTGACCAGCACCAACCCGTCATGGGTCTGCTCGATCAGCTTGCGATAGATCGCCGGCAGACGTAATTCCTCAAAATCGGGAATTTTGCCTTTCACGCGGCGAATGGCTGAGTGCATATCCCCCGAAGCCCGAAAAACGTTGACGCGATAACGCGAACCATCCGGACCATGCCAGGAAAAATCGAGGTCGCCGCGCTCTTCATATTCATGGCGGCGGGAACGGGGCACCAGAGGGTTCAGCATGGCTTCGACGTATTCAGAAGAATCGAGCAGGCCGGCGTCGATCTTGCGCAGTGTGCCCGCCACGCGATAGTAGGGTTGAAATCCCACTTTGAGGTGCAGGTCAGAGGCATCGAACTGGGCCATGCCATTGAGCAACTGTTGCATGAATTGTTCAGGCGGGATGCGTTTGGTGGCATCCTTGGCCGGACCGTTGGTAAACGAAGGGACCGTAGACATATAGCCTCCCCAGGCACTGCGCCGAGTAGAGAATCCGTTCAGGAAATGACGAGGGGGTCAATCCATCAACCCGCCGTGAACAGCCCAACCAGTGTGCTACCGGCGGAGATGGCCGCGAGTCCCAGGGTGATCATCAGCAGAATGCGGTAGTGCTGATGGTGTCGCGTGAGGGCATCGACCAGCTGTTCCGACTGCCGCAGGCCGAGCGTTTGCATCGATTGCAGGGTGCGGATCTGCTCAGCGCCGGAGTCATGCACTATTTTAACCGCTCGGCTGAGCAATTCCAATTGCTGGCCCAGTTGCTGGGTGGCTAGATTGGAAGATTGTAATTGTGCAGAAATGACCCCGAGCATTTCTGTCTGGGCGGCGGCGGCGCGCGGTAAATCACCCAGCGCGGTCGCCATCGCCTGGGTGTGGCGGGTGTGGGCTTCCGCCTGCAGGGCCAATTGAGCAACGGCGCTGCTGGTCTGGCGGGCGGCGGTCGGCAGCTCTTCAAACTGGTGCTGGAGCCGGTCCAGCAGTTGCACCAGTTGGGCACCGCGCTGATCCTGCGAAGCCAGATGCTGCGAAATCGAACCCACCAGATTCAGCACCTCATCATATCCGCGCCGGAGCTGTTGCAACGTCTCTTCCTGGCGGCGCCAGGGCAAAAGATGGCGCGTGGGGCGAACCGGGGTGCCGGCGACTTCGCCGTCTGGCTCCGTGGCAGTGAGATCATAATCCAGCTCCGCCAGGTGGGGTGTTTGCATACGTTCACCCGTCGGTTTGATCCAGTGACCGATGCGGGACCAGAGTGAAGTGGCAGTGGACATGGCTTGTGCTCCGGTGTCGGGATTGGTGCACCGGTGAAACCCGCGCCGGTTTCTTCAGGGCACACTGAATAATTATCGGCCAACCGGCAGACGAAAGGCCAGCCAATACTTCCTGCACAGTGGCAACGGATATTTTGCACGTGGTGACCACCGGACGACGTGACCTCCAAGTGGAATAATCGGCTGCCCCACACCCCACGGTTCCACACTCAGGCTGCCCGCCGCATCACCAGTAGAAATGCAGAAATTACATCGCTAACGCACGAAATGTTGATGAAAAAAATTTTCCCGGCGAAGTGGCCGCTGTCAAAGCGCTTGCAGAGAATCGCGTCCCGTGACCGGAAAGAATTGTGGATTTCACCCGGAAAATGGCGAATGATTATGTAAGCGCGGTACTGATGGTAAAAGGAGATTGAAGATGTTGACCATTGCACCGTTGCCCCCTGCCTCCGCCAGTAAACCCCGCACCTCGAAACATGAACGACGACAGCTCGCCTGGGAACGGCTGCAGCGGATCCAAGCCCGCCACCCCGTCAGTGCTGCCAATGCTGATTCCGGCACCATGCTGCAACGCATCGCCGTCGAAACCATCGACCTGCTCGAACAACGCATCCGCTACTGGATCAGCCAGGGCGATGATGAACATGTCCGGCGACTGTTGACTATCCGCCAGCGCTTACGACTGACCTATGTCGGTTGAAATCCCGCCGGGATGTTCAAACCGTAACCCAGTCCGGAGGAGCCTTCGCGGCCTAACCGCGAAGCATCGGTCCCGGCTGGGTTACGGTGACCAGGATACGCTTCTGCTGTTATATCATTATCATCGTACTCTTGTGTTGATGCTCTAATTCAAAGAGCCGCGGACATTGGCCTTCACGACACTCATACTCGCAAAATTGGGTACTGGTAAAGTTTAACCGAGCCGCGACCGTCAGGGAGCGGTATTCGTTGTGTAATAAGCAAAGTAATTTCATATTTTACCAGTATCCAAAATTGGGGGTGACTCAGGATCGAAGACCTGGGCCACCCGTCCATCATGCATTATGATGATGACAAATGGCCACCGTGCAGATCACACCCCGGGACAAACCTTATGATGCGACAGTTCAACTGCCGGGATCGAAATCGATCACCAATCGGGCGCTGGTGATGGCGGCGCTGGCCAGTGGCGCCAGTCGGCTGAGCAACTTCAACTGGTGCGAAGATACCCAGCGGATGATGGCGGGATTGCGGGCGCTGGGAGTTCGCATCGAGGAGGAACCGGGGCGCCATGAAGTGCGGGTGTGGGGCTGCGGGGGACACTGGCCAAATACCACCGCCCCGCTGGAATGTGGCGACAGCGGCACGATGCTGCGCTTCATGAGCGCGCTCTGTGCAACCGCCACGGGCGAATACCAATTGCGGGGCAGTACGCGGTTGCACCAGCGGCCTATCGCACCATTGATCGATGTACTCCGCCGGCTGGGTGTGGTGATCGAATGTACGGAACAGGAAGGATTCGCCCCGCTGCTGATTCGCGGGCGGGGGTGGCGCGGCGGTGAAGTCTCGATCGACGGCACACAATCGAGCCAGTTTGTTTCAGCGCTGCTGCTGGCTGCTCCGTTCGCCCGTCAGGACCTTTTTCTAACCGTGACCGGTACAGCAGTGAGCACACCCTATATCCGCCTGACCGTGCAACTCATGGCGGAGTTCGGCGTCGATCTGGTCACTGAAGATTTTCGCCGCATCATCATTCCCGCTCTGCAAAACTATCAAGCCCGCGATTTCACCATCGAAGCCGATGCCAGCGCAGCGAGTTATTTTCTGGCAGCAGCAACGATCGTCGGCGGCGGTGTAACACTCCCACAGTTATCCGTAACGGATCACGAATCTGCTAACTGGGCTACCCCGCTGGGCCAGGGCGACATTCAATTCGCCCGCATTCTCACGCAGATGGGTTGCACGATTGAAACCACTGCGGAGGGTGTCACCTGTCGCCGATCACGGGAGCAATCACTATCGGGCGGCCAGTGGGATTTGGCAGATATTCCGGATGTGGCGCCGACGCTGGCGGTGGTGGCGCTGTTCGCCGACGGGCCTACCCGGATCAGCGGCGTCGCCCACCTGCGCCATAAGGAATCGGATCGAATCGGTGATCTGGCACGGGAACTACGGCTGCTGGGCGCCGAAATTTCCGAACACGAGGATGGGCTGACAATCCATCCTCCCCGGCAGTGGCGGACCAGCCGGCTGAATGCTCAAGGTGATCATCGCCTGGCCATGGCCTTCGCCCTGGTGGGACTGGGCGTCGCCGGAATCGAGATCAACGGCGCTGATTGCGTCACCAAGAGCTTTCCAGACTATTTTTCAGTATTGAAAAACATGTTTTAGTGCCTGGTTGTAACCACATAATCAATCGGAGACATCCGCTGGACGAATGCTATCATGCAATGATCCAGTAGCGAACCATTCTTTCTCTGACCCATCCGTGTGCTATTCAAGTCGTATCCCCAAGGTTCCGATAACTATGTTGCAGACAGCCGCAGTGCGGGGTTACACCGAACCCCGGCGACAACCCGCGGCGGTATAGGCTTCCTGAAGCAGAGGGTGTGCATGTCGGATGTACTCGACCAGGCAGAAGTAGATGCGCTATTAGCAGCCGTGGAATCGGGTTCGCTGGGCGTGGCTTCCCCGGAGCCGGCCGGTGGCTCTTCCCGATCTGCCGGACCATCAGCACAACTCGAACCCGTGCTGTACACCTACTCCGCCAATATCGAAGAACAGGATGTCCGCAATTATGACTTCAAGCGTCCGGAGCGGGTTAGCAAGGATCAGATGCGCTCACTCGAAGCCCTGCACGAAACCTTCGCCCGCAGCATGGGGGCGTCACTTTCCGGTTTCCTGCGAACCATCGTTGAGTGTCGCGTGGCTACTATCGAGCAGCTCACCTACAGTGAGTTCATCCACGCCCTACCCAACCCAACCTGCTTCAACCTGCTCGAAGCCGCCCCGCTCGAAGGGCAGTTGTGTCTGGAACTCAGCCCTCTGATCATCTATCCGATCATGGATCGCCTGCTGGGCGGAAGCAACGCCGAGCTGTATATTCCGCAACGGCCGCTGACCGCCATCGAACTGCGACTGGTGCGGCGGATCACCGACCGGGCCCTCGCCTGCCTGACGGAAAGCTGGGCCGACGTCGCCCAGGTCAATTTCACCCTGGAAGATACCGAAAGCAACCCGCAACTGGTGCAGATCGTCGCCCCCAATGAAGTGGTGGTGGTGATCGGATTCGAGATCAAGATGGGCGCCCGGGCGGGCACCATGAGCCTGTGTATTCCCTTCAACGTGATCGAACCGGTGATCGGCCGACTGACCGCCCAGAACTGGTTTGTTTATTCCCGCCGGACCCATCGCGAAGATCAGACCAAGAAAATCGTCGGCTCGTTGCGCCACGCCAAGGTGGAACTGCAATGTTATCTGACCGAGACGCGCATCACCGTTTCCGACCTGATGCATCTGCGGCCGGGCGACATCATCCAGACCGAAAAACTCAGCGGCGATGAGTTGATCCTGCGCATCGAGGGCAAAAACAAATTTGCCGGACGGATCGGCCAGTATCGCGGTAATCGCGCCTTTCAGATCACACGCAACGCCGAATCCGATGAACGCCTCTAAAATCAACTTCAAACTACAATGAACGGTAGGTTACAGCTTGTGCATTGTCCCTGTTTTTCAGTGTGATTGACTGTCTAGGGCAGTTAAACTTTATCTGTTCCGTCCGGTGTGCCACGGCTCTATGAGCCGTGTCGGGCTTCCCCACTGCTGATACAACAGCGGCACCCTACGACCCCGTACATTAATACTGAAACTGCTTTAAGAGCTATTACCAAACTCGATAAACTCATCTTCCGGTTGCAATAGCTCCTTAGTGAATGGGTCTGATTTCTTTATGGACGAATCTCCCTGAGGGGTGCATAATAGTTATAGTAACATTGCTGCTGGGCCCATGGGTAAATCCGTTACCGGCGAAATCGCCTGGCGGGTTTGCCCATCGGCCTGCGGAAAGGATGTTCCCATGCCCTGGGAAGCGGCCATCGCCCGGGCCGAAACAGCCATCGGCCACCACTTCGCGGATCGTGAACTGCTCAAAGCGGCTCTGACCCATGCCTCCTTCGCGGACGATCGCCTCAACAGCAATGAACGGCTGGAATTTTTCGGCGACGCGGTGCTGGGCATGGTGGTGTGCGAGGAACTCTACCGCCGGTACCCCCATTTTCTCGAAGGCGAGATGACCAAAATCAAATCGGCCGTCGTCTCCCGCCGCACCTGCGCCAAAGTGGGCCGCCATCGCGAGCTGGATACCTGCATCGTGCTGGGTAAGGGAATGGCGGACCAGGAGCATCTGCCCCAGTCGCTGCTGGCGGCGATCTATGAATCCATCATCGGTGCGCTCTATCTCGACGCCGGACTGGAAATCGCCCGCCAGTTCATTCTGCAGGACATGGTCGAACACATCGTCGCCGCCGCCGAATCTGAAAACCAACGCAACTTCAAATCACACCTGCAGCAATATACCCAGAAACATTTCAACAGCACGCCGGTTTATGAAATGCTCGACGAGAAAGGACCCGATCATCACAAATGTTTCGAAGTCTGCGTCTGGGTGGCGGGCAAAAGCTACCCCAGCGCCTGGGGGCCCAACAAAAAAGAAGCCGAACAACGCGCCGCCTTCAACGCGCTGGTCGATCTGAATGTTCTCGAACAGCAGGATGATCCAGGTATGATGGAACTCTGATCACCCCTCCACGCTCTTGTGCATTTTCAATAATGGTGTAGCGGTTGGCGGCCCTGCCGACCGTTTAGTTGATCCATTTCTTCGTAGCGGTGTTCAGTTTCGGGGCCAGGTCGGTTTTTTCCCAGGTGAAACCCGCACCGGTACGGCCGAAGTGACCATGACGAGCGGTCTCTTTGTAAACAGGCCGGCGCAACTGCAGCTGTTTGATGATCCCCGCCGGCGTCAGATCGATCAGATCGCGCAACGTCTTTTCCAGGCGATCCTCATCAACTCGCCCGGTACCTTGCGTATCGACCAGCAGGCTGACCGGTTCAGCCACGCCGATCGCATAAGCGATCTGCACTTCGCACACCTCCGCCAATCCCGCCGCCACCACGTTCTTGGCCAGGTAACGAGCCATGTAGCTCGCGGAGCGATCCACCTTGCTGGGATCCTTGCCGGAAAACGCCCCGCCGCCATGGCAGCCCCGCCCGCCGTACGTATCGACGATGATCTTTCGCCCGGTCAGCCCGCAATCACCCTGCGGCCCGCCGACCACGAACCGCCCCGTCGGATTGATATGATAAATTGGCTTACTCTTGAGCAGCGCCTTGGGCAGTACCGGCAGGATCACTTTTTCGATTAATTGCTGTTCGGCTTTGCGAGTCAGGTTACCCCGGCCGCCCTTTTCGCAGACGCTCTCATCATGCTGGGCACTGAGCACCACGGTATGAATGCGATACGGCTGGCCGTTGTGATATTCAATCGTCACCTGACTCTTGCCGTCCGGTCTCAGCCATTTCATCGTGCCATCCATCCGTACCCGCGCCAACTGCTCCACGATACGATGCGACAGGTGGATCGGCAGCGGCATTAAGGTCCCGGTCTCGCGGCAGGCAAACCCAAACATCAACCCCTGATCTCCCGCCCCCTGCTGACCCTTATGCTTGCCCTTGCCCAGCACCCCCTGGGCGATATCGGGCGATTGTTCATCGATGGTGGTGATCACTGCGCAGGTTTGATAATCAAAGCCCATGGCTGCGTCGGTATAGCCGATCTCCTGGATCGTCTCACGCACAATCTTGGGAATATGTACATAAGCCTTGGTAGTAATCTCACCCGCCACCACCGCCATTCCCGTAGTCACCAGCGTTTCGCAGGCTACGCGACTGGCTGGGTCCTGGGCCAGCATCGCGTCCAGAATCGCATCGCTGATCTGATCGGCCACCTTGTCCGGATGACCCATCGCCACCGACTCCGAAGTGAACAGATGTTTCGCACGGTTGTGGTTGGTACTCAAGAGCTTCTCCTTCTTGCTGATCGGACCCGGCAACCCACCGGGCTGGCCAGGCAGCTGCTGGTGTTGTTAACTGAATAGTGGTTCATATATTAGAAAACTGCCCCCCGTCTGACAACCAGCCGCTCCACACCACTATTATTTTTCTGAAACTTTATAACCGCACTCGTGTCCAAGGTAAGGTTGAAGGATAATCATCCGCTGAATCGATCTCGTAAATCCTTGTCAGGAGTCAGTCCATGCGCTGGACCCACTACCCGCTCACCTTAACCCTGTTGCTGCTGATGTTACTTTGCGCCACCCCAACCGCCCAGGCCCGCATCAAGCTGGTCACCCTGCCGCTGCGTGAACGGGTCGAAATCCAGCTGGAACATGAGCAGGTCACGCTGGTCGAGGAGGAGCGCATCATTCCGCTGGCTGCCGGTGTGAATGAAATTGATTTCTCCTGGAATAATACCGCCATCAACAAGGAATCCATCCAGTTCCGCGCCGTCAGCCACCCCGAACAGATCAAAGTGCTGTCGGTCAGTTATCCACCCAATGAGAATGCTCTGGTCTGGTGCGTCTCCAGCAGCGGCGACCTCTCCGCCAAGGTGCGGATCAGCTATATCATCGGCGGCCTGCAGAAAAGTTTTATCTACAAGGCCCTCGCCAGCCATGACGAAAAAACCCTGACCCTCCGGCAGTATCTCCGCCTGCATAATTTCTCCAACGAGGAATATGGCAACAGCGGGGTATGGCTCGGGTTCGGTGATTACTTCCAGAAACAGATCGGCCTCAACGAAACCAAGGAGCTGCTCAGCGCCCGCTTCGATGAGATACCCATTGTCAAATCCTATACCTGCGACCCCGCTGAATTTGATTATCTCGATCGCGGTAAAAACCAGCTCATGGTGCCGATGCACTACGTAATCAAAAACACGAAAGAAGCGGGTCTGGGGCGCTTTCCCCTGCAACCCGGCAAGGTGCGCATTTTTCAGGATGACGGTTCCGGCGGTAACGCTTTCATCGGTGAAGACTGGGGACCGTTCACCCCGCTTGATGACCAGATGCGCCTCTACCTGGGTGTCGCCAAGGATGTGGTTGTCAAACGCACCATCAAAAAGAACGAGCAGCACCGCTTACTCGGCAACCTCTTCAACCAGGAAATTATCCTGAAATATGAAATCGAAAACTTCAAGGATAAGCCCGTCACTCTCGACATCCGCGAAGCGCTCCCTTACGTCCGCAACGAGTCCATCGGCAGCCGCGACCGCGCGGTGCAGTGGCGGCTCGACAATGAACAGATGCACACCGACTGGCGCGACACGGACCCGACCAGGGTGGACGCTGATACGGTGATGTTTCACGTGCCCCTGCCCGCCCGCAGCGGCGAAGGCAAAGCCGAGAAACTGGAATTCGAAATTCATCTCTGGATCGAAAACGAATGGTAGCAATTTTCAAAACCGCGACCGTCAGGGAACGGTCCGGCGATTGGCGAACGCGATCAAACCCGAAACGCCTGGTCAAGGATTACCATCATGAATAAATATATAATCCCAACGATTCTTTTTCTGTCGCCGATATTGGCTTACGCCCAGAATGTCGATCTGGCCACGCTGCCCGGTCGCGACACCGTGCAACTGACCATCTACAACAGCGAAGACCTGACCCTGGTGCGCGAGACCCGCCACATCACCTTCAAGCAGGGCCTCAATTCGCTGCAATTCTCATGGGCCGGCACGCTGATCGACCCGACCAGTATTGAAGTACGCTTCAAAAGCCACACCGACCAGCTCGAACTGCTCGACAGCACCTTTCCCCACGACCGCCGCGAAATGGTCTATTGGAACATCCAGAGTGAACTGGATGGCGTCGCCGAGGTGGAAATATCCTATTTCACCAGCGGACTCACCTGGTCGGCGGATTACGTCGTCATCTCCGACCCGGATGAAAAAGAGCTGCGCATCGACAGCTTCATCCGCGTCTACAACAACAGCGGCGAAGAGTATGAGGATGCCCAGGTCCGGCTCGTCGTCGGCACCATCAACCTCGTCGAGCAGATCGCCCAGCTCGCCCAGATGCCGATGGATCGCGTGGTGCAGCTCGGCCAATCACTGCAGGAGGCCGACCAGGATGAATATCGACAATTGAAAGGCCGCGCCGCTAAAAAAGCCATCTCCGCTGCCGAAGCCCCAGCCCCAACTTCAGAAATGATGGACCAACAAGTGTACCACCGTAAAGAGGTGATCAAACAGGGACTCAGTGAATATTTCCTCTATAGTATCGAGGGGACGGAGACGATCCGCAACGGCTGGAGCAAACGCATGCGCAGTTTCGGTGCCGACGCTGTCGCCTTCAAAGTGCAATACCGCTACCGCCCCGCCGAGTACGGCGACCAGATGGTCAAAATGTTCCTGCTCCGCAACGACACCGAAAGCAAACTCGGAACCACGCCGCTGCCCGACGGCACGGTGCAGGTCTTCCGCGACAACGGCCGCGACGGACTCAGCTTCCTTGGCCAGCAGTACGTCAATTATGTCCCGATCGGCGACATGATCGAACTCAACCTTGGCCCCGATCCGCAGGTCATCCATCAACTGGTCCGCCAGAAAAGCTGGCGTGACGACTTCTGGTTCCATCGCACTGGCGCCAAGGTCTATTACTCCCCCACTCAAGGCCATAAGATCGAGATCAATGACACTGTTGTCGGCTGGCAGGATCATGAGCAGTGGGTCGAGCGCGTCCGCAATTACAGCGGTAAAGAGGTCAACATCGAAATCCGCCGCGCCTTTGACGGCCAGGTGGAATATGTCAGTGGCCTTGATCCAACGCTCTATGACTTCCGTACTCCGCAGATAGTAGCAACCGTCCCCGCTGGGCAGATCAAAGATCTGGCTTACCAGATCAACCGCGCTCAGGGCACGCTCGCCAAACAGAACAATGTCACCCTGAAAAAGGGCTAATTATGAAATACGTACTGACGATCATCGTTGGCTGTTTGTGTTATACCGCCGCCGGATTGGCCCAGAACGTCGACTTGGCCACCTTGCCCGGACGTGACACGGTCCAGCTGACCATCTACAACAGCGAAGACCTGACGCTCGCGCGAGAGGTACGACACATCACGTTCAAGCAGGGATTGAATTCACTGCAGTTTTCGTGGGCCGGCACGCTGATCGATCCCACCAGCGTCGAGGTGCGGTTTAAGTCACACGCCGACGAACTGGAACTGCTCGACAGCACCTTCCCGCACGACAAACGCGAAATGGTCTATTGGAACATCGAGAGCAAATTCGACGGCGTGGCAGAGGTGGAGATATCCTACTTCACCAGCGGTCTGTCCTGGTCTGCGGATTACGTCGTCATCTCCGATCCCGACGAAAAACAGCTCCGCATCGACAGCTTCATCCGTGTCTACAACAACAGCGGTGAGGAATATGAGGATGCTCAGGTTCGGCTCGTCGTCGGCACCATCAACCTCGTCGAACCCATCGCCCAGCTCGCTCAATCAGCGATGGATCAATTCTACGGATTGGAACTTCATTTTAGTCGCGCTGAGGATACAAGAAATTTCGAAACGCTTGCTAGGGCCCGCCGTGCGTTAGATAAAGCAGAAGCGGCAGGTTCGGTCTTTGGCGGCGGAGAAGGTGGCAGGCAGGAACGTGAGAAGCAGATCATCAAGGAGGGTCTGAGCGAATATTTCATCTACACCATCGAGGGGACGGAGACGATCCGCAACGGCTGGAGCAAACGCATGCGCAGCTTCGGTGCGGGCGAGGTAGCCTTTAAAGTGCAATACCGCTATCGCCCCGCCGAGTATGGCGACCAGATGGTCAAAATGTTTCTGCTGCGCAACGATACCGAGAGCAAACTCGGCACGACGCCGCTGCCCGACGGCACGGTGCAGGTTTTCCGCGACAACGGCCGCGACGGACTCAGCTTCCTTGGCCAGCAATACGTCAAATATGTCCCGATCGGCGAGATGATCGAACTCAACCTCGGACCCGATGCGCAGGTCATCCATCAACTGGTCCGCCAGAAAAGCTGGCGTGACGATTTCTGGTTCCATCGCGCTGGCGCCGATATCTACTTCTCCCCCACTGAGGGTCACCGGATCGAAATCGATGATAACGTCGTCGGCTGGTGGGACCATGAGCAGTGGGTGGAACGCATCCGCAATTACAGCGGTAAAGAGGTCAACGTCGAAATCCGCCGCGCCTTCGACGGTCACGTCGAATATGCCAGCAGCCTCGACCCCACGCTCTACGACTTCCGCACGCCGCAGATTACCGCCACCATCCCGGCGGGTGAAATCAAAGACCTCGCCTATCAGATCAACCGCGCCCAGGGCACGCTCGCCCAACAATACAACGTCACCATCAAAAAGAGCGAATAGCGAATTTCATTAAGAACATTTCCATCCCCCAGCATAAAGCACCCGGTTCAACCGGGTGCTGTTTTTTTCGACAGCGCTTCGGGTATAGTATCCCCTTATGACATCGGCGATCGTCTGCGAGAACCTGGTCAAGACCTATGAAGACGGCAAACGCAGCGTCGAAGCGCTGCGCGGCCTGGAACTGGAAGTTCCGCGCGGAGAATGTTTCGGATTGCTCGGCCCGAACGGCGCCGGCAAAACCACCACCGTTGAAATTCTGCAGGGGCTGATCGAACCCACCAGCGGCGAAGTGCAGGTACTCGGTCTGCGCTGGGGCGCCGGTAATGACAGCGAGCTGCGCGAAAAATTGGGCAGCACCCTGCAGGAAACCCGCCTGCAGGACAAGCTCACAGTGATCGAGACGCTGCAACTGTTCCGCAGCTTTTATCGAATCGGGATCACTCCGCAACAAGCCCTGCATCTGGTCGATCTCGAAGAGAAATCCAGCGCCCTGGTGAGAACGCTTTCCGGCGGGCAGAAGCAGCGGTTGGCGGTGGCCTGCGGACTGGTGGGTAAACCCGAACTGCTCTTTCTCGACGAGCCCACCACCGGACTGGACCCGACCGCGCGTCGGCGGTTGTGGGATGTGGTCACCGCACTCAAAGCCACCGGCACGACCATTCTGCTGACCACTCACTATATGGATGAGGCCGAAAAGCTGAGCGACCGCGTCGCCATCGTGGACCAGGGGAAAATCATTGCCCTGGGCACGCCCCGCCAGTTGATCCACCAACTCGGTGGTGAACATGTCGTGGAGTTCAGTCTGCAGCAGAATGGCCAGCGGCGTGACGATCTGCCGCCGGATCATTTTACCCGCGTCGCCACGGTCCACTCCGCCACCCGTGAACCGGATGGCTACCTGCTCACCGTGGCGGAACCGCACCTGGCCATTCCCAGTCTGCTGCAACAACTGGCCGCTGAGCAGCTCGAACTGGCCAGCCTGACCACGCGGCATGTAAATCTGGAAGATGTCTTCATCACCCTGACCGGCAAACGCCTCACCGAAGAGGAGGACAACTGATCACCACCCAGCTGTTAATACTGATGACTGGAGCTGGTTTCAAAATTCAAAGAGCCGCAGGCTTCAGCCTGCGCGAGATTCCTATTAGTAATTTTGAAACTGCTCCTAACAACTAATAACCAACGACTAACAACTAACAACATTTTTTTATGTCTCACCCGCTATACCAACTGATCCGTTGTCGCATCAAAACATTCTTCCGTGAACCCGAGGCGATTTTCTGGACCTACGGTTTTCCGCTGATCATGGTCTTTGGCCTGGGCATCGCCTTTCGCAACAAACCGGCGGAGATCATCACTTTTGACGTGGTCCAGAGCAGCGGCGGGCAACGGGTCGCTGAAATGGCCAAGAATCAATCCATCATCGTACCTCATCTTCGCTCCGTAGAGGAAGCCAATGAACGGCTGCGTAAAAATAAAACGCCGGTGGTCCTGGAGGTATTGGCCGACGGTTCCTACTGCTACCATTTCGATCCCGCCAATCCCGACGCTTTGCGCGCCAAACTGCTGATCGATGACACCCTTCAGCGTGCCGCCGGCCGCCGCGACACCGTCCCGACCTCGATCCAGCAGGTCACCGCGCCCGGCTCGCGCTATGTGGATTGGCTGGTGCCCGGCCTGATCGGCATGAACCTGATGGGCAGTGGCATGTGGGGGATCGGCTTTAACCTGGTCGATATGCGGGTCCGCAACCTGCTCAAGCGGTTGCTGGCTACTCCGATGAAACGCAGCCACTTCCTCGCCTCCATGATCGGCACGCGCGTGATGTTTTTCGCTCCGGAATTGACCGTACTGCTCATGTTCGCCTGGCTGCTGTTCGGCGTGCCGATCCGGGGCAGTCTGTTTTCTCTGATTCTGATGACCTTTCTCGGCGCGGTCACTTTCGCAGGGCTGGGCCTGCTCACCGCCTGTCGGGCCAAACGGATCGAGACCGTTTCGGGCCTGATGAACCTGATCATGCTGCCCATGTGGCTCATGTCGGGAATCTTCTTTTCCGCCGAGCGTTTCCCTGATTTCATTCAGCCGTTTGTTCAAGCCCTGCCCCTGACGCAGATTAATAACGCCCTCCGGGCCATCATGCTCGACGGCGCCACCCTCGCTTCACAGTGGTTGGCCATCCTGATCCTGGTCGGCTGGTCGGTTCTCTCCTTCACGCTGGCCTTACGCTGGTTCCGCTGGAATTAACACCGGCGCGCAACGAGTATTACGCAACGAGAGCTGATTTCAATATTCAATGAGCCGCGAGCTTTAGCCTGCGCGAAGCCTCAATGGGTGGTTTTGAAACCACTTTCAGTCATCAGCATGAAAAAATTGGGTACTGGTATCGTTTGAACCCAAATTCAAACCCACTTTGTTGAAGACCGCTCCCTTACGGTCGCGGCTCGGTGAAACGATACCAGTACCTAAGATTGACTATTGATGGATCGGCGAATCGGACAGGTTGGACGCAGCAGCTGAGCCGGCGGTTGCGGTGATCTGCTGCTGTTGAGGGCGGGGTTGAACCTGGCCTGTGACCAAGATCGACAGCAGAAACATGGCTGTCCCGGTCAAGACCAAGAGCGTTCGACGTAATACAACACCACTCACACTATCGCTCCAGATTATTCAATCGCCAGTGAAATGAACAACTCGATTGTAAACAACGAGTGTTAATGTATGATTAAGATATGGTTATGATATGGTGATTGTTTGTTCGCAGGATAACAATCGTAATTCATTTAACTAAAGATACTTAAAACAAACAGTCTCTTCACGGAGCCTTTTCAGGTAATGTTTCGATGAATTTACGCCACTGCTCTTCTGCCTGTTGCAGATTCTCGACATTCAAAACACTGCAAAGGGTCGCAACGCCGGTCGGATCGCGCTGGGCCTCGGCGACAAACTTTCGATAGAACTCCCGCAATACGCCCTGTTCCTGAAGGTAGTAACAGAGATAGCGTGCCTGAGCATAATGCATGCCCTGCGGATCGTCATAAAATTCCGTTGTGGACGTCGCCAGCAATTTCTCCAGTGGAACCCAATCTCCGGCAGCGATACCGCTTTTCAGCACCGCCAGTCGCCAGTTCAGCAAGCCGACAATGTGGTCATCCCGTTCGTGACATTGTTCAAACAAGCTGCCCATGCCTTCATTAAACCATGCGGGACAGTCTGGAAAATTGGCTTCCATGTAGGGATGGACGATTTCATGCACCAGCGTGCCGCCGCCTGTGGCGATGTTCATTACCAGGGCTTGATGTCGGGCAGAATAATAGCCATAGGGCGTGTCTGGAGTGGTATTGAATAATTTCTGCACGTGCTGCTGGTAGGAGTCGGCTCCGTTGAACAGATAAATGGTGAGGATGTCCGAGGGCGGTTTATCAAAATAATCCTGCTGTAACATTCGCACCGCCCAGCGGATCGTCCCTTCGCGACTGCGACGGAATTCAGCGGCGGATTGATCGCTGGCGACTACAAACGGCTTTTCAATTTCCACCGTAAAACTATCACCTAATTGCCGGCGAACCTCAGCCACCCGTTCCGAGTAAGCTGTTTCCGAACGTTCCCCGGACCCTAGGAGCAACAGGATTCCAGACAGGGCATAGCGCAGCATGACTGGTTCCACCATTAATATGCGCCTCGAGGTTGTTTATTCTATGCGGGTGAGGAGAGTGAAGTTGCTTCTTTTTCACCGGCAGCCGGAATGGCGGGCGGCGGCAATCCGTCCACCAGCCATAGAAAGCTCATAACCTGGCGAATCTTGGGAGGCAGAATGATCGTCAGCATCCAGCGGGCAAAAGCCCGGCCCCAGATAATCGCCGCCACCGCCCCGATCAGATAAATCAGCGACTGGCGCAGAATATGTGGCAATCCCCAGATCAACAGCTGCGGTTCTTCCGACCGCCAGACGCCCACGATTACCCCGCCGATCAGCAGGGCCCAGACAAAAAAGAACAGGTAATAGCGACTCCGCCGCAGATGATAGCAGCAGACCACCGCCAGCAGACCCATCAAACCACCCAGCGTTACGCTGCCCAAGCCGCCCCAGAAATAGACCTGCACCTTCAATTCAGCATCGAGCTGTGGCTGCCGAACCCACTTCTCACCAGTTGCCGTCATAATCTTATCCCAGCCGCTCAGCACTTCGAGCGGCATGCGGCAGAGTGCCCCCTGCATAATAGTAAGCAGAATGAGCAACCCCAGCAGGATAATGATCCACACGATGGCGATCGACAGCGCCCAGCGCCGAAACCAGATATACCGGCTGGTCAGCAATTCCCCGGCGGGATGCAGGCGGCCACATTCCGGACACCGCACCAGCAGCAACTGCAAATCGGGGTCACGCCGCACCACCTGCGTATTCAGGTTATAGCCGCAATAATCACAATAACGATCGGTCTCGACATGGGCGATCACCGGCCAGGTATCATACGACGGCACCGGCGGCGATGAAGCCTCGAGGGACATGACCCATACTCCTGAACTTATTCCGCACTATCCTGCAGCAGCAACGCCACTACGCCACCATCCTGCAGTCGTACTTCGACGCGACCCGCCGCCACACTGCGCACTTCACGCACTTTCGCCGCCGCATCCTTGCAGCACCATTTCCATAGCAGCTCGACATCCCGCCCTTCCAGTGCGGCCGAATCGCCCAGCACCGCTGCGTTGGGCAGTATGCGCACCTGGCCATCAAATCCAGAATCCGTTTTACTCCAGCTCAGTAGATTCATCGGCCCATCAACCGCCACCACCACCCGCCGCAACCGCTTGTTGGATTGTTTCAGTGGTTCCAGTTGCGACCACAACTGCTCGAGTGTCGGTTTACCGCCCAGGAACCAGTCGCCCAGCTTCAGTTCCGCAGACACTTTTCCAGTGGCCAGTCGCTGCTCAATCTCTGCTCGAGGCAATTCCACCACCTGCAACGGGCTGAATTGATCTCCCGGTGCCAGCAGGTAAAAAGCCCAGGCCCGGTTCGGCCCGAAAAAATATTCGACAAACAACTCCTGCCGGGAAATTTGTAATTGCCCGCCGGTTCCCAGCGACATCAACTTGCTGCTCTGTAACTGGGTCAGACTCACCGGTGCGATGATGCGGCCGACACTCAGTGCTTTGGCCTGCTGCGCGCACCGCCAGGCTTCTTCAATCCGGCTTGCAGCCACTAACTCCGCAATCCGCGCTTCATAACCGCTGCGGACCCGCTGCACCAGATCCGCCCGCGACTCGATCAGCACATCCGGCAATACCGTGCCCCGTTGATCCTGATAGCTGCGATCTCTTTCCGCCCGCTCCCGCCACACCTCAAAGGGTTGTTGCAGGGTCTGCCAGCGCGCCAGCCGTTGTTCCAGTGCAGCCCCTAATGAAGTGTTGACCTGGGAGACCCGGGCCGCCGCCTGGTGAGCCTGTTGTTCATACCGTTGTTGTTCTGAGGCCTCTGGGCTGGCGGAGGCGGCGATCAAGTTGGCTTCGGTCGCATAGACCCAGCAATGTGCGGTGACATATCGATCGATCCATGCCGCTGAAGGAACCGCCGCCTCCCAATGTTCCATTCGTCGTTGCAACAGAAATATTTCCTGCTTCAGCTTGGCCTGTAACAACTCCGTCGAGGCATCTGTTCCCGCTGGTGACGGAGGCAACTGAGTGATCGCTTCCAGGACTTCGTTGATTCGCCCGGTCGACACATCGGCATGTTCCCGCGACAATCGGCCAACCAGAGCCAGCAGTGACCCTGCCAATTCCGGTTGCTCCGCGTAAGCCGTGTGTAAACCATCACAACTGTCCAGCCCGCGCAATACGAGTCGATCCCACTTTCGACGATCCTCAGCCTCCGCAAACCAGTCCCGCAGAATTTCGCTGGTTACTTCTGCGGCTTTGCGGATCGCCGGCGGACCTTCGACCTGCAGTGGCTGCATTACCACCATCGCGCGATCGAAACTGCCCCGATCCGCCAGATGCAGGGCCGTCAGATATTGCAATTCCGGCGACAACCTGGCCACCTCTTCATCAGCGATCTCTTCCCGCATGATCAATGTCGCCAGCGCCAATCCTGTTCGCTGCCGCTGATTCAGCATATCGGCCAGTCCGTGCAACTCCTGTTGCGCGGGTTCAGCAATCGGTTTCAACTGCTCCGGAAGTGTGGCCTCCCAGCCGGCATCCAGATACTGCTTGACCCGTCGTTCCAGTTCCTGCAGCAATTGCTCCGCCCGGACCAGCATCTGCTGCGCCTCTTCCAACTGTTCAGGAGTTGGTTCGGTCGCATCGAGAATAATTCGCGCCTGTTGCAGCAGGCGGTTAGCCTGATGAACAAAGACGGCCCCGTGCCAGTCCGGACGAATCGCCCGGATCGCCTCGCGGGTCGCCAATTCATAGTCTCCCTGCTCCAGGGCTTGGTGAAAACGCTGCTCCGCCTGGGCCAGATCATCCACCGGCGCACTCTGCCCCCAGGTGACTGGCACCGCCAATAGTGCGACGCTGAGCAGGTAAGATAATATCCAGAAAATCGCGGGTTTCGGTATCTGTGAGGGAATGTCTAGCGAACGGGGTACTGTAGTGCGAGAGGGTAGTGGTTTATTAATTGTTTTCGACACACGCAAATACCCCCGGCCTCGCCTAGCGACGTGGCTGATCGATCACATCCTGGCCTCGGTGGTTTCCATTGGGTTCAATCGGCGGTTGACGTTCGGCGGGAACCTGTGCCGCATCACGCTGCGTCTGGCGGGTGGCCTGATCGGTGCGGTGGTCGGCCGGCTGCGACGCTGGAGGTGTCGCCGTCCGGCAGCCAGCCAGCATGGCTGCCAATATTCCGCTCCAGATGATGCGCTGCCCGTATCTCATTCACACCTCGTCAACGGAGTAAATAGACTTAAGTTAATTACCGTTGCGGGTGCAGTTGTCGTTGTCGCAGCCAGCGGCTGGTATCACGGCCAAAACCTTCCGCATTATCTTCATCGCCGACGCTGCGACCTGCACCAGCCGAGCGCAAACGGGTCTGACTGTCCGCACGGGCCGGCCCGGTGGTGCGTCCGGTCGTCGTGGGATTGGCTGCTGCCACTTCCGGCTCCTGACTGGGAATATTGGCCGACCCTTCCGCCGCCACATCCTCCAGCCGCGCTTCGCTGGTCACATATTCGCCCACCCAGCTTCGCTCCGCATAACCGCTCTGCACCGTGCCCCGCGCCGCGAGCGCCGCGGCAAAATTCAGGTCCGGCAGCGTGGTCCAGCTCTGCACATCCGCATTGGTCATGCCCGATACTTCGACCTGCCCCGCCACCACCATGACCTTCTGTAACTGCGAAATCAACTCCGTCCGCCCGTCAGCCGACAGCGTCACCCGCACGTCGGAATCAAAAGTTCCGAACTCCGACCGCCCCGCCTGGCCATCGGCACCGGGGGTGTATTGTGCATAAATGATAGAACCGGTTACCTGCATGCGGCCTTGCGGCGTACTCAGCAGAATGAAATCTTTGTGTTCGCCGGCGTCAAAAAAAGCCCGCACCCGCCCGCGCGTCACCTGAATATCGATCGGCCGCAACCGCTGTTCCCGGATGCGCAGAATTTGTAACTCCGTATCCTGATCCACCTCGACCACGATCGTCCCGTCGAATTCGATGTCTTCGCTGCCCAGCCCGCTGACGAAAAAGAGCATCGCATACCCGCCCGAACCGGTGCGCAGCGTATCGCCTTCATTCAGATATTCACCCATCCGCCACGCGGTCTGCTCACCACCGGTGCGCATGAGCTGCCCCTCGCCCACGGTGGCGGTCAGAATGCCCAACTGGCCGAACGCCGGCGACACCATACCCAGGAGACACACCAGCATCCCGCCAAGATTTATGTGCCGGAAAAGCATTCTGGAACCTCCTCTACCCTTTCCCCTGTACCCTTAATTAAACGTAAAGGTCAGCGTCAGGCCATAAATGACGCGATCATAGGAATAGACCGCTTCCTTGCGGCGGTTGATCACATTGGAATCATCATCGGTCCAGGCCACCTCGCCGCGCACCAGCATGTGTACCTGCCGGCTGAGTTCCCAACCGCGACTCAACCCCCAAACATAACGCTGAATAAAATCCTCGCGATTACGCAGGAAGAAATCCTGTCGATTACTCTGCCAGTAATCTTCCCAGCTCCACTGCCCAGCCATATCCAGTTCCAGCTCCCATGGCAGCGGTATCTGCCAGCGCAGCGACAATCCGTGACCCGACATGTCGAAATGATCGCCCTGAGTGCTTTCCTGCGAATAACGATATCCGGCGGCCATGCTTAGCCAGCGCCCGTCACCGCTCGCCTGCCACGGCTGGCAGAGATTGAAATTCTGCACCCAGCCCAGACTGTGATAATCACCGTCGCGATCATCACGCCAATCGGTAATATCGTCCATGTAGGCCCGGTTCTCGTAAGACCAGAACACCGTCGAACTGGTCAGCGGCGTGCCGTCTTCATACAACCATTCCACCAGTCGCACCGAGGGGGTCAGCCGATGGCGGGCCAGAAATTCCTCGTTCTCCACCAGACTATAGTCATACTCATACTGCAAACCCAGGGTCACCCGGTCGCTCAGAAAATAATTGACGAAGGTCCGCCCGCCATAAGTCTGCACGTTGTATTCCTGCAGCGAACCATGCCAGCTGTTAAAGGTGCTGCCGCCAATCCCCAGCAGCCATTTTTCACCGACCGGCTGGACAAAACGCACATCCGTCCCCACCCCCAGCCGGAAATCATCCACATTATCCAGATTCACCGGGAGGTCGGTATTGTCACCCTGCAGCACCACATTGGTGTCGTAGCTCAGCCCCAAATCCACATTTACTTCCAGTTGGCTGGGCGCTTCACCGGAGGGCACGCCGCTCTTGACCTGTTCCGCCAGCGTCTGGGCACGTGCCTGCTGATCGATGTTGGTGGAAAACTCCACCACCCTGCCAAATTCCTTGACGGCGTCTTCCGTCTTGCGTTGCTCGGTATATATCCAAGCCCGGTACCAAGCGATATTGGCCTGCATATCCGGTGTGGTGGCGGTTTTTTCAGCCTCGGCGAGTGCCGCCAGGCCCGCTTCATAGTTGCCGGTTTTATACTCCGCGACTCCCAGGAAAAACTGGGCCTGCATCCGACTGGTCGCGTCGCCCAAACCGCTCGCCAGAAATTCCTGCAACAATTGTCTAGCCGCCGTGAACTGCTCCAGCCCGACCTGAGCGATGGCGGCGTCGAGCTTGACTTCCAGCCGATCAGGGGCGAGTTTCAAGACTTCTGCCAATTCCTGACTGGCCGCTTCGTATTGATTAAGTTGCAGACGGCATAACCCCAGGTAATAGCGTGACCCGACATCATCACGGTCGCTGCCGACCAGTTCCGCAAAAATCTGCTCCGCGGCTGAGTAATCGCGCTGCGTAAAGGCCACCACACCGCGATTGAACTGTACCCGGCGCTGTGTCTCATCGCTCGCCGCCCACGCTGACGCGATGCCGACGAGGAATACCGCCATCACTGGAAATGTGCGTATCACGCGCTTCTCGATAAAACTAAAGACCGGATTTAACTTTTAATAGCCACAGGCTTCGTCCGCGCGTATTTCAATATACGTTACGCGCCATTTCTGATCTCTGACCGCCACTCCTAGAGCGACGGCACCACTTCCTCGACCACTTGTGGACCGGTCAGATCCTCGAAGGGCTGAGTCAGCGGATCACTCACGATCTGGGTGGCCAGTACGGCGATCTCGGTGCGGATAAACTCGTGCCATTGATTGGTCGTCGCACAGCCGCCCGCCTGCCAGACCATCCCCGCCGTCACTACCGTTAAGACCTGCATCATGCGCTTGATTGGCTTCATAACTGCACCTGTACCTTTATACTTTTTCTACGTCAGCTGAAACAGGGCGTTATCGAATATAAAAAAAAGGCCGTCCGTGATTAGAGTGGAGGCCACATTGGAAAAGAGCAGCGCCGGATCGAAATTTTCCCCGATCGGGCAGCTCGACTGATACAACAACCCCGCACTCGCCATGGTCAGCCACCCAAACGCTCGCCGCCAGCTCACCCGCTTCATCTTCGGCTCCTCCACACCCGCTCTGATCCACTCACAACAACCCGTTTAACCGTCACTTCGCGCTTTATACTCGCCCCCGACCCGCTTTGCAACGGATTCCTGATCCTCCACGGTTACCTCACCAACCTGCCTTCAAACTAATCAGAGCCGCCAGCGTCAGCAAGCGGGTTTCCTGTAATCTCTGCCGGATGTTCAAAGGCGAGTACCGGCAACAGCCGACAGGGAAGTAGTCCGCCACGCACTCATAGAAAATGCGCAGGAGGTAATAGGTCCACAGGGATACCTACCCCACCATTGTTTCCACACGCCTGCCCCGGTATGCTGTTGCCCAGGATTATCCCTCCGTGCCACGGGCTTCAGCCCGCTCGGAGTCGTTTTTTCAGTTGATTATCGTACTTTCATGTGAAAGGATTTGTCATGCTACTGCTGACACTGACCTGCTGGATCGGCTTAACTCTCTCGGCCCCGGCCCAGGAACCCGCACCCTCCACCCAGCCAGCCGCCACGGAAACACCGGCTACTGATAATCCGCTCCACCCCCGTCTGCTGATGAGCACCACACTGGGTGACATCACCCTGGAATTGGATGCGGAAAAGGCTCCGATTACCGTCCTGAATTTCATCGACTACGCCGAAGCCGGCTATTATGAAGGCACCATCTTCCATCGCATTGTCAAAGGTTTTATGATCCAGGGCGGCGGCATGACCCCGGAAATGGAAGAGAAGACCGGCCAGCGTGACCCCATCACCCTGGAAGATGATAATGGCCTGACCCACCTGCCCTTCACCATCGCCATGGCCCGGACCGGCGACCCCAACTCGGCCACGGCCCAGTTCTTCATTAACATCGTCGATAACAGCAACCGCTGGCGAGGCGGTCGCGGTTACGCCGTTTTCGGCAAAGTGGTTGAGGGTCTCGATACGGTGGAGAAGATCATCAATACCCCGCTGGCCATGCATCCCAAGTATCGAACCCGCGAAGGCGCCGTCACTCCCGAAACCCCGGTGGTGATCAACTCCGTCAAATTGATCGGCACATTCGACCGCGAGAAGGTTCATGCCCAGGTGGAAGCGAAACGCACCGCCGCTCAGGCTGCCAAGCAGCAAACCATCCAAGCCTGGCAGGAACAACATAAAGACACCATTTCTAAAATTGAAACCGAGACCGGCAAGAAATTCACCACGACCGCTTCGGGTCTGATGTACATGGTATTGCAGGATGCGGAAGGCGCCACCCCGACCCGCAACGATATTGTCCGCATTCACTACACCGGCTGGCTGGAAAGCGGGCAGAAATTTGACAGTTCCTATGATCGCGGCACCGAACCACTGAGCCACCCCAGCCAGGGTTTTATACCCGGCTGGAACGAAGCCCTGCTGCTGATGAAGGTCGGCCAGAAATGCAAACTGTTGATCCCCAGCGACCTGGGCTACGGTGAAGAAGGCACCGGGAATGTTATTCCACCCGGAGCCACGCTGATTTTTGATGTCGAGCTGATGGGTGTCGAACCCGGCGGACCGACTCGATAATCGCCGGGTGAAATTTCAAACCACCTTCGTGGAGATGGTTTGACCGCATCGGCAGCACGCTATATATAAACGTCTATTCGTAGAACCTTTGCTCGGTCTGGAGGGGTTATGAGAATCCGCAGCCAACTCCTTTTGGCGCTTCTGGGATCATGGATCTGGGTGGCGGCAGGCAATGCCCAGCCCGCTGATGATTTCGGCCTGATTGACGGAACCATCGTTTTCATCGACCCGGAGGGTGATTCCCGCTGCGCCGCGGTCAACACCTTCAATGCTGATTTCTTCATCCGTAGTTGCGACCGCCGCATAGTCCTGGTCACCAGTGATGACCGCCTCACCCCTTATATCGTGGATGAAAATTACATCGTCACCCGTGACGGCGGCGCCCCAGCCGGGCATATCCGCTTCGCCACCGATAACGAAGGATTCCGCCAGGTCTTCTGGCTGAGTGACGATAATTTCGCCGAAGGGGCCGATTTCGTACTGCAATATGATCTGGAAACCGATACCCTTTCCGTCGCCAGTGCTCTGGGGCAGGATGGCCAGGTGATCCTGCTGGCTCCGATCAACCTGCGCGATACCAATTGCGATCCTTCCGTCAATTACGACGGCGATAAAGTCGTGCTCTGCTCACGCACCTGCGGAATCGGCACCGGGGCTGCTACACTGGCGCTCTGCCTGAGCTTTACCGCCGGGCGGTCGCTCTTCCGTCGCCGCTCCGCAACATGCTGATGACCACCCCAGCCGGAAATTTCAGCGGCACGCTTCCACCCTTTACCGGTGCCGCGTCAAACTATTATCGCGATTATCGCTGGGCTATGACGCCGCTGATCGCCGGTTCCGCCGCCCTCTTCGGCTGGACTACCCTGTTGCAACTGCTGATTGCCATACTGGCCGCTCTGCTGTGCGACGGTGTGATCCGTATTATCAGCCGCCCCCAGCCGCCGCCGCGCCACTCCGCCAACGTTCATCTGGCCTTGCTGCTGGCGATGACCTTTCCACCCAATTGCTGGTGGCTGGTAATCGCTCTGGCGGCTGCTCTCGCCGTCATCATCCGCCAGGCCCAGGGCGGCATCGGGCAATATCTCTGGCATCCCATTCTGGTAGCCCGCATCGCCGTCAGCCTTTTTTTTCCGCAGGATCTCTGGCCTGATCAATGGTCACTGCTCGCCCGGAACCATCTCTTCGTCGGCGATCTCACGCAACAGCAACCGCCGCCGGTCAATCTTTCCTGGTTCGAGTTGACACCGACTCCACCGAATCATGCCTGGACCTCCACCCGTCCGGTCGATCAGCTCGCCAGTCTCTATCAACCACCCACCTCGGAACGCACCGCCGACGCCGCTCTGCTGCAGTTGATCCGCGATAAATTGCCCCCGCTGGGCGATTGTCTGATGGGGACCACGGGAGGCGGTGTGGGCGAAACCTCCGTGCTGCTGATTTTGCTTGGCGCGGCGTATCTCGTTTGGCGCAACCATCTGCCTTTGTCGCTGCTGATTGGTTGTGTTACCGGAACATTGTTGGCTGCAGCCTGGTGGCCGATTCCATTTCTCACGCCCAACGGGCCCGCCGAATATCATTGGCCGATCCGCATCCTGGTGGTCGGTCCGCCGATCCTGCCGATCGGCTTCCTGTGGATTCTATATCAGCTCTTTTGTGGTGAACTCTGTTTCGCCACCTGCCTGCTGGCCGGCGATCGCCCGGTTTGTCCCCGACGCCCCGGCCGACCTTTTATCTACGGCCTGGCCATCGGCATCCTTACCATCGTGCTGCGTGCCAATGGTTACTCTCACGGCGCTGCCTACTGGGCGATCCTGATGGCCGGCACGCTGACCCCTCTGCTTAACTACACCACCTCTCGCGCAACCGTTGCAGAATAATTGGTCTATTTGACTGCTGAAATATCCAATGAACCCCTCAACCTGCACTACATCCGGGTGTATCACTCACTGGATTGATCAATCAAATCAGTAACATCATTTTAAACACCATTCAGAAAGGAACGGGATATGATTCCATTGCTCTTCAGTGCTCTGTTATGTACGTGCCCGCTGGTATCCACAGATCCCACGCCGGACGCATCAACCAACACCCAGCAGATCAATCAAACGCAGCACCGCGCTCCGGTCCAGCAGGCGGTTACCAAGCCTCAGCAGGTGGCGGTTTTGACCCTCAATTGTTCCGAAAAAGAAACCCCGCGTCTGGCCTCTATATTACAGGATATATTCGGTGAACGGCTGAGAATTGTCCCTTTGGGTTTCGACAGCCAGCTGATGGTTGTCTCCCGTGACGAAGCTGAACTTGAACTGGTCCAGGAGGTGGTCAGTAAACTCGGGCTGCTGAAATTGGACCAGAAGCAGGAGGCCGACCAGACACTCCACATTCAATGCGCTTTGCTCTATTCCGATCCTGATGCAGAACAACAGCAGAAAACTCCGCTCGAATATCAGGCTTTGCTGAAATCGCAGAATCTTCCCGGCGGTGAAGTGGTGGCCAATTTTTCTGTAACCGCTCTGGTCGGAACCGCTTTCAAAATATCAGGCGTGACCAACCAGCTACAGCAAGACCCCGACCAAAAAAATTATCCGGCGATTACCAACTTCAGGGGCGAACTCCATTCCTCGCCCGATACTCAAGTGGTGGAGATGGAAAGCAGCCTGATGATCAATATCCCCACGATTCATTCTATTGGTGCCGACAACGCCGGCAACCAGATTCAAAAAGTGGGCTATCAGGATTGTGGATTGGAAACGTATTTACAAGTCCGCATCGGGGAACCGGCCATCCTGGGCACCATCCAGATCAGCCCCACTGAATACTTCGTCGCGATTCTGACCGTAACGGAAAACTGAGCCACACCACCCTCTCTCGCTCATGCCTTAACCCGCAGCGACCACACTGCGGGTTTTTTTACGTTGTTAGCGCCCCATGAAAAGGAATGGTTTAATGCCTAAAGAGCCACGGGCTTAAGCCCGCGCGATTCTCGAATTGTGTGAGAACGTTCTGTATTGCATGATGCTCACGATATCCGCAAAGTTATTCCAATCCGCCTGTCGGTGTGCGAACGCCCCCTCGGGAAGTGGTTCTGACCCCATAATATTTCGAAGCGGTTTCACGCTTTTCTTCAGCCTGTTCTTCAGCTGCAATAAATTTGATTGGCGATTACTTCGGCATTTGATATGCTGCACCTCATGGTGGATACTCATTCATTAACGGAATCCCCACTGGTCGCTGAGGAACCTTCTGAACCGACTCCCACGGCCTCTACCTGTCCTCAGCCCCCGGTACCGGATCCCCATTTCCCGGTTCCTGATCCCTTATCGATCATCGAAGCACTGCTCTTCGCCAGTGACGTGCCCCTGCCGCCTGGCCGGCTGGCTGAAATCGCCGGCGCCAAGGGTCTTCGCGAAATCCGCGACCTGGTGGCTGAATTGAACCAGCGCTATGAGCAGACCAACGCCAGCTTCCGCATCGAGGAAATCGCCGGCGGATATCAGATGCTGACCCTGCCGCTTTATCACCCCTATCTGGCTCAGTTGCTGCGGGTCCGCGATGAAGGCCGACTCTCCCCCGCAGCCCTGGAAACGCTGGCCATCATCGCCTACAAGCAGCCCATCCTTCGGGCCGACGTGGAAAGCATTCGCGGCGTGCAGTGCGGCGAGGTGATCAATCGATTGCGCGAACTCAACCTGATCAAAATCGTCGGTCGAGCGGATGACGTCGGCCGGCCCATCCTCTACGGCACGACCAAACGTTTCCTGGAGGTCTTCGGCCTGGGCTCGCTCGATGACCTGCCCAATATCGAACAGCTCCCTCCGCCTCCAAATCCATCGCCCATACCCCCAGCCCAGCCCCCTGCCGATGATTGAGCACCTTCTGCCTCAACGAATGGTGTCGCACCGCTTTATTAACTCTTGACGATTCCACTTAAGAGCTATTGCCAAACTCGATAAACGGATCTTCCGGCTTTCAGAGCCGCGCCCGTGAGGAAGCGATGGAGAAAGCAACCACTCCGATTCCCGCTCCCTGACGGTCGCGGCCCGGTGTGAGTTGTGCAGTAGCTCCTTAACAACGAGCCGCAGGCTTCAGCCCGCGCGTCGTGGCTCTACCAATCCGGAGTTGCCTTTTCCATATGATCTTCATTACCCTGATCCGCAGCGGAGACTAGCCCGGAACCGCCGGACTTCTGCCCTGCACGCGGGCGCTGTATAATTCCTATCGGTTAAAGGAAAATCTCGCTCTGATGTAAGGGGTGGTTTATGAAGAAATATTGGCCGACTCTCTGTTGCACCGCCATGCTGCTGTTTTCCAACCCGGCACTGCTCTACGCCAAATCGGAAATCGGCGCCGTCGATGAGCTGATCGGCGACAACATCGTCGGCTGGATCTATACCATCCTCGCCTACTTCCTGGGCACTTTTGTCAGCGGGTTTTTTGATTCGCTTTTCGGCGGCAGCTTTGCCGGATAACCCGCATCGCCCGACCCGTCTCTGCTTTTCAACAGTAGCCGGTAACGCCTCCTGCGGACCCCCGGCGGCAGGAATGTTATTCACTTTCCCGCCAGTGCGTGTTGTCGACTGCTACACCCCCATTCATTATTGATTTTTGAACGGTGAATTTAACTCCAAGCCTTAAGCTTTAGAGCGGTTTCATTTTTATGGGTCCGCCTGATAAAAACCCCGTGGTGTGCCACGGCTCTGTGAGCCGTGCGGGATTACGGTCCACCACCACGGCTGGTACAGCCGTGGCACACTCAACTCCCACACCACGGAACGATTAACACGACTCCGCTTTAGCCCACACGGATTATCTTTCCTGTTTCGCCGTTGCCTGTTCCCATCCTCCTGTTCCCTGTTGCCGCTCTATTCCCTTTTCTCTGGCCATCGTATATCCTCAATATCTTCACACCCCAATCACCGTATTTCGTGAGGTTTCGACATGAACGCACCTGATATTCTCCGGCAACTCGGACTGGATACCGTCAACTTCGGCGCCTTCGACGGCCACTGGCATGGCAGCGGCATGAAGCATACTTCGCTCTCGCCGACCAACGGCCACCCCATCGCCAAAATCTCCACCGCCACCCACGAAGATTACAAACTGGTCATCGAGCGGGCCCACGAAGCTTTTCTGCAATGGCGTGATATTCCCGCCCCCAAACGCGGTGAGGTGATCCGCCAACTGGGCAACGCCCTCCGCGAAAAAAAGGATTTGCTCGGCTCGCTGGTCTCTCTCGAAATGGGCAAGATCAAGGCCGAAGGCGACGGCGAAGTGCAGGAAATGATCGACATCTGTGATTTTGCCTGCGGACTGTCGCGCCAGCTTTACGGCCTGACCATGCACTCCGAACGGCTACATCACCGCATGTATGAACAGTGGCATCCGCTCGGGGTGATCGGCGTCATCAGTGCCTTCAACTTCCCGGTTGCAGTCTGGGCCTGGAACGCCGCCATCGCCGCCGTCTGCGGTAACGCCACACTCTGGAAACCCTCCTCCGAAACCCCGCTCTGCGCCATCGCCTGCACCAAAATCGCCGAGCGGGTCTGCGACGCTAACAAGGTGAACCCCGCCATCTTCTCGCTGATCATCGGGCCAGGTTCCTCAGTCGGGGAATTGCTGCTTAATGATCCGCGCATTCCGATGGTTTCCGCCACCGGAAGTTGCGAGATGGGCAAACGCGTCGGTGAAGTAGTCGGCCGCCGCCTCGGTCGCACCATCCTCGAACTCGGCGGCAACAACGCCATTATCGTCACCCAGTACGCCGATCTCGCTCTGGCTTCCCGGGCCATCCTCTTCGGCGCCGTCGGCACCGCCGGCCAACGCTGCACCTCCACCCGCCGCATCATCGTTCACGAATCCCGCCACGACGATCTGGTCAAACGCCTGCTTGCTTCCTACAAGCAAGTCGTTATCGGTGATCCGCTCGACTCTCATACGCTGATGGGCCCGCTGGTCAATAAAGCCGCCGTCAAAACCATGCAGGATGCCATCCAGCGCATTAAGGAAGAAGGCGGCAAAATTCTCTACGGCGGCGACATACTCCCCGAAGACAAATTCCCCGGCGGCTGCTACGTCAAACCCTGCATCGCCGAAGCCCCGCATGACGCCCGCATCATCCACGAAGAAACTTTTGCCCCGATTCTCTATATCATTCCCTACAAATCCTTCGATGAAGCCGTCGCCATTCACAACGAAGTTCCGCAGGGATTGTCCTCCGCGATCTTCACCACCAATCTGCTGGAAGCGGAGCAATTCCTCAGCGCCATCGGCAGCGACTGCGGCATTGCCAACGTCAACATCGGTACCAGCGGAGCGGAGATCGGCGGCGCGTTTGGTGGAGAAAAAGAAACCGGTGGCGGACGCGAATCCGGCTCCGACAGCTGGAAGGCTTACATGCGTCGCCAGACCAATACCATCAACTGGAGCCGCGACCTGCCCCTCGCCCAGGGCATTAAATTCGGTGATTGAAGTCGGATAAAACGGATCACAAAGAATATTAATTTGTCAGTTAGAAGTAGCGGCCGACCTCCGAGTCGGCCGTTTTTATTTGTACGTCATCTCAAAATTCCCCGTCCACTTGCCTCAGCCAGCATTTGCAAAGCGGACACCACCGCGTCAACCCGGATACCGTCTCGCTGATGGCGGGCGTCAAATTGATTTTTACAGGAGGCACATAAAGATGCATCAGCCAGCGCGACGAACACCGTTCCGACTGGTTTGGCAGCAGTGCCGCCGTCCGGGCCGGCGATGCCGGTGATCGAGATCGCATAATCGCTGCCGAAGCACCGGCGTGCACCCCGAGCCATCGCTTCAGCCACTTCCGCGCTCACCGCGCCGTGCTGCGCGATCAGTTCCGGCGATACTCCGAGCAGATCGATCTTGGCCTGGTTGGAGTAGGCGATGATCCCGCCCGGAAAATAACGGCTGCTGCCGGGAATATCGGTCAGCAATTTACTGAGCAGCCCACCGGTGCAGGATTCCGCCGTCGCCACGGTCCGGCTGCTTTCCAGTAATCGGCCGGCCACGCGCTGCACCAGTTGTTCCACATCACTCAACTTCACCACCTCCTGCCGGCATCATAGCCACCCGTCTGACGACCCGCCAATTACGGAAGGCGAATTCCCAGGGCGGTATACCTGCACCCGCTGGTCAGGCGCAATACACCCGCTGCTCACCGTTCAGAAAAAGTGCTGTAAAAATGCGAGCGTCTCGACCGATTCCATCGACCGAGACGCTTCACCGGACACGGGGTGGAGTGGCAAATAAATGAATCGCACCTCTCTCGAGGTTCCCAGGCTGCCATAGATTCTACGTGTGCGATTCAATTCAAACCTACAATTCAACTTCTGGTGAGGCAAAGCGCGTGGTACTATTTTTTCGGCGGGGCAGCGTCCCAAAATCAGCGTGGTGGCGTGGGTCCGGTGGTTGAATCTGGTGAATCTGTAGCGGCAGGCAGCGTTTCGTCGGGCAACTCCACCAACTCCACCACCAGCGTCCGGCCCAATAAATCGCCGATTCGCTGCCGATTCCGCGTCAGCAGAATCAGCAGCACCACCGGCCAACCTTTGAAAATCGGTGCCAGCTCCACCGCCTTGCATATATTACGCACGATCACCGCCCCCCAGCGGCAGCGATACCCCTGCTCATCAACCACGCGGCAGCGGACCGCCAGTTTGCCCGGCGTACTTCCGACTAACGCTTCGAACAACGTCCCGTAGAGCACATAAACCCCGCACGCCGCCAGCCACCCCTGCCACAAGTCGAGCGTCATGATCGGCATGGTCCGCCCTTCCAGCTCCAGCAGTTTCTCATAAAACGCCACCCGCTCCAGCGGCGGCCACCAGAGCGGCAGGGTCAGCATCAGCACCGGCCCGCCATCCAGCATGAAGGCCATCATCCGCCGCCACGATTTCGCCACCGCCATGCCCCGAGGCAGTTCCACCGGTTGCGTAATCCGCTGCTGCCGTGTACGTAGTACCAGCATAAACAGCCCCAACAGCATAGCCAGCGCCGACCAGTTCAGAATTGACTCCGACCGACCCGCCCGGCCACGCTTGTGCAGCGACCGCACTTCTCGCCAATCCACCGCCGCCAGCGCGGATTGTCGCCTGCCGTCCCGGGCATCTTCATCAACCAGCGGCCAGCCACTCCACCAGACATGCCCCGCATCATCCAGCCCCGCTACCGCCAATTGCCCGTGCCAACTCGCCGCGATGATGGATTGATTTCGAACGGGACCGGACTCGATGTGATTCGTCATTTCGAACCGAGTCTCCTGCAGCGCTTGAATATTCAATAAGGGATGATCCGGTATGGCCACTCCCCCGACCGCCGCCACCCATTGACCATTGGTGTCTAATAGCGCAAGGATTTTTTCATTCTCGTGAACCGTACTCATGCTGGGCATTTCTTGCCATCGTTCGTCGGCATATCGCCACAATTGATCCGTGCGTTGACCGGCCGCACGTTTCGCCACCACGATCGTTCCCTGACTGCTGACCGCCAACTGCCACTGTTCATCATTTCGATAATCTGCCGGCCCCTCCGCCACCGGATGCCATTGGGCCTTATCGTAGCGCATCACCACCACTCTATCCGATCGCGTGGCTGGGTTATGATCGTCGACTGGCTTGATCACCAGCGCCCACACCCCCTCCTGTCCCTCTGCCGCCGCCAACCCCAGCAGTTGCATCCCTGCCGGCAGCGGCAGTTCGCTGATGGTGCGTATCTCATGCTCCACAAACCGATACCGCCGATGCGAACCCTCATCATAGATCACATGCAGATCGCGCCCCGTCGCCGCCATCGCCGCCACCCGCCCCACCAGGCCGCGCATCACCGCCGGTCCGACAAAACCGATCCGTTCGCTGGGCAGCACCCCGAAACTCAACAACACTTCACCGCGCTCGTTGGCCGGCCCGCGCTGATAGATCCACAGCAACTCCCCGCTGCCGGCCAGACCGATCTCGATCGGCGCCGCCGATACCGACGAAGCAACCATGAACAGACTGCTCACGATCATGATTATCCTGGGGTGCACAATCCATCCTTATTTTCATGGCCTTGGTTATTCATTATTCAACTTTCACGATGCTTCGTTCAGCTTGGGTCCATGCAGCTCGACCGGCGCGCTCCGTGCCCGCACCTTGATATTCAATATCTCGACGCCCAGTGAAAAGGCCATCGCGAAATAAATGTACCCGCGCGGAATATCGCCACCCACACCATCCGCCACCAGCATCACGCCGATCAGCATCAGAAACGACAGCGCCAGCATCTTCATCGTCGGGTGCTTCTCAATAAACCCGCTCACCGGATTGGCAAAGATCATCATCACCAGCACGGCCAGCACCACTGCTGCAATCATCACCTGGATCACCTGTGACATACCCACCGCCGTAATCACCGAATCAAGCGAAAAGACAATATCGATCATCATGATCTGGCCGATCACCGCCGCAAATGAAGCCGACTTCTTACGCGGCAGATGCACCTCCTCCGCAGATTCCAGCTTGTGGTGGATCTCCAGCGTGGCTTTGATGATCAGAAACAATCCCCCGCCCAGCAGGATCAGATCCTTACCCGAAAAACCATGGCCATACAAAGTGAACAATTCATTCGTCAGCTTCATGATCCAGCTGATGCACAACAGCAACAGAATCCGCACCCCCATCGCCGCCAGCAGTCCAATTTTTCGCGCCTTGTTCTGCACTTTCGGATCGAGCTTGCCTGACAAAATCGCAATAAACACGATGTTGTCGATCCCCAGCACAATCTCCAGCGCCGCCAGCGTCAGCAGTGCAATCCCATTCTCCACCGTCAATAAAGTTGCCCAGTCCATTAATTGTCTGCCTCCGGATTGATGATGTTGCCAGATTGTCAGCCAATTCACCTAAATTATCAAAACCCAGCCAGCAGCAGGTACTGGTAAAGTTTCACCGAGCCGCGACCATCAGGGAGCGGTTCCGTGGCTTTTGTAGAAACCATTTGACCATTACCCGGCGACTTAGCAACTGACTATCGGACCTGATCTGGATGTGCTGGGCGCGGGCGGAAACCTATCCGAAATAAGTAGATGTGGAGCTGCAGGCATTCAATATAAAGACAAAAGACCAAGTACCAACCGCTTTCAGCCTGGTGGAGCTGGTCATTGTCATTGTCATTATTGGTATTCTCGCTGCCATCGCCATTCCCCGCTACAGTTCCGCCACCGATTCCGCCCAATTGCAGCAAGCCCGTGCCAATGCCCGAACTATTCAAAAAGCTCTCGATCTGTTTATGGCTGAACATTCAAGCTACCCGTTTCCCGGTTGCGTAGACGAAACCACCTGCTCGGCCAGTTTGTGTGCAGAATTAGAGAACGGCCTGCTGGAACCGGAATATCTGAAGGCGCTTCCCCAAAATCCCTTATACCCCCCAGCAGTCGAACCCGGATTTAGTGTTGAATTAGAATCTTGCTTCGGTCCCGGTGGCTATTGGCTGGCGAAATGGAATGATGGGGATCCGCGAATCGGCTATTGTGGTCGTGATCCGGCTACCGGGCCTTTTGGAAGCTATGAAATTAATAATTGAGCGGTCCTCAGGCAGGTAGTTTTATACACCCCAGCCCATGGACGACCCCACCTGGTAGGTGATGAGCGCCGCCCCATAGGCCAGCACCGTCATATAAACGAAGGTGAACACCGGCCAGCGCCAACTGTTGGTCTCGCGCTTGATGATCGCCAGCGTCGAAACGCACTGGCAGGCGATCACATAAAACACCAGCAGACTCAACCCAGCCAGTGGCGTATACACCTTCCGCCCATCCGGCCAGGTATCGGCCGCAATCTTTTCCCGCAGCGTGGCGTCTTCCTCAGTCACTTCATCACCCACGCCGTAAACGATGCCCATCGTACTCACGAATACTTCGCGGGCAGCAAAACTGGCCACCAGCCCCACACCGATCTTCCAGTCATAACCCAGCGGTTCGATCACCGGCGCGATCGCCTGCCCCATCCGCCCCATATAGCTCTGTCGCAACTGCAAGCCCGGGTCCGCTTCCGCCGCCACCGGGTCGGCCTGCGGAAAATAGGCCAGCGCCCATAGCACCACGCTGACCGCGAAAATAATCGAACCCGCCCCTTTCAAAAACAACACGCTCCGCTCCCACATGCTGCGAATAATCGTACCCCAGTTGGGTCGATGATAGGGCGGCAGTTCAATCAGTAATCCAGTGGGCGGGCTTTGCAGCATCGTTCGCTTCAGCAGCCAAGCCACCCCCAAGGCCATCACCGTACCCAGCACGTATAAACCCAACAACGCCCCGGACTGCACCCAGACTTGCCCGGCAAAAATCGCCCCGATCACGGTCAGGTACACCGGCAGACGCGCCGAACAGCTCATCAGCGGCACCACCAGTATCGTCACCAGACGGTCCCGCCGATTCTCAATCGTCCGCGCCGCCATGATCCCCGGAATCGCGCACGCATAACCGCTCAGCAGCGGAATAAAACTTTTTCCCGGCAACCCCACCAGGTTCATCAGCCGATTCATCAACAACGCCGCCCGGGCCATATATCCCGTGTCTTCCAACAGACCGACAAAGAAAAACAGAATCCAGATCTGCGGCAGAAACACCACCACCGACCCCACCCCGCCGATCACTCCATCCACCAGCAGACTTTGCAGCGTCCCCTCCGGTATCAAACGCGTCACGACTTCACCCGCATATCCCAGCACTGCTTCGATGCCATCCATCAGCGGTGTAGCCCAGCTGAAGATGGCCATGAACATCACGAACATCAGGGAAACAAATACCGTCCCACCCCACAACGGATGCGTCAGCACCCGATCCACCCGGTCACTGCGTGATTTCCGTACCGACTGATCCTGTTGCACCACTCCCGTATAAAGGTCGCGTATCGCCCCGTAACGGGCCTGTACCAATACACTGTCCACCGCTACGATTCCTGCCGACGTCAGATGGGCCACCGCCTGATCCACCGCCCCGGCCAATTCCAGCGGTATCAGATGCCCCTCTACTTCACGACTATCCACGGCGACGCTGGCCAGCAGCAGTCGCGCAATCGCTACCGCACGCAGCGATGAATCACCCCGCCAATTCTGGACCTGCTCAGCCAGCTCATTCACCTGCTGCTCGACCTCAGCAGGGAGCGTCAGTTTCAGCATCGACGCGGGCGAATATTTCAATTGTTCTGCAGCCGATCGTAATTCGGCAATGCCCTCCTGCCGGAAGCCCACCGTCTCGACCACCGGTACACCCAATCGTTGCTGCAAGCAGCCCGTATCAATGGTCAACCCGTGACGCTGCGCCAAATCCATCATGTTCAAACACAATATCGTCGGATAGCCCAGGTCGATGATCTGCGTCGCCAGATAAAGATGCCGCTCCAGATTCGATCCATCCACCACCACAATCACACCGTCAATCGGCTCGCCGCCCGTCATCAGCCCCAGAAGTACATCGCGCATGACCCGCTCATCCAGACTGCGCGATACCATGCTGTAGGCCCCTGGCAGATCCACCAGCCGGATCCGCTCCTCGGCGCTGGATGACAGCAACCCCTCCCGATGCTCAACCGTCACACCCGGATAATTGCCCACCTTCTGGTGCAGCCCGGTTAAGGCATTGAAAATTGTGGTCTTGCCGGAATTGGGATTACCCGCAATCGCCAACCGTCTAATTTTCACCGCCGGTTCGATCGTGCTTTCACTGATAAACACCGTGACTCACCTGATAATTAGGATAGGATTGTTTGATGATAAAAACTGCGGATCATCTGCCGGATTTTCTTGCGGGTTGGATTCTTCTATGATTGATTCACTTACCCCTGCAGATTGATCGCAATCGCCTCCGCCAGTATTCGGCCTATACCGAACCGACTGCGCCCCACGCGGCACACCATCGGATCACCGGCGATCATGACTTCCAGCTCCTGCCCTTCGCACAATCCCACCTCCCGCAGCCGAACCGCCATGCCATTCGCCTGCACCTGAACCACCAGACCCCGCTCACCTGCACTCAAGCCGGACAGCACATGAACCTGATGACCTACCATGAGGGAATCTACCTAATAAATGGAATGAGATTCATTCTCATTTAATCTATCGGATATTTATCTCCGGTGCAAGTGTAGATTCTTTGATTTCGTTTATTCGGTCTTGATCTGGATCAATAAAAAAAAGGATGCCCCAGGGCATCCCATTTATTACAACGATCAATTTTTCAGCAGGTTACGTTATGATACGTCGCGGCCAGACCCTCACTACAGCCACTTTAACGGAACGATAACTAACCGTTGACGTTTGTGGAGTTGCCCCCTCCCTGATGACGAACCAATTCTTGTACCAGTGCTGCATTCTCGGCTTCGCTCGCCTGCAGTAAACGCAACTTCATCAATCGCCCAATCTTGAATTTCACAGTGCGCTTCGAGGGCACACTCACGCGCTCCAACGTCTTCGGATTTTGGGCAATTCGCGCAGCTCGATGCTTGCTCTCGAACACGCCAAAGTCACGAAATTCCAGCCGGTTACCGCTTCCCAGCTCTTCGATGATATCATCCAGAAATGACTGAATGATTTTTTTCACCACCACACGCTTGTTGTTGGTTTTTTCCGCGATGCGATCAATCAGTTCTTTCTTGGTAATGGTCGACATAGCCTTGGCCCTTGATCTGCGATCCACGCTGCCACTTAACATTACACCGCACACCCAATAAACGATGGCAAGTCCAGACTTACTTCCAATCTGCCGTACAAAATATCATCAGCTGCTCGCTGCGCCATCGATTGACACAAGTCATCGTACTGTAAAGAGTTTCGTCCAGCAAGCCCGATTTCTCTATTGAACCGCATACTTCATCATACATGCTATCTCTTTATAATCAAATATCTTACAACATTAATTACGAAATTTCAGCAAAAAGTCTCTTAACTTATTAATTTCTAAACAATTATATGACTTTATCGACGGGTAGATCCTTCGCGTACGGACTGGAATCGGCGAGTATTGTAATCGGGCCACCAGAATCCCTGGCCCTGCACATCATAGAAAACTTCACGGAACCAGACCTGGTCACGGTATTGATCCGCCGGCGCGGATAAAATCGAACGCCAGCCCGACAGATCTTCTGCATTAATCTCACTGGGCAGGTTATCAAACAACAGGCTGCTCCGCGCCACCAGTTGTACCGGGACCGGCGGAGTCATACATCCGCAGTAACCGATCAGTAAAAACATCAGGCCACCCATCGCCATCGATCGATGCTTCATCTCCCCGTCTCCTTCTTTCCACTCCTCTATCTAATCGTAGTGAATCTAATAAGTTAAAATCAATCCCCTGCTTCCCGAAGGAATCATTTTTTTAGCACTACTCATTATCAGTATGCTGCGTGACGGGTTTACCGGACATTGTCACCCCTGCGACTCAGTCAATGATCTTAACCTGCCCTCCCGATATAATCTGCCTGTTATCAGCTGTGCAGCAGGCCGCGTAGTTTCATGGCCCATACCGGAGCCAAAACCCGGTCGCGACTACCCCTCTTGGTTACTGGAGAAACGAAGATGAATTCCACACCACCTGTGTCGATCGATCATGAACGGATCAAACGGGCGATTCGCGAAATTCTAATGGCCGTGGGTGAAAATCCCGATCGCGAAGGGTTGCTGGAAACACCTCGTCGAGTGGCCAAAATGTACGCGGAGATGTTTTCGGGGTTACATTCCGACCCAGCCAATCTGCTCGATGTGCTCTTCACCGAGCAGTATGATGAGCTGGTAGTTCTGCGGGATATCCCCTTCAATTCCATGTGCGAACATCATCTCCTGCCCTTCACCGGTGTCGCGCATGTAGCCTATTTACCGGCTGGTAAAGTAGTCGGCATCAGCAAGCTGGCCCGCGTCGTCGAAAGCTACTCCCGCCGGCCTCAGGTTCAGGAACGTCTCACCACACAGATATGTGATCTATTGATGCAGAAGCTGGAAGCGAAAGGCGCCGCCGTGGTCATCAAAGCCACTCACACCTGCATGACCGCCCGCGGTGTGCGGAAACCCGGTTCACTGATGGTCACCTCTGCGATACGTGGACTCTGCCGCAGCGATGCCCGCACCCGCGCGGAAGTAATGGCTCTACTGCATGATTGACGTTTCCGGCTTGCCCATTATATGTAACTGTAGTGGGCTACGGCTCACTAAGCCGTGCCGCGTTGTAACCTTTCATCACGGCACCCACAACCAGAGCACACTCAACGACGAGATTCGGTTTTGTTCGTCTCTGCACATTTCCGGTTATCCGTATATAACTATCTGGCTACGACTTCACTTAACCCAATCTTAATTCATAACCAGTAAATTCCGGGAATAATCTATACTCCACCGTTGAAGCCGATCGTTGAACCTGCTCCAATAAACTGGTTATGCACCAGACTGTGGCCGAATTAACGAAACCATCCGTTGAACTTACTTCCGATCTGCGCCGCTCACTTGTGTGGCGCTGGAGCGTAGCATTGGCCATCAGTCTCCTGGCCATTGCCGTACTCGCCCAGTTCGATTCCTGGACGGTGAAGACTGCCGACCAGCTCGCCGCCGATGGCACCTGGCTTCGTACGATGCTGAAATTATCGACCCGGTTCTTTGATACCCTGCCCATCATCCTGATCGGCGGAGTGTTGTTGCTCTACCCGGCACGCTGGCGACTATTAACCGGCTATGCACTGGTCCTGGCATCCAACGGTCTACTGGTGCAGGGCATTAAATATCTGGTCGGCCGAGCCCGGCCTGAACTGGGTCAGGGTGCCACCCATTTCGAACCCTTCAGCGGATTGGATGCTTTTCCGTCAGGCCATACCGCCAACGCCATCGCCATCACGCTGCTGATGATGCTCTATTGGCCTCGATCGGGGTGGGTGTTTTTTCCACTGGCGATCATGACCGGTTTGAGTCGCATAGTTCAGCAACGCCATTTTCTGTCCGATGTGCTTTGCGGCGCGTTACTGGCGACCCTCTGTTATCATCTGCTGCGCTATCGATTGGGCACTGCTTATTTTTTCCGCCTCGATTATTGGCCGCCGCTGCTGAAACAACGCTTCCGCCGCTCCGCTTCATCACCACCGACCGCCTGATTTTCGTCTCAACAATTCGGTACGGGTAAAGTTTCACCGAGCCGCGACCGTAAGGAAGCGGTTGTCAAAATGGTTTGTTTGAATTTTGGTTCAAACTTTACCTGTACCAACAATTCACAGGGGGATTGTGCCGCGCGCCCTGCCGGATACAATGCGCTCATCGCTTCGAAAGGAGTCGAGCGCCGATGGCCATCGTGCTGGGTATTGATGAAGCTGGATATGGACCGATCCTGGGCCCGCTGGTGGTCACCCGCACGGCTTTCGCCCTGCCCGACGATCTCGTCGATGCCGACCTCTGGCAACTGCTCCATGACACCGTCACCGATCACCCGACTCGTTTGATGAGCCGCCTGCCGATTATCGACAGCAAGAAACTGCATCGCGGACCGAACGGCTTTCGCGCCCTGGAACAGGTGGCGTTGGTCATGCACTCGTGTACGGCTTCGCTGCCCCGTACCACCGCCGAGCTGCTCCAGGCGCTCGCTCCCGATGCTTGCCAACCGCTGCTTGATTACCCCTGGTATCAACCGCTGGATACTCCTCTACCCACCTGCTGCCACCTCGCACGCATCAAACTGCAGGCTGGCGCCATTCGCCGCGATCTCGATCTGCATCAGATGAATTATCTTGGCGCCGCCGCCGCCATTCTGCCCGAAGGTCACTACAACCGACGCGTGGCGCAGATGCGCAATAAAGCCACCCTGCTCTGGAACCTCACCCTGCAGCTCATCAGCGACGCCGCCAGCCAGCATCCTTACGAGTCGCTCACGTTTCTGCTCGATCGCCAGGGTGCCCGCCAGCACTATACCGCTTCGCTGCTGCAAGCCTTCGAGGACTGGTCACTCCAGGTGCTCGAAGAAACCCCCGCGACCAGTTCCTACCTGCTTCGCACACCCACGCAGACGCTGCGGTTGATTTTCCAGGAAAAGGGCGAAAGCCACTACCTGCCGATCGCCCTGGCCAGCATCTACAGCAAGTATCTCCGAGAGTTGCTGATGCGCCACTTCAATCATTACTGGCAACAGCAGGTCACCACCCTGCGCCATACCGCCGGCTACTATACCGACGGGCAGCGGTTCCTTCAGGATATCGCCCCTGCCTTGCAGGCCTTGCAGATCGACGAACAGATGCTCGTTCGCAGCCGATAACCTATTGCCCCCGTCTTCGCAGTTGACACCCATTTTCCCCAGTGCTACAGTGCGCGCCTAAATTGCCGAGCAGAGGAATTATCAAGATGTCAATTCAAAACTGGTCGGACACCATCATCGTCGCTGAAGTGCAGGACGATCCGCAGTTCACGGATGACCTGGAAAACCTGCTGGCCATGCTCCAGTCCCAGCCCGCCAACGATGTGGTCGTCGATTTCGCCAGCGTCACGTACCTCAATTCCTCCAACATCGCCAAACTGCTCAAACTGCGCAAACAGGTGATCATTTCCAACGGCCGCAAACTCCGCCTCAGCGGTGTCAATACCCATGTCTGGGGCGTCTTCCTGGTCACCGGACTCGATAAGGTTTTTGAATTCGCCGACAATCTCTCCATGGCCCTCGCCAGTATCCAGATCGAATAATCTCCACACCTGATCAGAGCCGAGCGCACGGGTTCCTAATCATCAATAATTCGCTCTGCTGGTGGGTATAATTCAGTATGGCTGATGAGCTTCCCGCCGTAACAATTTTGCGCGGTGCCCGGTGGCGGCTGCTGTTGATCTATTGCAGTGTCGGCCTGGTCGCCTACCTCCTCTTACGCTGGTATTCACCTGTTCCCTCTGAGCGCCTCTACCCGATCGGCCCGCCGCTGCTGTTACTCCATCGCCTTCTCATCCGTCGCTCGATTCCCCCCTCTCCAGGTGGCGTGTGCTTCAGCGGTTCGAGTGAGCACACCGAAGTCCCGCGCGTTGCCGATCAACCGCATCTTGCTCCTGCAGCAATCACCCGCATTCGATTTCCTCTTTCCGCTTCTACAGGATTAATGCTCTGTATCGGCTTGGCGATCGCCGCGTACGACAACTTCGGACCACCGGGAGTATGGCAGCGAGGCCAGATCACGCGCGTACTCTGGTGCTTTTGCGGATTGATCCTGGCACTCGGTATGATTCGACGCACCTATTTTACACTTGGCCATCGTCTACTCCCCAGACACTGGGCAGATCAGTTACCCGGGCGCCTGCTGCTTCTCACCGGTTGGCTGGCTTTACTCATCGCCATCCTGCAACCTTACCTGCTCAGTTATATGCAGGTTCATCCGCTGAAACGCCGCGCCACAACGGATCCCTTAACCGCTTGTGGTTTGAAGTACACTGATATTGCCTGGCACGCAGACGACGGCACTACACTGCGTGGCTGGTGGATTCCCGCCGATCACGCTACGCGCACCGCCATCGTGTGCCATGGCGTGATGGATGAGCGCAGCGGCATGACCGAATTTGCGTCCCAATTGGTGGCAGGTGGATACAACGTGTTACTCTACGACCATCGTGGCCACGGCGCCAGCGACCGCTGGACTGTCACCTATGGCACCCTGGAGAGCAGCGACCTCCGCGCCGCCCTGGATTTCCTGCAACAGCAATATCCAGAACAGACTTGCCAGTTCGTCGGTGTTGGCTGGAGCATGGGCGCTGCCACGCTGCTCCTTGCCGCTGCTGACGATCCGCGTCTGCTCGCCCTGCACCTGGAATCGCCCTACGCGGAAGTGAGTGATATGGCCAGGCAGATGACCCTTTCCTTCCCGGTCTGGTATCGTCCCTGGGCCTATGCGGCGGGTATGACGCTTGCTGATCTCGAAGCGGGTGTGCGGCTGGACCGGGTTTCGCCGACGACGGCCGCCGCGAAAATCGCTCCCCGCCCGCTGCGCATTATTCACGGCACCAGTGACCACACCATCCCATTGGCCCAGGGGCAGCGCGTCTTCCAGGCTGCTCGTGAACCAAAGGAATTTGTCGCGGTGGAAATGGCCGATCACTGCGAATGTGCCGATATCATCGGCATCCGCTACTACGGCCAGATGTTGCAATTTCTCGACCACGCTCTCGATGAAGCGCACCACCCCTGATCAACCCCTGCTTATCAGAGCCACGAACGCGAGCGAACGGGTACTCATCTTCGGGGACGGGTAAAATCTTTCCGAACCACGACCGTCAGGGAGCGGTTATTACGCCTGCTCTGCATCGTAATGACCGAAAACAGATTGAGAAATGATTATGCCGTACAGGTGTTCGTTGGCGGATCAGAAAACCAGCTGCCAGATCCACAGGTCCATCACCAGCACCATCCCACACGCCAGCACCAGGCGGCGCATCGTGGCATTGTGTTCCTGAGCTTTCACCAGGTGTTCGTATACTTCCTCATCGCTCAGCAGTTGCGGCGGTTCCAGCTGGTCGGCACGATATTGCATCTGGGCCACGATCACGCAGGCTTCAAACTGCCCGATGCCCAGTTGCTCGGCAAATCGTAACAACTCCCGCCGTTTGCTGTGCCGCAACACGCCGTTGGCCAGTTCGACCCGCACCATTTCCTGAAAAATAGTCCGCAGCTCCGCCGCCGTGAAATAACGGGTCGGATGATGGGCTATTTCCTGCTGTGCTGTCGGTGTAGCGCCAGCCAGGCGCTCGCGGCCTTCCCCTGATGCCATCTTTCTCCTCCGATGACCAGCCACGACGGACCTACCGATCCGTGCTTCCCGCAGCCGATCTGCTTCCTTCCATATACCAGTTTAGCCCGGCCGCCCGCACATTTCATCGCCACTGGCCCGGCAGGCATCATGAATGGCCCAAAATAGATAATTATCGGAACTAGCCGTCAGTGTTCGGCACTGGTAGGGATGAGAATATTTCTCGAACATGAGGCGGAGGGTGAGACTGGCAGGCAGAACTCGTGCAGCGAGCTGATGTCGCTTCATTCGCTTCAAGGTTCCGTATCGTGAGACAGAGCTGGTCCATTATCAAATTCACGGCGCCAGAGAATCCGACAGTTCGGTTCGAACGCAGGAAACATGACAACGGTGTACCAACCCTGGGGAATGGTCGAAAACTCCTCATGCATCTTCGCCGTCACTTTCATGAAGTCCACCATGCTCTCCCAGATTTCAATCCACTCGTTCTTACCAATTTCAAACGCGAGGCAGATCATGTCGTAAGTAAAATAGTCACGCTTGAATGTTTGAATGGTGTGAACATCTGTCCAGCGAATGGCGATTTCGCATTGTCCATTTTTCAGCAGATAAAATCCGCACTCGTTCAGAATCAGCCGGCCATATTCCTTCTCGCACTCACGACGCAAACGCGCTTTATTTTCCGGGTTTTTCGCCTCCGCAATAAATTGCCGCAATCGTTCGTTAGCGCGTGCTTCACGCCATGCACGGTAGCGATCACCCTGTATTCGAATCCATTGGATTGGGTTCATGACGCGATTGGTTCATCAATCACGGTGTCTGCTGGTGCGAGAATTATTCTCACTCGAGCCAGCCGCGAGAATACTGCCTTTCAGACTTCCAGCTTTGCAAAATAGCGTCCGCCCACCCACATCGGACCGGCCGCCGCGATCAAACCCGCCACAATGATCCCCACCATCAGCGCCACCGAATTTGTGTCAAACACGATGGCGCCTTGTCGTTTGAAATAAACCCCCAGGAAAAAGCAGATCACCAGCAGGGCCACCACCATGGCCAGCGACACAATCAGATTGATGGTCCCGCCCAGGCCGTTGGCGATCTTGGCGGGATTGCGTTCGTAGGGCATGGGCAGACGTGCCCCCATTCCCACCGCCAACCCGCATAACGCCACGCACACGACGGCAATCAGCAACATGTTCACCATCGCCAGTTCCAGTGACATGCCGCTGGCCAGCGTCGCCATGCCCATTACAATCTCCCCGGTGATCAGCGACACCGACAGCGCAAAGGCGAGTTTGGGAATCAACACCCGGCTGCGCTTCATCGGCAGCAAACCCACCAGCCACATCTGCTGCAGTTCCATCGACACCAGCGGAAACACAAACCGGCTGGTAAAAGTCGCCATGATCAGACTGATCGCGGCCAGATTCAGAAAGGAAATCAGCAACTGAAAGTCATATTCCTTCAACCGAACCATCTCCAGCGGAATATTCGGTATGTTCCATACATACAGCACCAGCAGCCCCAGTAGAATCAACAGCTGCGTCCACTGGGTCGGATCGCGCAGAAATGTGCGCATATCCTTCCAGGCCAGCTGCCGCAACTCCGGCGGCAGATACCAGAACAACACCGGTGCCAGTCGACCTGTCCAGCTGTGCAGATAAAATCTTCCACCCCCCGCTGCCTGCACCCGATCATAAGCTACCAGAAACCGCCTCCCCACCACTTTGACTACCAGCCAACTGAAAAATATTCCGTTGCAGAAAGTCAGCCACAGATAAAAGGCCGCATCCGCCAATTCGCCGTTGCGGGCTTCGTTCAATCCCTGGCTCACCCAGCGGCTCGGCCAGAATGTCCATTGAATCATCCCCGCCCGCTCAAAAAACAGTTTCAGCCAATCCTCCGACTGCAACCGTGAATGACCCAATAATCCCCATACCCACCACACCACGACCATCACCACCGCCGCACCCAGCACGAACAACAACCGCCGGGCCACCCGCGAAAACCACACCGCCACCAGCCACGCCGCCAGCAACCCTATCGCACCGGGTATCGGTATGAAACAGAGGAAAAACACCAGAAAGAGCGGATAGTAATACCAGGGAATATTGACGGTAATCGTGCTCATGGCCACCATCAGCGGCAGCCCGATCAGCAGCAGCGACCACGAAGAAAGAAACACGCTCTCCAGAAAAATCAGCAGCGTCAAACTGGTCGGGCGGATCGGCTGGCTCAGCAGATAGGCCGGTTCCTGCCGGGCAAAGAGATTCCCATACGAGATCACCCCGTTGGAAAACACCAGCATCACCATCAGCGCCAGGAAAAAGAAATCCAGAATCAGCGGAACCGCCACGATTCCCTGAAAAGTCTCCTGCCGAACCAGTTCAAATATTTTCGCAAAGAGTATGAACAACCCATACCAGATCAGCAGCACCGTTGCGGCGAAGCTGACGATTTTCAACGGCGTTTCGCGGAACACATGCGCCAGATGATTGCGCAGCATCAAGGCCTTAACCCGCAGCAGCAGGCCCGCACCGCAGGGCTGAAATGTGCTGCTCGACTCCATCATCACCCGCTCACCACTTTCGTCGGACTGTTTACGGTTACTTATATCTGCTCGTCTCTAGGTTCGGCGGTCAGTTGCAGGAAAATCTCCTCCAGCGAGCTTTGCATCTGCATGGCCTGCAACTCCGCAAAAGTTCCCACCGTCACCAGCCGCCCCTGATGAATGATACCGATCCGATCCGCAACCGCCTCGGCAATCGCCAGGGTATGGGTGCTCATGAACACCGTGCGTCCCGACCGGGCCCGTTCCACGAACAAATTCTTCACCACCCGTACCGTGCGCGGGTCCAGCCCGACCATCGGTTCGTCAATCACCAGCAATTCCGGATCATGCAGCAGCGCCGCCGCCAGCACCACCTTCTGCTTCATGCCGTGCGAATAACTTTCGCATAACTGATCCAGATAGCTGCCCATATCCAGTTGACGGGCAAAAACGGCGATTCGCTCCCGCGCCACTTCCGCCGGTACGCGATACATCTCCCGCACAAACTCCAGAAACTCCCGCCCGGTCAGCTTCTCATAGACGAAGGGCTGATCCGGTACATAGGCCATCCGCGACCGCACCGCCAATCCATCGCGGCTCACATCCTGCCCGCTGATCCGCAACTGTCCATGATCCGCCTGCAGCAATCCGGCAATCAGCTTGATGGTCGTTGTTTTCCCCGCCCCGTTCGGTCCCAGGAACGCAAATATTTCCCCGCGGCGCACCTCCAGCGACAACCGGTCAACCGCCAGCTTGGCCCCGTAGGACTTCATCACCTCTTGCAATTCAATGATGTTCACGTTCACGATGGCGATCCCGGTTCATTCGCAGGTAGGCCTGCTCCAGCTTCTCTTCCTGAAAAGGCTGATCAACAATAACCAGCCGCCCCAGCCCCGGCAATTCACTTTCCTGCCGCCACACCCGCCCGTTGAGATCCACCCAGGCGCGCGATCCGCTGCACTCCACGACAAAACATTCCACCGCACGTCCCTGAACCTGAATCCGCTCCCGGCCGGTGACTTCCGCCACCAGAGCCTTGAGTTTGCCCTTGCCCCCTTTGATCAGTGACAATGGGTCGATGACATGAATCTTCCAACTCTTGCCCACCTCCAGATTTCGCAGTGTGGAAAAGGGTTTGATAATATCCGAAAGGGTCTGCGCCGCCTCCGCCTCCAGCACAAATTCCTGCTTGGGATAGTTGCCCACTTCCAGTGAAAAGGCAAATTTCGGTCCCTGGCGTTCGCCCATCAGCCGGATCGCAGCAGGCATGCCCGCCATCCGCAGATCCACCCGATCCAGCTCCGTCTCATTCAGAAAAGTCATCTCCGAAGTGATAAACAGCGTATTGATCATCTCCACCTGGTTCAACACCAGCACATCGGTGCGCATGATCACTTCGCCGCGTCCCTCATAAACCGTCCAGCCGTTACCGCACAGCACCTCATTGGCACCATAGATGCCGTACTGAAATTCCCGGCCGTTCTCCCGCAGCCACAATTCACTCGCCGGTGCGGGCGGCGGTTCGGCAAACCAGCGCGGCAAAGCATCCCGCGTGGTCAGCACCGCCATGCTCACCAGCCAACTCCCGATCAACAACCATTCCATGATCCGCGCCCACATCGCACAACGGGCCTCGACTGCGTAACTTCAGTGCTGCGTCTCTGCTCATTCTATGAGTGGCTGGACCAGCCGGTCAATTATTGGAAGAAATATAACCGTGCCCAACTGCTCCCCTGCGCATATACTACTATCAAAGCCACGTGCGGTTCAGCTCGACGAAGGCCTGTACGAGGCAACGGGCCATCAACAGAATCTTCACGATCCAGGCTGTGCACGAAACGAGCAGGTCAGTCAGTGAACGGTGAATAGCGGGAATGATCATCGGTGCCGCGCGCACCAGCAAGCGGGTATATATCAAGTGCGTCCCGAGAATATCGATGGACTCGAAGTGGCTGTGTCTCGCTATGCAAAATAGCTTAAATCGTTTGCTGTTTTCAAATGACTAGAACAGTAATATTCAACACAGCCGATCGCGCCATCCACTTTAGAGGGTGGCGTTATCTGTGGCACTGGAAGACGCTCTTACTCTTTCTGCTACTCCTGCTGGGAACGATGTGGTTACTGTTTCAGCATCTGCCCGACTGGTATCGACCGCTCTGGCTGACCCCCACGCAGTTGCAATCGGCCCGCCAGACACTGGAGGCCACCTTTGAGCAGATCACCCGCCGCCTGGCAGCCGGCGAAACCTTCTCCGTCACACTTTCAGAACGGCAGTTGAACGAACTCCTGGCGGTGCAGTCCAGCCACTGGCCGGCATTGGCCAATCTGCTTGGTAATGATCTGCGTGCCCCCTGCATCGATCTGCAGCCGGGAAGAATCCGCCTGGCTGCTGGCACCCGCTGGCACACGGTGCAGACGCTGCTTACTGTTGAATTGCTCGTGCAGAATGATGTCGATCCGATGCGTCTGCAGCTTCTTTCCGCCGCTGCGGGCGATCTGCCCCTGCCGGTGAGCTGGATCTGTCGCACCGCTGCCTGGCAGCAGTGCCGCAACCGTGCCCTGCCGACAGATGACTATTCGACGGAATATTCGCAACTGCTGGATAATCCGCTGCTCTGGCCGATCCCCGATGAGCTGGTCTGGCCCAATGGCCAGATCCGCTTCGCCATCATCGACACTCAGATCGACGATCAGCAACTGACGCTCTGGCTGCAACCGGCAGAGCGCCTGCCGATCACCACCCGCCACTGGCCCGACTCATCGATTACGGGAATGGAAAAGTCCAATGCCCCGTAAAAAAGAGCGACAACATCACAACTACGACTAGGATCAAACCGAAGGCAAACAACCGATCTGACGTGCTACCACTGGACGTGATCATGTGACACCCCGTTGACTGGTGATGTTTTAAACACCCGTGCGAATGACGGCGCTTAAACCATCAAGATGTGAATCCAAACGTACCCGGTTACTGCATGTCGGCGACGTGAACTGCCGACAGCATAATATGCAATATAATTGTACTATTGGCCACGTCCGATAGACCGCTTTGGCCTCATTATTGCAAGTTCTTTTTCCCACAATCCCCGAAAGTAGTTCGTTTTCCAAAGAGCCGCAGGCTTTAGAGCGTGTGTGAAAAGCGTTCCTGGGTCCAGTTATCGTCGAGGAATCATGAAGTGGATCATAACGCTGCGGAGCAGGGTGGTGCGGTGTGGGAATAGGGATCGTCGTCCCGGCGCCGCTGTTGACGAAGTCCGCAAGCGGTAGTTCACCGACCAGCCGCTGATCAACCCTACGCCAGCCTTTGGTCAATCGTTGACCAGCCGCTGGTCAACCGTTCACCAGCCCCTGCTCCGGTTCTGCTCTACGACGGGTCGCTGTCGCCATGATGATTATATATACTCGTCCACCGATCGCTGAACCTTAGCTGAGTAGCAGGCGCCAGGAAATTGGCAGAGACAGGCTCATTCCCTTCCCAGGCCTCAACAAATACCTACTCACACACTTTCTTAGCCTGCGCAACTATCCTATCTGCAACTACCTTTATACTATTCCTATTGCCTATCCCCTAAACCCTGTCTCCTTGTTAATATCTGTTCATGATTTCACGCGCTGATACTTTAACTCTGACTATTCTGCAGCCTGCCCTGCGCTGGCAACAGCCCATGCCCAACCTGTTCACCCTGCGCGAGCAATTTAACCATCTGCCCGCAGCAGCGCGCCTGGTACTGCTGCCCGCCAATTGGGCCGGCCTGCCACCGGAGGATCAGCAGGCGGTGCCCTGGCCTGATCAATTACAGTTCCTGCAGAACCTCGCCCGTAAGCAGAATTGCTATCTGGTCGGCGGCACCTGCCTCATGCCTGGCGTTAATGAAGAATCCCGTATCGTCTCCCCGATACTCGATGCTTCCGGTGAATGGTTGCACAGTTATTTTCCTGGCTCAACTTTCATATTCACAGTTGATGGCTGGAAGGTAGCCATTCTCTGGGGACCGGAACTGTGGCATTATGAAGTGCTGCTCCCGCTGCTGGGCCAGATCGACCTGTTGCTGCTCCCCCATATCACGCAACTGCTCTCCGATGTTGATCTGCTCGCCACCCGCCATGTACTGCAACAATTGCTGCTGACTCGCGCACTGGAAACCGGGCTGATCGTTGGCCTGAGTGACTGGGCCGCCGGCCGCCACACCCCCAAGGATATTGATCGCTCCATCGGCAGCCCCGCTTCCACCGGAACCATATTCGATCGGGGAGTGTTGTATCGTCGGGTTCGCGACCGCGACGCTTCGCCCACCGCTGCCGGACCGCTCGAACCCACCGCCATCACCCCCACCGGAACCGCTCCCGGCGCCGGACCGGGCATCTTCTACACCACCGGTTCCGCCTCGCTCATTTATCCCGCCGCTTTCCCTGATCTCAACCGTCTTCAGCAAACCTTGCTGCGCGGCGATGCCGGCCAACTCACTATCTCCTGCCGTTCTGCCGATCTATAATCACCCGTCTCCTTCGTTCAAAGCGGCACGTGCCGGCAAGCGGGTGTACTCAAGGAACCGCGGAATTCAGTCCGCGCGAGGCTGATTCTTGATCACACTTCTAATCAATTTTTCTCTGCTTGTTCTTCTGCGCTCCAATGCGGAGCCTCCTGCTTCCGCTCCAGCAACACAACCCGTCTCAGTTTCGCTACGCCTGGTCACCTATAACATCGAGCACCCCACCGATCTGGAATCCACCCACCAGATCAGTGAGTTACTGCAGCAGGAACAGCCCGACATCATCTGCCTGCAGGAAGTGACCTGGCCGAAAAAACCTGATCAACCCGGACTGCATCAGGCCCAGTACCTCGCCGACCGACTCCACATGACCTGGTCCGCCGTACGCCGAGGCTCACTGGATAACGAAGATTATGGCATGGCCATACTCATCCGTGGCCAAATCCTCGACCGCCACGCTCTCAAAATTCCCAATGAACGCCCCTATGGCCTGCTCATGCATGTGATCATTGACCAGCGGCCTTACACAGTCGTCAGCATCCATGCTCGCAGCCTGGACGCCGCCACCCCCGCCGGCTTCCTCAACACCGAACCGATCCGCGTCGAGCAGATCCGCCATTTAATCGACACGCTGAAAAATAACACTGACCCCATCATCATCGCCGGCGATTTCAATACGCTGCCCGGCTCCGCCAGTTATCAACTGCTAGCCGATCAATTCCGTGACCCCGCCAGCGGACCCGACGCTAACGCCTCCACCCGCGAAACGCATGGCTGGCCCTGCCGCATCGACTTCGTCTGGCTGCCGCACACGGCGCAGATCGATAACTATCGCGTCGCGAAAGTCGATTATTCCGACCACCGCCCGGTCGTCGTCGATTTCACCCTCCCCCCACCACAGGCCACTTCCGTACCTGCTCCGTAAACCGAATCGGGTAACTCACCATTGCGCATTACATCGTATTACTCGACTTACAGCCGCTCGGATTCCTTCAACTTTGCTCACCGGCTATATTTAGCGAAAGTCCTCAAATTCTGCCAAAAACCCGTAGTAGATGCCTGCCGGAACGATCGGCTCATCGTATAATATATGTAGACGGCGTCATCGCCACGCACGCCTTCAGGCCTCAGCCGGCCGACTATTGCGGGAAGAACCGCCGCTGCGGTTCGAGCTCACCACGCGAGCTGTTACCCGCCGCCACATTCGCCTCTGTCGAAACGAATTTATCGCCCGTGGTCTGTCCACGGAGCGTGTGACGTTCACGCTTCGGTCTACGGGCGCGTCATCATTAGCGTTGGCCTGCCGGATGGAGCCGGCGGGGAGGTGTACCATGAATCGCTATCGTCGCAAAGTCCGCGCACTCGCTCAGAAATTTCTCGACCAGCTCGGCCTGCACCATTGGCGACTCACGCGCCTCTATATCGGCATCCCGCGCCAGATCAAGCGCGAACTGGCTGCCTATTATCCCGAAGCCCAGAACGGTTTCTTCGCCTGCGTCTACCCGACCAGCAGCAACACCTTCGTCATGGCGGTCAGCCGTGAAATCCCCGAAAACCAGTTGGAGAGTGTCATCGCGCACGAGATCTCGCACATTCTGCTGCATCACCTGTGTGAAGCTGCAGAAAACGGCCGGCAAGCCGCCGCCAAAAATCACCTAGAGGTGGTCTGCGACCGCATCGCCAGCGCCCTGACCAGGGTACACTAGGCCCGCGCTTGGGGCTTATTCTGTTACGTGCTGAATCGTAAAATTTGGATATTTGGCCTGAAAATCTTCCGTGATTTCATTAGCCGATTTTTCAGGACGATCTTCGGCATTAAAGATATAACATCCGGCTTCTTCGTCCGTAGAGTCAGCACAGTCCTGCGGTAGCTGGCTGGTTTCCCCTATAAGCGATCTCGACAATATATAAGTTCGCTGGGGAAGAATCGGAGCGAATAGTTCGGTATTAAGCACCTGGTTCCAGACAAACTGAGTCAGATAGCTGTGCGTGGATTCGATTTTGACCGGTAACGAGGTAGCCGCATCCAGCCACATCACACAGGTTATTACATCATCATCGATGCGGTCTCCGATAAAATAATAGGAGCCCGGCGAATCCGATCCATCCGCAGACCGCGTGATGGTCAGGATATAACCGTATACCTGATGTTCATCGATTGTCTCTTCGCCAATAAACTGCTTATTTACCAACCGCCCACTTAACATCTCCCGCGCAATAAGACTCGGCTCCAAGTTATTCAGGAACGACTGCGGATTGTGTCCATCATGAAGAGATATCTGGCGACGGTTGTACAGAAGATAAAAATCGCCATCCGATATGCACCACGCGCGACGATATCCGATGTCTTCATAACCCTGGCCATATTCAATTCGCACCTTCTTGCCCGGAGCAATAATATATCTCTTTTCCAGGTATTGGCCGTGCAGCAACTCACCTTCTGTATACTGCACAGAACGATACTGAGGAAGCAACTCGACCATCCGCTGAAATACTTCTTCGGATTGTAAAGATGGCTCAACCCTTTCATACGACAGCGCGGGGACCGGTTGTATTTTCAGATTGGGATAGCGGGATTGGAATTCCGCTCTGCCCTCCTTTAGATCTGAAACCAGAGACCATTGCCCACTGTCATCATCCGGATCAATTTCATCCCACATAGCCCAACGAGTATTCTCTGGAATATCGATGGAAAATAAATCAGGAGAAAGCGGTTCATTCCACACGAAATCACTCTGAATCTCCGTTGCCTCAGGTTCCATGGACGAATAGGTTTCGATTCTTTCCGGCATCCCGGTTTTAACATCCATCCAGATATGATAAGTCACAACGTCGTCGGAAAATATCTCTTTCAGTTGCTCGCGATCCTGTCCCCATTCTTCCGATAAGACTTCCGCCAGATCCAGAGTCACTACATAACCAACGGTCTTATGTTGACCGATCATTTGTTCACCTAAAAATTCACTCGCCCGCAGACATTTACGACGTGCCCCCTGAATGATCATCTCCGGGCTGCTTTTTCCCAACATTCTATCCATCGAAAAATCACGAATGAAAATGAGGGGATACTCATAACTCAAGCAATATCTCCCATCAGAAATATACGCCAAGGGATCATGCTGACTCGCTTTTTCATAACCGCGCCCGTATTCAATTCGCATCCGGCCCCCCCGGGACAGGATACAGTGTTCTTCAAAAGTCTTTCCCTTGAACTGGCGGGTATGGAGATATTGAACCGAAGAATACTGCGGTATCGCGTTCACCATCTGAGCAAAAACATCATTGCTCGATGGTCCCCAGGATAACCATACCGGTATAGCAATCACAATGGCGAGTATGGCAGCTGACAGGCTTATCTGAAATGCTTTTTTTCTAGACAACCGAAACGCTCCTTTCGCTGGTTTGTCCCAGGACAGAAATGGAAGCAGCCGCGACCTCCGTGATGCGTGCTCGTTGAAAAACAAAGCCGGCGTCTCGATAGCATGTGCGTCACGTATTTGACGGGCCAGTTGCACATACTCCGTTACCAGCAGTGCCTGCTCCAGCTTTTTGCGACACAAGTCGCACCCAGTCATGTGCTCGAACAGGAGACTCTGTTCAGCTTCACCGAGCCGATTCCAGACCATCGCCTCGATTCGTAAAGCTTGTTCAATACAGCTCATGACCCACCTCCGTACCCAACTTGCTTCTCAAAGCTCGCCGCAACCGATCGGTAGCCCGGACTAACGTGACATACACCGTACTTGGGGGCATGCCCGTCAGTTCGACAATCTCCAGCACCGGTAGCTCCTCCAGATGAAACAACTGGATCACCAGCCGTTCGGATTCGGGCAGTTGTGCGATTGATTCACGTAGTTTAGCGATCAATTCCTGTTCCATGGTCCTATCACTGGTTGTTGTTTGCGGATGAATATTATTCTCATACACCACACTCCGACGAGAATTTTTGCGGATGGCGTCGATGATTTTTCGGCGGACGATACCTGTCAGCCAAGCCTGAAACCGTTCCACAGTGCGTAACGCGGATAAGTCCTGCATGCAGACCACGAACACTTCCTGCACAAGGTCCCAGGCCAGGTGAATATCCCCTGTCTCGTCAAAACAGATCATGCGCACCAGTGGGGCATAGCGATCATAAAGCCTGCCCAAAGCCCGCTAATCGCCCTTCTGAGCAGCCTTAACCGTTTCAACAAGCATGTCCAACACCATTCCCCCAAAACTCTCTCGTTGCCGGACTAGTCGAATGCTGAATAATTTTTTACATCAGAAACCAGAGAAAAATCACAAATTATCTAATTCTTTGATAATAATTCAGGAATTAGCTTCTGATACGGATTGATAATGGCCTTGCTGCAGGCCCCTGATAAAGGGGGTCGCATTTCGCTGCTCAGAAAGTGCCGCTTATTGATATTCTACTCCACCCCTTTACGGCGGAGTTCAATCTGCACGAAATCGTACTTCTTCCCTTTGTTCATGCCCGGACAGAGTTCCGCCGCATGGTTCCACGCCCGTTCATTCGGCAGATTTTCGTTCCAGAACGGCCAGGTCCGACACTGCTTTGGCCGCACCGTATATATTCCACACTTGGTTTTATCACCCTCGCGTACCAGAAATACACAATCATATTGCTTCTTCGGCCCCAGCTCATTCAGCGAATATCGGAACCCTACCCGGAACGTGTGCTGCTCGACAAACGCTTCGACCGTCATTCCCAGTTCCGCCGCAATCGCCTCACGCTCCGCCTCATTCACCCACACATACCCCGGCCGCTGCGAACAGCAGTTCCCACACTGCGTACACCCAAACCGCAACCCGTCGCGGTACCATGACTCTTCATTCGAACTCATAAGTCCTCCCGATTCAGCACAGCCAACCTGATCTGTTGTCGATTCTTAATTGAATAAAGTAACCTGCCTGCCCAAAGAGCTGTGGACTTCGGCCCGCGCATCGTTGTTCAACCCATCCAACGTTACATTATTTCCATTCAATCTCCAATAATTTAGCCCAATCTGAGACGGTTGCGTAGAAATTCCAATATTCGCATTCTTGCTTTGTTATTTTATAAATTTCTGTATTTTCAAATTTCAGATTTGAGATTTTTCTTTATTATTCTTTCCCGTCAGCTTCATCTGCTCCACCCGCCAGTCATCTTTACCCGGAATCGGCTCCCCACACTCCGGACACCTCGGCCCCGGCAGATTATCCACCCGATATCCGCATGTCCTGCAACGCCCCCTCCAAGATGACTGGTACTGACGATAATATCGGTTTCGATAGAGCGCTAATGGCACACCAAGAATCAATGAGCACAACCACAGAAACCCTCCACCCAGGAAAATTAATCTCATGGGCGAAAAAAAAAGGATCCTCTAAAAATTGGATATATAGCCAGACGATGAACAAAATACTCGAAAGACTGGCAGCACTTAAAACATTTGACGCCACGAATTCAATTTTCGATGATTTATCGCAAAATGGCTCCACTGCCAGCACCATCAACTGCACTATTATTACTCCGCAGACAATCATCCCCCAACCAGCAAAGACCATCGGCAGATCAAGAATCCATACCAGACTGGTTCCCCATACAATTGCCATTGTCAACAACACCAACCACCAGCTTAATGAAAAAGCCCGAACCACGAGATTGGCTCCCTTGCTGAAACCGTTTTGCCTTTCACCGATATTTTACTGTATTTTTCAAATTTCAAATTTGAGCTTCTGGTACCTGTTAATTTTCACTTAGCCGCGCCGTGAGTAAACGATGGAGAAAGCAACCATACAGATCCCCGCTCACTTAGTAGCGGCGCGGTGATAAGTTTGGCAATGGCTCCTCAGGGTAAATCCGCACTTGCTACCAGTTGCCGGTTGCCTGTTCCCTGGTACTGGTAAAGTTTCACCAAGCCGCGACCGTAAGGGAGCAGTTTTCAACATGGTTTATTTGAATTTTGGTTCAAACTTAACCAGTACCTGTTCCCTAGCCCCCCTTGCAGGATCGTTCATTTTCACCGATGCTGCCTGCATGTCGAAACGTGGTCCATCTCCAGGAGCCGCGGGCTTCAACCCGCGCGAACCCGATCTTCTGCACGCTGCTCACGCGGTACCAACCATTGCCGACTCACCAGCATCCTGGTGGTTCCGCGTTTTCAGCCATCAGCGTTTCTGGGCTTTTCTCATCGGGGTCGCCATCATGTGGACGCTCCTCTCCGCCACCTATGAGCCGGGCGACCAGGACTCCTACTATCACATCAAGATGGCCGCCCTCTTCCCCACCGCCGACGGCGGCTTCCCCGACCGCTTCAAATGGCTGGAACACACCATCCTCAACAAACAGCAGAACGTCAGCCACCACTACGGCTTCCACATCCTCATGATGCCCTTTGTCCACACCTCCAAGTTCCTGGCCGATCTCATGCCCGATTCGCTCCGCACCTGGGCCGGAAAATCCTCCGAATGGTCCGCGGTTGAAAATTTCAAGATCGGTCTGCGGGGCTGGCTGAAATCCCCTTACATTCTGGGCGGCAAGGCGTTGATCATCCTCATCTTCGGTGCCATCCTGGCCATGTATGTGACCCTGTTACGTTTTCTCGATGTCGGCTTTCGTTGGTTCTGGATTCTCTTTTTCGGCGTCATGCCGGTCGATTTTCTGCTGCGCATGGGCTATATCCGCGCCCCATCCATTTCTCTGCTGGTCATGCTCCTGATTGTTTACTACTGCCTGCAGAATAAGCATTGGAAAGTCGCCATCTTCGGCCTGCTCTACTGTCATCTCTACGGCGGGTTTGTCTTCTTCCCGGTTATCATTGCCATCTGGGTTCTTGTGCAGTGGGTGACCTGGCAGCCCCTGTCTTCCTATTGGCGAACATGGGTCTATGCTATCGGCGGCTTCTTCGTCGGCCTGCTGACCAATCCCTATTTCATCAAGTCCCCTGTAGCTTTCGTCGACTTCTATTCCCGTCAGATTCTTGATTCAGGCTTACAGGTCGGCTCGCTCAATCCGGTGCAGGTCGGCGGGGAATGGAACGCCATTGACTTCAACTACTGGCTGCAGATCTCAGCCTTCGTACTGGTCGTGCTGCTGCTCAGCTTCATGATCCGGTTCCGATTTCGACTGCTTAAGGACCGCGATTTTCTTTTCATCTCTCTGCTCAACATTTTTTTTCTGTATATGACCTTCCAGTCGCAGCGCTTCATCGAATATTGGCCGCTCTTTGCCGTACTTAATGCCGCTTATCTCTGGAAAGGTTATTACCCCGCTGCGACTGCTTATATTGATAACCTCGCCAGACTCCCGATTGGCTGGCAATTATCCATAACTAATTATACAAAAAGAGTTTACGTATCATTGTGCATCGTGCTATTAGTGGGTGCTTATGCTACTATTTCTCAAACCAGAAAATTCACCCGCTGCAAGCACGACATTAAAGCCATTTCGCAAGCGATGAACTGGTTCCAGGAAAACACCCCGAAGGATTCGCTTATATTCGCTGATGACTGGGATTGGTTTCCGATTTATTATTATTACAACCACCACAACCGCTATGTATGCGGGCTAGATCCGCAATTCACCAACTCGATGAGCCCTGAGCTGTGGGAAAGATACAAGCGAATTACCCGAGGTCAGATCCCCGGAAATTACTCAATCAAGACAATTGTGCAGAATCCCAATAGTCATGAATTGGAGATCAAAACGAAAACCTTTGGTGTGGAAATCAAGGACATCTGCACCTACTTCGAGGCTGATTATGTAATCGTTGATCAAGAGCACACCTCATTTTATCGTAAGCTGAAGGATGCCCCACAACAATTTGAATATGTGTATCCTCTCGGGTTGCGTAAATTACCACCAGCAATTCAACCACCTTTCGCTGTCTTCCGAGTAATCAAACCAGATTTCTCTACCTCACAACAGTCCAATCCATAAACCATGTTTCACGTGAAACATCCGTTGTCGGAATCTGTAAAAAATCCATGCAGTCAGAGATTTTTTCACTTCTCTGGTCATGAATAAGATGAACCATCACCAATTACCTGGTTGCAATATCAGTAAATAAGGTACTGGTAAAGTTTGAATCTTATTCAATTACCATACCATGTAGACCGCTCCATGACGGTCGCGGCTCGGTGAAACTTTATCAGTACCGTAAATAAGTATTGCGTAGCGCGAGATTCTCTATAGGATGCTAGTTTACTGGCGAACAGTTGTTTCACGTGGAACATTAATTGGAACTGAAGAGGAGGCCTAGATGGCAACTGATCATAACAAACGTCTTGGAAGAGGCTTAAGCTCGCTCATTGGGGATCTGGGCCGCTCAAAAATTGAAGATCATGCTACTGTCGTAGATGATCGTGCCATTGACGGCACTCGATTTACGGTATTGAGTATTCCAGTGGGGTTGATTCGGGCACATGAGGGTCAACCGCGGCGGGTGATTGCGGAAGAGGGGATAGTACAGTTGGCGGATTCGATCAAGCGGGATGGGTTGTTGCAACCGGTAGTGGTTCGGCCAGTAAAGGATGGGGCCGAGGGGGTGAGGTATGAGCTGGTGGCGGGGGAGCGTCGCTGGCGGGCGGCACAACGGGCGGGATTAACGGAGTTACCTGCCATTGTGCGCGAGGTAGGGGATCAGCAGCTTTTGCAATTGGCACTGGTAGAGAACATTCAGCGCGAGGATCTTAATGCTCTGGATCGGGCGCTGGCGTATGCACAACTACGAGACCGGTTCGCGCTGAGCGCCGAGCAAATGGCGGATCAGGTGGGAGAGGATCGGACGACGGTGACCAATTACCTGCGTTTGCTCGAACTGCCGGAGGTGATTCGGGAAATGGTACGGCAGAACCTGATCAGCATGGGCCATGCGCGGGCGCTGCTGGGTGTAAGCGGTACAGAATTGCAGATCAAACTGGCGAAGGCGGTGGTGGTGAACGAACTGTCGGTGCGGGCACTGGAAGAGATGGTACGCCGACAGAAATCGCGGCGGGGCGGGGTGCTGGAGGAGGTACGACAGAATGAGACGGTAGCACGGCGGCACGTGACGGAGCTGGAACAGACTTTCAGCGCGATACTGGGTCTGAAGGTGACCATCCGGGAAAATCGCCGTCAGAAAAATCGCGGGCGGATTATAATCGAATACCGCGCGCTCGAAGAATTTGAACGGTTTTGCAGGCAAGCTGGCTTGCCGCATAAAGAAGAAGATTTTCTGCAGGATTTCAGCAAGGACCAGACGCAGCGGATTCTACGGAAAGTCAGATAATGTTCACCACGGAGACACAGAGGGGCGGAGAATAATTCAAATGGAAAACTGAAATAAACCACCAAGACACGAAGGCACCAAGAGACCCACAGGGTTGATCGAATGGATCGACGGGAAGAATGGCAACAATAAAATAATGTCGTCAGTAGAAAGTGGTTCGTGTACGAAACAGATAAGACAAATACGGGCTATTCCCGTACCCTGAAATGTACCCGACCAGAAGCGGGTTCAAAATAGCTTATACCGGCGACTAACGGGCGCAGGCCGGCGGCGCGTTAAATGATGGAGCTACTGCTAGAGCAAGTCACCAGGGATTCGATATTGGAAATTTAATATTTCAGAAGAGGGTGATTGAAGGATGACAGGAGGCAGGTGTTGATGGAGTAAGTAACTTACGAAGGAACGGGTTAGACCCATTTCATAAGTATTTGACAGCCCGAGTGCCCCAACGACTATTAGAGGCCGTTTCATAATTATTTACCGACTCGTTCGCGCCAAAAGCACTAAGGGCTTATGAAATCGGCTGTGATGAATCTAATGAAGATTGAACAGAAAAAGTAACGCGTACGCATTTAAACAGGCTTCGCGCAGGCTTGAACCTGCAACTCGTTAGAAAGCTTCGCGCAGGCTTAAGCCTGCGGCTCGTTAGAAATGAAAAATGAATGATCCAGTTTAAGGATATATATTATGCGTGAGTATGCAGTATCGGGACGGACGGGGGTGGATGGGTTGACGGGGCGGGAGCTGGCAGAGGGAGAGGTTTATTATGCGGTGTTGTTTGAAGAAGGGGAAAGTCTGGTGCGGCGGGAGTATGCGGCGGAGGGGTGGCTCGGGCCGCCGGAAAGGTATTTCTGTTACTGGAAAGCGCTGGTGCCGGTGAAGGCGGCCAAGAAAAAGGTATGGGTCGATAACGAAGTGCTGATGAATCTTTTTGTGCGGCTGGCGGAGAGCGCGGAGGAGGTGAAGCAGCATTTTCGATTCGTGCTGGGGCTGATGCTGATGCGCAAGCGGCTGCTGAAGTATGAAGAGACGCAGATGGAAGAGGGCCAGGAGTGGTGGATCATGCGGTCCAGCGGAGAGGAGACGCTGCATCGAGTCTGGAATCCGCGACTGGCTGAGGAGCAGATCGTCATGGTGAGCGAAGAATTGAGCATGATTCTGCACGGGGAAACGGGAATGGAAAACGAAGATTTGTGACGCGCCGACCAGGAGAGTTGGATTCATCATTGCGTTAAGGTGAAATGCGCGGGGCGTATCCTGCAACTCCTTTAGTTTTGATTTACGTTCTCGAAGTCATATTAGCTATTCATGAAAAGAATTCGCGCGGGCTAAAGCCACGCGGCTCTTTGATTATTGAAACCAGTTCGACCTGATTTTCTAATTTACTCTCCGGAAATTGCAGCCTGGTGGTTGGATTCCAGCATTTCACTGTTATTGCATATCTCCCATTATGACTTTAGGCGATGAGTTGTATGCGGTATGAAGTTGCGGAGCGGTTCAGATCGTCTGGCGCCACGACCTGGTGTCACCAGCGAGTATCCTGTGTAATAATGATGGCAGAAGATGACAGGGAGTGAGAGGCGAGCTATAGTTGGGTGGTAACCTTTCCGGCGATTGAGCAGTTCGACAATATGCAGGTGTAGTTATGGAAGGCCTCCACACGGCGAGCAATTCCAGCCGAACGGTGGGAGTGGATTTGAACAGTCTGGAAGCGGTGGTGCGCGCCAGTCAGACTCTGATGGCGATCTACGAACCAGGTACGGGAGTTCTTCGCCTCGCCAATGACCCCCTGAGCGTGCTGCTGGGTTACAAGCCTGGGCAGCTGGCGGGACTGCTGATTGAGGAACTGGTGCAGGATGGACCCGGGGTGGTCAATCGCCTTCGGTTATGGCGACAGCAACTGTCGCAGACCGGGACGCAGCAGGTCGAGCTACGGTTTCGCCACCAGTCGGGCGAGCCGATCTGGATGGAAATGCAGGGAACGATGATGACAGCGGGGGTGCCGCCCACGGCGCTGCTGGTGTTTCATGATCTGACCGCCCAGAAGGAAACACACGAAACACTGGCGGAGCGCGAGGTGGAACTGCGCGAGCTGTTTGACAGTGCCCCGGTGGGGTTCGTGCATGCTGATGCCGGGGGCATGATCCGGGCGATCAATGCAGCCTACATCGAAATCTTCCAGTTGCAGGTGGAGCCGGAGGCGGCGATCGGGCAGATGAGCCTGCTGGATAATATGCAATTTCATCAAGCGGGCATTCAACACTATTTCTGGAAAATCTATTCGGGCAAGCGGGTGGCGTTTGATGCCCGGGTGCGGTTGGCGGGGACCCGGTTTGCGCATGTCCAATTTCGCGGAACACCGTTATTGGATGATGCGGGACAGGTGAAGGGGGTCATCGTCATCGCGCAGGATGTGACGGGACGTAGGCAGAACGAGCTGGAACTGCGGCGGATGGCGGCACAGTTTGAGTCGCTGTTTGAGAATCTGCCGGTGGGGATATTGTTTGTGGATCGTTATCAGCAGGTGCCGATTCTGGCCAACAAAGCGGCGGCGGAGCTGACCGGACAGAAGAATTTGGTGGCGGCACCGGGGGCAACCTATGTACGGAGTTACGGGCTGGAGCGGGAGGATGGCAGTGAATATCCGGAACTGCAGCTACCCATTCGACAGGTGGAGAAATCCGGGAAGCGGTCCCATGTGGATGACCTGGTGATCCGGCGGGTGGATGGTTCGCGGGTGCAGGTGGAGGTCTGGGCGGCACCGGTGAATCGCTGGGGCTCGCCGGAGTTTGATACGATTGTGGCGTTGTTTCAGGATGTGACGCAGCGGAAGGAGGCGGAACGGGCCCTGGTAGCGGAGCAGCAATTCGGAAGGGCGCTGCTGGAGAATCTGAGTGAGGGGGTGGTGGTGTGCGATCAGAAAGGGCGGCTGGTGCTGCTCAACAGCAAACATGAGAAATTTTTCGGGTTGCAGCCGCGCGAGTATCAGGTGGTTCCGGAGCAGTGGGCGGAATACTATGGCTTATATCTGGCGGATGGGAAAACGATGATGGCTCTGGAGCAGGTGCCCTTATGGCGGGCCTTGCAGGGCGAGACGATTATGGGCGAGGAGATGGTGCTGCGGCGTGCAGGGGAAAGCCCGCGGCGGGTACTGATTAATGCCACGCCATTTCGCGGAAGCAATGGCGAGCTGCTGGGGGCGGTGTGCATCGATTACGATATAACGGAGCGGGTGCAGGAGCAGGAGCAGTGGTATCGGATGGAGAAGATGCAGTCGATAGCCCGGCTGGCGGCGGGGGTGGCACATGAGTTCAATAATCTGCTGGTGACGGTGCTGGGCAATGCGTCATTGATCCATGCCGAGTTACCCGCCAACCATGAATGGCGGCCGCTGGTCGAGGCGGTGATGAACAGTGCGGAGCGTGGAGCGGCGATGACGCGGCAACTGCTGACGTATGCCCGTAGCGGGCCTATTGCGCCGCGGCGGCTGTCGTTGCGGACTGTGGTGGCCAATTGTCTGCCGCTCTGCCGCAGCATTTTGACACGCAATCTGGCCATCGATTTTACGGCCGGTCCGGCGGAGGATCAGGCGGAGATCGACCCGTCGCAGGTACAGCAGATCCTGCTGAACCTGGTGCAGAATGCCATTGAAGCGATGCCTCATGGCGGGCACATTCGAATCGACACTTTCCTGGAGAACGGGCCGGAGAATACACGTCTGGCCGGGCGGAGTTGTGCTTGCCTGCTGGTGGCGGATCAGGGTGAGGGGATGGATCCCAAGGTGATGGATCATCTGTTTGAGCCGTTTTTCAGTACGCGGCAGTTTGGCCGGGGGATGGGGTTGGCCAGTGTGCATGGTATTGTGCAGAATCACGGTGGCGAAATCCGGGTCCAATCCCGCCCAGGCCAGGGAACCACAGTACTCATCTACATCCCACGACCGAGTTAAGCACTTCAGTACAGACCCCAACATCATGTCCGACATCAGCTAAAGAACCACGTTGGCGGCGGACGGAATTTCAGACACAATCCTGATACACGCTGACATAGGCACACCGGCAAAAACGTCTAAGAAGTTGTCACGGGCGGATAACGATCGTGTATAAGGAGTGAGCCGACGACGGCTGAGCTTTGGTTGCGAAACAGGTTGATCATGTCGCCAGTCTCGCAGCGGGCGATGGTATCCCGCGCAGCAGGTGACTAGAATGTTGACGCTACACCACTGATCATTCAGTGCCGCTTGGAATACTCCTCCTTTCGTGGGGTAGTCAGTGCGGCAACGTTGATAAAATATCGGGCGATCGAGCAGTCACGTCAGTCAAAGGAATTTGTTACCAGTTCAAATTAACAGGAGGCACGGGGCGATGAGGCGAATCAAACCCGCATTGTTGATGATGGTGTTGATGGCAGTGCTGATGGTGTGGAGTGGGGCGGTGGCCCAGGAGTTGCCGCTGGTGGCGGCGGGGGACGAGGAGGGTCCGCCGGCCAAGGCGGAACGGCCCAAGGAACCGAAGAAAGATTTTCCCGACTACAAGGATGTGGTTACCGACGAGTTCAAGGAAATTGATCTGGCTTACAAACCGACCGGTGATGAAAAGCCGTTTTACAAGTTGCTGCACAACGAAAAAAACGATCAGCTGCTGGCGGTGATACCGGGCAATATGATCGGCAAGGATTTCATGATCAGCAGCAGCATCGTGGCGGCTCCGAGCGTGGCGGGATGGATGTGGGGCGACCAGATCGTGCGCTGGGAGCGGCGGGATAAAAAGCTGCTGCTCATCGAACCGGACGTGCTCAATGAAATTGATCAGGGCAAAGAACTGCATGACGTGGTGCAGCGCACTTATACGAATACGGTGCTGAAGACGATCGCCATTGTGACGATGTCGGGCAATGATCCGGTGATCGATCTGGGCGAGCTGTTCAAGCAGGATTACGGCAGCATTGGATCGGTATTTGGCGGATCGATGGACAGCAGCCTGGCGAAATGGATCAAGGTCAAGGCCTTTACCGAGAACATCGTGCTGACAGTGGAAAGCCCGCTGAACAGCGGCCGGCGGGGTGACGGCGGCGGGATGCTGATTGCGGTGAATTACAATGTCTCCGCCATTCCGAATACCGGTTACAAGCCGCGCGCCGCGGATGAACGGATCGGATATTTTCTGACCGTGCGGCGGGACTGGGGCAAGGATTATAAGGCGGAAACGCTGTTCAATCGCTACATCAACCGTTGGCAGCTGGAGAAGCAGGATCCACAACTGGCCCAGTCGCCGGTGAAGCAGCCGATTATTTTTTATATTGAAAAGACGGTGCCGGTGCGTTTCCGCAATGCGGTGAAAGAGGGCATCCTGGAGTGGAACAAGGCGTTTGAAGCCTGCGGTTTCATCGATGCGGTGCAGGTACGGCAGCAGACGGATGACAATGAATTCGCCCAGTTTGATCCGGAAGATGTGACCAAGAATTTCTTCCGCTGGACGGCAACGGGTGTCGGACTGGCGGTGGGGCCCAGCCGGGCCAATCCGCTGACCGGACAGATTTATGATGCGGATATTGTTTTTGACGACGGCTGGATTCGCGGGCCGATCGAGACCCATGCTGTTTTCGGAGCCAAGAGCCTGTCGGAATCGACCAAGGATCTGAAGCTGAAGGCGTTCCTGAAGGCCCATCCCGGATTTGATATCGTATCGCGTTATGAGCGACTGCTGCCGGGATATCAGAACGAGCAGGTTGCTTCTCCCGAGCTGGTGCCGAACTACGATCAGCTGGATCGGCGTTATCGGCTGAATATGTGTGATTATGGCGATGAAGTGCGGAATGATCTGGCCTTGGCGGGAACTTATTTCAATGCCATGGGCTATGACGAGATCCCCGATGAATTTCTGCAGCAGATTGTGAAGGAAGTGGCGGCTCACGAGGTGGGTCACACGCTGGGGCTGCGGCATAATTTCAAGGGCAGTTCGTGGCTGCCGCTGGCGGAGACGTTGCGCAAGAGCGACACGCCGCGGCCGATCAGCGCCAGTGTGATGGATTACAACGCTTTCATGTTCAACAAGGACAAGACCCAGCAGGGTGATTTTGCGGTGCGGGCGATCGGACCGTACGACATGTGGGCTATCGAATATGGTTATCGTCCGGTGGGTGACCCGTATAAAAACGAAGATGAAATGCTCAAGGCGATTACCGGTCGCGTGGCTGAAGCCGGGCTGGCGTATGCCACCGATGAAGATACCTGGATTTTTGATCCCGATCCGCTGACCAATCGCCGCGACATGGGCAGCGATCCGCTCGAATATGCCCGTTATCGGCTGGACCTGGTGCGAAATCTGCAGCAGGGCATCATGGATTGGGGCGTGAAGGATGGACAGAGTTACTCGCGGCTGCGCAAGCGGTTTGACCGCTTGCTGTGGGAGATGGCCAATGTGTCGACTTATGTGGGTCGGTTTGTCGGCGGGCAATATACCCATCGTGATCGCAAGGGTGATCCGAACAGCCGGGCGCCCTTTGTGCTGGTGCCGGCGGCAAAGCAGCGCGAAGCAATGCAGCTGCTGAAGGATGAGGTTTTTTCGGAAAACGCCTTCAAGTTTAATCCGGCGGTACTGACCCTGCTGGCTCCGGGACGGTGGAGTCACTGGTCGAGCGATGATTATGATGATTTCCTCGAATACAACGTACATGAGCGGATTGAGATGGTGCAGCGGATGGCGCTGATGCCGGTGTTCAATCCCTTCACGCTGATCCGGCTGCACGACATGCAGTTGATGTATCCGACCGGCGAGGAGGCTTATACGCTGGCGGAACATATCCGCAGCCTGACAGAGACGATCTGGGCGGAGCTGGATAAGCCGGCAGCCGGCAGCTACAGCGATCAGTCACCCTATATCAGCAGCACGCGGCGAGCGTTGCAACGGGCCTTTACCGAGCAGATGACGGAATATGTGTTGAGCACACCCGGCTGGGATCTGCCGGCGGATGCCCACGCGCTGATGCGGATGAATTGCGAACAGCTCCTGACCAAGGCGAACAAAGCGCTGGAGAATAAGACGCTGGATGATGCGTCGCGGGCCCACCTGCTGGATGTCCAGCGGCGGTTGACCAAGGCGCTGGATGCCGAGTTCATTCAATACTAAATTCACCTTGGGAGACTCGGAAACACCGAGATTATTCCATTTCAGTTGGAGCCCGCCGGGGGTAACTCCGGCGGGTTTTTTATTTAGAGCACCTAAAAGTATCCATCGTGAGCCGCGTTGCTCGCCGGCGGGTTCGGCAGCGCGACGCGACGACGAGGCCATTTTGGAAACAGGGTTGAGGAGTCGCAACAAAGCCGGCGAACCCGCCGGCCGCAACCGCAGGACGCCCATCGGCAGCATCGCCGGCCAGCGTCGCTCGTCGTCATCAATGTCTCCAACATTTACTCCTTCTCACTCCTCGGCCTGCTGACTGGCGGTGGGCGTCGCGGCCACGAGCGGTTCTTTTAGTTGCTCTTAGTTGATGGTGGTTGAACCGGGACTGGCCAGGCGGCCAGCAGCAAAAGGAAGGGGATCAGCGGGACGCGGAATCGCGGTTCAATCTGCGGCGCGGCGATCAGCAGCAGTACGCCAACCAGTGCGGCAGTGAAAAACCAGTCAGGCCAACTGGTGCGCCCGCCCAGCAGATGGAAGACGATCCACAAACACAACAGCGCGTACGGTGTGCCGATCAATGCATCACGCAGTCGCGATCGTGCGGCGAGGTGCGGCGGGGTGATGGCCAGATCGAGCGGGAAGATCAGATTGGCAGCCATACGCACGATGAAACAGGAAAAGGTGTTCAACGGTTTGTCCAGCAGCATCCGGGTTCCGATCCGGTGAAGTGCTGCTGATATAACGAAGGAGTCCACGGTCGTGGTGTTGCCCTGGGCCAGGTTGTACCAATGGAGCTGATCGAGTTGTTCAGGCGGCAGATCGTGGAGTTCGCTGCGTAATTGTTCGTCGATCGTCTCCCACACTGCATGCGGCTGATAGCGATCGTCCGGATGGAGCGAAAGTTCCCGGTAGCGGTTCCGGGTGCGGGCTTCGTTCCATAAGCGCACTTCGGCGGCTTTGAAGTAGGCGAGAACGATCCCGCTTTGATGAGACAAGGCGGCATGACCTGCAACCTGCTGATTTCGCAGCAGCCACGGGGCCAGCACCACGACCAGCCCCAGCAGCAGGAGCAGGCCTCGAAATCGAGGCACGGGACGCGATCCTGCGGGCAACTTAGCGGCCCGCTGCACGAGCAGATCGAGCAGTAACACCACGGGAACCAGCACCGCTAAAGGCCAAACCAGGATCAGCAGCCCAGCCAGACCGCCCGCACCCAGAAAATCAATTCGTCTCTGCCGATAACGAGCTTGGCGCCAAAGCAGCGCCAACAGCAGCAGCAGAGTTGTAAATAAGGTGGTGCCCAGTAACCACAATGTGTAATAAAGATGGAACGGCTCGATCAGATAAAGCAGCGCGATCCAGCGGGCGTGTGGGGTAAGCGTGCAAGCCAGCTTGTAAAGCAGCAGGACGTTGACGACGGCCAGCAACTGGTTGAGCAGGATGAGGGCGGCAGGGTCTTGGCCAAGCTCGCCCATCAGCCACATCGGCAGGGCGAGCAGCAGCGGGTAGCCTGGAGTGCGCCAGGTATCCGGCTGCAGCGGGGGGGTGGTTGATTGGCTGAAAACGCCATGCTCGGCAAGATTGCGGGCGATCTGGTAATATTCACCAGCATCGAGCGATTGAAAAGCATAAGTGGTAATACTGCCGGAACGGTAATGTATCAGCAACAGCATGGCCGCATGGACCAGTCCTGCGGCCAGCAGCAACATCCAAGGTATGCGGAATCGGCGGAACATACTCTAAAGTGTAGAGCAACCCTTCGCAGAGAGGAAGCGACGATGGTTCGCAGTATTGAAAGAGTCGAGGCGGCGTGGGGCGGCAGCTCTAGTGTAGAAGGACGGTCCGCGTGGGTTAAAGCCCGCGGCTCGGATCGTGGAAAATTGATCATATCACTGCTCGGTTTGCTGGTGGCAGGGTGCGGGCCGGGCGAGCGCGGTCCGGCGGAATTTCTGCCGATGGATCGGGCGATCGAGGTGGAGAATATTAACAACGGGCCATTTAATCGGCAGCCTCTGCGGCTCTATGCCACCGGGAGCTGGAGCGGCTCATGGGTTGATGGGGAGGGAACACGGCGGAGCGGTGATGGCTCGTTCAAGATGCATGTGGTGTTACCGACGCGGCTGTGCTTCAAAGCGTTTTATGGATTGCCCCCGCAACGGTTGTTTGAAGTGGGCATGAATGAAGCGTCGGGCTGGTTCTGGCCGCAGTTGGAGAGCGATATCTGTTATTACGATGAACGCGGCGCCCTGGAAGGAGTGGTCATCAACCAGGTGCCGGTGGCACCGCAGGCGCTGGTGGATGCCCTGGGGTGGCAACTGCTCGATCCGCAGACGCATGGGCCGTTAGGGGCGCGCTATCGGGTCGAGCCGGACACGCATCAGTTAATCTATGAAGAGATGCTCCAGACCCAACAGGATGAATATCTATCGGGGCAGATGTATATCAGCAGGGAATACTGGTTAAGTCGCTACGAGCCATTTCTGCTGGAGCAGGTACTCTATCGACAGACAGATGGACAGGTGCAGATGCAGGCCAAGCTTAGCGACTATCAACCGTGGGGTGAGAGCGGGGCGTTATATGCCCGACGAGTGGAGATCGTCTGGCCGTTGAACAATGCCGCCATCACCATAGAAATCGAGACGTTGAAACCCTACAGTGATGTGGATCATATCTCCTTTGAACTGCCCATGGATCGGCTGCAACGCAACCCGCAGGAACCTCGACCGGGCCGGAGCAGCTTGATCGGTGAACTGCTCGAACACTAATTCGACTCGTAAAATTACATTGTTACTCCAACACCATGGACGAACGATGAAGCGACATTGTGCGATTCACATGCCTGCTTCAAAAATGAATATTCCTGAAATTTATGTGAAAATGCGGGTTATACTTGGATAGGCGGTCACAAATACTATTCGATGGGGCTGGAGATGAATATCAACGAACTGCCGCTGCCGCATATACGACAGGCGGCGGAAAATATCGAAGTGACCGCGGCGATGGCCCGCTTCTACGCGGAGCTGGAGCAGCGGCTGGCGGTTCACCAGCCGCAGTGCCACAACCGGGGGTTGTGTTGCAAGTTCGGCACCTATGGCCATCGACTCTATGTCACCGCGTTGGAGCTGGCTTATTTTATAGCCCATCACCGAACCGAACTGTCCCAGGCTGATGGATCGGGTGGAACCGTTAATTTACTGGAGATGTACACCTCACCGGAATCCAGGAACTGCCCCTTCCAGCAGGGCGGATTATGTACCACACGAGCGGGACGAAGCATGGGTTGCCGGGTATTCTTCTGTAGTGCAGAAGGAGAAAGCTGGCCGGCGGAAATCAGTGAATGGGGTTTACAGCAACTTCGGACGCTGCATCATCGTTTCGCCGTGCCCTATGTTTATGTGGAATGGCTGACGGCATTGGCGGCGCTGCGGAAAGATAGCGGCTTCACCGCCGGGGAGTTAGATAAAAACTGAATAATCGACTGGAACCGGCGGCAAGACGATACACGTCTTTCTTATACATTCCTGTCCGGTATTTAACGTTTAAGACGAGTTACGAGCGTATCACCGATGGTGGCGGGAGAGTCGGCGACGGCCAGACCCGCTTCCCGGAGGGCGGCGATTTTGGATTTGGCGTCACCGGTGCCGCCGGAGATGATCGCCCCGGCGTGGCCCATGCGCTTGCCGGGCGGGGCGGTCTGGCCGGCGATAAACGCAACGACCGGTTTGCGGACCTTTTCCTTGATATAGCGGGCGGCGTTTTCCTCATCGGTGCCGCCGATTTCGCCAATCATGATCATGGCATCGGTGGCAGGATCGTGTTCAAACAGCTCCAGCAGTTCGATGAAATTAAGGCCTTTGACCGGGTCACCGCCGATCCCGACACAGGTGGTCTGGGCGATGCCGCGTGACGTGCACTGCCAGACGGCTTCATAGGTCAGCGTGCCGCTGCGGGAAATGATACCCACTGCCGGAGCGCCGGGGGTGCGGGCTTTATGAATATAGCCGGGCATGATGCCGATCTTGCACTCGCCCGGAGTGATGATGCCGGGGCAGTTCGGGCCGATCAGCCGCACGCCGCGATCGTCGAGGAATTTACGGGCTTTGACCATATCGAGTGTGGGGATGCCTTCGGTGATCAGTACGATCAGTTTGATACCGGCGTCGGCGGCTTCCATGGCGGCGTCGGCGGCGAAGGGTGCGGGAACGAAGATCATGGTGGCATCAGCGTGAGTGGCGGCGACCGCTTCGTGGCAGGTGTTGAAGATGGGCAGGCCGTGCTCGGATTTCTGGCCGCCCTTGCTGGGGGTGACTCCACCGACCATCTGCGTGCCATATTCCAGGCACTGGGCGGTGTGAAACGCGCCCGCTGAACCGGTAATCCCCTGGCAGATCACCCGCGTATTTTTATTGACCAGTATGCTCATGGGTAAATCCTTAATGCAGGTTGAATTTCATAGTATGGGGTGATTTATCGGAAAAGGCAAACCGCCGGCGGGGCGGGGTTTTGAGCGGGTCTATAAGGTATAAGCACTTTCAGAAATAAAACCGCTCCCTTACGGTCGCGGCCCTGCAAGTCCGAGCAGTACCGGAACCAGAAAAGGCTGGATCAGTTGAAATTTGTGGTATCGGAATTCTGCTGGATCGGCAGGGATTGGAATCACTACCTCAGGCCTGAAAATCATCCTCTTCATCATCGTCGAGGGAGCGTTTCCAGCTTTCGGTGTCTTCCTGGTCCTTGATCTCGCGCTCCATGTAGGCGAAAAGCTTTTCCTGCATGGGGGCGAGGCGTTGATATGTCTCGTGGAGCCGTTCCTGAAAATCGAGCAGCGAATTGAGCTTGAGGAGCTGCCACTTGGTGAGGCATTCCGGTTCTTTGATGTTGCTGAAGGGATCGCAGGAGAAATAGACATCCCCGTTAAGCCCCTGCTGGCAGAACTCACATAGGCTGCATTGAATCATAGTTACACCCCGGTACAGCTGTCGCGTGTTAATATTGTAGAAACGTCGGGGGATTTTTTCCACAAAATAAACAACCTCGCTACGGGCCGATCGAAAACAGGGCCAGGGTGTAATGATGGTGACAGACGGCTGATAGAGCAGTGGCCTATTTATATTAGTGGTTCTTGAATTGTAAAAGTAAGAACTACTTTCGAATTCCGGCCACGCGCGGGCTAAAGCCACGCGGCTCCTTGATTTCGATCTTACTTTGACCAGTCAAGCATCAATAACACGAACTGATTTCATACCGGGGGACCCGCTCGCCGGCGTCTGCAGTTCTGGAATGAATCGACCGCGGTCGACTCGAGGGTCGGACGTCTTTTCTTTAAGACATTTTAGCGGGCCGAGGCGGCGGCGCGTGGTGAGTTGCGGGTGCGTTTGGCGGGGGTGGTGCGTTGTTTGAGAAACCCGCCGGTATAGGAAGCGGAGCAATCGGCGAGTTCTTCGGGTGTTCCTGAGGCGATGACATTTCCGCCACCCTCACCGCCTTCCGGGCCGAGGTCGATGACCCAGTCAGCCATCTGGATCACATCGATATTATGTTCGATGACCAGCACGGTGTTGCCCTGTTCGACCAACCGCTGCAGGACGCTGAGCAGCGTCTGGATATCGGAAAAATGCAGGCCAGTGGTGGGTTCATCCAGCACATAAAGAGTCTGGCCGGTGGCCGTCTTGCCCAGTTCGGCAGCCAGTTTGACACGTTGCGCTTCACCGCCGGAAAGCGTAGTGGAGGATTGACCGAGCGAAATATAACCCATACCCACATCGGTCAGGGTTTTGAGCAGTTGCTTGATCTTCGGAAAACTGTCGAAGAAAAGTCGGGCTTCGTCGATGCGCAGGTCGAGCACTTCGGCGATGTTCTTGCCACGGTAGCGGATGTCGAGCGTTTCACGGTTATAGCGGGTTCCGTGACAGGCATCGCATTGCACATACATATCGGGCAGAAAATGCATTTCGATGCGTTTGATGCCCTGACCCTGGCAATCCTCGCAGCGGCCGCCTTTGACGTTGAAGGAGAAGCGGCTGGGCGAGTAACCGCGGATTTTGGCTTCGCGGGTTTTAGCATAGAGCTGACGGATCAGGTCGAAGACGCCGACATAGGTCGCGGGATTGCTGCGCGGGGTGCGGCCGATGGGCGACTGGTCGATTTCGATCACCTTGTCGATATGCTGCGAGCCGACCAGGCGATCGAACTGGCCGGGCTTTTCGCGGGCGGCGTAGAGCTTGCGTTTCAGGGCGCGCACCAGAATGTGATTGACCAGCGTGCTCTTGCCGCTGCCGGAGACACCGGAAACGGCGACGAAGCAGCCGAGCGGAATGCGCACGTCGATGTTCTTGAGATTGTGTTCCCGAGCGCCGCGGATTTCGAGGCAGTAGCCGGGGTTGATCGGGCGACGGGTTTCCGGTCGATCGATCGTCCGTGCACCGGAGAGGAAGGCCCCGGTAATGGACCGCGGATGGCGGAGGATTTCCGACAGCGTGCCCTGGGCGATGATCTGTCCGCCATGCTGACCGGCGCCGGGGCCGATATCGATCAGATGTTCAGCAGCGCGGATGGTTTCCTCGTCATGCTCGACGATGATGACGGTGTTGCCGATGTCGCGCAGATGCTGCAGGGTGCGGACCAGTCGGGCGCTGTCGCGCGGGTGCAGGCCGATGGTCGGTTCATCCAGCACGTAGCAGACGCCGACCAGGCCACTGCCGACCTGAGTGGCCAGGCGAATCCGCTGGGCTTCTCCGCCGCTGAGGGTGGCACTGCGTCGATCGAGAGTCAGGTAGCCAACCCCCACTTCGATCATGAAGTGCAGGCGGTTGGCGATGGCCTTGGTGAGCGGCTCGGCAATGAGGGCGGCTTCACCGGTAAATTGCAGGCTCTTCAACCAGTCCAGCGCCGCCGGCACGCTGCGCTGCGTGACTTCATTGATGCTGAGTCCAGCGATGCGGATGGCCCGGGCGGCGGGTTGCAGGCCGGAACCTGCGCAGTGAGAGCAGGGCGTTTCGCTGAGATAGCTGTGCAGTTTCTGCTTGACGGCTTCGCTGTCGGTGGCGGCCCAGCGCCGCTTGAGGCTGGGGATCAACCCCTCGAAATGAGCGCCGGTATCGCCGTTGGAACCGTTGGGCGAACCATGCAGCAGAATGTGACGCTTATCGGGAGCGATGTTGCGGAAGGGCGCTTCATCGGGCACGTCGAAGTGGTCACAGAATTCCTTGATCATATGGCGGTAGGCCCCGCCGAATTTTTTCCCGCTCTGTCGCCAGATGTCGATGGCCCCCTGGCGGAGCGAGAGGTTCGGATCGGGAACGAGCAATTCCTCATCAAATTCGAGCGTGGTGCCCAGACCATCACATTCGGGACAGGCGCCGAAGGGTGAATTAAAGCTGAACAGCCGGGGCGACAATTCGGGAATCGTGATATCCAGGTGGTGAATACACACCAGTTGCGAGGTGAAGATGGTCGTCGGGGGATCGTCGATCATTGCTGGTCGATCGTTGCCGGTCGATCGTCGCTGGTCGATCGTCGCTCGTGAAGAGCCATTCGGTCCGGACGCGGGAGGATCATACGGGGTGACGAGAAGTACGCCCTGGCCGAGAGAGAGGGCGAGTTCGATGCTGTCGGCGAGTCGGGCCCGGATATCGTTGCGGATGGTCAGGCGATCGATGACCGCTTCGATGGTGCAGTTGCGATGGGCAGGCAGTTCGAGAGAATCCTCTAGGCGGACGATCTGGCCGTTTAGGCGGATGCGGACCAGTCCCTGTTTGCGCAGCCGCTGCAGCAGGGGTTGATGGTTGCCGCGCTTGGCCTGTACCAGCGGGGCTAGCAGGGTCAGCGTCTGGCCGGTGAAATCGCGGAGCAGCGTGTCAATAATCTGTGAGACCGAGTGGGCGGCGATCGGCTGGCCGCACTTCCAGCAGTGAGGCGTACCCACCCGGGCGAACAGGGCTCGCAGATAGTCATAAATTTCAGTAATGGTGGCTACGGTCGAACGCGGGTTGCTGGCCGATCCGCCCAAGGCACTTTCGATGGCCACGGTGGGGGGCAGCCCCTCGATATGGTCGCAATCGGGCTTGGGCATCTGCTCCAGAAACTGGCGGGCGTAGCTGGAAAGCGATTCGACGTAGCGGCGTTGCCCCTCGGCGTAGAGCGTGTCGAAGGCCAGGCTGCTCTTGCCGCTGCCGCTGGGACCGGTGATGACGGTCAGGGCATCGCGTGGCATATCCAATGAAATATTTTTGAGGTTGTGGGTTCGGGCCCCACGCACTTCGATGATTCTATTTCCGGTCGGCGGCACGATGTTAATACTCACGATATAATCGCACGAAACAGATCGTTCTGAATTACAGAGTGGCGTGGGCCAAAGCCCGCGGCTCTTCAGCAGATCCAAATACATGAACCTGCCTGGGACAAAACCAAATCCCGTTTTCCGGCGAAATAACGAATTATGTAGCGTACCGTGGGGGGTGACGGGGTACAAGAGTTAATTAATCGACGGTGGTGTGAGAAACGCGGCTGTTCTATGATATGAGCGGGTTAACAAAGCAGTTGGGCTTCTTATTAAGGTGGTGTAAAAAATGCGGAATCGACGGTGGATGGTGGTGTGGGGACTCGCGGGAGGGTTGTTATCGACAGGACTCGCCACAGGTCAGACGACCCGGTCCGCCGCCGATCCGACCCAGCCGCCGCAGGGGCTGTTCGATGAAACCTGGATGTCGTTGATGCTGGGCGAACAGAAGCTGGGTTATGCCCACGTGCAACAGGAGCGGGTGGGCGATGAGATCATCATCAGCAACAAAGTATATATGCGGGTGCAACGGGCGGGCACCGATCTGGAAGTGACCATGCACGAGTGCAGCCGCGAGACGATCGCCGGCGTGCCGCTGGCGTTCAGTAGTGTGCAGGAGCTGGCCAAGCAGCCGGTCAAGGTCGAAGGCGAAATCCGCAACGGGCGGATCTTCGTCACCTCCGAACAATTCGGAGCCAAAATTGTGCAGGAGCTGGATTATCCCGCCGGGGCGCTGATGGGCTGGTCGGCCTTTCTGCAGTCGCTCCATCAGAAACTCGAGCCGGGGACGAAATTCACGCTCAACATGTTCATGCCCACGCAGGCGTTGAATGTGGCGGTCCCGGTGACCACGGAAGTGATCAAGCGGGAAGAGATTGAACTGCTGGGGGAGAAGCGTTCGGCCTGGCGGTCGAAGGTGGTAACGACGATCAACGGGTTGGGTATCGAAGCGTTGGCGTGGGTGGATGATGAATGGCGGCCGCTGCGGCAACAGGTCAACATGATGGGGCTGACCATCGACATGATCGCCTGCGATAAAGCCACCGCCCTGAAGGATATCGCCGGGGCGGAGATGTTCATGAACACGCTGCTGCCGGTGGGCCGCTCGATTGATCGGCAACAGTCCCGGCGGATCACTTTTGAAATTTCGACCACCACGGATCAGCCGCTGCCGGAACTGATCGAGACGGATATGCAGAAAATCAGAAAGCGTGAAGCCGGCCGGGTGCAGCTGGTGGTGACGCGGCAGGATCATGCGGCGCTGGCGGCTCAGCATGCAACGCACCAGACGCCGGCGGCGGAGCTGGCGGAATATCTCGAACCGACAACCTTCATCAACAGCGATGATCCGCTGGTACAGAAATTAGCCGCCGAAGCGGTGGGCGATGAAAAGGATCCCTGGAAAGTGGCGGATCTGTTGCGGAAAAAAGTGAGCGCGGTGGTGAAGTATGAGGGTCTGGGAACCGGTTTCGCCACAGCGGCGGAGGTGTGTCGCAACCGGGTGGGCGATTGCACGGAGAATGGCATTCTGCTGGCGGCGCTGGGGCGGGCGAGGGGCATACCGACGCGGGTGGTGACCGGCTTGATCTATGTGCATGATCTGCAGAATCAGAAGGATGTGATGGGCTTTCACATGTGGGCCCAGTTCTGGATCAACGGGGTGTGGGTTGATCTGGATTCGGCGTGGGACCAGACCGAAGCCGATGCGACCCATCTGGCCTTGGGCACTCATTCGACCCGCGGAGCGGCGCTGGGCAGCCTGGCGGCCGATGCCATGCTGCATATCGGACAGTTTAAGATTGCAGTCGTCGAGGTGGAGATGGCGATTAAAGAGTAGAAGGATGGGGACAGGAAGAAAGGCAACGGGCAACAAAAACAGTTTTGAGCTGGTTTCAAAGTCGCCAATAGGGACTTCGCGCGGGCTAAAGTCCGCGGCTCTTTGATTTTTGAAACCCCTTCTATAATTGACGGGAAATCAAATGATGCGGCGGGCTGGGCTGGTGATGGCGATGGTCGGCATAATCGGCGTCTGCGGATGCGGGCAGTTGGTGGAGGATATTATCACCGGCGGCAACGGTAACGGGAATCTGAACGATAATATCGGCGATAATGCCAACAGCAACCTCAACGAAAATCAAGCCAATGACAACATCTCTGCCAACGATAACCATTCGACGATCTCAGTGAGCGAAGCCGTGGCGGAGATTGCCGACGATATTCAGCGGGCCATCGGCTGCGGCGACACGACACTGGTCGAGCTGACCGATGTGCAGGTCGAACAATTCCTCGAGGAACTCTATAACGAACTGACCCCGGAGGAGAGCTACGAAGCGTTCGTGCAGCAGCAGGCGGAGATTTATCAGGAGCACGCCGACGAAGTCTGCGCGACCGGCGGTAATGATAACAATAACGCCAATACCAACAGTAACGATAACACTCCGGATAACAGCAACAGCAACGACAACGTTTCAGACAATTCCAACACCAATGACAATCAGAGCGGCTGAAGTGTACGATCCGTAGCCCCCTATAGCAGTTTTTTTATTGTAGCGGGCTGCTGTGGGTCACTACCGTATCAACAGTGGTCAAAGAGCGCACGGCTCATAGAGCCGTGGCACACCGCCTGGGGAGCAAATAACGTCCTGACCGAATTTGCAGATCTGGGGCAACGATCACCACCCTTTTCTTCAGATAGGACAGTGCTCCTACCCTGGGTACGCCGATCCAACTTTACTGCATTTATTCCATAAATCTGACCATACCACTACGCTCAATAAATAAGCGACGAGGGCCAGACCGGCAGCGAAGAAAATATTGCCTGCCCAGAGCAACATCAACCCCACAATAACTGCAGAACCATAAGATACGGTCTGTATCAACAGCAGGCGGTGTTCGCCTTTGCACAACAAAGAACTCGCTCCGTTGAGCGGGGCGAATAGAATAATGGCGATCGTGCCCGGAACCCCTATATCAAAATTCCAGTCGTAATCATGAAACACGTTGTTGGCAATCCAGATTGCAAGACTGGCAAGCATTGTGCCTACACTTCCGGAAACACACCATACCCCGAAAGCAAATCCGGAAGTCAACATATCCGAAGTTTAATTTAAGTCGAATCGAGGTTCCATCCTGCTGGTTGGGGTTGTTCTTAAAGGGTTTTCTAATTGGGGGTTAGGAAGATTGTCGGGCGGGGATTGATCTGGTAGGATGCGGAGTGATCGGGATCGTGCGCTGGTCGCGATTAACTGCAAGCAGTACTTCGTGTTAAAATTGACAAGGTGTAGAGACTCCGCGCGTGATCGCGATTGGCAGTTCCGCGCGGGCTGAAGCCCGCGGCACGGAGAACCCTGAAACCCGTAGTCAGTTGGATGGGGAGTTTTCATGGTCAGCATCAAAGAGCAGAAATCGAATCTGGCGGTAGTGGTGGGTCTGGCACTGGCGCTGGTCGTGCTGGTAGTGATCAGCGTGACGGCCAATATTCAGGCGCCGCGGATCAGTGCCCACCAGCAGGCGCTCGAACATGTGGAGCGGGCTCGACGGTTACTGGCCCAGTACAACGCGCAGATGAATCTGGATGAGTCGCTGCGCGGCGTGGTGCCGGCGGAAAGTTTCAAACTGGAATCTGACGCGCTGACCGCACTGCTGGAGACGCCGGAACTGGAAGAGCAGGGCAGCGTTCTGCTGAAAGAATACAGCCAATTGGCAGAGATCAAGGAACTGCCTCAGGCGGAGCAGGAGTTGCTGACGCTGGCCTATGGCCCGGAAAAGGCCGGTGAACAGGCCAGTCAACCGCCCGCTCAGCGGGTCAGCGGTTCGGCAATGATCAGCAAAGGGCTGAGCGAATATGAAGCCCATCTGAAGAAAAATGAAAAGCTGCTGACCGACGCACTGGCGGAAGTGGAATTGGCGCTGACCATCACGGCGGGGGATTATTCGACCAATCAACTGGCGGTGGCCAATCGGCTTAAGGGCATCATTCTCTATCACCAGGGTTTGGCCCAGTCGCGACTGGCGACCCTGATGCGGAAGGAGCTGGCCGATCGGCGTTTTGTGCTGCTGGATCTGGCCCGGATGGATCTGGCGGTGCTTGCGGATCAGAAACTGGTGGAGCAGAGCGGTATTGCGGGGCGGATCACCCAGGCCCAGCAGTTGCAGAGCGAAGTTCAGGAAGCGCTGACCCGTCAGCAGGCGACGGTGGCGGCGTTACAGGGCCAGGCGAGCGAACTCCAAACCAAGCTGGAAGCCGCCAATGGCCGGGCGGCCACCGCGCGGGAAGCGATGGAAACCCTGCAGGATGTGGGGGTGGACCTGACCGATCCCAACGGATTTTCCACTTTCCGGCAATCTTATGAGGAACAGGCGACGCAGTATCGCGTCGCGCTGGCGGAAGCCCATGTGCTGGAGTTCGGCACGCTGGCCAACGCGGTGATCGATTTCACCGGCGACTATCTCCATGGCGAATATGTACCGATCATCGCTGATCGGGGGATCGAATTTCAGACCGGACTCGTGCATAAGCAGCAGGAGTTGGAGATTGCCCAGGCGGAGCTGGACAAGATGACGGAAGCGGTGGCTCGGGCGGAGGAGAGCGTACAGTCGCTGAAAGAACATCAGCGCAATCTGGAAGACCGCGTCAAGATCGCCACAGACTATGATGCCCAGAAACGACAGCAGATCACCGAAACATACGCGTCGCTGAAGAGTTACGCCGAGACGATCACGCCGGTGGAAGAAAAGGCCATCAGCACGCTGCAGAAATCCGCCTCCACCTTCAAGACGGCGGTGAGCGGTGTTTCGGCGGAGGAGAGCGAGTCGACCGATGCCGCAGCCAAGGTGGCTCCGGAGCGACAGGCGTATCACTACAGCCAGGTAGCGGGTAATCAGGGCTGGCTGAAGGCGCTGCTGGCTGCACAACAGGCGGACGCGGAACTCCGCATCGCCTATGTGAAGGTGCGACAGTATCAAGATATGTCGGACCAGGCCAGGCAACTTCAACCACTGGCAGTGGTGGTACCCGAAGTGACCGCGGATATCACCGCCTGGCAAACTGCAACCAGCGAGCTGCAGGCGGCCACACAGAAAGATGTCGAGACCACGATCGAAGCATTAACCCGAGCCCACCAGGCGCTGCGTGAGGGGAACTGGACGATAGCCGCACAGCTCGGTGCTGCTCACTATCTGCTGGCGATGCTGGGTGAGCCGATGGCGACAGAGAAGGCGCTGGCCTGGTACGATGCCGCGCTGGAGAATCGCACGGATGCGGAAGTCGCGATCGATCATGTCCGCATGCGCGATTACATCAAACGTTCCGGGGCGATCGCTTCCAGCGGCGAACCCACGACCGACGAGCCGGCAGCGGATGAAGCCACCACTCCCGAACCGACAACCGATGAACCTGTTTCGGATACACCGCCGGTGGAACCCACGGCGCCGGAAAATCCATAGCATTCAGATTGCGGAAAATTTCACAGGACCTGACCGAAAGATTAGAGCCGATAAACGACCGCTTACGCAAGATTTACATCGTTTTTTATAAATTTTTGGTACCGTGTTGGATATTTGGCGAAAAAAGTCGCTATTATTTATAGTGACGGAACATGTACGGAGGGGACAACCTCTCAGATTACATGTTTCACCCTCGCCCCCCAGGTGTATGCAACACCCAGACTCGCCCGGTTCGCACCCGGCGTGAGTGATAAGCTGGTCATCGTAACAGAGGGAAAGCGCTGGCATGGCTAATTACCGCCTGGCTGATCTCAAAGAGCTAGCCCATCAATTGACGTTATCGCCCCGTCGTCACCGCTTACGGCAGATCCAGGGTGCGGAGCATCTGCTGGAGCTGATCGAAGCAACCAAAGAATATCCATACGATTTTGTCTGCTATCACGTGACCGGTTTCCGGCCGGTCAAGGCGTCCAAGCGTTCGACACTGAAGGGGGCAGCGCTCATCACCGATCTGGTGCGCCTGATCGAGCAGTTGAGTCAGTCGGCCGCAATCCCACAGAGCGCCCTCACCGAACCCCATTACACGCAGGAGCAGCTTTCAGCGCGTTGGCAGGTGAGCACCAAGACCATCGCCCGCTGGCGGCAGCGCGGGTTGGCGGGTTGGCGGGTGGTGGATGAGGATCGGGTGCAGCGGCTGGTCTTCAGCGAGCTGGCTTTGCGGCGGTTTGTTTCCCGCAACATGGAACTGGTGCGGCGGGGGATGGCATTTAAGCAATTATCTTCCGCTGAACATGAGCGGATCCTGAACCGGGCACGGCAACTGGTGCGTGAACAGCGCGTCCGCCTGCAGGATGCGGCGCGGACCATTGCCGGCGAGATGGGGCGCGCGGTGGAAACGATCCGCTATACACTGCGACGACACGATCATGAACATCCGGCGGAGGCGCTGTTCGCCAGCAATGGCCGGCCTCGTTTGCCTGATGATTATCAGGAAATTTTCAACGCTTGGCAGCAAGGTGATGCCGTGATGAGCTTAGCCAGGCGGTTTGGACGTAAGGCCAGCCAGATTGAGGCAATCTGCCGCGAGATGGCGGTGCTGGAGTGGCAGAATCGGCCACCGGTCTTCGTGCCCGCACCGGAATTCGACCTGCCCGAAGCAGAACAGGATATTCTGGACGCTGCTGAACCGAGTGATGACACTCCCTCAGCGACGTTGAAGCCGCCAGCGGATGCGCCTGCCTATCTCAAGGCGCTCTATGCAACGCCGCTCTTGAGTGCCGCGCAGGAACGCGATCTGTTCCGGCGGTATAACTACTGCAAGTTTCGGGCGTGGCAATTGAGTCAGAAGCTGGAGCCGGAACGGGCCACTGCGAAACAGATCAGCCAGACACAGCGCTATCTGGAACTGGCGGAAAAATTCCAGAACCGTCTGTTACAGGCCAACCTGCGGCTGGTGGTCAGTATCGCCAATCGCCATGCGCACGGGGCGGTCAATCTCTTTGAACTGGTCAGCGACGGCAATATGTCGTTGTTACGGGCGGTGGAACGGTTCGATTATCAGCGCGGCTACAAGTTCAGTACCTATGCCACGTGGGCGATCATGAAGAATTTCGCCCGGACGATTCCCGAAGAGCGTGGCCGATATCAGCGCTATGTCACCGGGCAGGAAGAGCTGCTGGAGGCGGCGGCCGATCACCGGGCGGCGGAAGAAAACGCGCCGGTCGAAAACGACAGCCTGCGAAGCGTACTGCGCGCGGGCATCGCTCAACTGGATGAGCGCGAGCAGGCCATACTGACCGCTCACTATGGCTTGAATCAGCCACAATCCGCAGTAACCCTCGAACAACTCGGTGAACGCTTCGGGGTGACTAAAGAACGCATCCGCCAGATTGAAAAACGGGCCCTGGTCAAACTGCGCAGTCTGTTGCCGCCTACGCTGGGAGAGCAGATTCATGCTGCTTAGCAGCAGTCCAGGCATGATTTGGTAAGCCGCGTCTTAAGACCACCGGGATATTTCATCTCTTTTTCATACTCATCAATTTTCCTGTAACCGCTTCATTAACCTCGTCATAATAAAAAAAATCACGACTGGATTGGTACCGATTGTTGCAGTTGCAGTGGTTCGGGGTCGCGTGTAGATTAGAGCGTGATGCATACCCTCCAGAATATTTCTGAAGATGAGCGGCCGGCGGCGCTAGCGCTGGGGTCGCACACCCTCGATGACCATGCCCTGCCATATATCATCGCTGAAGCCGGCGTGAATCACGACGGGCAACTGGATCAGGCCCGGCGGTTGATTGATGCGGCGCGGATGGCGGGGGCTTCGGCAGTCAAGTTTCAGGTCTTTCAGGCGGCACGGCTGGTCAGCTATGATGCGCCCAGTGCCAAGTATCAGATGGATGCCGGCTGTTCTGATTCCCAGCGCGAACTGCTCACCAAACTGGAATTGCATCGGGATGATTTTCTCACGATACGGGATTATTGCCGGCAGGCGGGTATCGATTTTCTGGCGACGCCCTTCGGGGTTGAGGATCTGCAACTGGTAATGGAGCTGGAACCGCCGGCGATCAAGATCGCCTCGACCGACTTGAACAACACACCCCTGCTGGAAGCGGTGATCAATACCGGTCGACCGGTGTTGCTCAGTACCGGTGCTTCGCTGTTGAGTGAGATTGATGAAGCAGTACGGCTGTTCGATCAGGAGGAAGCCTGCGGACGGCTGGTGCTACTCCATTGCGTAAGCAGTTATCCGACCGCTCCGCACGAAGCCAACCTGAGTACGATCCGCTGGCTGCAACAGCGTTACAACGTCTGGCCGGGATTCAGCGATCATACGCAATCGGTGGACAGCGGAGCGCTGGCGGTGGCGTGCGGGGCGCGGGTGCTGGAAAAGCACTTGACCCTGGATCATGCGCTGACCGGTCCCGATCATGCTTTTTCGCTCGAACCGGCGGAGTTCACCCAATATGTCACGCGGTCCCGGATGGCCCAGGTGATGATCGGGCAACCGCGGCGGAGTGTGGCGGCCGCGGAGCAGGAGGTTCGTCAACTGGCCCGTAAGAGCATCGTCACCCAGATCACGATTCGCCAGGGAGAAAAGATCACCGAGCAACACCTGGCGCTGAAGCGGCCTGGCGGCGGGTTGGAACCTTCGGCGTGGAACCGCCTGATCGGGCGGGTGGCACGGTTCGACATTCCGGCAGAAACACGTCTGGATTGGTCCATGGTGAGTTGATGAGCAAGCGACGGATCGCGGTGGTCACCGGCAGCCGGGCGGAGTACGGTTTGTTGCGCCCGGTGGTTCGAGCTTTGCGCGCCCGTCGCCGCCTGCAGCCGGAATGGATCGTCACCGGGATGCACCTGGTGCGGCGGTTTGGTTATACCGTGCGCGAGATGGAAGCGGACGGCGAGTCGATGGTCGCTCGCGTGGTGATGCAGCGTGGCGGCGAGAGCGGCGAAGCACAGGCCGACGCGCTGGCCCGAGGCGTAGCGGGGATCGCCCGGGTGTTGCATCAGCGACGGAGCGACCTGGTGCTGGTGCTGGGTGATCGCATTGAAGCGCTGGCTGGGGCACTCGCCGGCGTGGTGAGCAATTGTTTTGTCGGACACATTCATGGCGGAGATGTCGCCCCGGGTTATCTGGATGATACCTTTCGCCACGCGATCACCAAGTTAGCGCATCTACATTTTGCAGCCACTGCCGGCGCAGCGCGACGTATTAAAAAATTGGGAGAACGCCCCTCCCAGATTCATGTTGTTGGTGCACCGGGGCTGGATGATCTGAGGGATGTCGAAGCTCCATCGGCAGAGTGGTGGACTACACAGTTCGGATTTCCAGCCCGGCAACCGGTAGCCGTAATCCTGCATCATGCGATCGGGCGAACGGCCACGGTCGAGCAGCGTGCCATGCAGGCGATCCTGCAGGCGGTCGATCGGCAGGCGTGGCATGGGTTGATCATTTATCCCAACAGCGACCCTGGGTATTCAGGTATCGTGCGGGCCATCGAATCCACGGTACGAAAAAATCAGCGGTTTCGGGCAGTGCGTTCGCTGCCGCGTCAGGAATACATCCAGGCGTTGCGCGGGGCGCGGGTCTTGATCGGCAATTCGTCTAGCGGCGTCATCGAGTCCGCCAGTCTCGGCGTACCGGTGATCAACATCGGTTCGCGCCAGGATGGCCGGGAACGTTGTGGCCCCAATGTGCTGGATTGTACCGAAACAGCCTCCGCCATCGCCGCCGCACTCCAACACCTTTCCCGTCGGCGCGACAATAAATCGACCCGCAGTGTTTACGGCGATGGAAAAGCAGGGGAACGTATTGCAGAGTTGCTGGCCCGGTTTTCATGGTCTGATAAACTGCGCACCAAGCAGATCACCTATTAAACCAACGCGATATCTGCACGCGTTGCGATTCCTGCCTAATCCTCCTGCTATACGGTACGACTGAATCCGCATCTGATTAATTCTAAATTGAGAATTAAATCGAATGCGGAATCCAGACGATGTATAGGGCGTTGAGCAATATAGTAACAGAATGTAATGTCGAGGTGCGCTCATGACTGAACCCGCCGTGCCGGATAATAGTGCCTCCGCTGCTGTGAATGAAACGCAGACCATCGTCAACCGGGCCTTGTCGCGGATCGGCGACATCGCCACGTTGCCGGCAGTGACCATGCGGATCATTGAAATCGTGGAGAATCCCAAGAGCACGGCGCGCGATCTGCACGAGGTCATCAAGAACGATCCGGCGCTTTCTGCCAAGGTGCTGAAGGTGGTGAATTCGGCGTTTTATGGTCTGCCCGGTCAGATTGCCAGCGTGGATCGGGCCATTGTGCTGCTGGGATTGAGCGCGGTAAAAAATATCGCGATTGCCTCTTCGATTGCCCGGATGTTCCGCGGCGAGAAGATCACCGACAAATTTACGGCCAAGGATGTGTGGGCCCATAGCGTGGCGGTGGCGGTGGCAGCGCGGAGCCTGACGCGGGCGCTGGGTCACAAGCCCGAAGCCGAGGAGACCTTCCTGGCCGGTCTGATTCACGATCTGGGCATCCTGGTCGAACGACAAGCCTTTGGCGAGCAGCTAACCAAGGCGGTGAATCGCACCATGGCGGGCGAGGATCGTTTTCTGGCCAGTGAAACGCAGGTCTTCGGAGCCGATCACCAGATGTTCGGCGCCGCACTGGCGGGTAAATGGAAATTCCCGAAACACCTGCGAGCATGTATCGGTCATCATCACGATGCCTCCTGCGTGTCGGAAGAAATGCAGCAGGTCGTGGCATTGATCCAGGTGGCGGACATCATCGCCTGTCAGCAGCAGATCGGTTTTTATCTCACCGCGGAGGGTGCAACGATCACGCCGGAGTTGCTCGACATGAGCCACCTGACCGAAGAGCAGGTAGAAGCGGTGCGTAGCACGCTGGCGGAAGAAACCATCGCTGCCGAAGCGGTGCTGATGGGTTGACGAATGAACGGTGCGTTGCGGGCGCACGCCGAATGCTTTACCGGCCGTGATCAATATCCACTACTCCGCACGGCTCACCGTGCCGTGGCATACCCACGACTTTCCTGCGACTTTGTTCTCCCTGTTGATCAGACTCAATATCCAAAATAGCTATACGAATTCGCCCTCACTTGATCAGGGGCGGTGCCACTCGTCGCAGGTAGCGCAAAGCGGGTGAGTGGAATAATTCTGTTGAACATGGGCTTCGTGCAAGGTGGTGAGTGCTGCGGAGTTCCAGGTTTCGGCGAGGGATTGGTTGCTGAGCCGGCCGAGGGGATAAAGACCTTTGAAATCCTCGTCACAGGCGACCCATTGGCCGTCAGCCAATAGCGTCAGACGGCGACGAATCCGGCGACAGGGGTGGCGTTTCGGCGGAGCCATATTCAACACCATGCGATCAGGTAATTGGCGGGCATAGTGGCTGTAGCCTTCCACCATCGCCCAACCGAACACCTTGACCCAACGGTCATAAAATTTTTCCATCTCCCCGAGCGTTTCATTGGCCTTGGTCTGGCTGACCAGAATGGCTGGAGTGAGTTGATCCTGCCGATGGCGCGCCGCTTCCAGGGCGTGGATGTTGGCGATCACCCGATCAAATCCATCCACACCATGAATCTGTTGATAGGTTTCCGGCGAGTTGGCGTCGAGCAGGATCTGCACAAAATCGGGGCGTGTCTGAATGAGCAGTTCGACAGTTGCGGCATCGAGCGCGAGTCCACTGGTGCGGATCACCCAGGCGGCAAGTGGTGCGGAATGCAGCCATTGGGCGATTTCGGCAAATTGCGGGTGCAACAACGGATCACCAAAACCGCCCAGTACCACCAGCAGATCATCATAGGCGGCGAGTTGCGGTCGTAACTGTTCCAGCAACGATAGCGGTAGTGGCCCACGATCGGACACGGCCGTTCCGCGCGGGCGCATCCGGGTGTGCGGCAGCGAATCGGCAGTGGTCAGTTCAATATGCAGTTCGACCGGCCAGGGTTCGATGGCGGTGCGGCGGCGGGCCAGCAGCCAGCGACCCATCTCCGCAGCGGAAGCCGCGGGCGATAATTCAGCGCAAATCTGCTGTAATAATTCAAAACCGCGTCGGGTATCGGCCAGCAGCCGACCGGTAGCGTTCTGAATTTCCACCGGCGTGCGCAGGCAACCCGGTTGACGGATGATATCGCTCGCGGGGGTATCAGGACGATAGGTATTGAGCCAGCCGACGGCCGCGTTGTTGCGGGCCAGTTCGGCCAGCAGCTCCGGTGCAAATAACGCGGGAACCATACCCGGCGGGGCGACGGCGAAAGCCATCCGCGTCTCGGCGCGATGCTGTTCGTAATGACCAAGCAGATCATCGAGCAGTTGCGGATCGAGCAGGGCCGCGTCTGGATGAACACTGACCAGAACATCGGCCTGCTGCTGGCGGACGACCGCATCGGCCAGCGCGGGGAACAGCACTTCATCGAAACAGGTGGTGTTGCCGATTCCGCCCCGCCAACTGGCCAGCGACCAGCGCCGGGCCAGGCGAATGGTGGGTGCTGCCGGATTGGCTACCCCGTCATACGTTTTCCAGATCACTCCCGGGCGATCCACCAGTTTCTGGGCCGCGGATTGCTGATCTTTCGGAGTGACGATCACCATTTCGGTCAGGCGACGGGCACTGGCCAACCGATCAATGGTCCGCGCCAGTACCGTCCGACCGGCCAAATCCTCCCCCAGGCGGCTGGCCGTATTCAGCCAACTGCTCTGCAGGTTGACAGGAATCAGGGCCACAGATTTCATGTCGGCTCCGGGTGGATCAAGCTCTCTATCCGGACGTTAAGATTCGCCAGCGAGCCTTCAAATATGCTGATCATAAAGCGCGCGTCGGTCTGGAATTCCCGTACGAAGTTGCGATCGCGTTGCAGTTGCTGCCTGGCCCGTTCGACGCCGGTAGCCGCGGCGGATTTGAGGCGCTGATCGGCGGCGAATTTGCGAAACTCGGCCAACTGCGCCCCGGCAATGATCAGGCGATAAGCGTAATCGAGTTCGCGCATGCGACCGCGCAACCGATCCACATCCTTTATTTTCTGATTGAAGCGCGGCGCATCGTCGAGCAGCGTTTCCAGTTCGTCAAGTACCGCGAGCGTGTCCTGGCATAGCTGCTCGATCTGGTGCAGTTCCTGTAGCGTTTTCTGCAGGTGTTCACGCACCGCCAACAGCCGCGATTGATTGTTTTTCGCCGGAGGGATCGCGATGACTTTGTTGAGCGGCTTCATTGCGAATTCGCGCAGTGCTGCGGCCAGTGTCATCATTTTGGCGCCGCGTTTTACGGCGCCGCCTTCGGTCGCGTCAATCACGCGGGCCACGGTGCGGGCAAAATCCTTTTCAAATTGTTCGAGGTAGGTGTACATCAGGTCTTCGGTAAAGAGTTCGTGGCCGGTGGCGCTACGGACGCGTCGCAGTATGGATTTGTAGCGGACGATGCCGTCCCATTCTTTCATTTCCATAGTGCAGAAGCGGTTGGTTTCAGCGTCGCAGGCTTCGTGAAAGCTGGTGCCCGGGGCGTAGTAGACGTGGCCGGTCAAAGCCAGATCCTGGCCGATGAAAATGATCGGATCGCCGCCCAGGTATTCGGCGAGATAAAAAGCGAGATGGGCTACGCTGGCTCCGGCGTAGAGGCTGTCGCGCGGCTGGGCGCAGGCGCCGAGGCAGAGTTGGGCGAATTCGTTATGCAGCAGATGCACCGGGCCGCGAAAGGTGCTGATGATGGCGGGGTGGGCTTTGGGTTCAGCAACCAGGCGAGTGGTCGGGAATTTTTCCAGGCCCTCAAAATATTGCCGCGAGAGTTCGTGATAGTCGAGCGCACAAACGAAATCCGGGATGATGCCTCTGGCCAGCAGCGGCTTGAACGTGGTTGCGGTAGCGATGATGACCACGTGCTGCTGGGCTTCGATCAGCAGCTGGATGTTCTTAAGCAGACTGGGCCCTGCGGAAACGATGACTACCGGAGTGCGGGCGAAGCGGTTTTTCAGCGGGTTGATCGGCATCGTGGTCAGATAGTCGGCGAGGTTATGGCCGATGTGGCGGCAGGTGGTCTGGGCGTTGGTCAGCAGGGTGAGCATGCTCATGCGGATGTATTCGACATATTCCAGCAGTGCCGGGCGAATCTGATCGTAGAAGGACCTGGAGACCTGCACCGCCGGGTCGAAATCGGCGATCTTGACTCCCAGCATCATGAAGGGGGCGAAGGCGTGCAGGTGTTCATGCAACTGGTTTTTATTAGTGGTGGTGATGAAGGTCAGCCGCCGCTGAAACAGCAGCATGGAAAAATCATGCAGGGTGAGCGCCTGGCGTAGCACGGGCAAATCCGGCTCGATGACCGCCAGACACTCCTCGCCATGCAGCTCGTCGGCCAGTCGTCGGAGGTGATAGGCCAGGCCGCAACCCAGCACAATATAACAATAGCGGTCGGGTTCGAGGTGGCGGGCGACCCAGGCGTCAGCCTGACTCCAGGGGTCATGGCGGCTGTGCAGTTGCAGGGTTGCACCGGCAGGCGTGGTACGACGAAGCGTGCAATCGCCACTGGTGGTGGGTTCCAGCGGCGGCAGGGACGCTTCATCCAGTCGATCCAGGGCATAGGCCAGCTGCGGATCGACATTCCACAGCAAGGCCATGTTTTTGAGAAATAGATTCTGCTGATCCACGGCAATGACCACCGGCTCACTCATAGCGGTTCATTATACCGGCGGGGTGACGGGATCAACATTTTTTCGAAGGATCGGTGTAATCTGCTGATGGGTGGATGGAGTTCGAGTGAATTCAGCTTAATCCTTTCGTACTGGGGGAGCATGTATACCCCGGCTGCACCAACGTATTGCATGGCCGCTTGATCACACGGCTGACAGAGCCGGGTCACGCGGTCGCAGCTCAATCACCAGCAAAAACCCTCCCACACGGAAGTCAGACACGACAAAAAAGCGTCTGAACACTCAGGTGAAATGAACATCGCGCTGCAGGGCCTGTTCGAGAAGTTGCAGGTATTGACGGCGCGGAATTTCCACCGCACCCATCCGGGCCAGGTGGGGCGTGTTGAACTGCGTATCCAGCAGCACCAGGCCGCGCTCACGCATCTGTTCGACCAGGGCGACGAGAGCCACTTTGGAGCCATCGGTCAGACGGGTGAACATCGACTCCCCGAAAAACGCTCCTCCGATGGTTACCCCGTACAATCCGCCGGCGAGTTGCTCGTCATAAAATACTTCGACACTATGCGCAAAACCGAGGGCGTGCAGTTGTTCATAGGCGGCGAGAATTTCCGGCGAGATCCAGGTGCCGCCGTGACGGTCGGCACAGGCCCGAATCACTGCACTGAAGCAACTGCTGATGCGGATAACGGGTGTTTGGCGGCGGAGACGTTGGCGCAAGCTGCGGGAGATTTTCAAGCCGTCGAGCGGAATAATGGCCCGGGGATCCGGTGAGTACCACGACAATCGGCCGCGCTCGTCGGCCATGGGGAACAGTCCCTGAGCATAGGCCTGCAATAACACCCGGGGATGTAGTTCCTGCGGAATCACGTGTGCAGCCGATAAGCCCGCGCCGCGCGGGCGTAACTGGGACCGGGATGTTTACTCAACGGCTGCACCGGTGCGGGATAGCCGTCGAGGACGACCACGTCATCAACGTACTGCGCGCCGATCGCCCGCAACAGTTCGGGCAGTTCCTGTAGATGGCGGACGACATGATCGGGGCGCGGACCCCGCCAGGGCATGGGGCCTTTGCGTAATTTCAAAATGGTGGTCATGCCCAGGAGATGTGCCCCTTTGACATCGAGATGTAATTTATCCCCGATGAAGATGGCGTCCTGAGGCCGGGCATTGAGGCCGCGCAACGCCGCTCGAAATATGGCCGAGTGCGGTTTGCGGACCCCCACATCACAGGAATAGATCCGCACCGGGAAATAACGCAGCAGGTCTTCCTCGAATAGATGCTGGTCCAGCAGCGGGCCGGGCACCATGGTATTAGAGACAATCGCCAGCGGGTGACCCACCGCGGTGAGCTGATCAAGCACCTGATGGATATTTTCTTCTGCTTTGCCGAGTTGTTTGTGGGGGATATAAAAACGGTCGGCTAAAAGCATCAGATATTCCCAATCGGCGGGCAAGCGCAAATCGCAGTGGACCCGATGCATGGCCCCGATCAGATCGACTTCGCGGCGGCGCAATTCCGCCCAGGCAAAAGCCAGGTAACTGCGATGCTTGATCTGGCGGTAGTAGCTCTTAAACCTGGGCAGCTGGACGCCATCCTGCTCCATCCGCTGATAGACCAGCCGCGTGCACTCTTCGATATAGGGCAGCGGGTTGGTGGCGATGAAGTTGATCAGGGTGTCACCGAGATCGAAGAGGATGGGCCGTGGGCGTGTCACCTTGGGAAAATACATGCCGTCATTATACCGGCGGGACGGAGGAAAGTTCGAGCGGTGCGGCGTGGTTATCGTAACCGGAAAAGGAGGAGCGGTCGGCGGGCGTGATCCTGCCGACCGCCATGGGGTCAAACGGGCCGGCCATGGGTCGTAGCTCGGCCCGGGGGTTAAACACTAGCCTGAAACTTTAATGGTTCGCGGCCGAAGCTGCGGTGTCTTGGGCAGAGCAACCGTCAGCACGCCGTCACGCATTTCCGCCTCGATCTGCTGGGTATCGATGCCTTCGCCAATCTGGAAAGTGCGATGAAAATCGCCGACTCCATATTCGCGACGGACGAAGCGGCTCTGATCGGACAGCCGTTCGGCCACGTGGCCATGAATCGCCAGCTCGCCTTTTTCATACTTGATTTCGACATCGGCTGCCCGGACCCCGGGCAAATCCGCGATCAACAGCAGCTGCTCCGCCTGCTCCACGATGTCAACACGTGGAGTGTAGAGGGTACCGCTGCGGGTCTGCTCCGTAGTCATCGAACGGCAAGAAGCTTTCGTTGGATGAGTATCGCAACTATTCATAATCCGCACTCCTTTCCATGGACCGCTCGTCGAGCAGCCCAGAGATGCTACTCTTTCACCCCCACGGTAATCTTGCGGGGCTTTTTCTGTTCCGCTTTGGTCAGCCGCAGCGTCAACACGCCGTCAGTCAGCGTGGCCTCAATCTGGTCCGCGTTAATCTCCACCGGTAAGGTGATGACCCGCGCGAACTCACCCATCAGGCGCTCCTGGCGGTGATAGGCGGTTTTCTCCGATAAACTGTGATTGCGTTTCCCGCGAATGGTCAGCTCATTACCAGCGGCGAGAATTTCGAGATCCTCTTTTTTGACTCCGGGCAACTCCGCTTCGACCACCAGTCGCTCGCCTTCATCCCAGAGATTAATCGCCGGGAGAACTCCGCGCGACGGCTCCGACGAGTTTCCATTGAAATCATCGAACAATCGGTCCATCTCGCGCCGCAATTGCGAAAACGGCCATTGCCAATCATAACGTGTTAACATTTGTGATCTCCTTTCAGCAGGTATCCATTTTTCACCGGTACTACTCTCTTGTTCGCCACAATCAGTGCAGCCACCATGCCAGAAACGACCTACCGCCAGATTGCCGCGCAACCGATTACTCGGCATGAACTTTCGGCAAAGATCGCGATTTGGGAATTGCGGCACGAATTGTCAGTTTGACAGCCGGCAGGCAAGCTGACAGGCAGCCTGCATTGGTCGGACCGTTGATACAGATCAAGGCCCGGACATACAGGGAAGTTAAAATAATCGACGATGAAATTGAAGGTGAATCAATCGAACGATCCGGTACCGTCGTTGCGGGTCGTGCGGCAGAAGCGGCAGGATTTGAAACTGCTTATTCATTTTATTCAGATTTATTGCGCTGAGCAGCATGGTTGCGAAGCACGTGAAGCGGTGATGCTGCGCGGGTTTGATCTGGCACAGCTTTATGGCGCCGAGCCAGTGTTATGCCGGGAATGCCAGCTGCTGCTGGCCCATGCGATCAGCAAGCGTCGAAGCTGTCCTTATGATCCCAAGCCGGCGTGCAAGCATTGTCCGACGCACTGCTATCAGCCGAATTATCGACAGCGCATCCGCGAGGTGATGCGCTACTCCGGCCGGCGGCTGGTGCTGTCGGGGCGGCTGGATTATCTGTGGAAGCGGTGGTTTTAACTGGACTCCTGATTAACCAGAGAACGATGAGGGGGCGTGATCGGTGCGCGGCGGTAGCGGTAGACAAACACCACACCGATTACCGCTAATATTCCAACCAGCAGAACCGTCCATTGTGGCTGACCGGCGCGGTGGAGAAGATAACAGCTCAAACCGGAAAATCCTGCGATCAGCATCATGGTTGTCGCCCGTTGACGGGCGGTCATGGGTTGATCGCCGCAAGCGATGCGGACATAAGGAGCGAATAGCCGATTATTGAGCAGCCAACGTTCCAGCGGCGGGCAGGCACGGGCAAAGCAAAAGAGCGCCAGGATCAGAAATATAGTGGTCGGCAGGCCAGGAAGTACCATTCCGATGGCAGCCAGAATCACCGCCAGCACCCCTATAGCTGTCAGCAGCCACCGTCCGAGACGGGAACGGGCCGGGTTAACCCCGGTTGCGTGGCTGTTATCCGGCATCTCCATAACACTCCTCATCAGGGCGGATATGCGAAAATTATAGCACTGGGACGGGGCGTGCCGTGGTGATTTCCCAACAATTCAACCCGTAGGAGCCTGGATGGTCTCACGAACTGTGTTGATCGACAGAAGGACTTGCAATGGAATCTGTGGTAGACGGAATCGCCAGCAGACCGCTCCCGCCGGGCCAGTACCACGCATGAGGGTTTACTGAGAACTGTTCCGGAACTCGCATGTCCGATAAATGGTTATGGGTAAATACAGCGGGACCCGGTAAAGCGGCGGCGTGATTGATTTGGCTGTCTGGGAAACATATACTCAACTCAACGGGGTGCATCGGACGCACGCAGCGCATTATCAACTCGGACACGGTGAATTATTAAATGAGCAGAAGCAGTGTTGTTCTCTGTTGGCTGAGTCTGGCCTGCTGGGTGGTCGGCTGTTCCACGCCGACCCTGCCGACGGCTGATAGTCCAACTACTACTTCTTCTTCAACGAATGACAACGAGATGCTCCTGCCGTCCGCGGGCGACACGCCTGTGGACGATACGCCGCCGATGATTCAGAACGATAATCAAAACGATCCTGTAGTCGTGCCCAACCAGCCGCCGACGGCCACCGCGGGAGCCGATCAGGTGGTTGATTCCGGGCAACTGGTATTGCTGGATGGGGCCGCCAGCAATGACCCCGATGGAGATGCGTTGCAATACGCCTGGGCCATTGCGGATGGCCTGTTTATCCCCCTCGAACCAGTGGATCAATCACACACCGAATTCATCGCCCCGCCGGTACAACACGAATCAACGGTCCGCATCACCTTGACGGTCAGCGACGGGCAATATACCGATCATGATGAGCTGATCATCACCATTCTACCGCCGTCGCCGGATAGTCCGCCCGCTACTCCGGCGCCGCACGCCGATGCCGGTCCTGATCTGCAGGTTCAAGCCGATGAACTGGTGCTGCTGGATGGTTCCCTCAGTGCCTCCGCGACGGATGCGCCCCTGGAATATGAATGGTCGCAACTGAGCGGCCCGGCGGTTGCGCTGTCGGACGCGACGCAAGCCGTCGCTTCGTTCACAGCGCCTTATCGCACGACCGAACAGCAACTGATCTTTGCCTTGCGCGTCCGCGTGGGGGAATTGAGTGCAGAGGACCTGGTGCAGGTCACGGTATTCGCGGGCACGCCGGCAGGTAATCCGCCGCCGGCTGGTGGAGGCGGTCCGCCGGGTGGCGTGGGTACACCGCCGGATGGCTGTCCAGCAGATCCTGATAAAACTGAACCGGGCGATTGCGGTTGTGGTACGCCCGATGAGGATCTCAACCACAACGGTATTTCCGATTGCCTGGAATCTTATCTGATCAGTGGCCAGGTTACTTTGAATGGGTCTGGCCTGGCAGGAGTCACGCTGAACGGTTTACCGGGCAATCCGCAGAGCAGTGCGAATGGTCAGTATCTGGCGGAAGTGCCGGCGGATTGGAGTGGCGTGGTTATGCCCCAGAAAAATGGATTTCTTTTCACGCCGGCGCAACGCACCTACAGCCATACCAGCGGTGATCGCGCGCAGCAGGATTTCAGCGCTATGCAGGCGGCTGATTCGATCACTCAATATGGCATTACCTGGACCTTTGATCAGCGCTACCCGGTCGGGCAATTCGCCACTGGCGACTGGTGGGTGGTTGGGCCGGTAACCATAGCCAGCGTCAGCCCCAGTCCTGCCGGTACGGGCCTTTCTTTCCGCAACGGCTCGATGATCAACCCCGATCTGGCGAACAACGGCGTGCAGAGCACCTATCATGCCTATGATGGCCGGGCTGATGGCTTTAACGCTGCCTATCAGGTGAGCTACCCGCTGACACTGGATCCGACGACCGGAACGAAATCTCTGATCTCGACCGTCAGTGTGACGGCATACCCGGTCGCCACGGCTACGGATCCGGAACGCTTCCCGGATGCCTACCGGTCTATTGCCTCATCCCTCACCCGACCGGACGATGGCACCCTGCTCAGTGCAGCGATCCTGACGGTAGTGTCGTCGCCCCCGCCGGAGGATGCTTTCCGGCCGCCGTTCGTCGGCACGGCTAAGCCGCTCTTTACCGTCGCATCGCTGCGAACCGAGCTGCTGCCGAACTTGCCAGTTGCACCGAACGCACCCTCTCTCGCGACGCTGGAACGCTGCCTGCATCGCCCCTGGATCGATGCCCAGAAACGCAACTGGATGGCAATGCAGATCGCCCCTATTCGAAACCAGGTGAGTTATGGCCGGGAATTTGCCATGTTTATCGGCGATGCCGCCCTCTCCCTCTGCCTCGATTACACCGCACAGCAGAAACGCAAGATCATGATCGGGCTGGTGCAGATGGGCATCGATCACTACTACGCCGCCCAGCTCGACCCGGGCTTATGGATCCCGTCGGGCGGGTATCGGCATGGTCGCAAGTTGCCGGTGCTGATCGCCGGGCTACTGCTCAATCACGCGGGCATGATGCAGGTGCAGGCGGATTTCGCCGAAGACCTGGGCACTTACTACGGTGATGAACAGAACCCGCCGCAGACCTTGTGGACCGGCTGGGCTGCGCAGCCGCGACCTTACGCCAACACGCGCTCCAACAATGTGCTGGGCATCCTGGATGTGGGCCTGGACAACCAGGGAAACCCGTACGACTTCGAGCACGTTCATCCACGGGAGTGGGACCAGCCGCCCTTTCCCAATAACGGCTACTACCCCTTCGACAAACACGACCCCTATCGACGATTGGTTGCCTATTCGTGGATCGGTGAGGCGCTGGCGGCGCGAATTCTCGGTCTGCAGGAGGAGTGGAATCATGATGCCTTTTTCGATTACGTCGATCGCTGGATGCATGAGGATGACAGCGTCAATCGCCAGGTGATGGCCGACACCGCCGTTCAGGATAACTGGATCGGCCTGGTACCGGGAACCGATTGGACCGATATCGACACCTATTATCCCCCCGGCCGGCTGTGCTACTCGCAATTCCAGAATTATATGTATCTCACCTACCGGGCTGATTATTGAACCCCACCCCGCTGAACGGTTAGCCCTGTGAATTGGCGATGGAGGCGGCGGGAATTGAACCCGCGTCCCGCGACAGACAACATGTTGTGCCTCAAACTGTTGCGCCAACTGGAAACAGTTGCATAGTCGAAAACTTAGCGTTTTTGATCGAAAATGACCCCGACCTGGCCCGCCTGCTGGCCGCCTGGGGCAAGCTGTCGCCGATGAGCCGCGACGCCATTTTGCTGATGGCTGAAAAGCTGGCCGGCGAGCCGGGGGCGAAGCCATGAACCAACCACCCCGTGATAGCAACCAAAAGCAGTTCATTTGTCGATTCTGCAATAAGACCTTCGACTGGGCATACGCCCCAGATGTGGCGATCCACTCGCCGCTGGATGATATCTGCTGGGAGTGTTATCTTGAATGCGCCGATCTCGAAGCCAACCGAAAAAAACGACAATGTATAGATGGCGACCAACCAAATCTCAGCGGGCCGCTTTTGCGGGAAAGATGGCCGATCCGGTAATGAGGGCAGACTATATTGCTCGCAAGGAAGCCGAATATGTCGATGGCATGAATCTGTATGAGTATGTGAGGAGCAATCCACAGCAGTATACTGATCCATTGGGTATGAAAATAAGCCTACCTGATTGGTTATGGGAGATTATTTCAGAAAAGTACTGCTATCAAATAGCAATATATTGGGACGGTGAATCAAATATTAGCTTTACTAAGACAGGCCAATGCCCACCCGATTTTGGAATTGAGGAAGAGATTGGGAAAACGGCACAAGCTGAAATAGAAAAGGTATTACCTATCACTAAGAGTAAAGTATGCCCTAATTGCTGCCAGACTCGTAGATTCAAAATTGCCGGTACAATAACTAATCCTATAGTTAAAACGTTTATGTGGGAGAATATTTGGGGCAACATGAAGGGACCATGTACGGTAACGGGTACGATTGTTATCCCTATCACAACCGAAGGCTTTATTGGAGTCTGTAAGAAGTAGACAATAGTATGCTAACATGGACATCTTATCGCAAACGCGAAAAAGCATGTTGGTTCCTGGGGCCATTAATAGGAGCCTTATTGGGGTATACTACGTTTTACAATTTCACTCTGTCGTCGCAAAAATCGCAGTATGAAACTATACTGGCCGTAATGTTTGCGACAGGAGCTTTTGTAATCTTATTATCTTTCGCTTCTTGTCTGCTTGTTCAGATGCAGCACAGTGCTTTATACGGTTTATGTCTGTCAGTTTCCATTTACGGAGCCTTTGCCATACCTTGGCTACTGGATAATGGCAGCTTTGAATGGATGTTCTTGCTCTGGGGATGTTCTGGTTCAATTATTTATCCTGCTTGTAAGTTACTTACGCGAACGCTCGGAATCCATCAGAAGATAGATCCCAGGTGTTGCCAGCACTGTGGGTACTTATTGGCCGGCTTGTGTACGCATCGCTGTCCCGAATGCGGCACGGAATTTGATCCGGAATTGTTGAAAAAACTGCAAATTGAGGAACCGAAAGAAGTCAATAGCGGTTAGCCAGAAAGAATGTTCTTTGACAACCGAACGATTCGACGAGTGGAGAATATAGACCGTTCGCTTACGATCGTGGCTCTGAAAGGCAGTGTCGGTGGACTACCGCGATGTGAATTACGACGGCCTCCGCGATGTGGCCGACCGCAATCTGATCTTCACCAAGGTGGGCCAGGCACCCTGCACCGCCGGCCCGATCTATGATCTGCAGGGCGACGGCGATATCGACAGCAGCGACGCCTATGTTGCCTACACCCTCTGGGAACAGCAGCAGTCGTATCGTGCCCTGGTCTCCCTCACCACCAGTGGAATCACCAACCCCTACCTCTTCACCGGCTAACCGCTGAACGCCATCGATAATGGAGATTTATATCTGTATCACTATGACCACAGAGCATACGATCCTGTTCATGCACGATATCTCCAACGTGACCCATTTGGGGTAAGTGTTTTGCTATGGTGGACTGATTACACTAATGGAGGAGTTTTCTTTGATACATTCTTCTTTAATAAAGGTATGTATGGAGATGGGATGAATCTCTATGAATTTGTAAAGAGCAATCCATTAATGTATTTGGACCCGTTAGGATTGGACACTCGCTTCTGGGATTAGGTCAAATGCATGGCGGATTACATCGAAGATAACGATTTGCTTGATTATGCTGCTTCAAAGCTGTTGGCGGGTCTTACAATGCCAATACCCAAGACTTGGATAGCCAAGCTTTATCGCTTAGTTGGTGATTCTAAAAAGGCAGATGCGATTCTCAAAACACTGGCCTGCCCCCCGACATTGTACCAGTGGTTATGTTAGTCTTTGAGTCCTTTCGATTCCAGTCTGGATTTCCTGATTCGACCTTGCTAAGAGCATTAACCTCATGGCTTCCGGGTTCGGGGACCC
>JAJVHX010000003.1 GCA_022072405.1 Phycisphaerae bacterium | reverse complement strand
CAGTTGGTTGGGTAACTTCCGACGAGTGTTGACCCGCTGGGATCGCAACGCTGAAATTTATAGAACCTTTGTCCATATCGCTTGCGCCATCATCGTTTGCAGGTACTTATGAAATGGCCTCTAGTAATATCAACTCATACCAGAATATTAAACCAGGTCGATTTTGCTGGATACTAATTAAGCATGGAAATCTTGTGTACGGCCAAGCGCAAATATCAGAAATCGATCGCTTTCAGGGTTTATCTAACATTCCATCAAGCGATAAGGCTGACCCCGATAATGCCAGGTTCGTTGTTCCGGATCATTGGCCCAGAAATTACCAACTGACCCTTCAGCCTTTGTTTCGATTTCCAATATGGGTTATCCTGCCTGTTAGCCTGGCTATTCTTGCCCGATCATTGTTTTGGTCCATTGCGATACGATGGCACCGATTTAGAAATAACCGCTGTCTGAATTGTGGATACAGCATCAATCACTTAACAAGCCCGCATTGTCCGGAATGTGGTTGGACGCTCAAGCTAGATCATCGTAGTTTATGAATGGCCCAACCGGTAAATTACAGCCAGATTAGCCAAGCCAGTCAGCGAACATATTTTCCATCAACAAGATAATCTACTGCGTTGGAAATGTCTTATTATTATAGATTGGAGGTTTTGCAGTATGCGAGGATTGTGAGATTGTCGGTGAAGCGATAGAGGCGGTGGCGCGGTTGGCCTCCCGCAACAGGTCGTGGGGGCAGACAAACCAGACCAGCATACTGCAGGCACAGACCAGCACCGCCAATCGCACCGCACCTCGTGTCGGGGCAACTGCGGCTGTGGTGGATGAGGAAGTTTCCAGATAACACTGCCCGACGATGCGCAGGTAATAAGCGGCTCCAATCGCGGAATTCAACACGCCAATCACCGCCAGTACAATCAAACCATACCCCCAGCCGGACGCTGATCCGGCGGAAAAGGCGCTGGAAAAAATATAAACCTTGCCGAGCATCCCGGCGGTCGGCGGCAACCCCATCAGACTGAAGCAGCAGATCGCCATGGCTAGCGCCAACGCCGGCTGCGATTTGCTCAATCCATTCAGTTGCTGCAATTCATCCGGTTCATTTCCGCCGCTCGTCAGAGCACTCAGCACCGCGAAGGCACCCAGATTCATCACGCCATAAACAGCAATATAGAAAAACATGGCACTGAGGCCGTCATCGAACGCGGATTGATCAGCCCCAGGCCCAACCAGCAGACCAATCAGCATATAACCGGAATGAGCAATACTCGAATAAGCAAGGATACGCTTCACGCTGGTCTGCATCAGGGCGAGCACATTGCCTGCGGTCATGGTCAGGGCCGCTATCCCCCACAACGCCCACTGCAACGGTAACGGCCAGTGACCCCAGCTATACAAACCCAGGATCTGTACCAAAGCTGCAAATCCGCCGAGTTTCGGTAGAAACGCCAGTACTCCGACCAACGGTGCGGATGCTCCCTGGTACACATCGGCCACATAGGCGTGAAACGGTACGGCGGCGATTTTGAAACATAACCCGCCGACCACCAGCAGTATGCCCAACAGCATCGGCGTCGTCGATACCTGCCCGGTGGCCAGCAGTTCGCGGAGTGCATGCGGATCACCACTCATCAGGGTCGTACCCGCAGCACCATACAGCAGGCTCAGGCCATAGGCGGTAAGCGCTGCCGCCATGGCTCCCAGGAAAAAGTACTTGCCGGCGGCTTCCTGAGCCCGCACATCAGTGCGGCTGATGGCCACCAGCACATAAGTTGGAACACTGATCAGTTCGATGGCAAAAAAGAGCAGGATCAGATCATTGGCCACGCTCAGCAACATGACTCCGGACATGGCCAGCAGCAATAGCGCAAAATATTCGCCCTGTTCATCCGCTTCACCCTGATACCAGTTGACCAGTATCAGCACCAGCCCAATTGTCAAAGTCAACAGCCGCAGATAATGCGACAGCGACGTGACCAGCACCCCGCTGAATTCGACAAAGGCGGGATCATTAACGGGCTGATTTCGCCAGAAAATGCTCAGCACCAGCACGCCTGCCGTCGCCAATAACGCGAAGGGCGGCGCCCAGCGGCGCGGCCGGTCGGGACGACCTGCAGCAAAGCTGAAAAACAAACACATACACCCAGCCAGCATCATAACCATTTCCGGCAGCAGAGCATTGATATACTGGCTCCAGTTCATGGTTGGTCTCCTGCTTCTACAGCGCTATAACCATGAACGGTCTGCCAGACGACTTGCCTGTCACCAGGGCTGATGACGTTACCCATAGCCGCCGCCTGGGTCTGCTGATGATGCAGAATATTGCTCGCCACCGATTGATTGATCGATTGTTGTAGCGACTTGGGATAGACTCCGACCCAGAGGCAGGCGATCGCCAGCGGAACCAGAATGGTGATTTCGCGGCGAGTCAGATCGGTAGTCAACCCACGCGAGGTATCCGGGGTATGATCCGGTTGCCGCAGCGGGCCAAAGAGCACCGCACGGCACAGCCACAACATGTAGATCGCACCGAGCAGAATACCGCTGGCAGCAAAAACCGCATAACTGAAACCAAGCGGCCCAGCCGCCAGATCATCCTGCGTACCAGCGGAGAGCGCCGTTCCCAGCAACACCAGAAACTCACCAACAAAACCATTCAACCCCGGCAGCCCGATACTGCTCAGGGTGAAAAAGATAAAGAAGAAAGCCAGCCAAGGCATGGTCCGCGCTAATCCGCCCACCTGACCCATCTGCCGGGTGTGATAGCGCTCATAGATCATCCCAACCATAAGAAAGAGCGCCCCGGTGGACAACCCGTGATTGATCATGTAAAGCACCGAGCCGCTGACCCCCGCCATTTTCAGGCTGAACATTCCCAGGATGCAGAAGCCCAAGTGTGAAACCGACGAATAAGCCACCAGCTTTTTCATGTCCTGCTGGGCCCAGGCCACCATCGCTCCATAGATAATGCCGATGATCGCCAGCACGGCCATGGTCGGCGCCAAGGCCACCGATGCCAGCGGCAACAGCGGCAGCGATAACCGCAGGAACCCATAGGTGCCCAGCTTCAGCAGCACTCCCGCCAGCAGTACGCTGCCCGCGGTGGGTGCTTCGGTGTGGGCCAATGGCAACCAGGTGTGGAACGGAAATAACGGCACCTTGATTGCAAATCCGGCCGCCAGAGCGATGAACAACCACCACTGCACGCCGGCGGGTATGGAACCCGCTGCCTGATACAACATCGGCAGATCAAAAGTCAACATGGGCAACCCGCCGTGGGCATGAGCATAGTAGGCGTAGTAGAGGATGCCGGCAAAGGTCAGTACGCTGCCGGCGACAGTGTAGATAAAAAACTTGTACGCCGCACGACGCTTATCCTTGCTGCCCCAGATGCCGATCAGCAGAAACAGCGGAATCAGGGTGAATTCGAAAAAGACATAGAACAACAACAGATCGAGCGCACAAAAGACCCCCAGCATACCACTCTGTAATAACAATAACAGCGTGTAGTACTCGCGCACGCGTTCTTGAATGGCCGTGAAACTCGCGGCGATGACCAGCGGACTAAGCAGACCCGCCAGCACAATCAGCCAAAGACTGATGCCGTCTATTCCCAGGTGATAGCTGATCTCCACCCGGCTGGCGATGCTGCTGCCGGTTGCTCCGCTCAGCCAGGGCAGCTTGCTTTCCAGCACAAACCCCCCGCGAGCCAGCTGGTCACCAGACAACGCCTCTTTCGCCACTAACCCAACCAGGATCAACCCCAGCAGAGACCAGACCAATGCCACGCGCCCCGAAGTCCGTCCAGCCGGCAGAACCCATAGCAGGATGGCTCCCGCCAGTGGAAAAACAATCATCAGACTGAGCAGCATGGCACCCATCAATACACTCTAATTCGCCGCCGCCAATACCCGGGCGAAAATAAAAACCAGAAAAATAATCACGGCGAGTCCACCCGCCATCATGACGCCATAACCCTGCATGGCTCCACGTTGGTAGCGATGCAGGATGAAGCCGACCAGGCGCGGCCCGGCTGCCACCAGCCAGACCAGACCATCCACCAGATAACGATCCACCGCCGAACCGACGGCGGCGGCCTGTTGCAGCGGACGTACCAGCACCGTTGCTAAAATTTCATCCACATAATATTTGTTATGCACCAGTATATAGAGCCAGCCCGACTCCTCCCGCCAGCGACGGCTCCAGTCCGGTCGTATCCAGTAGCCCAGCACAGCCACCGCAATACCGGCTATCGCCACTACGCCCGACAGCAGACCTACTTCTTCATGCGATAATCCATGAACCACCGCACCAGGCGGCAGATGCTCGAACGCGACATCAAACGGTGTCATCATGTCCACCAGAAATTCGGGCAGTTTTTCGTGAAAGTAATAGCCCGCACCCGCCGCACCGATCGCCAGCACCAATAGCGGGACGATGATCCAGGGGCCTGACTCATGGACATGCACACCGAACGGCAAGCGCTTCGGTCCCCAGAAAGCCAGCAGCACCATGCGGAAAGTGTAAAAAGCAGTCAGCCCAGCCGTAATGACAGCGAGCCAGCCCAGCAGCGGTTGCACTTCCAGCGCCTGATGCAGAATCAGATCTTTGCTGAAAAAGCCCGACAACATCGGAAATCCCGCCAGCGCCAATGAACCAATGACGAAGGTGTAACAGGTCCAGGGCAGGACTTTCCGCAGGCCGCCAAACTCACGCACGTCGATGATCCCGCCCATGGCGTGCATCACGCTGCCCGCACCGAGAAAGAGCAGGGCTTTGAAAAAGGCGTGGGTCATGAGATGAAAAACAGCAGCGTCGGCGGCATAGACTCCCAATCCCAGGAACATGAAGCCCAGCTGGCTGATAGTTGAATAAGCGAGAATCCGTTTCATGTCATACTGCACCAGGGCCATGGTGGCGGCGAATAGCGCCGTAATCCCGCCGATCGCCGCAACAAAAGTCATTACCGCTTCACTGGTCACAAAGATGGCTCCGCACCGGGCGACCATGTAGACTCCGGCGGTGACCATGGTGGCGGCGTGAATCAACGCTGAAACCGGCGTCGGGCCTTCCATCGCGTCAGGCAGCCAGACGTAGAGCGGCAACTGGGCACTCTTGCCCACCGCTCCGCAGAAGAGCAGCAAGGCGATACCTGGCGCCCAATCTCCCAAAGCGGTAATGCCCGCCGATGACAGGACATAGTCATAATCCAGTGAACCGCATTTCAAATAAATGAGCAGTATGCCTAAGCCAAAACCGAAATCGCCGATACGGTTGACCAGAAAAGCCTTCATCGCGGCCGCAGCTGCGGCGGGCTTGTCGTAATAAAATCCGATCAGCAGGTAGCTGCACAGCCCTACCGCCTCCCAACCCAGATAGAGCAGCAGAAAATTCCCGCCCAGTACCAGCGCGCACATGCTGAAGACGAATAACCCCAGAAAGGCAAAGAACCGTTCATAACCCCGTTCGGGGTGATGATGATGACGCATATAATCACGGGCGTAGACCACAATCCAGGTGGCGATGAACGTGACCGTCAGCAGCATCACCAGGGCCAGCGGGTCGATGCGGAAATTAACCGTCAACCAGCTGGTTGGTCCACCCATACCTATCCAATCATAGATGACCAGCTGCACCGGTTCATGGGTGTGGACTGCCAGATGGGTATAAACCTCGAAAAGCTGATAAGCGCAATATGCCGCCCCACCCACCGCCAGGATAACGACCCAATGGGTTGCCCCTTTCAGCAGACGCGGACCCAGCGCTCCCGCCAGCACCGCTCCCAGCAGCGGCAGCAGAAGGATGAGAATGGAATATTGTTGCAACGAATCCATGTTCACGACTTATCTATAGATAGTTTTAGTAAAATTCTTATTAGCTTTTCTGTTTGCATGCTGTTGCCTATGCCCTGTTGCCTGTTATCTGTTCCCTATCCCCTCATACTATTCCATGCTTCGCTGTCGAGCGTGCCTCGGCGACGATAGAGCACCACCACCAGGGCGAGCGCCAATCCCGCCTCCACCGCAGCGATGACCAGCAGAAAAAGGGCAAATGCTTGGCCCTGTAGATTGCCCCAGTAGCGGGCAAAAGCCACCAGATTGACCACCACGCCTTGAAACATCAGTTCGGTGCAGAGAAATACCACGATCAGGTTGCGACGGGTCAGAAAGCCGATCACACCCAAGCCAAAGAGCAGCGCCCCAACCAGAATATAATTACTCAGTTCCGCCATTATTAATCCAGGGGGCAAGGATTGAAGGATTCGAGGATTCAAGTGCAGGCTTGCCCCGCTGAATCCAACATTCCGTTATCGTACCCTCAAATCCTCTCCCATAATCCATGAACCCATAAATCCTATTATCAAAATGGTGCTGCTTCGCGTCCGGCCTGGCCGATGGCCGGCAGGGGCCGCTCAACCGTCTCCAGATGCGGGTAACGCTTGCGTACAATCGCCACCGCTCCCACCAGGGCGAGCAGTAACAATATCCCAGCAGCCTGCAACACCACCATATAGCGGGTCATCACCACCAGGCCCAGCCGATCGGTATTGGCGACCTCCACCGTCATCGGAGGAGCCACCACGGGGGCCAGCAACAGAAAATCACTCAACGCCGAAGCGACGGTGGCAGTGAGCAGAAAACCAGCCACACACGCCCACCATCCGCCCCGTACCCGCCGATCATAGAGCGGCTGACCTTCCTGCTGGGCCAGCATGATAACGAATAAATAAGTTACCAGGATCGCCCCACCGTAAATAATAATCAGCGCCGCCGCCAGAAATTCCGCTTCCAGCAGCACGACCAGACCGGCGACCGCCACCACCGTCAGCACAAAGTAGAGCGCGCTGTAGACCGCCTTACGCTGGGTGATCACTCCCGCTGCGGAAGTGAGTGCCAGCACCGCCAGCAGATAAAAATAGAAATCCTCGCTGCCCGGAATGGCGAAAGAACGGAGACTCAGCACCACCAGCCCAGCGAGTGCCGCCAGACCCAGCAGCGTTCCTGCCACCCGTGCAGAACGTCCGGCCCGCGGCAGCAACAGATAGACCGCCACGGCTCCCAACGCCGTCAGGCCATAAATCGCAATTGTCGTTGTACTCCAGTTCAACTTGAACCACCTCAAGTGCAGTCAGCGGTCAGCCGCCCGCAAAGGCGTTTTACTGATTTTTCTCTCAATGCGCCGCGGGCTTGAGCCCGCGCGAACTTCGTCCGCGCCTGACGACCATCCTACTGCTGCGGTTTACCGGTATAACTGTAGCCGGTGATTTTCGGGTTCTTGCGCGGCTTGACCTGCTTGGTCTGGTCGTAAACCTCCAGCAGTTTTTCCTTATCAAACACCATCTCCTCGCGGGTCAGACCGACGATATCAAATTCCGTAGTCAGTTCGATGGCATCGACCGGGCAGGCTTCTTCGCACATGCCGCAATAAATGCAGCGCAGCTCATCGATCTCGAATTTGACCGGATATTTTTCGCGGTCCGGCCAGGGCGACTCCCCGGCTTCAATATGGATGCAATGGGCCGGACAGGCGGTGCTGCACATGAAACAGGAGACACACGCCACCCGCTCATCCGGATCGCGATTCAGTCGATGGACCCCGCGATAATTCTGCACCCGCAAGGGCCGCTCTTCTTCAGGATATTGCACCGTCTTTTTCTTTTTGAACAGATGACCCAGCGTGATGCCCAGGCCGCGGGCGATTTCGCCGAAATACATTCGCCCCACGCCATCCAGCTGCGGCGGACCGATACGAATAATATCTTCCGGCTTGATCATACCGATCCACCTCGCAACGGGGTTCTGTTATCCAGATCGGGCAGATACCACTGCCGGCCGGTTACCGGGATGCGGAACAGGCTGACTGCCACCAGCGCCACCGCCACCACTCCCACCTCGCCGATCAGTGACCAGTAACTCCGGGGCACGTTGAAAAATAACTCGACGACAACGACCAGAGCCAAAGCCAGGCTGACCGGTAGCAGACCTTTCCAGCACAATCGCATTAATTGATCGAAGCGAAATCGCGGCAGCGTCCAGCGAATCCACATGAACACAAAGATAAAGATGGATATCTTGGCCCCCATGACCGCCAATTGCAGCAGCACGCCCCACAACGTCGTTTGCTCAGCAGCCAGTCCCGGTACATGCCAGCCGCCGAAGAAAAGACAGACCATAAAGGCACTGCCCACGATCATGTGGGTGTATTCACCCAGGAAAAACATCGCCCATTTCATGGCGTTGTACTCGGTATGGAAACCGCCCACCAGTTCCTGCTCACACTCCGCCAGGTCGAACGGCGCCCGGTTGGTTTCCGCCAGCACGCAGGTGAACATGATGATAAAGGAAACCGGATGCAGAAATATATTCCACTGCGGCAGAAAACCCCACCACAAAGCCGTCTGCTGCTCGACAATATTCTCCAGCCGCAACTGACCGCTGGCCAGTACAATCACCAGGATCGACAACCCCAACGGAATTTCATAGCTGACCATCTGGGCCGCCGCCCGCAATCCGCCGTAAAATGCATACTTGTTATTGCTGCTCCAGCCCGCCAGCACCACGCCATAAACCCCCAGCGCCCCCACCGCCAGCAGATAGAGCAACCCGATATCCAGACCGGCGACCTGCACCTGCAAAGGTTCGGCCAAACCCGCCGGCTGATAACTGCCGCCCCAGGGAATCACGGCCAGCCCCAGCATGGCGATACCCATGGAGAGCATCGGCGCCAATATATAGAGCGGACGATCCGCACCGGCGGGCATGAAATCCTCTTTGAGCAGAAACTTCACGCCATCCGCCACCGGCTGCAGCAACCCTAGCGGACCGGCCCGATTCGGACCATGACGATCCTGCAGCCAGGCGGATACCTTCCGCTCGAAGTAGGTGCTGTAACCCACCCCGGTCAGCACCGCCGGAATCACCACCAGCAGCAGCACGATGCTGAAGCCCAGCTGCGTATGAAATTGTATTACCAGCCAATCGACCACGCTGATCTTCCTGACTTTTTACTTTCCACTTAGCGCCCTGGGGGCTAGTCATTCAATGCTGATGTTCCGGCGGATCGGGCGCGACATAAATATCACGAAATTCCGCCAGTTGCTCCGCCATCCGTTCACGAACTTTTTCCGCACGATACAATCCGGAATATCCGGCAATTTCATAGAGATATTGTCCATCCCGGCGGGTGCCTTCCGGACCATCGACTGCCCGCTCGAAGGGCTGGATCAAACCCGCCTGATTGACAAAACTGCCTTCACGCTCCGCCCAGCAGCAGCTCGGCAATAACACGTGGGAGTTGTCGGTAAGCGCGTTGGCATAGAGATCCTGCATGACCAGCAGCTCCAGTTCCTTGGCCGCTGCCGCCAGCTCCTTACTCACCCAGTCGCGCTGTGAATAGCCGCCGGTAATCCACGCGGCTTTGATCTTCTTCTCTTTAACCTGTTTGATCAAATCTTCGAGAGTGGATGACGCGCCGCCCAGCTTGTTGATGAGTAGTTCCACCCCGCGCCGATTCGGACACTTTTCCGGACGAATCGTGAACCGGGCTTTTTCAGCCGGTGATCCGACCGGGAAATTCTGCTCCGCGCCCTGCACCGGCAGCCAGCTGGCCACCAGCACCGCCTGCGGCAGCAGCGCGCGTACGTAACTGGCGATCAGCCAGGCCTCCTCGCAGGCCAGCATCGGTGACAAAACCACCGCTGTCGGTGTCTGCTGCTCTGCCAGCTTACGCAGACGATAATTGATTATTTCGGGAATATCTTCCCAGCGGGGATAGAAAACTTCGCCCCCGCGCCGAACCACTGGCCGGGTCAGCCGATCACCATCCTGCAGATACTTCCAGCCGAAGCGACCCTCATCACACATCCAGTAATCATTGACCTTCGGACTGAAACGCGGCTTCAACCGATAGATCACGCCCTCATTGTGATCAATACGAATGGCGCAACCGGTGCTGCATCCCGGGCAGATCGATTTAGTCTCCCGCAGCAGCCAGACCCGCTGCTTGAAGAGAAAATCCTTATCCAGCAAGCTACCCACTGGGCAAAGGTCCACCACGTTGCCCTGCAGCGGATTGTTCAGCGGCAGGCCGGGAAAAACATCGATCTCCGCACGGTTGCCACGATTAACCACCGTCAGTTCGTGAGTGCCGGCGATTTCATCGGTGAAGCGGACGCAACGACTGCACATCACGCAGCGATCCTGATAAAGCAGTGTCCGCGGACCGACATCCTTCTTGGGATTTTTCAGCTTCTCTTCGACCATGCGACTGGTCGGCTGGCCGAAACGATAGCTGTAATCCTGCAGATAACACTCCCCCGCCTGATCGCAAACCGGACAGTCCAGCGGATGATTCAGCAGGAAATATTCCATGCATTGCTGCTGATTCTGCTGCACCGCCGGACTGTTGAAACGCACCTCCATCCCCTCTTTAACCGGGGTCTGGCAGCTGGGCACCAGCTTGGGCATCCAGACCAGCTCACCGCTCTTGGGATCGGGCACTTTCATTTCCATCAGGCAGAGACGGCACGACGCCACCACGCTCAGCGACGGGTGATAGCAATAGTGCGGAATATCCATGCCGGCTTCCAGTGCCGCCTGTAATACCATCACGCCGTCTCGGCAGGTGATCGTTTGTCCATCTATGACCATTCGAGCCATTCGTCAACTTCCATTGCTGATCAATAATCTGCACTCATTCCGAGCCTCGGGCTTCAGCCCGCGCGAAGCATTATCCCGTCTGACGTATGGATCAGTTCAACACTCTCAAAACGCGCTCCACCTTGCCCGGTTCCTGCCGGACAATATGCTGCTCGAACTCCGCGCGGAATTTCTCCACCAGCGTGCGGATGGGAAAGGCCGCGCCATCGGGCAGGCCGCAGATGCTCAGGCCCGGCATCATGCCCATATTGCGGGTCGTTTCCACCAGAATGTCCAGGTCTTCGCGCCGGCCCGCACCGAGCGAAATCCGTTGGGCGATCTTGTACATCCAGCCCGTACCTTCGCGGCACTGGGTGCACTGGCCGCAGGATTCCATCGCATAAAAACGGGTCACATTCAGCAGCACGTCGCGGATATCCGTATCTTCATTGAACACCACCAGGGCGGCGGTCCCCAACCCGAGCAAGCCAAACTTACGCGGGCTGTCGAAATCCATCCGCATCTCCAGCTCGTCGCCGGTGAGCACACCCATCGATAATCCACCGGGGAAAACACCTTTCACCGCTTTGTTGCCGATCATACCCTGAGCGAATTTGCTGCCATAGATCAGATCCTTAACGGTAATATTCATGCTTTCTTCAAAGCAACCCGGCCGATTAACTGGCCCGCTGACACAGAACAACTTCGGTCCGAAGCTACCCTGGGGCCCGATGGCGGTAAACCAGGCGGCACCGCGCAGGACGATATGCGGCAGGCAGCAGAGTGTCTCCACATTGTTGACCACGGTCGGCTTGGCAAAGAGACCCGCCACCGCGGGGAAGGGCGGCTTGATGCGTGGCCAGCCGCGCTTGCCCTCCAGGCTTTCGATCAACCCGGTTTCCTCACCGCAAACATAGGCCCCCGCTCCGCGATGGATGTAACACTCCATCGAAAAATCACTGCCCAGAATTTTCTTGCCGAAATAGCCCGCCGCATAAGCCTGATTGAGCGCCCGTTGCAGGATGTGAAATGGCTCGGTGAATTCGCCGCGCATGTAAATATAAGCCACCGTCGCCCGCGTGGCATAGCCGGCGATCATGATCCCTTCGAGCAACTGGTGCGGGTCGGACTCCATCAGCACGCGGTTATTGAAAGTGGGCGGCTCGGACTCATCCGCATTGACACAGAGGTAAGTGACCTTGCGCTCCTTGGGCAGGAAACTCCATTTCATGCCGGCAGGAAAACCGGCACCGCCCCGGCCGCGCAGATTGGCCTTCTTGACCTCGTCGATCAGTTCTTCCGGTGACATCTGCAAGGCCTTGCGGATGCCCTGATAACCGCCGCGCGCTTCATAGACCTGCAGATCGGCGGCCTTGGCCACACCGACATTGCGCATCAAAATGGGTTCAAAATCACTGCTCATCAATATTCTCAATGACCCGGCGGATCAAACAGCGAACTGCGCGCGATCGACAGCTCGGCGTTCTTCTCATCCGCCAGAATTCGGGACACATCCGTTGCCTTCACCTGGTGATACGTACGTTCGTTGATTTTCAGACAAGGCGCATGGTCGCACTCGGCCAGGCACTCCTCCGTCACCAGAAAATACTGTCCATCGGTGCTCGTGCCATGCTCCTGAATCTGCAGCGTATTCTTGACTGCTTCCAGCACCGCCTTGCCGCCCATCAGTTCGCAGGAGAGCGAGCGACAGACCATCACGGTCTTTCGGCCTTTGGGGTGGTTCGCAAAATGGGTATAAAAACTGACCACATCCAGCACATCGGAAGCATGAATCTCCAGCAGGTCAGCGATTTCCTTCATCGCCTGGTAGCTCACATAACCCAGCAGTTCCTGCACGATATGCAACGCCGGTAACAATACCGCCCGTTTGGTCTCATAGCGCGGGAAGAAAGAGCGAATCTTCTCCCGCACCGCCTCAGTCAGCACCGGTGGTGCCTGCGGATCCATCACCGGTTGATTGCGATCATAGGCCTTCCAAGACATGAGCCCTATTCTCCCTTGGCTTCATCCTTGTCGCCATTATTCTGGAACGGCTCGACGGCCCACTTCACCGGCGTAGTCACCACTTCGAACGAATCTTCCAGCAGCGTGGTCAGGGGGCGATTCACCTCCTGCAGCTTCCGCTGGGTATATTGATCGATTTTCTCCGCCTGTTGCTCGATGGGCCAGGATTCCTGTCGATGGCTCCATTCGGTAAAGAGCGCGATTTCCCGGCCGACACAGGCCACATTGACCATACGAAATTCCTGAATACTGGTGATCGGAGCCATCGCCACCTGCAAGAGCAGGCCGATATCACGTTTCTCCAGCTGGCTCTGCATCATGCGCCGGCTGGCTTCTTCAACCACGCGACGGGTGGGCAGCGAAATCGCCCAGTTGCCGGTCTGGGTGACTTCCGGTGGAAAGCCCAATAACCCCTCCAGATCGGGTTTCCGCAGCGGCAGGGTCCGCATCATCAGGTCCACTTCCACTTCCACGCCCATTTCGGCCATGGCGGCGGCAATTTTTTCAGAGCGCTGCTCACTGGCGGCGGGTGCCGAACTCGGTGCCGTCTGCATATTGGAAAACTTGAAAAGCTGATCGAGGTTCTCGATCACCGGTGGATCATTCACATCATTCACGATAATGAAAGCAGTGGCTGGTCTGGTACCGCCCCGCCGCTCGAACTCGTTCGCCGCCCGGTGAACCAGTTCATCCGCTTCCCAGGCTGCCGCCCCGCTGCTGGCATAAATGTAGGCATGCGGGGTGTGATACAGCTGCCGCTCCCGCCATTCAGTCGGCCAGCCGGGGGGATTGGCCTTCAACCCCGCCGGGGCACAACCGGAAAAAAAGAATAGAGAAAATAGAAAACTAAAAGTTAAGAAACGAATGGCAGGATTGGGGCGGACAGGCCAATGGCCTGCAAGCCGGGTCGCTGATGGCATGGTTGCTTTCATTTTTCCACTTTCCACTTTTCTGTTTTCCTGTTTACCGGTCCAACTCCGCGGCGATGATATTCAGCGAGCCGAGTATCGCCACCACATCGGACAACTGGTGGCCGACCGTCAGTCGCGACATCGCCTGATAATTGATGAAACTCGGCGGCCGACAGCGGGCCCGATAGGGGAAACGCCCGCCATCACTGGCCAGATAAAAGCCCAGTTCTCCATTGGCCGTCTCGTTGGCACCATACACCTCGCCGACCGGCGGCGTCCAGCCGCGATTGGTCATGATCTGCTCAAAATGGTGAATCAATCCTTCAATACTGAAGTAGATTTCATTTTTATCGGGCAGCGTCATCTTGTCAGCCGGCAACACGTTGATCGGGCCGGCGGGGATATTATCCACCAGTTGGAGAATAATCTCGACGGATTGCTTGATCTCTTCGAGTCGGACCCGATACCGGCCGTAAACATCACCCATCTTCGCGATGGGTACCTTGAAGTGCACACCGCTGCTGCCCCGACCATCCCAGTTGTCGGCATAACAGAGGTAGGGTTCATCCTTGCGCAGATCGCGAACCACCCCCGCACTGCGGGCCAGCGGTCCCGACCAGCCCCAGGCGATAGCTTCGTCACGCATGAGCTGTCCAATACCCAGTGTCCGCTCAATAAAGATGCGATTGTTGTTGAGCAGCCGCTCCAGCTCGCTGATCGGCTGGGGAATGATCTGGAGAAATTCCTTCACCTTCGCCGGCCAGCCTTCCGGCATATCCTGCATCAAGCCCCCCACCCGCGTATAGCTCGTGGTAAATCGCGCCCCGCAGATATCCTCGAACAGGTCATAGATCAGCTCGCGTTCGTTGAAGCCGTAAAGAAACGCCGTCAGCGCTCCCAGGTCCAGCGCCGCCGCGCCCACACACAACAGATGATCCTGAATCCGGGCCAGTTCCGCGATGATGGTTCGCAGCACCTTGCAGCGCGGCGTGATCTCGATTCCAAACAATTTTTCGCAGGCGTGGTGCCAGGCGATATTGTTGGCCATCGGGCTGATATAGTTCATCCGATCGGTGACCACCACATACTGGTTGTAGTCGAGATGCTCGCCCAGTTTCTCAAAACCGCTGTGCAGGTAACCGATGTGCGGTGTACAGCCGATCACGGTTTCACCATCCAGCTCCAGCACCAGCCGCAACGTGGTGTGCGTAGCCGGGTGCTGCGGACCGAAATTCAGCGTCCACAAATCCCCGCCAAATTCGTCGGCCACGAGGCGACTCGGCTCAAAAGCGGTGGTATTGGTTTGATTCACTTAGGCACTCTCTCGAGTAACGATGTCATACTGTTCCCGTTCGCCCTGGCCTCGGAGCGGGTAATCTCTGCGCAGCGGGTGCGCTTTGAAACCGTCCCAGGTCAGTATCCGTCGCAGATCGGGATGGCCGGCGAAGACGACGCCGAACATGTCGAATATTTCCCGTTCCATCCAGTCGGCCCCGACCCACAGTGGCACCACCGAGGGCAGCGTCGGCTGAGGATCGTTCACGTAACATTTGACCCACAAGCGATGATTGTGGGTCAGCGACAGCAGCGAATAGATCACGCCATATCGATCAGTCGCTTTCGGAAAATTGAGATAGTCCATGCCGACCAGGTCGCACAATTGTTCCATGGCGTACCGCGACTCGTTGCGCAAAAAGCGCAACACCTCAAACAGCAGCGCGGGGGTTACGATCACGGCCTGTTGCCCACTGCCGGGCAGCAGGTCGTGGGGCTGGAAATCGACGCCGGGAAATTGCTGTTGCAGTGGTTGTAAATCAATCATGAGGATAATTATTAAAAAAGCACCTGGAGTTCAGGTGGAAAATAAAATCATCACCATTTTACGGCTTCGACACGTTCACCTGCACGCGTGATTCGGCGACCAGTTTCCAGCCTGCACCGCGCTCGGAACTGGTCTTTACGCCATGTTTTTCAACCATGCGCTGAATGGCCATCAGTCCTTCGAGCACCTGCTCCGGCCGAGGCGGACAACCGGGAATAAACACATCGACCGGCAGAAATTGATCGACGCCCTGCACCACGGCATAAGTATCGAACACTCCTCCAGTACTGGCGCAAGCCCCCATGCTGATCACCCACTTGGGTTCGCACATCTGCTGATAAATCCGCTGCAGTACGGGCATGTTCTTGATGGCTACGCGCCCGGCACAGATCAGCAGGTCCGCCTGTCGCGGGCTGAAGCGGACCGCCTCCGCTCCGAACCGGGCCATATCATAGCGTGAGGCTGCCGTGGCCATAAACTCAATTCCGCAGCAGGCGGTGGCGAAAGGTAACGGCCATAACGAATACTTCAAACCCCAGTTGATGCCCTGCTCTTTAATGAAGTTCAGCACCGCATCCAGGCGTGTGGTGACTATATCCTCTTTGCTGGCCAGATGGGGAGCCTGCAGATACTTGTCGGGCTGCTGGGCAGGATGTGGTTGTTGCAATGTCATCAATATTGCTCCATCAGCTCCAACGGAAGACGCCGCGTTTCCACTCATAAATGAAACCGATCAGCAATACACCAATGAAAATGGCCAGCGTGATCAGCAGAAATTCCTTGCCGACCGCACCCTGCTGGACCATCGCCCAGACTGGTGAATCCTGCACCGTCATGGCTGTTTTGGAAAATTGCTCCGGTTGGGTGGTGGCTTGATGAAACAGGGTCGCCCAGGGCCAGAGGATGACCACCTCCACATCAAACAGCAGGAAGATCATCGCCACGATGTAAAATTTGACATTGAATCGCCTCCGGGCACTACCCACCACCGGTACGCCGGATTCGTACGTACTCTCTTTAATTGCCCCGGTTCGTTTGGGACTCAGGAAATGATTCAGTAGTACCATAACGACCACCATCACCAGCGTAATGGCGATCAGCACCCCGACCATTTGATAACCCGTTGCCAGGAAAACCATTCGAACACTCTCGCAACTATCTGTTCAGGAAAGCTTTATAGCATATTGCCGATCTCTTGGCGACCTGACTGAATGGATATTGATAATTGTTGAGCATCAATACCGAAAACTCAGTAATTACGAAATATTTTTTTGGTGAGGTATCATAGAAATTATTGGATCAAATTCAAGAGAAAATATTCACAATCTATTCACAATTGTTTTATTAGCATCCAGATAGAGCATTATTATTCGTTGTTTTTACGCGGACTGGTCCGTTTAGTTTTATTTGGTTGAGAAACCGACAGCTCAAAGAGTGATTTGATATGAGCAGAGTCAACCCCGCGTCCGCCACCCAGGATATCTACCCCGGCCTCGATTAGCGCAGCGGCCTGTTCGGCGAAATCGGCTGGTTCGAGGCGATAGTCCACGCGCTCATCTATCAATTCCGGAGAACCCGCCATCGGAAAGACGGCGAGGGGTAAGGATGTAAGCTTCCGGCAACACTGCACGATGGGCAGCATCGCAGATATGACTACGGGGCCTTCCAGGGCAATAATCTGGGCACCCCATAATTCCAATTGTTGAATTGCTTCAGTAACTGACCAGCCCATTACCGTCTGGAGACCTTGCGGTCCACTGCCGACGGACAAGCCAGCTACGCAACGTCCGGCAAATTGTTCACGAACCAGCTGCACCGCAACAGCTGCTTCCTGTGGTTCGACCAGTCCGCTGATCATGAGCGTATGAATCTCTGGATGTAAAATGGTCACCAATTGCCGGCCGTAATATTGCTGCAGGTCCGCCACAGAGCACTCCTGCAGGGCCAGAATGTAACTGGAATTCTGCAGGCAACCCCACCAATCGAAGGGCTTACTGCCAGCCGGCGCCGGCAAGCGAGCCAAACCGGCTGGGGCTTGAGGATATGATCGCCAACGAAGGATAACTGAACCGGCCTGAACGTAGTCGCTCGCGATAGTGTCCAGAACCGTGGTATCGGGAGCGACGGATTGATCCCAGCATGGCCACCAGCCATCAGCCAACTGCCACCGTTTCAGATTGTCTTTTCTATTGATCAATCAATAATTTCCCGGCATCGAGGCGGCAGCGACGGAGGCCGGCTGATTGCCAAGCCCGACCTGCGTCCGAGAATCATACATCCGATAACCTGAAATCTGAAAACCATTCGTCAGACTTATCGCGTAATTCCATGCCGTTAATATTACCTTTTTGTAGAATGCTGAAGATGGCGTCACCCGGCCGAAGTTTCTTGGCGAACTTGGGAGCCGGTCAGACCGGATACGTTCCTCATGCAGGAACATCGTCTGCAGCGTTCGGATGGGATGATTGATATGTGTCGAACTCTAGAAGTGGTTTCAAAATTCAATGAGCCGCGGGCTTTAGCCCGCGCGAAGCCTCAATTGGTGATTTTGAAGCCGGCTTTAGGAATTAATCTGAATAATAGTCCGAAGCCGGCAGATCGTCGGCGGGTTCGGGCATTCACGCTGGTGGAGCTGGTGATTGTGATGACGATCGTCGGCATTATGGCGGCGATCGCCGTACCGAAGTTCAGCTCCGCTACCGAACAAGCCAGGTTTGCCGAAACCAAAGCCTCCGCGGTTCGATTGCAGAAGGCCATCGATGTATATTTTGCCGAACACAGTAAGGCACTCATGCCGATGGCAACGTTTCAGGCTCATTTGAATCTCACATCCGGAGATTGCGGTATTTTGATTGATCCGACGGATTTTGATGGTGACTGTAATTCCGCGGGTTTATATGGACCGTATCTCGCCGAAATGCCCATCAACCAGTTGCTAGACCCGGCCAATGCTCAGTGGCATGTCGCGGCACGACAATTTCAACAATCAGCTATTCCGGTCGGAATCGAGTTCGGATGGCTGCTGGAAGATTATGATTCCGGCGCACCACGTGTCGGCTTTTTCCAGAAGACCACGCTCTATTACCTGGTTCCGGACTTTCTGCCGACAATTCCCGACAAGAGCATGGGGGGTGGGGGAGGTATTAAACATGGCGGGGGTGGTTCGCATACCGGCGGTGGACGCGGTTAATAAGTTGCCGATCCATTCACCGGATCACCGGCGAATCATTCCAGCCACTAGTGCGGATTAATGATTTCTTACCGATTGGTCTGCCACGGCTTGTTGAGCGGTGTGGTGTTAGGCCACTTCTCCTACAGCAATGACACCTGACAGTCCGGTATATTAGAAATTAAACTGCTTGAACCGAACGGTTCTGCTATTATCGGAACCCGGTACGGTTTCATTTCCCGGATGGACTCTCTCGCCTTGCCCGGCGACTAATTAAAGCAGCTCAGATCGATGCCCGATAGCGTTATAGGTCAGGAGCCAGGTGGTTTCTGGCTGGTGGCTGCGAGATATCAGCCGCCGACGCAGGTTGTCGAAACCCAACAGGTGTAACCATGAAGAAGAACGCGTTCTCACTGGTGGAACTGGTTATAGTCATCGTGATCATCGGCATCATCGCTGCCATCGCCGTGCCGCGTTTCAGTTCAGCGACCGACAGCGCCAACCGTGGTAATGTCAAAGCCTCGCTCGAAGTGATGCGAAACGCCCTCGACCTCTACAAGGCGGAAATCAACTTCTGGCCGTCGAACCCCACGGCATTAACGACGACGACCACGACCACAACTCCGAACGGTACGGTCTACGGGCCTTATATTCGGGTTTTTCCCACCAACCCGACGCTGAATACGACCGGCGTAAAAATCATTACGAGTACCGCCACTCCAGCGACCAGCGATTGCACGACTACACAAGGCTGGATTTACAATTCCAGCAACGGTGAGGTGTGGGGCTGCGACGGCTCCACCACCATCATCAGTCCGGATTAAAGAGTCAGCGCCTTAACCAATTTTGCCATTATTCAAAAGACTCACCGGTCAGTTATCGCTGGCCGGTGATTTTTTTTATTTCCACTTAGTCGCTGCCATGATCATTGGTTTATATCACATGAAAGAGCCGCAGGCTTCAGCCTGCGCGAGCTCTCGCGCAGGCTGAAGCCTGCGGCTCCTTGAGAATTTTAAGATAACCACGGGTTCAACAATCCGATAAACAGTAAATGAATCTTGCCCGGAACAACATGCCGGTACACCGTTGGCTGGGGATACTGCTGATCGCGGGGGCAGGAATACTCGCCTATGCCAACAGCTTCAATGGGCCATTTATTTTTGATGACACACCATCGATCGTGAATAACGCCCATATCCGCCATTTGTGGCCGATCTGGAATACGCTGCAGACGCCTAATTCGAGTGTCGCCAATCGACCGATTGTTTCGCTTTCACTAGCCATTAATTACGCTCTGGGAGAACTGCAGGTCTGGGGTTATCACGCCTTCAATGTAGGTGTGCACATTCTGGTAGCACTCACCTTGTTCGGCATCATCCATCGACTGGCTCGGCGACTGCAGTACAACCAGCGCGATCCTGCCGCCGGTTATGGATTAGCCACGGTGGTGGCGCTCTTGTGGGTGGTGCATCCCCTGCCGACCGATGCGATCAATCATCTGATCTATCGCACCGAGCAGATGATGAGCCTGTTCTATCTGCTGACGATCTTTTGCGTGATCCGGGCAGCAGACTCCGATCAGCCGCGTAATTGGTATCGAGCGGCGGTCATCGCCTGTGCACTCGGCATGGGCAGCAAGGAAAACATGGCGACGGCGCCATTGCTGGTGCTGCTGCTGGATCGTTGTCTGCTTGCGGGTAGTTGGCGGGAATTATGGCGGCAGCGGCGGTGGTTGTATGCCGGACTGGCGGGGAGCTGGCTGATGCTGGTTGCGGCGATGTGGAGCGGCCAGCGCCATGACGGGATCGGCTTTAATAATCCGGCTTTACCGGCCATGAGCTATTGGCTGACACAGTGCGACATATTGATGCATTATTTATGGCTCTGTTACTGGCCTCACCCGCTGGTGCTCGACCTGGGCGATTGGCCGGTAAGTTTAACGATCGGTGAAGTCTGGTGGCAGGTATTGAGCACTATGCTGCTGCTGGGTGTAACCGGTTGGGGATTATGGAAACGCCGCTGGTGGGGAGTAGTTGGAACGCTATTCTTTTTTATTTTGGCACCAACCAGTTTGTTACCCAATCCGGGTGAAATCGCCGCTGAACATCGCATGTACCTGCCGTTGGCGATGGTCATCCTGCTAACGGTGATGGTTGCAAAGCAACTGTTCCTGCACTGGTCCGCATGGATCATTCGCCCGATTGATCGGCAATATCTTCAATTCGGCGGTGCGACTCTGGCCGTTCTGTTGCTGGTCGCGGCGACAATTCGTCGCAATGAAGATTACCGCACCAGCCTGTCCATCTGGCAGGATACCGTCGCCAAGCGGCCCATGAATCCACGACCCTATATCGGTCTGGCGGGTGCGTATCTGGAGGCGGGCCAACCCATCGAAGCCGAGTATTACCTACGACGCTCGCTGGATATCCGGCCACGTGACTGCGGGGCACTGAACAACCTGGGAGTCGCCGTCGCCCAGCAAGGCCGTCACGATGAAGCCATGACATACTATCAGCAGGCCCTGTCGGTACGTCCCCTGTATGGACCGGCATTCCGCAATTTCGGCGCCGGTCTGGCCAACAACGAAAACATTGAAGAAACTCTGAGCAAGCTCGGAGATGCTTTTCACATTGACACCGCGGCACTCGTGCGCTCCCACAGTGCCGGTGAAAAAATGCTCCGCGCCGGGCAGTTGGACCAGGCGTTGCTGGAATATGAGAAAGTTCTGCAGGGCGTCCCCCAGCCGGCGGTGATGCATAACAACCTCGGCGTGGCGCTGATGAAACAGGGCAAGTATCCGGAGGCGATGGTTCATTTTCTGCTGGCTGCAGAAGAACAACCGGATTTTGCCGCGCCCTATTACAACTTTGCTGATCTGCTGCTGGGGTATGAAGAACTGGATCGAGCGGAAGCGCTCTATCAGCAGGCCCTGGCGCTTGAGCCACAACTGGCGGAAGCCCACCACAATCTGGGATATATCTACGAAGTGCGTGGCCTGATGGAGCCGGCCCGGCAGGAATATGAACGGGCGCTGGCCATCAAGCCGGAGCTGGCTGAGGCCTATAACAGCCTGGGCATTCTGCTGGCCAACCAGAGCAATTGGCTGGGTGCGCAGCAGCAATTCAGCCTGGCCCTGGAAAAGAATCCGCAACTCCACGCCGCCCAAGCCAATCTGGAAGCAATCAGCCAACACCTCGCCGGACAAACTCCTGCTACGGAGTCGCCGGTTGGCCAGACACTGCCCTGATCTGCTGATCGGCTGTTATGCACGCCGCAGCCTATCGGACCTTATCGTCACCATTCCTCTACCTGATATCGTACATTGAAGGCGGGAAACTGCCGCTGGTGGTCTTCCTCTGAGGATGAATCCTGTTCCGGGTTACAAAATGAGGCTGGTTACCGTCATGCCACTCCCGCAGTTGGTACATCCTGAGTTTTATGCACACTCTCGATGGATCAATCGACATCTCCGGCCCTGCGCCAGGAAACGGGCATTGACCTTTGTCGAGGCGTTGTTGGCGATGGCTGTGGGTGTGGTGGTGATGGGCAGCGTAGTGATGGCGATGAATACCATCACGAGAGGTCCGGCTCGGATGGCCGATCGCTCCCAGGCCCGGACGCTGGCGGAGCAGACCCTTAACCGCCTGGCCAACGAACTGGCCTTAGCCAAAGTCATATATCATGTTCTTGATAATCCAGGACAGGTTGAAATTCAGTTCCTGCTGCCGGAAAATCTGACCGGATACACTCCGCCCTCTGATCTGCCAATCGAACTGGAATGCATTGCGCCGGAAACACTGATCAATCCCAATACCAACGACTGTTATTACCCGACTGGCGGAACACCGCTGGACGGATCAGAACCGGACAAGACTCCGTATCATCGGATCACCCGTTATCAATGGAATAGTGCTGGAACTGGATTCGATAATAATCAACTCATGCTCCTGGTCAGTAACATAGATGAACCTTATGCGACCGTGGCATCCAGGCATCCGCTGCTGAACTGTTCCAAAATGACGCTGGAGCTGGAATGTGAAGTGTGGGGTCGTAACCCTGCCGGGGAATGGATTAGACATAAACAGCGCATTCACACGCGCGACGCAGGTCATAAAGCATGGCTCAGTGCCCTGTACGAAAATGCGGATTATAGCCCACTTGACTATGAGATTCGGGTGACGGGTATCGAAATCGGGATGGAAGTCACCATTAATGATGACGCGGACAGCAGTAAATCTGAGCGCTGGTTGGCATGGCGGAGAGTGGAATGCCCCGATCGGCCCCGCCTGCTAAATTATGTGCTGGATAACTGAGAGAGCGATACGACGATGCGCGCTGCAACATATCCCATCCGAGAACGTCAACAACCAGCCATGAGTCTGGTGGAAGTGCTGGTGGCGATGTTGATCCTGGGCGCCGCCAGCCTGGTCAGCATGCAGATGACCGGCAGTTATCTGCAGGGCGAACATTATGACCAGCAGCAGGCCGTCGCCCGCACGCTGGCGGTCAGCCTGATGGATGAAATCCTGGCTAAAAAACATTCTGATGACTGCTTATCTTCCAGCCAGGTAGTATTTCCAGAATTTCATGATCCGCCAGATATTGACGGTCGAGTGAATTATAACTGTGTCTCCGACTATGTCTCCCTGGAGGCAACCGCTCGTGGAGAGTCGGGAGATACGCCAACCGGCTGTGAACTTGATGGCGATGCGTTTAATACCATCTTTCCAACTTCTGCTATTTGCGATAACACCTACCCGTGTGATGCGAATTGTGTGTTGACGCAGTATCCGGGATTTTATCGCTGGGTCACCGTGGAGTGTGTTGATAATATCTCTCTGGGTGTTGTGAACTGTGACGATCCGATCAGCTTCGATTCTGATATCGTTAAAATCACGGTGGAGGTTCGTTATTACGGCCCTGACGACGATTATACCAGTGCGGAGAGCGGTCGATCGCTCTATCGACTTAGTGCCTACAAGAGTAGAACACCATGATAAGACCCACTATCTCCCCAGTCACGTCCGTTACACCATCGCAGACGCGGAAGGGGATGGCTATTTATATCAGCACTCTGGTTATCGCCGGACTGCTGGTAATGACCGGTATAGTTTATATCCGGTTACAACAGAGCCATCGACAGCTTGATCCCTATATTGCTGATCTGATTCAACGAGATTATTGCGCTCGTGCCATGATCGACTGGGGCATCAACTCCAATGCTGACACTGGAACTTACTGGCCGACGAAGCTTGATGCTATCTCGCCTTCTGACGACTCAGCCGACTGTCCGGATTGCGGTTTTGAACTGCGTGATGCATCTCGCCTGCCGCTGGTTGATGGTGATACTGTCGAAGCCCGGGATCCGGTATATATCATCGGCCGTTGCTGGACCAAAACGGGCGATCACCAGATCGGCTATGAGGCAGCCCTGCAGCGCGCCATTCATCCAGCACTGCTCCATCCCATTTTTGCCGACCAATATATTGATCTGGACCTGGACAGCGATCTGCGGTTGAGTTCTGACACTTTGGAAAAATATCCATTAGCCACCAATGGCTATTTTACCAAACCCACCTCCGCCCATGGTTACGCTGGCAATCTCATATTCGGAGACAATCAGCACCTGCTGCAACGGCCATTCCGTGTGCCCGAAGAACCGCTCGACTCGGAGTTAAACTATCGTGTGCATATCGAATCTTTCTGGCATCCAACGATTCCTCTTCCGAATCATCATTTGAATTTCGAGCCGGCAGATTCACCCCCGCTGATTTATCGCGCCGATCGATACATCCCCTATCCCGATATGGCCCGGCTGAAGAATATTTATTTGCCGGAAGACGCAAGTAATCCGCTGAACGCTATTAAACTGACCGGCCCAGCCACGCCCGTCGATTTGCAGCCATATATTGATGATGACAACTGGAGTAAACGATTTAAGGTTATACCCGATGCCTATGGTGGGAACCGGCCGGTGACCGTCATTACCCGCCTGGCATTAAATGGCGTTTTCCTCCTGGATGCCCAGGGTGGCGCGGTGTTGATCCGCAGTTCCTTGATCCAGGGATCACTGCTGATCTACAACCTCGGCCCGGCACCGGAAGCGGGCAGCCCAGCGAATAAAGAAGGTATTTATGCGCCGGTGACTATCGATTATGACAGCATCATTATTCCTCATAAAGAGCGCGATCAATTAAATCTTGCCAGCTTAGCTGTTCCAACGGTACTGCCGACGTTGCTGATTTATGGCGGCGACACAGATTCTGCTGACCTTGATTTACTGGTCAATCTCTCCGTCGACAATTTACAAATTAAAAGTCCAGTTGCCATTCTGCCCGATTCATCAGCATCGCAATTCAACATCGATTACAAAAATATGGATTTACAGCGAGTTCCGAATGATCTGGAGGATATTTTCCCGCCGGATGACGGCAGCTTTTTTACTTTGCCATCCACGCTGGAAGGGCTGATCATGACGGAGCGAAGCCATGTCAAATTGTCCGGTGGCGATACGCGCATTATGCCCTTCCGCGGAATCCTTATCGCAGAAGCTGTTGACTTGCAGAGTGTCAACGTCGAGTATCCGGAAAATGATGATGGCAGCTTCCCGGATTATTTTGAAGGCGATATCTCACTGCCCATCGGATTATTAACACCACACGTGACGGTCGTGGAGAACAGTTGGCGGCGAATCGACGGTGCTGAATTGGAATTACCGGAATGATCAGCTCTCGCAAAGTGATTGAGTCTTACTCACCGGATACCGGTTACCATACGTCCGGCTCACAGATTGGCTGCCTGACGCGATCGGCGTTTTCGCTGTTGGAAATGCTGGCGGTCATGGTCATTCTCTCCATCACCCTGATGATCGCTCTGCCCCGCATGGAACGCTTTCATACCAATGAACAATCCCGCGCCGTTCAATCTCTGCTGGTCAAAACCCTGGAAGAAGCACGGGCCATGGCGCTACGCACCGGTATGAATATTCAGCTGGTCATTCAATTTGACAGCTCCATTCCCCAATTCCAACTGACCACCCAATCGGCCCATTCAACTACGGAAAAATTCAGTAACGTGAACCTGTTACTGCCGCCGCACTATGCCCTGTCAGATCAGTTTATAAAATATAGTGATGCTTATGCCTGGTCGCCTGAAGTAACTGTAAAAAACGATCTCGGTGCCAATTACCAGTGGATATTCCTAATTAATCCACAGGGAATTTTCACCCGCATCGGCGCCCCAAGCGAAAGTCTAGGCAGCCACGCCCTGTGGCAAATTACCCTTCAGCCGGGCTATGAAATCACGCTGACCTATGACGGCCGGGTCGAAGCCTTGTCTGTCGTATCTTACCTGAGCGTCTGTCCGAATGATCCAACTGTAAGCGATTTCAGCGATCCTTATCCACCCGTTCCGCCGGGAGAGGATTAATTTCTACCGATATGTCACCCAACTTACAGCTGACGATAGCGCTCGGTTCTCCAGAATAATTTTCCCGGAATCTCGTTATCTATTGGTCCACGTTAGATGGATTGGTTTGTTATTGAACTGATGTTCAGCCTGGCTCCGCCCGCTTGTTCGCTGACGAGTGGCGAATTATGATGCTGTATTGACTCGATATAACAAAGGAGCAGTTATGGCCCAGCAGATCGCCACCAACATCACCTGGCATGAAGGTCACGTCAGCCGCACCGCCCGCGAAGCATTACTCAAGCAGAAAGGGGTCACCGTCTGGCTGACCGGCCTGCCCTCCAGCGGCAAGAGTACCATCGGCTTTACCCTCGAACACGAACTGATCCAGCGGGGACGATTGGCCTATGTGCTGGATGGCGACAATATCCGCCACGGCCTCAATAAAAATCTCGGCTTCAGTGCTGCAGATCGCACCGAAAACATCCGCCGCATCGGTGAAGTCGCCAAACTCTTCACCGACGCGGGACTGATCACCATCACCAGCTTCATCAGCCCCTACCGCACCGACCGCGACGCCGTCCGGGCCAATATGAAACCGGGCGAATTCATCGAAGTGTTCATCAACACCCCGATCACCGTCTGCGAACAACGTGATCCGAAAGGTTTGTATAAAAAAGCCCGGGCCGGCGAGTTGAAAGGCTTCACCGGCGTCGATGACCCCTATGAAGCTCCGCTGCATCCGGAGATCACCATCGCCGCCGACCAGCTCAACCCGCAACAGGCTGCCCGGCAGTTGCTCGATTATCTGCTGAAAGCTGGCGTGATCCCAGCGTGAGTGGCGGCGTGGTTATTTCTGCTGCTGGAAGTGGGTAAAAAAAGTTGAGGATCCGAGCTCGCCGTTACTCGGATCCTCGTGACCAGGCTGCTCTTCCGATGAATCGGAAGAAGACCCACAGCCTAATGCTGTTATCGTCCCGCACCCATGGATGCTTTACCTACTGACGGATTACTGACGAAAGCCTATAATGTCCGATAATCGGGCCTCGCTCCCGCATCACCGGCCATTCACCGGAATCTGGGGTTGAGATCGATTTTGAGCGGACGTCATTTTTAATAGCATGTTTGTTAGAGTACGGGCCTGTAGCTCAGCGGTTAGAGCAGGTGACTCATAATCACCCATCATCTGAAAATCAATTCGACGTAACCACCTGCAAGAACAATGCGTTAAATGATTCTGATAAGTCGCTAGCATTACAGTGCGCTGCAAAAAGCGCTGCATTCCCCACTTTTTCCGACCCGGATTTAGCACTGCTGATCGACCGCTGGCCGACGATACCGGCGGCGATTCGGACGGGGATCATGGCGATGATCGAAGCGAGTAGAGGGAGCCATGAGTAAAACAAGACCGCACTCCCGCAAAAAGCAGGCAAAGCAGCGCCCCCTCACCCGCAAGCAACTGAAAGACCTGCACAAAAGGGCAATAAGCGGGGATGTAGGGGCAATAAGGGCTTATCTGGAGTATTTTTTAGGTCCACCGAGGGAGTACGAACCATGAAAAAATCGCCGTCAACAAACGGGGCAAACGGACGAGATTCGAGCGGGCGATTCATGCCCGGTAATCCCGGCGGACCCGGCAACCCCTATGCTCAGCAGGTGGCTGCTTGGCGGGGGGTGCTGGTGAATACCGTTAAAGCGAGTGATATCAAAATGGTTGTTCAACGATTGGTGAAAGCGGCAAAAAACGGCGAATCGTGGGCAGTTCGGGAATTGCTGGATCGTACATTGGGTAAGACGCTTACAACCGGAATTGAAAGCTATGATGAACCGACGCCGGAGGAAATTATCGACCCAGAATTGGTCGAGCGTGTAATCGTGAACGCTGCACGGCGGATTCAGGAACGACGGGGGAAAGAGAAACTAGCAACCGTTGTAACAAGTGAATAAACTACATTGAGAGCACCGGCAATGGTTCATACTCTGTTGGAGTCGTGCAAAGTAGGTGTGGTTCTCTTTGAATAAATCGCCCCAGGTCGGGGTCGTACCAGCGGTTGCGGTTGTAATAGAAACCAACCGCGCCATCCCAGAAGAGTCCCTGATGCAGGACGCGATTGGCGGGATGGCTGGCGAGTTGCTCCTGAGCGACCACCTGGCCGTATGGCGACCAGGTGTACTGGTGAACCATATTTCCCGCCGCATTCGCCAGACCGGTCACATTGAAATTGCCGTCCTGCATATTCGGGTTCAAAGAACAAATCAGGCGGAGTTGTTTTTAGAGGAATAGCCCTTGCATCGCGTACCGCATTCTGGACAAATAGCACTTGTCAGCCCAGTAAGATCATAACCACACTGTATACAAACGCTGAACCCTAGCTTATTCAGTTCTGCACGGGCAGCATGCTGGAAATTCTTTCTAAATAGGAACACAATTGTTGATGGACCAGCCAGTAAAAGTAATAGCGCTCCAACAAGAATTACATGACGTCTCGTAAGAAAGCAGAAAACACATAACCCTGAAAGCAGCAGCACGTTTATAATATTAGAACTGCTACCAAGCATGTTAAGATTATAAAGTGTGTTGTTTAGTATTTTTTGTCTTTGTGAATAATCAACAATTTGATGAAGATCAGACACAATATAAAAGAACAACTTGTCTTTGAGTATACTTCCGAACCATATACACAAAACCGAAACACAACTTACAATTATAGATGTAATAACCATGACTGAATATTGATTAGACAATAACCATAGGTCATTCATAACAGTGCATTAATCAAATCTAATGGATCATACTCATTCCCCCACAAATCTTGCGCAACGGTGATCAATGTTGTTGCAATCATACCATTTTTAAGCCCCGCTATGAAATGTATCGCGTTCTTAATTCCACCGGTCATAGCTATCATACCAGTATCTGTCATCACTTCCCAAGCAGTTGGTTTTGGTATTGTTGAAGAAATGCTCTTCCATCCTGCTTCACCCGGTGCGGTCATCGATTTCCAAAGCCCTTGTGCTTTCAAGTATTCTTGAAGTTGTACGTGCATGGTAGCTACATATGCTGTTCCATCTGGAGCAAGAAACGCAGCACCACCAGAGGAAGTTCCGAATAGTTGTTTAATGCGGGTTCGGTTGATCTTTGATGATCGTTTCTTGCAAAAGCTTCTGATCGAATGCTTGACCACACTCAGGGCAACGATTCGCTGATAAACCGGTTAATGCATAGCCACATGCTGTGCACAGCTGAACCTTGACCCGCAACAGAGCTGATCTTAATTGCTTGCGAACGCGTCTTATTTCAATCAGATTTGCAATTAATGGACCTATTACAATGGAGGAGAGTGGTAACCATAGTGACGGATTGCCCGGAAGATAGCTCCAAAACGTAATCGCCCGTCTACTAATAACGAGAACCAGTCCTTCGAGCAGAATGCCCGTTCCAATCAAACAAGCAATATTAATGCACCAGTACCGCAAAGACTTTGAACGCGCCCCCTCAACCTCCTCGAGTGCAACCAATGCCGCCCTTGGATCGGGAAAATAGTTGAGTTCAGGAAATATGAAACAGAGAAACCTGTACAAAACTCTATCCTATTATTGGTAGAATGATATTGCGTCATCTAGTCCGAATATATCCACCATGGTTACAAATAGTTCAATCTCCAATTGACCAATATAATATCCAACTAGTCCGCCTATTGCTATTGCTGCTGGATGATTCAGAGACAATCCTGTACCTGGTGGTGCAGTAACTGCAGAGGTAAACGTGTTCTTGGCAATCCATCCAGCGACTACCAACGAGAACTTCCCACCCAAGGAGCCGCCGATGCTTTGAGAATCGAATAAAGCTGGATATTCCTTCGTGCGATCATAGGCGCCCATAAATATACCCACTGTCAATGCCGCATCGAATCCAGTCCAAGCAAGCCCACTCGGATCGAGTCGAGTATTTGGGTTGCTACCCAGATACTCGAACAGATTTGTTCCGAACTCGTAACGTTCCATCAGGTCATACATTTTCAATTCGATCTCGAATGATTGGGCGTTGAACAAGGCAGACATGATAATTGGCATCGCGGTAAGGTTGGGGTCTTTCTGGATAAACCGTCCCAGTTCGGGGTCGTACCAGCGGTTGCGGTTGTAATAGAGACCAACCGCGCTATCCCAGAAGATGCCCTGGTGCAGGATGCGGTTAACCGGATGACTCGATAGTTGCTCCTGGGCAACGATCTGCCCATAGGGCGAATAGGTGTACTGATGCACCAGATTCCCCATCGCATTCACCAGACCGGTCACGTTGAAATTCCCGTCCTGCAGCACATACCAGGAATTACCGTAGCGGTCCACCTGGGCGACGAATTCATCGACGTAGCTGGGGCCATAGATGTACTCGCGGTCGGTGTAGCTGGTAGTGATGTAGTACGGACTAATATGGCTGATCAACTTGTCGGGAGTGATTAATTTTGGAGGAACAGTAATGATACTCCCGGGGGGTACTGCCGCCGTGTTGCGCCACTGCTGTTGCTGGATAATTGAAAGCTGGTCCGGCCATAATCGATTCAGCCAGACTGGTTCAACTTTTGGGATGGAAGTGCTGGTTACCGATTCCTGTACTCGCCGCACCCCGTCATATTAATAATCCCACCGGCTGGTCGAACTGGTGGGCCGCTGCTCGGACACGATCAACCGCCCCAGGCCGTCATAGCTGTAACGGCCCTTCAACGTCCCCAGTTGGCCCGACTCAATCCGCCCTTCGCCGTCCAGAACCGCACTGCCCGGCAGGTTCACCTGGGCCAGGTGGTTAAACCCGTCATACTGATAGACCAGCGTGCCATCGAAGGCCAGATTACCGGCCGGATCATAAACAAAAGCCACCGGTGGTGAGCCGTCAGCCGTCAGCGAAGCAATTTCATTATCCGCATTCACCGCGTGGTGAATCCAATCGAGGTCATCCGGCTGGCCGTCACCATCAACATCAGTAAACTTCATAAAACTGCCGGTCACATCATCCCCGCCCGACCAGTTGCCCAGATTGTCCAATATCCAGCTCATGTAGTAAGTTGTTGGATTGCTTTTAATAAAGCCTCCAACCGGTAAATTGGCACAATTTTGTCCCAATCTGGTTTGGTCGTCAGCGTGTGTATTTCTATTAGTTCGCCATACCAATCGAACAAAACGGGAAACCCACCAGAAGAAATATCTCTCCATCTTTCATTGTTTTGGTTCTGTACTGCAAAAGCAACTCGTACTTTATTTTTGGGGAAACTTCCTAATACAACAGACCTATCCATAAAACACAATTCAAAACCAATATTCAACGCAGAACTAATGTTCAAAAAATAGGCCTGTTTTTCCTTGCTTAGATAATTACATGGTACTTTTCGAATGTCCTCAATTCCAATGTCAAATTCCAAAGCATGATTGCTTAATAAATCGATTTTTATTGAATGATGGTCAATATGCAATCGCTTATGACGATCAAGAATTTCTATTTCTGTATCAGTAAGATTGCGAATTTTTTGTGTGATCCATCCCATAGTAGTCCTTGAAACAACTGGCGGTTTATGGCTTATGTGGATAAGCTCTTTCTCCAATTCACGCTGAACCAGGACAAAACCGGTCACGTTGAAATTGCCATTCTACTCTGGTTCGTAATTCAAAGAGCAAGAATCATCTTAAGCTATTTAGCCGTATCTATGATAAATGTTCCTGCAGTTAACGAAGGGACCATGAAGCTCATACTCCCCTAATTTGGGCTTACTAAATACAAGGACACTACTTCAAAGAAATCCAAACAATTTTCATGCTCCCATAAATTTGGATGTATTTGTTGGGCCAAGATCATACAATCCAAACACCATTTCGCAGTTGAAAAGTCTGAAAACAGGCCATTCTTATTCAACAAGGGTTGAAATTGAGATTGGATCAGCTTTAAAAGGGGATGAACATGGCTTAATGATTTATCGTTGGATTGCTCTTTAAAATTGAGCCCACGTTCTAGCAAAGAAGAATAGGCATGCAGGGAAAGATCGTAACCTAACAACTTTGAATCAACGGTCGGTTCTGAACCGAATCTGCAAATCTCAATAATCTCAAAATAATGAGGTGGATTAAGCTTTTGATAAGACGCTACCAACTCTTTCGCTCGCTGTAAATCGTGCACGATTGTACTTTCATCTGAATTCTCGATAAACCAGATAAATGCTTGGTTAGCATCATGTGTATTTGGCATATGATCACAATGATACGGTGTCGATCTACTGGTGCCACGATATATTATATTTTGTTTATCACTAATTTCTGGATATTTGAGTATCAACAGGTTCATACGCAGTTGTCTCCTTCTCGCAACTTAAGGCAATACATAACCGGGAGGGACTGGTATATGAACACCTATAGTACCAAAATTAATATGAGGCATGTTCCATGCTGTTCCAGGATGTGCTGGATCGAGTCGTATGTCGACTCCATAAGCTCGTGCTTGCATAACCAAGCTATCAATTTCTTCTTTTGCATAGCGCATACCACTTTTTGCTTCGTGTTCAAGATTCTTTAACCAACTGATAAATGAGTTGGCGTCCTTTACCCATTCTGGAGAACAGAGTGTGTTATGAACAAGCAATCCATACTTTCCATTACATCCCATTACAAAGTAGTTATGAGCTTGATCTACCCTAAGGTTATAAACCTTAGCTTGGAAAGACACATATACTTTAGAAGAGAGCTCTATAAAAGAACCACTTTTGTCACGTAATTTCTTCGCAAGGGCACTGGCCTTAGTAAATTGATTTGTCTCAGCAACATAAAACGGATGCTCTGGAGTCGTCACGACCAGCCACTCCGTTTGACCATCGCCGAAAATTAGTTCCAGTGTTTCATCAGCAATGTTCTCAAAAGTATTGGTTACTGTGCAGATTTCCGGGCCATTGTTCAATTGCGGATCGTAATCGCACATCACCTGATCATTGACCTGAATTGTTTCTATCGGTTGAATGGAGCCATCCGCCATCCAGATCATCGTTCCTGCACCAAAACATAATTTCTGAAGTACCGTCAAAGGTATATCGCCCGCCAGTTGATTGATCTTCTTCAACCCGCGCTTCCCGTACCTGCCAAGCGTTTTGAACGTTTTTCCGACCAGTTTGCCGATCAAGGCTCCGCCGCCAACGGAGAGGCCGGCGTAGGCGATGTCGTCCCAGCCAACATCATCGCCCATGGCCAGTTTGATCGCCAGCAGCGCGGCATCGGCTCCGGGCAGCATGGAGAAGGCAAAACCGCCGATTACACTAGCCATATTATAACCGGCGCTAAACTTGGTCGTAACCCATTCGAGCGTGGCAGCCATGTCACCGAAGAAGTCGCTGATTACATCATCTGCAACCGCAAAAGGATCCTCCAATCCCAGCGGATCGCGACCACTGATCGGGTTGTTGCCTTCATAGGCGTACAGATTCATCCCGCTCCCATAATGGCTTTCCAGATCGAAGATACCCAGCATGACGAACAGGCTCTGGGCGTTGCTCGCTAATGCCGTAATAATCGGCAGAGCGGTTTCATTCGGGTCTTTCTGGATAAACCGTCCCAGTTCCGGGTCATACCATCGGTTGCGGTTGTAATAGAGACCAACCGCGCTATCCCAGAAGAGGCCCTGATGCAGGACGCGGTTGGCCGCATGGCTGGCGAGTTGTTCCTGAGCGACAATCTGGCCGTAGGGTGAGTAAGTATACTGATGAACGATGTTCCCCGCCGCACTGGCCAGACCGGTCACGTTAAAGTTGCCGTCCTGCAGTATGTACCATGGGTTACCATAGCGATCGACCTGGGCGACGAACTCATCGACATAGGATGGCCCGTAGATATATTCGCGGTCGGTGTAGCTGCTGCTGATGAGCTGGGTGTCGGAGATGCTCAGCGTGGAATTCACGCTGATCTCATCCTCCGGGGCCAGCAGCCGCAGATCCGACTCACTCCACAATTCATTGCCGGTCGGGTTGGGATCGTAGGGTTGCAACGACAGGCTGGTCACCTCCGCGATCCGACGGACACCATCATAATAATAATCCCACCGGCTGGTCGAACTCGATGGCCGCTGCTCGGACACAACCAACCGCCCCAGCCCGTCATAACTGTAGCGACCCTTCAACGTCCCCAGCTGGCCCGACTCAATCCGCCCTTCGCCGTCCAGAACCGCACTGCCCGGCAGGTTCACCTGGGCCAGGTGGTTAAACCCGTCATACTGATAGACCAGCGTACCATCGAAGGCCAGATTACCGGCCGGATCGTAAATAAAGTTTGTCGGCGGTGAGCCGTCGGCCGTCAGCGATGCAATCTCATTATCCGCATTCACCGCGTGGTGAATCCAATCGAGATCATCGGGCGTACCATCACCATCGGCATCGGTAAACTTCATAAAACTACCGGTCACATCATCCCCGCCCGACCAGTTGCCCAGATTGTCCAGCAGCCAGGTGTGCTGAGTGTTGGGAGCCGTCGGCACGATAGCGGAATTATCCGGCAGCAGTTCGCCCATGTGGGCATCGACCAGCCGCTGCAGATCGTCATACTGATAGAACCAGGAGCGGTCATTATCGTGGCTGGAGAGCTGCGTCACCCGCGCAAAGGTGCGATTGCCGGCGCGATCGTAGCCATACTGGTAGCGCTGCAGCGTCGCCCCCAGGGCGCTGTCATAATCCAGATCAACCAGCCGACCGTAGCGATCCAGCCCGGCGTAAGTCAGCCCATCGAATACCGTCTGGTTAATGCCGTTGCCCAGCGTCAGGCCGATCCGCCGCCCCGTACCCATGTAGTCATAGTTGGATAAAATGCCCAGCGCCGAATCGTCGATCCGGGTCACGCGCGACAGGGCACTATCGGCATCAGAGGAGTTGTTGCCGTAATTGAGTGTCACGGTACGGCGCGTGCCGCTGCCCGGGCGCTTGGGATAGGTCATGCTGACCAGTCGATTGAAGTTGTATTCATCGGTGGGGCTGAACTCCCACAGGTAATCGATCACCGGCGAGTTGGCTCCCACCACTTTGCCATGCGATTGCCATTCGCGCTCCAGGTTGCGGAGTTCGTCATATTCAAAGCGGTTCTGGGCAACGAGTTTTTCCTGGCCCTGAGCGTTGATGGTGTAGGCGGTGACCCACTCCAACAGGCCGTCCGCCGCGTAGTCATAGACAATCCGCCGGATGCGATCCGCTGGGCGATTGTCGGGCTGGCCCTGCGGCGGATCGACGAACCAAGCTGAATCATCGATGGTAGTTTCAATGCGCCGCTTTAGTTCGTCATAAGTGTGAGTAAAAATCACTCCGCGCGAATCTTCACGCGTGGCCACTGAGCCATCCACAAAATAAGTAAACTTCAGATAATTGGCGGGGTCGGGCTGGCCGGTGATCGGATCGGGATAGCGCACTTCCTTGATAAAGGCGTTACTGGCACTGAGCGGATTGGCCATCCCGCCGCTATCCAGACCGGTGAGCACGTCGGCTCCATAAATCACCTCGGTCACCTGCAGCGTGCTGTCGGTTGCGTTCCAATCGATCTGGTCATAACTGGTCACACCCCCCGCATGATCTGGCAGCACCGCGGCGATCTGGATCAGTTGGCCGCTATCGAGATCATATCGATAGGCGGTGACCCGTCGATTCTCCGGCAGCGGATCATCGGCGTTCTCCGTCACCAGCAGCGTCTTCTTCAGACCGTTGAACTCGGTGCGGGTGACCGTGCCGTCGGGATTGTAGACCGCGTTCTGGTTGTCTTTTTCGTCATAACCAAAGCAGGTGACCAATACCTCGGCGCCGAACGCGTCGTGAGTGCAGGCCGTCACATTCCACTCCTCATCGAGCGTCGCCGGCGGCGTCTGCGGATCGTAGGCTGGCGGCGTACCGGTCGTATAGTTGCTGCCGTTCGTACCGTAATTAGCGGTCGCAATTGACCGGCCATTGGGAGCAAACCAGGTATGACTAAAACTGCGGACGCTGTTCGATTCGGTCAGCTCCGGTTCGGCGGCGTCATGCCGCCGCTCCCAATAGGTGGACTGCACCGGTTGATCGTTGGCATCGTAAATGGTTTCGCTGCGACTGACTTCCACACCAGCGGCCACCACGCTGGAGCGCACCTGCCGCTCGCGGGCGTCGTAAATATTCTTCTGCACCGGCGAATTAGGCGCAAGCACCTCGGTCGGTTTATCGCTGTAGTTATAAAATGTGCGCGAAGTGGTGAAACTGCTGCCGTCGATCACCGCCACGTTGTAGGTGCGCTCCTCCTCCACCTGGCCACGGGCGTTGTAACGGTTTTCCATCAGGCTGAGCAGGTTTGCAGTCGCCAGAATCACCGCCGGATCAAACGTATCACCCTGCATGGTGACCTGGTCACCGATGGCGCGGGCCTGGGCAGCGGTAATTCCGCCAGGACCGTAACTTGCTGTAAAACGGACCCGGTCCTGATGATCGTAGAATGTGGCCATGCGGCTGATCGGGGCACCACTTTCGTCCTGTTCTTCTTCCCACACCGGGCGCATCCGCCAGTCATACTCCGTGACATTCAGCCAGCCGATGTTGTCTTCATTGTTGGCAGGATTGCAGGGCGGTTCTTCACAGCAATCGTCTGGAATGACTTCAAAATACTGGTTGGTGGCTTTGTCGCGATAACTGCGCATGGCCACCAGTTCACCGGCATCAAAAACTCCTTCGCCGTAATAACGCTTCTCCGACAACATCAGGTTGTCTTCGTTGATGAACGCCGAATAGCATTCCGGATGGTCACCGCAGATTGTTTCGCATTCTGGCGGCGGCGATCCGCCGGAACAATCCAGTTCATCGCAATCGACCGCTTGACCTGTCCCCCAGGCTTCATGCTGGTCCCTGGTGCCCTGGAATTTCTTCCATACCCGGCCCAGTTGATCATAGACATACCGCACCACACTACCATCGGCGGTCTTGTTCCGGGCAATCTGGCCAAAGCCGTCATAACTGATCGCCCCTTCCACGCTCATACCATCACTGGATTCCGTATTAATACCCGCCATCCTTCCCTGAGAGTCGTAGGCAACCGTCGAGGTTTTGATAATTTCGTATTGTTCGGTGCCATGTGGTGGATAGCTATTAAAGACATTCGTTAATTCAACCGTCACACTGGATAAGATTCTGCCACCGCTGTAATGAGTTATCTCCACGGGAGCGAGGGCACTAAATTCCTCGCCAGTAATGAGCAGATTTCGGTATGACCAGCGATACTCTTCTTCACCAGAAGGGTCCGGTGTTACCCAGACAATGTAATCCTCATGACCGTTGGGGTACACAATACGCTTCAAGCCTTTTTGTTCGTAGAATTCGTACTGGGTGATATAATTCAATGGCGCGGTAGAAGAAACACGCTCCCAACCACTGCCGGGTGGGGATTGGTTGGTGTCCTCGATGGTTTGTTCCGGAAAGCCCAATGCGTTGGACTGCATATGGGTTATATAAAATTCGCGCGCGGTGGTCACATTAGGTGTAGCCGACCAATCAATCAAACTGCCGGCACCGATCCATTCAGTTTGGCCGCTGGCATTATAAATTTCAATTGATACACCATGGTAATCTTGGTATTGCCCAGCACCATCCGCCTGCAATACAGCGGGATGTGCCGTTATTTTCTGCTGGACAGGCCCCGGCCAACAACCGACCCCAGGAAGACAAATATCGGGACCAAATTGGTAATCATATATTGTGGTTTGATCCGAATTACTCAGATAATCAGATGTGGGGGGATCGAAATTCACTTCGCGGGTAGGCAGTTCTGGTCTTTCTTCGTTCCACTCCCAATGTTTGGTCCACCGAACTCCGGAATAAGGGCTTGATCCTCGACCTTGCTTTATTCCTTCAGCAAGAATTCGACCCTCGGATTGCCACAATGGCGGGAGCTCATCACATTCACAACGATCCTGCTGGGCATCCCATTCGGCACATGAATCATCTTCATATTTATAAACGTAAATTAACCCCTCGCTATTGGGATCCGGGTTGTCTTCAGCGTTCCATCCTATCGTGCGTTTCTCTATAATCCGCCCCTGGCAATCATTGATATATGACTCGGCGTTACCAATCGACGACACCAGTTCGCCATCGGGGTTTTCAGTAAAGGACCAGGTGCGATCCCGAAGAACGATACCAGCCGGATTCATTTCCACCACCCGACGAGAAGCGAGTTCTGTACGAGTGACAGGATCATAAAAAACTTCATCTGGGTCAGAAATATCTTCCGTATCGGTCAGACGGTCAATCACCACCGTCCGAAAGCGCTGCGCAGCCGGCAGCGGTTTATACACATCGCCTAGTTCCCATTGGCCGTCAGTTCGCTCAATCGTATATCGATAGGGATAATATAGGTAATAGGGAGGAATACCATTCGCGCTATAAGCATCATAAGCATCGGCTGGATATTCGTTGATGTAATAGTACCGATACTCGCTTGAAGAATATTGGCCCGCAGGACGGCGATCGATCATTCCGAAATAACCTTGTGTCAGGCCGGATATTAATTGGCTGTATTCATAAGAAAGACCATATTCATTGATGAATTCATTTTTTAGTTCCCAAGGATCCCACGATCCTTCGTTTTTGCGTAAGGTCAGGTCGGCTAATTTCCATAATTTATTTGAAGTGGCAACCCCCGAATCGGGGTCTTCGATAAGTACTTCTTCATCACCAGGCAGATCGATTAAATCATTAACACCAAACGACGGATCACCGGCCGCCCGCATGGCCTGAACGATTCGATCAACGGTTTCTGGTTCGTATATGAATAAGCCATTCAATATCTTATAAAAACTATATAAATCGGTGCCGTCATCATATCGATAAAGTCGGATTTTTTTGCTTAATGTATCTTGATCACCAGCAGATTCTTCACGGCGGCTTACAGTAGTTTTGATCAGCAGCATACCTGGTTCAATACGCGGCTGATCGCTCAAGCCGTCCCAGCTATAAGGGAAGTGGGCGGCACCGTCATCGTAGCTGCAGGTAATGGGACAATCATCGGCTTCACTTTCACCTGTCCATTCACCACTTTGACCCTGTAAAACTCCCCAATAAGGTTGAAACTCGGTGTACACATACTTCACTTCCAGAACCCAATCCTGGCCGATGGCATCAAGGGCAGGGTGATTGATGGCATCAATCTGGTCAATACTAGTACTACTGCAAAAATCGGCATAGTCCAGGGTCAGACAGGTTTGGGGAATAGTGATATCCCCTTCATAGACATGAATGGAATGCAAAGCATGGGGATTACGCAGGCTCAGCCAGTTACCAAAGCTGGGATCGTTAATCGGGCATTCTCCGATTAATTCACAAGAATAAATATCTTGCTGGGCACAGTATTGGCCAAAAGAACGGTGGGTGTAGAGCAGAGTCCAGACGACTATATCCTGGCCAGAGGAATTTCTGGAAATTAGCTTAATAGATTTGATCTGGCCTTTTTCATTACAGTTTTCGCAACAGGTGCGGCACAAATAATCATCACAGAACTCCGGAGGATAAACGTCCTCGCAGAATGGGAACATATTCATGTTGCAGGTGTGCTGCTCCGGAGTGCAGTACTCGATCTCCGCACGATTACCATAACGATCTTCGATCCGGCTCACAAATCCCATATAAGGGATGCCTCGGCCAGGACAATAAAGTTGTTCGTCTGGATCGAGGCAATCAACATAAACCGGAGATTGTAATTCATCAGTATCATCATAGGCGGGTACGCCGCTCGTAGCCGGCTGATGAAACTCGGCAGGAACATCTTCATAGCTCATCTGGATGGTATATCTAATGGTTCGTTCTTGAAGCCAAATGTAGAACTCCGTAGGCAAAGTTATCCAATTGCCATTGGCGTCCAATTGGCCGTTATGGGCCAGTTCAGCGTCGAATCCCGGTGGAGCGATATAAGCCAGTTGATTTTCATCAAATATGAAGGGGATGCTATAATGAGCATCAACCACCAGATAACAAACACGCGGCAAGCCGAAATTATACCATTGAGCTGAATCCATGAAAAAGATCGGGCTTTCACTCATCATCCAGCTCAATCCGTTCCAATCCCACAATTTTTCATGGGCTGGCCGCCAGTCCATATACCACGGTTCATAGCTATTATTCCAGAACCCTGCCGAGGTACGAATATGACGAAAGACCGCGCTTCCGAACGGCAATTCGAAATCAGTTTCTTGCAAGAGGGGAGTATCTGGAATAATTAAATCAACGGTCCCCTGGTGAATCGGCCGATCATGAAATTGATTAGGGCCCTTGAAGTGAGCGCCTTCACCAGAAACCAGCGGCAAAGAGCCCTTATGGGCATCTCGTGATCGTGGAGGGAAATTAAAAGGGCGATTCGGCCACCGTGGATCAACATTGGTTTCATAAGCGTCCCAGATACGATAGGGGTAGCCGTAGTGAGGGGCCAAATCCACTCGGTGATAGCAGCCATTGGACTCAAAATCCATGCCTAATACCGTGCAATCATCGCTCGGTGGACCGCTTTGCCAGTCCGGACAGCCATCCCATGCAGGTTCTGCAGAGAGTTGTACCAAGGGGATCGCAATGAGGCTCAGCGTTCCAACAATAACAAGTTTAGTTTGCGAAAAGGACATGACTGCTTTCATGCTTTTCTCCCAGCGGGCTTGAATAGGGTAGGATTGAAACAGCCGCAGCAAATGTACAAGATCAGTTGTACTTTACCTTTGGCGTAAGATGTGTTCAAGGAGTGGTGTTGTTAAGAATGCTGAACAATAGGAGCTAGAAGATGTTAATTCCGTGCGAACCTGCAATCCAGAAAGAGGAGTTTATAGGAAACTGGCTGTTATTATTACTTCGGCACAAGAATATTACGTCGAATAGATTAGTCATCTGGGCCTAGATCGGCCGACCCTCGAAATCGCGGTATTCCTGGAGTAGTGGCTCACCAACTATTGAGCAGGTGCTGGTTCATGTATGTTCAACAGCGTGATGATGCTCGGCCTACTCCGAGGGCCGGGTCTGCTCGACCGGCATCTGCCGTTTGCTGAATGATTGTTCAAGCCCTTGACGCGCAGCGACGGACGAAGTCCGCAAGCCGTTCTGCGTCGGCTGCATATCAAGGGCGTCGCTAAACATGCAGTTTACTCGCCAGTTCAGTCAGCAAGCGAACGATCTGCTCTTCTAACAGGCTTTGAATATGTTCCAGAGGTTGGTTCACCAGCAGCGGCGCGACGCTCTTGGGCAGAACCATCAGCGCCGCCTTGAGTTCTTCGGCGATCCGGCCCCAGCGAAGTTGTACCTCTTCCACTAGTATCCGCTCACCATTAAGAATCGAGAGTTCCAGTTCGGCTTTCTTGCGGCGCACCTGGGCCAGCTTCACCCGCTCCACCTGCATTGCTGAAGCGAGTTTGCTGGCCAGTTCGCTGGTCAGCGCAGGTGGCGCACTGGGCGGAATCGGTTTATCGATCACCGCATTGAGGAACGCTTTTCGCCACTACCGCACCTGCTCCACATCCCACGGTCCTCGTTCGCTGAATGGCCAGGTGGGATGTTTGATCCACTTGTGAACGGCCACAGAAGAACCAATAACTCGAAAATCAAAGGGCAAAAATGTATTATTGTTTTATAGTCAAGAAGCCAAAGACCTTTATATAAATACAAAAGAGAAAGAATTGGACAAGTTAAAAAAGAACTCGACGAATTTATTGAAAAGCCTTTGAGTGATGTGGAAATATTCGATTATTTGAAAAGTACATACAAGCCAAAGAGAGTAATGGAAACAAGAACTGGAGATATTTTCTGCATTGATTTAAGCAATCCGCCGATTCAATCATCACCTTCTGTTCCGGGTTACATTGAGGCCGCCCAATATGGAACATCCGAAGCGTTCAGGGCGATGCATCCAGATATCAAAGAGAAAGAGCACCTGAAAGGCTTTATTGTCGATTCGGTGATAAATGAAAACGAGACATCAATATGCCATGAATATAAGGTAAATCAAAAGACTTCCGCTTTTTATTATGCGATAATCCAAAACATCGACACAAATAACATCGCAAACGGAGACGTATATTGTCCAGACGGGTTGTTTATCAATCTAGGGATTAAACAAACAGAATACGGAAAATATCACATGCTATATCATATCAATCATAACACGCTAATCACCATTACGCCGGATACTGGAAACTCCGAATAATCGGGAGCGGCTGATCCCCGCGAATCGTGCCTGACGGATCAATGGAACCACCTACGCCGTTGACCGTCGGGCGCGACCCGATCAAAAGGTAGGTGGCCATGAACAAGACAGAATCCAAGCAGCAACACGATCTGATACTTAACCACCCGACCGCGAAACCCAATAGCTTGGCTCATGAGCTATCTTACTTACGACACTACCTGATGAGCTACATTAACATCCTTTGTAAACAAGAATATGAGTCAGATGATTTTAAGTTTCTCGAAGGGGACCTTTCCTATGCCAGATCATACTTGATGCAACTGTCTGAGCAATGGCCAGAATTCAAGAATGATCGAATCCGAATCTCAGATTCTTTGTCCGATTCTCTGAACGAGTTAAAACATGGTAGATTTATCGCTGCAGCCGATCTTCTGAATCGTGCTGTAGCTGATATAAACAACATTCCAGAATACAGGGCAAACGACAATTCACTAAAAAGTGCACCGGCGGGTGGGGGTATGAGCGGATACGATTTTCCGAATCCATCTACGCCAATGACTCTTCAAAAAACGGCTGATAAGTGGGGTGGTGACATGACAGTTGCTAAGCTGAAAACCCAAATGGAAACGGGTAAGATTCGATACCTGAAACTCAATCGTCAATCGTATGTATTTTGTTGTAATGATATCCCCAATCTGAAACCAGCAATCCTGAAATCAAACTGATCGAAACTCCCTCAAACTCCCGACCTAGCTGCTGGACCAATCATTTTTTTAACCTATGTTTCAATAGGTTATGGAAAATGAACTGCTAAAACCTTCTCAATTGGACTCGATGCTTCGCTATCCGAATGGCCGGTCCGCACGATTGGCCAAAGCGGGCCTTATCCCCCACATTGAATTACCAGACAAGGAAATCCGTTTTTCGGCGAACGAAATCAAAGCATGGCTTGAGGCTGGTTGTCCGAATCGTGCAACGTGGAACTCTTGGCAGTCTGGGGGTGACCAATGAGACACATTGGCTGGATATCCCACGATCACCCCGACCGCGAAAAAATGCTCGACGATCCAGAATATTTTTGGCGCTGGCTTCCAAAGTTCGATCCGCCCGCACCGACGCGAGCGGAGTTTAGCGAGATGGTCGCTGAAGTGGCTGAGCTGCGCAAGCAAGTTATGAGGTTGACAAATTGTGAAAATACAGTGACGCAAGTGACGTATGTTACACATGCAACGGTGGGTAACAGGGATGATGATATGAAGCCGACCCCGAAGCTGGCGTTAATCAGGGGGAAACGGCGATGAGCACCACCACTGCCCCCAGTTATGAGCTTCGCTATGTACCGGTTGGCCGGTTGGTTAAGCTATTGATTTATCGAAGCGATGAAGTACTGCACAGTGACAAGCTGGATGTGTGTCGATCGAGTGCGAGGGAAGATTTTATTGATAAAGCCACTCGAATAATTCCTGATCTACCGCGTCAGCAACTATCAAACTATCTTCTGCAAATCGTCAACGATTTGAATCGAGCACCAGCCAAGCCCGACGGCGAGATTGACGTTACCCGTCTGATCCGACCGGAGATATTTCACACCGACGAAGTATCAGGTTGCGCAATTCCGGTGATCAGCATGGGCGAGAGCGGACCGGTCGGGCAATGGATGCTGTATCTCCGCTGGGCAAACGGTCGGCGGGAAAAGATTGACTTAACGGATCACATTCAAACCGACAGCGGACGATTCTGGATTCATCCGCAACCGACACCACCAGCGATAACCCAATCATCGGGCTGGAGCAGCCAATCCAGGCAGTTCTGGCTTGAAGATGAACCCGCTCCCGATCCGGTCGGAGTATTTCAGGAACTGTGCCGAGCGGTGGCAGACTATCTGGATTTTCCAGCGGAATCGGCTGGGGGAACAACAGCAACGCTGGCGCTGTGGTCGATCCTCAGCTACGTTTATCCCGCATGGTCAGCGGTTCCATATCTAGCTGTCGGCGGACCGCTGGGCAGCGGCAAGAGCCAGGTATTCGAGGTTTTGAAGCGGATCGTTTTCCGACCGCTCCCCAGTGCAAACATGACCGCACCCGCTCTATTCCGAACGCTGCATGAACGCGGCGGGGTGCTGCTGCTGGATGAAGCGGAGCGGTTGCGCGATGGATCACCCGAAGCGGGCGAGCTGCGCAATATCTTGCTCAGCGGTTACAAACGCGGCACACCCGCTCAGCGGATGGAATCATCAGGTGATGGGAAATTCCGAACGGTCACTTTTGACGTTTACGGTCCGAAAGCGATTGCCTGCATCGGATCATTGCCTGAAGCGCTGGCCAGTCGGTGCATACGAATCAATATGTTTCGGGCCGATCCAACCAGCGAAAAACCCCGACGGCGGATCGACGCCGATCCCCAACGGTGGGCGGATTTACGGGATAACCTTCACGCCATTGCCCTTGAACATGGTCCGACATGGCTTGAACTGGCGGACCGCTCAGACGTGTGCCCAGCCATGAGCGGGCGGGATTATGAATTATGGCAGCCGATCATGGCGATTGCGGCATGGCTTGAGGGTTTGGGAGCGGATGCATTACTCCCGCTGATTCAGGATCATGCCCGGCAACTGATCGAGCTAAACCGTGATGATACGGTTCCCGATGCGGATGAAACATTGCTGAAACTACTTGCAACGAGCGTATTGAGCAGCGGTCATCACGTCTTAACTACCAATGAATTGCTCAGGCGAGCCAACGAGACAGAGCCAAACACATTCAAACACTGGTCATCACGGGGAATTACTTCCACTATGAAGCGGTACGGAATAATCACCAGCAAAAACAACGGTCAACGAACCTTTGCAAAGGTTACATTGTCACAACTGGTGAAGATTGAGCGGATTTATGGGCTTGACTTGGGAATACCCAAAGAGTCGGCGTTGTTATGCGGAAATGGCTAAGCCTAGTCTGCCAAGCGTCCTAGCCGTCCCAGCCGACCCTGAATCTATCTAGCTTAACAGAGAATTGCTGAGACAGGGGCGCGTAGGACGGTTGGGACGGCTGGCGGGAAGGGTATCAGGGTAAACGAATGAAAATGAACACGGTCGATTTTTTGAACGGGCTATTCCAATCACCGGAGCGGATCAGCGAACCGGAGCTGACCATCACCCCGGAGCAGCTATCGGAGTATTGGCGGGAGCGGTGGTCAGAGCGGGCGGCGATTCGGGAATTCGACGGAGGGCAAGCCCGCGAACACGCCGAAGCTGAAGCCTTGAAGGAAATTATCGACCTGGTAAATCGAGGTGATATAGCATGAAGTGGATCAATGAAACTGTTGAAAAACCACTACTGCTGCGACCGAAAGAAGCGGCGCGGATGCTGGCTATCTCGCCGCGCAGCTTGTGGGCACTTACAAAGGCGGGTAAGGTTCCTCACGTTTGTATGAATCAAACGGCGGGTGCGTGCAGCAACCGGAAAACAATCCGCTACCCACTGGACGGATTAAAATCGTGGATTGAACAACAATCCGCTGGACATGCGTCCTAAAATGCGCTACACTGTTTGCAGGTGCAACAATGGAATCATTCCGGGAGATTATCATCCGTGAGGCCAAGCGACAGGGTTTATCCTGCTACGCTATCGGCAAGCTGACTCAGCCAGTAGTGAGGATGCGGGCGATTCAAAAATACTTCGCCGGTGATGCGGACCTGTCCGGTGAGCGGTTACAGGCCGTCTGCAGGGTGCTGGGCTTGGAGTTGCGAGTCAAACGGAGCGTTCGGAATCGAGGTTGAATCATGGCATCGTTAATTCGATTGAGTAGCAAGCGGAAACCCGGCTGGGCGGTGCAGTTCACCAACTCTGAAGGTGAGCGGCGAACGATTCGGCTGGGAACGTGCGGGCTGGACCTGGCCAGTGAAACCAAACGCAAGATTGAGAAGCTGCAGGCGCTCAAAGCTGCCAATGAACCACCCGATGCGGCCATAGCCAACTGGCTGGCTGGTCTGCCGGATATGGTCTATGATCGGCTGGCCCGCGTGGAACTGGTGAAAGCCCGTGAGAGCGTCCAACTGGGTGCATGGCTGGAGCGGTATATCACCCGCCGAACAGATTTGAAGCCCGCCACTATAGCCAAACTGCATCAGACCAAAGATAAGCTGCTGGGATTTTTGCCAGCCATTACCAATATTCGGAGTATTCTGCCGGATCAGGCAGAAGATTGGGTGGGGTACTTACAGAAGCACGGACTTTCCGTAGCGTCCGTTCGTCACCATGTCCGCAATGCCAAGGTTTTTTTCAGTGCAGCCGTCCGTTGTGAGTTGATTCTCAGAAATCCGTTCGAACACCTTACATCAGCGAGTGTTGCTGCAGAACGTGATCGGTATGTAACCAACGATGAGATTGAGAAAATTATTGCCGCCTGTCCGAATCAGGGCTGGCGGACATTGTTTGCACTGGCCCGCTACGCCGGGGTGCGGGTTCCCAGTGAATCGCACCAGCTGACCTGGGACTCAGTGGATTGGGAACGTGGGCGGCTATTGGTTCGCTCGCCGAAAACTGAGCGATTCGACGGTAAGGATCAGCGTCTAGTCCCGATCATACCCTCACTGATGCGGATGTTGCAGGATGCTTTCGATTTGGCGGCAGACGGGGAAACCCGGCTCGTCTCAATGAGCGACAACAACCTCCGCCGTAACGGGCGAGCTATTATCCAACGGGCTGGTCTGGTCCCGTGGGGGCGAGTCTTTCAGGTGTTACGACAGTCGGCGGTGAGTGACTTCAGAGAGAAATTCCCCAGCCATGCAGTCGCCAACTGGTTGGGCCATAGTGTGGCCGTAGAGGACCGCCACTACACAATCGTATCCGATCACCTGTATAATCATGCAGCGGGCTTGAGCGAGCGTCCTAATGGCTCAGAACAAGCCGCTGAAACTGGCAATGCTCAGCGCGCTGCAAAAAGCGCTGCAGTAGAGACCGGTAACGAGTCGCAAACTGTAGAAAACACTGAATGCTCATTTGATGAGCATGATACGCAAGATCAAGAAGAGCTTATTCTTACTTATAAAGGGCCTGTAGCTCAGCGGTTAGAGCAGGTGACTCATAATCACTTGGTCGGGGGTTCGATCCCCTCCAGGCCCATTATTGACAATATGTTATGATCGTTGCAAGATGCTCAATCGGGCGCTACAGGTGAAATCGGGCGCTATCGGCGGTGAAATATGCACCGAACGAACCAGCAAATACCCAAAGCCGGTCACGCCGCCTTTACTCTGATTGAGCTGCTCGTAGTAATTGGAATCATCTCTCTACTGCTCGGTATCCTGCTGCCTGCTCTCGCTGCCGCGCGTGAACGTGGAAGACAAATTCTCTGTAAGAGCAATGTCTATTCCATCTGGACGAGTGTCATTGGATATTCAACGGACAGCGTCGGACATATCCCATTCATCAAGGATTATCTCTACGAAGATCCCATGAGCCGGGCTCATCCCTACACCATCGGTACGACGATATTGGATTATGCAACACCAAGAAACTGGCTCTGCCCATCGGCCATTGGTGGTTGGCCCTGGACCCTGTCGGGAGAAGCGTCTAAACCCTCAACCGTGACTTATTTTATCCAGATGGCTGGTTTTGTCTGGCCGACAGTCGATCATACCTTTGCGTGGGATGAATTGCCGGAAGATGAAGAACATGCCTGGTGCCATGATACGGTAGGGTTTCAACTCGCCTGCCATGGTGGCAATACCTTTGACGGCCGACCGATCGAGTTTCTTGATTCCCGTTTCCTTGAAGTGGAGCCCGAGCCTACCTATTATCAGTTCAATTTCGATGAACAATATCAACTCTACTGGCGGATGCGCAATCCACTCATCCGTGATTACATTCCTCCGTTATACAACGGGCCATATCCACATTTGGGGACTCTTGACCCCCGACCAGATCTGGGAACCGCCCAGCGACTGTGGGATGCAAACGATCCTCGAAGTGATACCAATCGTGGCATGGTGGCTTTGTTTGCTGATAATATGAACTCATGGACGCTATTCACTCGCCTGATCCATCCTGGCGGTACTCCCGTCGATCCATGAACACCGCCCTGGCTGGTTATGAGTTTCATATTAATGACGGGCTAAACAAACGGGCCGGCAGTTGTACATAATCTGATGTACACGACTGGAGAATTCATCGTTAGTTCCCATATCAGATCGACCGATTTTATTCAACAGTACTTATTGGCCAATAACCCCCCAAAAAAATACAGTGTGCCGGCAGCGTCCTAAAACATACCCGTGCAAAACCACCTCAAAAAACCTGAAAAACACAATCGATAGCTGACCGGCGAATCAGCCGATGTCCATAGCAGTGGAAATCCATCGGTCGACCGATCCATCACCGGAGGATGGCCGGAAGGTCGGCGCGGGACGGGTAACTAGAGCACTTTTTCGGTGGTACACAATCCTATTGTGGTGCTAAACGGGAGTTATGAATATGGATGTCAAATTCATCAATCCGTTTGTCATGGCGATCAGACAGGTATTCAAGACCATGGCCAATACGGAAATCCAGGTGCAAAAACCAAAAGTCGCTTCGCCCAACGAAGGCTGCGATGTCTCGGGGGTGATCGGTTTCTCCGGTGACGCCACGGGAGCCTGTATTCTCTGCTTCCCCAAGGAAGTGGCTTGTAAACTGGCATCTTCCTTTGCGGGAGTTGAGTTGAATATCGGCGATGCCGATTTCGCGGATGCCATCGGCGAGTTGGCCAACATGGTCGCCGGCAGCGCCAAAGCCCAGTTCATCGGACTGGAGGTCAGCATCTCGCTGCCCAGCGTGGTCATCGGCACACATCATAATGTGGCCGTAACAACGCAACCCAGTAACGCGCCCCGCCTGCAGATTCCCTGTAGCTGCAGCCTCGGCGATTTTCATGTGGAAGTGGCCATGGTCGTCAACAAGAAACAGACTGCCCCGACTGCGGCGGCAACTTCAGGAGCACGCTCATGAAAATCATGCTGGTCGATGATTCCCGAACGATTCGTAATATTCAGAAAAAAGTACTGGGTGAATTGGGTTATACCGAAATTATGGAAGCGGGTGACGGCGTGGAAGCGCTGAATCTCTACAAGCAGACGACGCCGGATCTGATGCTGGTGGACTGGAACATGCCCAACATGGACGGCATCACGCTGGTCAAGACCATCCGCCAGACCGACAAGAACATCCCCATGATCATGTGCACAACGGAAGCGGAAAAAACCCGCGTGATTCAGGCACTGCAGGCCGGTGTAAATAATTACGTGGTCAAACCCTTCACGGCGGAGACACTGTCGGAAAAAATCAATCAGACTCTGGCCAAGCTTCAGGCGGCCAAGAGTTGATCGGCCTCAGCACCCCCTGAAGACCTCGAGACCTGTCGTATGTCTACGGCTACGGAAAAGTTATTCATCGTGGAAGTGACGGAAGACCGCATGACAGCCACCCTGCGGTGTGCCCGGCTGGGGGGATACTCCGGAGTCACCCCGGGCGAGCTGGCTGCTGTGCTGGAGGGCAGCAAAATAGCCGTCACTGACGAAGTGGCCGGTCGCATCACGGCTTTGGCTGAACAGATGCGCACCCAAGGCCCCTTGCGTCAAAACCAGGTCATCGCCAGCGGCAAGTTACCCACCGAAGGCCACCACGCCCGCTTTGTCTGGGATGATGCCTTAAAAAATTCCCGCACCGCACCCTGGATCGTTGATTCTTACCCTGATTTTTATCAGCCGGAATATTTTTTGATCGTCGAAGCAGGAGCCCAACTGGGCCAACTCCATCGCCGCGAAGATGCCCACGATGGCTATGATGTGTTGGGCAACACGCTGCCCGCGCCTCGCCAAAGTCGTGATCTGACCCTCGGCTCAGGACTGCAAGCCGGTGGTGAGAGTGGCTTGATCATCACGGCAACTCAAACCGGGATGTTGGAAATCTGTAATTGGGTTATCAGCCTGAAACCCGTTCAGCGGATTGATGAAGATCTGACCAGCGCCGGCGGCCCTCATAAACAGGAACAATGCCTGCGTATCCGCGGTTCGATCCAGGATCAGGTGGAGCTGGAGTGTGCCGGCAGCGTGGTGGTGGAACAGGGCATTAAAGCCGCCATAATTACCGCCGGTGGACATGTGATCGTGGGTGAGGGTATTGATGGTCGCCAGCGCGCCCGTATCGCTACCCACGGCATGATCGTCAGCCGTTTCGCCCAAAACTGCCAGTTAAAAGCCAAGGAAGATATCCGTCTGCTGACCGCACTGGAAAATTCCATCACCTCGACGGAGGGCATGCTGAATGTGGCCCAGGGTACCTTGTCGGGTGGACAGCATTATGCCCGAAATGGGATCAGCGCTAAAACGATCGGTCATGAATCAGCCATACCCACCGTGCTGCGGGTCGGCCTGCATCCTGATGTATTGCGCTTCCTGATGGAAAAAAATCTGGAAATTGCCCATCGGACGCAGTCAGTGGAACGCATTCGTCAACTGGTAGAACCGCTCATGGCTCAGATGAAGCGACTCACCCCGCAACAACGTGAACGCGCCACTGAGTTACTCTATCAGGCGGATGGCGTCGAGAGTGAGATCAGAAGTCTGCAGGCTGAACAACAGAAAGTGATTAATCGTTGCCGCCCGGACAACCCTCCCTACATAGAAGCGGAGTCGCGGATTTATCCCGGTACGACCTTGTGCATTAATGAATTTCAGTTTGTGGTCGATCAGGAAATTCGCGGCCCGATACGCATCCATCTCCAGACGGACGACCGGCAGCGGGAACAGATGATGTCGGTCAACAAGATGCTCAATTCCAAAAAAGCCCTGCCCGCCAAAACATTAACTCTGGATCAGCTCAAGGCCCTCACCTCGGCAGCCAAAGCCAACGCAAATTAATTGCCTTTTCCACAACAACATCCATAAGCAGAAAAAATTTGCACGTACTGTTGGCCGTATGATGAGTCGGGCCACGGCGGTGTCAGCCGGAGTGATTAACTTGGGGGCCACCCGGCGAGCAGCGCCAATACAAACCATCGGTACAACTCTGGAGCTGTACATCAAACACTAATCCGTACGTGGCACACACGGAATATGACGATCAGCCATATACTGATTAGTTCACTCCCGGTAGCGACAAGCAAGCGCTTGATGTTGTGTGCTGCGTTCGACGATGCACCTTACAACAGTTTTGGGTGCGAGGCAGGAGCAGAAACTACCGTGAGTACAGCAACCATCAATTATAATAACATCTCCGGAATCCGCATCAGCGGCGGCCGGCCGGTATTGTGCCTCGATGATGAGCCGACGCATCTGATGCTGCTGACGCGCATGCTCAGTAAGGCCGGTTTTTTCTGCATCACCGCCACCACCGGCCTGGAAGGTCGGGAAGTCCTCAAATACGCGCAACCCTGCCTGGTCTTGCTCGAGCTACTCATGCCCGAAATGGATGGCTGAGTTTCCTCGCCCATTTCCGTAACGATCCCAAGTACCAGGATATTCCGGTAATTCTGCAAACCGCCGGAGCCACGCGCGACAACCTGGTAGAATCAATGAAACTGGGTATCAGCGGTGCTATCGCCAAGCCTATCGATCCGGAAATATTGATCAATAAAATAATGCAGACTCTGCTGGAACAACTTCGCCGCCGGGTGAATCCGACCTCAACCGGCAGTTCGGCCACGACACCCGCGATCAGTGACGATTCGCCGGCGCCCACCGGACAGGGAGCGAGGAGCGCTGCCGAACTGGAAAACTTTCTACAATCCGCACAAACCCTGCAGGCGCTGCCTTTCAACGTCGAAGAAGTCAAAAATCTGATCAACAGCAATGAAAGTCGATTGCAGGAACTGGTGGAGGTGGTCCGCCAGGATCCGGTACTGGCTGCGTCCATTCTGCGTCTGGCCAACAGCGACGGCACCGTCACAGATCAGGCTCAGACTCTCGACGAAGCCATCAGTAAACTGGGATTTCAGCGTATCGGCCAGATCGTCAACGAACAGGGGGTACTGGACCTGGAACATACCACGCAGATGCCCAATTTTTCCATCCTCAACTACTGGAAGCACAGCGTGGCGGTTTCACGATTGGCGCAGCAATTCGCCCGCACTACACAGGTGATTCAGCCGGAACAGGCCGCACTGGCCGGCTTGTTGCATGGTTTATCCGTGATCGCACTGGTGCAATTGCGGCCGGACCTGATCAGTGATCTGCAACGGGCCCAGTCGCCCGATCCGCTGCAGTTTATTGAAGACCAGAAAGCTGCCATGGGCTGGAGCGTAGCCCAGATTGCGGAGATGTTGATCTCCAAATGGTCGCTCCCGGAACACCTGGCCCAGTCCATCGGTCATTATCAGGATACACGGGAGGGTTTGTCGCAACTCAGCGGACCGATTCGCGATCTGGCGATTCTGTTGCAGGCGGCGAATATCATCGTCCAAGCCAGTATCACTGATCCCTTCTGCCAGTATCCGATTTATGACAGCGGGTTGGCTTTGGAGTGGTTGCTGGAACGATCCCATATCAACCAGGAATATGTCAATCGCGAACTGAACGCCATTATCCGGAAATGTGATACGCTGGCGATGTGCAATTTCCCGAATCGTTTCGAACCGCCCAAGCCGCCGGCCAAGGCGCTCGCCTCAGTCGCCTACGTTCGTCCGGATCGCATGCCAGCTTCGCCGCTGTATGTGTTTCTGGATCGTTCCGCCCATCGAGTGACTGCGGCGCGCTCCATGGCGGAGGTCGCCTCCGAAAACTGGGATGCTCTGTACATCGATGGCGCCCTCGGCGGGCAGCGTTTTACCGACCGTGCCCTGCGCGATTTCAATGGCCGCAGCGATCTTCACAAACGCCCAGCCTATTGCCTGGTTCGCCGCAATGAACTCGCCAACCTCGACGGCGCTTATTATCACCTGCCGATCAAGCTACACGCCCCCTGCTGGGCCAAGCAAATGCTGCCCGGTACTTGATTCTATTAATGGGATGAAATTTTCTCGATCTGCTGGGCTAACTGGAAATCGCTTTCGGTCAACCCGTTCACGTCATGGGTCCAGATTTCAACCGCCACCAACCCCCAGCTCAGATGCAGATCGGGATGGTGGTTAAGTTGTTCGGCCAGCGCCCCAACACGATTCACATAGGCAAGCGCGGTTACAAAATCTGGAAACTTGTATTCCCGCCGCAGATGATGGTCATTAATAACGGCCCAGGCAGGCAACCGGGCCAGGAAGGATTCATATTCAGCAGCCGTCAGACGATGGCTCATAAATTCCTTTCGCAACCCGTGAGGTATAAATCAATACGCCTCGCGGAGATCGTTCTTCTCATATTCCTTCAGTTCCTGTTCGTTGCGGAAGCGTTTCCACAAGGTCCGCACGCCCTGGTAGTTGCGGGCGTACCGATACTCATGTTCGATCGCTTTGTTGATGGGGCAGGGTTCGCTGCTGCTGCCATAGAGATGCTCGCGGGCAACGACCCAGAGATGCGTGCAGGCTTCATCCTGGCCGTAGTGCTCGCGGGCCAATCGAACGGCTGAATCTATATCCGGTGCCTGCAATGAACCGGCATGTACATGCGGCAGTCCCCGGCTCCTCTGTGTAAAAACCTCAAACACCGCCAGATCGCGCTCCTGAGCAAGCGGCTGACTGCTTTGGCTTTGTCCGCCCAACTGTCGTATCCGGGAAAGTGACATAAGAAGCCTCGATCCGCCTGGTTAGTTTTTAGATGGATGATATCCCAGCACCGCTTCACGCACCCATTTATGCTGTTCGAAGCTGAACCGCCGCAATGCCACCCGCTCCCTGTTACACGGGCCATTTCCGCGAATGACGCGATAAAATTCATCCCAGTCGGGTTCTGTAAATCCCCAGTGACCGCTCGTCGGATCCGGTTTGCAGAGCGGATCAATCACCAGTTCGGGATTGGGCTGGGCGGGATCGTCAGAGTTCGACGGACCGGGCAAATGAATCTGCAGACCGGTGGCCAGCGCTGCCGGTGCAAAGCGATCCACATATTCCTGCCGCAGATTATCGTTGGTTTTTGTCTTGACCCGCCAGCGCATCATCAGCGAACCGTGGATCGATTCCTTGTCGGGGGGGCCGAAAAACATCAGGCAGGGCCACCACCAGCGATCAAACGCCGCCTGCATCATGGCCCGCTGGCGCTCCGTGCCGCTCATCATGGTCAGCACCATCTCCTCGCCACTCTTGAAGTGGAAAGCCTCTTCCATGTTAATGCGCTTCATGGTGCGCACATAAGGTCCGAAACTGCCCTCGGCCAGCGATTTCTGATTGAGAATGGCCGCTCCATCCACCAGCCACTGAATGGCACAGACGTCGGCCCAGGTCGGTGCGGGATAATTAAACACATTATGATATTTGGTACGGCCTTCGCAAAGATCGCGGAGCATGGTTTCGCGCGGCTTGCCCAGGTCTTCCGCCACACGATAGAGCATCTGGCCGTGACCGACTTCGTCCTGCACCTTGGCCATCAGCGCCAGCTTGCGTCGCAGCGACGGTGCCCGCGTGATCCACTCCCCTTCCGGTAACGCCCCGACTATTTCCGAGTTAGCATGGTGTTCCGCCATGCGCAACATGCCCAGGCGGTAATCTTCCGGTTTCCAGTCCTCCAGCTCCACCAGGCCACCCGCATCGATCCGCCGCTGGAACGCACCCAACTGTTCAGGATCTTCCGGATGTTTTAACTGCATGACGATCTCATCCAAGCCGCCAACGCTCATGTAAACTCTCCACAGAAATAGCCCAGAAGATACTCAGGCGATTGGAATGGTATTATAGTGGTCAGGTTGCCGGTGATTCAAACAATACCGCCACCCCCTGCCCCACGCCGACGCACATGGTCGCCAGACCGATGCGGGCCTGACGGCGTCTCATTTCATGTACCAGTGTGGTGGCAATCCGTGCCCCACTGCAGCCGAGCGGATGCCCCAGAGCTATCGCCCCGCCGTTGACATTCACCTGGTCCGCATTCAGACCCAGCTCACGAATGCAGATCAACGACTGCGAGGCAAAGGCTTCGTTCAATTCCACCAGGTCGATATCACCGGCATCTTTCAGCAGGCCGGTTTTCTGACCGCGGGCGATTGCTTTACGTGTCGCGGGGATCGGCCCCAGCCCCATCATCGCGGGATCAACACCTGCCGTCGCCCCGGGACCAACCACCGCCAGTATCGGCAGATTCCATTTCCGGGCGATCTGCAATTCCACCAGCAGTAACCCCGCCGCTCCATCGTTGATTCCTGAGGCATTTCCCGCTGTCACCGTGCCATCTTTCGTGAACGCAGGCTTCAGCCGGGCCAGTGCTTCCAGCGTCGCTTCCGGCCGGGGGTGTTCATCAACCGCCACCACCTGCTGTTCACCGCGCGCTTGCGGAATGGTCACCGGAATAAGCTCATCGGCAAACTTCCCCGCCGTCAGAGCCGCCTGGTAGCGTTGCTGGCTTTGCAGGGCGAATCGATCCTGATCTTCTCGTGATACCTGGTAATGTTTGGCGACATTCTCCGCCGTTTCACCCATGCTGTAGGGATAATACTGGTCAGCCAGTTGCTTGTTGATGAACCGCCAGCCGATGGTCGTGTCGTGAATTTCAGCACGACGATCGAAGGCTTCGCTCGATTTGGCCAGCACGAATGGTGCACGTGACATACTTTCCACACCGCCGGCAATGAACACGTCACCATGATCCGCCTCAATCAATCGGGCACAGAGGTGCAGCGCGTCGAGGCTGGAAGCACACAGCCGATTCACCGTACTGCCCGGAACCTCCACCGGCAAACCCGCCAGCAGCACCGCCATACGGGCTACATTGCGATTGTCCTCGCCAGCCTGATTGGCGGCTCCAAAATAGACATCGTCGATTCGGGTGGAATCAACGCCACTGCGCTCCATCAGGGCGCGGATAATCACTGCCGCCAGATCATCCGGGCGAACCCGGCTAAGCGCTCCGCCGTACTTGCCGATCGGCGTCCGAACTGCCGCCACTATTGCTGCCCGTCGTTGCATATTCACTCACCAGAAAAATAAGACGTGTGAACCGAATGCAGGAAATGTCGATCAGAAAAGAAACCGCTTGGCCGGCAGATAACGATCATCGTCAACCTCGTCATTCAGAGCGCGAAGAAAGCTGCCAATGCGCTCGTGGCCTATTTCCTCCGCCCATTCCAGCAGGCCGCGCGGATAATTCGTGCCCAGCTTCATGGCCACGTCGATATCCTCCGCTGAAGCAACCCCTTCCTGCTCAGCCAGGGCAGCTTCATTCATCAGCGTCATCAGAATACGACCCAGCACATAACCACTCTCCACGCCGATATCCCAGCTTCCGGTCTTGCGCAGTTTCTCCCAGCCCTCACGGATTCGCGATCCCAGTTCAAACGGCTCCGGATCAAGCCGATAGGCAATTTCCGGCTTGGTGGGATCCTTGTAATCATAGAATCCGCTGCCGCTCTTGCGCCCCAGTTTGCGCTGCTGCACCAGCCGGGCCTGTATATCGGATGGGCGGAATCGTGCCGGCTGACCCGATTGTTCATATATCGAACAAGTCACCGCATAATTGACATCAATCCCCACCAGATCCATCAGCGCGAACGGACCCATGCGAAAACCCGCCACTTCCGTCATGATCAGATCTACCGCATCACACGATGCTTTTTTCTCCTCGAGAATGCGTAAGGCCTCCAGGTAATAGGGCCGGGCCACGCGATTGACCACGAATCCGGGCGTATCCTTGGCCCGCACCACCGGTTTGCCCCAACTGACCGCCAGTTCTGCCACCCGATCGATTCGTTCGGGATCGGTATAACGACCGGCAATTACCTCCACCAGCGGCATGACCGTTACGGGATTAAAAAAGTGCATCCCGCAGATTCGCCGCGGAATCCCCAGTCGATCTCCCAGTTGCGTTATTGATAATGAGGAGGTGTTGCTCGCGAAAATACAATCCTGCCGGACCAGCTTGATGATCGGGGCGAGGGCCCGCGCCTTGAGATCCAGTTCTTCGAGAATGGCTTCGATGACAATGTCGCTGTCGCGCAGGTGTTCCGGTCCCTTGGCAGGGAACAGCCGCTGCTTGGCCCGCTCGACTTCCACCGGTGATAATTTGCGTTTGTCAGCTAGCTTGTCCAGCGCCGCAAAAACCCGTTCGACCGCTGCTTCGGCTAATTCAGGAGTGGCTTCCAGCAGGTGAACCACACAGCCGTTGGCGATGGCCACCTGGGCGATCCCCGCCCCCATCGTCCCACCGCCCAACAACCCGACATTCTGGATCATGGCTTAACGTCCCTGAAATTTCGCCGGGCGCTTCTCTAGAAAGGCTTGCACACCCTCGAGATGATCCGCCGTCTGACCGGCGGTTTCCTGCAAAAAAGCCTCCGCCTCCAGTTGCGCCTCCAGCGGCTGATCCAATGACTGATTCAACAGTCGCTTCGTTAATCCGATGGCCCGGGTCGGCAGATTGGCCAGCTGCCTGGCCCATTTCATGGTTTCTTCCAGCAGCGTGTCCAGTGGATAAACCCGATTCACCAGTCCCAACCGCAAAGCCTCATCCGCCGTCATTTTATCGCCGGTGATGCACATTTCCATCGCCCGGCTTAATCCTACCAGACGAGGCAGGAAAAAGGTACTGCCCGAATCGGGTACTAAACCCACATTAATAAATACTTCAATCAAAGCAGCACCAGAGGCCATGGTGCGTAAATCAGCCGCCAGCGCCAGACTTGCCCCCGCCCCCGCCGCCACACCATTGATCGCGGCAATAATCGGTTTTTCCATGCTCCGCATCTTCTGAATGATCGGGTTATAGCCCTGTCGCAACCGTCCGCCCAGCAGGGGAGCCGTCCCCGAGCGATACCCCGCCTCCAGGTTTTTCAGATCCTGCCCGGAACAGAAGGCCTTGCCCGCCCCGGTGATCACTACTGCCCGCACGGCAACATTTTTCTCCACCGCCTTGAGCGCCGCCGTCAACTCACCGGTCATCCGCTCATCGAAGGCATTAAACACTTCCGGACGGTTGAATGTGATCAGACCAACGTTTTCTTTAGATTCGAGATTAATTACCGGTTCACTCATTTTAAGTTAAATCCAACAAGTAATGATATGGCGTACCTTAGATGTGCTAACGCTATGTTCCATTATACACCGGCGGTCGTTTCTGGAGAAAAGCAGCCATGCCTTCCTTCTGGTCGTGAGTGGCGAAGAGCATGTAGAAAAGTTTGCGCTCATATTCGAGGCCATCAGTAAGGGACATTTCGTGGGCTTTAAGAACCGCATCTTTGGCCAGTCGCAGGGCAATGGGTGACTTGGTGCATAGTTCGTGGGCGATCCGCAGAGCTTCGGAATAGCAGTTTTCCGCCGGGACGACGCGCGACACCAGGCCATATTCGAGCGCTTCGCGAGCCGTCAGAAATCGACCGCTGAGCACCACATCCATTGCGGTGGCTTTGCCGACGGCACGGGTCAAACGCTGTGTGCCGCCCGCTCCGGGCATCACGCCGATATTGATTTCGGGTTGGCCTATTCGGGCATTTTCAGCCGCCACGATAATATCGCAGTGCATCATCAACTCACAGCCGCCCCCAAGCGCATAACCATTCACCGCTGCAACGATCGGTTTAGAGATTTTCTTTATCCGCTCCCAGCGAGCGAACTGATTGCGGTTATACATCTCCACCATCGTCGTACTGGCCATATCGTTGATATCCGCTCCCGCTGCCCACACCTTATCACTGCCGGTCAGCAGCATCACATAGATATTTTCATCCTGTTCAAAAGCCTCCAGTTGCTCAACGAGCTGCCTCATCAGTTCCAGATTCAGCGCATTGAGCACCTCAGGACGATGGAGTTTGATCATACCCACGTGCTGATCAATGCTGCTGATAATCAGTTCGGACATCGCCGGCTCCTCTTGTTTGACATCGCCCTATTGGGGTCTCAACGCATCATAGTTGGGTTGGCGCTTCTGGAGGAATGCATTGCAGCCTTCGTGCACTTCGGGGGCGCGGTTGTGAATAGCGAGCCAGTCGCGGGCGTGGCCAATGGTCTGATACCAGGAAAAATCCTTCCAGAAATTAAGCTGCTGCTTGGCGTAGCGGATGCACTCGGGCATTTTATTCGCCAATTGGGTGCACATTTCCTCAACTGCAGCATCGAGCTGACGGCGCGGGACGACCTGATTCACCAGGCCCCACTCCAGCGCCTTGGCTGCCGGAATTTCCTCGCATAAAAACAGGATTTCCCTGGCCCGGCGATCTCCCACGATCAGCGGCAGCCACTGTGTCGCCCCCGCCGCCGCCACACTGCCCATGGCTGCTCCGACCTGCTTGATATACACATCATCAGCGGCGATGGCCAAGTCACAGGACATGTTGAATTCGTTACCGCCGCCAACCGTGATGCCATTCAGCCGGGCAATGGTGGGTTTACCGATATGGCGCAACAACTCATGCGTGCGACAGAATTCACCCATCCACTTCCAGTAATTGTTCGGTGAGTCGATCATCTCCGCCTGTTGCTCGCGCAGATCAGCGCCGGTGCAGAAGGCCCGATCCCCAGCACCGGTCAGCACCAGCACCGCGATCGCATCATCCCAGGAAGCATCCTGAAAGGCCTGTTGCAATTCGCGCAGCGTCGGCAGATTGACGCAATTGTGCACCTCAGGTCGATTAATTGTCACTGTGGCGGTTCGGCCACTCTTAGCGTAGAGAATATTCTGAAAGTTAAAGGACGATGGTTCCTGGCCGGAATAGGCGGACATAAGTACCTCTTAAATCTGAAAGAAATCGAGCTGATTATAAGAATCGTCAATATGGACTCCGCGCGGGCTAAATCCGCGGCTCTTGGCATTTTGAATCCAGTTCCAAGTTTATTAAGTTGGCAATTGATTACCATCATTTTGATATTCACGGTGCAATTGATCAATTCTATCCCAGAATATCGCGGCATTACGCTTGTGTTCAAACACGGATCGAGAGTTATCCGTTAAATGTCGTTGGCCTTTGATATCACTGTTCTGTAATGCATCCGCCCAGGCGCGAATCTGACGGGAGCAACCCTCCGCCAGTGATTTCAAATCTGAAATTTGAGATTTGAAACTCTGCGTGCGGGACCATTGCTCACAAAAGCACAACAGGGAACGCACTTCTCCTGCTGATCCGCGCGCGATATAAAGGAAAGTCAGTAAATCGGCAGTACTGCCCCGTTCAAATCCCTCGGCAATATTGTTGGATACCGAAAGCGCTGCCCGTCGTAATTGGCTGATTAAATCACCCGCTGTCCGAAACGCAGCCTCTTCCGTCACCTGATAAATACGCAGGGCCAGTTGCTGCGCATCCCTCCATACCGGCAATTGCTCGAATCGCTCGTATTTCATGGTCTTGCACTCGCTAATGACCGTTTCGTCCCCCTGCAATCATTCCGTACTAATTATTTAATTGCGCATTCAGAAATATGATACTGTTTGAATTGATCTGAAATTTCAAATCTGAAATATCAAATCAGGAATTACGAATCTGAAATCTTCGGAAGATTCTCTTTTTTTACTCACGATGAAGTACGACAGATAATCAACTCTTTAAACTGTATGTATGCTCCAAAATCATCTCCCCCTTGATCAATTGACTTCTGCGAACATCATATGAACATATTTGGCGGCGAAGCCCATGAGATCTTTGCCGGCCGCCTTACCGGCGTCACTCTTGAGGGCGGCGATCAGGGCATCGCGACTATCGAAATACATCTCGGCTAGCAGATAATAACGCGGATCACCCATCGGCGCCCCATAGCAGCGACTGACTTCCAGCTTCTGCAATCCAGGCATCCGGCGAACCAGCGGGGTATGCACTTCGTTATAGTGCTTATCAAAGGCCGCCGTGTCATCCGGCTTGGTGTAGACAGCGATGAGTTTAACCATATTCTTCCTTTCATTATTCAACGAGCTGCGGACTTCAGTCTGCGCGTGTCTCTATATCCGATCAACAGATTAATTTCCTGTTATTGATGACGCTCGATCAGCGCTTTCAGGACGGTTTTGGGTAATACCCGCTGGACCTGCATCCCCTTGCCGATATGGCGAGCACCTTCGTAAGCGTTGATCTCGCAGATCACCCGCCGGTCATCCACTTCCACACACCGGGCCACCACCCGCACCCTCTTGCCGATCGGTGACGGAGCGAGATGATCGATACTCAGATGGGTGCCGATGCCCTCTTCATGTTCTTCCAGATGGGGAGCCAACACCTGTCGGGCAGCCAATTCCATATGATGGGCCAGCGACCAGGTGGAATAAATCGGATGGACTACCACCCCATCAAACGCCGGACACATCTCCGGCGTCACCTCCACCTCCACCTCCGCCTCATTCCCCACCCGTAACTCCGCCTTCACTACTTCACCCCGTACATCAGTTTCTTTATTACTGGGGTCAGAATAAGCAATAATACTCCAGAGGCGCCACCAGCAATGGCTATCCCCTTAAAAACAGTAGCAAACCCATACTCTTCAGACTGACCTCCAACCCATCCGCCAAAAATGTTTCCGAGCGATGATGCCAAAAACCACACCCCCATGAACATGCCGACTAACCTCCCGGGTGCCAGTTTTGTGATAGTCGATAAGCCAACAGGTGAAAGGCAAAGCTCGCCAGTGGTGTGGAATAAAAATCCCAGAACGATATACATAATATTACATTTTCCATTATCCCCCGCTTGAACTGCGCCCAGATACATCATGACAAAACCTAATGCCAACTGCATTAAACCAAGCGAAAACTTCAAGGGAGAAGAAGGCTCAAGGTTCCTTCGATTCAGCCATACCCATAAGCGCGCAAAGGGAATTCCAAGAATGACAATAAATACGGCATTTAAAGAAGCAGTAATTAACGAAGCCTTGGCTTCCCACTGCCATCCCCAAATATCTAAATCACGGTTTACATAGCGATCGGTAAAGATGTTGATCGCGCTGCCAGCTAATTCAAAGAACGCCCAGAACATCATGGAGAAAGAGCACAAAATAATAATAACTATCATCCGTCCCGTTTCTTCTCGCGTACCACGGAAAGCTTCCCATAGAAGATAGCCCAATACCGGTACAGCAATATATAAAGAAATATTTTGAACCCAGGTTGGATGCGCTACGAAGTAGGAAATTGTAGGAACAACAATGAGCGCACCAATAAGCACCCAGAAAAATTTAGGAAGCCCCAGCCATTTTATCCATGGGGCACCAGCCACCGGCGGTAATCCCTTACCCTGTAGTTTATTTTTGCCAAATACAAGTACAATCAGACTGAGAACCATTCCGCTGCCAGCCAGCATGAATCCCCAATACCAACCCCAAGCTTCGGCTGCCTGACCTGACAATCCTGCGAGAGCTGCACCAATATTGATCCCCATATAAAAAATTGTAAAGGCACCATCGCGACGCGTATCACCTTGCTGATATAAACTACCGACTATAGTTGAAATATTTGGTTTAAAAAAACCATTACCCGTCGAGAGAAATCCAAGACCAATAAAAAACATCGAATTGATTACAGTATCCGTTTGCCCTGCACCCATAAGTAGCGCGTTGGCCATTAAAGTAAACTGACCAACAGCCATTAATATGCCGCCGATGAAAATCGCCAACCGCTGGCCCAACAGGCGATCGGCTAATATTCCTCCCAGAAAGGTAGTCGCATAAACAAATCCAAGATAAGCACCATATATACCATTAGCCAGCTTATCGTTATAAGCAAGTACATTGGTCATGTATAAAACAAGAAATCCGCGCATACTGTAAAAGCTGAATCGCTCCCACATTTCAGTTGTGAAAAGTACAAACAAACCAACGGGATGTCCCATGAATGTTCGTTCATCGGGCCTTGGGGCTATATCTGACAAGAGTTGATCTCCACACAAGAGAATGGCAGAAGAGGTTGGGCGGGGGTGCGCCAAAGGTCCGCCCGGAATGGTGTAAAGTCTCGCAAAAGAGTGGGGTTCGGTCAAGCAGGATGGGTAATAATCAGACGACCGCCCGTTAAGAAATTCAAAGAGCCGCAGGCTTCAGCCGGCGCGACGCTCCTATTGGTGAATATTAACCGCCTACAGGAATTGGCAGCCCGAAGGGTTTACGGTTAGACTTCAGATTACATGAGTACCACGCCAAACGCGACCATTACCACATTTGCCGAAGCGGCGGTCGTGCGTGCTGCCCGGCGGAGGCTGGGGCAGGCTGATCCGCTGATGAAGCGGATTATTTCCGCAATCGGACCCTTCCAACCCGACATCGTTCACCATCCATTTACCGCCCTGGCCCTCTCGATCGTCCACCAGCAGCTGTCGATGAAGGCGGCCCAGACCATCACCGGGCGAATACTGGCATTATGCCCGCGGAAGAATATTACACCGACCCACCTCGTCAAGTTGAGCGATGATCAACTTCGGACGTGCGGACTGTCGCGGATGAAGGTGAGCTTTATGCGCAGTTTGTGCGACCATTTCCTGAGCGGCGCCATCAAACCCGCCCGGCTCAGGAAATTGAGCGATGAGCAAGTCATTGAATCGCTGACGGATATTCACGGCGTTGGGGTCTGGACGGCTGAGATGATTCTGATCTTCAGCCTGCGGCGGGCCGATGTCTGGCCGGTGGATGATCTGGGACTGGTCACTGCCTTGAAGCGACACAATGAACTGCCGCTCAAGCCGAAACGCACCCAACTGGTCGATCTGGGTGAAAAGTACCGCCCCTATCGCAGCATCGCCACCTGGTATCTTTGGCGCAGCCTCGACCCGAAAAATACTCCACGAATCGGTCCCTGAAACTTTGAAAGACACGACGATGAACAGGCAACATTCCGCTTGGCTGGTGATGGTGGGTGGTTTTTTGATATCCGGTTGCGGCGACCAGACGACACAACCCCTCCCATTTACGTGCGGCACGGCGACGATCGCGGCAACCTCGGCTGATGCCAATAATCAATTTACCCAGCTGGAAACTCAGCAGTGCGATATCAGTCTGCAAGGCGGGGTGCTGACCATCGATCTGTTGGATCGTGAGGCAGGCACAACCATCGTTCCGCGGGTGCTGTTCACGCTGGAGGTGGGGCTTGCGGATATTCCCGATGATGAAACGATTGATCTGGCACGCAGCGATGACCTGGAGCCGCGCCCGGCCATTTACATGGATTATGTGCTGAACAGCGACCCAGCCGAGGGCAACTTCTGGACCAGCAGCACCGGCGAGATCACCTTTCAACGTCAGGCCGACGACAGCATTACCGCAGAATTTGAATTTGACGCCGACAATCCCGTCAGCCTGGGCAATGAAGCGGTCGGCACCATCCGCGTGACCGGCGAAGTAATTGTTCAAGCAGCCCCGACACCGACGACCAACGGCAGTGCGTGTGGATTAGGAATGGCTCCGGTGGGGATAGCCGTGAGTTTATGGTGGTTCGTCAGCCTCCGCCGACAATTTCATGGCCAGACTCGCTTACGAACACCGGTTGGATACTGGTATCGTTTCACCGAGCCGCGACCGTAAGGGAGTGGTCTTCAAGATAGTGTGTTTGAATTTTGCTTCAAACGATACCAGTACCACCGGTTGCAAACAGGTAGTGCGACTCGTATACTCAAGATCAACGGTTCACCTCCATTTACAGCGGTTGGAGTTCATCCATGACTCTGCTGCTGATCCTGCTGGGATCACTCACTGTCCTGCTCATAGTCGGAAGATATTACAGTCGTTTTTTGGCGCGGATGATCGGTGAAAATCCGGAACGCGTCACACCGGCGAATCAATTCAGCGACGGGCTGGACTTTGTCCCCACTCCAACGCCTGTGGTCTTCGCCCACCACTTTTCCAGTATCGCCGGGGCCGGACCGATCATCGGACCGCTGCTGGCGATGTGCTTTGGATGGCTGCCGGCGGTATTGTGGATTGTGCTGGGCGGTTTGTTCATCGGTGCGGTGCATGATTATTGTGCCACCTTCATCGCCATGCGCGAGGGCGGCCGAAGCCTCGCCGTGGTCGCCCGGAAATTGCTGGGCAAGCCGGCGTTTCTGATGCTGATGTTTCTGATCATCGCCATGCTGGGACTGGTCACGGCAGTATTTCTGCAGATCAGTGCCAGCGCCCTGACCAATGTCGCCACCGCCGCCGAACTGGGTCTGATCAGCGACCAGCACGTGCTTAATCGTCATCAATTCTCCACCGCCGACGGCACTAGCATGGTGCGCATCGGCGGCATCGCCAGCACCAGTGTGATCGTGATCACCCTGCTCGCCCCGTTGATCGGCTGGCTGTATATCAAACGCCAGGTCAACGTCTGGTTCTGTTCGCTGCTGGCGCTGCTCATCTGCGTGGCCAGTATCCTCGTGGGCTTGCGCTGGCCGGTGCGAGCCGATACCGACGTCTGGATGATCGGCATCAGTATCTACACGTTGCTGGCGGCGGGGTTGCCGGTCTGGCTATTTCTCCAATCCCGGGATTTCATCAATGTCCACATGCTTTATGGCGGGATCGCCCTGCTGGTGGCAGCCCTGCTGGGAGCAGGTTTCAACCGCGTGCCGATGAATTTCGAGATGCAGTCCGTGGCCCGCGGCAGCGAATTGACTCAGGGATGGTGGTGGCCGGCGTTGTTTATCACTATTGCCTGCGGAGCGTGCAGCGGATTTCACAGCCTCTGTGCCGGCGGAACAACCTGCAAACAGCTGCGCAGTGAAACCGGCGCCCGACAGGTCGGATACTGGGCCATGTTGCTGGAAAGCTTTCTGGCCATCTGCGTCGTCGGGGCGGTGAGCATTGGACTCACGCAATCTCGCTATCTGCAGATTGTTTATCCCGCCGGCGGCGATGCCAACGTCAACCTGGGATTCGCCCTCTCCGCCGGCAACGCCGTCCAGCTTGGACTGGGCATCCCCGCGGTGTGGGGCACGATCTTCGGCATGCTGCTGCTGGAAGGGTTTGTGGTCACTACGTTGGATACCGCCATTCGCCTGAATCGATATCTGTTCGAAGAAATCTGGAATACGCTTTTCGCCCGCTATGACGTATTCTTTCAGAGCGCACCCACTACGACGCCGCAGCTGACGGCGGCGAGCGGAACCGGGGGCATCCCTTCGACCCATGCAGCCATCCGTTATGCAGCCGACACTTTGGCGACAACACCGCTGTCGACCAGCGGCTTAAGGCGAGGGCTGTTGCAGCTGATGCGCTCTCCCTGGTTCAACACCCTGTTGTCCGTGGGCCTGATGATCTGGATGGCTTATCAGGGCGGCGTACGGACCATCTGGCAGCTCTTCGCTTCGGGCAATCAATTACTGGCGGGTTTAGGGCTGCTGATCGCCACCATCTGGCTACTGCAGCAGGGACGAAAAACTATTTACACGCTGCTGCCGGCCATTTTCATGATGATCACGACACTCACCATGCTGCTGAAGTTGTTGGTTCAGAAATATCTGCCCCACGCCGGCACCATGAGCGCCTTGCTGGTCACCGATCTGATCATGCTTTCCTTATCGGTACTGTTACTGGGGCAGATGATACGAGTATTGTGGCGAGGCTATTCGCTACGGAGATCAGTTGCAGCGACTGAACCACTCAGGGCGTGAAGGGCAAAGCAGCGACCGCCACTTGATGTGAAATGGCTCCCGCACAATTCAAGATTGTTCCCGGAACAGCCACGGCTGATTTGACATAGCCCAATCCGATTTTTTTGCCCAGCATCACCGAATCCGCCACGCTGGTCACGCGACCAACAGCCTGCCCATCCAACAGCAGCTCGGTTCCCGGCACAACGTTTACTGATCCTAAATGCAAGCCCACTAAATGACGGGCTACGGCAGAGTGGGCCCGCATCCGCTCCACCACCTCCTGCCCCAGGTAGCAGCCTTTCTTGAAACTGACTGCCCGATGCAGTTGTCCGGTTTCCGCTGGCAGTACCTGATCATTCAGTTCCGTCAGCGGCCAGGGCATCCCCTGCTCAACTCGCAATATCTCCACGGACTCCGCGCTGATCCATGGCCAGCCCATCCGTTCGATCCATTCATCCTGATTCGGTGAATTTTCGACGGGCGAAAAAATTTCCACCGTCGGCCAGCCGCAATAATCACTGCGATACAGGCGGACCGGCCGAGTTCCGAGGTTCACCTCGGTATGCTGCCCGCCTTCCAGCGCGGACCTATCTGACACTCCGGTCCACTGACCAATCGCAGCATAACGCTGGATGTCAGCGGTTATATCCCGTATTACCACATCTTCCATGATGATGTATTTCGTCAGATGTTGTAGAGCCGCATCGGCCCAGCGCTGGTCCAGGTCCAGCCACAAGTGCTCTTCCATGATCAAGACCTGTGCATCGAAAAGAATCCGCCCTTTGATATTCAGAGCGAAGGCATAGCAGCCCTGCCCGGGATGCAGTCCCTTGACGTCATTGGTCAGCAGGTTGTGCAGCCAGCCGGCCCGATCCCGGCCGGTCACTTGCAGAAGCCGCCGATCCGATCGTGATACTACACCCGCTCCATTCCGCAGACGCTCATATGGGTCCATCAACTTCACCACTTCAACCCTCTCCCCGGCACCTGGATATCCCGTTCTTGTACCCCTGAGCAATCCATCATAAAATCTCGCCACAATTCAGGAGCAAGATCCCATGATCCATCCGACCGCGATAATCGATCGGCAGGCCGAACTGGCTGCTGATGTCGAAATAGGCCCTTATGCCGTAGTGGAAGGCTCGGTACGTATCGGTTCGCGCACCGTGCTGCGCGGCCATTCCTATATCTGCGGCTGGACCACGATCGGAACGGACTGTCAGATTCATCCCTTCAGTGTGGTTGGCAACCTGCCTCAGGATTATAAGTACAAGGGTGAAGAAAGCTACGTGACCATCGGTGACGGTTCGATCATTCGTGAATATGCCACAGTCCATCGCGGTACCCAGGCCGGTTCCACCACCCGGGTGGGTAAAAACTGCATGATTATGGCTAAGGCACATGTCGGCCACAACTGCCAGGTGGGGGATGGCGTGGTGATCGCCAATGACTCGGAATGTTCCGGCCATGTCGAAATCGGCAACAATACCGTCATCTCCGGCCATGTCATGATTCATCAGTTCACGCGCATCGGTCGGCGGGTCATGATCTGCCCCGGCGCCCCGATCCGTGCAGATATTCCGCCTTTCTTCATGACCGATTATTCCGGGGGGGTGGCTTCGATCAACCGGGTGGGTTTACAACGCGAAGGACTTTCCGCCGATGAAATTATGGAAGTCCGCCGAGTCTATAAATTGCTTTATCATTCCAAATTTACTTTCGTCGAAGCGGTGCACATGCTCAAAACCCAGACGCTCAGCCGCTGTGGCATGGAAATATTGGAATTCATTACCTCACCCACGAAATGCGGTATCGCCGGTCCACCCACTCTAAACTGCCGTAGCCGCCGTGCGCTTAGTAAAAATGAACCCGTTGACGAGACAGAATAAAGTAAACCCACCTGATCCGTCAGCCGATTACCTATAAATAGGTAATTTAATTAAATTTATACCATTTTTTTCTTAACATATTATCGTTAAATATTTTAAATTCAGGTCTGATATAGAATCTTGAATTGAATCGGCATGCTAAATGTGCTATATAACTGATGTAGATACTTAATTCTGATTTCTGAGGTACCTTTATGCTATCGCTTACCCGCCGCACGGAGTACGGGCTGATTGCCTTAGCCTACCTTAGCCGCAATCAGGATAAGATCTGCAGTGCCCGCGAAATTGCAGAAACCCATCATGTACCTCTGCCTCTGCTGATGAACATTATGAAGTCCTTTCAGCAGAATAATATGATCACCAGCACCCGCGGAGCCAAAGGCGGGTATCAACTGAACCAGGCGCCGCGGGACATCACCGTCGAACGTGTCATACAGGTTTTGGAAGGACCCATGCGGCTGGTGCAATGTGCCAATCAAACCAATGGCGATGGCGCCATCAACAACCGTTGCGAGATCGATGGTCGTTGCCTGCTCCGTTCGCCGCTGTTGAAACTCCACCAGCAGGTTTCTGATTTTATGGCGGGCGTGACTCTGGCCGATCTGATCGACGGCCAGCTGCAAGCTGCCAACAACACCACCGGCTGCTATGAGCAAGCCAATCTATCTTGATTACAACGCGACCACGCCGCTCGATCCCCGCGTATTAGAGGCCATGCTTCCTTACCTGCGCGACGAGTTCGGAAACGCCGCCAGTCGCGGTCATGCTTACGGCTGGGTGGCGAATGAGGCGGTGGAACAGGCCCGCCATCAGGCGGCAGATCTGCTCAACGCTCAGCCGGTAGAGATCATCTGGACCAGCGGGGCAACCGAAAGCAACAACCTGGCTATCATAGGTACCGCACTGGCCCATCAACATCGCGGCCGGCATATCATCACCCAGGCGACGGAACACCCCGCCCTGCTCGATCCCTGCCATGTCCTGCAACGTCAGGGTTTTGAGATTACAGTTCTGCCCGTTGATCGCCATGGTTTAATTTCCATCGAGCAACTCGAAGCGGTGCGAACCACCGGAACGATACTGGTCAGCATCATGTCAGCCAATAATGAGACCGGCACGCTCCAACCCCTTCATGAAATTGGGCAGTGGTGTCGGCAGCAGGAGATCATCTTCCATAGCGACGCCACTCAGGCCTTCGGCAAAATACCGCTCGATGTTGAAGCCTTAAGCCTCGACCTGCTCAGTGCCAGCGGCCATAAAATTTATGGACCCAAAGGCGTCGGGCTTTTGTATCTTCGGCGGCAGCCTCGGCGAATACGCTGTGAACCGTTGCTACATGGCGGCGGTCATGAGCGCGGCGTGCGCAGCGGTACGTTGAATGTTCCCGGGATCGTGGGATTGGGCTGTGCGGCGGAAATCGCCCGCCGGGAAATGCAGCTTGATGCCACTCGAATCAGCGCCCTGCGGGATCGCTTATGGCAGCAGCTTCAGCCACTTCATCCTCAATTGCAGCTCAATGGTCATCCGGAGCGGCGGTTACCCAATACGCTGAACATCACCATAGCCGGGGTGGATGGCGAAAACCTGATGACCGCCCTCCCGCAACTGGCCTTCAGCAGCGGATCAGCCTGCACCAGCGCCAACCAGCAACTCAGCCACGTGCTTCAGGCGATGGGTCGCACCCCGGAGCAGACGCGCAGTTCGATCCGGCTTTCCCTGGGACGATTCACCATTGTGGAAGAAATCGATACCGCAGCACGACTGCTGACCGGCGGCGCGGAAAAGCTATTTAAAATTAATCCACCCTGAGCAGCGCGATTCATAAGCGCTGCGATCAAGGCGTGGCGGCTGGTGGAATGGACGAGGTGGATTCAGTGGTGGAGTCAATCATGCGGATGCGGGGTTTGAGATCGGGTACTTTGAAACTGTTGCTGCTGCCCCGGACGATGCCGCCATCATTGCGAACGAATTCGGGAACCACGCGAATTTCCCGGCCGTAAACATCCGCATCACCCCAGTTCAGCGTAAACTGATAGGCCCAGCCCATCACACTTTTTTTCATGGACCGCCACCCGGCGGCCTGTTGCGGATTAAACTCCCAGGTCTGCTGCAATTCGCCGTAAGGTTCACCCTGGGATGGATAGATGATGGTAAAGAGTTTGACACGAATCAGCCCGTCACCGGGCACGCCCTGGCCATTGCGCCCGGAGACCGCATAATACACCATCTTGATGCCTTCGGGATTGGCATCACCCTCCGGGTCCAGACTGACAAAGGGGTTGTTCTTGTAAAAAGTACGCACACTGACGATATCTGCTTCGAGCGGTACGTTCATCGCCCGGCGGGCTTCCGGACTGCGGGCCTGAGGAGTCTGGCAACCCCCCAGGAGCAGCAATCCAGTTATTCCAATCCATAAGCTCCATCGCATCATTGCACCTCAAGATCGATACTGCACCTGCTGCAAACCCTGACTGGGCACCGGCGGTCCGTAAATGCTGGGTTGCGGACCATACTCCTCGATTGCGTCCTCCTCCTCCCGCTTGAGCAGTTCCTGGTCGCGAATTTCCAGTCGCGGGGCGTCCGGCTGCAACTGCATTTTGTTCATCAGTGGATCACGCAGCAGATGTTCAGGAATAATGGTCGTCCGATCCCGTTCGCGTTCAGATATGCGGTGAGCTTCTTCCGGCCCGCGAATCACCGTCGCGGTGATGACGATCAGCAGTTCCTTACGCGATCCGGTATTGTTGCGGGCACTGAATAACAGCCCCGCTCCGGGAATATCACCGAGGAAAGGCAGCTTCTGCTCGTTTTCCTGAATCTCCGACTGGATCAAGCCGCCGATAATGACGCTCTCGCCATCCTTGATGGTTACGGTGGTATTCAGTCCGGTGCGACTGATGCTGACCGACGAGGTGTTGCCAACCTGAATCGGGGCGCCGACCGAGGAGACTTCTGACTCCAAAGCCAACTGCACGAAACCATCCGGATTGATCCGCGGGACGGCTCGTAGCTTGATGCCTGCATCCTGATAATCGATCTGCGTGACCGGGTTGCCGGCGTTATCGCTGCCCAGCGAGCGCAGTGTCGGCACGTTGGTGGTAATGGCGATTTCGGCATCTTCCGCGTTGTTTTCGACCATCATGCTCGGACGGGAAATCAGTTCCGCTTTGCCGTTGGATTGCAGGGCATGGAAGAGGAAGTTGAAATCCTCACCGGTCATGGTGAAGGAAAATCCCCGCCCGCTGCCGGCCGCTCCCAGATCCGTACCGCCTACGAAGTCGAAATCCGGTCCCTTGATCGTCCCGTTATTGCCCACATAAGCCTGTTCCGAAAAGAGCAGGTCCTGGGCGGCGAATTCCACGCCCAATTCAAAGATGTCGTTGGTACTTACTTCCACCAGCATGAACTCGATCAACACCTGTTCCGGCGGCGTGTCGAGTTCTTCCACCATCTTCATGTACTGATCCTGATAGCGTTTGCTCATGCCCAGGGCGATCGCATTGCTGGAGGGTACTGGCACGACGGTGATCTGCCGTTCAGCCAGCAGTTGGGCATTGGTCGCGTCATCAATATCGCCGAGACGCTCTTTCTCCTTGGTATTGAATTCAGCAATGGCTTCAGCGATATCCTCCGCCGGTTTGTACTGGGCGGGATAGACGAAATTAGAGCGTTCGTCGGTTTCGGTAGCGTCCAGCTTTTCGATCAGGCCGCGAACCGTTTTCAGATATTGCGGGTGTCCGGCGGCAATCACCGAATTGGTCCGCTGATCCGCGGCAAAAGTGATGCTCTGAGTAATCCCGCCGACCCCGCTGACACTGCCCGTCCCCCCAGTTGTCAGGGCCAGTTGCACATCTTCACCACCGGTATTGGTCTGTTCATTAAATATCTTTTCCAGGTTTTCGATCACCTGTTCAGCGGCGGCGTTTTTCAGCGGGAAGACCACCACTTCAGCGGTGAGCGGCGGAATGTTATCCAGCCGTTTGATCAGCGTCTTGAGCATTTCCAGACTGTCCGGCGGGGCCATCACCATCAGCGAATTGGTCGGCAGCCAGGGCACGATGGTGATGTCCTGCTGAATCAGTTTGCGTAACTGCGACGAGCCGTCGGGCATCTGCTCGAGGAAAGAAAGGATCAGCGCAGTCTGGGCATCTGTCCCTCCTTCACCGCTGGTTTGCTGGGTAAAGGCTTCCTGAATGGCTTCGGTCAACTTATCCGCCGCCGCCTGTTGCAGCTGGATCACATCAAAAGTCATCTCGCGGGTCGGTTCGTTGGTGTCGAGCGACACGATCATTTTCTCAATATCTTCAAGCTGGCCCGGAGCAGCCCAGACCAGCAGCGAATTGGTCCAGGGCACGGCTTGCACGGCGATGGCGTTGGCCAGACCATCCGCCCCTTCCGACTGGGACTGGAACAGATCGGTCAGTACGGTCGCGGTCTGCTCTGCTTTGGCCCGTTGCAGATTAAAAATGCGCAATTGCTGATTCAAATTGCTGGGCACATCCAGCCGGGCCACCAGATCCTCCACCACCAGTTGATCATCCGCCGCCGCCGAAATGATCAGGCTGTTGGAACCTTCGATGGCCTGGATCAGGAAGGGGGTCCGCTTGGCGTCGGTGCCCTCTTCCCGTTTGTCGAACATCTCCTGCACGCGCGGCGCCACTTTCAATGCCGGCGCGTGGATCAGTGTGTAAACCTTGAAGACCGAACTGGGCGTGGTGCTGGGCTGATCGATCTTGGTCAGCAGATCCTCCGTCCGCACCATCGCATCACGTGAACCGGCCACGATCAGGGCGTTACTGCCCTCGACGGGAATAATGGTCGGTTCGATGAACACTTCCTGGTTGGTGGTATTGGCCTTGAGACCCTTGAACACCTGTGTGAGCACATCAGCGGCTTTGACCGCATCGGCATGGGCCAATTTGAAAATCCGCGTATCACCGGTCAGGGCGGCGGCATCCACGCCATCCATCTGCTGGATCAATTGCTCCACGATCGACATCAGCGGTTTGGAGGCACTGATCATCACGGCGTTGGAGCGGGCGTCGGCAATAATCGCATATTCAGTCCATTGTTTTTCCGCCTGGCCGCCACGATCGGTCGAGGAAGCAGCAGGCGTATAAATACCCTGATCCAGCAGTTCCTTGACCTTGTCGGCTACGTTGGCGGCGTCGGCGTTTTTCAGCACGAACGACTGCACCACACCCGCCAGCTCCGGCAACACATCCAGTTTTTCCACCAGCGCTTTGATTTCGTCGTAGTTGGCGGGTGAGCTGGCGATCAGCATGGTGTTGGTCACGCTGTCGGAGGTGATGGCGACGCGGTCGATATTGTTTTCCTGTCCACCGGTGGTCGGCCGCTGCTGGAGGCGCTCGTCGAATATCTGTTTGAGCATATTGCCCAGTTCACCGGCGTCATTATTCTTGACTTCGATCAGCCGCACCATAGCCAGGGGCGCCAGCGGCTGAGCTTCCAGGTCGGTAACCAGCTTCTTGATCGCGTCAAAATCCTCTACGTTCGACGCCACCACCAGCGAATTGCTCCGTTGATCCGCCACGATCACCGGCAGATCGATCGGCAGATTCTCCCGCGAGAGCAGTTCCTGCTTGCGTTTCCACAGTTCGGTGACCTTGCTGACCAGGTCGGCGGCATTGGTGTTCTGGCAGGGAATGAATCGGATTTCATTCAGAAAGCGATCACTCTCGGTGTCGAGCTTCTGGGCCAGTTCGGACAATTCCTTGTACTTGGCGTCGGTGGCCATGATGATGAGGGCGTTGCTGCGAATCTCCGGCAGAATAAGAGCTTTTTCTTTTTCTATCGCGGCGGGGCCGGCCTGGCGGGCTTCCAGCGCCTGCACACTGCGTTCATTCAACTGGGTCATCACATCCGCCAATCGCTCAGCAGCCGTGTGTTCCAGATATAACAGGCGCGGCGAAGCGAAGAAAATATCGCCTTCGATATCGAATTGGGCGATTACGGTCCGGGCCACTGCCAACTGCTCCGGCCGGCCGGAGACCACCACCGTATTGGTCCTCGTATCCGCCGTGATACCGACGTTATACACGAAAGCCTTGCCCTGAATGCCTTCCGGTACGATACCGTCGGCGATCTTCTTGCCGCCCGGACCTTCAGGCAGTTTTTTGCCGGAATCGAACATCTTCTGCAGCGCATCGGCCACGCTCTTGGCATCAGCATATTTCAGCGGGAAGAAATCGAAACCCATCTCCGGTGCGGTTGGTACGCTGTCGAGCAGCTTGACAATCTCAGTCAGCGGCTGAACATTCTGGTCGTGGGTGGCGACGATCAGTGAATTGGTACCCGGCTCGGCTGCGATGCGGATCGGTTTTTCCAGATCGAGTTCGGGTAACGGTTCCAACTCACCCTTGGGTCCCACTTTGGTAAAGCGTAGCCGCAGGATTTTTTCACGCAGTTCCTTGGCTTGCTGCCCCTGGGTGGTAAACATATCGGTGAGTGATTTGGCCAGGTCTTCCGCCCGGGCATTGAGCAACGGAATAAAAAGCAGTTCCGCTTTGGCAAGACCGACCGGTTCCACATCGATCATCTTGAGCAGGGCTTTGATCTGTTCGATATCTTCCTTGGGGGCGGTGATGATCAGCGTATTATTACGGTCATTCGGCACGATACTGATATTCTGCGTGGATTGGGTAGCACCAACCTGTTTTTTGAAATTCTGTAATGCTTCGTCAAGTTGTTCAGCTGCATCAGACGCGGGAATAAAATCCAACTTTATCACTTCATATTCTTTCCATGGAATACGTGGAATGGTGTCCAGTTGCTCGGCGAGGGCGATGATTTCATCGATCTGGGCGGCGGGAGCGGCGATGAGCAGGCTGTTGCTGCCCTCGTCCGCAACGATGATGATGCGGTCCTGCGGACGGGTGGAGCGCTGCATCGACTGGTAGAGCGATTGCAATCGACCGGAAAGGTCGCGGGCGGAGGCATTTTCCAGCTGGACATAGCGGATCACCGGCCGTTCGGCATCGGCATCCAACTGGCGGATCAGCGCTTCGAGAATCTCCAGGTCGCCGACGTCACCCTTGAGGATAATGGTGCCGTCACCCATGATCTCATAGGCGATCTCACTACCGGACAGGTTCTGCAGGTCAACTCCCGGCTGGGTGGTCGGTTCCTGCGCGCCGGTCGATCCCGCCGCCAGTAAACTCAGTAACACACCTGCCACCAGCCGCCCAATACCGCTCATCATTCGCGCCTCATTCCACATCGCCCTGACCTCCTGTCAGATGAATGAAACCACCAAGTCACCAAGACACAAAGAGAAAAACTTTATTCAGTTCGTGTCTCCGAGTCTCCGTGGTGCAATTTACCTTCTTCGGCCGCTTTGCTGCTGATTGCGTTCTTCGATCATCTGGTCCAGAACCTGTTTCAGATCCTGCGAACGGATGTTTTTCAGATTGATCACCTTGATACTGGTCGGACCGGCCGGCTTGATCTTTTCCAGTTCGTTGACCAGTCTCTGCACTTCCTCAACCTGCGCCGGCGTGCCGGAGACGATCAGCGAATTGGTAAACGCATCCACACCGATGGTCACCAGAGCCGGTTTGTAGTTGGTGTTGAGTATTTTTTTCTGCTGCTCCCGATCGCGCATGGTCTGCTGGATCATCCGGCCGAACTCCGTCACCTCGATGGAGGGTGCCACCTGGATGATCTGCAGGCTGCCGGTGGGCAGTTCCGCCTCGGTATCCAGTTCGCTGACCATGCGGGAAATTTCGTTAAAATCCTTTTCCTGGGCGCGGACGATCAGCGACTGTGTGGCGTCGTCGGCAAGAATGATCGGGATCTGCGTCTGGTCGCTGCCGCGCTTCTGGCTGCGGGCCGGTTCGGTGAACATGCGGGTCAGCAGGTCCGCCAGTTGCGAAGCATTCTGATGCTGCAGTTTGATCCGCTGCGGAGCATTGCCCTTGACCTCTTCGGAATCCATCGAATCAATCAGCGGCTGGAACTGGGCCAGTTCGTTTTCGCTCATATAGACGATCAGCGAATTGGTAGCGCTGCTGGCGGTCACGGTCGGTCTGGTCTGGCCCTGCTGCGTTTTCTGGGCGTTGATCATCTGCTGCAGCACATTGGCGACATCCAGGGCATCGGCACTCTGCAGCTCAATGGTTTTGAAGGAGCGGGTGCTCTGCGTTTCGGTATCCAGATCGGCGAGCAGTTTTTCGATCTCCTCATGGCGGGTTTTATTGGCCGTCACCATCAGTGTGCCGGTTTCCCAGTCGGCGTTGGCGGTCACCCGGTCCGTTTCCGGCGTCCGGCCGGAGTTGTAAGACTGATTGATCGTGTTCAGCAGGCTCCATAGGTTGACGTACCGCACCCGATAGACCTTCATATAACGTCCGGCGTCAACCGCGGGTTTGACATCCATGCTGGCGACCAGTTCTCGAATGGTCACCAGTTCATCCTCCTTGCCGCCGCTGATGATAATGGTGTTACTGTTTTCGTTGGCAATGACGCTGACCGGCAGACGACCTTTGCGGTTGGTGTCCTTGGTTTCCCGCAGATACTGATTGACCAGACCGGCCACTACACTGGCTTGAGCGTTCTGCAGCTCGATCGTCTCGGGCTTACCAGCCACACCGGTGCTGATGTCCATCTTTTCGATCATGCCGCGGATTAATTGCATATTGGGCTCGCTGGCCGTCACCACCACCGATTGCGTACCCCAATCCACCCCGGCGCTGACCTGCTCCTTTTCCTGCAATTTACCGCGTGACGGGAAGGCGTTATTGATCGCCGTCACCACGCTGCCGGGATCGGCATACTTGATCGGAAAAACCTCCGTCAGCCGGCTGGTAGCAGTGGTTGCATCTTCCGTGTCGATGGTCGCCAGAATTTCATCAATTTTCAGTTTGTTTTTCTCGGTGGCGTTGACAAACAACTGCTTGCCGATCGAGTCCGCCACGATCGTCACCGTTTTTTCCGAATCCTTGATACCGCGGACACCGGAATCGACCAGTGCTTTGATCTGCTGCTGGAAGATCGTGTTCAACTGCGCAGCAGCCTGGTCGGGGTCAATATATCGTAGTTTGATGGTATAGCTCTGCACCTCTCCGCCAGCCGCAGGCGTGGCGATATCTTCCAGCGATTTGATGAACTGCTTGATATCCTCAATCTGCTTGAGCGTGCCCGCCACCACCACGGCATTGGTGCTGATATTGGCTTCGGCCACCGGCGGATCAACGCCTTCACGACTCTTGCCCGGCGTGCCGAACAATTTATTGATATTGCCGGCTACTTCACGGGCGTCGGCTTTGACCAGCGCGATCGTTTCCGTGGTGCGACGGGTCGGATCTTTCGGTTCCATGTCTATCTGCTTCAGCACCAGGTCCATCATCAGAAAAACTTTAGGTGTTCCCATGACAATCAGCGTGTTGGTCGCCGCATCCGCCGAAACACCAAACGCGCCGACCGATTTGGCCCCGCCGGGATCGGTGGCCGCCAGTTGCTTGACCATCTCCATCACTTTGTCTTTCACTTCCGGAGCGTAGGCATACTGCAAGGGATAGAACTTGGGCAGAAGCTGGTCGGCATCGGGCTTATCCAGCAACTCAACCAGGGCGGTGATATCCTTGTAAATTTCGTCCGGGGCGGTGACGATCAATTGATTGGTCACCGCATCAGCGATGATGCTGATCTTGTTCTTACCGGATTTCTTCCCGGCAAAGGCTGTATCCATAACCCGGGCGATAGATTCCGCGTCGCCCTCTTTAATCTGGATCATGCGCGGTTTGACATCACTGGCCTGGCTTTCCGCCTCAGCGATGCGCAGGGTGATTTCGGTCATCAGTGCGGGTGGTGCGGAGATGTAGATGGTATTGGTATTGGCATCGGCGCTGATCTTGATGCTGCTGCCCTTGGCCCGATTGCCGGCGCCGCCGGAAACCGAATAGACCGCTTCCAGCGTCTTGGCCAGTGTTTCGGCGTTGGCATTTTCCAGGGCAAAGCTCTGCACGCGCGTTTCCGCCCCCTGCTCATCAACCTTCTTGATAATTTCCACCACGCTGGTGCGGGCTTCTTCCGGACCGAAGACGATAATCGAGTTGGTCGCCGGCAGCGACGAGATGCGGATATCCTTGACGCTGAAACTGCTCGCCCCCTCGCCCAGCTGGATCATCTGCTGCTGCAATTGCTCCGCGAGCGCCTGGGGGTCTTCGCCCTGCGCGCCGCGATTCATTGAGCGCACTGCCCGCGTCCCGCCGCGCGCCGTCGCATCTTCCAGTCCCAGCAGTTCGACGATGGTTTCCTTCACTTCGTCAGCGTCGAGTTTGCTCAGATTTACCACTTCATAATCACGTTTGACATCCGCTTCGGTATCGAGCGTATGGATCACTTCGATGATGGAGGGATAAAGCTCCGTGGCCGCCACGATCCACAGGATGCCGCGCTGCGTTTCCGGCACGACGCGAATGCCCATCGATTCCAGCGGATTCTTGGCAGTGGAACTGTCGCTGCCGCCGAATAGTGCGTCCAGACCCGGAATACCCGTACTTTCCGCACCGCGTTCCTCCGGGGCATTACGCTCGTTACCATCCTGGGGTCCGCCCTCCGCCCCCGGCTGGTTGCGCCGGCTTCGGGCCGCCCGTTCCGCCGCCCGCTGCTGCTGCAGCATCTGCATCTGAGCCTGCTGCCGGGCCCGGCTGGAACCATTGAAAATCTCATCCAGCATCGAGGATAACAACTGCACATCGATATTTTTGCATTTGTAAAAACGGATATCCGGCATGTCATTGGCGGTTTTTAAGAAATCTTCCAGGAGCTTTTCGTATATATAATCCAGATCGGCGATATCCTTGGGTCGGCCTTCGATGACCAGACCGCCGTTGCTGTCCACACGTATTTTAAGTTTAGGCTTCTGACGTTCGGTTGAGGGTGACGTCGGATTGGTCGCTTCGTCTATCGCATCATCTGCTACTTCCGTGATGGTCGCTTCACTGCTGGGTTGAGTGGTCGGCTCTGCAGGAAATTCAGTGATTTCCTGTGCAAACGCAATAATTGGCAGCCATACCAGCCAACCACTCAAGATAATGATCCGTCTCATGAATTTATCCTCACGCAGGGTTACCTGCCTGGTTTAACATTATTTGATTTCCTGCACATTCATTCCGTTGGCGGCGGAATCACCCTCCTGGGTCAGGTCTTCGATATCCAGCTCCTTCTCCGGCATATAGGTGCGTAACGCTGACAGGAACATATTGGACGGTACATTGCTGGGTAGTTTTTTGATTTTCATCACGGTCCTGCTGCCGACGGCATCGGGGATATCGACAAACTTTCTGATCAGCGCTTCCACGTCATCGAACGAGCGCTGATTGCCGGTCATCACCACTTCATCCTGTGAGAAGACATCCAGCGAAACGGGCGGTGTATCCTTGAAAATTTTATCAAACAGGTTTTCCGCGTTATCCACCAGGTCGGAAGCTGAGAGATGTTCCGGCGTGTAAATGCGGAACGGATCAGCCTTATCAGAAATTTTGATTGTTTTGCTGGCCACCAGATCCTCAATCTGTTCCATTTCGCCGATGTAATCTTCGATGGCGATCATGGTGGTGGGCAGCGCGACGACCACCAGCGTGCTGCTCTCTTCCAGCGGCTTGATGCGGAGCGAACCGCTGATGCGTGGGCCGGTGTCGATCGAACTGCCCCAGTCCCAGCCGCCCAGATCCCAGCTATCCTCACCCTCCGCCGTAACCGGTGTCGCAGCAGCCCGAGCCGGAGTCCGACCTCCCTTGGCATCACCAAACATTTCGATCAGATCATCGGCCATGTCATAGACATCACAATGCTCCAGCGTGAAGCGCTTCTGGATCGGTTCGGTGGCGACCGCCATTTCGTCAATCTGTCTGGCTTTATCGAGCACTTCGGCCAGTTGCGCCTCGCTGCGGGTGGTGATGGAGAGCGCTTTATCGCCGGGCAGGGCATAGATTTCCACCTCGCCGCTACCGGAACGACCCGCCTGCAGCATCTGCCGCATCTTGGTCCGGCGTGCAGCGTTGGCCTGATCTCCGCCCGCCGGAGCGGATCCACCCCCGACCGCCGTCCCGCCGAACATGCTGCTCAGCATGGTCGCCAGCTCGCCGGCTGAACTGTTCACGCACTGGTAATAAGCGGAAAACTTCTGCGTCTGATCCTTGGGCTGATCGAGCTGGACCAGCACCTCGGCTGCATAATCAACAATCGACTGCGGACCACTGACAATAATGCTGTTCATGCGCGTATCCGGTTCGACAGTCAGATTGGCCGCCGCCGCCCGCCCGCGCGGTTGCGCGCCTCCTTCATTTTTTTCCTCCATCTTATTCTGCAGCAACGCCGTCAGCACCGGCGTCAGTTCTTCCGGCGACGCATTTTTTACTGGAAAGATCTGCATCTGCACGGTTTCGTTCTGGCCGGGCTGATCCAGTTCATTGATCAAGGCTTCGATCTGCGTTATCTTTTCAGGAGTGGTCATCACGATCAGCCCATTGGCGGTCTGGGTGATGCGGATATCATTCTGTTCAGAAACAGCCGCCGCCCGGCGATTGCGCGGCCCGCGAACCGCACCGCCGCCACCGAAAAACTGTTGAATAGACTGTTCCACATCGGCTGGATCAGCATTAGTCAGCATAAAGGTTTTACGGATCAGGTTCTTGCTGGCGTCGGGATCGATGTCGATCTGCTCCAGTGTGGCTCTGATCTGCTTCATTTCCTGTGGAGTGACTTCGCCCGCCACCAGAATTCCCGCCGCCAGCGGAGCAAATCGCGGCCCTTCGACCTCGGCATTGGGCCGGGCTCTACCCGAATTACCCTGCGCCGTATTAAGTGCTTCAATTGCCGTCGCGGCATCAATATATTTCAGAGCGATATATTCCCCCACCGTTTCGTTGATGACGGCTTCACGATCCACTTTCTGGATGATCGGCAGCAGCTCCTGTTCCCACTGCCGTTTCGTGCCGGTGAAATAAATCACGCCATTAGCATCATCGGCATAGATCGGGTCTCCCGCACGGGGTCCGCTGGCTGCCCGCCGTCCCGACCGGGGAGCGGGTCCACCTTCACCCGCATTAAGCGTCAATTTCTGCCGCAGCAGATCCGCCACGAAAGTGGGCTGAGCCCGCTCCAGCTTGACCGAGTAAACCGTAGCCGGATCGCTGTCGGGAATATCCAGTTGCTTGATCAGCTCCGCAGCCCGGCTCATCTCCGACGGCTCACCGGTGATGATCACCGCATTATCCGATGCATTAATGGAAAATTTCTGCTCATCCGGCTTGCCGCGTGTCGGTCCCATCATGCTGCTCACCGCGTTGACGATTTCTTCCGGCGTGCGGTGCTCAACGACTATTCGCCGAAAACTGCTCTCTTCCGGCAGATCGACATATTCTTTCACGAAGGCCACGGCTTCGCTGATGATCTCCGCATCACCGAGCATGATCAGGGCGTTGGTCCGTTCTTCCGGAAGGCAGGTAAAATCACCTTCGCCGCCGGCAGCCGCTCCTCCCTCCGGTTGCGGACGGGGACGACCGCGCTTGGGCGCTGCGGCAGCTCCGCCGAACACCTGGTTGACGATATCAGCCGCATCAACAGCCGGGGCATGCTGCAACCGCAACACCACGGGCGGCTGCTCCTCCCCGGCCTTGGGAATATCGATCACTGCCAGCAGATCCTTGATCTCCTTGATCTTGTAAGGCAGACCGCTGACGATCAGCGATTTATTCTTGTCATCGGCGATGATCACGACCTTCTGGCTTTCCTGGGTCAACTCGTTGTTACGCGACTCCGCCGGGCGAGGCCGCGAAGGTCGACGAGTCCCCTCCTCCTGCACCGCTTCACCTTCAATTTTGTCATCCAGCAGGTTGAGTTGCTCCAACGCTTCGGAGGCTTTGATGTGCACCACCGGCAGGCGATCAATATTCGATGTAGCGGAGTAGATCACGCGGAATTTTTCGATGTATTCCAGCATGGTCTCCAGCACGTCAATGCGGCTGGTAGCATCGATATAACCGGAATCCTGCAGGGCCTCGGTATAGATGGTCTCACCGAACATCAGCGAAACCAGTTCGTTGTAGACTTTCATGTCCGCCGGGTCCTGCGGGGCAAAAAACAAGCGCACGATATCGGAACCCGACAGATCAGCCGCCCGCATGGCGGGGATGTTGATAAACACTCGATCCGGCGGCAGCTTGATACGGAATTCGGCGAATTTGTACAGCTCCAGGCGATTGTTTTTCGGATCCGCTTCATCGCGACGCAGGTAGAGATATAGCGGCGGCTGGCACTGGAACCAGAGCAGATCATTGATCTGGTGCAGCGTGGTGCGGAAATCAGCCGGGGTCGGGGTGAAGTAGGTGAGCGTGCCGGTGACCGGCTGTTCGGTCATGCTGCTGACTCCAAGAACGGGCAGCCCCGACTGTCGCTCAAACGCCTCAATCAGTTCGGTGTAAGGGGCAGACTTGATGCCGAACACATATTGCTTCTGATCATAAGGCAGGGTCAGGTTATCCTGGCTGAGGGTGGGCACGGAGGTTGTCGTGGGTTCTTCTGTCGGCTGGGTGGTCGGCGGATGGAGGGCCTGCTCGCGGGCCGACTCTCCGATGCTCCGCGCTCGATGCATGGTGTAATCGCGCTTTTTCTGGGCGAGCTGAATATAGCGGGCTTTTTCTTCAGGCGTCAGGCTGCGGATCGGTTTACGGAGAAAATCACGTTCTTCAGCCGTCAAACCATCATCCGGTTCCGGCAGACCGGTAGAAACCACATTCTCTGTTGGCGCGGAGGTGATTGGCGGCGGAAGTTCTGCGGTAGTCGCTTCCTCGACGGGCGCGCTGGTGGCTGGCGGCGGAGTCGGTTCTTCCTGGCCCAGCGCCGCTCCCGATATCATCAGCAACCCGCATCCGACCATGAACCATAATCGGTGCAGCGCTGCATGTAGGGTGGTGGTTATTATGCATCTCATGGTTGGACTCCCGTGGGCGGGACCGGTTCAGCGCCAGGCCAGAGCTGGGCATCGCGTACCGCCACCTGCACTTCGGTATAGTCATCCGTCTGGTCCAGCGCCTTACTTTCCGACATGCGCTTCCCATAGGGATAGATAAACAACTTTTCTTCTTCACCCTCTCGCTCTCTTCTACGCACCACCGCCCCCAGCCGATGCACCAGAATCAGCGTCCCCTGATCAAATTCTTCGCCCACCTTGATCCACTGGATTTTTCCGGACTCCTGCGACTGCCCGTTATTCGTCCCCTCGCCATTCGACTCGACGGGGCTGGGTGATTGGCCGGGTCGCGTCGGCCGCCGCCGGCTGGGTCGTCCTCCGGAGTGATTCATCATTCCGCCATCCGCCCGCACCACCCACACCTCGTCATTAAAATATCCCTGCACGATCTTCTGATCCCGATCGATATCACCCAACTGGGCCGGTGGCTTGATCGATTCGGGCGGCGGCTGATCGCCATGATCACAGGCATCACCTGTCCCATCGCCATCCTCATCGTTCTGATCCGGATTCGGAATATGAGGGCAGTTATCCTGGGCGTCCGGCACCCCATCGTTGTCGCTATCTCGCTCGTGGACGACCACTTTTTCAACGTACGGATCAAATGGTTTCCATTCCAGCAGTTGTTGATACTCATCGAGCGAAGCAGACGCCAGACGCCCGTGCGATGTCTCGACCGGCGTTTCTTCGGTGGCGGGTTGCGAAGCTGGGGACAGGTTTTTGAGCAACTCCCGATCCTGCGGAATCACCACCGTGGAGAGTGCAATGGTCGCTTTCACGTTGGCGCTGTATTCCTCCCGGCCGGGTTCCAGATCCACTCGCGTCACATAGAGTGGCTGCGGCAACTGGTAAGTGCCCAGCAGAAACTGCATGATGCTCTGGAGATTACCGGAACCGGTGACGCTGAAATGAACCGTGTCGAGCTTTTTCTTCTCCCCTCGGCCGCTGCCCGGATTGATCGTAGCCGGGGCAATACTCTCAATCTTGAAATGCTCGGCGACGGACGTCTGCTTGAGCAGTTGATCAATCAGATCACGATAATAGCTCTGAGTACGCTCCGCCTCTCCGCGATCGACTCCCGTCTCTTCCCGTGGTGGTAAGGTCAGTTCGCACAACGCCTGATAGTCATGCAGCCGTGTTTTTCTGAATTGAATCTTCTGTTGCAGTTCATCGCGATCGGCCAGCCGGGCCGTCAATTCCGCCCGCACCTCGCTGAACGGAGGCAGGACCACATACTTGACCAGGGCCAGCAGCAGCCCCACACCCAGCAGGGGTCCGATCACCTTCAACATCGCTCGTTCACGTTCGGTCATGCGCCTCAGCCTTCATTAACTACGACTGCGTCGATTCTCTTTTTCCTCTAATTCCGCGATCCGCCGCGAAGCCACCGTCACCCGTGTGCGGCTGGGATACTTCTCATCTTTCTCATTGTTGCTGATCTGAGTGTGGACCACGTTAAAAAGCAGTTGCGCCTCACCCTCTTTTTCGCCCGGGTGGCTCAGCTTCTTGATCGCGTCAACCAGTTGATAAATCACCGCATGATCGCTGGCCACCAGCTCGAACGATATTTCGCCCTTGGCCCCCGCCAGAGTCAGATCCTGTAGATGAGCCTTCCGGGCATCCGGCAGAACGCTGAGCAGTTGCACCAGTTCATCGGGCCAGACCAGCTGTTCCGCCTGCCATCGCTGCACCTTTTGCACCACCGTGGCTGCTTCCGATAACCGCTGCAGATCACCCTCCAGTCGCTGGATATCTTTCTCGACGAGGGCTATCTGCTGACGGTAGGGGCGAATACCCACCCACCAGGCCGCCGCCCCCAGCAGGATCAACACTCCCGCTGCCGCACCGATATAAGGCAGCCACTTCTTCCGCCGTTCCGCGGCATCCAGCACCCGCTTGGGGTGCATGAAATCAAAATGGAGATCATGATCATGGGCTTGGCCCAGACCCAGCCCGATCGCCGCCGCCAACGCCGACTGCTGATCCTCGCTCAGCGTGCTCTGCCGCATGATCGAACCGGGCGAATATCGCTGGGCCTGAACCAGAAACCGCTTGCTGATACCCTCCAGCAGCCGCCGCTCCAGTCCGCTGCTGCCTGCTACCACGATCTGATCAAACCGCGCACCCGGATCGGTGCTGCGATAAGCTTCCGCGCTGCGGGTGATCTCCACCAGCAGCGTGTCGATGGCTTTCTGTTCCGGATCACTCTTGCGCAGTGCGGGTAGACTGTTGGCCGGGGTGATCTCAATTTCCATCATCCCCGCATCCGACCCGCCGGCTGGACCAGCAACTTCCCGATAATCATCCAGATGCACCGAAGCGGCGCGCGAGAAAACCAGCGCTCCGTCCCGCAGGATGCCGATTTCGGTCAGCGTCGGCCCGACATCCACAAACATCACCCGCCCGCTGCTCCGCCCGCCCAGCATCTGCTTGATCGCCACCATGTTGGCATAGGGCCGCAGACCCACGCGTTCCAGCTTCAACCCCGCCCGCTGACACACCTCCTGCAGAAAATTCAGAACTTCCCGCCGGATCGCCGCCACCAGCACGTCGGCCGTGCGGTTCTGTTCATGCACCTCCGTCACTGCAAAATCGACCACCGCTTCCGCCGCCGGAAAGGGCAGTTCTTTGGCGAGTTGCAGATTAACCATTCCCGCCAGGTCATTCACACTCACCGCCGGCAGCGACATGGCATTGAGCACCGCCTGATCGCGCGGCACGTCGATCACCGTTGCGCTCGCCCGCATCCGGGCCCGATCCAGCACCTGGCGGATGAACACCGCCATCACCGCCGCCGACCGGATATCCAGTTGCGGCGGAACCGGTTCAACCACGCAGCGGCGAACCTTTGCACCGCTCTTGTTGATCTGCCATTCCACCGCGCGCAGCAGACGGCTGTCCCAGTCCAGGCTGATCAATTCCTTGTCACCGAGCAGTCCGAGCAACGTTATCTCCTTCACCAGTACCGCGGATAATCGACCAGGCGGCGCCGAGTTCACCCAGGTCGCGGTAATACATGACCTGCGGCACCTGGCCACGCAGTTCGGCAATTACCTCCAGACGCACCATCATGCCGGTGTGGTCGGCGTGACCGATGGCTTCGATATGAAACTGCTGGCTGCGGGCGGTGATCTGCGGATAAATCGACTGAAACGCTTCTTCCGGAATCACCAGCTCCGTCGCCGGCCAAGCCACCGTCGCCAGTTTCTCCGGCGCCAGCGTCTGCCGCGCTGCCACCAACGCCGCCACATGCTCATCCGTAAAAGTGCCGTTCACCAGACAACGCAACACCTGCACCGGTGCGGTGTTGATATTGATCTGACCCATCATGCCGGACAACCGCACCGTCGTCGTATAGTCGCATAACATGGGCAGGTCTTCCACCGTCACCGGGCTGGAAAACTCCATACCCCCGCCTTCTTCCTGGGGTACCGGATTGTCCCCGTCTGCCGCCGGAGGCTCATCCACTCGGTCACCATTCTCATCGCCCGCTGGAGGGCTGGGGTCGCTGGTGGGTTGCTTGCCGCCGGAAGTGAAGGTATGACCCAGCAATTCCACCGGGCTGCTGAAGGTCACATCGTTTCGCCGCGCGGTGACAATATAATCCACCACCTCCGGCGAAAGATACTTCAACAACTCCTCCTCCAGCTTGCGGATGTCAGGCATGTTCAGATCGATGCGGCTGATATTGTCGTTGCTGCGGTTGAGATCGCGCGACCAGACCGTGATATAGGGATACAAGCCGCGATTCAACCGGCCGTCCTGGTTGTCCGGCGGGAAGCGCGTCTCGCCGTCATCCTCATTCGGTGAAAGCAACCCGTTGCGATCGTAATCCTCGCCATACAGCAACTGACCGGTAAGACCCCTGACCATCAGCAGTTCATCGATCGTCTCAAAGAGGTTATTTTTGATCTCGTAGGGCGTGGGCAATGACAGATAGTAATCCCGTTCCGCCCCTTCCGCACCGGGTTCATCATCCTGGTCGCGCCAATCGATCAGGGCATCCACCAGAGGGGTGGCCGGCTGTTCCGGCGGCAGAATCTGGCTGAACAGCACCAGTAACTGCTCCCGTGTCGCGAAATTGATATTCAGTTTGCTGTTCTCATCGCTGATGCCATACCGCACCCGCGTCAGATCATCGTTGGGATCATCCGCCACCAGCGTGTAGCGATAAGTCTGCGAGCTGCGATCAATCGTCTCCGGAATGTTACGCTGGGCTTCATCGCCCCGCTCGCTCCACACCACCCGATTATGAAACAACTCCTCGTTGTCATACCAGGCCGCTGGGTTGGCCCGTTCGGTGCGCAACAGCAACATGGCGTGATGCAGACCTGCCTCCGCGGCCATACGCAGTTGAACCTTGGTGCGATCGGCGTTGGCCCGGGCCAGCTGGGCATTGACCTGGAATGAAAAACTGGCCACCAGCACCGCCAGCAACAGGATCACCACCAGGATGACTGGTAATACCAATCCACGTTGTGATCGCTGCATATCCATCATCAGCACCATCTGTTACAACCCGCTGCTCTCGGCGAAATCCACCGCGGCCCGGGTGATCCTCGAGCCGAAAAACGAATCCGCCTGCACCAGCCGCACATAGGCGGTAAAACTGCGCGGCGGCAGCAATTCCTCCTCATCCTCGAACTCGAACAGGTCATCTTCCAGCGCCTGCTCCATTTCATCCGGCGGCACCGGTTCATAGCCGATCGTCACCCGCACCATCTGCGGCAGCGCGTTACCCTGGGTGATCTGCCAGTCGCGATACCATTGGGCACCGTCGTAGTAGCGAAACTCGATATATTTGATCTCCGGTGCATAGAGTTGCAGCTTGAAGGACTCCTGGGCTTCGGTGTCCAGTTCATCGGTGGTACTGAATGATGAATCAAAAGTCGATTCCTCCAGCCCAGCCGCTTCACCCGTCACCGCCACCGCCTGCCGCAGCGTTTTGAGTTCCTGCCGCACCAGGCCCAGCGCAATGGGATTGCCCTCGTCGTCAGTGATATCCTCGTCCCAGGCGATGAAATAGCGCACCTGACGCACGTCAGCCTGAGCGGGCAGCGGTTCCACGTCCACCGGACGCGTCTCCATCACCTCCCGATCCGGTAACAACTGCGTCTGCAGTGCGATTTCACCATTGGTGCCGATCACGCCCGGTCCGTATCCCGGCACGAAGCCAGTCGCCCCGCGCAACTCATCGGTGATCTGCTTGAGCAGCACCCGCGCCAGTTGCGCTTCGCGCAGCGAGGTCAGGCCGCGCTGCCGATTGGCCATCGACTGGTCATAAAACCGGTACAGCACCGCCATCAACATCAACATCAGCGAGATCGCCAACATCACTTCCAGCAGCGTAAACGCCCGGGAAGAATGACGCGTAGTGTATTTGAAATTACGAATGACGTATGACGAATGTCGAATCGATGAATGACCATACCAAGAGCCGCAGGCTTCAGCCCGTGCGACGCTGTGTCTGACAAGGCCCGACTTCTTTTTTCGCCATTCGTCATTCATCATTCGTCGCTCTTTTTTTCTTCGCCACGGTTACCACCGTCCGATCCCTGCGGAACCGCGCCGCCGCTGCTGCCGGTCAGATTGGAAGGATCGAGCAGACCCTGATCAATCGCCTGCTGAATCTGATCCTTACTGAAGCCAAAGCCCTGACCGAAGACTCCCATCAGCTGCGGCAGAATCAAGAGCAGCGTCTCCTGATCCAGTTCGCGAAAAACCGCCGGCGAAATATTGGTCGGATCCGCCAGTTCCGGCGGCAGCGTATCGGTCAAATCCGCCAATTGCTCTTCGCTCATGCCGAAATCCCGCCGCATGTCTATGGTCGCCGGTGTCGGCCGGAAGGTACGTAACTCCACCAGCAGTTCCGCATCATCGATATCCGGCAACTGCTCCGGATCGGGCGCCGGCGCGTAGAGAATCTCCACCAGCACCAGAAACAGGTCCGGCAGGTCCTCGTGCGGCTCGATGGTGATCCGCCAGAAATATCCTGGAAACAATTTTCCGAAATCGCCGTCGCTCTCCACCTCGATGGGAATGGCGCCGATATCAAGCTGGGCCAGCTTCGCCTCCGCCAGCATGTTCGCCTGCGTCAGCCGCTCGCTGCGATCCGCCGTCTGCACCGCCGTATAAAACTGCCCCCCCAGCGCCACCATCGACATCAGCAGGATGCCCAGCGCCAGCACCACCTCCAGCAGCATCGCCCCACGACGCGCATCACGTACAGCAATTGACGAATAACAGAACCGAGCGCCGCAGACTTCAGTCTGCGCGGGGCCGTTCACGGAAAAAAGGGCTGTTCTTCGATTGCGTAATTCGTAATTCATATTGCGCAATTCATCGTCTCATGTCGATTTCCAGCACGTCATCATCGGTCAGTTCACGTGATACCATAAAATCACGCCGCAGAACCGGTGAGTGACCCTTGTCGAGCAAAATCTCCAATTCGTCATCACTCAGCGGCCGCTGCAGAAAGACCATACCGGTCCGGCCATCAACGATCACATCCACCTGCGGATGGTCCAGCAGTTCCTCATCCTTGAACTCCGCCCGTTCGGCATCGATCAATCGAAAAGTCATCCACGGGGCGGAACCATCCGGCTGCAGAACCAAAGCCCAATCCTGATCATCCGTCAGCGCCATCTCCGCCCGCAGCCGTTCTTCATCCTCTGTTTCCAGCTCCTGATCCTGCAGATCCGCCTTCACCGTTTCGACCGTAGGCTCGCCGATCCGAATGCGGAAACACCAGACGTCGCCCAGAAAGCTGGCTGACTGAGCCCAGGCAGCCAACACCGGCGTATATTCTTCCGGCGCCGCCAGTGGGTCGCGCTCCACTTCCACGATCGGCTGATTCAACTCCGCCTCGTTCAAACCTTCCGCCGCCGGTTCATCCGGATTCAGAAAGCGGATGCGATAGCGCAAACCATCCAGCATGGCCTGGGCTCGCGTCATGGCGATCAGCGCCCGGAACTGCTCCGCACTTTCGGGCAACTGCGATCGCTCCAATGCCCCGCGAAAACTCGGCACCACCAGCCCCGCCAGCAGGACCAGCAGCCCGATCACCACCAGCAGCTCCAGCAGCGTAAACGCCCGATGAGAATTACGAATAGCAAAATCAGAATTCCGAAACAAAGAGCCGCGGACTTCAGCCCGCCCGGTGATACACCGGAGGGAAAATACAGTTCTGAAATTTCGTATTTCGCCATTCATCATGCTGAATTCATACCCGCTTATTCCTTCTTGAAATTGGTCACGTCGTCATCGGTGCCTTCTTTGCCGTCCGGCCCCATGCTGAGCAGATCATAACCGTCCTCATGCACCTTGCCGGGTTGCAGATAGACCAGTTCATTGCCCCAGGGATCCTTGAATTCCAGCGTCTCCATATAGGGCTTCCATTTGAAATTTTCCGGGACGTAGTCGGGCTTTTCGATCAGGTCTTTCAACCGCTCCGGGTATTTACCGAAGTCGTTGAAGAACAGCCCCAGCGCCGTCGCCACCGGTCCGGAAGGCCCCACCATGGACTGCGCCGTCCCTTCATTGGCCTTTTCCCGCTGCCCCAGAAACGCCGGTACCACAAAGACCGCCAGCATCGCCAGGATGCCGATCACCAGCATCACTTCCAGCAACGTGAAACCACCCCGTCGATACATCGTTGTTCTTTTCATCTGCTATTCTCCAATAATCAAATCTGAAATCCGTTTTTACTCTTTCCATCCCTGATCAACCTTCACCCAGCCTCTGATGATTTTCTATATTTTCAGATGACCCGCTCACTGACGCACCGCTCTCTTCTTCACATCTTCATCTTCGAACTCATGGTCAGGATGGGCACCAGTAGCGCCATGGCGATGATCGCGATCACCCCTGCCATCACCACCAGCAGGATCGGCTCGATCAGCCGCACCCCCATATCGATCATCCGGGCGGTACGCGTCTCATTGGTATCCGCCACCTGCACCAGCACGTTCTCCAGTTTGTTACTTTCCTCTGCCACGGCAATCATGTCCACGATATCGAGCGGGAAATAAACGCACTTGCTGAAGGTCTGGGCAATCATGCCCCCCTTCTGCACGTTGTCGGTGGCTTTATCAACTTCCTCCTGCAGCAGCCGGTTGCCCATCGAATCTCGCGAAATGCGCAACGCCTGCAGAATCGGCACGCCGCTGGCCAGCATGGTTCCGAGAATCCGGCAGAAACGACAGAGGGCGATCATCACCAGCGTTTTACCCAGCACCGGCACGCGCAATTTCCATTGATCTATTTTCTGCCGGCCAGCATCGCTGCGACCCATCATCACCAGCAGCATGATCACCACCGCCAATCCCGCCGCCAGAAAAACACCATACTCCCGCAACACATCACACAACGCGAACACCACCCGGGTCAGAATATTCGGATCCGCCCGTTCAATAAACTTCCGCAACTGCGGCACCACCACGGTCAGCAGCACCACGATCAGCGAAGTGCCCACCGTCACCAGGATAGCGGGGTAGATCATCGAACCGACCAGTTTGTTGCGTAACTCGTCTTCTCGCTCCGTGAATATGGCAATCCGCCCCAGCACCTCTTCCAGAAATCCGCCGCGCTCTCCCGCCCGCACCATGGCCACATGCAAATCGCGAAAGGCTCGCGGGTGTTTCTCCATCGCATCGGCCAGGCTCATACCGCCCGCTACATCCTCGCGAATCTCACGCACCATTTCGGCCAGCATCGGATTCGATGATTGCCGGGCAAGCACATCCAGCGCCCGCAACACCGGCACGCCGGCCCGCAGCAGATCCGCGAGTTGCCCGTAGAACATGGTCAGGTGACGAACCTTGATAGCCCGTTGTCGCCCCAACAACGAAGCTTTCTTTGACTCCCCGCCTTCCTTCACCTCCACCGGAAAGAGCGCCCGCTCCTGCAACAAGGCCAGCGCCGCCTGCTGATTCTCCGCCACCAGCGTGCCGTTGCTCGCCTGGCCAGTGCTGCTCATCGCTCGGTAAGTAAAGGTCGGCATGATCAACTCGTCCGCGTCACTATGCTCTACCAGCATCCACTGGTAGATGCATGAAAATCATTACACAATCTGTTGTTAGCCGGTGGGATTTATCGGACTAAGATGTTTTTTCGGAGGGCTTCTGACTACTAAACTGCCTGACCCTCCTGATCTGCGGGTTATTCCCGCCGGCCATCCTGACCAACATTGCTATTACCTTAACTCCGACAAATACTTATTGCAAAGAAATCCCATCGTAATAACCCGATTTTTCCGGTAATTTGCGACCCGGGTCTGGTCAGTTTCTTCTACACACCACCCTCGGCTTTAATTGCAGGAAAAGAACGCCATTTAATATCTCAGGAAGCCGGGAACAACCATCATCGTAATCTGCTCAGTACCAATCGATTATGTCACTTGTCAGTTCTTTGAACTCCTGTTGAATAACGAGGCGTGATTGATACTACCCAATCAGCTTCATTTTCATTATCCTGAGCGTGAAATCGGTCCGGATGAATACCCCTTCCAAACCACAGAATTAAGGATTTCAGCTTATGGACATTCCTCAGGTCGGTTACTGCAAAATCATTAATCCGCTCAATCATCTGCTCAGACTGTCCGTGATCGTCGGTGGATTCGCACTGGTCGCTGTTGGCGGTTGCTCCGGCGCGCCTGGTGGTGGCGGGAACAATGACAACGACGCGTCCTCCAACCAGAACAGCAATGACAATAGCGCTGCACCGAATGATAACACCAGTGGTGAAAATGATAACAGTGACAACGGCTCGGGCGATGCGGATGGCAGCTGGCAGTCGCTGGGTACCGGTATCGGTGGATCGTTTCCCAGGGTACTGGCGCTGACCCAGTTTGATGGTGATCTGATCGCTGCTGGTCAATTTAATTTTGCAGCCGACGGGGGAACCGCCAATAACATCGCGCGCTGGAACGGTTCCACCTGGCAGGCGCTGGGAACAGGTATTGATGAAGAGTTCGCCACCATCTATGCGGTAATCGTTTATAACAATACATTGATTGCTGCCGGCGACTTCGAAACCACCAATGGAGAGATGGTCCATAACATAGCCCAGTGGGACGGGCTGAGCTGGCACCCCATGGGCGAGGGGCTGGATCTTCCGGTGCGGGCGCTGGCTCTTTATAACGGCGAGCTGATCGCCGGAGGAACTTTTACTCTCTCCGGTGAAACGCTGATCCAGAAGATCGCCCGGTGGAATGGCGCCGAATGGGCTGCCCTCGGAGAGACAACCGATGGACCCGCCGGCGATATCTATGCACTCACGGTGTACAACGATCGCCTGATGGCCGGAGGAGAATTCGATACCGCCGGCGACTTGACCGTGAATAACATCGCCCAGTGGGATGGATCAGGCTGGCAGCCGTTGAACAGCGGTACGGATAATCTCATCCTCGCCTTGACGGTGTATGACGATGAGTTGGTGGCGGCGGGCTGGTTCCTCAATGCTGACGGAACTTCTGTCAATCATATCGCCCGTTGGAATGGAACCGCGTGGCAGGCGCTGGCCGACGGTCGCAATTCCAATACTTATGCCTTGACCACTTATCAGGGAATGCTCGTGGCAGCTGGGGCTTTTGAAGTACTCGAAACCGGTGAGTTGCGTATTGCCCGCTGGGACGGAATCAGTTGGCAGTCCTTCGATGCCGGGTTGGGAAATTGGGTCTGGGCGGTGATGGAATACGACGGCCAATTAATTGCCGGTGGCCAGGTTACTACGCCGGGCGGCTTACTGGATAATCAACCGATTGCTGCCTGGCAGCCGTTGCCCTGATGGATATTGAATTATCGAAAATTTGCTGAGGGTAAACAGGACGCATCAGGCTTTGGTGACGCGGAGGACCTCTTCGATGGTGGTCAGGCCGGCGCGTACTTTGTCCCAGCCGTCGTGACGCAAAAGCTGCAGACCGTTCCGGACCGCTTCTTTGAGCAGAATATTGGCGGACGCCCGCTGCACGACCAGTTCGCGCAATTCGTCGCTGAAGGTGAGCAGTTCAAAAATCCCCAGCCGCCCAGCGTAACCTGTACCGCGGCAATTCCGGCAGCCGACGCCCTGGTAAATCGTTTCGCCGCGCCCCAACTCGAAATCGGCGGGCAGGCGGTCCCGATCAGCGTCGATCGACTTGCGACAATGTTTGCAGATGGTGCGCACCAGTCGCTGAGCCAGCACCCCTTCGATCGTACTGCTGATCAGGAAGGGTTCCACACCCATGTCGAGCAGGCGGGTGTTGGCGGTCACTGCGTCATTGGTATGCAGCGTGCTGAAAACGAGGTGGCCGGTAAGCGAGGCATTGATCGCCACCTCGGCTGTTTCCTTGTCGCGGATTTCACCGACCAGAATCACATCCGGGTCGTGGCGCAGAAAGCTGCGCAAGCCGCGAGCGAAATCCAGCCCGATCTTGTGATTGACCTGCACCTGGTTAATGCCTTCGAGATAATATTCGATCGGGTCTTCGATGGTCAGAATCTTGATTGCGTCGGACTTGATCAGGTTGAGCGCTGAATAAAGCGTCGTCGTTTTGCCGCTGCCGGTCGGGCCGGTGACCAGGATAATGCCGTGCGGCTTGCTAATCAGCGTCTCGAACAGGTCATAGACCTCGCCGTCCATGCCCAGGTTGCGCAACGAAAGCAACGTGGATTGTTTGTCCAGAATACGCATCACCACCGCCTCACCAAACGGCGTCGGAATGATGCTGACGCGCACGTCGATCTCGCGCCCCTGGGTGCGAATTTTGAAACCGCCGTCCTGGGGCAGACGCTTTTCGGCGATGTTCAGGCTTGAGAGGATTTTGATGCGGCTGATGATCGCCGCCTGAAAGCGCTGAATCGCCGGCGGCACCGGAGCCACCTGCAGCACGCCGTCGATGCGATAGCGGATCATCAGATGACGCTCATAGGGTTCGATATGCACGTCGGTCGCCCGGTCGCGAATCGCTTCCAGCAGAATTTCATTGACCAGTTTGACGACGGTGGCTTCCTGAGCCTGATCGATCGCATCGCCCGCTTCGTCGATCGAGTCGCTGAGGATCTCCACCTCCGATTGCTCGCCAACCATCTCCTCCACCGTCGAGCCGCCCACGCCGTAATGCTGTTTGATCAGCCGGTTGATCTCCGCTTCCGGGGCAAGAGCAATCTCGATGCGCTTGTGGGTGGCCATGCGCAGATTGTCGATAGCCTGCATATCATATGGCTTGGAGGTGGCTACGGTGATCGTGCCGTTATGGATGGCAATCGGTAGAAATCCGTAGCGATGAACCAGTTTGGCGGGTACCTGCTTGAAGAGAGTCGGATCGATGGTCAGATTACTGAGATCAACCAGCGGCAGGGAAAGCTGTTCACCCAGCACTTCCAGCACGCTTAACTCATCCACGAAACCCATCCGCACCAGCGCTTTTTCGATCGGTTCATCCGGACCCAGCGCCGCCGACCGCGCCGCCTCCAGCTGTTCAGTGGAGATTTTTCCACGCTGCAATAATACTTCGCCCAGTCCCATGCGCTCCCTCAATCGCTGGTCATCGCTCGTGCAACCTGCCCGTGAGCATACCCTTATATTGCCCGATGCCGCGGGGGATGCAACCTGTTCATTTTAACCGGCGGCCCCGTCGCGGTAATGGCAGGGTCCATCAACAACACAACCTGAATATCGACAGGACGTTACCATTGTTACACTTCCACCAGGTCAGCGGTCACGGTTTCTCCGATATGCCGCCCGTCCAGCAGGGTCCGATAGGCAAGCAGCGTCTGATCCAGGTAGCGAGACCGGCTGAAATTTTCATACGCCTGGCCTCGGGCGACATCGGCCATCTGCCGCATCCGCACCCGATCCGCCAGAACGCTCAGCAATTTTTCCACCCAGGGGAAAGGCTGATCGTTCTTCACCAGAAAACCGTTCACTCCTTCGGCGATGAATTCCGTCGCGGAATAACCGGCGATCGCCAATACCGGCACATTGGCAGCCATCGCCGCAGTGAGCAGCGTCGTCGAAATATCCCGAGCCGTCGGCCACAAGACCAGATCCACCGCGGTCAGCAGGACCCGATCACTCGTGGTTGCAGGTGGGATATTCAGGAACGGAGCAATGGGCAGCCGCTGTGCATATTGACGTATAATATGCACATCACCGGAACGCCCCCGCCAGAATAATTGCAGTCGCTGTTCATAACGCTTGGCAATAGCCACCATCCAGACCACCGCCTGAATTTCTGCCGTGGATAACGGCAGGCTCGGCAGCAGCAGTTTAATGGTTCTGGAATCACGCCCGGCTTCCGACAGTTGCTCATTCGCCATTCGCGTCGGTTGCAGTTCACCGAAATGGTATCCCGGGTAAATGACGGCGACGCGCTCCGGTTGAACCCCGGCTTCGAGCAGCCGACGCCGGATCAGTTTCGTCAAAGCCAGAAACTGTACCTGCGGTGCATCACGCAAAAGCGCCAATTGCCGCCGGGCCGCGGTATCACTACCCACCTGGTAAACAGTCACTGCGACCGGCATCGTCCAGTCCGCCCGCAATGCCTGGTAGCCTGCTGCGATGCCCCAGGCATGAATCATTTGCACTGCAGATGAGGCGCTCTGCTTGCGCATCGCCGCAGCGGCCAGCAACTGACTGCCAAAAGGGCGCCGACCCCGCTGCCATAATAACGAGTTCACCAATGCTTCCGGTGCTTCGCCCAGCGGTCGGCCATAGACCTGCAGCGGCCAGCCCCGCCCCGGCAGTTGTTCCAGGAGCGGCAGCAACAGCCAGCCGAGTTCACCGGCATCCGCCTCCTCTATGACATGGAGTAATAACGACATGATCACCGGTCAGGGGGTTAAGCCTTCAGTGGTATGTTCGTAGAACAATTCCGCCACCGTGCGGGCCAATTCCGTGATCAGCAGGCGGGCGATGTCCTCTTCGGTGTTGAGTTTCTGAATGTCGGCGGCGTTCTTCTCGATGGTAACCAGTTCGCCTTCCATGCTCTCCGGCCAGAGGCGCATCTCCGCTTTGACTTCCGCCTGCGGATCAAAAACCTTCACGCGAACCGTGATCCGGGCGACGCGCGAGGCGTCCTCAAATTCGCGGCTGGCTTGATAATCGATCAACTGCACCCACAGAATCTGATCCGAGCCGAACTGCTGGCCCACCTCACTGATCGAGCGCTGCTGAAACTGATCATCCGCGTTCCGAACCCGGTCAATTTCCTCACTGGTAAAAATATAACCGGCGGCTTTATTCTCCTGCAGATTCCGGGCAACTTCGTTGGTTAACAGATCGGTGGCGGGCGCCCATTGCACCAGCTCCTGGTCATCATCCACCAGAATCAGCAACGATTCCCGGGAGAGTTCGAAACTGGCTTTGACTTTTTCAGTGCGGGCGACACCCATGTGATAAAGCAGGGCGCCGAATTTCGGCCCGCAACCACCCAGCAGCGGCAGCAGCCCGGCCAGGTATACCCCGATCATCGGTCGCCTGCTCATTATTCCACCTTTTCTTCGTAGGCGTAAAATTTCTTGGCCACTAGACCGGCGACGGTTTCATAAGTCTGTTTGCGCACGGTTACGGCGCTAGCCTGCGTATAGCGAATAGGCTGACTGCCGGGTACGGTGGCTTCGATCGGAGTCAACTCGAAGCGGCGGGGTGGGGTATCGGGCTTGGAAAAGTCGTAAATGGTGATCGACGCCCGCACCTGCCCCTGCAGCAGATCGGGGGTGTAGGGATCACGAAACTGGAATTGCAGCAATTCAATATATACCAGATACCGCGTGCCGAATTCGCGCCCCACCAGCTCCGGATCGACCACGGTCTGGGTCTGCTGTTCCAGATAATCCTCGACGCGGCTGACGTCGGTGCAGCGGACCTCTTTCAAGCGGGCGTGCAGTTCATCCACCACATGACTGGCCACTTCCAATCGCACATAGGGATAATCGTACATGGTCTCCAGCGGGGCCCAGACCAGCACCGTCACCGCACCCGTGAGTTCACGAAATTCAGGCTGGACTTTGCGGGTCGGTTCCGGCAGAACCAACGCCAAACCGGTCATCCAGTTACAGCCGACAGCCCCACTCAGGAGCATCAGGCAGCAACTTAACGCCGACCATCGATTCACCTGAGCGGCCGACCGCATCATCGTTACCATCCTTCATCGAAGTAATCATTCTGGAATCGGGACCACGCCACGCCCAGTATATCTCATGGATCAGCCTCTGGCCAGATAAACGACAATGCGAAATCCCCACGCTCCCAGCAGCAGGACGATTACCACCAGCGCGACACGCAGGGGTGCCAGGCGATACCAGTTGATCCGCCAATAGACCCCCGTAAACAGCGCCAACATGGCCAGCACCACACCCATCATCACGGCGACGCATAACAGCCATCCGCAGGGTTGGGCCATGAACGCCGACACCCATTGGCCTCGCACCGTGTAGGCAAATGCCGTAGTCATGCCACAAGTGGGACAGGGGATCCCCCAGTAGATCACCATACTGCACGGCGGTAAACCCAGCTGCTCATGAGTACCCAACCCTTCCGGTCGAGGGTTCAGATAACCAGCCACGCCCAGAATAGTCAGCCCCCCCAGCAGCCAAAAAACAACTGGCAACCGCGATTTCCAGCCGCCAGGCAATCCGGTGCGTATCAGTAACGGACCCAGAACATGGCCGGTGCGTGGTTTCTCGGCCACCGATTCAGAAGCCGGTGTCATCCCCTCAGAATAGCCGTGGGCAGCAGTTCCCGTCAATAAAATGACAGATATAAATTTGAGGTGATTTTAAAATTGCGATTTGGACATCGCGCAGGCTAAAGCCTGCGGCTCTTTGAATTTTGAAACCAACTCTTAGAATTGTCTTCGGAGCGATCCATCCTATTCCATCTGCAGAATTAGAACAGCTTCACCATCCTTGCACTGGAAATAAACGCGATCCCGCTCCACCCGCAGGAGCACCGCGTCATCAAACTTCCGTCCTTCCACCACCACCTGGTCATCGACCACGGCACTGTTGGGCACATCCGTCGCATCGCTGAGCATCACTCCGCGCAACTGATGAGCCGCCTGAAATTCACTGATGGTCAGCGGTTCACCCGGTAGACGAACGTTATGCGTCGGATTTTCCGGTCCGGCGGCGGGCGTTTTTCGGGCCAGCATTTTCTGTACGACTTCCGGGGTGGCGAAAGGATCGGACAACGATTTGGACCAATCGACCGGCAGCATGTTTTCCGGAAAAAGCTTCTGATCCAGATTGTCGGCGGCAGATTTAGTCTTGTCGGATTTGGCCGGAGCCACCGGCGCATGCACGTTTTCTGCCGTGGAACTCTGCGTCGCTTCAGCATTCTGCGGCGCGGAACTCATTAAGCGATCCACGACCAGCGCCAGTAAACCGACGGCCACCACAATCAGATACAATTTTTTCTTGGCTGTACTCACGGGTCCCATCCACTCTTCGGTTTAAGATTTCTGCCGTGCGGCCCCGGTTCCGGCCGAGGCTTCCTGATAAGACGAATAAAAGTTCAAAGTAAATTCCACGTCGCATTCATCGCTCAGACCGGTGATTCGACGCGGCGTGATGCGAAAATGGCTGATATCCGCCCAGGTCGTGCTTTCCTCGAAATCGTGCAGGAACTGCATGAGCTGCGCATAGGTCGCCACGCCCGTCACAATAAAGGTCCGTTCCCGGACATCCACGGCCACATGCGTGGGTCCCGGAGCGATCTGCCAATCCTGCCAGCCATGATCGGTGGCCATCTGCCGCACGTTAGTCAACCGATCTTCGATCGGAATCTGATCATCCAGTTTGCCGGCTTTCTCGGCATCACTGTATTTCTGTTTGTAGTCCGCTTCGTATTTGTCAAAATCCCGCTGCAATTGCGAACTGCGCTCCTGGATATCGAAACTTTCCCGCCATATATCAGAAAGCTGTGCTGAGGCGGCGTTCTGTCGTAATCCACCGAAGTAAGTCGTCAATCCCAGTGCGACCACCACCAGACCGCACCCGATCAGATCGATCCGCATCACCTTGAACTGTTTTTTGAAATTTACCATTCGCATGCCACCACAAAACGGGTCAGCGAGAGATCATCCATCGTTTCATTTTTGGAAGACAGCATCTCCGCACCATCAAAAATCCGGAGACGGTTCAGATTGCCGATCAAGGTATAAATTTCCTCAAAGACCAGGGTCTGACCTTCCAGAATGATCTGGCGGGGACCGTTGCGACCGATCAGTCCTTTGTAGCTCACCTGGATCGCATCATCGAGTGCGGTACCGTTGACATCTGTTCCGATCTTCTGGGTCCGCAGGGCGCTGATGTTCGGCCGGATCGGCTCGGTATAAATGGACACCAGCCAGACATTTTCCGGCAGCGATTTGGATAGTTCGTTGAACATCGCGGTCCATTGCCGTTTATACTGCAGCCGCTGGGCACGGGCGATTTCCTGATCCAGCTCCTTCAAACGAGCGAAGCTTTCATCGCGCTTACGCTCCGCATCCTTCAATTTCGCCAGCTCGTTATTATATTTTTCACGACTTTGGGCCAGCGTGTAACGGGAATGAATTTCATTACCGACGGCGGCGATGGCCAATACCCAGCTGACCACCACGGCGATCGTCCAGATCCGCCGGCGCTTCCGTTGCAGTCGCTGCAGGCGCAGATTCATCGGTATCAGATTAACACTGGGCATGAGATTCGCTCCCTTGCCAGGACAACCCGGCCGCCAGAGCACATAGCTCCAGGCGCTGATTGGGACCCAGGGTTTCCACCAGCTTCTCCGTGTCATAGCTGGAACACTGGCTGACGGGGTACACACAGATGCCTAGTTGACTGCTGAAAAATTCACTCAAGCCACGCAGTAAGGCTCCACCACCCACCAGCACCAGATCGCCCGCGGTCCGTTGAGCATAACACTGCATCAGGTACTCGTAAGAACGCTCCGTCTCCACCGCCAGCTGGTGCAGATCGTTCCGCAAAATGCCCATCATCATCGCAGCCAATTCCTCATTGCCCTGCAGCAGCTCCGTACCGGCTGTAGTTATGGCGGGCGCCAAGGCGCGCGGCGATCGTTCGCTGAGACCTTTAACGGTCACACCCACTTCACGCTTGTATCGATCCGCAGTGCTCTGTCCGACCTTGAGCACACTGGCGATTCCGCTGGTCCATTTCGCACCGCCGATTTCAAACGAGCGCACCAGCAGCGGTGAATCTTCCAGACAAAGGATCAGCCGCGTATGGGTCAGCCCCAGATCGAGCAGACCCCAGATTTCGCTGTGGGGTTGACCCCGCAAACGGTGGATCAGTCCGGCGAGAGCACAGGCCGACACATCAACCTTGATACATTCCAGTCCCGCCTGTTCACAGATGTCCAGTTGCTGCTCGATGAGCGGCCGCGGCGCCGCCACACCCATCAGCGACCATTTGGCCCGCTTGGCCGCCGGTAACCGCCAGATATTGGTCTCCAACAGCTCCTTGTTCAGCGTGGTTAGTCGTTGTATTTCCCAACTGGCTGCTTTAACCAGCTGGTCATCAGCGGTCCGTCCCACCGGCAACTGCAGATCGATCGGGTGCAGTTCTATCCCCGGTGTGCATAATCCGGTTATGACCTGATAGCCACTGAAATCCATCTGTTGCAGGAATTGGCGAATCCGATCGCTGATGATTTCACTGCTCAGCGCTTCATCGGAGATTTCCGGATTCTGCCACACCGCAGCACGATAGGCCTGCAGCCCGCCGGCATGATCATTGAGTTGCACCAGACGGATGCCGTTCTGCCCGATATCCAGGCCGATCGGCAACAGTGCTGTTTTTCTTTTCAGTGCTACCATACCACCTGTACTCGCTTTCGCCGCAAATCCGCTCCTTTAATGAGCACTCGCCGCCAGATCAAAGAGCGGAATAAATAACGCCATCGCCATCGTGCCAACCAGACCGCCCATGACGATCAGAATGGCCGGTTCCACCAGCTTGGTCAGGGTATTGATGATCTGGGTGTTTTCCTCATCCAGCACTTCCGCCACAAACAACAGCGCCGTATCCAGATGTCCGCTTTCCTCACCCGTCAATATCGCCTGAACGATCGAGGGAGAGATCATCGCCGAACGGCTTAAGCCCTCCGCCAGCCGGTTGCCGCGCTCCAGGTCTTCAGTCACCATCTGATTCAATGACCGGAAATCCCGGTTACTGGTCACATTCGCCGCCAGATTCAGCGTTTCCATAATGCCCACCCGGCTTTCCAGCAGCAGCCCCATGACCCGGAACCACTGCGCCTGAATCAAGCGCTGAAACAACCGCCCCAGTACCGGCAGTCGGGTCTGGCCGTTGGCCCAGTGCTGCCGCCCAGTTGCGGATCGGATATACAGCACCCCGCCGATCAAAGTCCCCGCTGCCACAATAATCACCAGCGGCAGATGACCACGCAATGTCGCTGCCAGGTTAAACAGTACCTTGGTAGCCGCCGGCAACTCCGCCTTCAACGATAAGAACAACTGCTGGAACCGTGGCAGGATGAACAGGATCATGGTGGACATGATCGATATCGAGAGCATGATCAGCAGCGCCGGATAAACCGCCGCCGACAGCAGCCGGTTACGGATTTCCCGGCGATAATGGACCAGCTTGGCCAACCGCTCGAACATTTCCGGCAGGGCGGCACTCATTTCACCCGCCCCGACAATGGCCGTATAGATCGGCGAAAAGGTGTTGGAAAATTGACGCAGTGAGTCAGCCAACCCACGCCCTTCCTCCATATCCTGACGAACCTTGTCCACCACCGCCCGCGCCGGGCCTTTCATCTGCTTGCCAATCGACGCCAATGCCGGTACCACCGGACTGCCCGCCTTCAGCAGCATCGACATCTGCCGCGTAAAGAACAGCAATTGGCCGACCGTCATCTGCCCGCTGTCAGCCGTCGCTTTTTCCACTACCACTTTTTTGTGGACCCGTTCACGACCGGTGGCTTCCTGCAGATCGGTGACATACAGACCCTCTTTCCGCAGGGCGTCGATCGCCTCGGGAATGGTGGCGGCTTCGATCACATCCATGATCGTCGCACCGCGCTTATCCAGGGCCTGATAGCTGTATCGCATAATACTCTCTCACGGTTCGGCTGATTGAATGCCGAATACTGATCTACTCTACGGCCACCTGCGACATCAGTGACAGCTCCTCCGCTGTAACCCGCAGTACTTCCTCCAGGCTGGTCTTACCCTGTTCCACCAGCTTCAGTCCCTCCTCGCGCAGGGAGCTGTAACTGGTGGTCGCCAGGTGCCGTCTGATTCTCTGTTCATCCGCCCGATCATGAATCAACGCTTCGAGATTGCGATCAATCGGCATCACTTCATATAATCCCAACCGGCCGCGAAAACCGGTATTGTGACAGCGGCGACATCCTTCGCCGCGCTGGAATAACTGCGTCTGTCGATCACTCCAGCCCGCCTGCGACAGCACATCCGGCGTCGGATAGTACGAAGTCTGGCAGTGGGTGCAGATGGTCCGGACCAGTCGCTGCGACACCGCCCCCAGCAGGCTCGACGCCAGCAGATACGGTTCGATACCCATATCGATCAAACGGGTGATCACGCCCGGACAATCGTTGGTGTGAACCGTGCTGAGCACCAGGTGGCCGGTGAGGGCCGCCTGCACCGCGACATGGGCCGTCTCCGCATCACGGATTTCACCCACCATGATGATGTCCGGGTCCTGCCGCAGGATTGAACGCAGGGCGCGGGCGAAACTCATGCCCACCCCCTGATTAACCTGAATCTGGTTGATACCTTCCAGCTGATATTCCACCGGGTCTTCGACCGTCACGATGTTGGTATCGTCGCTGCGCAGCAGGTCGAGCGCGGAGTAGAGGGTGGTGGTCTTACCGCTGCCGGTTGGACCCGCGACGAGCGCCAAACCATGCGGCTGGTTCAGCATCCGTTTGAACCGCTTGAGATTCAGCCCCATCAGACCCAGTTCGGTCAGTTCCAGGCTCAGGTTGGCTTTGTCCAGTAAACGAATCACCGCTTTTTCGCCCAGGATGGTCGGCATGGTCGAGACCCGCAAATCCACTTCGCGGCCATCAGCCACGATATGCACGCGGCCTTCCTGCGGCAGCCGTTTCTCCGAGATATCCATCTTGCCGATCACCTTGATACGCGAAATGATCGCCGCATGCATGGTGACCGGCGGACTCATCAGCAGCCGCAACGTGCCGTCAATCCGGTAGCGAATCTTGGTGCACTTGCGATTGGGCTCGATATGAATATCCGACGCGCCGTCACGCAGTGCGGTTAGAATGGCGAGGCTGACCAGGTTGACGATCGGCGAACCTTCGACCATCTTGTCCAGGTCGGTGAGCGGCCCTTCATCGACGGCCTCATATTCGCTGATGATGACATCTGATTCTTCAATACTGGCCAGGAAGGCATCAACCTGCACTTCCTCGGCCAGATACTTCGCCTGATATTCCTCGAGATTCTTCTCCATCACGAAGACTGCTCGAATCTCGCATCCCGTCAGATATTTCAGCCGATCGATGCTGGGCAGCGACTGGGGTTCCGCCATCGCCACCGTCATCATCTCGCCCACTTTGAAGAGCGGCAGCGCCTTGAGTCGGGCGGCCTCCTCCTTGTCGATCATCTTGGCCACTTTGGGATCGATCAGACCGTGGCGCAGCACGCATCCTTTGACTCCCATGCGGCTGGCCAGCGTGTTGACCAGCGCCGTTGCCGACAACACGCCCATGTCCACCAGGGTCTGGCCCAGCTTTTCGCCGCTGCCTTCCTGGTTCGCCAGGGCCTGCTCCAACTGCTCGGAAGTAATCGCTCCTTCCGCCAGCAGTTGTTCGCCCAGTTTTTTGGTCTGTCCGATCATGGGTTACAGGTAACTCCGCACCGCATCTTCGATCTCATCAAACATCTCAAACTCACTGGTCAGCTCAGTCAGTTCCATGATTTCACGGCAGGTCGGCGTGACCATGCTCAGCTTCAGCGGCAGTCCGCGATTCCGCAGATCGTTGGCGAAATTCAGCATCAGTTCCAGCCCATAGCTGTCCAGGTAGGGCACCTCTTCCATATTGACCACCACGCGCGGATTGGCGCTGGTCATCTGCCCTTCCATGGCGGCGGCGAATTCCTCGCCCTCTTCGACGGTGATAGGCCCGTCGGGGCTGAGTACTTCAACCGTGCCGAAACGTTGTTTCCCAACTTTCATCCGTCACCTCTATCACCACGGCGGCTCAGGCGCTCAACGTGGCCGGCCACGCAGTGTTCACCTGCGTCGCGCCTCTGCGGGCCGAATTCATCATCTGCTGCAGTGTGGTTGAACTGCTGCCGCTGCTGGTCGTCCAGCCGCAGTGCAACCGGATTTCCTGTCGCCACTTGGCCTGATCGCGGAACAACTCCGCGAGTTCTCCGGTCAATTGTTCGATCTCCTCCTGGGCCTGTTGCGGTTGTCGCGGCGACCACAACATCACAAAATGCTCATCATTCAGTCGGCTGGCCAGCTCCACGCCCTGCAGCCGCCGACGGATCACCTGTCCGATCGACTCCACCGCCTGATCGCGCAAGCCCCACCAGCCGTCACGATCCAGCCGGGGCAGTCCCTCCACTTCCACCACCAGGGCAGTGGCGGGTTTCTGATCGCGTTGCCAGCGTTCCAGCAATACAGGAGCCTGCCGCAGAAATTGCGTGCGGCTCAATAATCCGCTCAGCGGGTCGGTTGTCGTCGCCACACGGGCCCGACACAGTTCCATCACACAACCCCATTGCTCCGCCATCAGACCCGCGGTCAGTTTCAGCAGCGCGATATCCGGGTCATAACCGGCCTCGAAAAAATCCACCGCGACCAGGCCGACACACAACGTTCCGCGCTGAATGGGAAACACCCAGGCCGGTTCCGAAACGCGCGTCGTCTGATTTTCCTGATCGGCGAAGGCCACCGTGGTGCAGGTTCCGAAATAGTGCTGTCCGCTGTGCAGCACGAAGTCATACGGTTGGCCATGCGGCAGAGTATCCGCCAGCCGATAGGGTTTCATTTCCGCCAGTGGAATCATCGTGCCGTCTTCATCCAGTACTCGGAACGCACGTACCGACCGCGCCCGGCACACCTGTTGAAGCACCTGACGCATGTGACATTCATACGCCGGCCAGGGATCAACATGCTGGCGGTATTGCTCCAGCCAATGGGCAAATTGCTCCGGTACGGAACTGAGCGTCCTGATGATATTCTCCTCCCGAGCGGCCATCCGCTCGCGTTCACCATTGGCGAGACGCGTTCCCGTATCGGACTGCTGCTTCGTGGTGTGGTGATAACCGCTTCCCGACCAGCAGCCGACGCCCACCAGACCAAGCATGCCCAGAACAATAAGCTCCGTACTGACATTCAGCAGACCCTGAGCGGCCGTGAACAGTGCCCAGATTACCGCACTGAACAGCGCCAGCGCCGCACCATAACTCCAGCCCGCACCGCGCGCTCCCATCAACACGACGGCAGCCAGGACCAGCCACGAGATACAAGTAATCAGGGTCATCTCTATTTCCGTTCCTCGGGAGCGCTTTCGCCCGCCGACCATTCCGAGAAGGTCATTGTCGACCAGGTATCCTCAACCACGGGACCAGACGCCAGCGCTTCCTGCACCAGTTGCACCAGCCGCGACGGTGGAATCGGCTTGGGATACCAGAACACGCCGAAACGCTGCATCCGCTCCACCATGGCCGGCGGCGTATCGTTGCTGCTGAACATCACCGCCGGCTGGCGGGCTTTCTTCTCCAGCCGCCACCAGGCCACCAGCTCCGTCCCGCGCAGATAGGGCATGTTGATGTCGGTCACCAGCAGGTCGACCGCCTGACTCTGCAGCATCTCCATGGCCTCCTGACCGTGGGTCGCTTCCAGCACCTGATGACCCTGCTTGCGAAGCCACATGGCCATCACCGCCCGCAGGTGCACATCGTCTTCAGCTAAAAGAATCAACGCCACAACGGATCCTCAAAAGCCCAGCCGAGCCTTCGACTTCTGGCCCACGGGCATATACACCGTAAAGGTCGAACCCTTGCCCACCTCGCTGACCAGCGTGATATCGCCGCCATGCTCGCGCACGATCTCCCGCGCCGTGGTCAAACCCAGTCCCGTACCGACTTCCTTGAGCACTTCGTCACGCTGTACGCGATAAAGTTTATCGAATATTTTTTCCTGATCTTCCGGAGCCACTCCAATGCCGTTGTCGGCAAAGTGCATCAGTACAGAATCCTCTTGGCCCTGGGCGGACAGAGTCACCCGCCCGCCGGCAGGTGTGTATTTGATGGCGTTGGCCAGTAGATTGTTAATCACCACCGCCAGTTTGTCGCGATCGGCATGCAGCGTGGGCAGCTTGGCCGGCAGTTTATTGACCAATTCGATTTTCTTGCTCTCCGCCGTGGCCTTCAAATCCCGCAGCGCTTCTTCCAGCATGGCCCACAGATCCACGTGGTCCCGCCGTATCTGGATGGTGCCCAGATCCAGTTGGGCCCGGCTGAGCATCTCTTCCACCAGCCGCGACAGCCGCCGCGTCTCCTTGTTGATCACGTTGAAACACTCCGCCTGAATCTGCGGATCGTTGAATTCGCCGAGTGTTTCCGCATAGGCCTGGATGTTGGTCAACGGCGTGCGCAGTTCATGAGCGACATGGGCAACGAATTCATCACGCGCCCGTTCCGCTTTGGCATATTGGCTGATGTCGGTGATCAATACCACTGCCGACACGCCGCGCTGTCGGCTGACCACGGGTATCACGCGCACCCGGAAAGTGCCCTCTCCTTCGCCCTCAATGGTGGCGGTTTTATTTTCGAAAAATTCGCCGCGTACCGCGGGTTTGATGGCCTCGACCAGTTTGCGGCCCAGAGGCGAGACTTCCAGCTCTTCCAGCCGTTTGCCGCCCATACTCTGCTTCTCAGCACTTTCTCCGTGCGATTGCAGACCCAGCAGACGCTGACCCATGGCATTGACATATTTCACCCGCCCGCCGGGAATCAGGTGCATGACTCCTTCGGGCAGAATCGTGGCTGCTTCCACGAAATCAACCGTGGCGCTGCGTTCCAGAGCCGAACTCAACTCCTGCATGGCGTTGGATTGCCCCGCCGCATCACGCAGTTGTTCCACCAGGCCGATCAGATCGTTCCATACCTGGGCCACGGTGCCGCTGGCACTGGCCAGTCGCAGGGTCGAAATCTCCTGTTCGAGATGTTCACGATGGCGGATCAAGCCGCTACTAATGCTGACAAGTGGTCTGAAATAACGCCGCTGCAGATATAACATTCCGCCCATCAGCAGCAAAGTACCCACCAGTACCATCGCCCCCGGCCCCAGCAAAGCAGCCATCGGCGGGTGCAGTCGGGCGGTGATCAATTTGCCTTCCAGCATCATGGGGGTGCGATCCAGGCCTTGCAGCAATGGGCAACGCACCACGGCCAACTCCAGCAGTTCGTTGTCAGCATTTTCCCAGGTAATGGTCCGATCCGTCGGCCAGTTCTGCTGCAGCAGCTCTTTATCGTAGTGGGCGGTGTTGACTTCTGATTCATTGGTTACCGAGATGATGATATTGCAGTCTTCTTTGCGGATCAGTCGCAAACTGCTCCAGGTCTGGGCGCGGTTGTAGCTGTTCAACTGCTGGGTGATATTGGCCAGTTCCTCCGGATGTTCGGGATCGACGCTCCCCAGTTTCCAGGCAATGTTGTCCAGAGTATCCGCCGCCATCTGCACCATGCGCTGTGTGTAATGTTGTTCAGCACGCTGGTAAATAATCTGCGCCATCGTGATCAGTCCTGCGGCGGCCAATACCAGCAACGCAGCCCCGGTCAGACTCGGCAACAGTGCTGATCGCGACGGACGCTTGGTTACATGGACTTGCGACATGGACTTTCCACCATGGAGATAACAACACCCGTTGGTGCTGACACTCTATTTGTATCGATCCACCATGTGCTTCGCTTGACTTGCCAATATGGGTTGAGAGCAACTTCGACAGATGTGGCTGGTGATCTGGATGTATGTGATTATCGGGCAATGCGCCGGCCAACCCGAAGGGAACCCCCAGAAACCGGCTGACCGATCAATTATCGCGGTCAGTTATTGGCTGACCGCTTTCAGCTAACGGCTGATAGTGAGCTGTTTAATGCAAATAGCCAACCGCTGACGGCCAACTGTACATCGCTACTTCAAAATCGTCCGAAAATAATCAATGGTGCGCTGGAAGCCGTCAGGAACCGTCGTATGGGGTTCCCAGCCAAGCAGCGTCCGGGCCCGCTGGATATCCGGCTGACGTAATTGGGGATCGTCGGCGGGCAACGGCTGGTAGGCAATCGTGCTGCGGCTGCCGATCAGTTCAATGATCAGCTGAGCTACCTCACGGATATTCATCTCCTGCGGATTGCCCAGGTTGATCGGTTTTATTTCTTTGCTGCGGCTGAGGCGGATAAATCCATCGACCAGATCGGTTACATAGCAGAAACTGCGGGTCTGTTGGCCTTCACCATATATGGTCAGCGGGCGATTGCTCAGCGCCTGCTCGATGAAATTGGGCAGCACCCGTCCATCGCCCACGCGCATGCGCGGGCCGTAAGTATTGAAAATCCGCCCGATGCGCACCTCCAGGCCATACAACCGATGATGGGCCATCACCGCAGCTTCGGCGAAACGCTTGCCTTCGTCATAGGGAGAACGCTCCCCGATCGGGTTGACCCGCCCCCAGTAGCTCTCCACCTGCGGATGCACTTCGGGATCGCCATAACACTCGCTGGTCGATGCCTGGACATAAATCGCTCGTTGTTCTTTCGCCATGGCCAACAGGTTCAACACGCCTATGCTGCAGACCTGCAGGATTTCCATCGCTTTGGAATGAAAATCGATCGGTGAGGCCGGACAGGCAAAATTGAAAATCACATCAACCGGCTGCTCCAGCCGCCAGGGCTGGGTCACATCCTGTTCAATAAATTGAAAATGCGGGTGGTCGCGCCAAGGCAGGACATTACGCGTCTGCCCGGTCAGAAAATTATCCACGCCGACCACGTCATGGCCATCCAGCAGCAACCGCTCTACCAGATGTGAACCAATGAACCCTGCCGCGCCGGTCACCAGATATCTCATACCTCGTCCTGCCACATTACTTTACTACGATGCTCCTGCCCAACCGCGTACGGTAGGATGATCCATCGGTCCGAAAATCACCGAACTGTAGAATTTTCCCTATACCAGTGGATAGCCCGCCGCAACCCTTCATCAAATGAAACCTGTGGTTGATAACCCAGCAGGCTCCGCGCCCGGCTGATGTCCGCCGCTGAATGGCGCACATCCCCGATCCGGGCCGGCTCATAACGAGCCGCCACTTTTTTACCCAGCTCGCGATTGATCGCCGCCAGCATATAGTTGACCGAAACGCTCTCTCCACAGGCTACATTCACCACTTCACCCTGCGTATGAGCCACCGCGGCGGCGAGGCAGTTGGCTTCCACGACGTTATCTATATAGGTGAAGTCACGCGTCTGTTCACCATCGCCATAGATGGTCGGTGATTGATCCTGTAGCACCGCGCTGATGAAGGCGGGTATCGCTGCGGCATATTGGCTTCGCGGATCCTGCCGAGGTCCGAATACATTGAAGTAGCGCAGGGTGATCGTCTCCAGACCATAGGATTGGAAAAACACCAGACCGTAATATTCACCCACCAGCTTGTTCAGGGCATAGGGGCTGAGCGGCGCCGGTGACATGCTTTCACGCTTCGGTGATTCAGGCTGATCGCCGTAGGCACTGCTGCTGCCCGCATAGACCACCCGCCTGCAACGGGCTTCCCGCGCGGCCCACAGCAGCCGAAAAGTCCCGTCGATGTTATTCTCGTGAAAGGTGACCGGGTCATCGATCGAACGCGGCACGGAGGGTAACGCCGCGATATGAAACACCACTTCGACCCCCGCACAGGCTCGCGCGCAGCAACCGGCCTCGCGCAAATCGCCTTCGATAAAATCGATCCGGTCCGCCACCGCAGCCAGATTCGATTTTTTGCCGGTGCTCAGGTTATCAACCACCCGCACCCGATATCCATCCGCCACCAGCCGATGGACCAGATGCGAACCGATAAATCCCGCACCACCCGTCACCAGATATATCGCCATCGTCTATGATTCCTGTTTCCTGCAATAGGAGCCGCGTGCTTTGGCCCGCGCGCTCTGGTTTCCAATACAAAAGCTCGACCGCTAAGGCCATAGTACCGGCAGTACTTTGCAGCTGGCAAATCGACCCGGACACTATCTACCGTTCACACCACTCGGAGCGATGACCGGGGCAGTATAGATTGGAATCATCGGCGCGGAGTTTGACACCACCACCGCATCGGGTAGACTCCCTTCATGTTGCAACCCAACCCCCAACTGGTGAGGCCACCTATGCAAACCATTGGCCGCCCTACTGTTATAACTGCTGGTGCCCTGCTGATGATATTGTTGGGCTGCCAGTCTACCTCCACGCCGCCCTACGACGCCACCACCCAGCGGGCTATGCTGGAGACGATTCTGACAAACCAGGTGCGGCTGGTCAGCGCCATGACCCAGCCAAAAAGTTTTGATACGGATGCGCTGCCCGACGGTATCGAGGCGGTGATTCAAGCCTTTGACCCACAGGGTGAACCCGCCAAGCTGACCGGCCAGCTCACCTTCGAACTCTACACCTATCGCCCCGCCGCCGCCGACCCCAAGGGAACCCTGCTGCAGAGTTGGAACTATGCAGTCGCATCCGATCAGGATCAACGCGGCTACTGGAATCGCCGGCTGCGCGCTTATGAATTTCCACTGCGCATCGATCCGCAGCATCTGACCACCGAAACCCAGTATGTTCTACTGGTCCGCCACAATAATCTGTGGAACGAACACAACACCGATCAGACGGTGCTGGACTTTGCCGAATATATCGCCCGACTTCGTGGCCAGATCACTGCAACTAACCGCAACGAGTAATCCGGATGAATTCAATGAACCTGACGGGCAGCCTCTCTTTTCTCCTGCTGCTTTTTATCCTGAGTAGTTGTTTTTACAAAAAGCACATCCGGGATGCCGACTGGTTTCTACTCGGCCTGAAAATTTATCTGGGGGCGCTGATCGTCAGCTATATTCTCAGCGGTGTACTGCACAGTGAATGGATTCTGTTGCTGGGGCAACTGGGTTTCATCGCTTCCGGCACCTGCCTGGTCATCGCCTGCTTCAAAAATGTCAAAACCGAAGTGGAGCATCTCCGCTGCCTGCAATGCGGCTATATTCTCAAGGGTATCAGTGAACCACGCTGCCCCGAATGCGGCTGGCGAATCTAAAAAGATAATCAAGTATATAGACAACAGACTGGAAGTGGTTTCAAAATTCAATGAGCCGCGGGCTTCAGCCCGCGCGAAGCCTCATTGGGTGATTTTGAAACCAGCTCTAAGCAGATAGTCCCCAGGAAGCAACCACTGTGAAAATAATCCTTCCGTAGTCTGCGGCCTTTTCGCTATTCGTCATCATGCGGCTGAGTGGTGGCCTGTGTGGTCGTGGGGCTGGCTGGCTGGGTACGCAATTCCAGCAGCAGGGTAATCTGTTGTTCAGGAAGATTCTGCCGATAACCCCAGCGTGGCTGAGTGGAGTTACTGTAGGGCGTGGTGGCATTGGTTACGCCCCGTCGCCGATTCTGTTGTTGCATCTGCTCGCCAACACGCGGGGCGGCATCCTGCGGCTCACCGGCGCGCTGCTGCCGATAACGTCTACCAGCCCCCAGTTTCGGCGGACCCTCCACTTTCTCCAATCGAGTACCCAGTTTCGGTGCGCCATCGGTGGAGTCCTGGACCGCCTGACTTTCCGCAGCGGCGGCATCATTATCAACAGGACCGCTGCTCGACGCCGTCGCCGGCACCAGATTCTGATAGTAATATTCCCAGTCGGTCACGCTGTTCTGCTCAACATCAGTCGCCGCCAGATTCGGTGCGGTATTAAAGAACAGGCTGTTCTCCGGTGTGGATTTTAGCACGTCCGCTCGCCGCTGCGGATCATTGAGTAGTTGAATCTCCGTGCGGCTCGCGTCCAGCCCCTGCACCTGTTTGGCCCCCAATCGCAGCTCCACCTGTGGTTCATCGGCGGCTCGATAAATCTTCACCGCCTGGTCATAGCGATCAAGCAGCACCTCAATCGCCTTGGGCGAAGCCTGCACCAGATAACGCTGCGATACCGTATTCACCGGTGCCGAACCGGCTGGCTCTTTGAGGCGTTGCCGCAGAATCAGGGACCGGTTACCCGTTTCGGATTTCTGCTCCAGTGGAATGGAAAAATTGAAATCACGGCGATCGTTCAGATAAACTGCCGAGTCCCGCTCAAAACGTAGCAGCTGTTCCGGGTCATCGAAGCGGAGAGTGAGTTCGTTGACGTTATTACTCAACAGTTCGAGATTCACCTGATCTTTGTCCAGGCTCTGAACCAATTGATCTGCCATTGGTGAAGGAACAGCCGCGGCCTGCTTGCTTCCACTACCAGCTGCCGCATCAACTGGTTTTGATTTCATAGCACTAAACGGTAAATCCTGCTTTTGATCTTCGGCATCATTGATAACTCGACGTCCTGAAGTAGGCTCCTCCGGACCCTGCGCTACCTGTACCTGTTGCTGTACGGCCCCGGTGGCTTCTTTCCCGGTCACCTGTTTTTCAGTCTGCTCGATCGGTAGTGCTGATTTGCCGGCTGCTCCGGTCGGAGCAGGCGGGGCGCTCTTGGAGAGGCTATGGCCACCTTCGGGCATGACCGTTGACTTCGGGCCGCCCTTGGCTAGCAGTTCACCACCGACTATTTCACGATCCACACCGGTCTCACCGGTGATCCCTTTATCCGTTGAATCATTCAGGGCCACGGTGGTATAAGGCACGGAGGTATTGATCGTTTGTCTGCTCATCTGCCAATAAACCCAGCCGCCGGCGCCGCCGACCAGAAAAACCACCATGGCGGCCGCCCGCCAGACACCCCCGGACCAGCGCTGACGACTGATCGATGTTGTCCCGGCTTGGCTTAATAGCGCCTGCCGCTCCGCCGCCGCCATGATATCCTCGAGCAGATCACCGGGAACCTGGGCCTGCGGCAAAGTCCGGAGTGCGGCCCGTGCGGAGCGCATTTCTTCCAGCAGCTGTCTGGCTTGCGGATTATTCTGCAGCTCCACCACGACGGCGGCCTGCGCGGATTCCTCCAGCTCGCCATCCAGATAGGCGGACAGCAAATCATTCTGCGGATCATGTAACGGTTCAGTCATGGTTTCGCTCTAACCAGCCTTTTCCATCGCCGGTTTCAATCGTTCCAGCAGCGCCAGCCGCCCACGGTGCAGTCGTGAACGCACGGTCCCGATCGGTATCTCCAGCACCGCGGCGATACTTTCGTAATCCATATCCTCGATATCCCGCAACACCACCACGGCTTTGTAATCCTCGTCCAGCTCCTCCAACGCCGCCATCACCTGCCGGTGCAGTTCGGCTCGCTTCATTTCATCCGGGGGAGCCAGCATGTTCTGCTCCGCCACCAGCGTCTGCAATCGCCCCGCCTGTTCACCCCCACTCTCCGCCGAGGAATCGCCCGCATCAAGCGACTGCATCCGAATCCGCTTGCTCCGCCGCCGATAGGTGATCGACAGGTTCATGGCGATACGGAACAGCCAGGTGAAAAAACTGCTCTTGTGTTCAAATCGCTGGATGGCCTGCAAGGCCTTGAGAAAGGTATCCTGGGTCAGGTCACGGGCGCTCTCGGCGTGGCTGACCATCCGCAGACACAAGTTATAAATTCGCCCCTGGTACTTTACTACCAGTTGCTCGAAGGCGCGCATCTCGCCCTGCTGAACCTGGCGCACCAGAGCCGCATCTTCAAACGACAGGTTATCGCCGGTTTGCGGCTCCACGCGCTACCTTTCAGCATCCGTTTGGACACCGTCCAGGCGGGAAAGTTCCCCGTTTCCCGCGTAATACCCCCACCGGTCCGGATATTATCTTGCCGGTTTGTAACTCAAAGATCAACAGAAATTTACAACTTTTCGACTCATCGTAACACTTTAAAAATTGAAAAACCACTCCGCGGTGGGTGTGAATCGCGAAAGCTACAAAAAACGACCCGTTTCGCCAACATGCTCATTGCGAAATTGATGACGCCATTTGTTCAAACATAGGGGACTACGTTGCATACATAAGAACCTGATTTTGTCTAATAAACGATGTAACATCCGAACAGGCGGCAAAGTCCCATCGACAATTCAAACTGCATATTGCGCCTGATACTAAATTACCAACACATTATAAAACAGAGTGCCGCCTACAGCCCTTTACAATGGAATATCCATCTTTTATACTGCTGTGCATTAGTGTTACGATTTATATTTTTGTGTTACGATTTCGGGACGTCGATCGCATGCCTCGATCTAACCATCAAGCGGACAAGTCAACTCAACATCAAAAAAAAACAGCGGCAGCCGCATTGATCCGTTTTAGCGTATCTATGGAACAAACACTTCTCGATCAATTAGATGATCTTATGAAACATGCTGGGTATGACAATCGTTCCGAATATATTCGTGACCTGGTACGCGAACATCTGGTGTCGCGAGAATGGGCTGGTAATGAGATTCAAATTGGTACGATATTTCTGCTGTACGACCATCATGCTCGAGGCCTTTCGGCGCGTCTGACTCACGAACAACATCATTTTCAGGGACATGTCCTAGCCACCACTCATATTCACCTGGACGAACGACTATGTGCTGAAATGATCATGGTACGTGGTCGTGGACATGATATTCAATTTTTTACAGAACGTTTACACCGTGAAAAAGGTGTATTGCTCGCCCGGCTGACTGCTGGATCGACCGGCAAGAAATTATTATGAACTCATGAACTGTTTTGAGTAACACCTTCAATTTAAGAGGAGATGATCATGTCGCCATCATTTTGTTCTATTCGTCAGTTGATAAGCTTGGGCATCGGAACAGTTGGTCTAGTTTTCTGGAGCGGCTGCCAAGCCTCTGAGCCCGTGGTTGCTAATTCCGACGGACTCACCATGAAAGTCACCTGCCCCGCGGTTGATGCGGAATTTTCACCAGGTGATGAAGTTCAGTTCTGTATTGAAATCTATAACAATGCAGATGAGGTGAATGGCGGAACCGGCTCTGGATCAGCCAGTGGTAGTACTGGAGACGATGTTCTGGGAGATGATCGTGAAACCACCCACGCCGGTCATGAGGGAGGCTATCATGTCTGGCTGGACTCGTATAGTGACGAGGATGCTTTCGTGAGCGAAATTCCAGTATTTACGATAGTTTTACCGGATGATATCACCCCCGGACCGCACTTCTTCCGCATCGAATACCATGCGGATTTTGAAGCTCAGATGAATGTGGAAGCGCTGCTGAACTTCACGGTACGCAACTAAAAAATACCTTAGCGTGTGTGTGAAAAGCGTTCCTGGATCCAGCTTATCGTCGAGGAATCATGAAGTGGATCATAACGCAACGGAGTAAGGTGGCGCGGTGTGGGAATAGGGATCGTCGTCCCGGCGCCGCTGTTGACGAAGTCCGCAAGCGGTGGTTCACCGACCAGCCGCTGGTCAGTCGTTGACCAGCCGCTGGTCAGTCGTTGACCAGCCTTTGGTCAGTCGTTGACCAGCCTTTGGTCAGTCGTTGACCAGCCGCTGGTCAGTCGTTGACCAGCCGCTGGTCAACCGTTCAGCGGCCCCTGCTCCGGTTCTGCTCTGCGTCGGGTCGCTGTCGCCATGATGATTATATATACTCGTCCACCGATCGCTGAACCTTAGCTGAGTAGCAGGCACGAGGAAATTGGCCGATACTGACTCATTCCCTTCCCAGGCCTCAACGAAAACCTATTCACCTACTTTCTTAGCATAATGAGTTTGCTTATTTTCAAGAGGAGGAGATCAATGTCGCGTTGGATATGTGGTATACTGCTATTGGCCCTGCTTGGATCGGGAGGATGTTCCGAAACCACCCTTCATCAGTTAAATATCCATGTTTATGGTGAAGAATTTATCGAGGATCAGATTCCATCCGCCGAAACGGATGGCTGGTCGATCTCCTTTGACCAGTTTCTGGTCAGTATCGGCAATGTTCGTGTCCTGCAGGGAACCCAGGAACTGTTTAGTCAACCAGATTTCATGGTATTTGATCTGACCGAGCCTACCGCCGGCGTAGGACAGGAAATTAATACACTCGACACCCCGGCAGTAGATGGTTTGCACGAGGTCATTTATCAAATTGCTCCCAGTACGACAGCGCAAGGATCCAATGTATCAGCTGTAGATCTCCAGTTGATTCAGGATAATGGCTGGTCGATACTGGTCCGTGGGACGGCGAATAATGGCACGGATACGAAAACATTCACGATAGGATTCACGGCCAACACAACCTACTCCGGCTGCTATATAACATTGAGTTACACAAACGGGGCGGCTGATGCACAAATTACTATACATGGAGATCACTTATTCTATAGCGATCTCACGGCTGAACCTCAGATTCTATTTGGCCCATGGGCCGAGGCGGATAGCAACGATGATGGCGAAATAACCGCAGCAGAACTTCAAGCAGTACCTGTCAATGATGTTGTTGGAGTTGACAATCTGCTGGAACTCGTCATTCGACAAGTTGAAGCTATCGGTCATATTAATGGTGAAGGCCACTGCGCCAGTACGCTTGAATAACTTCGTGTTGACATTCGCTCCATTTTCTGAAAAACAAGAAAAACCCCTCCACGGTGGGTTGGAATCGCGAAGGCCGTGGCGGCTGCTCTTTTCGCCGATTCTCGTTACCGGGGAGGGGTTTTACAACTGGACGAAACTATTTTTATCCTCACGCCGCCTCACCGTAGCGCGACGCGAACGGATCTTATCCTCCGAGCAGTGAGAGCACGTTCTGATTGATCGTATTGGCCACCGCCAGCACACTGGTGCCCGCCGCCTGCAGAATCTGAGCACGGGTCAGCTCGGTGGTCTCCACCGCAAAGTCGGTATCGCGGATAACGCTTTCGCTGGCGGTCAGGTTCTCGAAGGTGATCTGCAACTGCCGGATATTGGTATCGAGCATGTTGCGTTCGAGAGCGCCCAGCCGGCCACGAAGCACCGATACCTGGTCGAGGGCTTCATCAATGATATTCGACGCCTGATTGGCCGCCTGGATCGTATCACCGCCTACCAGTGATTTATTGCCACCGGTGACAATTTCCGTCAGAAATCCGATCAGCGGATTGCCCAGCCGGGCCGCCGAAATCGCCGGAATACCAATCTGCTCCTGCTGGTTCGGAGCCACCTGCGGGCCGAGCTGGAAGAGCGCGCCGCCGCCGGTAATGTTGAAGGTCGTGGTACTGCCGACACTGGTGGCGAAGTCCTCATCCAGTGTGATATCCATGGTCAACAGCGTGGTGTTGAGAATGGCCTTCAGACCGTCACCCAGCGTGCGGGTACCGTTGATCAGCGCTTCCACATCCTGACCTTCATCATACAATTGGCCGGCCGCACCGGAAGCATCCTGAACACTGGTGGTAAAGGTACCACCGGAATCGGAAATAACCGAAATTTTAACGAACTCGTCGCTGCCGTAGCCGACCGAGCGGAACACCATGCCGCTGGCGGGATTGGCACTGTTGATCAGCACGGCCTCGATGCCATTAGCCGCCGTCTGGTTATTGACCGCCTCCACGATGGCCGACGCCGTCTGCCCGCTGAACAGAGAGAGCGACAGCACGCCTTCGGAACCGGTCAATTCGATGGTCACATCACCGTTTATGGTGGAGGTGGCGAAGTAGAGCTGGCCTTTCTGGGCTGACTGCAATACCTGCACATCCACCTGGATATCGCTGGCCGCTCCGAACTTGGCCCGGAAAATATTCAGTACATTCAACTTGTCGGTTTCGACACCACTGGTAATGAAATCCAGCGAACCGTTGATCAGCTTGCGACCGGCAAAGTTGGTGGTATTGGCAATGCGGGTGATGGATTCGACGGCGTTGTCGATCTGCAACTGGTTGGCGCGGATTTCATCTTCGCTGAAGGCGCCGGTGTTGGCCGCTTCGATGGTCAGATCGCGGATATCCAGCAACAGGGTCTGGATTTCAGCCAAAGCCCCTTCCGCCGTCGCAATCACATTGATGGCCCGCTCGGAATTGCGAATGGCCTGGTCGGCCGCCGCGATCTCCGAACGCAACCGCGTGGACACAATCAACCCGGCCGGATCATCCGCACCGCGATTGATACGCAGACCGCTGCTTAACCGCTGCAATGACGTCTGCAAACTCTTGTTGGTCACTGCCAGCTGCCGCTGGGCCTGTACTGCTGGAATGTTCAGATTGACTCGACTCATGATCAGTCCTCCTTGACTGAGTGTGGCTCACGACTCCTGTGATCCACGGGTGAGATCAGCCTTGATCTCCGTTTCCCCGGCGCGACTCGCCGGTCTGTTGGCCAGGTCACCGCCCGGCTCCAGGGGATTAATGTCGCTTCTTGCTGTTCTGCTCCTTGACCGAAGTCGCCACCGCCTCGGAGATATCTTCCGGCGTCACCTTGGACGCTTTGCGGTTCTCCGCCTGAATCGCGTCATACACCTCCTTGCGGTGTACGGCGATGTGCGTGGGGGCTTCGATCCCGATTCGCACCTTGTCGCCGCGAATATCAACGATCGTGATCTGAATCTCATCACCGATCATGATCGTCTCATCGCGTTGCCTCGATAGCACCAACATCCTCGGCTCCTTCCTCGGCCCTGCCGATGCCTGGGCGATAGTTCCTTACCATCGCCTCCGAAGTTCTGGTTTCGCGGTCCGATCAGTCAGTGCGTCCGATAATGGCTTGGCTCTGCACTACTCTGAGCACCATGCTCCGGCTTGCGCAGCACCACGCACCGGACGGATCGAGACCGCCTGGTTTCGGGATTTAGGCAGATGCAGTTGTCGGCCAGAAAACGTGATCGCTCAGCCTGTGATTATACAGAAATTCACAACTGCCTGCCTACCCAAAACCTAGGCCGATCGGGACGCCACCGCCACCATCCGCGGTAATCGCATCAGTGGATGGCGGGTCGAATAGCGTTTATCCGATAGCACCAGCTGCTTCGCCGCACGGGTCTCTACATTGACCACCAGCGGGCCTTGAAGATTGCCGGTCAGTAAATCCTCCACCTTGTTCACAACAATAAATACTTGGGCTCCATCAGGTTGTGATAACCCGATCTGTTCCAGTTCTTCACTCTTGATCGGGGCCCGGTAATCGGCGACGAACAGTCGCGGATCGCAGACCACGAAAGCCAGGTCGGCCCGCTCCACCGCCTGCAGCCAGTAAAACCCGCTGCCTTCGGCGGTCTGAATCAGGGCATAGCGCTTCTCACTGGGGAATCCGAGAATCCCCTGCTCGAAGCGGATGAACCGACTGTCGTCCACTTCCACCGGACCAAATCGCGACGTCTCAATCAGCATCGCGGCACTCCTGTCACAGGTCCCATCCGTTGGGCTGCTGGTTCGCACGAACCACCGCCGGCATCCAAACCAGCGGCGACGATCCTCGTCGGCAACGGGCGGCGGTGATCCGGTTGGACCTGACGATCCGACCACCAACCGCACTTCTTTTCTCCAAAAGGACTTCACTGCTGAAACACCGAATCAAAGAGAAAACGGAATTTGAATTTCTTATTTTCACTTTTCTGTCTTCTCATTTCTGTTTTCTATGTTCTTTCCCATACCCTGAAATCTCTACCACAATCCTAAGATAGATAATTCAGCAGACTCAGGTTCAATGTCTGGCTGTTGGCCAACAGACTGGCCTGCAGCGTCGTCTGGGTCTGCTGAAAGCGGGAGATCGCTTCGGTATAATCCAGATCACGTACCTCACCCAAGAGGGTCGAAGTCGCATCGACGGCCTGTTCAGTCAGGGTGATGCGGCTGTCGATGGAGCGGACTTCGGCGCCGAGCTGGCCCTGCACCGCCGCCACATGGTCCAGCATCTCATTGATGCGCTGGGCGGCGATGGTGATGGCCTGTTCATCTTCATTGCTTTCCGCCACATCAGTGGTCAGTGCTTCCCGCAATGCGATCAACGCGTCGAACAACCCCTGCACGCCCACCCGGGCCACATCCTCACCCGCTACTTCGGTGGCATCGGCGGCAATATCCACATTCAAACCGAGATCAGTCGCCGCACCCGAAGCATTGATGGAATTGATCTGTAACTGCCCCGCACCACCGGTGCCATCGACGATCCGCAGGCCATTGCCCGTCGTCGTCAGAGAGGCAGTGATCGCGATACCTGCGGTTGTTGCGGCAGTATTGACGGCATCGATCGTCTGTTGAACAGTCAGAGCGTCGTCGAGATTCACCGTGATGCTGCTGCCATCCTTGGCGATGATTTCCAGATCATCTTCGCCGGCGGTCAAGCGCACTCCCAGACCGTCGTTCAGATCCGCCAACAGCGTTTCTCCATTGAAAGTGCGAATGCCGAGCAAACCAGCGGCCGTACCACCATTTTCCTCGATGGACATGCGTGTACCGGAGACTTCATTGCGAATATCAATTCCGGTTCGTTCAGTATTGAGGCTGGCCCGCACGCCCACACCGGTATTGTTAATGGTATTGAGAATGTCCTGCACGGTCTGGGCGGTGGAGAGGTCTACCGTGATGCTCAGGTCATCGTTACGAATCACAAAGCTGTTGCCCGCAAAATCGATTCCCGCCCCGCCGAGCAGATCGGCGATTGGTGTGGTCGGGGTGAGACGGCGATCCAGGTCCAATCCGACGATCGGATCAGCGGTGGGCACATCAACCGTGATACCCAGGTCGCTCGCCACTACGCCGCTATCGAGGGTGGATATGGTTACCGCGTCACCCGGCGTGATCAGCAGTCCATTACCCGCGGCGTTAATCTCCGCCGTCAGCGTCGAACCGGCGGCAGCGGCGGCGGCGTTGATCTGGTCGACCACCTGACCGATGGAAGTAGCCCCGGTCAGGTCCACGCTATACGACTCTGCGGCACCATCTTCTTCAAAACGCAGACTGCCCAGGCGGATGCCCAACCCGTTGGCCCCAAGTAGTTCATCCAGGCGGGTCTCCCGGGTCAGGGCGGGGTTCAGGTCCACCGTGCCGCGGACCTGGTCACTCAACAGCATGAAGGCATCGTCGGCGGTGAGGTTGAATTCCTCGTCTCGGTCTTCGGCTACGCGACCGAGCAGATCGCCGGTATCGCCCACATAGTGCAACCCGCCCAGTTCATCGAGCAGGGGCTGGCTTTGCACATCGCGCCCACCGAACAGGTAGAGTCCCTGGTATTGGCGATTGACGATGCTGGTAAGCTGCTGAATGATGCTGTCCACTTCGATAGCGGCGGCTTCACGCTCCGCCGGGATCACCGTGGAATTCACCGCATCACTGGCCAGGGTCTGCACCCGAATCATCAGGTCGGAGACTTCCGTCAGGGCGGCATCGGTGGCGTTGAGGTAGTCCCGGGCGAACTGTATGTTCTTGAGCAGTTGGAGCTGGCTTTCTTCGGCGGCGGTGAGCTTGAGCACGCGGGTGGCTTGCAGCGGGTTGTCGCTGGGCACGGATACGCTCTGGCCGGTGGACAGCCGATACTGATCCGTAAAGAGGGCCCCGCTCAGCCGCTGCTGCTGAAACAGGAACGAGTCAAACGACATGTTGGTTGAAATTCTCATGGTTACTCGTCGCTCCGCCCTTACTGAATAATGTTCAACATTTCGGCGATGAGTTGATCCACCACCGAGGTAAAGCGGGCCGATCCCTGAAAGGCCCGTTCGTACTTGAGTAATTCCACCGCTTCTTCATCGAGGTTCACACCGCTGATGCTGGCCCGCTGTGTCTCCAGGGCTACGCGGACGCCGTCGGCACTTTCCAGACGGGCCTGGGCGGCGGCACTTTTCACACCCAGCTCACCGATCATCTGTGCGTAATAATCATTGAGCGTGGTGGAATCGAGTACGCTGCTGGTGGTGCTGCCCGCCGCAGCCAGCAGACCCGCATTCACGCCGTCACCGTTGATATTCACACTCGAAGCGGCCAGCAATTCCGGCCGGGCCGCCAGGGCGTTGTTCACGGCGATATCCGCGGCATTGTGCCCCTGGAAAAAGGTGTTCACCCCCAGAGCAGCCAGTACATTGGAGCTGTCATCGCGGCTGGCGACACCATCGTGGCCGAAGGAAAAAACAAATCCCGGAGTCGCCGTGAGCGCCAGCGTATTCTGTGTCGTCACCGTCGCGGTCACGTTCGGAATGGCGGCGGTAATCTGCGCGGCCAGGCTGTTCAGCGTTGTGTCGTCGCCATTCAAACCATCCAGATCAATGTCGATCTGGTAGGCGCTGGTCAGGCCGCTGACCTGATCGGTCACGGCGATGTAGAAGCTGCCGGTCTGCGGCGTGTAAACCAGCCCGGCATCCGGATCGTTCAATGCCAGGTCCGCATCCAGCACCGCGTTGGTACCGGTCATTGTGGTGTAACCGTCCAGACCCTGGCCGTTGGTATGCACATTATTGATGATGTCGATCAGTCCGGCCGCCAACTGATCCACCTGGCCGATCATATCCACGATGTGGCTGTCCCGCACATCGATCAATCCGCCCAATTGCCCGCCGACGATATCCACCTGGCTGTCGGTCTCGCGGAAACGCAGTTCATACTGATTGACACCGTTTTCCACCACCGGAACCGACATAACCTCGCGGGCTTCGCCATATTGCACCAGTGTTTCGTTCCCGACAAAAACACTCACCGTGCCGCTCTCCTGATGGCGGACGGTAATATTCATCAGCCGGCTGAGATCCTTCAGCAAGGCATCGCGCGAATCCCGCAACGCCCCAGCCAGTTGGCCACCGGCTTCCGAAGAGACGATCTGAATATTCAGGTCGGCGATCTGCCGAGTCAGGTCGTTGATCTGCTCGGTTGAGGAATTAATCTGGTCGTTGATTTCGGTAATCATGCTTTCCAGATCATTGCGGCGGGTACGCAGCGCATCAGCGAGCGCCGCAGCATGACCCACGGTTACACCGCGCAAACCCACTTCCGTCGGATTGTTCTGTACATCCTGAAACGAATTGAAGAGCTGATTCATCTGGCTGGACAGATCGTTGTCCGTCAGTTCATTGAGGCTGGCCTCAATCTGTGACAAGGTCTGACTTTCCACCTTCGAGGCTTCAACGGCGGCGATGGCTTCTCGAACGCGCGTTTCCAGCCCTTCGTTGACGATCCGTTCCAGCGAGGTCAAAGCCACACCGCCGCCCGGCCGGATGCCTTCCGGCAATGGACCCCCCGCCACCGGCTCCAACACCGGCCGCTGCCGGGAATAGTCCGGGTCGGCCGCGTTGGCAATGTTGTTACCCAGCACCGAAAGGGCGCTCTGATAACTGGTGATGGCGCTGCGGCCAATATTCAGTGCTGAATTAATCAGACCCATCGCTTCCGACCTCGATTAATTACTTCAACCGGTCGCATCCACCATCTGCGGGCGCAACGCCGTTCGCGTCCCACGGATCGGCGAATAAACACCGCTGTCATCCAGATTGCTGGTCAACTGCTGAAAGATCCAGCGGTAATGGTGGAGAATTTCCTGGCCCACCATTTTGATCACCGTGTTCACTTTGCTGACTTCGCGGGCCACCTGCGAAAGTTGCACACCCAGCCCGCGTAACGTCGCCAGCCGCTGGCTGTCGATATAAGGCGCCAACCCGCTGAGCGAGAGGCGAGAAACCTGAACTTCGCTTATGCCCAGGTCCCGGCCGGTCGCCCCCAGCAGTTGCCGCCACAACCCTTCGGTCTGCTGAATCTGGCGGGTCAGGTTGTTTTCCTGTTCGACCCACTGCTGCATGGCTTCGGTGTGGCTTTGGCGCATCGCCTGCAGCTTGGCCTGCAACACCTCCAGCAGCCGCCGGTATTGTTCGATCAGCGAATTCATCACCCGCTGCAAATCCCGCACCCGGGCCTGCACTCGCGGAGTCATTGGTTTGGATAACATCGTTGTCATGGTCAGCCCACCACATTGACCGGCGTCAGCATACGCTGGATTTCCGCCCAGCCGCGCGGCCGATCGTAAATTTTGGCCAGATCCTGATAAATGTTCTGCGTCACTCCGAACTTCGGCGATTTCGACATCTCCATAGCCAACTGGCGATCGAGTTGCCCGCCGAATACCTCTTCGCCGCGCCCACCGTGTCCCAGATCGCCCTTGAAGGCACCGTTGCGGCTGCTTTCCATCAAGGTCTCGAAAAAGCTGATACTGACCAGTTGCGTCACGGAATCATGCAGCTGACCCAGCAGCCAATCCTTGCGGACGGCGAAGTCGGGAATATCCTGAGGAGGTATGCTGGTCGTATTCATCTATTCATCCACATACATGATCTGGGCGTGTATCTTGCCCATGCGATGCAACTCCTCGATGGCCGTAATCTGGTCAGCGATGGGCACCTGGATCTGATCCAGTTGCTTGAGCAGTTCCGCCAGATTGGGTCCGCCCTGGCTGCCCGGATCAATGGCAAAAAAGGAGCGCCGCTCCACGGTCGGCGTTACCGCCTGTCCATCCGTAGCCCGCACGATATTGATATTCAGCCCACCCACCGCAAACATCACCGGTGAGATGCGTACTTCGCCATCGATGGCGATGAATCCGGCGGTGCGATTGATCAACACCCGGGCGCCTCGTTCCGGCAGCAGCGGAGTCAAGGCTTCGATGTCACGCATGAAGGGCACCGGGTCTTCCACCTGCACATGGGGCACCCGCACCACCACGTTCTTGGGGTCCATGGCCATGGCCAACTGCGCTTCACCTTCGCTGGCGAAGGACACGCCCAGATCGGCGTTGATCGCTTCGGCCATCGCCGCTGCCATGCCGTTGCCCTCGTGTGTTTCGTCGATCACCAGCGTGACGTAAAACTCCTCCGGCTTGATCCAGTTGTTGTGATAGAGCGGTTGCAGATCGGCCCCACTGGCCATGAACCGCACCATCACATCTTCTTCCAGTGTCAGTCCCTGGCGGATCACACCGGTCACCGGCGATTCGGCATCGGGCAGCTGGATATCACCCATGGCAAAGCCCATGATCCGCCGATCGACCAGGGCGTGATGTTGTAAAGGAGCAGCCAGCAGTTTTCCGCCCTGCAGATTCTTGCAGTTACCGATGGCCATCACCTGCACATCAACACGCTCACCTTCACGTATACCGCCTTCGGGCAGCGTGGCCTGCAGCATGACCGCCGCCACATTCTTGGTCTTGGCCAGCTCTTCCAGATTCTCCACCGGGTTGGCGTAATACTTGAGAACGTTGGCCAGCGGCTCGATCGTCCGCTGATAATCGCTGTCACCCGTGCCATTCAGACCCACCACCAGTCCAAAGCCCTGCAACTGGTTGATGCGCGGACCCTTGAACCGGGCGATGGAGCCGATCGGCACATTCTGACCCCATGCCGGGCCGGTGGTCGAAAGCAAAATCACGATGATGAGTAATACGCGTTTCATAATTCAACCTATAACGGTCGGACCTGGTCGAACATTTTGGCCAGCCAGCCCCGTTTGGCGGCATCGCGCACCGCCCCGGAGTGCTGGACGTTGATCACCTGTTCAGCCACATTACTGCTCAGCACCGAGTTGTCGGCGGTGATATCCGCACTGCGACAGCTCCCGGTAAAGGTCATCTGCTGTTCGTCACCATCGACCTTGATGCTCTTTTTGCCTTCCAGCACCAGGATGCCGTTGGGCTTGATATCGATGATGGTGCAGGTCAGGCGGAAGGTCAGCTTGTCGTTGCGTTCCGCGTCACCTTCACCTTTGCGGTCCTCCTTCACATCCAGACCGATTTCCGGCTTGCCGTCGGGAAAAGTCGCTTCACCCAGATTGCCGTTGACCCACTTGAAGAGACGATCAATCTGCGTATCCATCTGGTAGCTGCGTTTGCTCTCGGTCTTGGCATCGCTTTCATATTCTTTTTCTTCGCGGACGATGACCACGATCAGATCATTGACTTTGAATTGTGTAGCCGGCTTGGTGGGTACGGCGCAGAGTGACGTTTTTTCCAGCTCCGGGTTGAGCGACTCACCCGTCTGCGTGGCCGAACTGCTTCCGGGAGCAACGGCGGTTTCGACCTGGCTTTTCTTGGCCTGTTCCTGTTGCGTATGCTGGTCCTGGGCCTGCTTATACATGGAGCTGCTCTGGCCCCAGGCCACATTCACCGACAACAGTACCAGCAGGATGGAGGTAAAACCCTGTGTCATGGTGTTTGGTCCTTTCGGCTTTTCTGGGCCAATAAAGCTGCGGATTCGCCGAAAACCTCCGCTCGACGCAGTCCAGTCACTTTAACCTGAAATACCTTCCTGGATGTTTCATTACGAACGCGAATCACCTGGCCCAGCGTTCCGCTTTCCAGCGCTTTACAGGTTGTTTCCAGCGCGATGCCGCCCTGCTGCGACAGGATGCGCACCTCTTCATTGCGCTGCACCAGCGGAATCTGTTCCAGTTGTGTTGTCATAATCATGTCGCCGGTGGCGATTAACTGCTTGGCGCGCAATCCGACCGTCTGCTGCAGATCAGTCAGGCCCAGGTCGGCCAGATCCTGAAACGAACGTGCTTCCATCCGCACATCTTCCGCAGTGATCGTCTGGCTGCGATTGATGCTGCGCTTGGCGACCACCACTTCACGGGTCAGAGTCACCTGGACGGTGACCGGCTCGACCTGCGGCGGTTGCAAGCCATGCTGAATGGTGACGCTCAACTCCAGCTGGCCCAGCAACCGACTGCTGCGCGGGCGAATGGTGAATTCATATTCCGGTCCGCTCAACAGCAGCAGCGGCTGAATATTCCGCCCATAACTCAATTCCAGTTGCCCGCCATACTCGCGGATGCGTTCTTCGAAGTAACGGCGTAATTGAGCTTCGAGTGTCAGGCTGGATGGTTCCGCATGAGTTGTGTTCGCTGGTGTGAGATCCACCGGCCGACGAATGGTGCAACGACTGGCTCCGCGCATGACCACATCCGCCAGATTCACCTTATTACCAGCCAGCAGGGTGTTAATCTGTACAGTGGTGATGGTGATTTCACGGCCGGCTTCGAGCTGTTCCACCACGACTAGATCAGCCAGTTGTGCCGCCTGATCAGCCGAAAAACCCACCAGCTCAGCCACCTGCCCCAGACGCACCTCCGTCTGTATCGCTGTAGCGGTCGGGTGCAAGCGGATCACCGCGGCACTTGCCCGATCCGCACCGCAGCTCAGCAATACCAGCGCGATCAGAATTCGTCGCGGGGTATGAAGGCGTGAATTGTCGCAATCCTTGCGTCTCATCATCAGCATCCTGCCAGGGCGGCACTCAGCCGCCGATCATGCGAAGTTCATCCTCATTAGAAGCGTCGTAAATTCGACACCACCTGGAGCGTTTCATCAGCGCTCTGGATGGATTGAGAATTCAATTCAAAGGCCCGCTGCGTCTTGATCAGGTCAATCAACTCCCGCACCGGCTCCACGTTGCTCTCTTCCAGCGAACCCCCGCGCAAACTGCCCATGCCTTCGGTCTGCGGATTTCCGGTTACCGGTGTGCCGGAAGCATTGGTTTCGATATAAAGATTCTTGCCGATCTGTTTCAGCCCTTCCGGATTCACAAATCTCGCCAGTTCGAGTTGGCCCACGGGCGTTGGTTCCGCATCGCCCGGTTGCTGGACCAATATCTGGCCATCGTTCGTGACCGATACGCTGACGGCATCCTGCGGAATGGTAATGGCCGGTTCGAGCAGCGAACCTTCACTATTGCCCAGCACCATTTGACCATTGGCATTGCGCGTGAAATTGCCCGCCCGGGTATAAGCCACCGCCTCCTCACCGTTGAATCGGGTACGAACCTGGAAGAATCCCTCGCCTTCAATGGCGATATCCAGAGGTTGATTGGTCGTATCCAGCCCGCCGCGCTCGAAATTAAGCTGCGTCCCCGACACCGCCACACCCACACCCACCTGGATGCCGTGGGGGATCGGTTCTTCGTCGGCATTGAGCACACCTGGTTCACGCTTGATCTGGTAGAGCAGATCTTCGAAATTGGTTCGTGAGCGTTTGAATCCGACGGTATTGATGTTGGCGAGGTTGTTGGCCAGGACATCCAGCTTGGTGTCCAGTGCCTTCATCCCGCTCGCCGCTGCCTGTAATGCCGTAATCGCCATTGGCTATTCCTGAAAAACTCTTACCACTTCTTCTCCGTGATCCCGTATCTCCGCGCTGATCTAGAATCTTGCAATATCACTGATCGCCCGGCCCAGCGTCTGATCCTGCAACTGCAACAGCGAGGCATTCATCTGAAACGCCCGCGTGGCTTCGATCATGCCGACCAGCCCGCTGATCGGTTCAAAGTTGGAACCCTCCACCGCTCCGGGTATCAAGGTCGGATTCGCAGCGGGTTGAGGGGTTGCTTTCTCGGTCGCAATAAACAAGTTGCCGCCGATCTTGCGCAGTTTGTTCGTATCGGCGAATTCGACCAAGCCGACCTGGCCGACCAGCGTCTCATTCTGCAGCAATTGGCCCTGAGCATTGATGATCACCTGCCCGCCGTCGGGAACCGTGATCGGCGCGCCGCCGGCACTGAGCACCGGATGGCCGCCCGTCACCGTCACCAGTTCACCATTACCATTGATGGTAAACCGGCCGTCGCGCGAGTAACGCACGCCGTTAGCGGTCTGCACCTGGAAAAAGCCCGCACCGTTGATCATGGCATCGAGCGGTTGACCGGTGGGCATTACCGGCCCGGCGGCGAAATTGTGGATCGTGGGTTTGACATTGGCTCCGCCGGTCAGGCGATCAAAAAAACGATTGATCGGCCCGGGGGCGGTGCCTTCTTCGCGGGACTCCACCGGCCGTTCCATCAGCATGGCGAGGTCCTGCTTGAAACCGACGGTGTCGATGTTGGCCAGATTGTTCGCCATTACATTCTGGCGATACAGATTGGCCTGCATACCCGCCGCACTATTCCACAATCCGTAGATCATCCCTGATCCTTTGTAATCGCTCGCCCGTTCCCTTCGTCCATCAACTCCGCATCCGCCAGCGACACGGTCAACTCTGCCAGCATCATCTCTTCCGCCTGTTCCACTATGGCGGCGCCCAGACGTTGCCAGTCAGAATCAGCCTCGCTGTTCATCAGATGCACTCGATAATTGGCAGCTCGGACCATTGGTTCACCTCATGGCGACACAAGTTCGCAAGCCACCTAAACCAACTGCCGTGCCAATCATGTTGTGACCACCGCTATATACCGCTCCGTAATTTTCATAACCAATTAAATATAAATATGTTATATAAAATAAAAATTCGCGGTATTTTTGATTTTTCAATCCTTTTTCCAAATTAACAGGCGCAGAATCTGCATCAGACCCTGCATGATCTGCAGGCCGGGTGGCGTCCGACTGGGCTTGGTGTGGGGATAAAAAAACTGCCATGAGCTGTTAACTCATGGCAGTAGGTTGTTAAGCAAATAATTCGAAGCTGTTTACGGCTTGGCGACGAAGACGCCGGTTCCGCCGGTGTAGTTGGCAGTGAAGACAATATAGCCCGCGTCGTTCAACTGCACTTCGTGGATCGTGGTCAGCGGGTAGTTGTTGCTGTCCACATCCTGAATCGTCATACCGCCCTTGATCAGATGCGGCGTGGTGGCGGCATCATACACCTGAACCGTTCGACCCGTGGATGCCCGGTAATAGAACAGCTGGTTATCCGCAATGAAGGCGACATCACCGCTGGCATTACCCGCCACTTCGCTGATCGTTGACAGATCAAAACTCAGGTCGGTCGTGGTCTGCGCGTTATTGAGGCCCAGGTTGGTGCCACTGGTCCCATTGCCATTGAACAAGCCGGTATCGGCTTTGGGATCGGCCCAGCCCAGCGGCTGGTTGTCGATACCGGTAATGAAAAAGACCAGCCCGGTGGCGTTGGTTTCCAGATCAGCCGGCAACTCCTCGGTGTACAGAGCAGCCGTATCCCCTGCCGCGCCATTATCCAGAAAAACCTTGGCCAGCGACGAGGTATATTTGAAGGCTCCGAAACGGGTACTGGTCGCCCCGGACGCGGCGAAGACCACCGCCCCCGAATTGCTGACCTGCAATTGCTCAAACGTGCCGTCAAAGAGCTGACCACCACTGCCGCCAGGGATGGAGGTTGTCCCTTCCACCGCCAGGCTGCTGGTTCCCTGGTAAATACCCTCCAGGAAATCATCCAAACAATCGGCATCGCTGCCATTATCAAACTGAGCATGGATCGCCGCCGAGCCGCTACCGGGCAAGCCGACATCGTAGAAATCGCAATAGCGTTTGCCGCCGGGATTGGCATCGGTTGTCCCGTTGGCGTAGGCTTCCGCCAGCGCCCCGCCATCCGCCTGAGTCAAGACGGCGGTGGTGATGCTGTCCAATCCACCGGTGATGTCCGCGACCAGGCCCACCTGGCGGCTGTTGTTCACATCGAAAACGGTAATCGCGCTGATCGTACCGCCGGTAGCAGCCGGAGCAGCCGCACCTTGCGTGGTGCGAACCGTTACTGCGGAGGTTTGTCCTGCGCTGGCGACATCCAGACCGAACAGGCCCTGAGCCGCCGATCCGCCCGCCACCTGGCTGGCGAAGACGACATAACCGGGCGTCTGGTTATTTAAACGTACCCGATCGGTCAGAATCGTCGAATAAGTTCCGCCGATGCTGGTCGGGGCACTGGCACCGGTCTTGGCGGCGGCGCGAATTTCATAACCGCTGTTGGTGATGGTGGCCGGGTTGGCGGTACTGAATGCACCCGTCAACAGGCCATCCTCCGCATCTTCGACAATACCGGCACATTCGAATTTCAACGTATCCGGGCTGAGCGGGGTTTCAAAAGTCAGTACGCCCGCTTCGCTGATATCCAACGTCACCGCCGTGCCCAGAACCTGCTCCCAGGTATAAGTAGCCACCGGAGTACCGGCGGTTTGGGTGCAATTAATAGTTACGTTACTACCCAGGCCGACATCCTGATTGATCGTTCCGTCGGTCGGCTTGACCACCGGAGTGGCATACACCTTCACGGTATCGGTGGCGTCGCAGAAGGTCGTGGTATTGGAGACCTGGCAGGAAAAATTCAGCGGCGTGGTTACCCCGCTGGGCATGGTAAAGGTCGCCACTCCGCTGGCTCCCGGAGTCAGCGATACCGTGGTACCACTCAGTTGACTCCAGGTATAAGTCCGCTGGGTTGCAGAATCGGAATCGCAGTCCAAAGTCACCACGGCCCCGGCTGCCGCCAACTGGGCGGTACCCGCATCGGCTTCGGGAATATCCGTCGGGGCACATACCGAGGTAATCAGCTGGGTATCGACAGTGGAATTAGTGGAATCGCCTTCATCGGTCACCGTCACCTGCAGCGTGTACTGCCCATCGCCGATCACCTGCACATTGGTGGAGGCGCCATCCACATCCAGAATACTAATGGTCATCGAATCGGAGGGATTCGACTTGGTCGCCGTCCAGGCGTAACTTACTTCATCAGGTGCACTCGATGACAAGTTCACCGTGTAGTTTTCGATGCTGTTGCTGCTGATTTCATCCTCACCGACGATGGTGGCACTAAAAGTGGAGACCAGAATGGTGGCAGTATCCGTTGCGGATTCATCCGTAGCGGCGTCAGTTACCGTGAGCCGGACGGTGACACTGGGTCGGGTGGTGGGTGTGAATTGCACGTTCTGGCTGGCTTCATCATCAAACGTACCGGTACCGGAAGTGACTTCCCATTCGTAAGTGAGTTCGCCGGTAGCGTTGGTTACTTCAGATAACAGCATTTCGGGCTGGTTCTGAATCGCCTGGCTATCGGTCAGAATTTCCACCGTCAGAGCCCCTTCCTGGATCGCTTCAATCGTAATTGAATCGCTGGAAGTCTGTCCCTTGGCGGAATCCGTCACCGTAACCGAAACCTCAATCACGCCCAGACCTTCGACCGTCAGGGTCGGAGTGCTGCTGGAGGCACCCGTCAGGGACGCATTCCCACTGACCAGCGACCAGTTGTAATTGATCTGGGCCGGTGTGCCCTCCTCGTTGATCAGATCAACACCCAGCTCCACTTCTTCGCCCACGGCGGCACAGGTATCCTCATCCGTATCCTGATCGCAATCGGGATAAGTGATGTGGGCGATCAGATCCACCGCCGGATCAATAATCGTTACCGCGGCACTGCTGACCGTGGTGATTGGCGGGTTATCCGAATCGGTGACTGACACCTGCACGATGTAAGTGCCCCCTTCGGAGAAGGTGGCTTCGGTGCTGGCTGCCGTAGGAGCAGCGAAATCGGCTTCATCCGTCGGACCGGAGAAGATGGTCCAGGAATAGCTATAGGGCGGTACGCCACCCTCGACATCGGCATCAAACTGGGCGGTAAACGGAACCGTTTCCGATGCTTCCGCACTCACGGACACCGTCAACGCATCAGGTTGCTCAGCCACGGTTACCGTCAGGTCGTAGTAGGCGATCTGCACATCATTATCCGTCACCGTAGCCCGGAAGATGTATTCCCCCACAAAACCCAGTGTGGCGGTCGCAGTGCTGCGCGAGGTATCCGTTCCATTAGACACCACAGTGATAATTGGAGTGGAGGGTCCATCCTGCACCGACCAGGAGATGGCATAGGGCGGAGTTCCGCCGAACGCCGTCGCATCCAGCGTGATACCCGTACCGGGATTGACTTCATCCGCCGGCCCGATCGCCACCACACCCAGCGGCACGCTCAGTGAAGGCCCCTCACCCGTCGAATCATCCAGATCAGCCAGGATCAACTCACTGTCGCACAGGTCATCCAACGCCTGAGAGGACGAAAAGATACTGCCGACACATAAAGCGAAGGTCGGTTCCGTTTCACATCCGGAGAATACCGCCGACGTCACCACCCGCAACTGGGCGAGCAAGGCACAGATATCGGTGGAATCATCGACCTGGGCGGGTTGGGCAACATCCACCAGCTCTTCGGTACCGCTGAAGGTGGCGCCGACGGTACTGACCAGCACCCAGTCGACGGTCCCCTCTTCATCGTTATAAGCCAGGATCAAAGCGGAATCATCCGAAGCCAGAAAGCTGGCCGGTCGGCCCAGGCTATCCAGCGTGACCCGTACCGCCACGCCATTCGACAGAATCACATCGATCTGGTTGATACTTTCAGGCGTGCCAACCACCGGATTCTTGGTTCCCAGGAAGCGGTACTGCGTGAATCGATCGGATACCCCAGTGCCCGCCAGTGCCCGGGCGACGATCAGCGATTCCGGGTCCAGATCGAATTCCAGCCACACCTGCCCCAGCAGCGGTCCGCTGCTGTTGTCATTCTGATTGCTGTTGCTGTTCAGATTGGTGTTGGTGTTACCGTTGGAATTGTCATTCACATTCTGATTGCTGTTATTGTCGTTGGTCTCCCCGGGACCACACCCTGTCCAGCCGACCAGCAGAATAACCCCGACCAGGAATCGTAAGCTGTTGCTCGCTGCGCGCTGCGTCATGATGATCTAATCCTCCCGTGTTGCCTGCGTGGTGGAATGGAATCTCCAGCGGGTCGGGCATTCACTCCGGGTGTCCCAGTAGGAGACTGGTGCACCGGTTGATCATTCGCGCCCGGAATGACAGGTCGGTTAAGCCGGTGAATGCGGTCCACCGCCCATCTTTCTGGAGACAGACGGCTACACTAACCCGTTGATTGGCTTATCATTACCGGAAATTGGGTGTCCAGTCAACAGAGGACTGATACAGGTGTGAATGGATAGGGTACAGGATTAGAAATCCGCAATGTTCAGCCCGCCAAACTACTTAATTGCCATTCTCCGTTGGTCGTGGGCTGTAACTGGTAACTCGTATTGCATATGGGGCAAACGATCTGCTGATCCAGATGATGGTTGTTGCTGAGCTCGATCACCGGTCCGCACTGCGGGCAGGCTCCGACCTTCACGCCGAAATCGCTGTGGCCGATGACATGCTCCAGCAGACCGTCGCGATAAAGCTGTATAAAGGTGTCGGCGATTTCCGGATCAAACTGCCGCCCGCGATTCCGCCAGATTTCGTAGATGGCGTTGTCGGCATGCATCGCCGGCCGGTAACAACGGTTGCTGGTCATGGCATCGAAGGCATCAACCACGGCGAAGAGGCGGGCTTCGCGCGGAATTTCCTCGCTGACCAGCCCCAGCGGATAACCCCGCCCGTCGTAGGCTTCATGATGTAACAGCACCACGTTGAGTACGCCGTTGAATTCCGGCGTACCGCTGAGCAGATCAAAACCATCCTGTGGGTGACGCTTGAGCACGGCGAATTCCTCGTCGGTCAAGCGACCGGGCTTGCAGAGAATTTCGTCGGGGACGTTGATCTTGCCGATGTCATGGAGAGTACCCGCCCAGAGGAGCATTTCGATCTGCTCCGGCTGAAAACCCAGCGCCGCCCCCAGCACCTGGCCATAATTCGCCACCCGCCAGGTATGACCGGCGGTATAAGGATCCTTGGCTTCGATCAGACGGGCCATGTCAAATTTGGAGTTGAGTGAAGGGTTGACTTGTGTGAGCAGTTCGAACATGACCAGACACCCGTAAAAAAAAGAAAGCCCGTCAACCCTCCCGGGTCGGCGGTTCAATGCTGCCTGAGTTGTAAATCAAAACCACCCCGGCAAAAGTTAATCTACGATATGAACCGCGCGAAACCTAATCCTCCCTGCTATGTCGCCACCTAACCCGTGCTGCTCACGCGTCACGTCTGATAATGCCGCCACCAGCTCCTGGCCGTCGTCAGAACCGGGCAACCTGCCCGCCAAAGAGCCGCTGCTACGAGTTCGTAGTACATAGGGTGTGCTTGCACACCCTTCGGAATTTCGCAAAAAATTTCGGCGGGCTAGCCAACCAATTCAGATCATACACCGCTGTACGATCGCTCAATGCCCCATACTGGAGAGAAAAAAGACGACAGCCAACACGATCGCGGTAAGCCCGAGCGGGCCTTGATAAACGCGGAGTTTGGCGCGCACCAGTTCGGTTTTGGCGATAGCAGTTTCATTCTTGCCGATGACATATTTCACGATCAGTCCATAGCCCAGCAAAAAGCCCAGCCCCAGTTCCGTGACGGTCGTAATCAGGAAGACGAACCACCAGAACGTAGGATGGCCGATGGCACTCAACGCCCGAAACAGGTAAATAAGATCGCGCAGCCCCCACGCCAGCATGATCACGCCGATGATCCCCTGATAGGGCACCAGCTTGTCGATCAGTTTCTGGGCATCGGGACGCTTTTTAACAATGAGACCGGCCGCACCGAGCAACCCACCCGCCAACAATAAAAGCACGGTAACAATCCACATGATTATTCGCCCTCGATTTTGAGTAGGTTGTCGTGATCGATTGACCTGAAGCAGGTAATTTCACATGTAGAACAGTACAAAGTCAACCCGGCTATCTTTCAGGATTCGCAGTGCGAAGCAAATTTCCAGTTTTTTGCTGCAAAACAGCTTTCAACTCAGCCGTGTGCAAATGGCGGGAACGATCTGCCGCAAGAAGTTAAGCAACTATTCAACTTTTCAGTCACCATTCCCAGGCCTCGCCGTCGGTGGAGTGGTTGAGCGTAGCGACATGCTGGAAATTCAGCTTTTCCAAAATGCGGTGGGAGGCGCTGCGTTGCGGCAGAGTTTGAGCAGTAATCTGCAGAGTGTTATCGCTCTGTTGCGACAGCCGGATCAGTTCGGCAGCCATCGCTGTCGCCACACCCTGTCCTTCGACCGCCGGGAGAGTAAAGTAGGCCAATTCGATACGCCCATCCTGTGGCGGACCTTTGAAACTACACGTACCCACCCACTGCCCCTGCCGGGTGGCCAGGTAACCGATCCACGGCGGCTGATAGCCGACGCGATCGTATAATTGAACCGTCTGCTGAACGATTTCCGCCATCAGCGCTTCTTGCTCCCGCGCCTGCACTGCTGTCGGACCTTCGTGCTCAATCGCCACCAATTCAATAGACATGTTCTGTTACATTCGAGTGATAACCACTCACTGTGTGTTGGGTGCTATGCCTGCAGGTTATTCTGAATAATCTTCATCGTCTCAATGGTAACTTGGCATGCCAAATTTCCATACTGGATTTCCCTTCAACATGCCCGCCCTGCAGAGTACCGCGATGCGGGCATGGCACCCAGCTATAAGTGATTGGACATATCATCCAGAAATGGAATTACATAAACAAGTTCAAAGAACCCACCATTACCAATTGCAGTACGTCCATTCATGCTTGCATCGTCCTTCATTACAAGATGACGCCAAGTTGGTGGATTTCCGGAATCAATCCCGGGCCGCCCATTATATGGATGAATGTTAAATACATTCTTATGAAAACACCCATTACGCAAATGCCTAAAAAACTGTAGCTCAATAGGCCATTCCCATGGATCATTTCCCAATCTTTTAACAATTTTATCTTTATATTTCTCAAAACCTCCACCTAATAAGTAGGCCGCAGCAGTGGTAAATTCCCGTACAGGTGTACCACCACCTTCTAACCATCCATCTCCTACTTTTTGGCGTAATTTAACGAATCGAGCATTTCCATCATCTTCGAAGAATTCATAGTCAATATTTTTAGGTTGATCTGGAAGTATGCCCGACATGTGCTCATAAATTTGTTGTGCATTTTGGACAATAACACTATGTTCGGAACCTCTCAAAGGCATTGGCCCTAAATAGCGAACATCTCTTATAGTTTTATGATATTTCACTCCTGTCTTCATTACGCGTGTAACTTCTTCAGCCAACAAGATAACTTGGTTTGCAAGTAAACGATATCCGATAGTGCAGGATCGCGCATCTGTGATCATACAGAATTGCATAATCTCATCAAAAAAGGGATGTGAATCGTTAATTGTTCTCTTTATTGGCTGCATGTAAATATCATATCCAGCAAGCTGTAGGATGGGTCATCGACCCACCTATTTCACTTCGATCATGGAGATTGTTGGATTCCTTCATCAGGTAGGTGAATCACCCACCCTACGGCAGTTGGGCAAGCCCAACCTACTGGGCTGCGCGATATTTGAAATATACCCGAATTACCTGCTCCAGGTCATGATAATCATATTGATTGATCCACTTACCAATAAATTGCTCAAGTGCGTATATCTCCCCTGTAGCTGTTGGAGCCCAACCTCCTTCTTGATCCCATTGCAAGAATTTAACCATAAGTTTCCTATCAAGCTCTTCGGAATGAAGTTTATAACAAGCCAAGAATAGCCCATCTCTAAAATCTTCAGGTACCTCATCGAGTAACCGGGCGGCCCATACGGCACCGTCATCCCGCAGGGTCAGGTAACTGAGAAATAATTGATGTGAACCGAAGTCGTTCCAATCCAATGTCATTAGAAGCGGATCAATGCTTTCGCTGATCAACCGCCCTCGAATAGAGAGCAATTTAGATAGCTGTTCTAACACTCCATAGCCTACATTGAATTCACGATTAACAAAACCCGTCAGGAATGTTTTGGCTTGTGCATCCGTACATTCGTCGAATAAACATTCCGACGCAAACAGATCGTAACGAGCGTCAAGCAGAATATCTGCACAAAATCCCTCCAAGTCTGTGTGGAGTTCAATGAAACCAATTTTCTGTGGTTTAATTTCCTGCAAACAGGAAATTAATGCATGTTCGGATGAATTCATTACACATTCCGATAAACTTATATTGTGGTCCACTCATCTATGAAAACTTATTGAGTTCTCTGGACGGGTGGCATAGTTGCCTGCTTTTTATCCTGAGTTTCGTAGGTGGGCTTGCCCACCGATTGGTGCGATAGATCAACTCATGCTCATCGCATCTCGCAGTGTAGTCGGTGGCTCGCGCTGCTGGGTGTCATGCCCGCATCGTGGTACTCCACCGGGCGGGCATGCGGATGTTTATTGTACCTGCCCAGACGAATCCATGTGCATGCCATTCAATAACTACAACCGCTGACCCCCTGTTGGTACGAGTAAAGTTTCACCGAGCCGCGACCGTCAGGGAGCGGTCTTCAGGGTCTGGTGATTGAATAAGATTCAAACTTTACCAGTACCCACCTGTTCATACTGACGGCTGAAAGTTGATCGTTGGCTGGCCGCTCGCTGCTGTCGGCTACCTGCTGTCGGTTTGGTGGTGGTCGCGGGGGATATTATAATCCGGGCCATGAAACCAGACACGACGATCAATCAACTCCGTCATTTTGTGGGTCAGGAAGTGGTTTTAAGCGGCTGGGCGTACAATGTGCGCTCCAGCGGGAAAATCGTCTTTCTGCTGCTGCGCGACGGGACGGGCCTGTGCCAGTGCGTCGTCGAAAAGAACGAACAGACCGAACCCTTCTTCGAGTCCGCCAAGCGGACCACGCAGGAATCGTCGGTCACCATCAGCGGCCTGGTGCGTGAAGAACCGCGGGCGGAGGGCGGTTACGAACTGGCGGTCAGCGGCTTTGAACTGCTCCACGCCGCCAAAGATTACCCGATCACACCCAAGGCCCACGGCATTGATTTTCTGATGCGGCACCGCCACCTCTGGTTCCGCTCCCGCCGTCAGGAAGTGATCCTCAAAATCCGGGCCACCCTCACCGACGCCATCCGCCGCTTCTTCAACGATAACGGCTACGTCAACATCGACACGCCGATCTTCAGCCCCGCCGCCGGTGAAGGAGCCAGCACGCTCTTTTCCGTCGATTATTTCGGCGAACCGGTTTACCTCGCCCAGACCGGCCAGCTCTACGTCGAGGCGGCCTGCATGGCCCATCGCAAGGTCTACTGCTTCGGGCCCACCTTCCGCGCCGAAAAATCCAAAACCCGCCGCCACCTCACCGAGTTCTGGATGGTCGAACCGGAGATCGCCTTCGCCGAACTGGACGATGTGCTGGCGGTGGCGGAGGATTTCATCATCAGCCTGCGCGACCGCGTGTTGCGCGACCACCGCGAACATCTGCAGTTCCTCGGTCGCGATCTGGCCCAGCTCGAACGCATCCGCAAACCTTTCGTCCGCCTCCGTTATAACGACGCCATCGAACTGCTGCACAGCGACGCCGCCCAGCAACTGCTGCAGCGCGACCTGGAAGCCAAAAACCAGCAGATCACCACGCTGGAGCAGGAACTGGCGGAAGCAACTGAAAAAGCCAAATCAGCAGCCAAGCAGTGGGAAAAGGATAAAGCCGCCGCCCGCGAAATCGAAATCCGCGAGGAACTCGCAGAGCTGCGCGAGCAGGTCGCCAATATCCCGCACCACGTGGAACTGGCCAAAAACTTCCAGTGGGGCAAGGACCTGGGCGGCAGCGACGAGACCATCATCTCCCGCCTGCACGAGCAGCCAGTTTTCTGCACCCACTATCCCAAGCAGGTCAAAGCGTTTTACATGAAAGTGAACAAGCAGGATCCACGGCTGGTGAATAACTTCGACCTGCTCGCTCCGGAGGGTTTCGGCGAGATCATCGGCGGCAGCCAGCGCGAAGATGAGTACGACGTGCTGCTGGAGCGGATTCACGAGGAAGGCTTGCCCGTTGAACCGTATGAGTGGTATCTCGACCTGCGCCGCTATGGCAGCGTGCCGCACGGCGGGTTCGGACTCGGCGTGGAACGGACGCTTTGCTGGCTGGCGGGCCTCAAGCACATCCGTGAAGCCATCCCCTACGCCCGCATGATGGGCAAAATCTATCCATGACGCCAGAACCGTGGACGGGGAATCGTCATTAGTGAATCGTAATTCACATTCACCAGCTCGTCATTCGGTTCTGTTGCCTGATCCCGCTCCGACGTTCGTTAATTGTTATTCGTAATTTTCCCGCCCCCTTCGCCGGTGCTCCCGGCATCGATGAAATCCATCTGGTAGATATCGCATCATGTTGGTACCGATTATGTAAAATTTACAGAACTGCCTCGGCTTGTAAATCATCTGATCTATGGGAAACTGTAAATGCGCTGAATTTTTATGCGGCAAAATATCTTGAGGTCTATAAACAGGAGTAGATGAATGTCAGGCCAACGACGCTGCGTATCGGTGATGGTTGGTTTCATAAGTTGTGGATTATGGGCAGCGGGTTGCAGTAATCCGCCCGGCAATAGCAATCAGAATGACAACCAAACCAATGATAATGTCGTGGATAACACCAACGACAACGTGATCGACAACAGCAACGATAACACCCCGGACAATATCAACGACAATGTCGATAGCGGTAACGATAATACGAGTGTGGAAGGTGAGCCGCTGGTCACTTTTGAGACGGCTAATTTCAGCGGTTCCGGAACCTGCATCACCTGCCACAATCCGCTGACGGATTCGACCGGCCAATTTGTGGGCATTCCCGACGCCTGGCGGGCGACGATGATGGCCAACGCCGCCAATGACCCCTTCTTCCTGGCCAACGTGGCATCGGAAGTCGCCCGGGCCCCTGCGGAACTGGCCGGCGTGATTGAGGACACCTGCGCCGCCTGCCACATGCCCATGGCCCGCACACAGGCCACCGCCGACGGCACGCCTTCGTTGATCTTCGGTGATGATGGTTTCCTCAATCCGGATAACCCGCTGCATGATGCCGCCCTGGACGGCGTCTCCTGCACCCTCTGCCACCAGATCACCAACGTCGGACTGGGAACCAGCGACAGCTTCAGCGGTGGTTATGTGATCGACACCACGTTGCAGGGTACCGACCGGCTGATTTATGGCCCCTTTGACGATGTCGATCCCGCCACCATGCAGGCTGCCGTGCAATATACCCCCACCTATAGCGAACACATCAGCGGATCGGCCTTGTGCGCCACCTGCCACACGCTCTTCACCCCAACGCTCAACGCCGCCGGTGAAATTGTCGGCACCTTCCCGGAGCAGATGGCATTTATCGAATGGCAGAACAGCAGCTTCGGCAATGGCGACGATGACGATCAGACCTGCCAGAGCTGCCATATGCCGGTCGCAGAGGGTAGCGTGGTGATCTCACCCGTCCCGGCTGGACTCGACGCCCGCAGTCCTTTCTCGCAGCATCGTTTCCGCAGCGCCAACGTCTTCATGCTGCAGATGTTCCGCGACAATATTGAAGCACTGGGCCTGACCGCTTCATCCGATCAGTTCGACGCCGCCCTCGCCGATGCCCGCGATTTCCTCGAAAACGAAACCGCGACCCTCGAAATCACCAGTACCGAAATCGTCGGTAACACGCTCAACATCACCGTACGGGTGGAAAACCTGACCGGCCATAAATTCCCCACCGGTTTCCCAGCCCGCCGCGCCTGGATTCACCTGCGGGCGGCTGATTCCGGTGCCGGCGAAACCTTCTTTCAATCCGGCCCCACCTTCGGCGACGGTCCGATTCAAGGTAACGACGCCGACGAAATCGAAGGCGCCTTCGAACCGCACTATGACATGATCACCAGCGAGGACCAGGTGCAGATTTACGAATCGATCATGCGGAATACTGACGGCGATGTGACATATACGCTGCTGCGGGGTTCAACTTATGCGAAGGACAACCGCCTGCTGCCCTCCGGCCTGGATAAAACCACGGCCCCGGCGGAAATCAGCAGCGACGACCTGGCGCTGGCGGATGAAAACTTCGGCAACGCCGCCGACATCATCACTTATTCGCTCGATATCACCGGCCGCACCGGACCCTTCGCCATCGATGCCGAACTGCTCTTCCAGAGCGTCAGCCATCGCTTCGCCATCGACCTGACCACGGTGCAGGGTGAAGCCATTGATAACTTCGCCGCCCTTTACACTGCTGCCAGTAAAACCCCAGCCGTGGTGGCCAGTGACAGTGTCACCGTTGAATAGCGCGACGATGGCATAGATCGTAACCGGTAAACGCTTGATCTCGGTCTTCGGGATCAAGCGTTTTTTATAGTTTGGATTGATAACTCGCACGTGATTCCATGCCAACCGAAATACATCGGTTAATACGCTTCTATCGCTGGAACGCGCCGATCTACGATCTGACGCGCTGGACGATCCTGCGATATCGTCAGGCTGCCATCAACGCCCTGCAATTGCAACCCGGTGAAGCCGTGCTGGAGATCGGTTGCGGTACCGGTTGGAATCTGCTGCGGATGGCGACTCAAGTCGGCATAGGCGGACGGGTGATCGGCATTGATGTTTCGCAGGACATGTTACGAGTGGCTCAACGACGGGCGATCCGTTACATAATCGTGCCCCATATCAACTCCGCGCGGGCTAAAGCCCGCGGCTCCTTGAATACTCACTCTGTAGCTCTTAATCCTTTCCACTTGTTACGCGCGTCTGCGGAACAACTCGCACTTAATACAACGTTTGATGCGCTTTTGTTTTCTTATTCGCTGACCATGATTCCCCAGTGGCAGCGCGCCCTGCGGAATGCCTGGGCGATGTTGAAGCCCGCCGGTCGGCTGGTGATCGTTGATTTTGGATATTCAGCACAACCCGGACTTTGGCGAAGCATCTGGCAGCGTTATCTGCAGTGGAATCACGTGGACCTGCAGCGCGATTTCCTCGCCGAACTACAAGCGCTCCCCGCCCTCGTCGAAAGTATTCGCCCCCCGACGAATTACTATCAATTATTCCGCGCGAGAAAACAGAAATTACGGCAGTAGCACACCCTCTTCTTCGACGCCCAGTTCGGGGAGCTGGCTGCGGAGTTGTTCAAGTTTGTCATAAGGCCCCTGCACCACCAGTTCATCACCGGGCTGGAGCAGTTGTTCCGGCGGCGGAAAGAGGCGGACTTCGCCGGTGGGTCTTTTGAGTTCGACCACGCCGAGCGTGAAATCCTTCATCAGCTGGCTGATCGTGCGGCCTTGCAGCGGTCCGGTGGCATGCACCCGCCAGCGCTGCATCACAATCAACTGCTCGTCGATAATGAAACTGTCGGTAATCGCCGGATCCATGGCGGCCAGCGCAAAAGCCGGCGCCGCCCGGGTCGAGGGCGAGAGCGCCACCGGCATGTTAAAGGCCTGCCCCACTTTGTCGGCCATGTTCTGATCAAACATCCGCAACACCACGCGGATCTTCGGCGAGAGTTGCCGGGCATCGAGCGCCGTTTCGAGATTGGCGAGATCATCATCGGTGGCCAGCACGATGCTTTTGGCTTTCGCAATATTGGCATCGACCAGAAAGGCCTGCCGCCGGGCATCGCCAATCAATAACGGTGAACCATCGCGCCGAATGTTTTCCAGAAACTGATTGGCGGGATTGCTCTCGATCACCACCACCTGCTCACCCAGTTCCTTCAGTAACAGATATATTCGATATCCCAGCTTGCCCAGCCCGATCAGCACCACATGATCCGACAGCGCCTGTGCCATCATCCTGCACCAGCCTCTCTCATATTTCTGCCGATCGCGCATGACCATCGCCAGATCGACGATCAACTCGATAACCACCGTCAGCCCCAGGATCGGGATCAGAAAGAACAGCCCCTGCAATACCGGCGAACGGGGAAAATCCTCCCCTGGATTGGCAAACAGCAGACTCCAAGCCAGATACATGCCCCGGGCCAGGGAATGCTGCTTTTCCGGTTCCAAACAGACAAAGAGCAACCCTCCACCGCCCACGATCAGCATCAACAGGAATAATCGTTTCCAGAAATGACTCCACACCACGCAAAAAAAGCACCATTCCCGCCACCAGAGACTTAACGATCGCGTCGGGCGGTTACGGAGCCAAGCAGAAGCGGCGGTTCGTTGACCTGTGGTCATGAAGATGATGGGGATGCACTCGGTGCTGCAGTGTGGTCCGGTTCAACCGGATCGGCTTCGTCATCCGCCGGCGTTGCATCATCGGCGGGCGTGGTCAGTCGATCGGTATGCGTCGGCAGATAAACCGGCCCCCGCTGCATCAGTTTCGGTGCGATCTCATGTTGTACAAAAACGGTGTTGACGCAATCGGCATGGCGACCATACCAGCCGAGATTTTCCCAGCGGCTGCGCCAACCGATATTGATAATCCGGCCGCTCTCCATGCCACGTCCCATCAGTCCGACCTGGCCGGCGGCTTGTACGCCGCGTTTCTGATCGATCGTCCCCAGCCCGATCACCTCAACCGATTTGAGGATGGCGTCGCGCGCGGAATAATAGACATAGACCCGGCCTTTAATGCTCCGCAAAGCCATGCGCAGGTCATATTGACTCGAAAGTGAACTGCTCAGCAAAAAGACGTGATTGACCTGCTCGGTGCCGGCAAGATATTCCAAAGCCCAGATGGCGACACCGCTGCCCGCCGACAACGCCACAATGTTAACTTCCTGATCGGGATGATCTTCCTTGTATTGACGGATTTTGCGAGCCAGTTGCCGGGCTTTGGCTTTGGCACCGGGAGTGTTGATCTGGTCCAGCATCGGAACGTACGTGTAGCTCCAGCGGAACACCTCCACATCGCCCGGATATCCCGCCAGATGCAAACCTTCCGGAACGTCATGGGTACCGAAACCCCAGTTGCCCGCTCCATCGAGGTAATACGTCTTACCCTGCTTTTCGGCGACAGGATCAGGACGCTGCGTGAATTGCGAACAACCACTACCGGAGACTACTCCCAGCAATATAAATAATCCGAACATCAACCGATGATGGTGATAGGGGCGGAATTTGCTTGTTTGTGCTGTACAACTTTTTATCAGCAGGTTCATACTTTTGCTCACTTTTAATTCAGCCATCCTCGATAACTCAAAGAACACCCTGGGCGCCTCACATGTCTCATCAATTCGGTACGAATTAAAACCACTGTAACAAGGCCATAACAGACAGCGTGAACTCACCCCCGCATCGCGCCCCGGTGCATACGGGCCATCCAGTCGCTGATGGGCGACTATTCTACTCATTCGCTCACTAATAACCAATAGTTCTTTTATCTCCATATTGGACGATGCGTAACCGCTTCAGCCCACGTATTCTCACCTGCAGCCCAAACCTGTTCCGAACTTTAGACTTGACCCCGGCACACGCCTTTGTTATTCCTAATATCTTGGTGGACAACCGTGGCGCGGAGGTCTTCCACTGCGAAACATGATCATTGATGTCTATACACACGTCTGGGATTCACCATCACAACTGGGAAAATCTCTCGATATGCTACGCCATCACCGAGCTCGACGCTCCGGTTTAGGCTTAGCTTCCGAATCACCCGCTGAGCGTGCGGCGCGTGAAATTTTCCCTCCGGCAGCGACCCCGTTGCATCTGCAGGCCTGTCGTCCGGCGGATCGGGCCATTGTTCTGGGTTTTCGCAGCCACTACCTCGATGCGCACATTTCCAATGATTTTGTCGCTGAGTATGTGCAGCAATATCCCGAAAAATTGATCGGGTTTGCCGGCGTGGATCCGACTCGCCCGGATGAAGCCCGTGATGAAGTGATGCGCTCGCAGAAAGAATTGGGCTTTAAGGGGGTCACCATCGCGCCTGCCGCGCAGGATTTACACCCGGCTAGTTCCAACGCCTACAAGATTTATGAACTGGTGGATCGGCTCCATTTGCCTCTGTTAATCCATCAGGGCGTCTATTTCGCCTCATCGAGCAAATTGGAATATGCCCGCCCCGTGCTGCTGGATGAAGTGGCCCGCAATTTCCCGAATCTCAAAATTCTGATCGCTCATCTGGGCTATCCCTGGATTGATGAGACCATTGTACTGCTGGAAAAGCACGCTAATATTTATGCCGATGTGAGCGGGCTGCTCGCGCAGACGTGGCTTTGCTATAACGCACTGATACGTGCCTACGAGTATGGCGTGATGGACAAACTGCTCTTTGGCAGCGGCTTCCCCTTCGGTTCCACCATCGAAGCGATCGAAACACTTTACAGCATCAATCAGATCTGTCAGGGCACCAACCTGCCGATGATCCCACGCGAACAGTTGCGGAACATCATCGAACGCCCCACGTTGAACCTGCTGGGCATCGAAGATCACAACAATCGCCCCAGCAATATAAACTCTCTCTTTATCACCGAAGATGAAACCTCATAATCATCCGTGACTGGTCAGTCCAGTTACCCCCATTTTTATTAAAATAAATATTTAATAATTAAATTATAATATTATATATTTTGTCTCATTTTTGGGATTATATTGATTACCCATCACCCCTCATAGAGTTACAACTCATCTCCTGTTTCGAGGAACGAAGTATATGTAACTTCATTATTTACAGCAAGTAAAGAAAAGTTGTATTCTTGAGCGAAGTCTTGCCGACAAAGTTGACATAGGCCACTGTGTCTGCTAAATTTTGGTAGGGTAATCACGAGAGAAAACAGGGAGTGAAATCCCTTCAGAATATCGGCTGTAGGCCGTGGCGCACTTCCGGGGTTGGGTTTCCGAATCCAACTTCGGAAGTTTTTTTATAATGGTCTTTATGCATAGCAAAGTAAATCATCGCGGTGCGAAAATTCTGGTCGGTGAGGTTCATCACAATGAACCGCGCTGTCGAGAACATTACTGTCTGCAGATCCGCTGCCAACAATTTCCAGCCGCTGAACCGGGCCAGTTTGTTCACCTGATCCATCAGCAGCATCCCCTCCCGCCTACTGCACGGGAGCGGAACCACGAACAACCCTGGATGAATGGACCCCCGAGTAGCAGCAACGAATTGTTGATTCGTCGGGCCTTCAGCATTGCCGGAATACAACAACTTGATCCTGAGTCGGTTCTGATCGATGTCATCTATCGAGTGGTGGGTAAAGGGACGCGCTGGATGGCCAGCCAGCGGCCCGGCGACCCGATCAATGTGCTGGGACCTCTGGGCAATTGCTTCACCACGCAGCCGCGACAGCAATCCGCATTACTGGTAGCGGGCGGTGTCGGTGTGCCGCCGATGATCTGGTGGGCTGAGGAATTGCGGCGTAGAAACATTTCCACCGTGGCGATTATCGGAGTGCAGAGGGCCGATCTGCTGCCGCTCAAGCTGGTCCCCGCAACGATGGCCCAATGGACAGGATATCCACCCATTTTCGCCATCGAAGAATTTGCCCGCAGCCAGGTTCCGGTGCTGATCACCACGGACGACGGTACACTCGGTACTCGGGGGTGGGTCACCGATGCCCTGCAGCACTATCTGACCGAGCAGCAACCCGCACCGACGACGACGCAGATATACACCTGCGGGCCGGAAGTCATGATGCGCCGGGTGGCGGAAACCGGCGAGCACTATCATTTTCCCGTACAAGTGTGCATGGAACGCTCGATGGCGTGCGGCATGGGTACCTGTCAATCCTGTGTCGTCGCGGTGCAGGATGACGCGGCACTCGATGGCTGGCGTTATGAATTGTGCTGCAGTGACGGTCCGATCTTTGATGGCCGGCGACTGCGCTGGACGACGGATACTTATGCCCATTGACCCTTACGACATTCAGCAGTGGGAAACTACGGATGATGGTTCCGAACTGAATCCGCCGAATACCTACTGTGAAAACTGTGCCTACGACCTGCGTCTGTTGCGCATTGTGGGAGCGTGTCCGGAATGCGGTCAGGCCTACAATTTTCGCAGCGGGGAGCAGGGCGTCTTTCAACCGCATCTGGTTGAACCGCCCGTGTTCGATATTTTTGCGGCAGTCAGTTGCGGACTTTTATTTCTGTGGTTGGCCAGCGGGTTGGTTCAAGCCTTTGATCTCTGGACGCTGATTTTTACCGGGATTTTCGGATATCTCGGCTGGACTTTCGGACGACAAGCTCACCAGCGCCTCCGCCGTTTTCTGCGCGCTCAAAAGATCATCAATCGGCTGATCGATGATGCCGATGAGCCATCATAAAAAATATGACCCAATATTTCAGCGCAAAAAAAATGGCAGCTGCAACTGCCTTGTTACTGCATCGAGAACCGGTCGCAACAGTTCTAAATACCCACCCTGTTCGTTAATTCACCACAAGGTGATGCAGTACCAAAACAGTCAGGCTGCCTGAGGATGTTGATCGGTTCTGGGCCAACCGGACGGGATAATTCTATAACTCATTTCCAAAAAACCAGTTACAGAACTACAGGTCAGCGAACCAGACCGGAATCTTCGCATTCGTATATGATTTGGCAGGTTTTTCAGTAATCTTATGGAAAAAAGCAAAAAATTTAAGCTTCTCGTCTCTGGCTCTAACCTATTGATATTATTCCTGTTGCGGACATAGAATATCAGACAAGCTGATTCATGGAGAGTACCGGTATGCAGGAAACATCCAGCAGCCTGATTCGTGGCCTACAGGATTTCGAAAATCATCAGCGCTGGTTCGAATTCAACTCACTTTATCGCCCAATGATTCGTAAGATATTGAAAAATAAATGTTTATCTGGAGAAGAGCTGGAAGACCTGGTCCAGGAAGTGTATCTTTCGATGCTAAGCACCATTGAGCGCTTTCAATATGACCGCGAGCAGGGCAAATTCCGAAGCTGGCTAAGCAAGATTACCCAGCGGGCCTGGTCAGCCCATCGGCGAAAGCACCAACTGCCGGCCATTGACCCGGTACTCGCGGAACAGTCGCCGGACACTGAATCCATCACCCTTCCTGATGCCAATGATGAACGTTTGAAGCTGTGTGTGGAATTAGCCCGATCGCGATTTGATGAAAAGACCTGGCTTTCCTTTTACCTGCGGGTCATGGAAGAATGCCCGATAGAAGAGGTGGAAAAGATCACCGGCATGAATCGCAACGCGATTTATCAGGCGGTCCATCGGGTGAAAAACTGCCTGCGGGAAATGCTTACCCAGTTGGCTTGATCATGTTAATATCAAAGGATCATGGCGGAGCCGGAAGAGCAGATCACCGGAAGCACACTCGAAGTAGAGCGCAAGACATATCTTGCGGAGAATGCCCCCACTCCGCCTGTCGAACTCGCCGATTTTGAGCTGTTGCGACTGATCGGCCAGGGCACATTCGGGCAGGTCTGGCTGGCCAAAGAACGAATCAGCGGCGTTTATCGAGCCATCAAACTTTTTCCCCACACCGATTCCAACCTGGAAATCGCCGGTTTGTGTGAATTTCAGCGCCGGGCTTTACGTCATCCCAACCTGGTACAAATTTTCCTGATCGGGCGGCAACAGAATTATTACTACGTGGTCATGGAGCTGGCGGATGATATCAAGGGCAACCTGCCGCAGGATGTCGCTTACTACGAACCCGCCTATCTGGATCGGATGCTCAAGGATCGCGGGCCGCTGCCGATACCCGTAGCTATGAGTTATCTGCACGGGATACTGAACGGCATCGACTATCTTCATAGTCAGGGGCTGGTGCATCGTGATATCAAACCCTCCAATGTGCTGCTGGTTGATGGCCAGATCAAGTTATGCGATTTCGGCTTGATTGCACCGGGGCACCTGGCGGTGGAACGCGCGGGTACTCCGGGTTATTGGCGGCCGGATGGTCCGACTGATCGCAATTCCGATCTGTTTGCAGTCAGCATGGTGGCTTATGAAATGCTGAGCGGCAGCAGCACGCAGAATTTTCCGGAACTGCCCGGAGACCTGGCCCGCAATAACTCGCCGAAAATGTACCAGGAGTTGCAACAGTTTCTCCATCGTGGTGCGGCGACCAAGTCGGCCCGACGGTTCACCAATGCTGCAGCGATGATCGCCGAACTGGAACGTATTTTTCCGAACAGCGCCCGCGGTTCCAGTGCGAACCCGCCCGAACCATTGAAGTCAACCACGAGTATCTGGACTTACCTGGCTTGGCTGGCGGTGGTGGTGATGGCGGGCGCCATCATCCTGAAAGTCTACCAGCCACGAACCGCTTTCTCTCCCAGTATCGAAATGATCCTGACCGCTTTTCCTGCCCGGCTGGGTAATCCCAACATGCTGTTACACAGCGATCCGCAGAAATTGCTGCAGCAACACACTCATACGGTTTCCACGATTGATAAGAATCCAAAGCCTCCGACCGAAGCGTCGGGATTTGCACAGCTCACCATTAAATCCAGCCCCTCGAGCTATATACTCTGCTTCTGGATTGCGCCTTCCGGACAAGTGATCATGACATCTTCGCGCGAAAGTCTGCGGGATTTCTCCGAACCGGAACTGGGCGCATTCAAGAGTCTCGACGAGGTGGATGGCAATTACACGTTCTGTGCGTTTTTTCTGGATCGGCCTTTTCGTAACAGCGATGTGATCCGTGAAAAAATTCAGCAGATCGCCCGCGAACAACTGTATCCCACTCTACCGCCCGGTTCGATGCGCATTCTGAGTTCCGATAGCAGCACACCGGAAATGATCACCTCGAGCACAGGAGTGCGGGTCAGCGGCTTTGGACTGTTGGGTGAGATTCGCAACAGCTTTGAATATGCCATGGCGGGCATTGAAATCCCTCTGCCGATCAGTCCGCAGCCAACCTCTGCCCCCGTTACGACTGCTCCCAGCACCGCACCATAAAGAGACTATCGCCGCCGCGCTCCGAGCCGACTATGATGCGTCATTATGAGGGCGCGATTTGTACTGGGACGAGCCGGCAGCGGAAAGACCCGCCAGGGTCTGCAGGCACTGGTGCAGGAGCTGCAACAGGAGCCACGGATGGGTCCGCGGCTGATCTGGCTGGTGCCCGAACAAGCCAGCCTGCAGAGCGAACGGTTATTGCTGGGGTCCTCCGGACTCGCCGGCATGCAGCGGGCGGAGGTACTCAGTTTCAATCGCCTGGTACAACGGATTCATCAGGAGTTGCCGCAGAAATCGGGTCAGCCGCTCAGCGCGGCGGCACGGACCATGGTTTTGCAGAACATTCTGCAGCGCCGGCGGAATGATTGGCAATATTATCAGAGCGGTCGATTCCTGCCCGGTCTGGTCAGCAGTCTGGCTGAACAGATCGAAGAATTGTTGCAGAGCGTCATCACTCCCGATGCACTGGTTTTGCAATACACCCAACGCCGCCTGCCTGACACGCTGCAAGCCAAATTGACCGACCTGGCTCTGCTCTATCGCGAATACCTGCAGTTTCTGGATCAGGGATTCACCGACCCCGCACGGCAATTGGAGTTACTCAGCAGCCAATTAAGTGAAGTGCCCTGGCTGAACGGTGCGAAAATCTGGGTAGATGGTTTTGCTCATTTCTCAACGGCTGAGTTGCTCTTCCTGGTCCTGCTCGTTCGGATCAGCAGCAGTACGGAAATCGCTCTGCTGCTGGATCCGACAGCCCCGGGCGTGGTGGATGATCGGCCACCGAATAGCTTTTCGCTGTTCGCACCCATCGAACAAACTTACCAGCGCCTGCGTCAAGCGCTGCAACAGGCAGGAGTGAGGATCGAGCCACCCATCATCCTCCGCGCCGAAGGAAAACCGACTCGGCCGGCGGAACTGCAGCATCTGGAACAGCACCTATTCAAATCACCCGTCATTTTCAATTCAACCGCACAAGCCATCCGGCTCTGTGTTGCAGCCAACCGGCGATCAGAGTGTCGCTGGGTCGCCCGGCAGATCCAGGCGCTGGTACAACGGCCGCTACAGCCGCTGCGTTATCGTCAGATCGGCGTCATGGTGCGTGATCTGGAAGGTTATACACCCCTGCTGCAGGCGGCGTTCGGGCAACTGCACATCCCGATGTTTATCGACCGCCGTCCGCCAATGCGCGAACACCCGCTCGGTGCAATATTACGGCAACTGCTGCAAGCGATCAGCCAGCAATGGTCGTTACCCGCCGTTCGCCCCTTATTGAAATATCAATTTCCCGGCGTGGCCCGTCAAGCTCTGGATGCGCTTGAAAACTACCTGCTGCTGCACAATATTGAAGGCGTCGCTGCCTGGACAACAGGTGACTGGCAAGGGAATCCTGACCATTTCAGTCTGGTGGAACCAATTGAGGATTCGGAAGCGACCCGCCAACAACTTGAGCAGTTGAATCGTACCCGCCGCCAACTCGTGGAACTACTGGAACCCTGGCTGAGTCGTACCCTGCCTCGGCAACAAACCGGACGCTGGTGGGCGGAACAGTTGTGGGCCACGATGCGCCGCCTGCAGATTGGCGAACGGGTTGAACACTGGGCCCAGGAAGCCGACGACGATGGCGAGACTGAACAAGCCCAGCAGCATCGCCGGACCTGGGCTGTGCTGGTCAATCTGCTCGATGATTTCGTCCTGGCACTGAGTGAACAAACGCTCACCGCGGTCGAGATGTGTGCCATTCTGCAATCGGGTCTGAATCACAGCACGACCGGGCTGATTCCGCCCGCGCTGGATCAGGTGCTGGTGGGTACTATCGATCGCAGCCGCCAATCGGAAGTGGGCGCGGTATTTCTGCTGGGCTTCAATGATGGTCAATACCCACGGGAACAGGCAGAACCTGCCATACTGAATGACGCCGATCGCCACCTGCTGCGCCAGGCTGATCTGGAAATTGATCCGCCGCGCCGCGAACGGCTCCACGAAGAACGGTTGCTGGCCTATATCGCCGCCACCCGCCCCGCCGAACAGTTGCTGATCAGCTGGTGCACCGCCGATGATCAGGGTCGGGCGCTCGCCGTTTCACCCTACCTGGAAATGGTGACGACATTATTTACTGACCTGCCGCGTGAAACGGCCGGCAACACCCTCCAACAATTAGAGGAATTGGCCGGACCGGCAGACGTTGTGGAGGCGCTCGCTCGATATCTGCAACAGGAGCAAGTGATCACTCCTCAAGCCGACGACCAGAAATGGATCGCCTTGTATGAACAGGCCCGGTGTTCTCCAGATCTGCGCAGCTTGCTGTCACACACCCTCGCCGGTTTAACGGAGACGAACCGGGCGGAAATCGATCCGGCGTTGCGCTCGTTGCTCACTCATGGGCCGTTACAGGTCAGCATCACCCAACTGGAAGCTTTTGCCGCCTGCCCCTTCCGCCACTTTGCCCAGCATACCTTGCGATTAAAACCCCGGGCCACCTCCGAGCAGGAACATCTGCAACTGGGTTCTCTCGATCACCACCTGCTCGATCAGATCACCCGGCAATTAATGGCGGAGAACAACACGCTCAGCAGTCTGAACGACGACGAACTGGATCAACGTCTGCGGCAACTCGAACGGACCCTGCAGCACCAGGCCAATGCGAATGGGCCTGAAGCAAACCGGCCCGCTTCTTACCTGTGGGAACGTATTCACGCCGAGTTGAGTGTCGCGTTGCAGATGCATCGAACCCTGCAGCAAGCCGGCGGCGGACTGCCTCGAGCCAGCGAATTGGCTTTCGGATTACCCGCACCCGACGCCCTGTCGGCGGTTCCGCTGTCGACACCCGGCGGGCGGAAGGTATTTCTGTGCGGCCGGATTGATCGACTGGACCTTGCTCAGCAGGGTGAGGAGTGGGTGGGCTTCATCTACGACTATAAGCGCACGCGCGTCAAACGCATGCCCTGGGGAGCAGCGTTTCACGGCATCAGCCTGCAATTGCTCATCTATCTATATTGTGTGCAGTCGTTGGCCCATGAGTTGACCGGTCTGTCGGTTCGGCCGGCGGGAACTTTTTTTCTGCCGCTGATACCCGATTTCCAGCAGGTGGAACACCCTACCGCTGCCGGGTTGACTCTGCGCGACTATCGGCCGCGCGGCCTGTATGATGTCGAAGCCCTCGCCAGCCTCGACCGACACCTGCAGGAGAAGCAGCACAGCAATGTGGTCTCGGCTTATCGTGACAAGAATGGTCAAGCCAGCACCCAGTCCCAGACTGACGCGGTGACGCGTGAAGATCTTCAGCACCTGTTGCGGCGCGTGGCCTGGCTGGCGGGTCGCTACTGCGATGAAATTCTGGAGGGCCGCATCGAGGTGGCCCCCTACCGGCTGGGCAACGAAAAACCCTGCACCCATTGCGACTACCGGGCGTTTTGCCGATTTGAGTATGGCAGCGGCCGCCTGCGCACGCTGAATCCGCTGAACAAGCAACAGATGCTGGAGGCGCTTCGTGATGAATGACTGGTCACCCACGCCCGCCCAGCAGCAGGCCATCACCTTCACCGCCGGCAGCCTGACGGTCGCTGCCGCTGCTGGTTCGGGCAAGACGGCGGTGCTGGCTCGGCGGTGTGCTTATCTGGTCAGCGAAGCCCGCCCGGCGGAGCGCTGCAACATCGATGAACTGCTGGTCGTTACCTTCACCGAGGCGGCAGCGGCAGAGATGCGCCACCGCATCCGCCGGACATTGCAACAACTCCGCGACACGTCGGCTCATCCCACACTTCTGGAACAGCAACTGCTACTGGTGGACCAGGCGTCGATCTCCACCATTCATGCATTCTGTCTGCGCTTGCTGCGACAACATTTCATGCAACTGGACCTCGATCCGTTCGCCGTGGTGCTGAACGAGGAGGAAAGCTCGCTGTTGCTGCAGGAATCAATGGAGCGGGTGCTGGAGACCCGCCAACAGGCTGGTGATGGGCGAACGTGGGCTTTGCGTGAATTGCTGCGTCATTATTTCGGCGATGACGAAGCGGAGTTGCAGAAACATCTGCAGCGGTTGTACCCCCTGGTCTATTCGATGCCTGAACCCCAGCACTGGCTGGATTCGGCGGTCGGGCAGTTGACGATGCCCGTGGAGCAGATCATCCGCAGCGAACAACAATTACTGCGATTGGAACTGCAACGGCTGGCGGAGTTGAATTGCTGGGCCATTGGACGGATTCGGCAGCACGATCCAATCGGTCATAACTACGCCGATCAACTGGTTAAGTTTGTGGAACCGCTTGCGTTGTGGTCGCAGCAACTGGCTGATCCGGACCAATGGCCGGCACTACTCAACCAACTGCTGGACTTTGATCTGGGGCGTGTGAAAAGCGGACCACGTAACGATGAACTGAACAGCGCCCAATTGACCGCTAAGGAGCATGCCGGACAATGCCGTGATCTCGTAAAAAAATATTTTACGGAGCGTATTGTCGGGCGTTTCAGCCGATTTACTCCGGAAGAGTGGCGGACGGGATTGCAACGTCTCCAACCCTATGTGCTGACGCTCGTACAACTGGTACGCGAACTGGACGCGGATTATCAATCAGCCAAACGCCAACGCCATGCCCTTGATTTCGCCGATCTGGAGCGCTTTGCCTATCAACTACTGGTCGATGCGGATAGCCGCCCCAGCGCCATCGCCCGACAATTGCAGGAAAAGTATGCGTACGTGCTGATCGATGAATTTCAGGATGTCAATCCTCTGCAGCAGGCAATTTTGTTACGGCTGAGTCGCGATCATCATCCGCACCTGCGATCCAACCTTTTTTGTGTGGGCGATATCAAGCAGAGTATATATCGCTTCCGGCTGGCCGATGCGGAACTGTTTCTGCAGCGTCTGGCGGATGCCCGCCCGCACAGCGATCAACATCGGCGGATTCACCTGACCGATAATTTTCGCTCCGCCGCCGCCATCGTGCGCGGCGTCAACTTATTGTTCAGCGTCCTGATGCAGCCGACCCTGGGCGGGATCCGTTATGACGAAGAGGCGGCCCTCCGCCATCATCGCCAGGACGAACCACCTTACCACCCGGTAGAAATATTTATCGTGCCGGTGACCCGCGTAGTCACCGATGAGGAAGATGAATCCGGCGACGAGAATGAACTGGAGGAATGGGACGAACTGGTCAACATTGAACGTCAAGGCCATTGCATCGCCGAACGAATTCAGCAACTGGTGGCCGAAGGAGAGTACCAATATCGTGATATCGTGGTGCTGTTGCGTTCCACGCCGATCCGGGCGGAACAGTTGGCGGGCATGCTGCAGGCGCGAGGAATTCCCACCAGCAGCAGTGCTTCGTCCGGGCTGTTTGCGGTTACCGAAATTCGCGAGCTGCTTGCACTGCTGGCTGTACTGGACAATCCCCAGCAGGATATTCCCCTGGCCACGGTGATGCGCAGTGGAATCAGCGGGGCGCACTTCACCGAAGGTGAATTGCTGCAACTGCGCCGCCGCAATACGCGTCTATCGTTTTATCAAGCGGTTTTCGCCGAAACATCCGCTCAATCCACCCAAAACCCCCTGCCGGTTGAACTGCAGCAGAAGGTCATGCTGTTGCAGCAGACCCTGGCGCGCTACCGTCTATGCTTTGCCCGCCAGCCATTGCCCGCCGCACTGGGGGAACTGTATGAAGCCACGCAACTGCTGACGAAGGTGTGCGGCCGCAATAATGGCCAGCAGCGACAGGCCAACCTGCTCGCCTTTCAGGATCGGGCGGAAAAATTTTCCACCACCGCAGGTGATGGTTCATTAAACAGTTTTTTACAATACCTGGAAATATTGCAGCAGCGCGAGGAAGACTGGGCGACCGGGCAGATGTCTGATCCGCAGCAGCAACTGGTGCGCGTCACAACCATTCATCAGAGCAAGGGTCTGGAGTTTCCGGTGGTCTTCGTCGTCAACCTGGAAAAGCGCTTCAACCTGGCCGACAGTCGCAGCCGGCTGATTTTTGATCGCCACCGACATATCGGCCTGCCGGTGGTGGATATCGATAAACGGTGCCGATATCCCTCGCTGATTCAGCGGCAGATTGCGGAAGCGATCAACCGCGAGACGCTGGCCGAGGAATTGCGCATCCTCTATGTCGCCCTGACGCGAGCCCGCGATCGACTGATTCTGGTCGCTTCAGCTGATATGGATGCTTGGCGAGAACAACTTCAACAATCGGTGGATGCAGCGCCAGCGACCCTGCCGGAAGCGCTGTTGCACCGGTCGCAGAGCTACTGGGATTGGCTGACGCTCGCCTTGCAACAAATTCCGGAGTCGGAACGGAAGTGGCATGACGACCCCGACTCACCGCCGCCGCTGAACACGACCTTTGTATGTCGGCCCTATCCGGTGCCCGATCCGCGCTGGTTGCGGTCGACGGTTGACACCACCGCACTAAACCGGCGGCAGGCGGCGGCCGCATTGCAGCCCCTGCCGGATCAAAAGCCAACAACCGATCCCGCCGCCGATGCCGTTATCGAACGGATTACCCGGATTTATCCTCATCTGGCTTTGTCTTCTATACCTACCGTACTGACGGTGTCGGAACTTAAACGTCGGGTCAACCTCTGGAGCGAATATGAGCATCCGCACTGGCAACTACGAAAGCTGGCACCGTTCATCTCCCAGCCGAAATTCACCCTGGCTAGCGGGCATCAGTCGGCGGAGAAAATCGGATCGCTCACCCATCTTTTCCTGCAGCACCTGGACTATCGCCGAGTGCATGAAATTCCGCAGCAACTGCGGGAACTGCAGAATCGCGGCTTGCTCACCACGAACGAGGCAGAACTGATTTCACTGGAGAATATCGAGTGGTTTCTGGCCACGCCGCTGGGCCGGCGTTGTATCACCGCCGCTGATCAACTCTTACGGGAGGTGGTATTCACCGGCCGCGAAAGTGTCACCGCTTATGATCCGCAGGTAATCGGTCCGGATGCTGAAGATTTCCTTCTGGTCCGCGGCATGATTGATTTACTCCTGCCGACGGGCCGCAACTGGGAGGTGATCGATTTCAAAACCGATGCCCTTCCGGTCAGCGCGCTCGCCAAGCGGACTCGGGTTTACCAGGAGCAGCTCCAGCGGTATGCTATGCACATGGCCGCGATCTGGCGGGTGCCGGTGACGACTGGTCATCTGGTTTACCTGCAGGCGCGACAGATTGTTTCGTTGGCTACAACGCCGCCGGCCAGCCCCGTAAACTCAACCTGATCATAAACCATGAATACCTTACAGGAACGCATATTTGAGATCGGCAGTGACTTGTTGGAGCGGGCCCGAGCCGCTGAACCCCGTTTCTATCATTATGACTGGTGGGAGCAGCAAGGCCTGAACTGGACCACACGGGATGAATGGCTGAAAGTACGTCTCTTCCGCTTCATCGAGGTGCTGCCCAGCCTGCTCGACGATGCCGATATCGCTGAACATCTGCAACTCTATCTGAAGCCGACCAATGGCCGTCGTCTACCCACTATACTGGAACTGGCCACCAGCTATCAGCGGACCGACTCGCTTTTTGCCCGGCTGATGGCGGGGGTGATTCGGCGCGGAGCGGCCCACATGGCCACTCGTTTTGTGGCCGGCTCCAACGCCGCCGAAGCCATCGCCACCATTCAACGGCTGCGACGACAACGCATGGCTTTTACGCTCGACCTGCTGGGCGAAGCCATCACCAGCGAAGCCCAGGCCGATAAAGTCACCGAAACTTATATCCAGCTGATCACCGAGCTGGGTCAAGCCGCCCGCCATTGGCCGCGCCTCAACCCGATCGATTTTGACGCCCACGGCCACTATCCGATCGTCAATGTCTCGGTGAAGCTGACCGCGCTCTACTCACAGTTCAGCCCCATCGCCTGGGAGAAAACCAAGGCGGTGATCAGCACGCGACTGTCCGCGATTCTGCGGGCCGCTCGACAACATGATGCCTTTGTCAATGTGGATACCGAACAGTACCGCTATAAAGAGTTGACCTTTGATATTTTTCGCAGCGTACTTGATCAACCGGAATTCCGCGATTTCCCCGATGTGGGCATAGTCGTCCAGGCTTACCTGCGTGACGCCGAATCCGATCTGCAGAAATTCTTTGACTGGAACCGGCGTCGAAATGCTCCGCTGGCCATTCGGCTGGTGAAGGGTGCTTACTGGGATTATGAAAGCCGCTATGCCGGTCACGCGCAGATTCCGGTCTGGACTGATAAGTGGCAGTCCGATGCCAATTTCGAACGCTGCACTCAATTGCTTTTCGAGCAGGCCGATCACATTCGGCCGGTTTTCGGTACGCATAATATTCGCAGTATTGCACATATCGTCGCCCAGGCGGAGGTGCACGGCGTCGATCTGCATGATTATGAAATTCAGATGTTATATGGCATGGGTGAACCGCTGAAAAAGGCGGTGCGCGACATGGGCTATTTCCTGCGCATCTACACGCCCTACGGTGAGATGGTTCCGGGGATGGCCTACCTGATCCGGCGATTGCTGGAGAACACGGCTAACGAGTCATTTCTGCGGCAAAGTTTCGCTGAGCATCTGCCGCCGGAAGTGCTGCTGGCGGAACCGGGGCATAATGGCCGTGCGGAGCACGCTCCTGTACCGACCGCAACCCACAGCGCCGCAAAAACACCCCATCATCTTCCTGAGGAGTTAACGATGAACCCCTTTAAAAATGAAATTTATACCGATTTCGGCAATGCGGAGCATCGCGAGAAGATGGTGGGCGCGCTGCGGGACTGGCGCGTCAAGCTCAACCAGCAGTATCCGCTGGTGATCAATAATCAAGCAGTAACCACGGGCCAATGGATCAGTTCAGTCAATCCCGCCCAGACCAGTGAAGTGATCGGGCAGGTGGGCAAGGCGACGGTGCGTGAAGCCGACCAGGCTGTCGCTGCTGCTAAAACGGCGCTCGCCAGTTGGCGACGCACACCCCATACGCAGCGCGCCGAGCTACTCCGCCGGACTGCCGCAATCATGCGTCGCCGCCGTTTCGAACTGAATGCGCTGCTCACTCTGGAAGCGGGCAAAATCTGGCTCGAAGCCGACGCGGATGTGGCTGAAGCCATCGATTTTTGTGAATATTATGCCCAGGAAGCGGAACGGATGTTCGGCCATCCGCAACAACGTAATTACCCGGGTGAAACCAATCTTTACACCTATCATCCGCGCGGAGTGGTACTGGTGGTCGCGCCGTGGAATTTCCCGCTGGCCATCCTCACCGGTATGACCGTAGCGGCGATCGTGACCGGCAATACCGTGATCATGAAGCCGGCCAGCACCACCGCCGTCATCGGGGCGACGCTGCAGGATATTCTGCAACAGGCCGGACTGCCACCGGGCGTCTGCAACTTCCTGCCCGGACCCGGCAGCAGCGTGGGCGAACACCTCGTCCGTCATAAAGACGTGCACATGATCATCTTCACCGGCTCGCGCGATGTGGGCTTGAACATGATCAAATCCGCCGCTGAATTCAGTCGTGATCAGCGTTTCATCAAGAAGGTGGTCTGCGAGCTGGGCGGCAAGAATGCGATTATCGTGGATCGTGACGCCGATCTGGATGCCGCGGTACAGGGAGTCATCGCGAGCTCGTTCGGCTATACCGGCCAGAAATGTTCCGCTTGCAGCCGGGCGATTGTGCTGGCGGAAGTTTATGACAAGTTTATCGACAAACTGGTGGCGGCGGCCAAATCAATACCCATTGGCTCACCCGACGACCCCGCTAACTTTGTGGGTCCGGTTATCGATGAAGGTGCCCGCCAATCGATTTTGAAATACGCCGAAACCGGCCGGCGCGAAGGCCGGGTAATTTATGAAGCCCAGATCCCCGAACTGATGAAGAAAGGCTATTTTGTTCCGCCGATGATCATTGCCGACGTGTCTCGCAATGCGGTAATTGCCCAGGAAGAAATTTTCGGGCCGGTTTTAGCCGTCATCAAGGCGAAGGATTTTGACGACGCGCTCGACATTGCCAACGATACCTCCTATGCCCTGACCGGCGGCATGTTCTCGCGCAATCCGAAACATCTGGAGCGGCTGAAGCAGGAGCTGGAAGTGGGCAACATGTATCTGAACCGCAAGATTACCGGTGCGCTGGTGGATCGCCAACCCTTCGGCGGCTTTAAGATGAGCGGCATTGGTTCCAAAGCCGGCGGACCCGACTACCTGATCCAGTTCGTCGAACCGCGCACCATCACGGAAAACACCGTCCGCACCGGTATGGATACCCAAACCGCCGAATAGCACAATTAGCGATGAACAGGTCGAAGGCCCAGCCGACCCTTACCGGTCGGCTTTTTTTTATGGGTGCGGCTTCGGAAATGCGGATAATCGCGTCATGATGGCTACAGCGCGGTTTATTGTATTTTGAACCCAGTCTTATATATTTGCATGCTATGATACTTTCCAAATAGAAGCGATAAATATTCTAATTTCCTCCTAATCATACTTGTTTTGTCTCAAATCGGTGGCATATTCCAATAGTCATCATTGAATGACACGTCATGACTGTATTCATTTTTTTGATGCGCATAGTGATTCAGTAAATTCATGGCCGCTGTATAGTGACCATGAAAGCAATCCTTCATTATTACAAGAAAGCAGGTGGGGTCATGATGTTGAAGCGTATTTCCATGTATGTTATTGGCAGTGGATTGGCAATTGGCTTAGCCGGTTACGGGTGTACAGCGCCCAGTTCCGGCGGCGGCGGATTGCGAACTTCCCCCAATGGACCGAGCATCGACTTTCAGTGGCAGGTCGAAGGCCAGAATGTGGTGATTACACGTTGCTTTCCAGACGGCAGTTGCGAGTCCCGCTCAATTCCGATCAGCCTGATAGAGAAAATGTGCGGTAAGATTAATCCCGAAAGCGTAGCTTTTCTCGAATGTCTGAATGCTTTCCTGGGACAACAACGAGTCCCCAATGCTGTGCCGGTAACAGCAGTAACAGCCAACGGGCCACGTTATCTGGACCTGGAGTACTTCACCATTACAGTGGATGGATATACTTCAAGCAGCGTCTTGCTGGATGACATTGCTGATATGTTCAAAGTTACAGGCCAGGAATTTCTGGACGTGTTGACCGCGCGGTATTCGGTGACTATCGAATCCAACGATACCTCCGTTACCATCACCCTCGAACCCCTGCCCAACCAGGATTCATTTGAACTGGGCTTGCCACATCATATCGCAGATTTCCTGGTGGGTCCGAAATAGTCGATCAATCCCTTAAAGAATCAATGTGATTCAATCTGGTCCAGCCGGAATAACTCCGGCTGGATTTTTTATTGTTGATTGGATATTAGCTGTTTGTAATACGAGATGGTGTAATACTCGGATTAATAATTCCTCTAGCAGGAGTCTGATTGAATGGTGCCCTACAACTAAAAGTTAATTATTTTTCGCAGCGTGGATGCTCCTGGCTCGCAATTCAGGCAACGGCGAGGGGATCGGAAAACGATTGACGCGATGAATTCTTCGCAAACCAGACATAAAGCGCGGGTAAGACCACCAGCGTCAACAGGGTGCTGGTGATAATAGCGCCGATCACCACCGTAGCGAGTGGTCGCTGGACTTCTGCGCCGACCCCGGTATTGAAGGCCATGGGTACAAATCCCAGGCTGGCGACGAGTCCGGTCATCAACACCGGGCGTAAACGGGTCAGTGCCGTCTGCTCGATGGCTTCCAGCAGGCTTGCTCCGCGATCCAGTAATTGACGCAGGTAAGAGACGAAGACCATATCCCCCAGAACGGCGACACCGGACATGGCTACAAATCCGATGCCTGCCGAAATACTGAACGGCATGTCGCGCAGATGCAGGGCGACTAATCCACCCACCGCCGAAATAGGGAGCGCGAGAAAAATTCGAATCACGTCCGCAAAGCGATTGTAAGTCAGATAGAGCAGTACAAAAATCAGCCCCAGGGCGATCGGAACAACGATCATCAGCCGCTCCGAAGCGCGCTGCAGATGTTCAAACTGGCCTCCATACGCAATGTGATAACTGGCCGGCAGGTCAAGGGCACTGCGGATCCGTTGCTGCGCCTCACTGACGAAACTGGCAATATCACGTCCGCGAACACTGCACTGGACGACGATCCGCCGCCGTTGCCATTCACGGATCAGTGTGGAGGGGCCTTCAATTTGACGAATGGTGGCTACACTGGCGAGCGGGATCTTTTGACCCTGAGCGGTAGCAAGCAGGATCTGGCTGATCGCGGCAGGATCGCGCCGCAATGGTTCATCCAGTTTCACCACCAGATCGAACCGTCGCTGCGCTTCGCGAATTTCACTGACTTTCACTCCACCGATGGCTTCGATCATCTGCAGCACCTGTTGGGCAGGAATACCAAAGCGAGCCAACGCCTCCTGATTGATTCGAACTTCGATGACGGGTTGTCCGGTGAGTTGTTCGGCATACACATCGGCGCTACCGGGAATCGATTCCAGAATCTTCTGAACTTCTGCGGCTTTGGATTTCAATATTTCCAGGTCATCACCAAATATTTTAACACCCAGATCGCTGCGGATTCCTGCCACCATCTCGTTGATCCGCATTTCGATCGGCTGGCTGAAGACCAGGCGCATTCCCGGCAGTCCGCTCAATTCCTGACTCAGCAACTCCTCCAGTTCTTTCTGCGTCCGGGCCCGCCGCCACTGTTCTCGCGGATAAAGCGTCAGGTAGGCATCGGATACTTCCAGCCCCATGGGGTCAGTGGCCACTTCTGCGGTGCCGGTTCGCGTCCAGACATCCCGCACTTCATCCGGAAATTTCTGACGAATCATTTTCTCGATCTGGGTTCCATAGCGCACTGATTCTTCAAGTGATACGCCCGCCAGTCGCACCGTATTGATGGTGATGGCTTCTTCGGACAGGCGGGGGATGAACTCCGAACCCGTATGCATCGCCAGCCAGACCCCGCCGGCGGCCAGCAGCAGCACGATTCCCACCACCATCGAGCTGAAGCGCAGAACGGTTCGCAGAATCGGTCGATACGCATTTTTCAGAACACGAATGACGAAATTATCGCCATGTTTAGCTCGGCGGGGCAGCAGCAGGCTGCTGAGCACCGGCATCAGCGTCATGGACAGGATCAGCGAACCCAGCAGCGCAAAAATGACCGTCAGGGCCATCGGGCGAAACAGCTTGCCCTCCATCCCTTCCAGAGTCAGGATCGGCAGATAAACGATCATAATAATCAGTTCGCCGAACATCGTCGGTTTGCGAACTTCGATCGACGCTTCCCGGACCGTGTCGAGCAGTGATTTTTGATTATTGGTGGCCAGATGCCGCAGGCTGTTTTCCACCATGATGACTGAACTGTCCACGATCAAGCCAAAATCAATTGCCCCCAGACTCATCAGGCTGCCCGCTATACCGAAGCGCAACATGGCGTGGGCCGCAAAAAGCATTGACAACGGAATGGCCAGGGCGACGATCAAACCGGCTCGAAGATTACCCAGAAAGACGAACAATACGGCCACGACCAGCAATGCTCCTTCCATCAGGTTGGTCTTTACTGTGCGAATAACATGATCAACCAGATCGGAACGGACATACAACGGTTTGATCTGCACACCTTCGGGCAAGGTCGCCTGAACTTCAGCGACATGATCCGCAATATGGCGAGTCACGGCATGGCTGTTTTCACCCATCAGCAGGAAGACCAGTCCCAGAACCGCTTCACCCTCGCCGTTGGCGGTCGTTGCACCCCGGCGAATTTCATGGCCGATCTGAATTTCGCTGACATCACCCATGCGGATCGGCACACCTTGATGCGCAGCGACGACGATATTGGCGATCTCCTCCAGGGTGGTGGTCAGGGCGATTCCCTGAACCAGATGCACCTCACCCGCCTGAACGATATTTCCTCCGCCCACCGTCAGATTATTCTGCTGCAGGGCGTCGATCAAATCATCTATCGTCAAATGGTATTTGAACAACCGCTGCGGATTGATTACCACCTGATACTGCTTGAGCACGCCCCCCCAGGTATTCACTTCCGCCACACCGGAAACTTCGAGCAGGCGCGGCTTGATGATCCAATTCTGAATCGTGGTCAGATCAGTCAGAGAATATTTTTCATCGCCGATCACCACGTAGTGGTATATTTCACCCAGGCCGGTGGCGACGGGCCCCATTTCCGGTCGACTGATCCCCTCCGGCAATTCCACCGCCTGTAGTTTTTCACCAATCATCTGCCGGGCAAAATAAACGTCGACCCGATCTTCAAATGTGACCGTCACCTGTGACAGCCCGAACTTGGAAATCGAGCGTACTTCCAGTAATCCGGGAATACCCGCCAAAGCCTGTTCCACCGACAGCGTGATCTGCTGCTCGATCTCGGTCGGCGAAAAGGCCGGTGCAACCGTATTGATCTGCACCTGCACCGGAGTCGTATCCGGGAATGCATCCATGGGCAGGTGCAAAGCGGCATACACCCCGCTGACAATGAACAGTACGGATAAGACGATCACCAGAAAACGGTGTTTCAGTGACCAGTCGATTATATATTCCAACATGATGTCACACCTTGCTTAGGTACTTAAAGAGCGATTGCCAAACTCGATATACTGATCTTCCGGTTTTCAGCGCCGCGCCCGTGGGAAACGGTGGAGAAAGCAACCGCTCAGGTTTCCGCTCCCTGACGGTCGCGGCTCGGTGATGGGTTGTGCTATTGCTCCTTAATGTTTCTTGCCGCCTGTTTCACAACAACCCGCGCCGATACTGCCCTTCATAATTTCGGTCTTTAACAAAAAGCTGCCCTGAGTCACCACCGTTTCTCCCTCAGCCAGTCCATCCAGTACCACGAAATATTCGCTGGCTTCATACCCCAGCCGCACTTTGCGTGGTTCGTACAAGTCGTTATTGCTTTGGACAAACACGATGTTACAGCAGCCATCCCATTGCACGGCGGACTTCGGAACGACCAGCAGGGGTTGTTGATCATAAACAATAATCAGGGCCTTACCGTACATGTTGGCCCGCAGCAGGCCCCCGGTGTTATCAAGTTCGGCACGGACCTTTAGTGTTCGGGTCTGCGGATCGACCTGCGTGCTGATCCAGGTAATGGTGCCGCGAAACGTTTCTCCACGAAGCCCATCCAGCGAAAGGGTTACGGTTTGTCCCACCGCCACCTGCGCCAGATCATTTTCATAGACATCCAACATGGCCCACATCACGGAAGTGTCCGCAATGGCCAGCAGCGGTTTATCCAGAGCCGCCAGTTCTCCTACCACAGAATGCCGCTCGACAATCACACCTTCCAGCGGTGAAGTCACGATATATTGCGGATCGGCCGACTCTGAAGTCGCCAGTTTTTCGATCTGTTCTTTGGTCATGCCCAGACTTTCTAATTTCTGGCGGGCCCGGGACAGCACGATCCGTTGTTCCGCCAACCGGGTCTCGGCTTCCAGTCCGTCGCGGGCGCTGGATATGCCTTTCTCGACCAGAGCGCTTTCCTGCTCGTGATTACGCTGCCAGAGATTTACCAGCGCCAAGGCTTGCAGATAATCGGCCTGGGCAGAAGTAAATTCTGCGGAATCTATTTTGACCAGAGGTTGATTGAGCGTGACGACCTGACCCAGGTCCACCAACACATCGCCAATCGTGCCCGGAACCCGTGGAATTAAATGAGCATAACGATTCTGGTTAAAGACCACTTCCGCCTGACATAACAGCGAGTGGGTTACCGAGATTTTCTGAATCGGAACATATTCCAGTCCGGCCTGGGCGGCGATCTCCATCGAAGCCAAACGAACCCTTTGCTGTGTCAGGGTGCAATGGTCGTTGGGCGGTTGCTGGCTGCGCGATGGATTGGTGACCGTTTCAACACGGACGGGTGTTGGGTTCGCTGATGGAGCAACAGCAGTCGGAGTTTCTGTCAATTCCGGATTACAAAGCGTGCATCTTGATTCCGGCATTTCATGTTCTGCGCACCAGTCCCGCTCGGCTTGATATGCAGCGATCAACTTCGGATTGCAGATCCAGCAGAGGGCCTCTGGAACCTGATGTTCACCACACTGGCCCCATTTTTCGACCAGGCTGGGATCGCAAAACGGGCATCGGTCCTCCGGCAGATGATGTTTTTCGCAGATGCCTTCATGGTGATGAGCGGAATCCGGTTTTTCTGCTGGAGCATCTTTTTTCCGGCATCCTGACAGAACGACTGCTCCGACGACTATTATCGATAACAAACTACGCATGGTTATTCTCCTGAAGGGGTCTCGATCGGTTGACTGGTGGTGGTCGCGATTGACTGAGTTTTCGAAATGATCTGTTCAAAGGGCAGACTGGCAATTCGTTCCAGGTTGATTTTGGACGAAGCCTGCTGACACCATAAATCCACATAGCTCGCCCGGGCGCTGAGTACCGCACGTTGTGCTTCAATCATCGGCAGGATGGGCGTCTTACCGGCTTGATACGATTCCCTGGCCAGTTGCAGGGTTGTTTCCCGTAACGGCATGATCTGATCTCGATAGAACATCAGGTTCCGGGTGAAAATTTCATACTGCTTGTAGGCCAGCCGGGCTTCCTGAATCGTCTCGACCTGTTGTGCCCGATATAATCTGAGGGCTTGTTCATAGGCGAAATAGGCCAGGGCGATCTGGGCTTGATTTTGATCAAAGATCGGCAACTCAAAGCCCAGTGTCGGGCCGATGATAAATTCCGGGTCGGAAGGATTCTGCTCAATGTCCGGCAGCGCCGGCTGACCATCTTCGATCGAATTCTTCAGCGTACTGAAGGGTATGTTCCCATCAAATGCTCTACCGCGCTCTCCGCGTTCAAAACCAGCTCCGATCTCGAGATTCGAAAATATGCGTCGCCGCTGCACTTGCCAATTCCAGTAGGCAGTGCAGACGGCCTGTCGCGTCATTTTCAGGTCCAGGCGCTGATTCTGTACCAGGCGAAAATAAATATCCCCGGTGAATTCGATGGAGGCGATGTCCGGCAGAGCATCGGTCAAGTGCAGGTCATCCGGATCGAGGCTCAATCCCAGAGCTACAGCCAGTTGTCGCCGGGCATCAAAACGCGCCAGTTCTGCCTGACGAATGGCCAATTCCCCATCGATTTCTTCCGAGCGGGCCAGATTGACATCGATGTTGTTGCCCGCACCGGCTTCCTCTCGCAACCGGGTTAATTCGGCCAGTTGGTGAACCAGGGCCCGATTTTCCTCCGCCAGGGCGTAACGCTTTTCTTCGGTGAGTGCCCGGTAATAAGCCGCTTTAATTTCAGCAGCCAGCTGAGTTGCCCGGCCGGCGACGAACAGAATTTTCTGTTCCAACGCCTGACCGGCACTACGCGCACGAACGGGTATCTGCCAGAGTTCGGCGATATTCTGAGCGATGCTGGCGGTCAGGTTGACCAGACCTCCACTTTCTGGAAATTGCACGCCGACGCCGATAAACGGATTTGACAGTAACCCAGCCTGGACCACTTCCGCCCGGCCCATGCTGATGTCAAAAACTGCCGACTGCAATTGCGGATTGTTAAGCAATCCGATCTGTACCGCTTCGTGGGCAGTGATTCCATCAGCGAGCAATGATTCAATTTGTTTACTGACATCTATTCCTGGAATATACAGCTCGCTCTGGCCTGTAGCGGTTCTGACTTGTTGTTGCAGGCGTTGATAGTCCGGCTCAGGATGAATTGTCGTGCATCCAACCGTTCCGAGGCAGAGATAGCCAAGACCAGCCAATATAACACGGTAAGGTAATACCATGGCATGCCCATATCACATGAGTAAGTTAATTTTCAACGAGAAAACAGGTGATGTTGGCTTAATCAGATGAGCAGAGGAAGATCGCTGGTGTAATAAGGTCTGCCGAGGCCGGATGCAGAGATTTCTTGCGGATCAGCATTCCCATTGGCCTGATCAGTATTCGATGTCCATATCAATGTGATTAGATGGAGTTGAACATCATTCAGGAAATGGATACGTACATTAACTTTTCTGGTATCAGCGGGTACACTCTGATTGCATGGTGCACAATAACAAGTGGTTTCATGACTACTACCCGGGTCCGTTTCATTCTCGCAACACGCTACATCCACCCCATTGGTGCAAAGCAACGGCGGTGCCAGCAAAGAATAAATCATCAGGCCCAAACAAATTTTCAACTTCAATTCCATTGCGCACGATTATAGTGTGTTATGCTTTTATTTCAAATTTGAACCAAATATGATTGACAACCGCTGATGGAATCAATGGATCGTGTTGTCCAGCGGGATAAAGAGGGGATGGCTGGGGATCCCATGTGACTCGCACATCGGCTACCTGGCCGAAATGGTAGAAGTGGTTACAACAGAAATTAGTGGAGGTATCCCTAAACCCACCATTACGACTGCGTGGCCTGCCCCCGGTAATTGTACCAGTGGTCATGTTAGTCTTTGAGTCCTTTCGATTCCAGCCTGGAGTTCATGATTCGACCTTTCTAAGAAAGTGTGTGAGTAGGTTTCCGTTGAGGCTTGGGAAGGGAATGAGCCTGTATCGGCCAATTTCCTCGCGCCTGCTACTCAGCTAAGGTTCAGCGATCGGTGGACGAGTATATATAATCATCATGGCGACAGCGACCCGACGCAGAGCAGAACCGGAGCAGGGGCTGCTGAACGGTTGACCAGCGGCTGGTCAACGACTGACCAAAGGCTGGTCAACGACTGACCAAAGGCTGGCCTAGGGTTGACCAGCTGCTGGTCGGTTGGCCTGCCCCCCGACATTGTACCAGTGGTTATGTTAGTCTTTGAGTCCTTTCGATTCCAGTCTGGATTTCCTGATTCGACCTTGCTAAGAGCATTAACCTCATGGCTTCCGGGTTCGGGGACCCG
>JAJVHX010000014.1 GCA_022072405.1 Phycisphaerae bacterium | reverse complement strand
TGTGGTTCTCCTTGTTCTTGATTAAGACCGTTCAACACCAGTCTTATATCAAAAAGTCACAAGGCGAACCGCTTTTTTTTATGGCATCAACACAATGCCCATTTACACACATTATGCCGCACTATCGGATGTCAGTGTGATTCCATTCTTGGAAGAAGCTTATTGCTCTCATCAGGACGCTGAAGTCCGTGCACTACTAGTTGAAATTATTTGGATGCATCGACAATGGGATTCGATCCCGTTTCTATCAAAAGCACTAAATGACCCTCACGAGGTTGTATGGAAGACTGCACTTGATGGTTTGGTAGCTAAAAATACAAATGAAGCAAAGCACGTAGTATTTGAAGCAATCAGCAGATCTACACGGGACTTAAAATTGAACGATGATTTCTATGAATATGCAATAGAGGCTCTTGAACAAATGAATGGAAGTGGCCTGCCCCTTGAAAGTTGAACCAGTGGGAAAAGAGTTTCTCATGCCCATTAATACTGGGCCCGGAGGCTCTCGATGAAACGCCCGCAAGCAGGCCGTTTTTAATGGAACTTATTTCAAAAAAGACAGTTACGCTTGTTAGGCTGGTTTCCCCGGATGAGTCGGGGGACTCCCCGATTCAGTCGGGCCGATCCCCGATGGAGTCGTTGTGTTCCCCGGACGAGTTGGGGAGGTCAACGGGGGGGCCGGGCCGATCCCCGGTTCAACCGGGCCGGTCACCGGGTGAATCGGGAAACTCCCCAAAACATCCGGGCCTGGGACCGGATGGGCTGCTGGCCTCACCGACTGATCCGTTCCGATCCCCGGTTTAATTTCGTGGAGAATTGCGGGCGACGATCGCGCTACGAGTGGGAATAATAAGATAGGTCTGAAAAAAACAGCGGCTGATCGGGTCATCTATTCACAAGGGGTAACAAAATGGCGGACTACATGCCACGCAGCGACGGGGAATTTAACGGCTGGCAGGCGAATTTTGTGAGCTATGCGACGGCCCATCTGGCGGAACTGGGACTGGCGGCGGGCGACCTGACGCCGATCACCACGGCCCAAACCGCCTGGACCGGCAGCTATACGGCCCACCTCGCCGCGCAGGCGGCGGCCCAGGCGGCCCGTACCACCAAGGATGGCAACCGCACGGCGCTGGAGACGCTGATCCGCGCTCTCGTTCGTCGGCTGCAGGCCTCGCCGCAGGTGAGCGACGGCGAGCGGGCGGCGCTGGGCATCACTGTGCCGGACCGGGAACCGACGCCGGTGGGCGCCCCGACGACTCGCCCGCTGGCCAGCGTGGATGCAGCCCAGCGGCTGCGTCACGTGATCGACTTCAGCGACGAAGCCTCGCCGACCAGCAAGGCCAAACCGGCGGGAGTGATCGGAGCGGAAATCTGGGTGAAGGTGGGCGGAACGCCGCCGGTCGATCCGGGCGAACTGACCTTCCTGGCGGTCGATACCCGCACCCCCTACACGGCGAACTACTCCGGCAGCGACGGCGGGCAACCGGCCCACTACATGCTGCGCTGGGTGAATTCGCGCGGCGAGACCGGCCCCTGGAGCGAAACCATCACCGCCACCATCGGAGCGTAAGATCGATTGAGCCGTCAGCAATATCGATTCCACCTACGCAATCGGCCCGCATGACCAGGTCCCGCTCCCGCTGCCACCAACATTTCCGCGGGATATAATTTTCATCACCGGCCCAACATTCCCAACCCTGTGGGATTGTCCGGGCCGAGGCGTTATCATTCCAGCGGACTAAGGACAAACGGCAGGTTATTGGTGAACTGGGAGCGTCTTCATGGTATTACGTCGCAGGATATTGCCCGGGGCATGCGGATTCGTGGTGCTGTTCATCTCCGGGCATCTTTCATGGGCGGATGATGTCCCCTCCAGCGCTCCAGCCATATCCAAAGAGAATCTCACCACCCACCTCAACTATCTGGCTGGAGACGAACTGGGCGGCCGAGGGGTGGGTACGGAGGGCATCGATCAAGCTGCAGAATATATCGTCGAGCAATTTAAGCGTTATGGTTTGCAGCCGGGCGGGGAGCAGGGCAGTTATTACCAGGAATTTACTCTACCCATCACTCGACAGATTACCGATGCCTGCCGGCTCGAAATGACCGGCCTGGAACCTCCACCGCAACGCAACACCGATTTTCTCCCCATGCCCTTTTCCAGTAACCAGCCTTTCAGCGGGCCGCTCACCTTTATTGGCTATGGTATCACCGCTCCTGAAAAAAAATATGATGATTACTCAGAGGTTGATGTACAGGGACATGTGCTGCTAATGCTGCGTTACGAACCCGCTTATTGGGGCAATGGTAAAGAACGCTCCAGCCATGCCTACTTCCGCAGCAAAGCAGAACAGGCTCGCCAGCATGGTGCAGCCGCCATACTGATCGTCAATCTTCCGGATGACACACCCGACAGCCTGTATGATTTCAACCTGGGTGGGGCGAGTGATGATTACGGTCTACCGATGTTCCATATCCGCCGTCCGCTGGCCGAAAAACTTTTACAGCAGGGTGGACTTCCCGATTTGAAATCGCTGTATCAGAAAATCGAGGACCATCAACAACCCGCCTCGGTCACGCTGTCCGAACTGAAGATCACCGGTACTCCCGGTTTAAGCCAAAGCGAGTTGAAGACACGCAATATCATCGGCATCCTGCCGGGCCAGGGGCCGCTGGCGAATGAATATGTTGTTTTTGGCGCCCATTATGATCATCTCGGCACGGTTCCGCCGACCATGATGCCCGCCCCGGGCAAGGAATTCCCCGCGGACAAGGTACAGATTCATAACGGTGCGGATGATAACGCTTCCGGCACCGCCGGAGTGCTCGAACTGGCTCGCCTGTACGCCGACGGCCAGCCTCCGGCGCGCACGCTGATCTTTATGACCTTCAGTGCCGAGGAAATGGGGCTGCTGGGTTCGCGTTATTACGTCGATCACCCCACGATTCCGTTAAACAACGTCATCACCATGATCAACCTGGATATGATCGGACGGCTGGGGGACAAACCCATAACCGTGCATGGTGCTAAAACCGGCAAGAATTTCGAAGCCCTGGTGAAAAAGCATGCCGAACAGCTCGGCATCGCCGTAAACCCGATCGGAACCGGCTTCGGCGGCAGCGATCATACCTCGTTCTACCTGCACGAAATCCCGGTATTGTTCATGTTTACCGGCTTTCACCCGGATTACCACAAGCCCACCGATGATCCGGACAAGATCGACTTCACGGGTATGGAACGGGTGCTGCAGCTGACGCGAAACATCGCCGATGAACTGATCGCCACGCCCGGTCGGCCGATCTATCAGACGGTGGCGGGCGGTGATGGCCGACGGCTCAGTGTGCGCGCCGGATTCGTTCCCCAACCCGGTGATGGCGACGGGAAACCGGGATTGCCTATCCAGCAGGTGGTCAGCGGTGGTCCGGCGGAACGGGCCGGTCTGCAGGCCGGTGATCGTATCCTCGCCCTCGACGGCCAGGAAATCACCAATATCTATGACTACCTCGGCGTACTTAAAACCTATCGTCCCGGCGATACCATTACTCTGCGGATCCAACGCCAGGAACAATCTCTGGAATTGAAAATCACCCTCGAAGCCAAGAATTAATAGCAAGCTCTCCAATATGTCATGGATTTAATAAGAAATTGCCTCCATCTGAAGACCACAATTTTCCTGGAAAAAAATCCAAAGAACCGCGTGGCTTTAGCCCGCGCGATCCTTAAGCACTATTGCATAACTCGATAAACTTCTCATCCGGTTTTCAGAGCCGCGCCCGTGAGGAAGCGGTGGAGAAAACAACCACTCCGATTCCCGCTCCCTGACGGTCGCGGTTCGGTGAAACTTTTCCAGTACCCATTATTCTCTTTCCGTTGTCCATCCCCGACCAATCCGCTATGCTTCCGGTTTTGAGCGGAGAGAGCGCGTGTCGTCAACTATGCCCATGTCCCAGCAGATGACCTTCCGGGTGCGCTACGTCGAATGCGACCCGATGGGTTACCTGCACCACAGTGTTTACTGGGTTTATTTTGAAGCCGGCCGCACTGAGCTGTTACGGGCCCAGGGCTTCACCTATCGAGACATGACTGCCACTGGTGAATTTTTCGTCATGGCTCGGGGCGAGATCAAATTCCGCAAACCCGCCCGCTATGACGATCTGCTCACCCTGCATACCATCATCGACCGGGTCACGCGGGCCCGCATCGACCATCGCTACGAGTTATATCGCGACGACCTGCTGCTCTGCACCGCCACCTCCACGCTCGCCTGCGTGAACAACGCGGGCGAGTTGATCGCCATCCCTGAACAATTTTCCCCACACTAAAACGTGTAGGTAAATGACTGCATCAACCCGGTACTGACGATCGTTGCCGACACCGTGTCCACCACGCCCTCGCCGCCACCGGGAATAAAGAAAGTGGCTACACCGGTTTCATCAGTGATACTCGTTTGTGTATTGCTGTAGCCATCCGTACCGGTTATCGAGAAAGTAATCTCGACATTGGCGGTGGCGGGAATCACCCGCCCGGTGACCGTCACCCCTTCCGAGGGACCGGGATCCGCCGGTGAGGCGGATAACGACAGGCTCAACCCGCCGCTGTCACCCTGATTCTCCAGATCCACCACCACGATAGTCGAATTTCCCGGCGGAGCGGTGACGGTGTTGGTCTGCACGTCATCATTGGCACCCAGGGTGATCACCTCATAGTCGCCGGTCGGCACGACGATATCCGTCGTCGCGTTATCACCGTCGGGCAGAGCGATCACTACCGGTGCTCCTTCGCCCCCTTCCAGAATCAGAATTTCAATATCATCCAGCGACGTTCCCTCACCCCCTACATCCTCGCCGGGGAACAGTGCTCCGAGTCCACCGAAATCCACATCCAGCAACTCCGCCACTCCTTCCACATCACTGACCAAGCCGGAGAATTCCTCGTACTGATCCGCCAATTCATCGAAGTCGATCTCGACACCGAATTCATCCTTCAGTTTGTCCTGCAACCATTCCTGGGCCCGTTCCTTGAGGCCATCCTGAATCGCATCGCCCGCCGACCCCAGCGGGTCTTCACCAATCTCGTTCAATTTATCGATCACTTCTTCCGCCTTGTCGTAACCGTCGCAGAACTGCGGATATTGGGCACAGATAATGGCTTTGCTCCCCTCCACCAGTACCTGCGCTCCCGTCTCCAATCCCTTGGCCCCTTCGCGCGAAGCGATGTCGATCGGGCGGCGGCCCTGTTCCTGCGTCGCTTCGATGTAGGCGGGGATATTGGAATCATGGGCAAAATCGCTATGCAGCCGGGCGGCGTGGCTGTCCAGATCGCCACTGGTCAGGCGGGTGAAAAATTCATTTGTATCCGCACCCAGATCAACACCGGGAAGTGATTCCTGGGCTGATTGATACATCTGCTGCCGATCCGCTTCACTGAGCGTGGCAGCAATCTGCAGAATATCTTCACGCCGCCGCTCGCCGGTCGCCCCACGAATCCAGTTGACGAAATCGGTCACCGCTCCGACCACCCCCTGCGGCAGTCGCGGCCGTCCGCCGACATAAGCCACCCGACTGTTCGCCGTGGTCCGTTGCACTACAAATACACCCGCGGCTTCGTAGGCGGGCAGAACGGCTTCGATCCGATCCCGCACCTCGATCAGCGTTTCATAATCCTCGTCGCTCAACTCGATGCTGCTGTCGAAGAGCGGCTTGGTGCCACCAGCGCTGAACATATCCAGCAAACGTGCATAACCGTCCATTTCCGCATTCGCCATCGCCACCAGCGCTTCGGCGGCTTCCTGATTATTGGCGATATCGCTGTCCGGCCCGGTAATGTTATCGCTACCTGTCCCACCGCAACCGTTGCTCCCGATCATGACCATTACTATCACTAGCCGACTGATAAACGATGTTCGCTTCATAGGATTCTCCTACAGAATGGAATTGCTTGGGGACGGCGCAGTGAACCTGGAAAAGATGATCACTGATCACGGCTGGGCTGCCCAGTTAAACAATAACCAGCGTAGTTTATACCTATTGCGGGGTAGCAGCAACCTGATAATCGGCGGTGGATACTTGGTCAGGTTTGAATAACTGGTTACTACAAAAGCCAGGAAACCGCTCCCTAACTGTCGCGGCTTGGTGAAAACCAACCAGTACGGTGCATTAGTAAAAATAAAGAAAGCACCGAGAGCCATACGAGCATCCCCGGTGCTTTCCGGAGGGGAAAGAAGCCAACTAAAATACGGACGACAAACACCCAGCGTTTGGCTGGGACCCTCAGATAATCAATATAAAAAGGCTGCCGGAGCCTTCTCCGACAGCCTTACTATCGTCCAACTGCTAAGTGAATATTAACCAGATTCCTAACCACTGGCGGCCAATTTTGATTTATCGGACATCAGCCAACTGGCGGCTTGTCTTATCTCCTTATCAACACTGAGCGTAGCCGCAATTCTGGCACTTTACACACCCTTCCGAGTAATTCAACACCTGCTGACATTCCGGGCAGTGCACTTTATATTCCAGATTGATCTGAATTTCAGGAGAGGAGATGCCCGCATCTCCGGTCGTTGCGGGCATCCCATGATTGGTGTGGCGCAGACCGTGGCTATGATGACCATTGCGCTTCCCGTTAGTAATCCCCGCGCCATTGCCACTACGCTGACCGGAGCCAATGACCGGGGGGCGATCGAGCTCTTTTAGATCGACACGGCCCAACAGCAGATCATCGAGGCCGAAATACTCCTTGGCCTTCTGATATTTAATCAGGGCCTGGGCGAGACCATCACCTAGGCTCATGATCCGACCATCCTTGGTCGGCACCTGCATACTGGAACCGATACCTTTCAACTGATTGATCACATGTTTCAAACTGCCGCCGCCGCGCAGCCAGAGGCTGACCATGCGACAGATGGCTTCCAGATCACTGTTGGCCAGGTCACCGCCCTTGCCCAGTTGAGCAAAGACTTCCAGTTCCTTGCCCGCCTGCGCATCAACCGTGATCTTGACATGCATGTTGCCGAAGGGCGTCATCTGGCGAATACGTAAACCACTGACAATTTCCGGCAGATCGCGCGGTTCGACCGGACGTTCCACCACCCGTTCGATAATTTTTTCTACGACCGTCACTTCGGCAGCCGGTGATTCAGGTGTGCCCGATTGTTCCTGGGCATGCTTATCTTCGCTGTTCTTGAGGGCCATCGGCTGGCTCGCCCGGCAACCGTCGCGGTACACCGTCACACCCTTACAGCCCAGTTCGAAGGCCAATTGATAAATCTTTTCCACATCGTCCGGGTTGGCATCGTGGGCAAAGTTGATCGTCTTGGAGATTGACGAATCATTGTGTTTCTGAAAAGCCGCCTGCATCCGCACATGCCATTCCGGTTCGATATCGTGGGCACAGACAAAGACCCGTCGAACTTCTTCGGGAATAGCGGACAGATGAGCGAGGGTGCCTTCCGTGGCGAGCTGATCCATCAAACCCTCGCTCAAAAACCCGCGTTCTTCCGCCACCTGGCGGAATATCGGGTTGATCTCAATCATCGGGGCTTTACCCTCATCCTGGCCCTTGAGCACGTTGCGATAAAAAGCCAGGCTGAAGAGTGGTTCGATCCCGCCGGAGCAGTTGGCGATGATGCTGATCGTCCCGGTAGGGGCGACCGTCGTGCTGCAGGCGTTGCGCTGGCGACGCTTCCACTCTGTCTGCCAGCGGCTGCCCAGCCAGTTGGGAAATACGCCCCGCTCATCGGCCAGCTGTTCGCTGTAGTTATGGGCTTCATCGTTGATGAATTTCATAAAGCGTTCGCCCCAGGCGATGCCTTCTTCGCTGTTGTAACGCACGCCCAGTTTGTACAGTGCGTCTGCAAAACCCATGATGCCCAGACCGATTTTACGATTGGCTTTGCACATCGCATCGATCTGCGGCAGGCCGTAATTATTGGCATCAATCACATTATCCAGAAACCGTACCGCGCGATGGACACAGCTGCGCAGCCGATCCCAATCCACCCGGGCCTTAATGGTACATTCATCCACTATGAACACCCCCAGATTGATACTGCCCAGGTTGCAGGCTTCATAGGGCAACAGGGGTTGCTCGCCGCAGGGATTGGTGCTTTCCATCCGCCCAATCTGTGGGGTTGGGTTGTACTGATTGATCCGATCTATAAAGACCACGCCCGGTTCGCCCGTCTTCCAGGCATTTTGCACGATGATGTTCCAGATATCGCGCTTGGTATACACCGCGTTGGGCGGAGGAACATCTTCGTCGTTCACCGGCACCAGCGTACGGACATCGTAGGCCCAGATATCGACATCGCGCGGAATATAATAACGCTTGCCGTTGCGATGATTACAGACGATGTGCGGCGAATCGGGGTTCGCGAGATAACCTTCCATCCACTCGTCGGTGACCTTCACTGAGATGTTGTAATTGGTGAACTGTGAAAGGTCCTGCTTGGCGTTAAGGAATTTGAGAATGTCGGGATGGTGGATATACATCATGCCCATATTGGCCCCACGTCGGAACGCCCCCTGCTGAATGGCGTTGGTCGCTTCGCTGAACACCCGCCAGAAGCTGATCGGCCCGCTGGTCGTTCCACCGGAACTGCTGATCCAGTCGCCGGTCGGGCGCAGTTCATCGAAGGCAAAACCGGTCCCGCCGCCTGCCTTCTGAATCAGGGCGGTGTGTTTGACGGATTCGAAGATTTCATCAATCGAATCGCGCACCGGGAGGACGAAGCAGGCGCTAAGCATGCCCATCTCCCGGCCGGAATTCATCAGCGTCGGGCTGTTGGGCATGTATTCGCAACGGGCCATGATTCCATAAAAATGATTTTCCCATTCCTGGCGTTGTGCTTCCGACGCCCCATAGCGCAATTCAACATCCGCCATGGTCTGGGCAACCCGGCCATACATCTCTTCAGGGGTCTCGATGCACTCCCCGGCTTCATTCTTCTTCAGATAACGGGCTCGTAAGACCCGCAGGGCGTTTTCAGTCAGTTGTAATGGTTCGCGTCCTACCTCATGATCCTTCATTCGCTCAACCAAACGCGGGGACGTTATGATGGACATAATCAACTCCATTCCATTACAAACAAAGGCATTCCCAGATGCGCTTCTTTATTATATTGCCATTAATAGACTTAAATCAGTTTTTCGTTGCTTCTTATGATACGATATGTCGAACGGATGAAGCTTGTACCACAACATATAGTATGCTATCCATATAAAAATCGCTTATTTTTACAAATTGATCTAAAGGGTGATTTACTCATTAATTCCATACTCTTAATATTTCTGATAACATGTTAATTGTTTTTCACGACTTAACACAAGCTGTTGGGGTTTACAGATTGAACTATACAACATATCGGTATGATGGCAAGGAGACCACATAATGATTTGATGAAATCAATACATCAAGCATAATATATCATAAATACTTATGTATTAATAATTTATATAAAATACAAGAAGTTACCGGACGTGAAAATGAATAATACAGTAGTGTACTATTTTATGAATCGAACATACCTTCCATGCTTGTGAGTAAAAATTCGCATGTAGATTCAATTGAGAGTTGAAAATCTTAAGCGAGGAAATTTAACAGACATCCGATGTGGTTTTTATGGGGCAATAGATTAAGACTCTAACCGAACCTCAATAATCAAGGCTGTTAATTGAGTTGCTCCTCAACCACCTCCCAGCCATCGGTATCATCCGGCAGCTCCAGATCCGAGGCACTGAATGACAGATTCACCTGAACAGTTGAAAAATCGGCGGTGGCGAGAGTGGCTTCCTTGAGATTATGCACTACCATTCGCAATGGTAAGCCATTGAGTGAGGGGTCCGATTCCTTGCTGATGAATAACTCAATGCGTGCGTACTGATCAGCCCAGCGGCTTACCGGCAACGGTCGGCAGAGCAGATGGTCGGTCTGGACGGGATCACCCTCAACTGGTGCGATCAGTTCAACTGAAAATTCGCGCAGGATATCATCCTTTTTCTGCCCGAAGGGCAAGGGGAATGGCCCTTCACCCAATTTGAAGGCTTGCTGCTCCTGGCCTGCAGGAGTCAGTTCGCGCCGCACGATTGACTGGGTCTTCTGCTTGGCTTCCGTCAGCCAGTGGCCATCGAAGATGTACCAGACTTTCTCCTTGTCGAATTTGTGCACCCCGTCATTCCATTCACGGAAATGTATCCAGCTGAGGGTCTGCTCCGGTTCATGTCGAAAACGCACCAGACCGACGTAAGTATGGACCACGTCGGGATCATCATCATTCTCCTTGATCAATTGCTTGACGCGATAATCGATGTTGGCTTGCAGAGTCTGCACCCGTTGCCCCGACTGTTCCAGGCGCTCCAGAATGGCGACGACTTCCGGTGAGGCGGCGTAATTCGCTGAATTTGTTGCCGGAGAGGTGGACGGGGCGCTGGCGGGCGGATCATTCTGACTCGTTACCGAAGAAGTCAAAAGAACTGTGCCTGATAAAATGGCTAACCATGTAAATAAAATCATCTCATCTGCCCTATTAAAATCATGTAGTGCCGGACAGTTCATAGGCATTTAACAGTTCACGCAGCTCTCGGATCACCAGATCGGCCAGATCGGCATATTCAGGGATTACTGCGTCACCGAGCATCAGAACAGTCGAAGCTCCAGCCGAACGCCCGCATTGGATATCATAGAGATAATCACCCACCATCCAGCAGTTCGCCGGAGTAGTATTCAAAGAGCGGCATAAGTCATGGATCGGTTGTGGATCGGGCTTCACCGGACCATCTTCGCGGGTATACCAGTGGCTGATGGGTAGTTGAAAACGCTCCACCAGGCGGGCCACCGAGCGGCGTGAATTACGCGTCAGAATCGCCTGATGAACTCCCGCCTCGCGAAAGAAATCCACTACCTCGTGGGCACCGGGTTGCAGCCCCACCTCTTCGGCGGCGCGCGCTTCGTGCTGCTCAAGAATCAGGGTCGCTGCCTGCCGATCAGTCTCGTTGAGCGTGCGGAGATGTTCGAGGATGGTCCCCTGGTTCAGCCCCAGATCGCGGCGAATGGCATCAAAATCCAGAAAGGGCAGCGTCAGCGTGCCATCCATATCATAAACGATCAATTGTGGTGCAGGCAGCCGGTTCGGCATCGCATTTTCTCCGCTGGCTACTCTAACCGCTCAGCCGCTTTTCGCCAAAGGGTGGTCTGGTTAAACTGCGCGCATCATGTCGGAATCACCCCAGCTAGCACCCGACGTCGCCGCGGAACGTTACCAACTGGTGAGTCGGGCACCGTTGCTGCCGATTACTGTCGGCTTGATGCTCGGCATTGCCGTTGACGCTGAACAGCCGTTGGGGGGAACATTTTTATGGTGCCTGCTGCTGGGGTCGATGCTGGGAGTCACCCTCGCACTGCCCAGTCGTCGCGGTCGGCAGTGGTTGCTCTTTCTGGTGATGATTCCGCTGGGCGCATTGCTGCACGATGCCCACTATCGCCGCCTGCCCGCCAATCACATTGCCCGTTTCACGACCACCCAGCCCTATTTCACCACCATCACGGGCGTCATTGTACAACAGCCGGTTCAGCAACGCCTCAATCGCGCGGTGATGAACGAACATCAGCAGATTCCTCAACGGACCCGGTTCGTACTGGCGACGGAGTCCATTGAAGGCACCAAAGTGCAACAAGCGACCGAGGGGTTGCTGCTGGTGACCATCAAAGAACCGCTCTATGATCTCTACGCCGGCCAACGAGTACGAATTTTCGGTGAGCTATATCAGCCGGTCGAGCCGGCTAATCCGGGGCAATTGAACTGGGCCCGCTATCTCCGACTGCAGGGCATACGGGCCGCACTCACCTGTCATTATCCAGAAGCGCTGGAGAAATTACCTGCCGGCGGTTCGTCAGACTGGCGGGCATGGTTGAATCGCTGGCGGATGGAATCCCAGACGCTGCTACTGGATGAGGTGCTGCCCGATGAGCTGGACAAACGCTCACTGCTAAATGCCCTGGTCCTGGGCCAGCGCAGCCAACTGGATCGTGATCTGGAAGACGCCTTTCGTAAAACCGGTACTTCGCATTTTCTCGCCCTCAGCGGCATGAACGTGGGTATGCTGGCGTGGTTTCTATATCTGATCGGTCGGCTGCTGGGTTGGTCGCGACGAGGAAAGATGCTCTGGATCATGGCAGGTTTGTTGTTGTTTGCGACTTTGATCGAACCGACAGCATCTGTCATACGAGCCACCCTGATCGGTATGATCCTCTGCAGCAGTGCCCTGCTCCATCGTCCGCCTCATACCATCAACAGCATTGCCCTGGCTGCTCTGCTGATGTTGCTCTACAACCCGCTGCAATTATTTGATGTCGGTTTTCAGTTGTCATTCCTGGTGGTAATCGGTTTGATCCTGCTGGTGCCGATGTTTGATGCCGCGCTGCAAACCCCCATCCCGCTCCCCATATCAACTCCACCGGTTACGCCGTCCTCGAAACATCCCTGGGCGCGCGACCTGCTCCGTCGCCTTCGTCGTCTGATCGTTGACCTGGTCTGGGGCAGCCTGAGTGTCTCACTGGTGGCCTGGCTGGTGGGTACTCCTTTGGCCGCTTACCATTTCAACACACTCCACTCCTTTGGTTGGCCGACTACCACCCTGCTGATGCCGCTGGTTTTCCTGATCAGTATCGGAGGTTATCTCAAGCTGCTGGTGGGGGCGTTGTGGCCCAGCAGCACGATCCTGATCGCACCGCTGGTCAGTTGGCCGACTTCTGCTCTGGTCTGGCTGGTGGAGCAACTGGCCCAGTTACCCGGATCAGCGGTAGAGGTACCCACACCGGCGCGCTGGTGGCTGTTACTCTATTATCTCAGCCTGGGGTTGGCCATCCGCTGGTGGCTGTTACGCCGTCAGCGTCGCGGGCCGATGTTCTGGTTCTGGCCGCTGCTCACCGGGACGATTACGCTCGCCGCTGCGTTAGTGACCCTGATACCCGGCGGCCTGCGCCAGCAACTCCGCGCCACCGTACTCTCGGTCGGCAACGGACTGGCGGTCGTGCTGGAACTGCCCGACGGCCAGAATGTACTTTATGATCTGGGTACGACGGGAGATTTCGACGTGACGAACTCCAGCCTGTTGCCGCTCTTGCGCCAATATAACATCCGTCATATTGATGCTGTCGTGCTGAGCCACGGCAATTTCAATCATTACAGCGGCCTACCGGCGTTGTGGCAGCGGCTGCCGATCAGCAAAGTAATAGTCAGTCCTTATTTCAATCATGGGGCTACACCCACCAGCAGCCTGGGTCGATTCTGGGAACAGCTCCAGCAGACCGGTATTCCGATGGTCATCGCTACAACCCATAAATTGAGTGAATCTCACCCACTGGAAGCTCTGTCCGCTGCCCACGCTGAAATTCTCTGGCCGACGCAAGAGCTGCCTTCAGACACACTCAACAATGCGAATGATGCTTCGCTGGTGGTGCGACTGAGTTATGCGGGTTATCGTTTATTGTTGCCGGGTGATATCGGCCCGGAGGCGCAACGCGAACTGGTAAACTCTGGTATTGATTTACACGCCGACGTGTTGCTCCTGCCGCAATCCGGTAATCCGAAGCAGCTGATACCGGATTTTATCCGTGCCGTTCAACCGCATTACCTGATCCGTTCCGGCGGCAGTCCGACGGCCAAGGGCGTGGATCAGTTCGAAGCTGACTACCAGGTGCAACTGTTCGACACCGCCCGCGATGGCGCGGTAACGGTGATCTTCAGCAACCACCTGATCCGCGTCGAAGCCTTCCACGATCAACAGCGTTCACGATTCGCGACACCACCATAGGCAGAATCCCGGCAGCAATAACGGGCGAACGATGAAGGTATCAATCAGGATGCCGACCGCGAAGGCAAATCCTAACTGCTGCGTCAGATCGACACCGGTGGACATCAGCGAGCCCAGCGTCGCCGCCATAATCACGCCGCAGGAACTGATGACCGGCCCGGTCAGCACGACGGCCCGCAGCACCCCCTCGCGCAGGCCATAAGCCCGACGTTCCTGCAACAACCGGCCCATCAGGAAAATATTGTAATCCTGACCGACGGCCACAATGATGACAAAAACCAGAACCTTGATCTTGTAGTCGATGGGCGGCTGGCCCAGCAGCACCACGAAGGTGAGGTGACTCAGCCCCAGCGCGGCCGCATAGGTGAGCAAAGTCGAGCCGAGCATGAAAAGACTCACTCCGAACTGGCGGATCAACAGCAATACCATCCCGCCGATCACCACCACTACCCAGAGGCGAACGGTAACCAGATCGGCATCGACGGTCCGTTGCACTTCCAGAATATAGGGCGTCTGCCCCACAGCCGCGAGTTGATAACCGGCGGGCAAATGTGCCTCCGCCCATGCTTCGACCTGCTGGCGGGCCTCCTGATAAACGGCGACCGCTTCTCGGCTGAGCGGTGGATAGGGCTGCATGAATTCAATCTGTAAAACGTTTTCAGCCGGTGAAAAATAGAAATTCGCCGCCGCCCGATCGGCCAGCGGCTGGAGCAGTCGATCGGCAGGCATCGTCAAATTATGACCCAATGGTGCCCCCCAATGCCACACATCGCTTACACCCTGCACATGCTCCAGTACACCGACCAGTTGATCGGAAATCTGGCGAGCTGCAGCGGCATCGCCTCGCCACGGTGACAACTGCAGAAACAGTCGGGTTGAAAAAAGTGACTCGGCACTGAAGTGCGTTTTCGCCAATGCCAAACCCCGCGCGGCGCTGGTGTGTTCATGAACTTCCCCAAAACTGTCATAACGGATCGGCATCCGCACGGAAATCACTGCCGGCACAGCGAGCAACATCAGCCCGCCGAGCAACACCTGCCGGGGACGATGAACAACCAGTTGTGCGATCATCGGCCACCAGCGACGCTGTCCCAGTGCAAAATCACTCCTCGCGCTGCCCGGCCAGAAGAAGGCCCTTCCCAGCCCCACCACCAGCGCCGGCGTCAGCGTGATGGCAGCGGCCAGTGCGATCAGCAGCCCGATGCCCAGAACCCGCCCGGCGTTATTGATGAAATTCATATCGGCAGTCATGAGCATCAACAGGCCCGCCACAGTGGTCAGCGCACTGCCTACAATGGTTGGTCCGACCTGCTGCATGGCACGGAGGGCGGCATATTTATACCGTCGCCCCGCCACCAGCTCTTCTCGATAACGGGCGATCCAGAACAGCGCATAATCGGTCCCCGCGCCAAAAAGCAGCACCACGGTAAAAGTGCGATCGGCGTTGGATATCGGCCAACCCGCCCCCGCCAGCAGATCCAGCACGCGCAGCGCGATAAATACACTCAGCCCGATGGCAACCAGCGGCACCAAAGCCCCCAGCGGTGTGCGATAGACCAGCAGCAGAATCAGCAACACCGCTAGTACCGTCACCCAGGTAGTGCGATGAAATGCCCGCTCCGAGCGGAGGTTGTGTTCCATGCCAATGGCCGCCGTACCGGTGATCTCCAGCATGAGTCCCGCCGGCAATTGTGGCCGAACCAGAGTCTCGGCCCGCAGAACCGCCGCCATGGCCCGCTGAGTAATAAAGTTAACTTGCAGATTTAACACGATCATCGCCGCCTGGCCGTCGCGGCTATACAGACGCGAGCGCAGCGTCGGTTCCAGCTCCGCCGCCATCACTCGCCAGGAGTCACGTGTTCCGCTGCTGTTCTGCCGGAGTTGTTCGACGATCTGTTGCAGGAACTGCTGATCGGAGGTGGATAATCCCTCCGAACGATGAAAGATGAGTACGATCTGGGACTGGGCAGATTGCTGTGGGAAAGCCCGAAGTTCCAGTTGCTGGGCTTGATATAATTCTCCGCTGATAGGTAACACCGAAGCCGGTTCACTGGTCAGTGGATCAAAATGGCCTCGGACGATGAACAACCCCACCGCCAGCAACACCCAGCCAACGATCCACACACCCGTGCGGCGCAAAATCGATTGCCCGATCCATCGGTACATAACATCGTTTTAATGGATCAGTACAAGCGGGTCAAAACAGACCTGACGCGACCGTCCGGGCCAGAGGCAACAGGAAATGGATAAATAAACTGTTAACCGGGACGTGAGTATGAAGCGCTGGTGTATTACAGGCTCCAGTGTTTGACCTGGCGGTGATAGCGACGGCGGCTCATCACCATCCGCAGCATGTGAAAATCACCGTGGCAATGGTCGAAGTTGCGCAATTGCAGGCCATCTTCCACCATGCCGGCTTTGAGATAACAATTGACGGCCGGTTCATTTTCCGGAAAGACCACCAGGCTGATCTGCCGGGCATCATAGACACTGAATCCCATCTGCAGCAGTCGGGTCACCATAGCAAAACCGAGACCTCGGCCGCGCTGGGCCAGCGGCACGATGATATGGCCGATCCACAGTTCCTGGCGGTTATGGGGCATGAAATTTAATTCGCCATAGGCGGAGGGTTGATCCGCACCACGCTCCCAGAGCAGCAGTGGATGTTCCGTCGCCCCGCTCCAGCCAATCACCTTATCCGGCGTCAGCGGTGGTGGCGTACCCGGAGCCAGCATGAACAACTCTGCCGGTGTCGGTGCCCAACCAGCAACCAGCGCTGAGCAAGCGGACTCGAAGGGTCGCATTTCTCCATCAATGACGGGTTGTAACAGTGTGGTGTTCATGGCGTCCAATTCTATTAGTGATCATCGTGAAATAACAAGTCAGAAAATAAAAAATTCGCCAAACAAATGATGGAAACATCGAGTTGCCATCATTGGATCGGCGAAAAAGAATTCGCTCTTGAAAAATTACAGTCGATGAGGTCCGGCAGAGGCGACTTCATCGGGGCAACCATCCTTATACAATTTAAAATTTTCAATATAGCGCGCCGCCAGGGCATCATAGCGCTTCCAGTACTCCTCCTTGCTGCCCCAGGTGCTGGAAGGATCGAGCACTTCCTGCGGAACATCAGGACAACTGGCGGGGACTTCAAACCCAAACAGCTTATCTGTTCGGAATTTCACAGCCTGTAAGCGCCCGTCAAGAACAGCATTTAATAATTGGCGGGTATGGCGGATGCTGATCCGCTTGCCCACGCCGAATGGTCCGCCGGTCCAGCCGGTGTTGACCAGCCAACAGGTGGCGCCATATTTGGCCAATTTCTGTTTCAGCAACTGCGCATAGATAAAGGGATGATGAACCATGAAGACCGCCCCGAAGCAGGAACTGAAAGTGATCTGCGGTTCAATGCCCAGCCCCATTTCCGTTCCGGCGATTTTGGAGGTGTACCCGCTGATAAAGTGATACATGGCTTGTTGCGGTGAGAGGCGAGCGATCGGCGGCAGCACGCCGCTGGCATCGCAGGTGAGGAAAATGACATTCCGCGGATGGTTGCGCACCCATTTCTGCGGAATGACATTGGGAATAAATTCCAGCGGGTAAGAAGCCCGGGTGTTCTCGGTATTCTTGTCATCGTTCAGATCGATCCGCCGGGTGGTCGGATCCCAGATGACATTCTCCAGGATGGTACCGAAACGATGCGTGCAGCCATAAATTTCCGGTTCATGTTCCGCCGACAGCCGGATCACCTTGGCATAGCAGCCATTCTCGAAATTAAAAACGCCCTCATCGCTCCAGCCATGTTCATCATCGCCGATCAACTTGCGATTAGGATCGGCGGAGAGGGTGGTTTTGCCCGTGCCGCTCAGACCGAAAAACAGCGCCACATCCCCATCCCGCCCGACATTGGCGGAACAGTGCATGGCCAGCACGTCCTGCAGCGGCAGCAGGAAATTCATCACCGTGAAAATGGTTTTCTTGATCTCGCCGGCATAACTGGTATCCACAATCAACGCCAGCCGCTGGGCGAAGTTGATGATGATGGCGGTTTCGCTGCGCGTACCGTCGATGCGCGGGTCGGCTTTGAAGCTGGGTACCGCCACCACGGTGAACTCCGGAACGTGGCGCTTGTAATCATCCTGCTTATCCACCGGCATAAACATGTTGCGGGCGAAATGACTCTGCCAGGCGGAATCAGTGATGATACGCACGGGCATGCGGTAATGAGGATCGGCACCGACATAGCCGTCCTGAACAAATAATTCCGCACCCTGCAGGTAAGCTTGCAGACGTTGCCACAAGCCGTTGAATTTTTCCGGACTGAAGGGGCGATTATATTCGCCCCACCAGATTTTGCTCTCGGTGGAATGTTCCTGAACGACATATTTGTCCGCTGCCGCCCGGGCGGTGTGCTTGCCCGTGCTGACAATAAACGGTCCGCCCTGCACCAGATGTCCTTCGCCGCGGAAAATCGCTTCTTCCACCAGGGCTTCGGTTGAAAGGTTCCAGTAGACCCGATCCAGCTCAATAAAGCCGTGGTTCTTCAAACCGTAGTCGCTCTTGAGGTCGGCCGCCTGCTTACCGGCCGGCGTGGCAAATTCCAGGTATTTCATGGGAAGTAAGCTCCGGAAAGTAATAGGTCGTCAGTAATTAGTTGTTAGGTCGTGTGCCAAGTAACAAAAATGTGTCAGCGGTTATCAAGAGTAGTTCTCCAGCGTTTTATCTTGTATTCGAACGAATAACTAATGACTAACCACTGACCACTTTCTGCTCACGTCCAGTCGCGAATCAACTTGCGATTGCCCAGATACAATTCGTTAGGCGAATTCGGATCGAGAGCCCATTTCATGCGGTCGATCCCTTCGGTAATATCCTTGACCGTTCCACAGAAAGAGATGCGCAGGAAGCCATCCATCCCGAACTCCACGCCCGGCACCGTCACCACGCGCACCTTATCCAGAATAAACTCCGCCAGTTTCTTGGAATCCTTGTTGAAAGAGCGGAAATCGGCAAAACAGTAGAACGTGCCGTCCGGTTTGGTGATCTTCACGCCGCTGAAGGTCTTGAGCCGGTCCATCAGAACATTGCGATTGTTTTCCAGCGTCAGGCGCAAAGTGTCCACGCTGGTCTGCACACCGTTGATGGCCCCCACCGCTGCCTGCTGTAACAACACTGACGGGCCGGATGTCTGATGACCGAGTATATTCGTCATCGCCGCGATCAACAGCTTGTTGGCCACTGCCCAGCCGATCCGGAAGCCGGTCATCGCATACTGTTTGCTGACGCCGTTGATGACGATCAGCTTGGAATTTTCGCCCTGCTCCCGGGCATATTTATAGCAACTGATCGGCCGGCGGCCGTCGAAGATCAGGCGGTGATAGATATCATCCATGATCAGGTAGAGGCTGCGCTTTTCGCAGAACTCGACAATCTCGGCGATGAATTGTTCGCTGTACATCACGCCGCTGGGATTGTTGGGACTGTTGATGATCACCGCCCGGGTATAGGGTCCGACTTTCTGCTCGATATCCCGCAGCGTCGGCTGGAAGGTTCCGTCTTCCGGATGGACCACGACCGGGACTGCTCCGCACAGCCGGGCCATGTCGGGATAACTCACCCAGTAGGGTGCCGGGAAAATCACTTCTTCCTGCGGATTGAGGATGGCTTGCAGCGCGACCATGATGGCCTGCTTGGCACCGCCCGCCGCCATCACCATCTGCGGACTCACCGCCCGTCCGTAAAATTCCTCAGTGTAGCGGACAATGGCCTGCTTCAGCGCGGGTATACCGTCCGGCGGGGTATAGCGAATTTCGCCGCTATTCAGCAGCCCGGCCGCGGTGACCAGTGCATCGAGCGGAGGCTTGCTCTTGGGTTCGCCGCCGCCCAGATGGATGATCGGCTCGCCCTTGTCCCGCATTAAGGCTGCGGTTTCGTTGAGTTTTAACGTGGCTGACTGACTGATCGAACGAGCAATCTGACTGATACTCATGTCATATTTCCTTGGGATGGGACGCAGGTTTCGCCGGCAGGACTCCAATGTGGGAGGCAAATTGTTAATCTTGTGGGCTCATCCGGGCAGTGTCAAGATGGTACTCCCGCCATTGGAGCCTTCAACCTGCGTGCCATGCCAAACTTACAGGCAATTCTCACGCCACGAAGTGCTCTCTGAATTATTGATTAGTCCGCTCGATCGGCGTCCGTGGTGCTTGTGCGAAAAACCATTTTTCATATAATCGAAGATTCCACTTGTAGTTGCGTTTCGATAACCCCATCTTCAGCATCTGGAGAT
>JAJVHX010000013.1 GCA_022072405.1 Phycisphaerae bacterium | reverse complement strand
ATCATGCGTAGCAGCCGAAAAAATATTTCCCAGGTCATGGATGACGATGAACACTACCGAGATACCATCTCCTGCCCAACCACTGCTCGAACTGCTTAACCGCGCCGCCATTCACTGGCAACATATCAACGGGCCAACACCGGTGAAGGTGATCATCCGCTCCATAGTGGAGGATTCCCGCCAGGTTCAGTCTGGATCGCTTTTTGTGGCGATACGCGGTAGTGCGCAGGATGGCCATCAATATATCTCCGACGCGGTTCAACGCGGTGCGGTTGCGGTGGTGGTGACCGATCGTGAAGTAGCGGCAGAAGGTGTTCCGGCGATCTGGGTGAAAGATGGCGCGCTGGCGCTGGCCCGTTTGGCTGCGGGATTGTATGGATTGCCGGAACTGCAACGGCGCGGTGAAATGACGCTTACAGGGATCACCGGCACCAACGGCAAGAGTACGACCTGCTACCTGATCCGCAACATGCTGCGGGAACATGGCCGACCCTGTGCGATGCTGGGCACGGTCAAGTATGATCTGGTCGGGCGAGAGATTCCGGCCCCCTGGACCACGCCCCCCGCTTCACTCCTTCCGGGATATTTGTTGGAAGCCCATCGCCACGGTGCGCGACATGCAGTGATGGAAACGTCCAGCCACGCCCTGGTACAGCGGCGGACGGCCGGCCTGCGTTATGCGGTAGCCATCTTCACCAATATCACCGGCGACCATCTCGATTATCACCAGGATTTCGAAAGTTATCTGCAAGCCAAGAAAATTCTGTTTGATGAACTGACGACCGAGGCGACCGCCATCATCAACATGGACGATCCGCACGCCGAGCGGCTGGTAACGGATTGTGCGGCACGAGTGGTGCGCTTCGGATTTGACCCGCGTGCTGAAGTGCGGGCCAGCAATCTGGAATGCACGATTCAGCAGAGTCGATTTTTGCTGCATGCCGACGGGCAGAGCCTGCCGGTGCAGTTGCCCCTGGTGGGCCGCCACAATGTCAGCAATGCACTGGCCATGACGGCGGCAGGTCGAACGCTGGGCTTGAGCCTGACAGAAATCACCGCCAGTCTGAACCGGGCCACCAGCATCGCCGGGCGGCTGCAGCGGGCGGAACCCGCCGGCCACCCTTTTTCCGTTTTTGTCGATTATGCTCACACCGACGATGCGCTCATCAACGTGCTGTCGGCCCTGCGTTCGCTTACCACCGGACGTTTATGGTGTCTGTTCGGCTGCGGTGGTGATCGGGATCGAACCAAGCGTCCGCGCATGGCAGCGGCGGCGGCCCACTGGGCTGACCAGATCGTGGTTACCAGTGACAACCCCCGCACTGAACAGCCACAGTCCATCATCGATCAGATTATGACTGGTTTTCCTGAGGATGCCAGACCGCGCGTAACCGTGAAAATCGATCGCCGCCAGGCCATCGAACTGGCGCTGGCCTATGCCCAGCCGAACGACGTCCTGCTCATCGCCGGCAAGGGCCACGAAGATTACCAGATCATCGGTACGCAGAAATTTCATTTTGATGATGTGGAAGTGGTCAGGGAATTTTTACAATCGAGTTCTGCTGGAGAATAATTGCCGCATCCGCTCGCCGGCGGGTGGGGACAAGACCCCCGACTCGCTGGTGCTTGCGGCTCAGTAAGAACTGTTCGCCATGAGAAATATGTATGAAACCACTCACGATTACAGAAATTATCAGCGCAATTGACGGAAGAGTTCTGTGCCCGATCCGGCCTTGCAGCATCAGCGGCATCAGCACCGATTCCCGCCAGGTACGCAGCGGCGATCTGTTTGTAGCGATTCGCGGCGAGCGATTTGACGGACATGATTTTGTCGAAACGGCCCTGCAGCAAGGAGCGTTGTTCGCGGTGGTTTCGCTGAGCGATCGCTTTGCGGGTGTACCGCAGGCCAACCGGGTGATCGTGGTACCCAGTACCAATGCGGCACTGGGACAGCTCGCTGCTTATCATCGCCGCCTGCTGCCCGCCACGGTTATCGCCGTGACCGGCAGCAACGGAAAAACGACCACCAAAGCGATGATCACCCACCTGCTCTCCGCCACCCGGCAGGGTCGCAGTTCGCCCAAAAGCTACAATAACGAAATCGGCGTGCCGCTGACCCTGCTGTCTGCGGGGGCGGGCGATGAGTTCCTGGTGGTGGAAGTCGGAACCAACGCACCGGGAGAAATTACCGCCCTGGGCCGGCTGGTGCGGCCGGATATCGCCGTGATCACCTCGGTGGGTCCTGCCCATCTGGAAAAGCTGCTCTCCATCGAAGGGGTCGCCGATGAAAAACTGTCGCTATTGAACCACATGGAGCCGGGCGGAGCGGCCATCGTCAACGTCGATCGGCCGGAAGTGCGCCTCCGACTCAAACCCTCCGCCGATCTGAACCTGATCACCTTCGGCCAGCATGCCGAGGCTGATCTGCGACTCACTGATGTGCATGAAGAAGGCCCGTTGCGTTTTCGGATCAATGATCGCTACGAGGTAACCCTGCGGGTACCCGGGCGACATAACGCCAGCAACGCGCTGGCGGCACTGGCGGTGGGTCGGCGGCTGGGTCTGGAGTTTGAACCGATGATCGAACGGCTGGCCAGTTTTGAGCTGCCGGACATGCGGCTGCAGATGCATCAATATGGCCGGCTGCTGGTGATTAATGATTGCTATAACGCCAACCCTGCGAGTATGCGGGCAGCCATCGAAGTGCTGGATAATTTGAAAGCCCCCGGCCGGCGGGTAGCCATTCTGGGTGATATGCGGGAGCTGGGCGCCGCTTCGGAACAATGGCATCATGAGATCGGCCGGGTGATCGGTACGAGTCGCATCGACCTGTTGTTCTCAGTTGGTGATTTTGCCGAGGTGGTCTGCCGGGCCGCCCGTACTGCCCGGCCTCATCAACTGACCACCCACGCCGCCAACCGGGTCCATGAGCTGCGTGACGTTCTGCCGGACCTGTTGCGCCCGGACGACACTATCCTGCTCAAAGGGTCGCGGGCCATGCAAATGGAGAAAGTGCTGGAGATGCTGCCGTTGCCCGCAACCCCTGCGGCAGCGGGCGTCCTTGCCGGCGGATAAAACGTGCTCTACCACCTGTTCTATTGGCTGACTGATGGAGTTCCCTACGCTTACGCCAGCGTGTTGTTTCGAGCCTCCTGCGCGATACTGCTCTCTTTTTTTCTAGTGATCTGGTGGGGGCCACGCACCATCCGGGTGCTGGCTAAGCTGAAGATGGGCGATCATCCCGAGTTCGATCATGCCGATCTGAACGAACTGATGAAGACCAAAGCCAACGTCCCGACCATGGGCGGCATCTTGATCATGGGCGTCACTTTGTTGAGCACGCTGCTGCTGGCCCGCTGGGACAATTACTATATCTATATGGCGGTGTTCGGTATGATCTGGCTCACCGCCCTGGGCGGAATAGACGACTATTTCAAGTTGACGGCCAGCCGGCGCAGCGGTTCGCGCGACGGGCTGAAGATGTATGAGAAGCTGCTTTTCCAGATCGGGCTGGGGGTCCTGCTGGGTTATTTCACCTATCGCCATGGCCAGAGCAATTTCGCCATTCTGAATATCAGCGGCCCGCTGGACCCGGGGCAAAGCTTCGAAGCGTACAAGATTCTGGCGGTCCCCTTCTATAAGCATGGCCTGGTGCTGAGCGTCGGAGCGTTCATGGTCATCGCCCTGCTGGTGATCACCGCCACTTCCAACGCCGTCAACCTGACCGACGGCATGGATGGCCTGGCTTCGGGTTGTACCATCCTGTGCGGATTTTTCTTCATGATTCTGGCCTTTATTGTCGGTGATCATGAATGGGCGGCGCGGCTGTTGCTGCCCCATGTGCCCCACAGCGGCGAATTGGCGATTACCTGCGGAGCGGTGGTGGGATCGTGCATGGGCTTCCTCTGGTACAACTGCCATCCCGCCAAGGTTTTCATGGGCGATGCCGGTTCCCTGCCGCTGGGCGGATTGATGGGTTACGTCGCCATTGTGACCCGGCAAGAACTGATGCTGCTGATTGTGGGCGGAGTTTTTGTGATCGAAGCTGCCTCCGTAATCATGCAGGTGGGTTATTTCAAACTGACCGGCGGCAAACGTATTTTCCGAGTGGCGCCGATTCACCACCATTTTCATCTGTCGGGCTGGCATGAAACGCAGGTGGTGACGCGCTTCTGGCTGCTGGCGGCGGTTTTCGCCGGACTCGCCCTGGCGAGTCTGAAGTTGCGATGAGCATCATTCCTGAAACCCAAGAGACGAGGTGTAAAGCGCACCTGTCCGTTCGCGCAGGCTGAAGTCTGCGGCTCTATTGATAACAGACGATTGATAGAGGTCGAGGAAGTCTTATGTCGCAGATGCAGGGATTGCTCTTTGAACGACCCGTTGATCAACGAACTGTACCGGCGGCGCGAGCGGAAAGCAATGTGCTGAGCAGCCTGATCCTGGTTACGGCGGCGGCGCTGATGGCTATCGGCGTGATCATGGTTTTTTCGAGTACCGCCCGACTGGATAACAATTATTGGCCGGAAAACCCCATCAGATCAACCGCTGTGCGCCAAACGGCTTTTACGTTGTTGGGTTTACTAGCCATGGGCATCGCCTATCAATTCGGCTACCATCGTTGGCGATGGCGGGGTGCGGAATTGAAGCTGAGTAAGGACGGACGGGTACTAAACACGGACGAACGCGCTTGGCTGCGAGAGCCGGTTTGCTGGTTGATGGTGCTGATGGTTGGCTGCCTGCTGGCGGTATTGATTCCCGGAGTAGGCGTGGAACGAAACGGGGCACGACGGTGGCTGATGCTGGGACCTGCATCCCTGGGCATCGGATTTCAGCCGTCGGAACTAGCCAAGCTGGTCACATTGCTTTTCATGGCGGCATGGCTCAGTTATCGCCATCAGATCATGTCGCAGTTCTGGAAAGGTATTATTCCGGCTGTATTGATCATCGGGTTATTAGCAGGATTGATCGTCCCGGAAGACCTGGGAACGGCTGCCCTCGTGGTACTGGTGGGCGGTATTCTGATATTGGCCAATGGGGCGCGCTGGTGGCATGCCGGGTTGTTGGCGCTACCCGGGTTGGCGGGTTTTGTCGGCATGATCCTGGTGAAACCCTACCGGTTGGAGCGGATCGCCAGCTACCAGGACATCTGGGCTGATCCGCTGGGCAGCGGCTATCATGTGATCCAGTCATTGATCGCCATTGCCGCCGGCGGCTGGTGGGGCGAAGGACTGGGTGCGGGCACGCAGAAGTTCGGATACCTGCCCGAAGCCCAGACCGATTTCGTCTACGCCCTGCTGATCGAGGAGATGGGCCTAATAGGCGGCTGGGTGGTGCTCGGTTTATTTGTGCTGCTGGCCCTGTTGGGTTGGTGGACGATGTTGCGCGCCCAGACGCGTTTCGGTAAATTGCTGGCCTTGGGCATCACCATGATGATCGGGGTGCAGGCTGCCATGAATATCGCTGTAGTGACGGTTTCTGTACCTACAAAGGGTATTTCTCTACCCTTTATTTCTGCCGGTGGATCGGGCGTTCTCTTTTATTCCATCACCGTGGGTTTCCTCGCCTCCATCGCCCGCCATCCGCGTCTGGATAATACAGGCGAATAAAATGGCCACGGTACCCCACATCATCATTGCCGGCGGTGGAACGGGTGGTCATCTCTATCCCGCACTCGCGATCGTCGAGTATCTTCGAGATCATTTCCCCGACGTCAGCTGTGAGTTTTTCTGCACGAATAAAGAAGTGGATCGCAGTATCCTCGAAAAAAACGGGCAGCGTTATACATCGCAGCCTGTTCGACCATTCACGAAACATCCATTGAAAATCCCCGGATTTCTCCGGGCGTGGCGTGCCTCACGCTTATTATGCCGAAAATATTTTTCAACTCGTCGGCCCACGGCTATTCTGGGCACCGGCGGCTACGGTTCCGGACCAGCAGTCGTGACGGGTTCGCAAATGGGGATACCCTGCTATCTGCTGAACCCCGACGCGGTACCCGGCCGAGCCAACCGCCATCTCGCCCGTCAAGTTCGTGCGATTTTCTGTCAGTGGGAATCATCCCGCCAATATTTTTCCCAACCAGACTGCGTGCAAGTCGTCGGTTGTCCGCTGCGCTCGGAGCTTTTCAGCCCCACCACCGGAACGGAGCACGAGATTTTCGGCCTGCAACCTGACCGAAAAACCCTGATGATCACCGGGGCCAGTCTTGGAGCACGCAGCATCAACGCTGCCATAGAGTTACTGATCCCGGAATTTCGCCAGTTCAGCGAATGGCAATTTATTCACATTTGTGGAGCAGATGATGTGGAGCAGTTGCAACTGGCCTATCAAGCTGCTGGACTGACTGCCTGGGTCGGTGCTTTCACACACCAGATGCCGGCGGTATTGAAACTGGCCGACCTGGCCATCGCCCGCGCCGGAGCAGTGACCGTGGCGGAGCTGACGGCCACCTGTACACCTGCCATCTATCTGCCCTACCCCTATCATCGTGATCAACATCAAAAATACAACGCCCAGATGATCTGTGAGGCTGGCGGTGGATTACTGCTCGAAGATACGCGTGAAACGAATGGTAATGCCGCGCAACTCCGCACCACTTTGTTACCGCTGATGAGTAACGAACAGGCTCTATCGCGCAGGCGTGATGCACTGCGCCAACTTCCACCGAATCGCGCTGCTGAAACCATCGCGCAGCAATTACTGATCTGAGCGGTCCGCTCAATATCTACATCCGGCACTGCGTGTTTCCATCGAGCCAAATGATCGGCTATGCCGATATTTACTCCAGCGCGGTATTCACGGCGGTGCCCACGGTTGCAGATAAAGCGGTAAGCAAGTGTTGGGCCGCCCTCCTGACCCAGCTGGTTGTTGCGGGCTACATGAAAAATGGATTTCATGTGCGACAACCTCTCGCCGGGTTGTTATATTAGTTCCGATTGTTACGGCGCGCTCGGTCGGATACTGAGGAATTCATGACCCAACTGCCCACTAACCAGGCTCTGAGCGGTATTGCTCTGGACGAAATATCACTGCGTCATCGCAACGTGCACCTCATCGGTGTCGGCGGCAGCGGTATGAGCGGAGCAGCGCGGCTGCTGCTGCAGCATGGCGCCAGGGTGACCGGATCGGATCATCAGGAGTCACCGATTCTGCAGCAGCTAAGCGGCGCCGGAGCCACCATCTACATCGGTCATGATCATCGTAATCTGGCCGACGATGCCGCCCTGGTAGTCATCAGTGCCGCGGTTCCGGCGGATAATCCGGAGGTACTGGCGGCGCGAGCCAAAGGTAAACCGGTCATCAAATATTCCCAGTTGCTTGGTCTGATCATGAAATTCAAGCGCGGCGTGGCGGTGGCGGGTACGCATGGCAAGAGCACGACCACCGCCTGGACCGCTTACCTCGGCAAACAGTGCGGGCTGGATCCGAGTTTTGTAGTCGGAGCGGAGGTGACGCAGCTGGGTGGAGCATCCGCTGCCGGTCATGGTGATCACTTTGTGGTCGAAGCCTGCGAATACGATTCCTCTTTTCTGAACTTCGCCCCGCAGACGGCGGCGGTGTTGAATATTGATGAAGATCATCTCGATTATTTCCGCGATCTGGAACATATCATTGAGGTGTTCAGTCAGTTCGTGGCCCAGGTACCGGATGACGGGTTGGTGCTGCTCAATCAGGATGATCTCGCCACGCAGCGCATCACGGCGGCGATTCGCGGAGAGCGGATGAGCTTCGGATTTCATCAGCAGGCCGATTGGCAGGCGAGTGATTTGCATTGGGTGGATGGTTTACCCAGCTTTGTGGTCCGCCATCATCAGCAAGCACTCGGCCGAGTAACGCTAAGTATTCCCGGTCGACATAATGTCTATAATGCGCTGGCGGCGATGGCGCTCGCGGAACACTGCGGAGCCGCTCTTCCCGATATCCTGCAACATGTCGGCAGTTTTACCGGTGCGGGGCGGCGGCTCTCCTATCTCGGGGAATGCAACGGCGTCACAATTCTCGACGACTATGCGCACCATCCGGCGGAGATCCGCGCCAGTCTGGCGGCGGTGCGTCAACGCTACCTGCCCGAACGGTTGTGGGTTATCTTCCAGCCGCATCAACATTCCCGCACGCGCTTCTTCCTCAACGATTTTGCCGACAGCTTCCAACTGGCGGATGAGGTGGTGGTGCCCGATATTTATTTTGTGCGTGATTCCGAGGTGGAACGTCAGTTAATATCCAGTCGCGATCTGGTGGAGCGCATTCAGCACCAGGGTCATAACCAGGCCCACTATATTCCCAACTTGCAGGATATTGCCGATTTTCTGGCAGGTCAGACCCAACCCGGCGACGTGGTGATCACCATGGGGGCCGGCGATGTATGGAAAGTCGCCCATGAAATGGTATCACGGATTCGAAGCCATCACTGAAGAGAACGTCTCGCTGCGGGAACGCACCTGGTACCGTCTGGGCGGTCCGGCGCGCTATCTCTGCCGCCCGATCTCGGTCGAGCAGGTGCGCGAACTCGTGCAGCGTTGCCGGCAGGAGCAATTACCGCTGAAAGTGCTGGGGGTCGGGGCGAATGTACTGGTGCGTGATGAAGGTTTTGAAGGTGTCGTTATACAACTGGATAAACAGGCCTTCGGGCAGGTGCACTTTGAACCACCCGGCGTCCGAGCGGGTGCGAGTACGGATCTGACGGATCTGATCCGGCTGACGGTTCATCGAAACCTGGCGGGGCTGGAATTTCTGGCAGGCATCCCCGGTTCAGTGGGCGGAGCGTTGCGGATGAACGCCGGCGGCAAATTTGGTGAAATCAGCCAGAGTGTGGTCAGCGTCCGCCTGATCGATGAAGCAGGCCGACCGGCGGAATGGGATCGTCGGCAACTGATCTTCTCCTATCGCCACAGCAATCTGGCTAATACCATCGTGCTGGAAGCGACCTTTGAGCTGCACACGGCCGATGCGGAGCTGCTCAATCACCGCTACCGCGAAATATGGGATTACAAGAAAGCGACCCAGCCTTTTACGCGTAATAACGCCGGCTGCACGTTTAAAAATCCACCGGGTCTGTTCGCCGGTCAACTGATTGAACGGGCCGGATTGAAGGGAATGAGTATCGGCGGGGCGACGGTTTCACCGATGCATGCCAATTTCATCACCGCCGATCCACAAACCACTTCGGCGGATATCCTGACGCTGATTGATCATATTCAACATCAGGTTCACGATAAATTTGACGTCCGACTGGAAACGGAAATAGATGTCTGGTAACGACACCAATGGTGAGGAGAGACCATGGCCCCGATTTCAATGGCGGCACGGAAGTCGCTGACGGAAGCTCAAGCTTTGACCATGAACACCACCCCGCTCCATACCTCGAAGCAGGTTTATGACATCACCGTGCTGCTGGGCGGCCCCAGCAGCGAGCGGGAAGTGAGCATCAAGAGCGGTACAGCCGTGGCGGCTGCTTTGGAGCGATTGGGCCACCGGGTATATCGGGCGGATATCTCTCCCGACAATCTCAAAGCACTGACGATTCCCGCTGATCTGGTGTTCATCGCCCTGCACGGCACGTTCGGTGAGGATGGCCAACTGCAGCAGATTCTCGAAGAGCGCGGGATTCGCTACGTGGGTTCGAGTGCTGCTGCTTCCCGCCAAGCCATGAACAAGGTCGCCTCCAAGGAGCAGTTTATCCGGCTGGGCGTCCCCACTCCGGGATATGAAGTGGTGACGCGCGAAAATATCAACCGCATCCATAATGGCTGGAAACTGCCGGTGGTAATCAAGCCGATCGACCAGGGCAGCAGCGTTGATACCTGCATCGTCCGTGATGCCTTCGGCTTTCAATCCGCGTTACAACGTGTAGTGCATAAATATGGCAGTTGCCTGATCGAAGAATACATCCGCGGGCGGGAACTGACGGTGGGGATTCTGGGTGATCTGGCCTTGCCGGTCTGCGAAATCCGTACCCCGCGGGAATTTTACGATTACACCGCCAAATATCTGGTGGACACCACCGAGTATTTATTTGATATCGACCTGCCGGCGGAACTGCTGGAGAAAGTACAGCAACTCAGTCTGCAGGCCTTCCGGGCCGTAGATGGCCGCGATTTCTCACGCGTGGATTGGATGATCGATCAACGCACGCTGCAACCCTTCGCCCTGGAAGTGAATACCATTCCCGGTTTCACCGACCACTCGCTGCTGCCCAAAGCAGCCGAACGTGTGGGGATCAGTTTTGATCAATTGTGTCAGCGGATAGTGGAAATGGCGTTGCGCCGAGGCCAGGGGGCGTGAGGTGCGGTTCACGCCCACCCGCACGGAGAGGTAGATATGGCTGGGCCAACCGTACGCGGCAATATATCACTGGCCCCGCTGGTCCATCTGTTCCTGCTGGTGGTGGGTGGTGCGGCGCTGTTTGGATTGGATCATCTTGAAGCGCGCTATCAACAGCAACCCCCGTTTCAACAACCCGCCCGCATCGAACTGCTCAATCTGCCCCAGCCGTTGCGCGATCAGGTGCTGGCCGACATCAGCGAATTTGTAGGTCACCCCTGGATCGATGAATCACTCTGCGACCAGCTCACTGCACACCTGCTGAAGAATGGCTGGATCAAAAGCGTGCGCATGATCACCAAGCCGGAACCGGGTCTGGTGCGAATCGATTGTGAATACCGTCAACCACTGCTCCTCGTGGAGCATGACGAATATTTTTATCTGGTGGACGAAGAAGGTATCAGATTGCCCGGGGAATATACCTATGACCCGGAGTGGCTGGTGGTGCAGGGAGTGAAGATGGCGCCGCCAGGCGAAGGTAAATTGTGGGTTGGAAACGATTTACACGGAGCATTGCTTTTGGCGAATATGATAAATTCACAAACTTATAATCGCCAGGTGGCTAAGATTGTAGTAGATAATTATGGGGGGCGACGCGATCGACAGGCCTCACCGCTATTGTTAATCACGGACCAGGGCAGCCGGATCAGCTGGGGATCGGCTCCGGGGGAAGAAATGGAAGAGAACAGCACCATTGAAAAATTAAGCCTGCTGGCCCAGAACTTTCAGCATACCGGCCGGATCGACGCCCACTATCCGCAAATCGATATCAGTATCTTTCCGGATCGAATCGTGATTCCAGCCGATACACAATCGGTGCTGAGCAACAGTCGTCCGCTGTCAGAGGAACATTGAATGAGCCAGGAACTGAACCAACATCTACTGCAGTTCATCACTCAGATGCGCGAACTGATTCAGCTTTATGTTCCGCGCGAGCATCTGCCGGCCGGGCTTTGGTTCGCGGTCACGCTGCTCTCCGCGGGGGCCTTGCTCAGTGTTTTCGGTTCGAGTTATGCCCGCGGCATACTCAGTGCAGCGGCGGGCGGACTGGGATTCCTCGTCGGCGCCCAGATCGCGCAGCACTATGCTCTTAACATGGTGGCGGGTGGAATCGGCGGTTTCGTTTTCCTCGCCCTGCTGGGTTATCTGTTCCATCGTTTCTGGGTTGGGTTGGCCGTCGCACTGGTCTGCGCTGCAGCGGGCAGCGCCTTCTATGCTCATCAGCCGCTGCTGTCGGAATTAAAAACCTATGAACAGACTCGGCGGGGATTTGTATCAGAAGAGCAGACTGTTTTCACCATCCCAACGGTGGCGGAAAATGAGTCCTACAAGAATCCCACGCTACGCAGTTATCTGACTGGTTTCTACACGCAATTCAAACTGCATCAGCCGCAGGTTGAACAGCGGGGTTTGTGGATCGTGCTGGGCGGGCTGGTGATCGGCTTTGCTCTGGGCGTCACCCTGACGCGACTGGCCCTGATCCTCTCCTGCGCGCTCGTCGGCATGACTGTCCTATATACCGGACTCACCGTACTGGCGGAGCGCTACGCCCCCACCGGCTGGGAGCAAAATCTTGTGCAGCATCCGCTTGTTACGCTGGGGTTCCTGGCGGCGGGTTACCTGCTGAGTATGCTCATTCAGTTCCGCCTGACCCAACCGCCACCTAAACCTGCACCCGCCCCCGCCTAAAGCCGACAATAGATAAGCTGGCACGTACTCGTCGGCGGCCCTGAACATTCGAGGATGATTGTGCGCGAACATATCGGCCAATGGATGCACTTCATGCAGTCGCTCAGCCCGGTCTACGGTCTGCCGATCATGCTGCTGGGACTGGTGCTGATGATCATGGGTCAGCAATTTAAAAAAGTCGCCGTCCCCTTCGTTTTTATCATGGTGGGCCTGGCGGGCGGAGTCCTCTTAGTTGAAGATCGTCCGCTGCAGTGGATCATCGGTGGAGCCGCAGGTGTGGTGCTGGCGGTGATCAGCCGCCTGTTGGATAAATACGCCGTGTCGGTGTTGTGTGGCGGGATGGGCACCTTTCTGCTCCTTGGTTACCTGGAAACGTTCAGCTGGTCCGCCTCCATGCCGGTCCCGGTGCAGTGGGGCATCGCCGCCGTCGGCTTCATTGCCGGTGCCAGCTTGACATTTGTTTTTTATCGCGAAATGGTCATCACCATCACCTCTTTTGTCGGAGCGCTATTCCTCATTTCGGGATTGAACAGCACCCTGCCGCGCTGGATACCGACGCTCTTCAGCACGATCAACAGTTTCGTGAACGACATGCCCTCACTGGCGGTTCCGCTGTTTGTCGGCGGTTTCACACTGGGGGGAATCATGCTGCAGCTGGCCATCGCTAACGAGATGGAAGCGGGCGCTGCTTGAAGCAACGGCCCCATCTGCCCTACAATCGTTTCCATGCTGATTGACGCCAACCAGATCGGAATGCACACCGATGATCTGCCGCTGCCGCCGCGCGAAGCTTTCGCCATGGCTGCTCGATTGGGTGCGCAACATCTGCAGGTGGGAGTAGCTCAGGGAGAACTGCAGCCGGATCAACTCGGCCCCAGCGGTCGACGTCACCTGCAACGTTTCGCGGCGGGTCTGGGCCTGCGTTTGGCGGCGTTGCAGGCCAGTCTGGGCCCGCAATTACTGCTGACTGATCGAGCGGTGGATGAACATCTGGCTCGAACCCGCCGGGCTTTGGAGATGGCGGCAGAACTGGAAGTGGGCGTGGTTTCCATTACCTTGCCTCACCTGCGCTCCAATCAGGAAACCGATCGGACGGTTCTCAAACATCTGCTGCATGAACTCGGCCAGAAAGCCGACCAGACTAATCGACTGGTGGGGTTGGAAACAGGCGGCGGCAGCATTACGGAGCTGCAGAGCCTGCTGGATGAGCTGCGCTGTCCGAATCTGAAAATCTGTTATGACCCGGGATTGCGGTTGATGGCGGGCGAGGATCCACTGCATGCCATTGAAACACTCAGTTCGCATATTATTCTGTCGCATCTGCGTGACGGTTTTCATGGGGATCAGCGCCATTGGGGCCGCGAAGCCAATCTCGGCAGTGGGCAGCTTAATGTCGGCGCTTATCTGCAGATGCTGCAGGAAGCAGGCTATCACGGGCCGCAGATCCTCCGTCGCTCCGACAGCGGCCAGCCGACCGCCGACCTGCAGGCCGGTCTGGAATATCTGCAGCATCACCAGCCGCCTTCGCGCGATATAATCTCCATATGAACCGTCCGGACCCGAACGCCATACTCCGCCGTCACTACGCTGATCATCGCCGCGATTGGCGCGATAATTACTATGTCTATCCGGTGATATCACGCCGCAGCAAGGGTCTGTCCATCGGTATCAATCTGAACCCTGATAAAGCCTGCAACTTTGACTGTATCTACTGCCAGGTGGATCGCACCACGCCCCCAGCCATTCGCCAGGTGGACCTGGAGATATTACAGAGTGAGCTGGAAGAAATGTTCCAACACGCAGCCAGCGGCGAACTCTTCCGCACCGTGCAGTTTGGTGCGGTTCCGGTGGAGATGCGCGCGGTGCGGGATATTGCTTTTTCGGGTGATGGTGAACCCACCACCTGCCCGCAATTTTCCGAAGCCGTGCAGCAGGTGATCGCGCTCAAGCAGCAGTATGAATTGCACGATACGAAAATCGTTCTGATTACTGACGCCTGTTATCTGACTCGTCCGGCAGTGGCGGCTGCACTGGTGGAGCTGGATCACCATCAGGGTGAAATCTGGGCCAAGCTCGACGCCGGAACGGAAGAGTATTATCGATTGGTCAATCAACCGAACTACCCGCTGGCTCATGTGCTGAAAAATATTACGACCGCGGCCCGGCAGCGACCACTCGTGATTCAATCGCTCTTTATGCGCATTGATGGTGTGCCGCCCAGTGCGACAGAAATAGACGCTTACTGTTCACGACTGCAGGGGATCACCGCCGCCGGTGGACAGATCAAACTGGTGCAGGTTTACACCATCGCCCGCCGCCCCCCCACCAGCCGTGTCACCCCGCTGAGCAATACCGAAGTGGATACGCTCGCCAACCATGTGCAGAAAAACACTCGCTTGCCAACTGAATCGTTTTATGGTGTTCAGATTGATTAAAGAGCTATTGCCAAACTCGATAAACTGATCTTCCGGTTTTCAAAGCCGCGCCCGCAAGGAAGCGGTGGAGAAAGCAACAACTCCGCTTCCCGCTCCCTGACGGTCGCGGCTCGGTGATGAATTTTGCATTAGCTCCTAAGCTCATACTTCGTGCAGCTTAAATTGCCTCTATAGCGGTTTAATGTGTTCCGCGATACAGGCTGTGGAGTGTGCCACGGCTGTATCAGCCGTGGAGTTATTGGTTCTCGAATAGTGATATAAAATCCGCGCCGAAGCTTCAGCCCTCGCGGACCGTCACTCACGGGAAAGTCTCGCGGATTGACGAATCGCTCCCGTTCATCTATCCATTCAAACTTCAATAACGCTTTCCCGCACGGCTCGCAGAGCCGTGGCACACCCCGGTATTCCGGACCGGCAGTACATCAAAAATGAAACCACTCTAGGCGACCAGTCCGTCGGCGGTCCAGGAGGCGGATTGGCCGGGAGCGAGCGGGCGGACTTTTTCAGCCAGGTCCGGGCGAAGATGGCGCTTAAAGACCTCGACCGTGCCGGTCAGGATGGGGTATGTTGCGTAGTGCATGGGAATGATGGAATGGGGTTGAAAGTATCGGGCGGCAATAGCCGCACCTTGCGGGCCCATGGTGAAATGATCACCGATCGGCAACATGACAATTTTAGGTTGATAAAGCTCCTCAATGAGCGCCATATCCCCGAACACATCGGTATCACCGGCATGATAAAGTGTAGCGAGACCTGCTAACTCGATAACCACCCCTGCTGACGCCCCGCCATAGGTCAATCCTTTAGGGCCGGTAAACCCGCTGGTATGAAAGGCCTTGGTCATGCTGAACATGATCCCGTCCAGTTCCTGCGTTCCGCCGATATTCATTCCACAGTACTGGCCACGGGGATAATGTTCACCCAGCACGCCGGCCAGATCATAATTACAGATCACCTTGCAACCGAACTTCTCGGTCAGTTGCGGCACGGCGCCGACATGGTCGCTGTGTGCATGAGTCAACAGCAGGTAATCGGCGCGAGCCGGGTGCCATTCGTTTTTCGGGCAGAGCGGGTTGCCCTCCAGCCAGGGATCAATATATATGACCCGCTGATCCGGAAGCGTGAGACGAAAGGTCGAATGACCGAGATAGGTGATTTGGCCGGTGTGAGACATGGTCAGCCTCGGAAAGGGTGTTGTCAGTCTTTGGTACTTTAGAACATCATTTAATCTGCTGCTGCGGCCGGTTGAGTGGTCGGTGATTCGGTCGCCGTTTCTTCTCCGGATGAATCGTTCGCCGGTGGCGTGGCCGTTGGCTGAGAAGCAGGTGCACTGGTCGGCTGGGTAGCCAGCGGTTCGAGAATCTGCATTTCCAGCTTGACCTGCTCAAAAATCCGCCACTGCCCTTCATGGAAACGGAAAATCATCAGCGCGTTGAGCTGGTTATCGGTCATGGTGGGCGGGCCATTGACCCGTCGCATGGTTTGTTGATAGCGGGCGATGGCCAACTCGGCGTCATGGTAGAGCAACGTAAAATGGTCGAGCGAATAATCGATATCAGTCAACTCGAACACGCGATTCAGGATCATGCGGCGCTGATCCATCTTCTCCACGCGCGGATCGATCATAGCAAAAAGCTGCTCCATGTTTTCCGCGTGATAAGCTTCCAGTTCCGCCTTCAGCAGACTGCGGAAATAATCCTCCGGTTCCTGCCCTGCTGCCGGGCCGGAAGTTGAAACGGGCGGTGGGGTCGGCGGTGGTGAATCCGCCTGTTGGGCGGCTAACCAGACCGGTAACACGACAACGCCCAGCATCATCCAATATAGTCTGCTCATCAGTCGATTCACCCTGGCCATCCTTTCCTTCGAAAATACCACGGCCAGCTGCAAAATCAGCAATCATCATGCAGCGTCCGGGGCAATAATATACTCCACAAATGGGGTTATTGTCCTGACTTCGTCATCGGCCTGCAAGTCAGCCCATTTACCCCACAGCCAGCTCAACTATCCGAGGCCGTTGGCCGATGATGGGGCTATGAATACTGCCACCCCACCTACTCTGAATCATGAAATCATCGGGGCCATTCGCGCCACCGCCGCCATTCCCACCATGCCCCTGGTGGCGACACGTTTCATCGAGATGACCGCGGGTGACAACTGGGAATATGATGATCTGGTCGAATTGCTCAGCAGCGACGCCGGGATGGTCAGTGAAATTCTGCGGCTGGCCAATTCGGCGCTCTTCGGGTTGAGCCGCAAAATCGCCTCGCTGCGCCAATCAATGGTCCTGTTGGGACTGAAAAAAGTACGGACCCTGATTCTTAGTCGCTATCTGATTGAACAGATGGACCAGTTGAAATGCGCCCCGCTCGATCCCGGCCATTATTGGCGACGATCCGTGACCAGTGGCATACTGGCGGCGCGACTCTGTCGCGACTCCCTGCCGGCGTTACGGGAAGAGGCCTTCGTCAGCGGGCTTCTGGCTGATGTCGGGGTGATGATCCTGGCCAACGCCCTGCCCCAGTCTTACCATACCCTGGCGAGGGACTATCAACCGCTACATGGTGCGACCTGGCTGGCCTGTGAACAGCACACCCTGGGCATCAGCCATGTCGATATATCCGCCATGGTGCTGGAAGAATGGCAACTCCCGCCGTTAATCGTTGAAGCGGTGCGGCGACATCATCAGCCGGTGGTTCCTGAAGACCAGTCCGCGGAGGCGCAGCTGGGACGACGGGTGCAGGCCGCCACTCATCTCTCCTACATGCTCTGTACAGTTCCGGAAGTAACCCGGATCGGTCCGACCTGCCGGAGGTTAATGGCCGATTGTGCGTTGCCGCTGCAGTTGCTGGTCGATGCCCTGCTCGACATCGAAACGGAAATTGAGGATCTCAGTCATCTGGTGCGAGCCAGGGTGGTGCCCAGCCAGGTGTATGAAATCATCCGCCTGCAGATCGCCAGTCAACTGGCCGCCACTGATACCGATTCGACACCGGCATAAAAAAAGCACCCGCGCCGCACAGGTGCTTCAGAGGAGTGATTTATCCATTTACTCCGTCAATAACTCTGTCTGATATTCAAACGCCTCACTGCCGTTGACAGAAACCATCACAATACCATCCGCCGGTGTGGTAGTCAAATAAGTCACCACGACGATGAATGAATCCGGCCCGAATGCACCGCTGTCGTTCGGAAAGGTCAGAGTCATTACCCCCGCCTGCGGAACGAAATTGCCGGTCTCCTGCGGGGCCACTTCGATACCCGCCAGTTCCATCTGATACTGCTCACCGGTTTCATCAGTGGCTGTGCCATTGGCCGTGGTGATGGTCAGGGTTCCGGCGGAAGTGACCAGCCACTCCGCATCCAGATGAAGCGTACCGCCATCATTAGTATTCAGGTCGGCGGTGCCCTCGAAAGTGATCTGATCGCTGCTGGTGGTGAAGGAAAATACAACACTGCCGGTCACGACGGATTCACCGGCGGAGAAGGCTTCGAATTCAAGCGCCAGCCGGAACGGATTGAACAGGAATGTCCCGGTGACCACACCGCTGAAAGTGACCTCGGGATACAGCTCTGGTGTGCAACCGGTTCCAAAATTGAGCGTCAGGCTGAGTTCCTCGCTGCTGGAAGAAAACTCCGGGCAATCCGGCGGGGTGACCTGTTGCGGCTGTGCTTCGCCCTCGGCAGCGGTCGAATAGTTGCTGGTCGTGGTCATGGAAGAGGTGGCCACTACCTGATCCATGGCTTGGTTAACGGCGGCCTCCTGATCCGGGGACAACTGCGGAGCGGTATTATCGTTCGTGTTTCCGTTGCCACCCTCATTGTTCACGCAACCCGCTATGAAGATCATGCATACCATCAACGCCTGACTGATAATTTTCATTCTAAAACTCCTTTCACTGATTTGACGACCCACCCGCCGGCACTTCAGCCCGACAGAACTGGGAGTGTATCAATTGATTTATCCGACTGCGAATGATATATCGGTAGAGGATGGGTGACCGGAATATTCAAATTGCGGGTAGAGGCATCGGCAATTCGTCGCCAAAGCCCATTTCCCCCAAGCAGTTGTGATATTCTGCTCCCTGTTTTCATGAGCCGGCTTCTTTGAAACCGACAAAGATGCGTCACAACCACGAACACAATTCATATCCCATTCCAATCTGGTTGACCATGTTGTTGAGCGGAGCCATGGGGCTGGTATTGGGTTATGGTGTCGGCCATGAACAGGGCCGGCGGGAATATCTGCTCGAATTGCCATCAGGCAGCGCTCATGAAGCACTCGCCGAAGAAGCCCCCTCCATCACCCCACCGGAAAACCTGCTCGACAATGAACTGGTGGAACGACTGCATGATCTGGAACAGAAAATCGCCGAACTGGAAGCAACTGCCAGGATGTTACCCGCAGCTAATCCTACTCCAGCAACATCGTCCTCATCTCCCGCAACGACGACGGCCGCCGCCCCAGCACCCGTGAACGAAGCCCGGCGATGTGTCGCGATCACCAAAAATGGCACACGGTGCAAACGCCAGGCCCAATCCGGCCGGGACCGCTGCTGGCAGCACTAATCAGCCCGAACTTCATTCACAATTCGGCGTGGTTGGATTAGACTGCATAACCATGTCAGCCATTATTGAATTAATGCGACCGTTCCACTGGGTGAAAAACCTCGCGGTGCTGGTGGCGTTGCCGTTCGGCTGGCTGGCCCACGGTTCGGCGTGTATATGGCCGATGGTGCTCGCGGTGGTCAGTTTCTGTCTCGCTTCCAGCGCCTGCTATACATTCAATGATGTGCTCGATCGCCACGAGGACCTGCTGCATCCGCAGAAAAAAAATCGACCCGTGGCCCGTGGGGCCATTTCCGTGACGACCGCATTGGCACTCGGGGTGATCTTAACTATTCTCGCCATGGTGCTGGCGGGTTGTGGCGGCTCGGTTGATCTGCTGACGGCAGTCGGTGGCTATCTGCTGCTGACTCTGTCCTATTCGCTGTACCTGAAGCATGAACCGATCCTCGACGTAATCATTATTGCCTGCGGTTTTGTTGTGCGCACTGTGGGCGGCGTGTTGGCGGTTAATGTGTTTATCTCTCCCTGGCTGGTGGTCTGCACGTTCACGCTGTGTCTGTTTCTGGGCTTCGGCAAGCGGCGTAGTGAAATCACCATGATCAATAACGCAGAACTGGCTGCTCGCCACCGCCAGACGCTGGTGCATTACAGCCCCGATTTGCTCAATCAACTGCTCAGCACGACCGCCGGCATCGCCCTGGTCACCTTCATGCTTTACCTGATGGATACGGAAAAAATGCCCGGCCAGGAAATTATCATCAACAAGCGGCCGCTGCTCTTTACCTTTCCGCTGGTGGCGTATGGCTTGTTCCGTTACGCCCTGCTGATCGAGAGTGGAAAAATCAGCGGACCGATCGACGCGTTGTGGCGGGATCGCACCCTCGGTGTGGTGATCCTGCTCTGGGTGCTGTTGTGTGCCGGAGCGGTCTTCCTGCCGCCGGTGCAGAAATTGCTGATTTATAGCTGAGGAGTGGTCGGAACTGTGTCTACTTTTCTCATCACCGGCGGGGCGGGATTTCTGGGTTATCATCTCTGCCGCGAATTTGCAGCCAAGGGACACCACTGCCTTATCTATGATATCGCTGCCCACGAACCTGCCGAATATCCACCCGACGTGCGTGCCTTCCGGGGTGATGTGCGCGACCGTGAAACCCTCCAGAGGGCGATGAGCAGTCAGCCGATCGACGCAGTCATTCATGGTGCCGCAGCCCTGCCGCTCTGGCCCAAAAAAGATATCTTCGCCGTCAACGTTGAGGGGACACGCAACGTGCTGGAAACCGCGCTGACGTGTGGTATCCGCCGCGTGGTTTTCGTGGGCTCGACGGCGGTGTATGGTGTACCGGACAAACATCCCTTGTATGAAACCGATCCGCTGGTCGGCGTCGGGCCTTATGGTATCACCAAGATCGAGGGCGAAAATCTCTGCGTCGCTTATCGAAATAAAGGGCTGTGCGTGCCGATCATTCGGCCCAAGACCTTCATCGGCACCGGGCGGCTGGGCGTTTTCCAGATTCTCTTTGACTGGGTAGAGAGTGGCTGCCGGATTCCGATCATCGGCGCCGGCCATAATCACTACCAGTTGCTGGAAGTGACTGACCTGGCTGAAGCAATCTATCTGGCTTCGACCGCCGACGAAAAACTCGCCAACGATACATTTAACGTCGGTGCAGAACGTTTTAATACGGTGCGCGAGGATGTCGGCGCGTTGTGTGAAGCGGCTGGCAATGGCGCCCGGGTTATGAGCACGCCGGCGGGATTAGTGAAGTTCGCCCTGCGCATTTTTGAACTGCTCAAACTTTCCCCGCTCTATAAATGGGTCTATGGCACGGCTGACACGGACAGCTTCGTCAGCATCGACAAAATCAAACAGCAACTTGGCTGGCAGCCGAAATTCAGCAACGCCGAAGCCCTTATCCGCTCCTACCAGTGGTATCTCGACAACAAGCCGCAAGCCGACGGTTCGACCGGAATCACCCACCGTGTCGCTTGGAACCAGGGCGTTCTCAAAATTTTCAAATGGCTTCTAAAGTAAGCAATTACCCCAGAGCGATTATCATGACATATCAATTATCGTCATACGATGAGCACCATCCCGAAGCCTATTGGTCTGCAGTGGCGGCGGAATTCGAGGTAGACCGGACCCTGATCAACCTCAATAACGGCGGCGTGAGCAGTTCGCCCCGCGTCGTCGTCGAAGCGATGTTCCGCTACTGGCAGGAAGCGAATCGCACGCCGGCTCATGTCCTCTGGAACATTCAGCAGCCGCAGCGGGAGCAGGTCCGCGGTGAATTGGCGGCGTGGCTGGGAGTGGATATCGAAGAAATCGCCATGACCCGTAATGCTTCCGAGGGTCTGCAGGCCTGTTTGTTCGGCCTGCCGCTGTCACATGGTGATGAAATCCTTACGACCGATCAGGATTATCCGCGCATGATGTGGACTTTGCAGCAGCGCGAGCGGCGGGATGGCATCATCGTCCGAACTATTCCGATCCCTATTCCCTGTTACCAGCTTTCGCAGATCACGGATCGATTCGCAGCCGCCATCACTCCGCGCACCCGCATGATCCTGATCAGTCATGTCATGTTCATGACCGGCCAGATCATTCCGGTTCGCGAAATCGCGGCGCTGGGTCGAAAACATGATATCCCCGTTATCGTGGATGGTTCGCACGCCCTCGCCCATCTCGATTTTCGACTCGCCGATCTGGATTGCGAATTCTACGCCGCACCGCTACACAAATGGCTTTGCGCGCCGCATGGTACTGGGATGCTATATGTTCGACGTGAGCGTATCGCCGATGTCTGGCCGCTCACCGCCGCGCCGGCAGAGAAAGATCGCGACATCCGCAAGTTTGAGGAGATCGGTACCCACCCCGAAGCCCCTTGCCTGGCCATCAGTCCAGCCCTCGCCCTGCATCTCGCCATCGGCCAAGCCCGCAAACAGGCTCGACTGCTGGAGCTGCGCCATCGCTGGGCCTTGCCGCTTGCTCAGCTGGAGCAGGTCCGCATGCATACCAGCCTCGAACCCGGTGCTGCCGCCGGCATCGCCACTTTTGAAATCGTCGATCAGGATCCGGAGAAAATCTGCAACATGCTCCGCGAGCATCACCGGATTCATGTCGTTCCGATAACCCATCCAGCCTTTCGTGGCATCCGGGTCACCCCGCAAATTTATACGTCACTGGAGGCGGTAGACCACTTCGTCGAGGTGATGCTCGGCTTGGTCAGTCGGCTTTGATGCCGAATGGTCCAGGTAGCACGGGATTATACTTCGCTTGTTACACGCTGAGCACTGCTCCATCGCGGTCGTGCCTTGGTTATACTTAACGGGTACCCGCTGGTCGCCCCCATTGAATTTACTGAAGGGAAGGTTATACTAATCGATCGCTTTGCGGGTGTAGCTCAACGGTAGAGCGTCACGTTGCCAACGTGAATGTTGACGGTTCAAATCCGTTCACCCGCTTTCATTTCTTCCTGGCCCTTACCTATTTTCTGTATAAACAGTTGCACCGAAAAATAAATCTAATCCGCAAGATCAGGCACCTTACGAATACGATAGTGATGATGCAAGGTACGAATAATCTCCGACCAGGTGGCGGGGAGTTGACCCTGGGTACGCAATGCAGCGCCGATCCTGAAAAGCAAAGCCCATTGACGATAGAGCGTATGATAGGCCGCCCACAGGCCCCGGGCCGGATCATAAATATTGGTCGATTCGGAGCTGATGCCATTTAACTCCAGGATTTGAAAATCACGCCCAGTTTTGAACGCTTCCTCGTCGCGAAAACGAACATCAAACCGGCCAAAGTAAAAGCCGGCGCAACTGCCGGCAATTTCGTCAATAATTCGTTCCAGGGCTGGAGTAACTAAATAAGCACCATCGCAGAACATGGTCCCCTGACAGTGATTCCCTGCCACCGCCAATGGTAACTCCTCCCCCACTGCCAGCACTCGATCGGCTTGTTCTTCCTGTCGGGCGAGAAACTTGGCCGCCTGCATGCGAAAACGCGGGTGACGCCAGATGAGCATCTCCACCGTCGATCGGCCATCACCGATCAGCACCGGAAAGTGTTTGGCAGTGATGGAAAAAATATGGCCGGTGGGTTCACCGGGCAGTCGATAATAAAAAACACCCGCCTCACCCGGGCCGGGATGATAAATTTGCAACAGCACGGGTATGGTGATCATCTCGAGGTAAGGCTGAATTTGCGCCTCTTCACGGATCAATCGTAAACCGGCTCCGCGTTCCGCCTGATCTGGCTTGAAGATCAACGGAAAATTCCAGCCGCGCTCGGCGATGATCTGCCGAACGTGCGTTAGTCGTTCATCCAGCGGCCCAGCGGGCAGGAACGCGGAGGGCACGATCCACTCGGTCGGCAGGTGTTGCAGAATATCCCACTTGGATTCGCCGGCGATCCCGCCATGGAGCATCAACGGATTGGCACAGGTGATCGTCCGAAATCCGCGATAGCGCAGCGATAACCACCCGATCCAGGGCACCAGCGGCAGGTACATCAGCCACGAAGGCCAGAACTCCCAGCGCCAGATCCGCGACACCCCCGCAATCAGCCGGGCCCGACCCAGCTCCGACAGGCTCATCTCCACTACCCGCACCAGTAACAGGAGCAAAAGCGCCGCCATCAATAGCGCCGCCCACCCTGGCCCGACCAGTTGTTCCAAGGTCTGCACCACCGGCTCGCCCAGCCAGGCTACCAGACCCACCAGTAGCGGCGACCATAGTACACCCGCCAGCGCCGCCCAGATCAGAAAATGGCGCGCGCCCGGTCCGACCGCCCCGGCGGAGAGATATACCGGAAAACGCATCCCCGGAATAAACCGCGCCAGCAGCACCGCATAGATCCCCCGCCGCTCAAACCAGTGTCGCAAACTCTCCCGCCGATGGGCCGGCAACTTTTTTGCCAGCCAGCGGTGTTGCAGTATTCGTCGGCCCAGCAGCCGCCCGATCAGCCACAAACCCAGATCACCCACCAGGATACCCAGGTAGCAACCCGTCAAACCGATCCACCACTGAAGCTGCCCTTGATTAATCAGCAGGCCGACCGCAATACAGGTCAGATCTTCTGAAATCAGCGTGCCAAGGATGATGGTCAGGAAGGACATGGTGGGCGGATCATTACACGAGGAAATTGCATGACGCTCGGAGTCACCGGTTCATCAGGTGCCCCAGGATAATACCGCATGATCACCTCCTGCGGTAGCACGTCAATCACGGTACAACTGACGGTGCAGGCATCGGCGCGGCGCATGCAGACACTCAGTTCAGGTCGCTCAGGCCAGTGATGGCGATGGAATTGTTCCTGTTTCGCCAACCAATCACCCGCCTCGGCGAAATAGCGGGTAAAGAGTTCGCGACGTGGGCCATCCACCAGCGCGTCACCCAAACCAGACGAAGTAAAGAATTGCGGTTGTTCGTTGATGGCGCGGCGTTGCAGTCGCCTGTCGGCACCATCACTCACTATCTCGCACAGCTCCGCGCCGTCAGTGATGAGTAATCGAAAGGGTGGATAATCCGCCACGGATAAGGAATCTGCCGCTGCGACTGCTTCTGCCATATTGCTCAGGTGAATGAGTTGAGGAATGATGGTCCCGCGACTGCGGCGGTTCCAGCGCAGCTGTCGAGCTTGCGGAGTATACGCGGATATCGGATTGGAATTGAGCAGCGTCAGGACCATTCCATTTTGATTCACCGCAATCCAGGTGCCTCCACCAACAGGATCAATCGGCATCGCAGCTGCTGTCTGATGATATTGGCGAATATCCGGCGGAAGTCCTGCCGGGCGGGAACGTTGCTCATCGCGATTACTCATCAATCGCCAGCCGCCGCCCAACAATCCGTTGGGCACCACCAGCGGATCAGCAGCACCAATCGGCGGAATAATAGTAACGGTACACATGGCGATCAGCCGGCATGCTGCAGATAAGCGAGGGTGGCTGGGGCGAAGCCGAAATGTTCGGGAACAGCCACTCCCCACATGCGGGCTGCTACCGCCATCATGGCATCATGATGCACGGTGTGGCTGAGGATAAAGAGCAATTCCCGTTGCAACGTGGTGCAGGTTTCGATCTGGCTGCCGTCGGCGGCGATGATAGCCCGCAGGCGTAACGGTTGATTCAGATCACTGCCGGCCCTGCGACACAGGTTCTCGGTCAGTTGCTCGATCAGCTCCAGCGCCGTCTGTCGATCGCTTTCCACCGCGGTGCCGCGGGCCCGTTGATCATAATCAATCAGACCCTGTTTGAGTCCGTCCAACAAATTCGAGAAATGATCCAGGCTGTGACGGACATGCTGACCAATACTGCCCGAATCAAAACCCGGCGGTACCTGCTGATATTGCTCAGCGCTCAGTAACCGCACCAGTTCAGCCAGCTCAGCCAGACGCGCCACCACTGCTGAAATTAGGAAGGAGCTCTGAGCTACTGGCGGTTGGGTATCTTGCTCTGCACGACTTATCAAAGTGGAATACTCTACTTAACAGATTCACCGCGCCATTATCTTCATCACCAGCTTACCGAAGGCTCAATTTATAGCTGAGCAACCCTGTCAGGGTCAATTCCCGCTCTAAAGATGAATGAGCTGCTCAGATATCAACCCTAGCTGCCGATTCGTCCCCGTTACCACCCGATCGATTAATACATAAGCAATTATATATAAAATAGTTATAAATTAATAATCCAGACTGGAACTTTCAATTGAGTCACCAGTCGAAACTATTAACATTTGTGAATTAAAAGGAGAATTCAAATGAAAACCAGTATGCTGATCGCGGGAATTACGGGAATGATGAGTATGATGATGACGGAAACGGCGAAAGCAGATTATCAGAGCAAGAAGATTTGGGTACCGGCGGAATGTCGCCTGATCGAGCGGACGGTGGTGATCCCCGCCGAGTATGAACTGGTAACGCGGCGAGTGTGGCTCGAACCGATTTACGAATATCGTACCCGCAAGGTGTTCGTGGCTGAGCCGGCCAACAAATTTTATCTGAATCTGGGCGATGATGATTTCCGCCTGGGTATCAATGTGGGCGGCGGCTGCGGAACTTACCGAACGATCACCGAAAAGGTATGTATCCGCGAAGGTCACTGGAAAACCTGTACTGAAAAAGTGTGCGTGCGGCAGGAACGGGTTCAGGTGATCAAGGAACGCGTGTGTGTCCGTGAGGGTTACTGGAAGAACGTCTACGTCTGCCACAAAGAGCCGTCGATCAAAGTCTTCGTGTCGGTTCGCTAGGCCTCCGGGCGAACCCGTTGCCGGGCGATCAGGGGATTCGCCCGGCCTTTTTATTTTTACTCATTAGCGCGATTTAACTTTAACTGTTCCGTCCGGTGTGCCACGGCTCTGTGAGCCGTGTGATCTTTGGTCACTACTGAAGAATCCGTGGCACCTCGACGACCCTATACATAAAAGCTTAATCCGCTCTAGCCCTCACCACTTAACCCTGCTTCATGGTCTCCAGCATCTGGTTCATTTCGTAGATGAGATGCTTGTTGCCGATTTCGCGGGCGACCTCGATACCCCGGGTCAACATTTCGCGGGCTTGTTCGTTATGGGTCTGGCTGTGCAGGCATTGCGCCTTCAGAAAGTAGGCGGCGGCGTGGGTGCGGTTTTTCTCGATACAGGTATCAAAGGCGGCGATAGCCCGATCCAGGTCGCCGACACCCTTGTACTCCATCGCCACCATGTAATGCAGGTCCACGTCATGCGGATCGCGTTCGAGCATTTTTTGCAGTTTTTCGAGTCGGGAAGTTGTCATGGCTGGATGACCACCTCCGAATTTTGCACGATCAGCAGGTCGTAAAGAAATTCCACATCCTGGTTATTCATGCGCACACAGCCCAGCGACATATTCTTTCCAATCGAAGCCGGATCACTGGTGCCGTGGATGCCGTAGCGTTGCTGGCCGACCGCTTCACCGGCGGTGCCCTCCAGTCCGATCCAGCGCTCACCGAGCGGATTTTCCGGATCATCAGAGGTGACAATCTTGCCGCCGCGCGGTGGATAATAGGTTGGATTCAGCAGCTTGTTTTTCACCCGCCAATTGCCGGTTGGAGTGCTGCCTTCTTCTCCCAGTCCGACCGGAAATTCACGCACCAGAGTATCCTGCAGGTAGACGAAAAGTTCATGGCGCGACTTGGATATTTCGACTCGGAACGGTCCCTGAATCACCTTGAGATTCTGACCGGCACGGATGTTATTGGCGCTGGGCAGTTGATTGATACGGGCCAGCAACTCCGGTGTGACCTGATTTTTCTTGGCAATTTTTGCCAGATTGTCACCGGGCTGCACCAGATAGGATTGTACCAGCGGATCGCCGGAAATTTTCTTCGGGCTGAAGATCATCTCCTCCGCCAGACGAACCAGTTCGTGCCGGGCGTCAGATAGTTGCTCAGTCCCCAAACCGAGTTTGATCGCCTTACCGAATTGTTCACGGGCATTGAGCAGATCACCACGGGTCAGCGATTGCCGCGCCAATTCCAGTAAGGGTACGCCCTGCAGCGATTGGCTCGGCTTTTGTGCCTGGGTATTCTGAGCAGTCGGTTGTGGAGACGCTGGTTTATCAGGAACCGCCTGGGCTGGTTGTGCTTTGCCACCGTTCGAATTGCCCGGCTCTTCGCGCACACTGGTGAGCGGAAGATTTTCATGTTCTAAAGTCGCGGTGGATGCTGTTGGCGACGTGGGCGGAGCGGTTCGCAACATCATGTAACTGGCTGCAGAAACAACAGTTATCGACAGAATCCATATTCGCAAAGTGGATCGACGGCGACGTCTGGCCACGGGTCATCTCCTGGATAATATCAGGTTTGTAATTACGTCGAGCATCCAACCGCGCTGACTATCTACAGCATACTCGGCGGCGCGACGATTGGAAAGTCAAATTGCGGAATTCGGATTATTTCACAACTGGCTGGCAGCGCCATACCCGGCGCTCTGTAATCACCATATCAACGCACCGGTCATGTGGTTGGGCTGGAATTTCCGCGACGATCTGCTCCTCGATCGCCAGGGCTATGGTATGTCCCCGAAAATTCGGATGCGCCAGGAAACGATCATAAAATCCCCGTCCCCGCCCCAGCCGATTGCCTAGCAGATCAAAACCCAGTCCGGGAACCAGCACCAGATCGATCATATCCACCGGGATGGGTTGGCCGGTGGTCGGTTGGCGAACCTGGAATGTGGTTTCTTCGATAGCTTCATTCAGTGAGGAGATCTCCACCGGAATCATCCGCCGCTGTTCCCAGGTGACCTGCGGAGCCAGCACGCGCTTATTGTCCTGCCAAGCCCGCAACACAATCGGAGCGGTATTGATCTCTCCCGGCAGCGACAGAAACGCCATGATGATTTCTGCCTGCTGATATTCCGATTGCTCGATCAGTCGGTGGCAGACCTGGCTGGAGCGGACCTGCCACTCTTCAGCCGAAAGCTGAGACAATTTCTCTTTTAGTTGATTTCGTAATCGGGTTTTGATGGGCATTCGTTTTGTGTTTTCGTCAACCAGCCAACCCAACAGTGCGAGGGATTGGGCAGCTGATTTTTAATCAATTCTCAAGTGAACTTTAAGCTACGGCTTTTGTCGCAGCTTGTCCAGATAAAGTTTCATTATCTTTTCATGGCCGCGATCAGTCGGCTGATAATATTGCCGCTCCACGCCGAGGTAATCCTGTTCTACATATCCATCGGCAGAATCGTGCGCATATTGATAGTCGCTTCCGTGACCCAGCCGCTGTGCACCGGAATAATGTGCATCACGAAGATGTTTGGGCACGGGAATGGTCAGACCTTCCCGCACCTCGCTGGAGGCTTGCCAGATGGCTTGGGCACTGGCGTTTGATTTGGGGGCACAAGCCAGATAAATCGCCGCTTGTGCAAGGGGCAGTTGACATTCGGACAACCCGACCTGCAGCGTAATCTGAAAGGCGGCACTCGCCAGCACCAGCGCCATCGGGTCCGCGTTACCGATATCCTCAGCCGCACAGATGGCGATGCGGCGGGCAATGAATCGCGGGTCTTCGCCGGCATCAAGCATCCGGGCCAGCCAATAAACCGCGGCGTCCGGATCGCTGCCACGCATCGATTTGATCAGGGCGCTGGCGGCGTCGTAATGTTCATCACCCAGTTTGTCATAGCGGATGGCCTTTTGCTGGATGGATTCCTGGGCGACGGCCAAATCGATTGCGATGGTTGGAGTGGTAACGTGATCAGCAGATGAAGTCCGCACGGGCACTAGCCCCTGCCCTGGAGACAGGGCGTTGGCGAGTTGCGAATGGACCGCCACTTCCAGAGCGGTGAGGGCGCGGCGAGCATCGCCATCGGCGCGCCGCACCAGATGATCGAGTGCTTCCGGGGTAATCGTAATATTGTAATCCCCGAAACCGCGCTGAGGCGTATCAAGGGCGCGTTGCATCAGGTGACGTATATGATCGGTGGTTAAAGTTTCGAAGTGAAATATCTGACTGCGGGATACCAGTGGAGTATTGACGTAAAAAAAAGGATTTTCCGTGGTGGCCCCGATAAAAATGACGACGCCCTTCTCCACATCATCGAGCAGCACATCCTGCTGGGCTTTGTTGAAACGATGTAATTCATCGACAAAAAGAATGGTTCGGCGGCGTTCAACAGTCAGCCGTGCACGGGCCTGTTCCAAAATGGTGCGGACTTCTTTGACTCCTGCCGAAGCAGCGTTCAGCTCCTCAAAGGCCGCATGGGTCATCTGGGCGATGATATGGGCCAGCGTCGTTTTACCGGTACCGGGCGGGCCGTAAAAAATAGCGCTGCTCAGCCGGTCGGCCTGCAGCATTCGCCGCAGCAGTTTGCCCGGCCCCAGAAAATGCTCCTGACCGACGAACTCATCCAGCGTCGATGGTCGCATCCGTACCGCCAGCGGCGCCACCCCCGCCACCGCCTGCTGTTCATTTTGCGTGAACAAATCCATAAGTACCACCATAAGTATGATAGCTCGATCCCGCGGGATGTACGAATGGCAGGTCGGGCAAATCGGCGGGAATACAAGGCTGCTGATTGTCGATATAATGATGGCATCCTAGAGGAGGTGTATTGATGTGTGGGATTATTGGATATGTGGGTTATCGTGATGCCCAGCCGATCCTGATCGAAGGGCTGAAACGGATGGAGTATCGCGGTTATGATTCCGCCGGAATAGCCCTGATGCAGAACGGCAGCACACAAATCTGCAAAACTCCCGGGCGGATTTCGGCCCTGGAGAATAAACTGGACTGGAACGGCCAGCCGAGCCATATCGGCATAGCCCATACCCGCTGGGCCACCCACGGGGCCCCCAATGAGATCAACGCCCACCCTCATGCCGACAGCACGGGACGGATCAGCCTGGTGCATAACGGCATCATCGAAAATCACGACACATTACGCACCTTCCTGGAACGCAAGGAAATTCACTGCATCAGCGAAACGGATACCGAAGTGCTGGCCCAGTTGATCGCCTATTTCTATAAGGGCGATCTCGAAAAGGCGGTGCGCGCGGCCCTCAACGATGTACAGGGCACTTATGGCATCGCGGTGATGTGTACCGATGAGCCGGGGGTGTTAGTGGCGGCGCGGATGGGCAGCCCGCTGATCCTCGGTGTGGGCAAGAATGAAAATCTGATCGCCTCCGATGCGGCCGCCCTGCTGGCGCATACCTCGCAGGTGATCTACCTGTCCGATGGTGAAATTGCCCGGGTCACTCCGGAGGAATTCCGCACGACCACTCTCGACGCCATACCCGTGACCAAGGATGTGGAGGAGATCGAATGGACGCTGGAGGAGATAGAACTGGGCGGCTATGAGCATTTCATGGCCAAGGAAATATTCGAGCAGCCCGAAGCGCTGCGCAATTGTCTTCGCGGCCGGCTGGACGAACAACACGGTGCCATTACTCTAGGCGGCATTACCAAATACACGCGCGAACTGGTGCGGGCCAGACGCTTTATCCTCACCGCCTGCGGCACGGCTTATCATGCCGGCCTGCTGGGCGAATACTTTTTTGAAGATGTGGCCCGTGTGCCCTGCGAAACGGAATACGCCAGCGAATTCCGCTATCGCAATCCGATTATTGATGACGGTACGGTGGTGATCGCCATCTCACAGTCGGGCGAGACGATCGACACCCTGGCTGCCCTGCGGGAAGCCAAGATGAAAGGTGCGCTGGCGCTGGGCATTGTCAACGTGGTGGGTTCGACCATTTCACGTGAGACGGATGCGGGTATCTACCTGCACGTCGGGCCGGAAATCGGAGTGGCCAGTACCAAGGCCTTCATCGGGCAATTTGCCATCCTGACGCTGGTGGGCATTTTTCTGGGGCGGCGTCATCACCTGTCACAACCCGCAGCCCATGAGCTGCTCAAAGCCTTAGCGCGCATTCCCGACCAGATGAGCGAAGTGTTGGCGATGTCGGATCAGGTGCGACTGGTGGCGGAACGTTATCAACACGCCAACAACTGGCTCTACCTCGGACGCGGATACAATTATCCCGTGGCGATCGAAGGGGCTTTAAAGATCAAGGAAATCAGTTACGTCCATGCCGAGGGCATGCCCGCAGCGGAGATGAAGCATGGCCCGATCGCGCTGATTACCGAAGGCATGCCGGTGGTCTTCATCGCCACGCACGGCAATCAGTACGAAAAAATCCTGGGTAACATCAACGAGGTGCGGGCCCGCGGGGGTCACATCATCGCCGTGGCCACGGCGGGTGATCGCAAGGTGGCTGATCTGGCGGACCAGGTCTTCTACGTACCCGATTGTCCCGAACCCCTGCAACCGCTGCTGACCATCATTCCACTGCAGTTGCTGGCTTATCATATGGCGGTGCTGCGCGGCTGTAACGTAGACAAACCGCGCAACCTGGCCAAGAGCGTCACTGTCGAATAATTTATTACCCTTCTCAAGATCAATCCGCGGGAATAACAAAAAAGCACCCGGTTGGAACCGGGTGCCATATCAACCAAAACCCTTCAAGCGGTTCACGAAAATTTACCGCTAATCGAGACAGTCGAAGCGTTTGAGAACAATATTATCTCGATCCGCCAAATCTCCGCTCTCCGCCCGTTCCGCCAGGACCAGCCGCAGTTCCCCGCCGCTGATCGACACCACGTAATCGACCGGTTCCTGATTATCCTGAGCGACCGTTTGAATCTCGCCGGTGCTGGGATTGCTGACCTCGTTTTCCGTGACCGTTACGGCAAGACCATTATCACCACTTAATACATAGGTGCCGGAGCGGCCGGCATAGATCTCAATTTCCCCAATGCTGGGATCTTCCGCCACCGACAACACCTGATACTCAAAGCTCTCATCCTCGTTATAGCGGAAGTATTGATAATCATCGGAGGGCAGGGTCTGGCTGCCGTTGGTAATATCAATCTGCGCGAAGCTGCCCCAGCAGCCGACGATATTGGTCAGCGGATCGATCACCGTTCCGGGTTCTGTTTCCGCCAGGACATCATCAGCAGACTGGGCGAAATCGCCGCGGTTGTCCCGGACAAATTCAATTTCATCCGGCAGGTTCACCGGCGGTACATAAGTCACACCACCGCAACCCACCAGGGTCATGGCGGCGAGAGAGAGACTCAGCCACCCGCTACGTCGAATCATGCTCATGCGTTACTCCTTTAAAATAGCTGGCGCCATTATCTCCGAACCGTTCAGCGGGTCAATGGAAAAGAGCGGTTGATCAAACTGCTTCCAGGCGCGCACAAATGGCTGGCAGTTGTTCGAAACAGGCGATCTCAGCGGGAAGTAGATCACGCTGGCGACGCTGCATAGCCAGCTGGGCGACTTCACGGGCACGAACTAATGCATAGGTTTCCGCACCCCGATCGGTGATGAACTGGAACGAGGGAACAAAGGCGGAATGTATGGTGCTGGTGGTAAGGCTGCTGGAAAAGCCAATAACGGATCCGGTGGTCAGCGTCTGGTTGATACCGGACTTGGCAAAATCCCCGATCAGGCTGCCGAGAAACTGCTGGCCGCTGTCCACGGGAATCCCGCCGATAGGCGGACGAATCGTTCCATAGGTGTTTTTCATGTTGCTGGTGGTGGTACCGGCACCAAGGTTGACCCATTCAGCGATATAGGAATGGCCGACGAAGCCATGATGCTGTTTGTTGCTCAGAGCATGGAATATGGTGGTGGAAATCTCCCCGCCGACTTTGCACCCCGGCCCGATGGTCGTACCACTGCGAATCCAGCTCCCCGCGCTGATGATCGAACCGGGGCCAATATACGCCGGCCCTTCAATAACCGCGTTGGGCAGCAGGGTTACCTGACTATCAATATAGATCGGCCCCCCGGAGGCATCGAGCACGACACCAGGTTTGATCAGACAATTGTCCGCCAGATGTATCTTCTCCGGCTGAACGAGATGAATCCCGGTGGGGATGGGACTCGGCAAATTTTCATCCTGTTCCTGCCAGTCCATATGCAGACAGGTGTTGTTGTGATGAATCAAATCCCAGGGCCAACTGAAAACAAAACCACCTGCAGCCTGACGAGGTACCCCCTCGAGAAGTTCATCCAGCCGGCCTTTATTCAGCATGATTTCCGGAGATAGTTTTCGGGCAAGCTGGGCATCACAGGATATATATACACGCTGATCCTCGATGTAGCCTGCACTGGGACAATCCACCTGCAGGGGTCCGGGTGGAATCCAGCGGCCATTGACCAGCAAGGTGCCTTCCAGCACCGGCTGATTGGTCGGCCAATGATGACGGGCCTGCACTACCTCAGCGAGTTCCGATCGTACCCAGACGCCGAAATCTTCCGTCCCCAGTCGTCGGCTGATCCGCTCGGAAAAAGCATAACGACCGCAGCGCAAACGGAACACCGGCCGCCAGTAGACCAGCGGCAGGAAGTGTCGATAAGCCTCATCCTCGTAAAGGATCACCGCAGACATGCAGAATAGGGTATAGGGGATCAGGGACAGGGTAAAGGGGATATAAGTAGGGTGATACTGGTAAAGTTTCACCGAGCCGCGACCGTAAGGGAGCGGTTTTCAACATGGTTTGTTTGAATTTTGGTTCAAACTTTACCAGTACCGAGTAGGGTAAAGGATAGAGGGGGCAGGGCAAGAGCAGCCGACCAAAGAAAAATCAGCGGACAAAAAAAGCCTGCCCAAAGGCAGGCTTAATGATGGAGTAACCAGATAGGTGCACCACAATGGCCGGTGCCGAGGTTTATTGAACCCTGCTAACAGGTGGGTGGCTTAGCCGGCCGCAGAAGTCCCGTCGAAGCGGGCTGGTCTTTGGACTCGGCCTTAACGCCTCCCGAGGGTTCGCGTCATCGGTTCAAAAAACGCGTTCAGCGGTCGAACCCAGCAGGAACACCCTGGTTACTTCATCCTTACATATTTAACATCGGAACCCCTCGCTGTCGAACTGTAATTCAAAGATTTATAATCTCTTGATCATTTCTGCATCAAAGCAAACATCATACCACCGATAAGCAGTAGAAAAATTTTGGCGCTATCTTCTGCGGAGATCAGCAGCAACATGATCATGTGTCAAATGTGTACAGCAGCATAAGAGTGTTTATACTGATGTGGCACAAAAAATGATTTTTTTATCTCTGTAGCAAGAGGAAGTAAAGATGCTGCGAAAATTTCCCGGATGTAGTGGATTATTTCTGATACTGGTCATTGCGGGCAGCGCTGCGGCCCAACCTGCGCCCGAAGCGGAAACCCAGGATGAGGAAATGGTGGATCAACCTGCTGCCACGGCACCTGCCGATATTCCTGCTGATGCGCCCAAACTGCGCGTTGAACCCCTGGAACAGAATCTGGGCACGATCCGTCAGGGCACATCTACTGAGATCACTTACACCTTATTCAATGATGGCTTGACGCCGCTGGAGATTCAGCGGGTGCGGAGTGATTGCGGTTGTACCGTAGCCACGCTGGAAAAAGAAACGCTGGCCCCTGGTGAACAGATTAAACTGACGGCGACTTTTGATTCCAGTGGCCGCTCAGGGCAACAGAAGAAGCAGATCGGTATTTACTCCAACGATCCACGTCAACCGGTGATCATGGTCAGTTTCACCGCCGAAATCGAAGTGCTGTTCCGCTGCCAGCCGACGCGGACGCTTGCTTTTCGCCATCAGCGCCGAGGCCAGACGCTGGCGACACCGATTATCCTGACTCCTGCCAAACCTGACAGCACACTGGAAATCCTCGACGTGCATTACGATAAACCCGGCCTCAGCCATGTTGTTCAACCCGCTCCGCCGGAAAACGCGGGCGGGCAACAGCTCGTGCTGACGCTTGATCCGGAAATCCCGCTGGGCCCCTACAACTGTACACTCCAGATCAAGATGCGCGTGGGCAGCGAGGAACTGACCGCCGTTATGACGGTCAGCGGGCTGGTGGTGGCGGATATTCTGGTACAACCCCAAATGCTTTTTTCGCTGGTGGCGAGTAATAATGGGCAGGAGTTGCCCAATGGTCGATTGACTTTGCGTGCGGTTGATAATCAACGCCCTTTCAAACTGTTGCGCATCGAAGCCCCCACGGGCCTGCGCGCGGATATTCAGGAAACACGCTCCGGTGTGGAGTACCGATTGCGCTTTTTCATCGACTCTAACGTGACCACCGGACCGCAGGCTGGCATGATCAATATCTTCACCGACAGCAGCGAACAGCCGGTCCTGCAGATTCCGGCCTACTATAACATCACTACCCAGCTGAATATCGATCCGCCGGTGATCTTGTTTTATACCGATAGCCGCCTCGGACAGCACACCAGTCAGACTGCGCGTATCACGCTGCCCGCCGATTCCAAACTAACGGTCAGCCGACTGGATTGTGCGGCGGAATGGCTGACTCTTTCAGCGCCCGCCTGGGATGAAGTGCAGCACCAGTATTCGTTAGAGATTCGGCTGGTCGATCCGGCGCCCACGGTACCAGCTTCCACGTTGATCACCATTTGGGGCGAAGGGTCTGACTTGCCAATCGTGGAATTGCCCGTACACTATCAGCCGGATGGGACGATCGAGCTGCCGGAATTGAAAAGCACGACCCAACCTGCCAAGGCCCCCGGAGAGTAAGACTGTGACCGGATCGGAACAGGAGTTGAAAAATTACACAGCTTCCCAATCGGAAGCACCGGTAGGGATCTGGCCTGAAAAAGTACCCGGATGGGGCTTATGGCTATCGGGGGGATTATGGTTACTGTGGTTATTGTTCATGATCTGGATGATGATCCTGCGATTGCAGACGACTCCCGTATGATTCCTCCTGCCGTATCAACCGATTTGAATTTTCGATACTGGTAAATTATGAATCTTATTCAATCACAAAACCATGATGATCGCTCCCTGACGGTCGCGGCTCGTTGAAACTTTACCAATATCGAATTTTCTCTCGCCCAACCCGATTATGATGATTATCCTGTGACACACATGGATGATCGTCAGACCAAAGAAGCGGCCAACCTCGAGCGGAATCTGCGCGCCTTACAACCTCATCAGCCCGTACTGGCCGAGATACTTCAGCTCCTCACTCCGCCGGCGGAGATTGAAGCCGTTGCTGGACGGGACGGAGCCTGGAGTTATCGTTGGCCGACCCGCGGCGGAAACAACCATTATCTCGGCGCCAGCTCCATGCCGACGATCAGCAGCGCCGCCCTGCTGGCCAATTTCACCGCCGGTGCGGGCAATGTCCTGCTGCCCACACTCGGACATGGTTATGAAGCCCGGCGGCTGCTGGAACAACTGGGTTCATGGCAGGCCATCTTCACCTTCGATTTTGATCCGGTGGTTCCCTGGCTAGCCTTGCGGCTGCATGATTTCTCAGCTGCATTAACTGCCGGGCGGCTGGTCCTGCTCGTCGGTCCGGACCTGGACACGGCGATCGAACAAGCCTTTGTGCATTATCCACTGCATCTACCACCGACGCGTTTATTCAGTCCGCCCCAACTGGACAGCGCGAGTGCCCGCCAGATGCAATCAGCCAGCGAGCGTGCGTTGGCGCGGCGCGAAACGGATTTAAATAATCAGTGGCAGAAGCTGCGGGCGGATGTTCGGTCGCGCACTGCGTCTGCTGTAAAAACGCCTCTGTTGCTGTTGAGCGGACAACTGGATGGACGGTGCCTGACGGCGGTGCGAGGCCTGGCGCGGGCAGCAGTACAAATGCAGATTGAGTATCAATCATTCTGCATCGATCGGCCGCAACATGTGCATCCACTGGCTCTTGGGCAAGCCGTACGAGATAAGGCTCCGCGCCGAATCATCGAACTGACTTTATCTTCAACGGGCGCTGTTGATCTGATCGATACGATGGTCGGACGCATCTGCTGGCAGATGGACACCGGCTTGATCACACCGGGCGGGCAGCGGCTCGGCCCGGCGATCGATGGTGATATTTTCCGCACGCTGGATCCTCAGGAAATCGATCCAGCACTGCAACGGGTGGATGTTACGATTATTCAGGATGCCCTCCTGCTGCAGCCGGAATCCGCTGGTCTGAAGTGGGATTCCCATCGTCAGCTTTTTGAACGAATATTGGCTGCTGTGCGGATACAGCCGAGGCTCTACAGCCAGCCCCAGGCCGAAAAATTATTACTGCAAACCTGCGCGGCCAGTCAGATTCATCTGGATAATCGTGAGCTGGAACAACTGCTGGTTCGACTGATCAGTGATCGCCTGGCCCCGACGATCATCACGATGAAACTCTGCCGCCTGCTGGGTGCTGCAGGACTTGCGGTTCGTATCGGCGGGCGCGGCTGGCCGGCGGAATATTCAGCATCAGCCCAGATCACTAATGCCAGTGAGGCCACCATTCGTAATCAGCTCTACAACACCACTGCCCTGGTTATACATGTTGGCCAGGAAGGGGGTGGGGAAACACTACTGCTGGAGGCGGCCTCTGCCGGTGCAGCAATCCTGGTTCCCCAATCAGCCAATAATCAACCCGATGATCGCTGGATATTTCCTGAATTAATCAATAACTGCCCCGCCTTCCACACTTGGCCGGCAGCATTGCAGCTCATCAGAGATTGGCTATCTAATAATGAAAAACGTAACCGATTGGCGGAAATGAATCAGAAAATTGTTCGAGAAAATCACCTTTTTCAAAATCGACTTGGAACACTTATGGCAATAACGTGAATATAATCACGCCGTAATCAATATTGCTCACATCTAGTTACATTCATTTATCTGAAAATTATTTAATATAACCAACATCAAAATTAACGCGATTAACTGCTTGCGAAATCTGCAATAATTAGTACTATTATAGTCATATATAAGGGCAAAAGGAGGTACACATGGTTCGTGATGTACTGACAAGCAATCCTGCCCTGACTCGTGCGGAGCTTCCTCAGCCCCCGCGCTTTATTCCTCATGCTGAATTACGTCGCGCCGGTGCGGTTCACAAACTCTTTCGACGCAGCATAGATCCACCCCGCGAAGGTCGCCTGACGCATCCTGAAGAATTGGTCCTATTTAAACGGATGCAGTATTGCGGCTACCGCATGAGCAGGATGTGGGATGATCTGGAACGCTTATCCACGCCGGAACGTAAACGATACCTGCGCTGGTATAAGCAATACTTTGAAATTCGCGATCGGTTGATTAATGCCAACATGGGTCTGGTCTTCGACCTGCTCAGTAAGAACCGCTTCACCAATGTGGAATATGATGAAATTCGCAGTGAAGGGTTGATGGCTTTATTGCGGGCGGTGGACACCTACGACCCGTGGAGCGGATTTCGTTTCAGCACCTATGCCTGTAACGCGATTCTGCGCGCCTTTTCGCGCTCGGCACTGATGGAAAGCAAGCGATACCATCTGCGTGCCGCCAGCTACGAACCCCACATGGAGCCAGATCAATCAGATGATCTCCGTCATGATGAGCAACTGGATTACCTGGCGGAACGGGTTACCTCGGCGTTGAAGGATGACCTGGCTGAGTTGAACGATACGGAACGCTTCGTTTTACAGGAACGTTTTCCATTGCATGAGCAGGCTAAGCGGGCCACGCTCAAAATGGTGGGTGAAAAAATGCATATCAGCAAAGAGCGGGTTCGCCAGATACAGGAATCCGCCCTGAATAAATTGCGACGCGTTCTGATCGATGATGAAGCTGAATTGCTCTGATCCGTATTTGCGTAATAAATCAGGCAGGTTTCCACGGTTGCTATAACGACTGCTGGAAACCTGCTTTTTTTCCGCTCTTATCCAGCATCAACGACGTCATACCTCACAGACTGCTACAATATCCGTCTATGAATCTGGAAACTCACGAACCACAATTCGAAGCAGCGGGCGGTGAACTGCAACGGGTGTTGCGGATGTCCATTCCGATGGTCATCAGCACCTGCAGCCCGATGATCATGCGCATCGTGGACTTTACCTTTGTATCGAGACTGGGCACGGAAGCTCAGGCGGCGATCGTACCGGCGCAGATGCTACCCTGGTGTTATATTGCCATGGGCATGGGAGTGGTCTCGGCGGTCAGCACTTTCGCTGCCCAGGTATTGGGGAAAAGCCAACCGCAGGAGAGTGGCGCCTACGGCTGGCAGAGTCTTTATCTGTCCGGATTGCTGGGAATTGGCGGATTATTGTTCTGGCCGTTGATACCCGGATTAATCCGGCTTATCGATCATGCGCCCGAAGTGCAGGCGTTGGAGGTGGACTATATCCGCGTTACTCTCTGGTCCATCCTGCCGACCCTGGTCGCACAGGCGTTAGGCTCGTTTTTCAATGGTATTCATCGGCCGACGATCACCATGAGAGCGGCGATTGAAGCGAACGGTCTGAACATCCTAATGAATTACCTGCTGATTTTCGGTGTGGCGGGTTTTCCGCGAATGGGGTTCACCGGGGCAGCCGCTGGCACATTGGTTGCGGCGGTCTATCAATCCGGGCGCTTGTTGTTGAAGTATCTGCACCCGGTCCAGGCGCGGGAATTTGGTACGCGGCAGGGTTGGCGGTGGCAACGCGAGCGGATGGCTGCTTTTCTGCGAATCAGCCTGCCCCAGGGAATTCAGTGGCTGAGTGAAGTAGTGGTCTGGGCGATCTTCATCAATGTGCTGATTGGCCAATTCGGCACACTCGCTTTGGCGGCGAGCAATGTCGGCTGGCAGTATATCCGTATCAGTTTCATGCCGATGGTCGGGGTCGGCCAGGCGGTGACGGCGCTGGTAGGCAAAGCCATCGGCCAGCAGAACATTCCACAGGCCCGGCGGATGACCTGGGCTGGGGTTCAATTGACCATGGTCTATGTCGGTACGCTCTCTGTCCTCTACCGGCTCTTCAGCCCCGAACTGGTGAAGCTGTTCAACCAGAAGGAAGAAGTCATTGCCATTGGCCGGCAGGTATTGTGCTGCCTGGCGATCTTTCAATTCTTCGACATTATCGGACAAACCTTTTATTACGCCTTGCGCGGGGCGGGAGACACACGTTGGCCGATGGTCGTGTTTGTCATCAGCCACTGGTTGATTTTAATCGGCGGCGGGTCATTGATCAGCTATTGGTTACCGTCACTGGGCAGTGTTGGTCCCTGGATGATGGCAACGTTGCTGATCATTTTAGTGGCGGCGTTACTGATGATGCGCTGGCAGGGATCGGCGTGGGAAAAAATAAATATTTTTCGCCAGGTTGCCAGCCCGACACCACTTACCGACGGCTTATAAGCTGGGGAGCGAGTTGTTGTATAGATTCGCTCAATCACCGATGAAAATGAAACGATACACAACGAGTGTAACAGGGCTGGCGGGTTGAAAAAACAAGCCGGAAACAGTATAAAGCGGCTACGGCGATTGAGCGGGTGCGACTCCAGTGAACTGAAGCTGTCGAACGTCCCGGGCTGAGGGTGATGCAGGGGTGACACATTCACCGGATCAGTTCAACCGACTCCAACATGAGTGTGCGACCCGCGCTGCGCCAGCCCAGTCACGTATCCATGCAGGATCAGGGATGATGATGCGACGGTTACTTATCTGCAGTATGATCGGGGTTGGACTATTCACGATGACAGTCTCGGCCCAGGAGAGCCAGCCGACCAGTCCGCTGGAACAGATGGTCACCACCAGCACCGCACCCAGCCAACCCACCACTGAGCAAGCCGATGAACTCGCCAATTGGGTGGCCATTATCAAGAATAACAATGTGGCGATCGATCAGCGGGTGTTCAGTGCCCGCAAGCTGATCGCCCAGGATTGGCCGGCAGCCCAGGCCGTGGCGGTTGAGTTGCTGGAAATCGCAGATCATCCAGGAGCACGACTGGCGATCTGTCGGGCACTGGCCCAGAACGGCGCACCGGCGGAAATTTATCTCGAGCCGCTGCTGCGTTCGTTGCAGGACAGTAATGTTGAATTACGCACCGAAGCGGGGATCGCCCTGGCCCGCTACAACGATCCGATGGTAGCGGAACGGTTAATGGCCCTGGTCCAGGACAATGCCCTGGCCACAGAAACCCGACAGGCCGCCTTGCTGCCGTTTGGCAGGATGCTGGACAGTCAACGAGCCTGCAGCTTGTTGATTCCTCTGCTCAGCGAGCGCGATGGGGCTATCGACGGCGCCCTATATACCGCCCTGCGGCAAGCTTGTGGGGTAGACCTCGGAACAGAAGCTGACAAATGGTTAACCTGGTGGGACGCGAACGGCACACTCAGTTCTGAAGATTGGTTACGCCGCAAGCTGGAAATCTGTCAGCAGCAACTGGAGACCCAGCGTCTCAATCTGGAACGAATCAACGATCGGCTCATCCGCTCGCTGGAGCAAATTTATACACTGACGGCCGTGACCGAACGAACCGAACGGCTGAAAAACTTTCTGGCAGACCCGCAGGAGACCGTGCGGTTGCTGGCGTTGCGCCTGATTCAGACCAATATCGGCGAAGGCCAGCTGCCCAGCCCGGAACTCACGGAATTGATCCGGCAGAAGCTGGAAGATCCGGCCGCTGCGGTGCGGATCGGCGTATTGACCATTCTTGGCCATCTCCGTGAAAGCGGTGATGCGCTCAAGGTGGTCGCCGCCCTGGAACGCGAAACGGATAACAGTGTTCGTCTGGCAGCCATCGATACCCTGGGAAAACTGGGCAGTGTCGATGCCAACGGTCCTCTTCTGATCATTCTCCAGCAATCCGATCCGGCGGAGAGCGCTGCGGCGGCGCGGGCCCTGGGGAGAATCAATGCCCGTGGGAAAGTCGCCCCGGAACAACAGGCGGCGATTGTCACGGCCTTGAAAACGAAATTCGATCAATTAGCCGATCAGAATGAAGCCCAGGCAGCCGTGCTGGTGGCGATGTCATCGATTGGTACTGCGGAGGCCGCCCCCTACCTGCTGAAAAATCTGCAACATCCCCAGGCGGAAATTCGGGTCCGTTGTGTGGCGGGTTTGACGGGAATCGGTGATGCCGGCTACCTGAGTGCCATCACGCCGTTACTGACGGATAGCAGTGCAGCCGTCCGGCGGGAATCAGCTCTGGGCATCGGCATGTTAGGCAGCAGCGATGCCGATTTACAGAATTTGTACAACCGCCTCGGTAAAGATGTTGAAACAGATTCCACGGTACGCGAGGCCCTGTGGAACAGCTTTGATAAAATCCGACTCACGCGGGATAACGATCAGCAGTTAGCCTGGATAATGAAACTGGCAGAATATCCCAACGAACAGATCGAACGGCTGAAAGAGCTGGAAAACCGACTGCAGAATATGGCGCCTCCACCGGCCAGCTTGAACGAAGTGCGCATGACCCTGGCGAAGCAGTATGAACGGGTGCAGCGGTTCAATGAAGCAGCCCGCTACTGGGAGCTGGTCGAGCATGATGCCCTGATCGACTCCAGCGCCGCGGCGCAGGAAGCTGCCTGGCAGCGCTGGCGGATGCTGCTGCGGGCGAAACGCTACGCCCCGGCCATCAATCAGGCGGAACGAATCATGCAATTGCAGGGTGAGGCCATGGTTCAGACGATCCAGACGGAGTTGCTTGCTTATCTGGGAGAATGTCTGGCCGGCAATCAGATGACCGAGGCTGCACAACTGCTGGAGATGCTGGCCAGTGACCTGCCGCAGGTGATGACCAATGAATTCGTCACCCGCCTGGAACCCTTCCGCGAATTGACTTCACAACCCGCCACCAATCCGACGGCCCAGAAGGCACCACGAATCTCCCGCTAAAGGTGATATCAATATCGGGTACTGGTAAAGTTTCACCGAGCCGCGACCGTGAGGGAGCGGTCTTCAGGGTTTTGTGATTGAATAAAATTCATACTTTACCAGTACCCAATATCGCAAAATATGTCCGCGCGCGGGTTGAAGTTTGCGGCTCTGGGTATTTTGAAACCACTTCTGGTCCAAGGATGCTGCCGGTCTAAATCCAGCCATCAAATAATAATCACTATTTGAATGGTGCAAAGCGGTTAATCAGCGTATCGGCGGAACGCAGACCGTCCACGGCGGCACTGATGATGCCCCCCGCATAACCCGCACCCTCACCCACCGGAAAAAGCCCTGGCGTAGAGAGCGACTCACGGGTCTGCGTATCGCGCGGCAGGCGGATCGGAGCCGAAGCCCGCGTTTCGGGAGCGGTAATTAACCCTTCCGGTCCGGCAAAACCGGGCATGTAACGCTGCAGTGACTCCAGGCCGCGACCAATGCTCTGATGAACCAGTGGAGGCAGCAAGGGGGCCAGCGCGCACCACTGGCCACCGAGTGGATAACTGATCTCAATCGCGCCGTCAGAAATTCGCTCGCCGAGAAAATCGCTGGCCCGCTGCACAGGTACGCGATAGTCGCTGGTTGTCTGATAGGCCAGCTTTTCCCACTGTTCCTGAAATGCCAATCCGGCGAGCGGATCATTGGCAAATTGATCGGGCGATACCGTGATGACCAGCCCGCTGTTGGCGAAGGGTGTGCCGCGCGAAGCGCGTGACGCACCATTGGTCACAATCAAACCAGGTGACTCGTTGCTGGGCAGAATCGTCCCCCCCGGACACATGCAGAAGCTGAACAGATCACCGGCCGCGCCCGCCACCCGCTTGGCGACCAGATGATATTCCGCCGCCGGCAACCGTTGCTGCAGGCAGTGGTCACCATACTGCCAGTGATCCACCAGGGCCTGCGGGTGTTCGATACGCACGCCCATCTGGAAGGGTTTGGCTTCAGCCCGCACACCGCCCTGCACCAGCCGCCGCAGCGTGTCCCGCGCGGAGTGACCGACCGCCAGAATGATTTGTGAGGCGGCGACAGGCCCCTGAGAGGTGTGCACACCGCGCACCGCCCCCTGCTCATCCAGCAGTAATTCCTCCAGACGTGTTCCGAAACGAATTTCTCCACCCCACTCCTCGATGCGGCGGCGAATGCGCATACAGATATTGGGCAGCCGATCACTGCCGATGTGCGGCCGGCCGTCGATCAGGATATCCGCATCGGCACCGTGCTCGTAGAACACCTGCAAAATCCACTGCACCAGCGGCTGATTGATTCGCGTATAGAGTTTGCCATCGCTATAAGCCCCCGCGCCACCTTCACCAAAGAGCAGGTTCGATTCGGGATCGAAATCACGCTGGCGATAGTAGCGGAGCATGATATCACGATGGCGGGTCCGGACCGGCTGGCCCCGCTCGAGCACCAGCGGTCGATAACCCCACTGGGCCAGTCGATAGGCGGCATACATGCCCGCCGGACCAAAACCAACCACGACCGGGCGATGAGGCAACGGAGTTTGGCCCGGTTGAGGATCGTTGTTTACTGGTGTCGGCAGCAGTTGCACGTCCGGTCGATGCAACCGTTGTACCAGGCGCTGATCCGCCGGCAGTGGTTGATCGAGCGCCACCTCTACGCTGTATACCATCTGCAAAGGTCGGTTGCGGCGGGCATCGAGCGAACGGCGAACCAGACCATAGGTCCGAATTGCCGACCCGGGTACCTGCAGTCGATGAGTCAGTCGCTCCAGCAGACGATCCTGCGGTTCATCCAGATCCAGCATCAAACCATGAACGATTAACGGCATCTTCAGTCCTGTATCGGCAATACGATCGCTGCCGTGTTGAGAATTGCTTCATTGGACACCTGTGCATCGCCACTTATAATAACACACCACAGCGGAAAATCCGCAGGAGAATGATGGTCATGGCCAAACTGGGCGTGAATATTGACCATGTGGCGACCGTGCGCCAAGCCCGCCGTACCGACGAGCCGGATCCGGTCTGGGCGGCCATGGATGCCGAGCTGGGCGGTGCGGATGGCATCACCTTTCACCTGCGCGAAGATCGCCGCCATATCCAGGATCGCGACGCCCGGCTGCTCAAGGAGACCGTCGCGGTTAAATTGAATATGGAAATGGCTATTGCCGAACCGATCGTGCGCTTCGCCGCTGAACTGCGCCCGGATCAATGTACGCTGGTTCCGGAAAAACGCGCGGAACTGACCACCGAGGGCGGATTGAACGTGGTTAAATTCAGCCGCCGGATCAAGAGCGTGGTCCGCCGGCTGCAAGCCCGCGATATCGTCGTCAGCGCTTTCATCGAGCCGGAAGAGGCCCAGATCCGGGCGGTGGCGGAGTGCGGATGTGAAGCCATCGAGCTGTGGACCGGCGGATTTGCTCATGCCCGCCAGGAACGATCCCGGTTGCGGGCGCTGGAACAACTGGAGCGCAGCATCGCACTGGGCAGTGAACTGGGTCTGACGGTTCATGCCGGACATGGGCTGACTTATCGCAATATTCAGCCGGTAGCGGAGCTGCCTGGACTGGATGAGTTTAATATCGGCCATTCCATCGTCGCCCGCGCCCTGCTGGTCGGCATGCGCGAGGCGGTCAGCCAGATGAAAAATCTCTTACTGCAATTTTCTCCCTGGGAGTAAACCCGCATGATGCTCAGCAGCTGGATGTTGATTTGGGGCTGGTGCCTGATCACCAGCCAGTCACCCACCACTTTCGAATTGACCGACACGGACCGGGTCGTCTTTTTCGGCGACACCACCGTACAGGAGCAGCGTTTTTCGCTCTACGTTGAGACCTTCGTCCGAGTCCGCTATCCGGAATTGAAAACCACTTTCTTCAACCTGGGGCTGAAGAACCAGACCACTGAGGACGCGCTCGAACGGGTAAACAGCGAATTGAAACTGCTCTCGCCGACGATTGTCGTGGTCTCGCTGGGAGTTTATGACAATCGACCGCCGGAGCCCGGCCATGACCATCTGGCGGAGTTCCGCACGCAGTATGCCCAGCTACTCGATTCCATTGCCGCCCTGCCTGCCAAAATCATTGTGCTGACTCCTCCCCAGCCGCAAGGGCCGCCGGTCAGCCCGAATGGCAGCGGGCCGGCGCCGATTGAAACGCTGGGCAGTTATGTGCAGGTGGTTAAGGAAGTCTCGCAAGCCAAGTCGGCCCGGGTGATCGACTGGTTCCAGCTTTCGCAGGACACCCACTCCCTGGAGAAAAAATGGGCGGAAAAAAGCAATACCCGGATGCGTAGCGGTCTGATGCCCAGCCCGCTGAGCCATGCGGTGGTGGCTGCTGAACTGCTGAAGTTGTGGAAGGCGGAACCGATTCAGGTTCAGATCAATGTTGACCTGGAAGCCAAACAGGCTGTCAGTTCATCCGGAATCGTATCCATCAAATCTGCAACCGATCAGGAACTGGTTCTGCTATTCAAGGAACTGCCGATGCCCTGGCCTCTGCCGCGAGTCCGGTTCCCCGCCGGGCAGGAAGAACATTGGCCCGGCAATGAGCTGTGTCAATATCACCTGGTGGTCAAGAACGGACCGCAACATGGCTGGCAACTGGCGGGTCGGCCTGATGCGATCGTGTACAGCCCGGAACAGATGGCGGCGGGTATTAACATCAGCGGAATGCAACCGCTGCAACTCAGCCAGTCGCTCCGGACGTTGACGCAGTATATTGAACGCCGCCACGACTACACCCAGAAATATTGGCGCGACACCAAACCCCGCCGCCCCACTGAACCGGAGCTGCAGGAAGCATTTGAATCGCACCTGCGGACATTGCAACTGTATGAGGAAGGCGTGCAGCAGGTGATTTTACGCCTGAGCAAAACCATCGACACAGCCTTGACCTTCAAAGCCCCCTCGGAGGCTGCCGGCACTACTCAACCCACCGAACCACCTGCCGAAGAAGGAGCAGTAGAACCATGAGCCATTGGAAAGGAACACTGGTCGCTTTGGTCACTCCATTCCGCCAAGGGGCGATCGACTGGACCGCACTCGACCGGCTGGTGGATCTGCAACTGGAGGAAGGCACCGATGGGCTGGTGTTGTGCGGGACCACCGCTGAATCTCCCACACTGACCGATGACGAGCAGCCACAGTTGATCGAGCGAGTGGTGCGGCGCGTCAACCACCGCTGTCCGATTATTGTCGGCAGCGGGAGCAACTCCACCAATAAATCTCTGAAATTATCCGAGCAGGCTCGCGATCTGGGCGCGGATGGCTTGATGCTGGTGTCTCCATATTACAACAAGCCCACGCAACAGGGGTTGTATGAGCATTTTGGCTATGTTGCCAGCCGGGTGAAGCTGCCGATAATCCTCTACAACATTCCCGGTCGCTGCGGCGTGGCTATTGCACCAGAAACGATCGCCCGCCTGCATCATGATTTCAGCAACATCACCACGCTGAAGCATGCCACCGGCGGCGTGGAAGATGCGGCTACACTGCATTCCACCTGCCCGATCAACATTCTGTCGGGTGATGATCCGATCACCCTGCCGCTGATGGCCGTGGGCGCGACCGGAGTGATCAGTGTGATGGCCAATCTGGTGCCCGGTCGCGTTCGGGCGTTGACCTCTGCTTTTCTGGCAGGTCAATTCAACGAAGCTCGCCGCCATCATGAAGAACTGCTGCCGCTGGCCCGGGCGCTATTCCTGGAAACCAATCCGCTGCCGATCAAAACGGCGCTGGCGCTACGCGGGTTGATCGCGGAAGAATTTCGACTGCCGATGTGCCCGATGCAGCCGCACCTGCGCGAAAAACTGGTGCAGGTCTTACGCGAATATCAGTTAGTGAAGTGAGCGCTTATGACTCAGGCGGCACCTGTCATTTATTTCCCGCCCTTAACGAAGCTGGAGCGTCTGCGCGGCCTGACCGGGGTGGCGCTGGCGGGAATCATCATGCTGGCCTGGGGCAGTCGATGGCTGCTCGCGCCACTCGACCCGGTCGGTTGTGTCAGCATGTGGTGCTCGAAATGGGGCCTGCTGCTGATACCGTTTGCCGCACTACTGGCAGTTACGGTGGCGATTGGAGTCACCTGGATCAGCCAGGGAAGGTTGGAAGAGCTGGGTGTGTTCGGGGTGGCGCTGGGATTAGCGCTGGCGAGTGGCCGCTATGAAAACAGCCAGTATCTATGGTCAACCATCGGCCAGGGTACCAATGAACTGCGACAGAAACTGGCGCTCATGATGCTGGTGGAATGTATCGCGTGGCTGGCCGTGTTGGGTGCCGTCTGGATTGGCTGCCGCTGGACTCAAAAACAGATGCACCACCAGAAACCCACCACTCCAACCCCGCAGGATGAGTTGCGCCGTGGCCTGATGACGCTGCTGTTCATGAGCGTGCTCGGGCTGATACTTGTACCCATTTTTTCCGCCGGCAGCCAGCTCGCCCCGATCTCCACCGGCCAGGTATTTTTGGCCTGGGGTCTGGGTGGTTATCTGGCGGCGCTCTTCGCCTATCAGTTGACCGGTGCCCACTCACCCGGCTGGTGTTTCTGGGGCATCGGTGCGCTCGCCATCATCGGCTGCCTGTGGAGCTGGTTTAACCCCACCCCCACTTATCCCGGCCGCCTGATAGGCCACTTCACCCATTTTTCACCCAGCGAATATACCAAGGCGCTGCCCATCCAAATGATCTCCATCGGACTGTGTGGGGCGCTCTTCGGTAACTGGCAGCAACGCCAACTGACCCGCTACGCCTACCTGGAAGATCAGCGCCAAGCCGACGATTAACCCGGAAACAAGATTCCTATATCAATGTGCCATAGACTTCAGCAGTTCAGCTAAGTTCACCGAAGTCCTGCGCGTCGCGGGAAACGCAGGATCAAACCGAGGCTCTTTGAAATTCCATCCATCTTCTGGTCAATTATTTTAAGTGGTCACGTTCGTGCGAATTATTACTTCGCGAGCGCTTTGTTGGCCCGGCGGCGCAGTTCGGCTTCGATGAGTTCCTGCAGATCGCCGTCGAGTATCTCTTCGACATTGCTGAGTTTGAGGCGGGTGCGTTCATCGCTGATCTGGTTGTAGCTGTGCAGCGTGTAGGAGCGGATGCGGTAGCCGAAGCCGATCTGCCCCTTATCGCCGATCAGCTTGGCGATTTCGGAATCGCGTTTGGCCTGTTCAAGCTGGTAGAGCCGCGACATCATCATGCTGCGGGCCATCGCCCGGTTCTGATGCTGCGAACGTTCGTTCTGGCACTGCGTGACGATGCCGCTGGCCAGGTGGGTGAGCCGGACGGCCGAGTCGGTCTTGTTCACATGCTGGCCGCCCTTGCCGCCCGCGCGATAGGTATCCTCGCGCACTTCCTTGTCCCACTCCACCTCGACCTCGATATCCGCCAGTTCCGGGGTGACCGCCACGGCGGCAAAAGAGGTCTGCCGTTTGCCCTGGGCATTAAACGGGCTGACGCGCTCCATCCGATGGACGCCAGCCTCACAGGTCAGGTTGCCGTAGGCATAAGGTCCGGTGATATAAAGATCGACCGACTGGATGCCCGCCACATCACCCATGTTGCGATCCAGTTCGGTCACCTGATAACCGACGCGCTCGCAATAGCGCAGATACATGCGGAACATCATCTCAGCCCAGTCGCAGGCGTCGGCTCCACCCGTGCCGGCCTGGATGCTGAAATAGCAGTTGCCGGCATCATGCGGGCCGGAATAGAGTGTGATCAGTTCGGTCTGGCTGATCGCCTGTTCCAGAGCGTGTAGTTCACGTTCCAGTTCGCCAGCCAGCGCGGGATCCGCCTCCTGCTCCAGTAACTCCAGCAGCGTACGGATATCCTCGCACTTTTTCAGCATGGCTTCGAGCGGCTCGACGATCGCCTTGGTCTGCTTCACTTCGGCGATGACTTTTTGTGATGTCTCGGAGTTGTTCCAGAAACCCGGAGCACTCATCTGATTTTCGAGTTCGATTTTACGCTGCCGGCGGGCGGACAGGTCAAAGAGAGTCCCGGAGGGCTATGATCCGGGCCTGCAGTGACTCAAACATCGCGGTGGGATTTTCTATCGTGCTCATAACCGTTCTTGTACTCCACTACCACTCATGTTGCAAGCCGGGGAATTCCAACAATGTTTACCATGCATTTTTCAAACGGAAACGTCCAGCGATGGTGGAAGACTCCCAGCAGGTCGCTGCGGACGCTCCGGAAATCGCAGAATATTCGCCGCGAATGGCTCCAGACGCTCCTGATGCGGCGGAAAACTCCCACGGAGTGGTGGAAAACTTGCCGGGAGTCACTCCCGAGTCCCAGCGGATCGTGGAAAACATCCAGCCGGTGACGGAAAACTGCCCGGGAGTGACTAAAAACTCCCCTGGAATGAAGGAAAACTTCCCTGGAATGGCGGAAAACTCGCCGGGAATGACGGAAAACACTCCTGGAACGGCGGAAAACCGGCTTTTTGGCCCAAAAACAGGCCTGCGGCCCGCAGAGGGCACTTATCAGGCCTTGAAAGCGTCGTCTCGTACCCCATTAACATGGGAGTGGATTCCCGCCGGAATGCGTGCGAGAACGGATTCTCGCACGAGCCAAAGGGATTGGCGCCGGAGGGCGCGAAGGCGGTGGCGCCGATTACACTCAAGGCCGCCGAAGAGACCGGCTTCGCGGTAAAGCTGACCTTCGCCATGCGCGGCCATGACCAGATCGAGATTCATTCCCAGCGATCCGCCGAGACCACCTGGGCGTCGCTGGCCTTTGACACCAACTCGCCTTACCTCGACGCCCGCGCCCCGCTGGTCGCCAATCAGCCGGAGGTGCTCCGTTATCGCGCCCGCTACCGCGACGACGACCAGCCCGTCGGCGACTGGAGCGACATCGTGTAAGTCACGGCAAGACCGTGAAGCGGACGAACGCAGGACTCGTTGAGTGAACCGGATAGCGCCATGGTGGGGATGTAGGTCGGGTAGAGATTACTTATTACCGCATCTTTTTCAAACGTTTTACGGGTGTACGTGCTTCTGGGTCGGTGAAGTCACCGGCCGAGAGCCAGTCAGTGCCCGTAGTGTCCACGTCGCAACCCGCGAACTTCAGACGGTCCGTCAAGTCCTTGCGATTCTCAGCATCGCCGCTCATGTGGATCACGTGACGCCCGGCGATGTCACTGAACGGTCGGATGTTGCCCAGTTGGACCATCACCGTCTTGTCTGGATGGCTGGAAAACGCCATTCCCGCCTCGAACAGCACGTTCGGGCGTGCCTGCCCGGTCAGGCGCTTCTCGAACGCCGGATCGGTCTTTGAGACAAGATCGTCGCGGAGTTGTGCTATGTCATCTGGCGTCAGCAACACCACGACCGCGCGGGCGTTGCTGAACGCCGCATCCAGAATCTCCCCGATGTATGGCGTGGGTTTATTGGTCATCCGAACAGCTTGGCTCCACTCGATCGGTTTGACGCCGACCGATCGCAAAAAGGCGAACATGGCGTCCTTTGCGACTCCATCGCGGCCATGCACCACGAACACTTGATTCGGCACTTTCTTACCCGGCTTCTTGCCGGTTTTTCCCGCTGTCTTTGTCGTTGGGCGTGGCCCAGCGGATGTAGCCGATACTGAGCCGGTCGGCGGTGCGACTGGGCTTCCTGCCTGCCGCAACTGCGTGAGCTCTTCGTCGTCAGCGTATTTGTTAATGGTCACCCCGACGTCAGCTCCCACCTTAATCGCTGCAAGGTGACGAGGCAGTGTATCCCTGTTTGCCGTCTGTTTGATGCGAACATAGACCTGCGGGCGACTGAGGCCAGTCTTGTCCATGATCGCATTAAGCAACTGCGGATTGATCTTGGCCATGCTGTTCCTTTATTTCTTGGCCTTCTTGCCCTTTTTTGGCTTCTTGCCTGTTCGCTGGTTCGACAATTCAACGCTGACCGTGTTCCGCGTGGTGCCAAGCAAGGCCGCGATTTCGGCAGCTCGGAAGCCAGCGCTACCGAGTATGACGATTTGCTGCTTCTGACCGAAATCTCGGACCAGCAACAGGCCCAGCAGGTTGGTTAACCGCGACTCAAATTTAGTCATGTCCTCACTACGGTCGTTCAATCCGTCAACGGTGCTTTGTTTTGTCATTACTTCTTGCCTCCCTTTTTCTTCATTGATCGTCTGGCCAAGACGTTCAATGATTTGGCGCTGCTGCCGATCAACTCAGCGCTGTCCTTCAGGGGTAGTCCCAAACTGCTCAGAAACTTGGACTGTGTCAATTTCTTGGCGTCGGCGTGCTCCGATTGTTACAGGCACAAGTAAGTGAGACACCGGGCAATGACAGCGGTCCAGTCAACATCGTCTTGATCGTTCCGTGTACACTGATTCTTTGTTGCCATGCCGTCTTATATATCCGTAGCCAGACTTCAAGGCAATTTGCCGGGGGCTGCCGACTACCGGTACCGCCGAGGAGTCTCGGCCATCTACATCTTCTGCACGTGCTGTTCGTCGAGGATTTCCTGGACGGTGATGAGCTTGATGATCCGGCCGGTTTTCTTGTGGAAGGCGGCGCACTCGCGCTCGGCATCCGATGAAAATCCGAAGGCCACGAAGAAACCGCGCTGACGTTCTTCACGGGTCATCACCGCCTCGAACTGGTAGATGTCGGGTCGGCCTACCTTGTCCATCTGCTTAACCTGAATCGGGAACCAGTCGCCTGCGAACATACTCGCGGTGTCGCCCTTCTTGCTTGTCGCATCGTAGGGCTTGGTGCCGACGGGGAAGATGCGGCCGTCGATGCCCATGTCGCCGACCTGCACCTTGTTGGGGATGCCGCCCAGGCCGATGACGGCCCAGTTCTCGAACTCGAAAGGCGAGGCAGTCCAGTCGATCACGAGCGAATCTCCTGGAAGCGTGGCAATACTCCTATCTCGGCTTCGTACTGTCTTAGCAAGATCTTCTCCATTAAGGGCGAGTCCGCCGGATCGTCTAGCGCCAAGTGCCGGAAGGACTTCACGGCAGGTGGCCGGAATCTCTCATCCATTAGGTGCGCCGCGATCCGGTCGCGAATCTTGCCTTCGCCGATGCGCACGACAAGATCCTGGTTCCCAAGCAGTTCGTAGACGCCTATCGCATCCTTGCCGACGGCGTTTGCCCCGTTCTTGCTGAATTCCTCCGACTGCCACTTCATTGGTTCAAGAAGGAGAGCTACGCTCCATTCCGAGCTGCTCAGCAGAATCGGCAGAATGTTCCTCTTTGGTAGCTCAATAATTGTTGCAAGGTAGTTTCGGACAAAGGCATTGCAGAAAATCCTGCCGCCCGTCTTCTTTCTGGTATTTGCATAGGCCAGCCGGAACCCATCGTCTGTAGGTGCGGGTCTCAGAAGTAAGCACTTGGCGCTACCGATGAAGCCCACTTGGACTCGGTCGCCGATTTTCCATCTGAGTTTCTCGACGATGGCTTGGACCATTCCTATGCCCGCTCGACTAACCGAGCAGACTTCGAGATTCGACCGGTGTTTCACTATCATGGGCATAGCTGACGATCTCCCCGTCCGCGTGCCTGATCGAGCATCACCTTGACGTAGTGGCATGCGTGCCAGTCGCAGTGGTAGTAGAAGCTGCCGGTCTTCTTGAGGACGCGGGCCAATTCGACGCAGCGCGGCCGCATGTAGTCGGTGTACGCCTGCGTGCTGGCGTGGCGGTCCTCGAAGGCCCGCTTCTCTTTGGTCTCGCCCCAGAAAACCTCGTAGTTGCGGTTGGAGTTGAAGGGCGGGTCGATGTAGATCAGGTCCACGCACTTCTCCGGCAGCTTGGCGAGTTGCTCCAGATTGTCACCACAATAAACGACGCGGGTATCAAGTAGTGTAGAGGGGCGTTTGGTGGCAACGCGGGCTGAAGTGGCGAGTGCACGCTCGGCGACAGCGGGTTTCTTGGAGGAAGACTTGCGGGCCATGGGGTCAGTCTATCAAAGGGGGTCTACATCGGCAAATACGTAGTCCTGTAAGGCGGGCTTGCCCACCATTATTTATTAGCTGCGGAATTCGGGATGGTGTGCAAGCACACCCCTACAACTACTAAAACTGTAATTAGGATTGCCCGGAGTACATTTTTCATCCATTAAAGCTTACAGGCATTCCGTAATTTCACTGCATGTTGCACTTTTGTCGGGGTGCCGTGCCCAGAGCTTGGGGCGGGCATGTTTGACGGGTGGTATATTTGTCGCCTACCGCTGGTGTCCCAAAGGGACAACCGAAAAATAGCCCAGCAGTTCACTGCTGGGTTCCGAACGTCTCACGCGTCGAGTCCCGTATGGGACGGCTGATGATCCACCAGCTAAATTCAACCGTCCCTGACGGGACTTCAGGTTTCGGCTTCTTCAACCCCAGCAATAAATTGCTGGGCTTATCTCAAACGTCCCTGGTGGGACTTCGGACTTCTGATTATTCAACTCAATCGTTCCCGTGGGAACTCATCCATCTTTCCCCGCCGTCATCTTTTTCATCGACTCTGACGGGTGATGGGTGACATGTTGTCGCGTTGGCGGGCATGTTTGATAACAGCCCCGTAGCCCACCTTCTCTTGTTCACTGCGGAATTGGAAATGTTGTGCAAGCACATCCTACAAAAACTATTTAATATTTGCTGCACGCCAAAGAGCATCGTATGCTTTTGGATTTTGCCATCTGAGTATTTCTTCACTCACTTCATTCATTATTCCCTTTTCAAGAGCCCATGTAGGAATATTTACAGAAGCTTCACCCACCACTTGAGAATTATGCGAAGTATTTTGGCGATATAGCCGCCATTCTTTTTTGAGGCCCAGCAAACCTCCTAATCCTGAATCAGGTAGCCGTAAAATTGCGGTGTCTTGATCGTGTGTAGCAAACAGATATTTATACCCTGGAATTTGTGCAGCCATTTTCGGTTTCTCCATTCAGACAGAAGATATGTTCCTGAAATATAACGACAGAATAGTGTCACTTTAACTCTGTGTTCCCGTGAGTGATCTAGTCTGTGCAGATAGACATTGCAGAAGCAATAAACGAGCTTTCATTAACGAAGTATTCTGAACTGAACGCTGAATAGCGTATTGAAAACACATAGTCACCACTGTCGATCCAGCTTTCAACATAGTAGATGTCGAATACAGGATCATTAAAAACCGTATCAGGATGTTTCCAGAAAAGTAATGTTGCCGGGTTACCGTTTTGAGCCTGGAATTGCTGTTGACTCAGTAAGTTATCCTCATTGATATCTATCCACTCATTCACTTCATGAAGCAGACCATCGCCTTCTCTGATAAATTGCACAACTGTAATTTGGGTCTGTTCTTCAACCACATTGTCAGGACTGTCAACAACAAACAAAATATCACCGGTGCTATTAAGATATGGCCCAGCAAATCCGGTCGGTGGGTTAAAACCTATATGATTATTCGCATCGTAGTATGTCCGAGTACACTTGAAATCTGATTCTTGTTGCACTTGGCCAGCAGGAAAAGTTTGATCTCCTGAATTCTGATCTATTGCAGTACTGCATCCAGTAATCATAATGAATCCTGCTATTAGACAACTTCGCAAATAAGTTGACATGGTATTCTGTTCCTTGCATCAGGTGGGGGTAAATTCACCTAAGACCATATCAATCTACATTGCAAGAATCAATCAAGGTAGTATTTAGGGTTTGTTAAATTTAGAAAGCGTGTGAGAAGCATAGCCCCGTAGGGTGGGCTTGCCTACCCTTTCTTGTTCGCTGCGGAATTCGGGATGGTGTGCAAGCACACCCAACCTTAAGATGAAGCCATGCCCGATTATCGATGGTCGGATCAACCGGGTGAAGTGTTATTCTTTACGTTGGTAAGTCGAGCATTATCTTATGCCCATATTACATTGTGCTGTATCATCGGAGCGGGTATCGTGCTGTCATGGAATCAGGGCGAAAATATCTGCTGCTAATGGCGATGGTCGGATTGGCCATGACCGGTTGCTGGCAGCCGCAGCCCCCCACATCGCAGGAATTACAGCGCGGCATGGTGTGGATGATGCCGGGCGTGTCGGGCTGGGTGCCGGAAATCTATCCCGCCTACCGGGCGTTTCGCGATGCCGGTGTCGATCGGGCGATTCGCGTGAATGATCGCTGGTTCCGGGCCTGGGGCATGTTTCGCAACCTGCAGGAGATCGAACGCAACCGGGCGCTGGCGGCGGAATTCGCCGCTGAAATTATCGAATATCGAAAAAACCATCCGCATCAGCCGATCGACCTGGTGGGCTATTCGGGTGGCGGAGCGATGGTTTTGTTTATCGCCGAAGCGCTGCCGGAAGATATCCACCTGCGGAATATTGTGCTCTGCCAGGCAGCCATCAGCCCGGATTATGATCTGCAACCGGCACTGCGTCGGGTGACGGGTCACATCGTTAATTTCCATTGTCCGTCGGATGGTTTCATGCTGGGCTGGGGAACGCGGCAGTTCGGCACGATGGATCGAAAATTTGTTGAATCCGCCGGCCGAAACGGATTTAATATCGAACAGGCCATCGCGGACAGCCGCCAGCGGGATCGACTACGGCAGGTGGCGTGGAACCGGGATATGTTCTGGACCGGCCACTGGGGAACCCACCTGAGCATGCTCGCCTACGGCTGGAACCGCCGCTATATTGCCCCCTGTCTGGCGATTGATGATTCGGCCATACCACTCACTGCGGAGGAAGCACATGTCGCGTCACCCGATGCTCAACGCTCTGATCGTCCTGCTGCTGGCTCCCGTGGGGCAGGCGGCGGAGATTCAATGGGCCGATTCGTTCGCCACCGCTAAGCGGCAGGCTCAGGATACCGGCCGGTTGATGATGATCGATTTCTACACCGAGTGGTGAGGGGCTTGCAAACGTCTCGATGCCGGGGCCTACAGGGATGCCAAGGTGATCGAGCTGTCGGGACAGTTGGTCCCGGTCAAGGTGGATTGCGACAAGGAAGAGGGCCTGCAGAAAAAATACAACATTCGGGCCTACCCCACTATTATCTTCGCCGACGGCAAGGGCAAAGTGCTGGGCAAAATTCGCGGCGCCCCCAATGCCAAATATCTGACCGAGAAAATGCAACAGTATATCAAGGTGAATAACGAACTGGTGCAGTTGCAGGCCAAGTTCGAGGCCGATCCCACCGATCTGGAAACCGGCGGGCTGCTGGCCGGTGTCTATGCCAACGCCGGCAATGACAGCCTGGCGCGCAAGTATATCAAAGCAGTGGAAAAGGCCGACCCGGATAATCAGAAGGGTTACCTGACCGAAGCCTACCTGGCCATGGGCGACCATTATGTCGAACAGGAAAAATTCAGCAGCGCGGTCAAATATTACGAGCAGGCATATACCACCTCGAAGGATCCGGCGGCGGTGAGCGAAGCGCGCTATAACGGGGCGCTGGCCCATTTTGAAAGCCGAAAGGAAGCCTCCGACAAATCGAAAAATTACGAAAAGCGCCTGCTGGCTGCTAAAGAACAACTGGATCTCTTATTGAAAATGGCGGAGATCACCGACGAACGCAAAAAACAGGCGGAAGAACTGCTCGTTGAAGTGAGCAAAGAGATTGAAGCCTACAACACCCGACGCGGAGACAAAGGTAAATAATTGCACGGGCGTTTTATCGTCGCTTCATTTCGGCGACGTAGCGATCGGCCTGACGGGTGGGTTTGGGGATGCGGTAGCCGTCAACACACTGCATGATCAGTGTGGTCGCAGTGAGCAGATCGAGGCGATGACCCACGGAGAGATAAATCGGTTTGGTGTTCCGGCGGGTGCGTAATACACAACCGACCTGTTCATCACCGTGCATCAATGGTGTCATGCTGCCCGGTTTCTGGTCCGGTTCCGCATGATCCCCCACCAGTCGCGATTTAGCACAACCGATGGTCGGGCGATCCAGCAGCAGACCGATATGGCAGGCGATGCCGAAGCGTCGCGGATGAGCGATTCCCTGACCATCGAGAATGATCACGTCGGGTAACTGCTCCAGCTTATCAAAAGCCTGCAACAATAGCGGTGCCTCGCGAAAACTCAACAACCCGGGAATATATGGAAAGGCCACCTGGCCCTGCCGCCCGACCCGCTGCAATTCTTCCAGCTGTGGATAGGAATAGACAATAACCCCTGCATAGCCGATCCGGCCGGTGGTGTCGAAAGCACAATCCGCCCCGGCAATGGTGCGAATCTGATTGATCCGCAATTCGGGTTGGGTGCGAATCTGCAGGGCGAGGGTCCGCTGCAGATCGATCGCCTGTGAGGGCGTCAGCTCCCAGGAGTGCAACTCAGGGATGATCGTCCTTCTCCTTGGTATCCGCCGGATCGCTGGCAGGTTGCGCGGGTGGTTCCGGCTGGGCGATGGCGGGCGGAGCTTGCATGGCTGCCTTGGTCCGCTGGGCGTCGGTGGGAATGGTTTCCAGGCGGCGTTGCAATTCGCTGAACAACTCGCGAATCGGCTTGAGCACTTCCTCATGCTCATTCATGAAGGTGGTGCGTTCGTCCGCAGTCATCTGAGCCAACTGGTCCATGGTGGCACCGAATTCAGCGGCTTTGCTCTTGAGGTAAGTTTCCGCCCGCTGCTTCACATCGCGTAATATGCTCTGGGCTGCCCCGGACTGAGCCGCATCCAGACTGTAGCGGGCAATGAAATTGAGTACATACTGTTCCCAGCCGCCGATGAAGATCGCCTGCATCTCCGGTGACTTCATGATGCTGTCCATCTGCCGGCGTTCGCGGGCCTGGCGGTAGCGTTCGCGGCGATCAGCCCGGTTTCCCCGGAATTTCACCCACATGGTCTGATCGAGGTGGCCGTCCGCCATTTTCTGAAATTCAACCTTGGCCATGCCCAGCCCGGCGGTAAACTCCAACGCGTTCTTACGGAATTTTTTGACCTGCTCAGGGGTCAACATCCTGGCGATGTCGGCGTTGCCCTTCTCCACCTCGGCGCTGAAAACTTCCAGCAGGCGTAGTGCGTCCTTGGCCCAGATCGCCGCCTCTTCGTTGCTGGGCAGGTCCGGATCCCACATGGCCTGCATCATCCGATCCACCACCGGGCCGAACTCCTCATTGTGTTCCCGATAAAACGGCAACCAGCGATCGTACATCGTCTGCTGCAGCTGCTCATACTGCGCATCTTCGAGGTCCAGGTCCTCCGCCATTTCGAAGGCACCGCGCTTGAGCATCGCCTGCCAGGTTTTCTCGCTGAAAAATCCATTCCCGCCGCTCCGCTCGGTCGAGGGTGCGTTGCTGTCGTGGTTATCATCGGGCTCCTGTGCGTGGAGTGTCCCCACTGCAAGACCCAGTCCCAGCACCACCGGCATGACGATCTTGAGAAATGATTGACTCATGTATGATTCCTGAAAAACAGGCTACTTGAATTGATACCCATCATCCCCGGCCTGGGATGCGACCTCTCCACTGGAAACGTATTATAACGAATCCGCCCCATAAACTCAGCCAAAATCGCTGAACCAGCGGTGTACCGGCAGCCGGGTATTGAAAATCAGCCACTGCTGTCTCAGTCTCGCATGGACCGGGGACGAATTGCTGATCACCACCGCCGATATGGGCAACTGCAGCCCCTCCGACAGGGAGACGATCGGGCAGCCGCGATAACTGCGCCCCGCCCGGGCAAAGCGATCATCAGTGACCGCCGCCACCCGCACCCCCGCCTGCCTCGCCGCCTGGTAATAGGCATAAATATTTTTACCCAAATCCGCCAGCAGGATGCCATCCGTCCCCAGATGTTTCAACTTCGCGAACTGTTCATTTAACAGCTCAATGCCGAATAGTGTATTCATCGCCGACGGGCGGAGCTGTGCCTTCGGCCGGGTGAAGCGTCGCCACCAACCCCGCCGCCAACCCGCCCGCCGACCGGTTCGATAACTCGCCAACAACTGCTCATCCTCCGCCAGCCAGCGATAACGCTGCTGCCAATCCTGGCGATACCAGGTCAGCCAGGGTTCCGGCAGATAAGTCAGCGCCAGCGTCTCGTTATTCCGCACGTCATAAAAAAGCCGCCGGTCACTGGAGCGTGTCGTCGCCGTTTTTTCATGTCGAACCTTCAAATCAGTAAAATTGCGGACTTCATACCCCGCCGCCACCAATCGAAAACTCAGATCATACTCCTCTGCCTGCATGAAATAGCTGAGGTCGAGATTGCCCACCTCCCGCAGACACTCCGTTCGGAAACCCACACCACAGCCGACGAACACATTGGGCAGGGCTGAACTTTCCTGCGAACCGTCTGGAAGATTGACCATAAACCCTGCCGCACCCAGTTTCGGCTGTTCGTAGAAATATTCCACCATCCGGGTAACCGAGGCGGAATCGGGCCAGGAATCATCATCCAGAAAAATTACATACGGCGTGGTGACCTGCAGGACGGCGAGTGCTTTGGCGCAACTGCCCCTGTTCTGGCGTAACGGCAGCAGCTTGACGGCGGGATGTTCAGCGCGGAGGCGCGTCAAAGTGTCATCCGCAGAGCAGTTGTCCACGACCCAGGTGTCATACTCTGCGGGCGAAAATCCCTGCTTCACCAGTTGGCACAGTGTTTCCGCCACCACGGCAGCTCGATTGTAAGTAGCCAGGATAAAACTGACCGGGGCTTGGGCCATGGCTGAACTCAGGACTTGGTTGACGGGTCGACTTGCGTTATTGTGCCGGTTGGCAGAGTGTTTGGCAAACCGGATGTGAGTTGCGGCACTGGTATCGTTTCACCGAGCCGCGACCGTAAGAGAGCGGTCTTCTACAGCGTGTGTTTGAATTTTAGTTCAAACGATACCAGTATCTGAGTTGCTCATGGCCATTAAAGTTCCACGCTATCAGCCCTCCCGCACCGTGCGTCGTTTCAAGCAGCGACTGCTCTTGTTCATTCTGGTGGCGATGACCGGCGTGATCGGCGGGGTCGTCAGTTTTCCAGCCGCAAAAACCTGGTATTACCTGCGACAGTTGCACCGAGGCACACGCCCGGAACAGATTGCCGCCCTGAATCAGCTCGCTCCGATGGCACTGGCCAATCCCGGATTACCGCCCGATCTGGAAGCAGGTCTTATACAGTTGCTGCCCCACGCCACGCTGGCGGAAGAAACGTTGCTGATCCAGATCGGCCACTGGCTGGTGCATCATCTGCCGGAAATGGTCACGCGGCTGGACCAGCGGCTGGACGAAGCGGACGACGAATTATTCAGCGACCTGGTGGCGATCCTGCAGGAGTCGCCCGGCTGGCGAATGAAAGATCAACTGCCCGCCCGCCAGGCGCGACAACTGCTCATCCGCTCCCGATCCGACGATCCCGCTATTCGTATCGCCGCCCTGCAGCAGATGTCCCGACTCGGCCCGATGCTTGAATCCTGGATCACTGACCGCGTCATCGTACTGCTGGCTGATGCCGATCCGCAGGTCCGCCTCGCCGCCGTCGAAACCGCTTCCATCTGCCTCACACTGCAACGTGATAGATTGTTATATCCCGTAGCAGAGAATGATGAGAACACAGAAATTCAAAAGGAAGCTATGGCGCGCCTATGGTTAATAAAATTGCCTGATACGAAACTCAGGGACCACAGGAATAAATGCTTTCCCACGGATTATTCTGAGATTATTCGAGACCTTTCGGATAATGATCATGACCTCCAAATCAATGCCATTGAAGACATCGTATTTGATACATTGGGATGGAATTTACAGTGGGATTATTTTCAGGATTTATCACCATATGTTAATAAGGCGTTATCCCAAAAAAACTATGAATTGGCAGGGTGGGCGTTGTGGGGACTCGCCCGGCTAGGGGATCGGGAGTCGTTGCCGTTGATGCTGGAGGTGGCGGAAGGCTATCGCGATCAGCCGATGTTACGCTGGATGGCGGCGCGGGCGGCGGCGCGGCTGGATACCGAAGCCGGGGGTGGAGCGCTGCTCAATTTACTGACCAGCGAATCCGATGTGGTGCGCGATCTAGCCGCCATCGAGTTGGCCCAATTGAACGATCCGGAAATTACCAGACGATTGCGCAGCGAATTTTTCGCCGTGGAGCGCCCGGCCCGCGGAGCTGCGGCGCTCGCGCTGGCTTTGGCGGGCCAGGGTGATGAGGTGGTTGCGGATGAGCTGACACTTCGGGAGTGGCTGATGGAGCGAACCCGGCTGCTGACGGTCAATCCCCATGCCGAACCCGACTGGCTGCCACGCGGTTATTATCTCTGTGCCCAGTTGGCATTGGGTGAAGAGGTGCGCGACGAACTCGAGCTGTTTCTGATCAATGAAAACTTCCCCCGCCTGGCCATTTATACCGCCCTGCTGCACAGTGGTGATTCGACCCCGATAGACCTGCTGTTGGAGATGACTCCCGTGGAGCAGGATCGCTTGCTGCACGACTGCTTTTTCGCCGAAATAGTGCAGCGTTACCTGCCCGACGCACCACTCATCCTCTGGACGAGCGACCCGCCCACCCGCACCGACGAATTCAAACAACTCCACCGCTGGTGGTCTATCTTCCGCTGGACCGTTCATTTCAACCCCAACCGCCATCAATGGGTAACTTCTATCTGATCAACAGGGGAATCTGCGGTCCTAAGGAACCGCCGGCTTGAAACCGCGCGTCTTTCAGGTTGGCGCTTACTTCTATTCGCCTACTGATCCGGGTTGTCGAGGTGGAGCTGAAGAGCCTGTTGGTAGTGGGCCTGGTAGTCGGGGTTGTCGGGATAGAGTTCGGTGGCCCGCTTGAGCACGTCGACCGCTTCGCCATATTTTTCGTAGGTATTCATCAGTTTCTGGCCATATTCATCCAGCGCCCAGCCCAGTTGCTGGCGGTAATCGGAGCGGGTGCTGAACAGGTCAAAAGCTTTCTGATAATAGTCGACCAGATCCTCAAAATCGCCCTTGTCCAGTTCGGAGATGTCGCCCACCGTGCTGAGAATTTCGTTGGCGCTGCCCACGTAGAGGTCGGCGAGGTCCTGCTTCAGACCGCTGATCTTCGGATCGCGGTCGTAAGCCCGTTCGAAATCGAGGGTGGCGGTTTCGTCCATGCCTTTGGCTCGGGCCCGCAGACCGAGTCGGTAATAAGCCTGGCCGATTTCTTTGTCGAGGCTTTCATCATCACCCAGCAGCGCCGTGGCTTGGCCCAGCATGGAGCGGGCTTTGAGATCCAGCCCCTTATTAATGTAATCCTTGGCTAGCTGCACCTTCACCGCTGCCAGACCAAATTTGATATCCTCATTGGTCGGATCGAGCGCTTTGGCTTCTTCGAAATACTGTACCGCCGTGGTGTACTGCCCTTCCGCCAGTTTTTGCTGCCCATAGCTGGCGTAGATATTGGCTTCTTCGGTGATGTAGGGATTTTCAGTCAAACCTGCCGCCTGCACGATATCGCTGGCCTTTTCGAGCGATTGCAGAGCTTCCTGGAACTTGCCGAGGCGCTGCTGGGTGCGGCCGAGAATCGAATAGGCCAACCCGACCGGCTCATTATTGTTGATAAATTCCTGCATGGCGCTTTCGAGCGTCTGCAGGTCTTCGGTGGTCGCTTCCGGATCGTCAACAATTTCGCCCAGGGCGCCCATTTCCTGCACCGGCAAGTCGAGGGTGTTGAAACCCTTGGCTATTGACTGATAAATATCAGATTTGCTGCCGTCGGTGCGATCAGCCAGGCTCAGCAGCAGGCGGATACCGCGCAGTGCCTCATTGCGATCGCGCACCAGTTGCAGACCGGTGTTGAGCACCTGCGCATCGCTGCGCAAGAGTATGCGGGCATTGTCCAGATCTTCCTGAAACCGCGTATTGCCCGGATCATTCTGCGCCGCCGCTTCATAATGGGCCAGCGCGCCCTGGTGATCGCCTTCCACATCCGCCAGCCGAGCCGACAGATGATGGGCCGTCGCATCCCGGTAATCACGCTTGAGCAATGCCTGCGTTTTTTCCTTGGCCCCTGCGAGGTCCCCGCTGTTCATCTCATCGAGGACATCCTGCACCATCTGATTATATTGATCGGCTTGTTTCTGTGAATAAATCTGGACGGGTTGGTTGGCGAGTTGGGCTTGGCCGGCGAGGAAGGCGTTGCCGATGCTGCTGCTCAGGTTGACCACATCTGTGGCCTTGGCCCCGGGTGTCGCCAGGGTGGAGAGCAGGCTGTTCCCCCCGGCAGACTTCTGCCCGGGTGTCACCAGGATGCTGGGTAACAGGCTGCCTATGGAACTCAATGAACTCATCTACGACTCCACCAAGCGCAATGCACCGAAATATACGACTGTAATGTACGATTGAGTCGCGGATTGAAGCAAAAAGCTGGTCCGTTAAGTCTTGCTGCAACATCAACGCGGCGATCATGTAAAAATTTCCAAATATTTTTCTTGAAATTTAGTATGAATTTCACCCGCCATTGCTGTCTCAACGGGCGCAATCGTTGACATGCCATGTCCGCGCTCTTATAGTCGCTCCAACCAAACCAACGTCCGAGAAATGCGGTCAGGGAGGACCCGGATCCGTCAGCTACTCGGCATCACGACCTACGCGGAGGATCATACTCATGGCCCGTGCGACGAAGTTCGTCTATTCCTTTGGAAAAGGCAAAGCAGAAGGGCGCGGTGATCAGAAAGTATTGCTGGGCGGCAAAGGCGCCGGCCTGGCTGAAATGACCAACATCGGCTTGCCGGTTCCCGGCGGTTTTACCATCACTACCGAAGCATGTGAAGCCTATTACCGCCAGAATAAAAAATGGCCCGCCGGCCTGGAGGGTCAGGTGCGGGAAGCCATCCGTAAGCTGGAACGCACCTGCCGCAAAAAACTGGGCGATCCCAAAAATCCACTGCTGATTTCGGTGCGTTCCGGTGCCGCGATGTCGATGCCCGGAATGATGGAGACGATTCTGAATCTGGGAATGAACGATGAATCAGTCGAGGGGCTGGCCAGGGTTTCCGGCAACCGCCGCTTCGCCCTCGACGCCTATCGCCGCTTTATCATGATGTATGGTGCAACGGCGCGCGGCGTGCCCCGCGAACAGTTCGATCATGAATTCGATCATCTGAAAAATCACTTCACCCGGCCGCGCATCGGCAAACCGGATGGCCAGAAAGTGCTCGATACCGAGGTGAACGAGGAAGAACTGTTCCGGCTGATCACCACCTTCAAGGAACTTTATCAGCGCCACACCGGCGAATCCTTCCCACAGCATCCCTTCGATCAGCTGGTGGGTTCGATCAACGCGGTGTTTAACAGCTGGATGGCGGATAAAGCAGTCACCTATCGCCGGGTGGAAAAGATCACCGGCCTGAATGGCACGGCGGTCAATGTGCAGCAGATGGTTTTCGGCAACATGGGTGACGATTCCGGCACGGGCGTTTGTTTCACGCGCGATCCCAGCACCGGCGAAAACATCTATTATGGTGATCTGCTGATCAACGCCCAGGGCGAGGATGTCGTCGCGGGTGTGCGCACGCCGATCAAGCTCGGAGAATTGCATCATCTGATGCCTGATGCCTACGCCCAGCTCGAAGCGGTGCGAATCATGCTGGAGCTGCATTACAAGGAAATGCAGGACCTGGAATTCACCATCGAACAAGGCCGGCTTTACATGCTGCAATGCCGCACCGGCAAACGCTCACCGCGGGCGGCTTTTGCCATTGCGGTTGATCAAGCATCCAAACCGCTGGCTAACCGCACGGAGATCAATCGCCTGGTTAAGAAGCGTTTTCTGCCCAGGAAATATGCTAAAGAAGCCTCTAAACCCGTAATTACTCGTGACGAGGCGATCCTGCGGCTTAAAGGGGTGGATATTGAACGGTTGTTTTATCCGGTGATTGATCCGGCTTTCCCGCGCGCGGAGTTGAATCAGCGCAAGATAGCAAACGGTATTAACGCCGTACCCGGTGCAGCGTGCGGTCAGGTCTATTTCTCTGCCGAGCGTGCTGAAGACGCAGCCGCGCGCGGCGAACGGGTTATCCTGGTCCGCAAGGAAACCAGCCCGGAAGATGTCGGCGGCATGGCTGTCGCCAAAGGCATTCTCACCGCTACCGGTGGCAAGACGTCGCACGCTGCAGTGGTGGCCCGTGGCTGGGGCAAATGCTGCATCGTCGGCTGCGAAGTGCTCGACATTAACTATGAGCATCGTTACCTGCGGGTCGGTGAGCGCTATGTCAACGAGGGCCATTTCCTCACGCTGGATGGTACGGATGGCGAAGTGTTCGTCGGCGAAGTGCCGCTGGTTCAGCCCGAAATGCCGGAAGAATACAAAGTTTTCATGTCCTGGTGCGATGACCGCCGCCGGCTGAAAGTACGCACCAACGCCGATACGCCTGCCGACGCCCGCAAGGCGGTGGAGATGGGGGCTGAGGGGATCGGTTTATGCCGTACTGAACACATGTTCTTCGAGACCGAGCAACGCCGCCTGGCCATGCAGGAGATGATCGTTGCCGACAATGTGGAAGCCCGCAAACGGGCGCTGGATAAACTGCTGCCCTTCCAGCGGGAGGATTTCGTCGGCATCTTCGAAGCCATGAACGGCAAACCGGTCACCATCCGGCTGATCGATCCCCCGCTGCATGAGTTCCTGCCGCGCACCACTGAGGATATGGAACGGCTTTGCCAGTACGCCGGAGTCAGCATGGATCATGTCCGCCATCGCAGCGAACAGCTGCATGAAGCCAATCCCATGCTCGGCCATCGCGGCTGCCGACTGTGCGTCACCTATCCGGAAATTCTCGACATGCAGGTGCGGGCGATTATTGAGGCGGCGGTGCAATGTCAGCGCCAGGGTGTGAAGGTCCAGCCGGAAATCATGATTCCGCTGACCATCGATCCGAAGGAACTGCGGCTGCTGACCGAACGCACCCGCCAGGTGGCTGATCAGATTCTGCAGGATGCGGGTGAACGGCTGGCTTATATGGTAGGCACCATGATCGAAACGCCGCGAGCCGCCCTGCTGGGTGACCAGATCGCCGGCGTGGCGGAGTTCTTCAGCTTCGGCACCAACGATCTGACCCAGACCACGATGGCCCTTTCGCGGGATGACGCCGGGCGATTCCTGCCGGAATATGTCGATCAATCGAAGTCGGCTGTCTTTGCAGCCGATCCCTTCCAATCACTCGATACCGCTGGAGTGGGTATGCTGATTGATTGGGCGATTCAGCGTGGCCGGGAAGCACGCAAGGTACTCAAGGTGGGTATCTGCGGTGAGCATGGCGGTGATCCGGCCAGCGTGGAATTCTGTCACACGGTCGGGATGGATTATGTTTCCTGCAGCCCCTATCGCGTTCCGATCGCCCGGCTGGCAGCCGCCAAAGCCGCCATCAATGACACGCCGGCCAAACCGACCCGGAAAGCCTCCCGCAGCAAGAGCAAGAAAAAGGCTCCTGCGAAAAAGGGTAAGAAATCTGCCCGTAAACGGAAATAACACGCTGGACTTGACGATAGCACAATAAATTAAAACCCCCGGGTCGCTCACGATCCTGGGGGTTTCTCTTATATTGAAATCAACGACAGAGGAACGTCACTGTTTAACATCAGCCAACGCCTGGCCGCTGGCCTGCGGCGGCGGTGGGATAGCCAGCAGTTTCGCTACCGTCGGGGCAAGATCAGCCGGCGACACATGCTGTTCAGACTGTTCCGCTTTGATGCCCGATCCCCAGAATATCAGCGGAACCCAGGTATCGTAGGGATGAGCGGTGCCGTGGTTGGCACAGTTATCATCCGCACTGTAATGTTCCTTGAAATGCATGTACACCTGGCCGGATCGACCGGAAAAATAAGACTCGTAAACCATTCGCTCCAGTTCCTCGCGATCGGCAAAATCAGCGGATTCAATTTCCGAGGCGAAGAAAAATCGTTCAATCGCTCCATCCGCCGCCAGTATCGGTCGCACGACTTCCTGCCACTGTTCGGTTGCCGCGTTATGCTGCTGCAGCAATTGAGGGTTGATGTATATCCAGGGTTCGGAAATCGACTCCACATATTCTTCCTTGTCGCCCGGTGAACCGAAAGCCTTGACCAGCGCCTCTTCCATTTTTTCCGAAAGCTTACCAGCCACGAACCGCCCGCCCGACAGTCCCTTCTGTTTGGCCAGTTCCGGCACCATGCTCACGCCGTGATCACCGGTCAGAGCGACCACATATTGAGTAGCGCCCACCTGCTCATCGAGAAACTTGAAAAACCCCGCCAATTGGCGATCCGTCTGCACCGTGATATCCATTACCTCGAAACTGTCGGGACCATAGACGTGGCCGATCCCATCATTGGAGGAGAGCGAAATATACAGTAGATCCGGCACCCCCCGCTGCCCCAGTTTGTACTCGCGTACCAGCCGCCGGGCTACTTCAAAAGTCAGCTCATTACCCGCCGGGGAATTGAAAATCGTATCGTAAAATTGCATGTCCGGTTGAGCAGCATTACCGGCGTTCAGTTTTTTCGGGAAAGTATTACCGCCCACCTTGAAAATGCTGCCCCACTCGTACGAAGCATCATCCGGCTCGCAGCGCCTGTTATACTCCGCCAGCGGCAACAGCAGGTTCCAGCTCTCCGGGAAGTAACGATCGACCCATTTTTCGCCGTTGAATTTCGTCAGCCAATCCGGCGCTGTTTTACTGTAATAGGTGCTGGTCAGAAAATGGCCGCTTTCCGTGTCCCACCAGAAAGCCCCATCCGCCTCCAGGCCCGCCTGCATGATCGCGGATCGATCCTTCAGGGCAACCGAATAAACTCGCGAATCAGGGGATTGTTTCTTGAGGCTGGCGGAAAGTCCGGGCGCTTGCAGGGCGCGCGGCGAAGCACCCTTGCCCATCGTGAACCCCGCACCGCCGAGAATCTGCTCTTCGGTATCCGTTACCGCCTTGCGTTTTTTGAACTTCTGGCCGTCGACTTCGACCCAGTTATTACCGACGATGCCATGCACGCGCGGTTCGGCTCCGGTGTTGACCTGAGCATGACCGGGACCGGTGATGGTCACCCCGTTTAAGTAGTGGCAGTTGCGATACCACACACCCTGATCCATCAGCCGCCGGAAGCCATCGGCTACGAAGAGATCATCGAATTTGTCGAGATAATCACCACGCAACTGATCGATCACGATCACGACCGCCAGGCGCGGCGGGGAAGTCGCGCTGGGTTGCGTGGTGGTCTGCTTCGCCGACTCTTCAAAAAAAACCCACCCCCAAAGTGGAGCGGGCTTGATGAGCAGCGCGATCAGGATCAAACCGAATAAAATTGCCGAACAACTGCACCGACGGTTCATAGCCACTCCTAACCTGCCAGGGTCTTGCGGGTCAATTCACACAGCTCTTTCACGTGGCTGACGCTGGTCTCGAACATCTTGCGTTCATCCGCATTCAGCTCCACTTCGATAATCCGCTCTACACCGCTCGCCCCCAGCACGCACGGTACGCCGACGTAATAACCGCCGACACCATATTCCTTCTGGCAGAATGCGGCGCAGGGCAGAATGCGCTTTTTATCCTTGATGATGGCCTCGACCATCTGAATGGTCCCGGCGGCTGGGGCATAATAGGCGCTGGTCCCCATCAGTTTGACCAGTTCACCGCCGCCGACTTTGGCACGCTCGATGATGGCATTTAATCGATCCGGCTTGATCAGCTGCGTCACCGGAATACCCGCCACGCTGGTGTAACGCGGCAGAGGAACCATGTCGTCCCCATGTCCGCCCATCAGCAGCGCATCGATATCTTCGACGCTGACGCCCAGCTCCAGAGCAATAAAGGTGCGATAGCGGGCGATATCCAGGCAACCCGCCTGGCCCACCACCCGCTGCGTTGGGAATCCGCTGACCTGCCAAGCCGTATATACCATAGCATCGAGCGGATTGCTGACCACTACCAGAATCGCCTGCGGACTATATTTAGCAATTTGTTCACTGACTGCTTTTACAATCTTCACATTTGTATTAACCAGGTCGTCGCGGCTCATGCCCGGTTTACGGGGCAGCCCGGCGGTGATCACGACGACATCGCTGTTGGCGGTCTCGGCGTAATCGCCCGTGCCGGTAATCTGCACGTCAAAGCGTTCGATTGGAGCACATTCCAGAAGATCGAGCGCTTTACCCCTGGTCAGGTCGGCCCGATCAGGAATATCCAGCAGGACAATATCACCCAGTTCCTTGGCAGCGGCCCAGTGGGCACAGGTGGCCCCGACGTTACCCGCTCCGACAATCGTGATCTTGGCCCGTTTCATGCGCGTGCTCCTGAATCAATCTGATGGGGGTTGTGAATTATTGGAACGGCTCACTATACCCGCCGTCGGCAGCCGACTCAAGCAAGGGTTATCGAGAGAAAAGCAGCAATAGAGGCATGACTAATAGTACGGTACACAGCAGCCATCGCCAGGTCACACCGACTAAGCGTAATTGTTGCCGGGTGACCCATTTTTTCCCTACCTGGTAGAGCAGTCGTACGACACAGGCCAGCCACAGTCCCCAGCAGGCCAGGTAGCAGCAGATACTCAGTAAAACCAGCAAAAATAGCTCACTCAGTGGATACAGCCACCCGAACCAATGGTGCGGCTTCAACAGGGCGACCGTCAGCAGAATTGATATCGCCCCTCCGAACCAGAGTAGAAAGATCAGATCATCGCGGATTGGTTTGACCCGCTGGTGAATTACATCCACACTGGTTATTGTAGGATCAAATCCACTGCCGCATTCCGGACAACGTCCGGTTAACGGAGAGCCACGCAGATCATACCCACACACCAGACAGGGCACCGGTTCTTCAGAAATCCACCGGCGAAGCGTTGACTCTCTCGCCGGCATCGTCATAACAAGGTGCCTTTGAGCATCACTGTGGCGATTCCGAAATAAATCAGTAATCCACTGACATCAACGAGGGTGGCGACAAAGGGTGCTGAAACAACCGCCGGATCCAGCTTCAAAATACGAAACAGAAATGGCAACATACTGCCCACCAGTGTGCCGAATATGACGATACCCACCAAGCCCAACCCCACTGTCATAGATACCAGATGGTAATGATTACTGTAATTCGCCCATCCGAGCCATTGCCATAAATGGACCCGAATCACCCCCAGTAGACCCAGCAGAAATCCCAGCGCGAGACCGGTTCCAATTTCCCGGTATAGAACTTTCCACCAGATGCGTAGATTCAATTCTCCTAAGGCCAATGCGCGAATAACCAGCGTTGAAGCCTGCGAGCCGCTGTTGCCTCCGCTGGATACGATCAAGGGTATGAACAGGGCCAGTACCACCGCTTTGGATATGGCATCTTCATAATAGGACATGGCCGACGCGGTGAGCATTTCGCCGAGAAACAAGGCCGACAACCACGCCCCGCGTTTGCGGAACATGCTCCAGAAACCGACATCCAGGTAGGGTGAATCGAGCGCCTCCACCGCCGCCATCTTGTGCACGTCTTCGGTTTCTTCCTTCTCCGCCAGATCCAGTATGTCATCAACCGTAATGATTCCGACCAGCTTGTTCTGAGAATCGACCACCGGCAGCGAAGTGCGGTCATAACGCTTGAATTCCCGTACCGCCACTTCCTGGTCATCGCGGGCCGGCAAACAGGCAAACCGTCCATCCATCAGATCCTGCACCAGCTGGTTCGGGCGGGCCAGCACCACATGACGTAGCAGAATCTCATCGATCAGAATACCCTGCTCATCCACCACGTAGAGAATATTGAGCGTCTCTTTGTCCTTGCCGATCTGCCGCAGATGTTCCATCACCTGATTAATCGTCCAGGTCGCGCGAATTGCCACAAAATCAGTGGTCATCCGCCGACCAATGGAATCCTCCGGATAACCCAGTAGATCACGAGCCACCTTGCGTTCATCGGGACTGAGCAGGTCCAGCAGCTTCTGAACCGCCTCGCTGGGTAATTCCTCCAATAGCGCCGTGCGATCGTCCGGTTTCATCTCGTTGAGCACGTGGGCGACCTGTTCGTGACCCAACGCCCGCAGCATCACCTCCTGCATTTCCAGCGACAGATATTCAAAAACGCGGGCGGCCTGTTCGCGCGGCAGGATGCGGAAGATCACCGCCACATCATCGGGCGGCAGATCCTCGAAAAGATCACTCATCTCGATGACGGTCAGTTCCGACAGGGCCAAACGCAGCCCGACGAAGTCGCGCTGTTCGATCAGCTCTTCAATTTCGGGTAACAGCAACTGGCCCAGCATAAAAACTCCAGGAGGAAAAATTGAATAAGAATAAAAACGTATCTCATAAATTCCAAGGAGCCGCGGGCTTTAGCCCGCGCGTAGTCCAAATTCTTAATTTTGAAACCACTTCTATTCATTATTCGCTGTTTCTGTTCCACACCACCCGTCCGTTAAAGATGGTCACATCGACGCCGACGGTGCTGAGTTGTTCCGGTGGAATGGTCAGCGGATCGCGATCGACGATGATCAGGTCGGCCAGATAACCCGGCTGAATCTGTCCCAGCTCTCGCTCCCGAAAGCAGGCGTAAGCGGCGTTACACGTGTAACAGCGCAGGGCCTGCTCGATACTGATGTTCTGTTCCGGAACGAAAACCTTCTCTTCCAGGGTCAGCCCGGTGACGGCTGCTTTCATACCTTCGAACGGATTATTACTGACCACCGGCCAATCGCTGCCGAAACAAACCACCACCCCACTCTCCAGCAGACTGCGAAAGGCATACGAAGTGCGACAGCGCTTCGCCCCAAGACGCTCGAGCGCGTAACGCCCATCGTCGGCTTTATGCAGCGGCTGCATCGAGGCTACCACTCCGATCTGCGCAAATCGCGCGATATCCTCCGCTAACAGGTGTTGTACATGTTCGATCCGTGGTCGAATATTGGTCGCTTTAAAAATTTGCTCATATTGATCCAGCACCAGGTGGTTCGCTTCATCACCAATGGCATGCAAGGTGGGCTGCAATCGATGCTCAGCGGCAAAGCGCAATTGTTCCGGCAGTCCGGGGATGCCCTCTGCGCGAACCGCTTCTGCAAAAGGCATTAAAATGCCCCGATTATGCATTTCCCCCTCAGAATTATCACTGAATGGTTCACGCATGTACGCCGTTTTAGCGCCGAGCGAGCCATCGATGTAACCCTTACATCCCAGCCAGCTCCAGAACCCAGTCGGTTCGCCGACCTTGCAGGTCGCATCCGGACCCGACGGCCGCGGGCCTTGGATCCAGTTCTCACTCTGCATGTAGGTCATCACCCGCAGTGTGCCTTCACCCGCCAGCGTATATAGTTCCACGATATCTTCGGGGTTGCTCATATCGTGAACCGTGGTCACCCCCTGCTGATTGAACAACCGCATGGCTGCTTTCGCAGCTGCCAAGCGAGTTTCCGGGTTAGGCTTGGGAATATGTCTGCTGACCAGTTCCATGGCGGCATCGGTGAGCAAGCCGGTTGGTTCACCCGTCTGCTCATCGCGGATGATCTGCCCGCCCGGCGGATCAGTTGTTTCATGGGTAATGCCGGCCATTTTCAAAGCGGCACTGTTAGCCAGGGCACAATGACCGTCCATGCGGATCAGGTAGGCGGGGCGGTCACCGGTCACGGTATCGATCCATTGGCGTGTCGGCTGCTGCTCCACCGGCCAGCTCTCCACGCTCCAGCCGCGCCCCAGCACCCAGCTTTTCAAATCCGCCGACGGATGATCCACCACCCATTCATTGATACGCTGAATAAAATCCTCGCGACTGCCCGCTTCGCGCAATTGGAGTTGCGTCAATCCCAGTCCGCCGCCGATCAGATGAACATGGCTGTCGATCAGACCGGGCAGCAGCCTTCGCCCCCCGGCATCGATCACCCGCGCTGAACTCAGATCCAGTCCGGTGAGCAGTGCCTCATCTCCCACTGCGACGATGCGCTCACCGCTGATCACCACCACGCCGGCTTGGGGCTGCTGATCATTCGCCGTCCAGACCAGGGCCCCACGAATCACCAGTGTCGGAGCCGCCGGAGCCGAGCTTTGTGCCATTGTTCCAATCGCCATCATCAGCTTCGCCATAACCGGGAGTGGTTGAACCATGTCAGCACCTCATTACCAGTCGGTATGTTAACCAGCCCTCCGGGATTGTTCTATTCAATTGGTCTCATTAGTGACCGTTTAGCGGAGTAAAAATGAAAAATCCGCGTCGTAGATCAGGTAACGACGCGGAACTTTCCCCTCCTCAGTCTTGTCCATCGTGCCTTCGGGCGAAGACGGCCGGTCGGGTAGCTCAGGCGCTGGTATCGACCTGGGCACCCGGTGTAGCGGGCACGCCCGCCGACGGCTGGGCAGCGGTGGCTGGCATCTGCTGGTTGGCAGTATAGGCTTGGACGGCGCTCTGTTGATCGATGACCGTCATGCTGCTGTGGCTGCTGGAAATCAGGCTCGTCTGGCTGGAATGATTCTGGGCCATTAAGCCGATCAACCCCAGCATCTGCATCATCTGCGACCCCTCGGACTGCTGCTCATCCTTTTTGCCCAGCAACACATCAAAGATCATCTTGGCCAGTTCCAGATTGCTGAGTTGCTGCAGCGTCGCCTGCAGCGGCGAATCCGTTCCGCTGATGTTCACCGCCGCCAGTGATTGACTGCTGGTACTGCTGACCGAAGTGGTCGCCAGCGCCGTCGAACTGCACGACTCAGCCGCAGCCGTCATTGGAGTATACAAAGATGGTCCGGTGGCAGCGCCACCCACGCCGGAAACGTACATGCTTCTTCTCCTCCTCCATTACTCTGCCGTCAGCCTCCCCAGGTGGGCGGCAGAGCCTCTCCGAACCACCACTTATGCAAGCGGCGGACCAGCTGTAATAAATTTCCATGAATTCCATAAACGCATGGAAATGCAAACATTACAAACGAGTCCGTTTATTACGTTTATTCCCGTTATACGCGATGTTGATCGTGCAGCAGAATGTCCGGTAATCAGGTGAAATGGTTGCCGTAATAGATGCCGGTGTTGCCAGTTCTCCACATCAGTTGGCGGGTGGCGTGAGGGTGATGAATTCCAGAGCAGCTTGGCCGGCGGTCGCCTGATGAAAATTGATGTAGTCGCGCGTCTGATCTTCGGGATCTTTCTGCAGTATCAATTCCCGAATGCGCTGCCCACCGTAGAGGGCCTCGGTAAAAACTTCCTCAGCCGATTTCTCCCCCGGAAACGTCAGAAAATCAATGGAATCCTCATAGAAACGCCACTCCGCATCACTGAACGAATGATCCGTCAGGATCAGCAGAGTGGCCTCAAAATTCCTGGGTGAGCTGAGGAAATCCGGCTTGCGGGGTCCGTTGGCGAAGATGATATCATCAATCGTGACGACCGCTATGCCGTCAGCCGAAAATTGAAACAAACTCTGGAAGACTGGATTGATGGCGACCTTGATCGGTTCCACTTCCTCAGCCGGACCTAGTCCCATGATATACATTTCCAGCGGAGCATAAGGGACCGAGTTAAACGAGCGACCGCTCGGTTCCACATTACCATCGGAAATTTCAAATTGCCCATTACCCAGATCGAGCAGCGTGCCTGGTGTCCACCCTCCCAACTGCCCTCCGACACTGCTATAGCCCCAGTGATTCCCACTCATCTGAATCTGATCACCCAGCTCCTGGGGGAGGGAAAAACGAGCCCCCCAGCCATGGGCCAGCTCGTGCAACGAAGGCCCCAGAACCAGCATATCTTTGCGGGCCAGATAGATATAACTGCGCAGATCGGATAATTCCGGAAAATCGCTGATCGAGAGGATCGGTCCCAGACCGCTTTCCGGGGCTTTCAGAGTTACCGTAAATCCAGCCAGCGCGGTAAACAATTGTTGTGCGCGATACTCATCGGGCATGAAAAAAACAAACTCGGCGGCGTTGGGAAACTGGCGGGCAAATTCCGTGATGTAGGGTTCAACCAGCGGTTGGATGACGGTGCGCGGCTCGGTGGCGGATTGATCAACCAGTTCGGCGAAACCCTCAGGGTCAATTACTGCCGCGACCCGCCCGCTGGGTGATAATTCGAATACCATCGGCGGCGGCGGCTGGTTATTGTTGTCGTTATTATCGTTGATCGCGGTCTGAGTGCAGCGAACGCTCACCAGCAGAACCATCAGCATGAATAATCCGCAACCTGGATTTTTTCCGCTCATCCCTGACTTCATGCCGTGTATATTTCCTTTCCGGAAGAATCGATATCAACATTCAAGGAGCCGCAGGATTCAGCCTGCGCGATGCCCGAATATTCAATTTCTGAATCCGGTTCAAGTTGCTCAGCCCTTATTGAATGAAGCCAGGGTTTCTTCGCTCCCTCGGACACCGGTGTGACGAGCCGGCAGCATCGCTCGAAATCGAGTACCGCCGGTTTCACGAGGTTCGACCAATAACTGGCCCTGATGCTCATCAATGATTTTTTTGGCTGCTGCCAGACCTAGTCCCGTACCGCCCTGCCCCTTGGTCGATCGGAATGGATGGAATATCTCCGTCATGAACTGCTGATCCAGGCCGGGTCCGTTATCCTCCACGATCAACATGACGACGTCCTGAGCCGCTTCATACTGCGTACGAACCAGCACCTCTCCCGTATCCGCCGGCACGGCATCGATCGCATTGTTGACCAGATTCAACGCCACCTGATGAATGCCATCCATATCCACGCCGATGGCCGGTAATTCAGCCAGATCAGTCCGCAACTGCACCCGCTTGTGATCGGCGTGTCGCTGGGCCAGCTCCACTGCTTCCTGCACCACCAGGTTGATCTGGGCCATCACCATGTTAGGTTCACGATCCTTGCTGAAGGTCAGCAGGTTGGTGGAAAGATTCAGAATCTTATCCATACTCCGTTCGAGCATCTGCCAGCCCTGATTGATCGTTTCCAGCGATTGTCGTTGCAACCCGACATCGACGATATCTGCACCGCTACGCAGGCCTTGTAATACATTCTTGATGTAGTGTGACAGAAACGCGACCGTTTCACCGATGGCCGCCAGACGTTCATTCTGTAACCGGCTCTTGACCAGTTTGGCATTTTCAATCGCCATGCCGGTCATGTAACCGATAGCGTTGGCCAGCCGCAATTGCTCACTCGTGTAGGTGTGCGACGTTACGGAACTGTCGAGATGGATCACCCCGTATATCGTGCCATGGGCCAGGATCGGCACACAGATGACTGATTTCAGTCCATAGCGATGAATACTGTCGTCCCGTTCTTCACCTCCAAAGCGCTTGTCAGCCATGGCATTGGTGCACAAGACCCCCTCGCAGCGATTGAGCACATGCTGCACAATACGGCGCGAGGTGGCAATCGGCTGAGGTGTACGGGGCGGCCGTCGAAAGCGTACGACACGCGGCTGCAGCTCACTCTGGCCTTCCACACGCACCAGTATGAACCCGCGATCGACGCGCATGTGTTCAAAAATGATATCCATCACCCGTTCGAGCAGAGCCTGGGGTTCGACGATCGCACCGATCGCCTCGGTGAGTTGATACATGATTCGCCATGCCAGCACGGCATCCTGCGTTTCCGGCGTCGCCAGCACCAGGCTGGCTTCGTTGCTGGGCAGGGTTTCCACCACAGCAGCGTCGACCCCATCAGCAGCCTCGTCGAGACTGACCAGGTCGGAGGGGCTGACCTGATACAGCGGCTGGGTATCATGATCCCCGCCGAAGACCAGCAGCGTCGTACCCATGCGGATCTGGTCACCATGTTTCATCGGAGTGGGATGGATAATGCGCACACCGTTGACATACGTACCGTTGGCACTTTTCAGATCAACCAGCATCCATTGACCGTTTTCGAGATTCAACTGGGCGTGACGTCGGCTGATGGAGTGATCCCCCAGAGGGATCGCTTCACTGGATCGGCCCAACAGCAAAGTCGGGTCACTGGTCACGAAGGTCCGGCCTTTATCCGGCCCCTGTAGTACATAGAGCGTTGCCACTGAGTTAATTCCCAGAATTATTCATGGACCTGTAAGAAAACCATCCCGCACCTGTTCGAAAATTGTAGCGGCTAATTTTGCAGACACCGCACATCCGCTACAAACACTTAATTCTATGTATGACAATGGTATATGTCAATCAGTATGAACGTCTTGATCCAGTAAGGTTTAAGAGAGCCGCGACAGTGAGGGAACGGTTTTCTGGTTTACTCAGAGCAGCTTTCAATCATCACCAATCATTTACGAACACGTTTAAGTAAGTGGCAGGCCCAGCTTGATCATGATCTTTTTGAGATCTTCCCAGGCTTTGCCCTTCTCGCCGGGGGAACGCAGCAGGTAGGCCGGGTGAAACGTGGGCATCAGGGGAACGCTCGGACCAATGCCCGGTGAACCGGAAATATAAAAATCATGGAACCGCCCACGCAAGCGCCCAATACTTTCTTTGGTATTCAGCAGGGTCTGGGCGGCTGGGGCACCGAGGGCACAGATCACTTCCGGTTGAAGGATACGAAGCTGTTCAAACAGATAGGGTGAACAGGCGGTAATCTCATCAGTCGCCGGCGTTCGATTGTTGGGTGGGCGACATTTCAGGACGTTGCAGATAAAAACATCAGCACGTTTGAGCTTCATGCCCTTTTCAATCATGTCGGTCAGCAATTGGCCGGCCCGGCCCACAAAGGCCAAACCCTGCTGATCTTCGTCAAACCCCGGAGCTTCGCCGACAAACACCAGCCGGGCGAGGGGATGCCCCTGTCCAAACACCGTATTCGTTCGCGTCTGACAGAGTGTACACTTCTGGCAACCCTTCACCTGCTCTTCGTCCAGCCGGCGGAGGGCGATGGCGCGATCATCAGTCGAAGCGCCAGGTAAACCTCCTGCGGTCGAGGATTTTCGTGGTCGGCCAATGGAAGCAACTATCGCTTTGGGGATGGGCAATACCTTGATCCCCAAGGCCTGATCCACTTCGAGCGACTGGCGGATACTGATGCGAATGATGTCCTGATCGGTGCGGGCCATAAGCAGGATTTTACAGAAGCATAAGTGATTTTTCAAAGGACCAAGCGCGATAACCTGCCGGGGGCAGTATAATTCGATCATGTTGAAGTACGAGGAAATGGAGCTGCGCCTGAGCGATGGCTATCGGGCCTATGGACGTTACTGGCCGGTGGATCAACCGCGCGGAGCGGTGCTCTATCTCCACGGGATTCAATCGCACGCCGGCTGGTATGAATCATCCGCGACAGCTTTGCAGCAGGCCGGCTATGCGGTATTGCAGCCGGACCGGCGGGGATGCGGACGAAATCCAAGCGCCCGAGGTCATGCGGAAAATCATCAGCAACTTATCGCCGATGTCCAATTGACAGCGACCGAATTGCTCCGCCGCTGCGGATTATCGAATTATCATCTTCTGGGTATCAGCTGGGGAGGCAAGCTCGCCGCAGCCAGCTACGTCAGCCATCCGCAGTGGGTCAAAAGTCTGACGCTGGTCGTGCCGGGACTGTTTCCACAAATTGATCTGCCCGCCAGCGAAAAATTCAAAGTCGGCCTGGCCATGCTGGGACACCCGGACAAACACTTCGATATTCCGCTCAATGATCCGGAGCTGTTTACTTCCGTCCCCCACTGGCAGGATTTTATCCGCGACGATCCGCTGGCATTGCGGCAATGTACAGCGGCTTTCTTCCTGGCCGGCAGACGCATGGAAAACCTGGTTCGTAAACTGCCCACCGTACCCCCCACTCCCCTGCACCTGCTGCTCGCCGAGCAGGATCGCATCATCGATACGCCCCGCACCGCCGAATTCATCACCGGTCTGCACTGGCCCGGCACCAGACTCACCCGCTACGACACTGCCCCGCACACCTTTGAATTTGAACCCTTCGCCAACAACTACTTTCAGGCGTTGATCCAGTTTCTCAATGAATCATGAATGCTTGCCGAGGAGACACTGCGACACGGTTCATAAATTACCATTATTTTTTAGGATATCCTTCCGTGGCGAGCGCGGAGCTGATTTCATCAAGAATCACCGGATCATCGATAGTCGCAGGAGTGCGATACTCCGTACCGTCGGCGATCTTTTTGATCGTGCCGCGTAAAATTTTTCCCGAACGGGTTTTGGGCAGCCGTTGGACCACCAGCACATTCTTGAACGCTGCTACCGGCCCGATCTTTTCTCGCACCGCCTGAACCAGTTCCCGGCAGATGTCCTCAGCAGCGCGGGTTACACCCGTCTTGAGCACCACGAAACCGAAGGGTATCTTCCCTTTGAGCTGATCCGCTACACCGACGACGGCACATTCAGCCACGTCTTTATGAGCACTGAGTACCTCTTCCATACCACCCGTACTGAGGCGATGGCCCGCCACGTTGATGATGTCATCGACGCGGCTCATGATGTAGAGATAGCCATCCTCATCCTGATAGCCGGCATCACTGGTGCGGTAGTACCCCGGATATTCCGCCAGATAGGAATCGTAATAGCCCTGCTCATTGTTCCAGAGTGTCGGCAGGCAGCCGGGCGGCAAGGGTAGTTTGATGGTGATCTCGCCGATCTGGCCGCGTGTTTTTTCACGACCGGTGTCATCCAGCACCTGCACGTTATATCCCGGCACGGCGCGCGTCGGCGAACCGGGCTTGATCGGCAGTAACCCCAGACCCGCACAGTTGGCGGCGATCGCCCAGCCGGTTTCCGTCTGCCACCAGTGATCGATCACCGGAACCTTCAACATCTTTCCCGCCCACAACAGCGTATCGGGATCGCAGCGCTCCCCCGCCAGAAAGAGATATTTCAGGCTGTGCAGGTTGTATTTGCGGATATACTCGCCCTGGGGATCTTCCCGTTTTATCGCTCGGAAAGCCGTCGGAGCGGTAAAGAGCGTTTTGACCTGATGCTGGGCAATAACCCGCCAGAAAGCTCCCGGATCAGGCGTGCCGACCGGTTTACCCTCGTAAAGCAGCGTGGTGCAACCTGCCAATAGAGGTGCATAGACGATGTAGGAATGGCCGACTACCCAGCCGATATCGGAAGCCGCCCAGTAGACTTCACCGGGCAGCATGTCGTAGATCTGGCGCATGCTCCAGTTCAAGGCCACAGCGTGGCCGCCATGATCCCGCACCACTCCCTTGGGAATTCCGGTCGTGCCCGAGGTGTAGAGAATATAGAGCGGGTCCGTGGCTTGAACCGCTACGGAGTCCACCGGCTGTGCGGCTTGCAGCATCGTCGCCCAGTCGAGATCGCGCGGCGTCTGGAGTCGGGCCTGACACTGCGGACGCTGCATGATGATACAATGTTGCGGTTGATGGCGGGCCTGTTCGATGGCTTCATCCAGCAGCGGCTTGTACTCCACCACTTTCTTCCCTTCGATGCCACAGGAAGCCGAAAGGATCAGCTTCGGTTGTGCATCATTGATGCGCGTCGCCAGTTCGCGAGGAGCAAATCCACCGAAGACTACCGAGTGAATCGCCCCCAGTCGCGCGCAGGCCAACATGGCCATCACCGCCTGCGGAATCATGGGCATATAGATAATCACCCGATCGCCGCGCTCCACCCCTGACGCACGCAACCCGCCCGCCAGAAACGCCACCTCATCGCGCAATTGCAGATAGCTGAAGGTCTGCACGATTCCCGTCACCGGGCTGTCATAGATCAGCGCCGTCTGACCGCCCCGGCCCTCTTCCACATGCCGATCCAGCGCGTTATAACAGGTATTCAGTTGACCGCCGCAAAACCAGCGAAAAAAGGGCGGTCGGGAATCATCCAACACCCGATCCCAACGCCGATTCCAATGCAATAGCTCGGCAGCTTCGGCCCAGAATTCTTCAGCCTGATCCAGAGATCGCCGATAAGCATATTCGTAACGGTTGGACATGTGGTCAGCCTTAACAGGTTGGGATGTAATCACTCAGGTCTGGTGATCGACAGAGCAATTTCGATGCCATTTCCCTGAACCGACAAGAGTTACGTTTTTTTTCTGAAGAATAGTGGAATAAACAGACCGGTCTGAGCCATAATACCTGTATGCATCTTGAGCGATGGTTCATCCTGCTTGCATCGGTGGCTCTGCCCTACCAGGAATGGCTGTGTCGTTCCTGTCCATTCCGCAGCATAACCAATCCCGATTCAGCGAGCACCTCCTGCCCCTGCAGTGCATCGAAAAACACATTCGATGAAGATACGCCTCAGCATCAGGATACCCACCGCTCCACTCCTGATTGTGGGTGTGTCTGCTGTCTGGAGATGTCGGCTGTATCGCAACATGTCCCTGCCGCCGATCAAGTGCTCGTTGATTATTACATTCCATTCTTGGTGCTGATGCCAGCAACCAATCTGATTATGATCAGTAGCCAGGAGGTCCGGCCATTCTGGTCTCTAATGGTTCATGGCCCACCGGAGGTTGATCTCGCTCAGATATGTATCCTGCGGAATTGAATCCTTCCAAACGGCAGTGTTTTTTCATTTAACGATGGGTAGCGGACTCATCAATCCGATTACTGTTTATACAATTACTGGAAGGATATACTTATTATGTCACGCAAAATGATTCTGATCATGTTGGTATTGGGTATTGGTGTGGCGGCCTGGCTGGGCGGTACCGCTATCGCCGGAACGGACTCAGGCAGTCAGTGCCAATTGGGAGCTGCCTGTATCTGTGGTGATAATTGTCAGTGTGCCAATTGCCAGTGCAGCAGTTGTGGTTGCACCCCGGGCCAGACGTGCAGTTGCCCCGCTGGGGAATGCAAGTGTGCCAGCCACTGCAAATCGTAGTCACGCGATAGCTGTCAACGAATTGCCTTACGGGGTCCGGTTCCAGTGAATCGGACCCTTCTTTATTACCGTTGGGGAGAGTAACCGTCATGCCCTACGATGTGCGTATGAAAATCACGCTGGCCAACAGCAGTAGTGAACTCCATCGGGCCTATCCGGTCATGGTGCAACTCCGCCCGCACTTGAGTGCTGCTGATTTTCTGGCTCAGGTACAACGCCAGCAGCAATTCGGTTATCAGCTGGCCCTGCTGGAATATCAACAACAGATCGCGGCGGCGGCTGGTTTTCGTATCAGCGAATATCTGGCCTGGGGACGAGCGATGTACGTGGATGACCTGGTAACCGATTCCGCGCAGCGCAGCGCGGGTTTCGGTCGGCAGCTGTTTGATTGGCTGGTCTCCCACGCCCGCGAACAAGGCTGTAAGCAGCTGCATCTTGATTCCGGCGTGCAGCGCTTCGATGCCCATCGTTTCTATCTGACCCGCCGCATGCGCATCAGCTCGCACCATTTCATGATGGAATTGTGAATCAACCGGTGCGGCAGAGGGCTTGGCGAAGGGCAGGTTCGAGGGCTGCGGTGCAACTGATGCCGTTACCGCTGAAGATCGACTCCCGCCCGGTCCAGTCAAACCAGGTTCCTCCTGCCTCTCGAAAGATGACCGGCAGAGCCGCACAATCGTGCGGCGAGAGGAGCGGATCAAGCATGAACTCCGCCCGGCCGGTGGCAACCAGATAATGGCCGTAGGCATCGCTCCAGCTGCGGCGGAAGGCACAACTGCTCCAGATGTCCTGCCAGCGCCGATCGGGAAATGCCCGCACCAAATCCTCCATATCAGTGGTCAGGCCCACGGCACGGGAAATGTCGTGAATTGTGGAGCAGCGCACTACGCGGCCATTCAGGTGACAACCCAGACCATCAGCAGCAGCGAGTTGCTCACCCAATGGAGGCAGGTCGATCACCCCGATCACACTACGCTCCTCACGCACCAGGGCGAGCAGTGTGGTATACAGCGGCACACCGCGCACAAAAGATTTGGTGCCATCGATTGGATCAATGTACCAGCAGTAAGAACAACCCGGGCGCGGATCTTTGCGGCCATACTCCTCGCCGACAATGCCGTGATCCGGATAATGCTGTTCGATGGCGGCACGCAGCAATTGTTCCGCCTGGCGATCGGCGACGGTTACCGGCGAATCATCCGCCTTGCTCTCGACCGCCAGCGGGCGATGAAAATAACCGAGCGTCAACCGCCCCGCCAGATGAGCCTGTTCCCTGGCGAAGTTCAGATATTTCTGCAGTTCGGTCATGTCGCGCGCCTCGGTTGCCGCTAACGTCGACGACGTCGCATGCGGCGATTGGGTAGTACCGTTCGATCCGGATAACGCTTGCTGCCCGCCAGTTGCCAGGCGTCTATGTAATGCTGCAGCAAATGATGCCAGTCGAATTGTTCGGCATAGCTTTCGACATGGTTGCGCTGCTTGATCCGTTGCCGCCGGCTCCGGCGCGCCAGATCATGCATCCAGCGGCCGACCTGCTGCACGGTCATGTCATAGGTCGCTTCTCGACGCGAGGCCACCAGCAATCCATGCTGTTCATGCTTGGGAAAGTGGCGGCGGACATAGGTGCCAAAGCCGCTCAGATCGCTGGTGATCGACGGCACGCCGCGAACCACGCAATCCAGCGGCGTGTAACCCCACGGTTCGTAATAGGAGGGAAAAACTCCCAGGTTGCAGCCGCGCACAAATTGATCATAGTCCATGCCGAAGAGCGGGTTGTCGGCGGAGAGGAATTCGGGATGAAACACCACTTTCACCGGATCGTCGGCAAAATTGAACAGGCGCACCCGGCGTAACTGGGCCAGAATGGGATCCTGCTGATCGTCGTGCAGATCATGAGTGATGATAGTCGGCATGTTCGGTCGCTTCCAGGAATGGATCATCCGCTTCAGCCGTACCGTGGCATATTCATCAAGCAGATCGTCGAGGGTGGGCATCCGCCCGCAGGTCACCGCCTCCAGCAGATGGGGACTCATTGCCTCACGGATCGAGGTGCAGGTGCGCTGCACTTCGTTGAACATCATCTGGCGGTTGAGCGTCTCGACATTCAGATTCCGATAGGGTGCTTTGGAAATGATAAAGGCGACGACGACCAGGCCGCGCGGACCTTCGGTGCGCAACCGCTGATTCAGCCAGGCGAGGGCATCAATGAACAGATCCATGCCCTTGTTGCGATATTCGTAGCGACCGGCGGTGAAAAAGTAGAGCGTGCGATCCAGATCGAAAGTATACGTCGGAAAGAAGTGGCCCATCACGAATTCGTGGATCAATTCCTTACTCTGGCGATGCAGCAGTTGAAATTCATGCGGAGCGGCGAATCGCTCGATATTCAGCCCGTTGGGTAGAACCACTTCCGGCCGGCGACCAAGAAACCGCTCCGCTTCCAGCGCGGTGATCTCCGAAACGGTCGTGAAAATATCGGCGCCATGCGCCGCCGCCCGTTCAATAAAATAGCGGTGGGCGAAGTTGTGTTCATAAGCAACGGCTTCCGGATTGATGCTGCCTATATGTTCGTAGAGATTGACGTTGGCGGCACTGAGGCTGCGGCCAATCAGCGTGGCGTGTGTGGTGAATACTGTAGCAAAGGAGCGCGGGCGGCGCTGCAGAAAGGGAATGGCCGCGGCACCCTGCCACTCATGGAAATGGGCCAGCATGGGGCGTTCGGGCAGATGGCGGTTGATCACTGTGAGCAGATCGGCCACCGCATGACCGAAGGCAACCACTTCATGTGTCTCGCCATCGTTGTCGGGTGTACCGATGCCGGCATCAACCCAGAGCGTGTGGCGGATATGGCCCAGGCGGGCGTAGATCGGCCCCAGCTCAATCAGCAAAACCTGCGGTCGACCCGTGACCAGCCAGCATCCACAGTGAATGACCAGCCCATAATTACGTAGTTCCTCCAGCGCGGGCAGGAGATAGTCCGGCGGCGGCTGGGTTTCAAATTCGATGCGCGCCGTCGCTTCCCGATAAGGTCCGACCAGCCAGTAACCGGCTCCCCAGTAATCCACTGCAGCGGGAGCTTTGCTGCGCAGGACGGTGTAGATGCCCCCCACCTGCGAACAGACTTCCCAGGCCATTTCAAATAACATGGTCGGTTCAGATGGGTTGGACACGGACCCGCTCCTGTAAGAAATCGCACCTCGCTGCCTGCTAATCGTTCGAAGATGATTGTAACCGAAGTAACGAGAGTTTACAGACGCTCGGAGTCGCTATTCGTGATGCGGCAAGGTTAGTATCACAGAAGGGCGCGAGGAACGCCGACCCACTACGAGAACCACGATCAACATAACCCCGATACCCGCCAGCCAGCCAACCCACCAGGGCTGATGATAATGAGATGTTAACAAATCGCCGCAACCCAGTGCGACTATGGCCCCCAGCAAGGCATAGGGCATTTGCGTCCAGACGTGCGATTCGAGCGAACAGCCGCTGGCTATGGCGGAGAGAATAGTGGTGTCGCTGATCGGTGAACAGTGATCACCGAATACCGAACCCGCCAATACAGCGCCGACCGTGGCATAGAAAAGATGAACTCTTTCGGTGCCGTTGGCGAGATCTCCCACCAAACTGGCCGCCACCGTCACCGCTACCGGGCAGAGAATACCCATCGTGCCCCAACTGGTGCCGGTGGCGAAGGAAACACCAGCGGCAAGCAGGAAGATGATCATGGGTAAAAAAGTGGGATCCAGTCCGACACCGGCTTCCTGGCTCAGCAGATAGCGCGCTTCAAAAGCCAGTCCCAGACTCTTGTCGTCCAGAACCGATGACAGCGACCAGGCCAGCACCAGCACTACGATCGCCGGCAGTACGCGGTTCATCCCCTCCATGAATGCTTCCATGCTGGTGCGCAGGTTCAACGACTTCGTGAACCAACTGATCACCAAAGCCAAAGTCAGCGCGAGGATGGCTCCATAAAGAATCGATCCGTAGGCATCGGCATTGTGAAGAATCTCACCCAACTTTTCAAAAAAACCCGCGTTCGCGTACCGGCTGATATCACGACTCATCCAGCCAGTGACCCCCAGTATCACCAGGGTGACGAAGACCAGCACCAGAATAGGCACACCAGCGTACCACCATTTACCCGTCGCCGGCAGCGAGAACTGCAGCCCGGCTGCCTGGCTATCTCCATCTGCGGCGGCGCGACGTTCATAACGCAGCATCGGCCCGAAGTCCCGCCCGGTGAAAGCGATGATAAAACCCAGCAGAATCGCAAAGATGGCATAAAATCGATAGGGAATGGAGTAGAGGAATATCTGATAGGCACTGAGTCCGGTTAAAAATTCCGGACGATCGGTACCGAGATTTTTCAATCCGTCCTGAATAAAACCAATCTCCGCCCCGATCCAGGTACCGATCAATGCTAACGAAGCCACCGGCGCCGCCGTTGCGTCGCAGATGTAAGCTAACTTCTGGCGTGAAATTTTCAGCTTATCAAAAATCGGCGTCATGGTCGGTCCGATAATCATGGCGTTGGCATAATCGTCGAAGAAAATCAGCAGGCCGGCGATCCATCCCATCAACTGACCCCGCCGATTATTCGTAGCCTGACGACTGACCAGTTGCACCAAGGCCCGCGTCGCCCCACTGGCGCTCAACACCCCCACCATCCCGCCGATCAACATGGTAAAGAGTATCACCTGCATGTGGCTGTGGTTGGTAAGCGCGCCGATCAGGTAATGTTCAATCGTCACGCGAAAACCCAGCAGCAGCGCCGGCGTGCCGGCGAACTGACTCCCCCAGGAAGGGTTCGGATGAGTCAGCATCATGAATCCACCCAGCAGCACCGCCACCGCCAGCGCCGGCAACACCTGCCGAGTGACGATCGCCAATATGATCGCCAGCAGCGGCGGCAACAGTACCCACATCCGTACGGGCGAACGCACCTCAGCAATCGACGCTGCTGGACCGCCGGCTGGTGCGGAAGCGATGCGCGATTCATCAGCCGCCGTGGTGCTCATGGTCGATGGTTGCGATTCAGATTGAGCCAATGCCCCTGCGGCTAATCCGAGAAATAACATCGCCGCAATGACATAGCGCCAACGACTTGTTCCCGCCGAAAGTGGTTTCATAGTTTAAGATTCCGAAATAATCATTTCGGGTATACTAACCGACTCTGAATGAATCCTGAACCAGATGTATCGAGGCTGTGGCCAAGTGTGCCTGACTCTTATTCGGGTGTCTTATGCCGATATTATTACGCTGGTGGAGTGATTGGAAGGTGCGGCATCAACATCCTGCCAGCCTGCTGCTGCACGTTCTGGGTATTCCGATGACCATTGTCGCCGGAATACTGGTAATCTGGCAGTTGGCTGATTGGCGGTGGGATTTATGGTGGCGGCCCGCACTCTGGTTCACCTTGGGCTATGTCTTGCAATACATTGGGCATCGGATTGAAGGCAATACCATGGGGGAACTGATCCTGTTGTATCGCCGACTGGGACGCCCATATACCGCGATTGCTCCACGTTACCAGCCGCCCCCGGCCCATGATCCTCTTTCCACTGAGCAGAACACTTCCTCCGAGCGCTAATCCCGTATTCTGCAATCAGTAACAGTCCCGGGAACCTGCCGTCGATTCGTGCGTCTAAGAAGCAATATAAGATGCTAACCAGCGATATATCAGTCAGCAGCAGCGTTAATTATTGATAACGCGCTAAATCCTATGCCGCCGCGGTGCGGAATATTTTGACGCGTCCGACGAATTTCCTGGCAGGTATAAACGTTAATAAACGTCAACATTGCTGATCGAAGAATTAACGATTGTTGTAGTAGCCAACTGCCGATGGTCGTAACAAAATATAGGTGTATGACTACGTGGGCTGCCGGATAATGCAGCGTTATTACGTGAGCGGGAACGAATCAACACCAGAGACGAGGGTTGGATGATCCGGGTTCTTCGACATCGTGAAGTGCAATATTTTCATCCGGTTCTTTATGGACTGCTGGTGCTGATCCTGCTGGCTGTTGAATTCCTGATTTTCACTCCTGTGGGGTGGAGCGTTGCGAGTCCTCTCTGGCTGGGAGTCGTACCGGTTGTGTTGTTGATCGTCATGATGCTGGCCCTGGGGCGAATGGTGGTGGAAGTCAATGATCAACAACTGCTGATTCAGTGGGGTTGGTTGCGCTGGGTGAAGCGCGCGTTTCCGCTGGAGCAGTTGGACAATCCGCGCATCTGCGTCTTTCGTCCGTTCGGCTTGATCAGCGGACTGATTAGCCAACGCCACGGAGATGGGACCATCTGCTTCACCACTCAGGGTTCACGCGGAGTACGCTTCAGCTATGCCGGCCGATCTTATCTGGTGGGCACCTGTAACCCGGTCTTTCTGAAATCGGCTCTCGTGCCCCAGCCGGAGTTACACGACGAACAACCGATCCAACGAAAAAACAACGTCAGGCCGGTCAAAAAAATCCGCCGGCGCACGTTAGCGCGGAGCGATTGGGGCATGATCAATCCCCGGGAAATAGCCGCTTCTTCGATGCGTTCGTGGTTACTCTGATTACCCTCTCAGACGCCCCCGACAATTTCCCTCTGCGACCAGCGGGGGCGTCTTCTTCTCTTTTTCAACTGCAACGAATGCATCACGCCGCAATATTATGAGCCGTTCGAAAAACATGCCTTGTTATCTGGCAACTCTTCGCCCTGATAATCACCAGGAATGTACCTGAACCGCGAATCGGTCGTTTGACACTATCCGCTTCCTGATTTATAGTGGTTGATCTTGGACTGCGGGGTAGAGCAGCTGGCAGCTCGTCGGGCTCATAACCCGGAGGTCGCAGGTTCGAGTCCTGCCCCCGCTAGTTTTTCTATAGCGTTGCGATGTCGAGCAATACGACAAATCGCAACGCTTTTTTTATGCTCTAATTTTTCTCGAATATCTCCATGCAATACAAAATGCTGAGCTGGTCTTAATATCACCAATTGAGGCTTCGCGCGGGCTAAAGCCCGCGGCTCATTGAATTTTGAAACCACTTCTATAGTTTTCGCACTGAAATTTCTGATTTCACATGCATACAATTCTCGAGCATCGACGCATGCGGATGAGCTGTATTGAGTCAATAAATTTGGCCATCTTGCTGCCAGATCCTTGCCTAATACCTGGTAACCCAGATGAAGCAGGCTCCGCTACAATTTCAAATTCAGACATAAGCTGCAGTAATTAGGAAACAAAAACCGCGTAGTAACGGCGGCAGAATTCGATGAATTATCCATCAGGGCATAGTTTCTGTATGGGATCTCGCTCAAATATACCGGCATGACAGCGCTGCTGAATAATCCTGCTATAATTAGCTGACGGACTAGTCCGTCATATTATTGGGAGCCTGTTCTCATGCCCGCTGCCCGACAACACAAACCCAGCACCCGCAGTCGCCCGGTTGAGCTTGGCTTGGCAGATCGGCGTCGAGAGCAGATTCTGGACCGGGCCATTCAGGAATTTGCCCGATGTGGTTACTCTGCTGCCGACCTGCAGATTCTAGCCGACAAATTGAACGTCGGTAAGGGAACTCTGTACCGCTATTTTCCGAGCAAAGAGGCTTTATTCTTCGCGGCAGTGGATCGGGTCATGATCCTGCTCAATGAGCGGATGAAGCAATCCTGGGCCCAATCCGACGATCCGCTGGAGATTATCGCCTGGGCGATCACAGAGTATCTCACTTTTTTTGATCGTCGACCGGAATTTGTGGAGTTGCTGATTCAGGAGCGAGCAGTTTTTCGGGATCGAAAACAACCGACCTATTTTCGGCATCGTAAAAAGAACATCGCTCCGTGGCAGGAATTGTACAGGAAGCTGATCCAGGCCGGCCGGGTGCGATCTCTGGCTCCAGATGCCATAACGGATGTCATCAGCAGTGCACTGTATGGAACCATGTTCACCAATTTCTTTTCCGGGCGAAAGAAATCACTCAAAGTACAAGCGAAACAGATCATTGAAATTGTTTATCGTGGAATATTAACTGACCAGGAACGTCATAAAACCAAATCCAGATGACCAAGAAAGTTGTTATGAAATTTCACAATTTACCAAAGGCCTTCAGTTTTCTGATGCTGCTGGTACTGCCGGCGGGATCATGCAGTAAACAAGCGCCTCTGACTGCAGGAACCGGTAAAGCAGCCGAAGCCGTACCCGTGACGGTCGCTCGTGCTACCCAGGAAACTGTTCCCGTCAATGTCGAAGCGATCGGCTGGGTGGAAGCGTACGCCAAAGTCACGATCAAACCGCTCGTCTCCGGACAGATTACGGAAATCCATTTTAAGGAGGGAGACGAACTGACCCAGGATCAGCAGCTGTTTACCATTGATCCACGTCCCTATCAGGCCGCGTTGGAATTGGCACAGGCCAACCTCGAACGGGATCGGGCCGTTGCCGATGACGCGGTGCTGGAGGCCCGGCGCGTGGCCAGGCTGTTTGAAAATAATCAGGCGGCGGATCGTGAACTGCAGCAGAGTCAGGCCGACGCCGAGGCCAAATCCGCCCAGCTTCGAGCCGATCAGGCGGAGGTCGAGCAGGCCCAACTGGAACTGGAGTACTGCTCGATTCGTTCGCCGATCAGCGGTCTGGCGGGACGCTATCTGGTTAACCAGGGCAACATCGTCAAAACCGATGAAACCGAACTGGTCAGCATTAACCAGATCAAACCCATTTATGTGGCTTTTTCTGTTCCGGAACAATATCTCGATCAGATCCAGTCGGCGATGGCTCAGCCGCCTTTGAAAGTCACAGCGCAGATTCCGGAAAGCACGACCGCTTTACAGCATGGACAACTCGTCTTCATCGATAACCAGGTGGATCAATCTACGGGCATGATACGCTTAAAGGCATCATTTGATAATGTTGACCGTCATTTATGGGTGGGACAGTTTGTCAATGTGACCATGACGATCATGACGTTATCTGATGTGGTCGTCATCCCCACGTCCGCCATTCAAAACAGCCAGAGTGGACCGTTTGTTTTTGTGGTGATGAAAGATCAGTCGGTAGAAATGCGTCAGATTGAAACAGGACAGGCCCTCGGCGAACGAACCACGATTCAAAAAGGCGTTCAGCCCGATGAAGTGGTGGTGACGGATGGCCAGATGCGATTGACGCCCGGCGCCACCGTCAAGCCCAACAATAGTCTGGATGATGCAGCTCACCCACTCCAGCCAACATCGGATACTCAACCATGAATATCTGTGCGCTATTTATACGTCGGCCAGTCATGACCAGTCTGGTCACTTTGGCCGCCGCCGTTTTTGGGGCCATGGCTTATCGCCAGTTGCCGGTCAGCGATCTGCCCAACGTCGATTTCCCGACCATCCAGGTCAGTGCTGCTTTACCGGGCGCCAGTCCGGAGACGATGGCTTCATCCGTGGCCACGCCGCTGGAGCGGGAATTTTCCACCATTGCCGGTCTGGACTCCATGAGCTCGACCAGTTTTCAGGGAGCTTCGCAGATCACCCTGCAATTCAGCCTGAGTCGCAACATCGACGCAGCCGCTCAGGATGTGCAGGCTGCGATCGCCCGGGCACAATCGCGGCTGCCGCGCGATATGCCTTCACCCCCTTCCTATCGCAAAGTGAATCCTGCGGATCAGCCGGTGTTGTATATTGCTCTGACCAGTCCGACGTTGCCGATGTACACGCTCGATGAATATGCCGAAACGCTGATCGCCCAGCGCCTGTCCACGGTCAGCGGTGTGGCTCAGGTACTGGTGAATGGTTCCCAGAAATATGCGGTTCGGGTCCAGGTCAATCCGGACAAACTGGCGGCCAGGGGCATCGGCATAGATGAAGTAGCTCGCGCGGTACAGGCCGCCAACGTCAACCTGCCCCTGGGGGCGCTGGATGGCCCGCGACAAGCATTCACCGTGGAAACCAACGGTCAGCTCACTGATGCCGACGGTTATCGTGAAGTCATCGTCGCCTACCGTAACGGCAATCCGGTCCGACTGCGCGAGTTGGGTCAGACGCTCGATAGCGTGGAAAATGACAAGGTTGCCGCCTGGTTCGTTGATCAACGCTCGATCATCCTGCAGGTTCAGAAACAGCCGGGTACCAATACCGTTGATGTAGTGGATCGCTTGAAGGAATTGCTGCCGCAGCTGAGCGCCCAGCTGCCGGCGGCCGTGCACATTAATATTCTGTATGACCGCTCCGCATCCATTCGAGAATCCGTACATGATGTTAAGTTCACCTTGTGGCTGACGCTGGGCCTGGTGGTGATGGTGATTTTTCTATTCCTGCGTAATTTATCAGCCACTTTCATCCCCGCGGTCGCCATTCCCATGTCGCTGCTGGGCACCTTTGCCATGATGTTTTACATGGATTACAGCCTCGACAATCTTTCGCTGATGGCGTTGACTCTGTCTGTTGGCTTCGTGGTGGATGACGCCATCGTGGTGCTGGAGAATATCGTTCGGCAACTGGAGCAGGGCAAGGGGATCATGCAGGCGGCCCTGGATGGATCGGGTGAAATTGTCTTTACAGTCATCTCCATGACCCTGTCGCTGGCTGCGGTGTTTATTCCATTTGTGTTCATGGGTGGGATTCTCGGCCGACTGCTCACCGAGTTTGCCGTGACGATCGGTATGGCGATATTGATTTCGGGTTTCGTATCGCTGACGTTAACGCCCATGTTGTGCAGTCGTTTTCTGAAAGCCCATCACGGTCCACAGACGCGGGGACGATTATATCGACTGATTGAAAAATTCTTTGACGCCGGGGTCCGGTTTTATGATGTGACCTTGCAGCTGGTGTTGCGACATACTCGGCTGACCCTGTTAGCCACGGCCGGCATCATGGTCGTCACCGGATACTTATATGTTTCCATACCCAAAGGATTTTTACCCAGCGAAGATTCCGGCAGAATATTTACCCAGACTGAATCCATCGAAGGTATTTCATTGGGGGCGATGGTTCAGAAACATCAGATGCTCGCCGCCATATTGCAGGCTGATCCGCGCATAGAATCATTCATGTCCAGTGTGGGGCAACGGGGTGGCAATGCCGCGACGCTGAATACGGGAACACTCTTCATGCGCTTGGTGCCGAGAGATCAACGCCGACAATCAGTTGACGAGATCATTCAGGACATGCGTCCCAAGTTGTCCGTGGTCCCGGGAATTCGCGTTTATATGCAGAATCTGCCGCCCATTCGGCTGGGAGGTCAACTGACTAAAAGTCAATATCAATACACACTGACCGGACTTGATACGGATGAATTGTATCGTTCCATTCCGCCGCTGCTCGACAAAATGCGCGACCTGCCCGGTTTTCAGGATGTCACCTCCGATCTTCAACTGCGCAATCCTCAGATCAGCGTGGAAATTGATCGTGACAAATGTGCCGCGCTGGGCATCTCCGCCGAACAGATCGAACTAGCCCTGGGCAGCGCTTATGGTTCCAGGCAGATTTCCACGATCTATGGTTCGAGCAATCAGTACCAGGTGATTCTGCAGGTGCTGCCCGAGTATCAACAGGAGCCGCTGTCGTTATCACTGCTTCATGTGCGGGCCAATACGGGAAAACTGGTGCCGATTGATGCGGTGGCGCATATACAGCAGACTAACGGGCCGATGACAGTGAACCACCTGGGACAGCTCGCATCGGTGTCGATCTCCTTTAATCTCAAGCCCGGTTATTCGCTCGGGCCAGCGGTGGACGAGGTGGAACTGCTCGCCCGTACAATTCTGCCAGCCAGCGTGACCGGTTCTTTTCAAGGAACGGCCCAGGCTTTTCAATCATCGATGCAGGGGCTGGAATACCTGTTGATATTAGCCATCTGCGTCATTTATCTGGTGCTGGGTATTCTCTATGAGAGTTTTATTCATCCGATCACGATTTTATCGTCCATTCCACTGGCGGGGGTGGGAGCGCTGGCCACGCTTATGATCTTTGATATCGATCTGAATTTATACGCGTTTGTCGGAGTGATCATGCTGGTTGGGCTGGTCAAGAAAAATGGCATCATGATGGTGGATTTTGCGCTGGAAGCCCAGCAGCATCAGCAGATGACGCCGGCGCAGGCGATTCATCAGGCCTGCCTGACGCGCTTTCGTCCGATCATGATGACCACGATGGCAGCGCTGATGGGGACCTTGCCGATTGCCCTGGGAATTGGCGCAGGAGCCGAATCCAGACAGCCGCTCGGCTTGGCCGTGGTGGGTGGTTTGGTATTTTCGCAATCATTGACTTTATATGTTACTCCGGTCTTTTATCTCTATATGGAAAAATTACGTCACTGGACCAGACGAAAGCAAAAAGCAATTTCTACAACCAGCGATGGGCTGGGCCAGAATATCTTATCTGACCCAAACGCATGACCGGGGACTGAGGAATTTCCGGTTATGTCACTAGCTGGATCCTGAAGCGAGAAACGAAAGTTCTTCACCCGGACCAATCACTCACCTGGGTTCTGCTGGGTTTCAAAATTCAATGAGCCGCGGTCTTTAGCCCGCGCGAAGCCTCAATTGGTGATTTTGACACCAGCTCCAGTCAAACACTGACAACAGGATTAAATTCGGGCTGGGAGCGCGGGAGACCGATTTCGATTGCCTCCGGTAAAGCATGGTCCGCAGGCAAACCCTCCACGGTCCGCATGGGAATCTGATTGAGGGGTGGCTTGAATCGGCGGCGGATCTTGCCGAAAAGCAAGCGCAAGGTCCAGCCGAAAGTCTTCTTCACCGTCTGGCACAAACCCCACATGCCCAGTACCTGCCACACGGCATCCGCCAGATAAAGTCTAGTATTGGGCCGGATCAGGGCGACGGCCAGCCGCAGCGGATTATAGAAGTAGGCATAAGCCAGCAGGATATTCACCTGCTTTCGCCACGGCTGCGGATGCTGGGAAGCGATGACATAGTTGCCGCCCAGCATATGTTGCTGAACCATCCGCCCACCCACACTCTCGTATACCGTGCCTGAAGTGTAAGTTCCCGAATAGAGCTTCGAGCCGGTAGCCGGCACCAACATCAGCACCTGCATACTCACTGCACCGGCTTTTCGCAGCAACTTCACCTGGTTTAATAAACCATACGGTTTGGGCCCGCGACTGACCAGCGGCTGGGCATCATGATGCATCATCATCGGCATGGGATGAATGCCGCTGCTCCTCAGCAGGCGGAAGGCCTCGCTGGTGTTGTCTACGCTCTGTCCCTTTTTGATCAACGTGGCGGTCATGTCCTCCACGCCGAGCCACAACGACCGCGCCCCCGCCTGGTGAATCAGCGGCAGATGTTGTTGCAATGCCAGGGTGTCGTGAACCGTCACCTCGCTCGCCCAGCGGAACCGGCGGCGCGGATTGGCCTCCTGCTTGCGGATGCGCGCCAGGGTTTCGATAATTTCCATCGTCCGGGTGTGATTATTGAAAAAATTATCGTCGGCCCCGAAGAAAAAACGGATACCGAATTCGCGTTGAATGGCCGTCATCTCCTCGGCGATGCGCTGGCCGCTTTTCACCCGGTGCTGCCGTTGATTGAAAGCCGGGATCGGGCAGTAGGGGCAGGCAAATTTGCATCCAAAGGTCATCACCAGTGAGCCAAGCGGGCTATATCGGGCGACGCGCTCGGGGGGAAGCGGCTTCGAGCTGAGTGTCGCCGATCGGCTCGGCGGTTCCAGCAGCCGATAACTCAACGCCGCGTGGGGCAACTCATCCAGATCACCGAGCAGTCGCTGAATACCCGTGTCGATCAGCTGTTCAGCCACACCCTCCCGCTGCCCCTGGGCGTAGACCAGACCGGCAATGGAATCCAACTCGCCGCCATCACGGGCCCGCAGGAACGTGGCGCGCAGCGATTCACCGCCGCGTCGCTCGGTCAGCAGAGTTTCCAGCAGGCTCAGGAGCACGAATTCCTCACCCGTCACCGCCACGTCCGCACCCCACGGATCCTGCGGATCTATGCCGAACACATCCCACGGTTCGTAAATCACCTTGGGTCCGCCGACAATAACCAGCGGGCGGTGCGCAGGATCGATCCGACAGATATCACGAATCAGGGCGGTACAGGCTTCAGCATGAATCTGCATGCTTGAGACCAGGAACAGATCCGGCAGCCGACCCTCCAGCTGCATTTGGGAGGGACGGAATCGGCGATTCCACTGCTGCAGGACGATACGTGTGTTTTCAAACCCGGCGTCGACCATGGCCGCACCAACCGCCCGCACACCGGCGGGGACCATGCGCAGGTCGGCATAAATAAATGGCAGCATGCGCGTCCGATGATCGAAGGCGCAGACAATCACGCTGTTCAGATCGTGTTGCCGAGAAAGCAGACGAAGCCGCCGGCGCAGCTCGGTCATCTCGCCTGGCCGGAGCAGTTCATCGCCCCGTTCACGGCGTGGTAATTCCATCGATCAACCGCTCCAAGAGGGAACATAACTGCCTAGTCATCCCCTGTTAAACTTATTATGGCCCCAAGCTCTTACCTGAGGTGTATATAAATTTCAGGTTCACCAGGCATTGGTTTTTCAAGTGACGCAAAAAAATGCTTACCGGGTTTTGCAACCGTACTCAAAAGATGACCTTAAATACGGCGAACCATCCGGGCAGTTTAGAAGATGCTCCCGGAGAAGCGAACTCTGCTACCAGGAGAGTTCTGCTTAGACGCTATCAATCCTAGTTGCGGCCGTCTGAAGTTGCAAACCTAATCCCTTCGACTTGCCGAAGTTGTGCACCGTTCCAACCAGAGATGAGGTGTCGGCGTAGAAGTACAAACCGGCGGTTATCCTGCCGCTGTGCCCCTGAAATGCATTAATCTGCCAGTTTCCTCCACAACGGAGGTGCTGCAGAATAAACAATATTTTAATATACAGTGGACTTTCATTTGTGCAGCGTGTATAGTGCCTTTGGCTGAATCGTAGAATCAAGCCTGATCATGGTATTTGCTTAACCCATTTCCCTATCACACTGCTTGATCGCCTTTCTACCTTCTTGACCGGAATTCAGAGTCACTTTCAATTGATCCCGAAAGTATTGCGGCGGATCACAGGGTTCATCGATAGGAGAAAAACCCAATGAGTAAGAAACTGTATGTAGGTAACCTGAGCTTTGAGACGAACAATACGGATCTGGAGCAATGGTTCTCGGCCCATGGATCGGTGCAGAGCGTTCAAGTGATTGCCGACCGGATGACCGGTCGCAGCAAGGGGTTTGCCTTTGTGGAAATGTCCAGCGACGCCGAAGCCAATCAAGCCATCCAGGCGTTGAACGGCCAGGACAAGGGCGGTCGCCAACTGACCGTCAACGAAGCCAAACCGCGTGAACCTCGTACCGGCAGCCGGCCGCGCAGCGGCTACAACAGCCGCTAATCGTGAGCGCCAGTTCATTCTGCCTGTTATTTTCGACCTGCCCCCGATGCTTTTTTCTTAAGTATGCGGGGGCAGGCCAATACTGCCCCTCCTATTTTTCTCGCACCGGCCATCATCACCAGTTGCCAGTTATTCGCCGAAAAATCTGCGCTGTGAAGTCCGGACCGCTCAATATCATCGAGTAAACTGGTTTGTCGTATTCATATATAATCTTATCCGATAGTAATTTAGGTATATTTTACAATTAAGCCCTAGCTGGCGGATATCCCTTCGGGTAATATAGAAGGTTGCATGGTAGGTATGCCGAACGAAGCAAGTCCGCACGGGGTTTTGATCTCGCACCGAACTGCCCAGCTCGCGTCCCACCGCACCGGCCAGAATGTAGGCCGCTTTCAGATGTGACCCGGAAAGCATTAGAAGGGGTCACCCTTGCCATCAAATCAATAGGAGACGCATGATGGGCAAGAAATTGTATGTCGGTAATTTGAGTTACAGTGTGAGCAGTTCAGACCTGGAGCAGATGCTGTCGGCGCACGGCACGGTGCTGAGTGCCGAAGTCATCACCGATCGGGCGACCGGTCGCAGCAAAGGCTTCGGCTTCGTTGAAATGGAAAACGAAGATGAAGCCAATGCCGCCATTGAAGCACTCAATGGCCAGGATCACGGTGGCCGGGCTTTGACCGTCAATGAAGCCAAACCGCGCGAACCACGCAGCGGTGGTGGTTATGGCGGCGGCGGTGGCGGTGGCGGCCGTGGTGGATACGGCGGCGGCGGCGGTGGTGGCGGCCGTCGGGGCGGCGGTGGTGGTTATGGTGGCGGCGGCGGTGGCCGCGATCGCTACTAATCCACGCAGCTTGATCTCTGAAAACAATTCGGGTCCGGTGGAGTGCATCACTTCCATCGGACCCGTTTCCGTTTTACCCGGACCGCAGAATTACGGTACCTGCGTAGCATACACAAACTGCACCGGGTCTTCCCAATCACCGCCAACCTTTACCCAGATCGTCAGATAAATCGGACGACCATCGATAGGCAATCCTTCGAGAGGCCATTCCTGAACCAGGCCGATCTCGGCATCATACAGGTCACCGCTGTCCGGCTCACTGCCCAGTCGTACCCAGTAACTCTCTGCCCCCGGCAATTGATTCCAACCGAACGTGGTCGAAGCCTGCGTCAGCGGCTCGGCAGGATCGGGCCAGAGAACCAGCTCGTTGGGTGATGGATCTCCTGACGCTGCCGCCGTAAAGGTAAATTTCTGAGACCCACTCCACGACCCGGAGGATTTATACCACAGGGTGACGTGGATCGTACTGCCATTAGTGGGCAGATTATTCACCGTTTTGGAACAGGTCGTACCCGTGCTGCCGTTGTAAAACTGCGCACCTTCAACCGTTTTGCCAACGGCGATCCAGTATTCGGTTGCACCGGATACGCTGTTCCATGAGAAAGGCTGACTCGAGCCGGTCAGCGTTGAGCCGCTGGCGGGCACGATAGTCAGCGTACTGCCGCCGCCGCCACCACCACCGCCACCACTTCCCCCACCACCTGACGATGCGGTAAAGGTGGATTTGAATTCCGCACTCCAGGCACCGGAGGCTTTATACCAGAGTGAGACATAGACCGTGCTGCCATTCGTCGGAATGCCACTGATATCTTTGGAGGTATTGGTTCCCACGCTGCCGTCCCAAATCTGCGCGCCACTGGAAGCGGTGCCCACGCGAATCCAGTATTCACTGGCGCCGCTGACACTGTTCCAACTGAACGTCTGACTGGAGGCGCTGAGCGTGCTACCGCTGGCCGGCACGATGGTCAGTGAGCTGCCACCTCCGCCGCCACCACCCCCACCGCCCGAAGATGCGGTAAAGGTGGATTTGAATTCCGCACTCCAGGCGCCTGATGATTTATACCAGAGCGACACATAGACCGTACCGCCATTCGTCGGAATGCCGCTGATCGCTTTGCTGGTGCTGGTGGCCGTACTGCCGCCCCAGATCTGCGCACCGCCGCTGGTCGTACCAACCGAGATCCAGTATTCACTCGCTCCACTGACGCTGTTCCAACTGAACGTCTGACTGGAGGCACTGAGCGTGCTGCCGCTAGCCGGCACGATAGTCAGTGTACTGCCTCCACCACCGCCTCCCGATGAAGCAGTAAAGGTGGATTTGAATTCAGCGCTCCAGGTGCCGGAAGCTTTATACCAGAGTGATACGTAAACGGTACTGCCATTCGTAGGGAGACTGCTGATCGCTTTACTGGTGCTGGTGGCCGTACTGCCGCCCCAGATCTGCGCGCCTCCGCTGGTTGTACCAACCGAGATCCAGTATTCACTCGCTCCACTGACGCTGTTCCAACTGAAGGTCTGACTGGAGGCGCTGAGCGTGCTGCCGCTGGCCGGGATGATGGTCAGAGTGCTGCCACCCCCACCGCCTCCGCCACCTCCTCCGCCACCGCCAGATGAAGCGGTAAAAGTCGATTTGAATTCCGTGCTCCAGGCGCCGGAAGATTTGTACCAGAGTGAAACGTAGACCGTGCCACCATTCGTCGGAATACCGCTGATCGCCTTGGAAGTACTGCTTCCCACGCTGCCGTCCCAGATTTGCGAACCGCTCGAATTGGTACCGACTCGTATCCAGTATTCACTCGCTCCACTGACGCTGTTCCAACTGAACGTCTGGCTGGAGGCACTGAGCGTGCTGCCGCTGGCCGGCACGATCGTCAACGATCCGCCGCCACCACCGCCGCCTCCGCCGCCACCGCCCGATGAAGCGGTATAAGTCGATTTGAATTCCGTACTCCAGGCTCCGGAAGATTTGTACCAGAGTGAAACATATACCGTGCCGCCATTCGTCGGAATAGTACTGATGGTCTTGGAGGTGCTGGTACCGACGCTGCCATCCCAGACCTGTGAACCGCTGGAGGTGGTGCCCACGCGGATCCAGTATTCCGTAGCCCCGCTGATCGTATTCCATGAAAAAGTTTCGCTGGCACCAGTCAACGTCGAACCGGCAGCGGGAGAGATCGTCAACGTCGAACCGCCGCCCCCCGTCGTCACCGCGGTATAACTGGCGGTATACTCCGAGCTCCAACCGCCCGCCGTGCGATATTTCACCCCGACATAGATCGTGCTGCCGTTAGACGGCAGACTGCTGACGGATTGCGAACGATTCGTCCCGGTCGACGCGTTATACAGTTCCGTACCGCTGGAGGTAGTGCCCACCCGCAGCCAGTATTCCAACGCTCCCGTCGTGGCATTCCAGGAAAAGTTCTGGCTGGTCCCGGACAACGTACTGGTGTTGCCGGGCGTGAGCGTGATATCCGTGATATTACCTCCGCCCGGGGCGCCATAGATCGACACCATGGTGGCGATGTCAGTCACGCTCAGATGGGTGCGCTGTCCGATCTGCGACTGCCAAGCCTGATATGGAGCCAGACAGGTGATGGTGGGTTGGCCATTGGTACTGAACGAATATTGTCCGTAATGCATGACGGAATCGAAATCGTAAGTTCCGCCAGATAGCGAGACTAAAATCTTGTCAAAATTATTGCTCGTACCCGATTGAATGTTGGCGGAATTAATCTGGATATAGGTGTCACGATCCGCGCGCGATTGTTCATGCCACACACCCAGGGCATGGGCCAGTTCGTGGCACATGATGAATTTATAATTCCAATTGTAAATGCTCAGGTCCTGCTTCCCGCCCAGCATCCCCACATAAGACCAGTTACCCGTACCGCTGAAGATGTTGAGGTAGTTCGACTGGGTGGTACGGGGCACGAACTGTACATTCGCAACCGCCTCCCAGGCATCCATCGCCGCACGCATCGCCGCCTGGTTGCCGGCGTTGACATTGGCATCGAACACATAATACACCGTGCCATTGGTCCAGTAACCAACCGAAGCGTAACAGCCGGCGGCGCCCCGTTCGCTGACGGGCATGGCGATATCGCCTTCGACCAGCACATGATCCGGAGCCAGTCGCTCCGCTTCGGCTTCCGTGCTGAAATCCTTACGGGCCAGCAGTTGATTTTCCGAATCCAGCGCGGCAATGTCCTCGTCCGCCGGCTGAAGATACGGCTCGACACCGAGCGCTTGCGGATCATCCACGCCGACCAGCGCTTCAGTGGGTTGCAGCTGGCCGGAGTCATCGCGAACGGCATATCGATAACTGCCGTTGACCTGCACCACCGTAAAACCATCGATGTCGAAATACCAGTTCTGATATTCCCGTTCAGGTTTTTGCAGGCGGATGATTTCACCGGTTGACTGCCGGGTCTCAAAAGTCATCGCCGCGGCAGTCGAATCCTCATCGGCATTATTGTCGTTGGAATTTTCCTGATCTTCGGCTGGTTGATTAATCGAATCGTCAGAGTCGGTTTGTTCATCGAGGGGAATCTCCGACTGGCAACCCCAGGCTCCGAACATCCCCATCACAATCAGTCCGTAATAGCAACGATTGCGTCGCATCGATGACCCCTATTCAGCTCATAAGACCTGCGTCGTTCGACATGCACCGACCCGGCCGACATGAGTCGCCCGCATCCCTGCGTCGCGACCGCATGGCCCCAATCAACGAAAAGTTAAATTATGCTAATCCCTGCTTGCAAACCGATTAGCTTCTTTGGGGTGAAGAAAATCAACTTGTGAAAATGGGTAGACCGATAAGCTCAATTGGCTGAAATACCGGTGTTGTCGTCCTGATTTGAAGCAGGCACCCGCCGCCTGGCGATCAAAACAGTTTTCGGGAGTCGAGCAGCAGGCAGATGGGTCCGGCATTCACCGCACGCACCTGCATCGCGGCCCGGAAGCGACCGGTGGCGACCGGCACGCCTGTTGTCCGGAGCAGATGGCAGAATATTTCGTAGAGCTGTTGGGCATAATCCGGCGGTGCTGCCTGGGTAAATGACGGACGATGACCACCCCGCCCGTCACCCTGCGTGGTAAAGGCACTCACGACCAGGCAACTGCCCCGCACCTGCATCACGTCCAGATTCATCTTACCCTGGTCATCTTCAAAGACCCGCAATTTATGTACTTTATTAACCAGGTAGGCGACATCATCATTCCCATCATCGACGGCGACCCCCAGGTAGACCAGCAAACCATGATCAATCGACCCCACCACTTCGCCATCCACATCAACCGCCGCTGATGCAACTCGTTCAATTACCGCCCGCATAACTAATCTCCTGAAACCTGCGGGTCAATGGACTTCATCATCCGTTCCGGATTTTGCTCATATTGATCGTTCATCGAACGAACCCGGTGGATAATAATTTCACGTAATTCCGGCGGCTCAAGCACCAGGGCTTGATCGCCATAGCCCATGATCCACCAGGATATTTCCTTCAATCCATCCACATCGACCTCAAACAGCAGCCCGTCATCCCTCCGGGTGACACGCTGCGTTTTATGCCACAGAACTTCCTCTACGTTGGTAGCCACGGTATTCGAAAAGAGAATTTTCACCGTATAACGCTGCTCGCCGCGGATCAGGGTCCAGGCATTGCCGAGATACTCTGTCAACCGGAAAGGCTTAAGCAGTGTGAAAGTAGCTTCGCCCATTTCATAGCGGCTGATGCGTTCCAGCTTGAAGGTTCGGATCTGCTGATGTATTTCGCTGAAACCGATGACATACCAGGCCCGGTGGATAAAATCGAGCCGATAAGGATGCAGCCACAACTCCTCAACCGGCTGCACCGGAGGTTCATATTGAATACGAACCTTGCGATGATCGATGATGGCCAGCCGCAGGACGCTGAAAATATCGCCTACCGCTTCACTGTCTGAATGCGGCGGCAGAATAGCTTCCATGCTCTCCAGCATACTACCGCAATAATCCATCAATTCCGGGGGAAGTCCGCTTTCTATTTTCATCGCCGCTTCCTGCGCCGCAGGAAAATCAGGCAGCAATGATCGCCGGATCAGTCGACGCAGAACAAAGAGCATGGCCATGGCTTCATCCATGGTAAAACTGATCGGGGGAATGAAATATTCCCGATCAACGCGATAACGCATCTCCCGCCGGTCATATTTGAAGGGCACTCCTGAATGTTGGAGAATTTCCAGATCGCGAAAGATCGTCCGCCGTGTCACGCGAAGCTCTTTCGATAAATCTTCAACGGTCAGGGATCGACCGGTATGCAAAGCGGTAATCAGATTGAGGAGGCGACGAAGTCGATTGGTACGCATCTTGTATTCTCTGGACTACAAAACGACCCATGGGTATCTATAACAGGTGCATCGTACCCGGTTTAGCCATCAGCATTGATTACATAGTATTGAGTAGGACAACCTAGTTATGCCACGGAGTAAAAGGCAGAAGTCGTACAAACACAAATAGAAGTAATCCCGTGACACTGGCGGTAATCAGCGAGCGAAAAACCGGGCGGCGCGTCTGACGATAGGCATAAATGGTCGCCAGGATCAAAAACAGCAGGGCCATGCCGCCCAGGATAATTCGGCCCCAGCCGACATCATCGCTCCGACTTTGGGCCAGCAGCGGCCAACTGCTCATCCGCAAAGCCAGCACACAGCCGATGGCGCCGACCATTAAACTGCTGCGCTGCGCGATGGGAATCATCCATCCTTCCGTGGTCCAGGCGTAGCCGGCGTGTAATTGTTGTCGCCAGACCCGCGCCAACCACATCCACAATACGCAACAGAACGCACAACCCATAAGCAGGCTGTTCAGCAGGTTCGGAAACTGGTCCATCAACAGCACTCCGCCACCGCCACCCACTGCGACAACCAGCGCTGCGACGGCCACACTCATCAGACCAAATCCCACTTCCGCGAGGCCGGTGTGACGATAGCGGCCAGCTACCAGCCACACGACGACGGCACTGCCGCCACAAGCCAACGTACACCCCAGTCCGGGCCAGATCGCCCGGAAACCCTGCGCCGGCGCCGGAAATAACAACAAGGTAATCGCCAGCAGCAGATTGAAGAAGCCGATGGTCAGCGTCGTGGAGATCAGCCCCGGCCAGCTGCGCGGAGCACGCAACAGATACATGACATCCAGACGCCAAGCCTGTTCACGGCTGGAGCGCCAACTCCACCACTGCAGCCCCACATACACCCATAACAACACCGCACTGCCCATCAGCCACACCAGCAGCCAGAAACTCGGATAACCCATCAGCGCTGTAGCCCAGCCGGGCGTTTCCGGAACCACCGGCGGAATCAGCAGACACTGATAAATCATCCCCAGATACATCACCCAGAACAGCGGTGTCATCAGATAAGCGCTCTTGGTACTTTCGGTGACGAGTATACCGGCGAAAACCACCAAGGCCATATCCACCAGCCCGTCGATGTCGGTAAACAACCGCTCACCGGGCCAAAGCACCGCATAGCTCCAAGTACAACTCAGAGACTCGCGCAATTGCCAGATCATGAAATAAAGATGAATCAGGATGGCGAACAGGCAGGCTGCCAGGCAGAGAAACTGCCCAACCACGATACCCACATGCTGAGCATGCAATCGACCCCGTTCGCCGCAGCGCCAGCGCAACAGGCTGATCAGGATGGACCAGCCCAAACCCAACAGTGCTGCTAATCGGGCACTGTCCACCAGTTCAAGACGTTCACCTATAACCAGCGGCCAGAGAATCAGCCCCGCCCCCACGGTCAGCAGGTTAGCGCCGATCGCCCAGCGCCTGTTCATGGACATCTTGCTGAGGAGCAGCATGACCCCGACGAGTAGCGTCAGCATTCCCGCCCCGACCCAGTAGCCCAACAAATTGGAGGGGGTGGCATCAGCCAGTAAATGATCTAGGTGAAAGAAACTCATTACGCGCTTCCGGCGGTGCTGCGGGGCTGATAACGGGGAGCGTTCTTATCACCTTTGTACGCGGTGAGCGGTTCGCGTTTGATGGCCAGTTGTTCACGTATAAATTTCAGGCTCTGCTGGAGGTATGGTTCCGGATCGGGTTGCGCGTGGAGTTGTGAATCAGGCCAATCCACCAGCAGCCAGCCATCGTAGCCCACCCCTACCAGCAATTCGAGCAAACGGGCCAGTTCCAGTTCGCCAGCCCCCAGAACGCAGCCCGTGGCTGTTGAACCAGCCGGTTGCTGCAGATCGCCCAGCCGCACCATCTGTGTGCGGATGCCCAGACGCGGCACTGCCAATGTCGGCCGTTCACCGGCATGATAACCCGCCACATGATTCCAACTGGCACGAAGCGCGGGATGCGCGAGTGCGTCCATGACAAACCAGATATCCCGGCTGCTAGACAGAGTGCCCTGATTTTCCAGCAGCAGCATCACGCCGCGGCGCGAAGCTTCCAGCACCAGGTCGCGCAAGCCATCAACCTGCCGCTGCAAAGTTGCCAGACGATTGGACCAGACGGAAACTTCACCGGTAATCAGCCGTATCATCGGACAGTGCAATTTCGTCGCCAGTTCAATATAAGCTCGCACCTGTTCACGCAGCTCTAATGTTTCTCCCGGCTGACCCAGTGATATTGACGACGCGAGACAGATGATCTGGCTGCCGGCATCCTGAAATTGTTTGGCCACTCCCTGGGGGTCACGGGCTAGTAGCGGATGTTGCGGTAGATACAATTCACCCTGCACGGCGCGCAATTCCACCCCGTCAAAACCGAGACGCTTGACCGTCCCGGCGATCATTGCCAAATCCCAGGTTGGACCACAGCCACTGCTGAATGCAACCTTCATCCCCGTTCTCCTGTCATGACGAAAGGATTGTCACACGACTACACTCATTTGAGAATACAGTTTATGAGCGAAAGTGCGCCGGCACAATCGGGTACTGGTATCATATCACCGAGCTGCAATCGTAAGCGTAAGGAACGGTTTTGACGACGTTGCGAATAAATAGGATGCACACTACACCAGTTCTCACCATCGGCCTTTATTCGCTGTAAGCGCAGCGCCCGCTTATAATGGCTGAGATATCATTGACCGGCTAAGCCGACCGGGCCAGAGCATGGCAAGTTGCAGATACAGGTCCATTCATGAAACCTATTGAATCCCCGAACACAACCCCAACCCCACCGGCACATTCTCCATTAATCTCGCTGGATACCCGTAGCCTGTTAAAAAATCTATCCGGTATAACCGGTTCATTAACAACAGCTTACGCACCTGCCAGCGGACATTTCATCGCCTGGCTGGGGCCGATTGAAGTCCTGAGCCTTCTGCAGCAGAATTCTGACCTTCGGCGACTGTTGGAAAGCGAGGTACTCGCTGTGCTGCACCCCTCCACGATCGCCAACCCTTCTGCGTTGTTCGATCCACTGGTCAGCCCGCCGGCCCAGCATACCCCCAGCACGCCGATTCTGGTTCTGGTTAAACTGGCCGATCATCCGCAGGCTGTGCAGCAGGCCCAACAATGGGGACTGGAACGGTTGCTCAGCAGTTGGTCGGCCAATGAACGCCGTCATGCCCAGGCGCTGTTGAATCAACTGGCGGAGTGGTTGTCGCTGCTGCCGCAGGCGCTGCATCACCGTCGCCACAATCCCGATCAGCGCGCCGTGCGACGTTATCAGGAACAGCTACTATACGCCGGTGATATTCAGCGGCGGATGATCCCGCAACAGGCACCCCAATGGCCGAAGATCGACCTGGCCTTTGTCTATGACCCCAGCGGTGAAGTGGGCGGCGATTTCTTCGACTTTTTTGAATTTGCCGATCGATCAGAACTGGGCATCTGTATCGCGGACGTGGTCGGCAAAGGGGTGCCCGCGGCGCTGCTCATGGCCGCTCTACGCACCGCCTTTCGGCTTTATGCGTTCAGCACTTCCGAGCCGACGGAAGTACTGACCATGAGCAATATCCACATGGTCCGTGAATCGCATCCCAGTGAATTTGCCACGCTATTTTACGGTTTATTCACTGCCAATGGCCGGGAACTGACCTTCTGCAATGCTGGTCACGACCCACCGCTCTGGTGGCGAAAGGGTCGAATCCGTGAACTATCCACCGATGGGTTTGTGCTGGGAGTGAACGAAAATGAATCTTATACCAGCCAGACCATCCGCCTGCAGCGCGATGACCTGATCCTGTTTTATACCGACGGCGTGATCGATGCTCATAATTTTGCGGAAGAGCAATTTGGCCGGGCCCGGCTGCGCTTGTCGCTGGATCGCCACTCCCACCTCACAGCGCATCAGATCGCCCAGAATATCATCTGGGACGTGCGGCGTTTTATCGGATTGGCCGACCAGGCTGACGACATTACCCTGGTCGTAGCCAAAATCAAATAACCCTCCGATCACCAATCAGCCCGCCAGCTTTGCAAAGCTGCTGACTACTTTACCCAATCCGCTTTTCTTGACCCGCAGGATGACATTCAGCAGATGATGCATGGTGCTGAGAAAATCCGCCATGTTCTGCAGACGCTCGCGATAGGTTTTAATCTCGGTCTCGCTGCCGGCTTGGCGCGGCCCGGGAATCATCTCCTGGCATTGTCCTATGGTATCGATCACCGGCTGCAATTCCCGCCGCCGCCGCTCCCGAACGATGGTCTCAAAAATCTGCCACACATCCGTCTCAGCGACAAAATATTCCTTGCGGTCACCCCGATGATGAACTCGTGAGATCAAACCCCAGTCCACCAGTTGGCGCAGATTCATGCTGGCGTTGCCGCGCGAAATCTGCAACTGCTCCATCAGATCATCCGTGCAGAGCGGCTCGGACGAGATATACATCAAGGCGTGAATCTCCGCCATGGTCCGGCTGATGCCCCACGAAGCCCCCATCTCTCCCCACCGGCGGACAAACAACGCTTTGGATTTATCCAGCTCACTGGCGGCCATGATTACTCCTTTCAATAGTAATTGAAATTATTATAAGTTTAGAATATTAGCAGTTCAAGAGCGCTCGGTATCGCTGACCAGGAGAGTCGTTCCCCTGCTGAACTGGGCTGATCCGCCGATTTGGAGTATGATTTGAATATCACGCAATCGGGGAGGTTCATCATGCCATTACGCACTGTACTCGGATTTACCGTCGCCTGGTTTCTGGTCCCGGGCGCCCTCGCCCAGGAATCGCCCCTCGCCCAGCCGCTGTGGACCCTTTTCCAGCAGGGTCAATATGCGGCCGTAGTTGAACAGGGTCAGCAGCTCCTGACCCAGCACCCGGATGATCGTGAACTGCATCACGTGGTCGGGCGCGCCATCCTCGAAGCCGGCTATAATCTGCAAACCGACCAAGCCATTGAACATCTGCAGAAATCAATGACCGGCCTGCCGGATGATCACTGGATGGTGGGATGGTCTCATTTTTACATCGGCTACGCCTACGAACTATCCAACCGTGCCGAACTGGCCATCAGCAGTTATCAGCAGGCTATCAAGCTCAAGGTCACACCCCAGTGCACTACAGCTGCACAAAACCGCCTGCGCCAACTGAATGGTGACCCGCTGCAGAAAACCATCGAAGAATTAAGCCGACTCTATGGCGAGAAGAAATTCGCGAATGTAGTCGAACTGGCCCGTAAGACGCTGGCCGATCTGAAAAAAGAGAGCGACCCACCGAAAAGTATCGGCGACCCGCTGTTTGACCATTTTTATGGCCGGGCTTTGGTCGATCTGCAGAAAAAAAATCAACTGCGCGATGCCATTACCGTCTTGCAGCAATCGCTCGATAAGCGCGATGGTCGAACCTGGATCGAAAGCTGGAATTATTACTACCTGGGCTGGGCTCATGAGCAACTCGGTGAAATGCCCAAGGCCACCGAATTCTACAACCAAGCCATCACCCTCGACGCTACGCCGGAATGTACCAGGAGTGCCCAGTATCGACTGCGACATCTCGGCAAGGATCCCTACGAAAACTGGCTTACGCAGGAAAGCGACCATTTCATCCTGCGCTATCCTCCCGATTCGCCGATTGCCAAAAAGCCGAGTGAATATCTGGACAAACTCGAATCCGCCTACAAAGCCATTACACAGAAATTGCGGGTGGAATCCACCCGGAAAATTACCTTTTATCTATACAACAATGTAGAACAGGGTAAAGAGATTACCGGTGCGGAACTGGGCTGGGCCGACCGCGACCATCAGACAGTCCATCAACATGTCGGCCAGACCCTCGGCCACGAGATGACCCACTGTCTTTCTCACTACATCACCAAAGAATCCTATTGCGATAGTGTGTTGATCAACGAAGGGCTGGCGGTCTACCAGGATCAGACCCGGCGCGATAAACATCAAGCTGCCCGGCTACTGCTCTCTTCGGGAAAGCTCCCGACCTTTGTCGAATTGGAACAAAGTTTTCGCGCTCGGGAAGATGCATACCCGCTGGCCGGTTCATTCGTCGCCTTTTTATTTGAAGTATATAGCCCCGATTGTTTCTTCGGCTTCTGGCGCGATTCCGCCAATGGCCAGTATGAGCGGGCCTTCAAAAAGCATTTCCAGAAGGACTCCGCCCAACTCAGTGAAGAATGGGCCGGTCATCTCCGCTCAGCAACGCGAAATTGAGTTGGGGATGGACGAATAATCGACCTGTAAAAGAATCAGGGTGAGGCAACTCTCACCCTGACCCATACCGGTAAAGATTTGCAGTCCATGATAGCTGTGCTGGCTACGAAATCCTAACACCCCTGATCCGAAGGATAACAAGCCAGGGTATTGTTATAGCAGCCACCTGCTGTGTGGCACTGGATACCGGAGGGTGTCGAACCGCAATATTGAAAAGTGGCAAAGGTCGTCGAATGTGCGGTCAGCTCCGCACTAATCTCCGTCACGTGAAGGCCGATCAGCGCAATTTCAACCATCGTGCTCCAGCTATGACCAATCGCTCCCCCCGCAACTTTCTGCAAACGGTCCGATTCAAGTGTCCGCAACGTTTCTTTCCTGACGCTCAACTTACTGATTTTTGTATTCCCCATGATGAGCCTCCCGTAATAAAGATTGAAGTATTTCTCCCTGCATATATAGATATGCTTTATTCCCGCGAATATTTCACTTAATCAAGATTATATATATCTAATTTTATCTTTATTAATTAAAACTATTTACGTTCTGTTTCTGCGTTTGCTATCTGTACGATGGATTATTGGCTATTGGTGCGTATTTCAGGTTAAATTGTTCAGATGGGTGTAATTCGACTTCAACAGATCAGCAAACAGTATGGGCCTAAGTGGGTTCTGCAGAACGTCGACCTGGAATTGCAGACCGGCGAGGTGGTCGGACTGGTCGGAGCTAACGGTTCGGGCAAGACCACCTTGTTCAATCTGATCTGCCGCCAGGTGGTTCCTGACGGCGGCGAAGTCATCATCGCCCGCGATCTGCAGATCGGCCTGCTCACCCAGAATCCCGACGTGGACCCGCAGCGAACGGTCCACGAGGAAGTCACTGCCGTTTTTGCTGATCTGGCTCAGGTGGAACAGCGTCTGCACGCCGTCAGTGAAGCTATGGCCGCCACACCGCCCGGTCCGGCTCTGGACCCGTTGCTGAAACAATACGATCTGCTGCAGACGGAATACATCACCCGGGGCGGCTACACGATTGAGCAGCGATTGCAGACCATTCTGGCGGGACTGGGCTTTGCACCGCGCGATCTGAATCTGCCGGTGGGTATGCTCTCCGGTGGGCAGCGCTGCCGCGTGGCGCTCGCCAAACTATTGCTGCAGGAGCAGCAGTTTCTCCTGCTGGATGAACCGACCAACCATCTCGATATCGATGCCGTTCGCTGGCTGGAAAAATTCCTGGCCGGTTTTGCAGGCGGAGCCGTCGTCATCTCGCACGATCGCTACCTGCTCGATCGCATCGCCAGCCGGATTGTCGAAGTCGAACGCCGCCGCGTCTACAGCTACCCCGGCAACTATACCCACTTCATCCAGACCCGCGAGCTGCGCGAACTGACCCAGCTGCGCCAATATGAAAAGGATCAGGAGTTTATTGCCAAGGAGCGCGAATTCATCGCCCGTTTTCTGGCCGGCCAACGCAGCCAGGAAGCCCAGGGTCGGCGCACCCGACTCGAACGGCGGATCGCCAACGGCGAGTTCGTGATGGAACCGCCGATCATCCGCCAGGCCTCCCGTTTTCAATTTGCCCCCAATACTCTGACCGATCGCATCGTGCTGGAAACCGAAAACCTCAGCAAGCGTTACGATGACAAGATGCTTTTCCACGAGCTGAATCTGCAATTGCGCAGCGGCGAACGACTGGGGATCACCGGCCCGAACGGCACCGGCAAAAGCACACTGCTGAAAATTCTGCTGGGTCTGATTCGCGCCGATAGCGGCCAATACACCATCGACGGCAAAGTGCAGGTCGGTTACTACGCTCAGGACACGGGCGAGTTTGAGGGTGAACGAACCATTCTCGAAGAGATCCGCTCCGCACGAGCCGGACTGACCGAAGAGCAGGCCCGTTCCTACCTTGGCCGATTCCTTTTCAGCGGCGAGGATGTCTTCAAATCCCTCCGGCAGCTTTCCGGCGGTGAACATTCCCGGGTGCGACTAGTCAAGTTGATGCTGGCGACTCCGCATCTGCTGATCCTCGACGAACCCACCAACCATCTGGATATCCCCTCGCGCGAGGCACTGGAAACCGCCCTGTCCGGCTATCCCGGCGCTCTGCTGGTGGTCAGCCACGACCGCTATTTTCTGGATCGCATCGCCAGCCGGCTGCTCGTCCTGCGCCACGGCCATCATCACTTTCACAACGGCAACTATACTTCATATATTCAATCCCTCGAACAGGAAATCAGCCGCAAAGTGCAGGATACCGCCGCCAAACCTGCTCGCCGGAAATCTGCTCCCCCCTCCGCGGCGACTGTGCCGAAAAATCCCTTTGCCCGTTATAACACCGAGCGACTGGAAGAATTGATTATGGAACTGGAAGAGGAGATTGTGGAAATGACCGGGCGATTCGGTGATCCGTCCATCTCCCGTGATCCGCAGGCGCTCGCCGCCCTGCAAACCGCCTATGACCAGGCCCGCCATGATCTGCAACTGGCAGAAGCCGAGTGGAGCACCAGATGAGTGCACCATCGGTGACGAGTATGACTTAGAGCATCCCAAAGAATCCATCGTGAGCCGCGTTGCTCGCCGGCGGGTTCGGCAGGGCGACGCGACGACGAAGCCATTTGGGAAAACAAGGTTGAGGAGTCGCAACAAAGCCGGCGAACCCGCCGACCGCAACCGCCGGACGCCCACCGGCAGCTTCGCCGACCAGCGTCGCTCGTCGTCATCAATGTCTCCAGCATTTACTCCTTCTCGCTTCCTGGCCGGCTGGCTGGCGGTGGGCGTCGCGGCCACGAGCGGTTCTTTTCGTTGCTCTTAATGGAATCGCTGACGTATTTCGCTCGCGGGAAAAACCCCGCGCTCGGATATAAAAGCGGTAATGAATTCTGCCGGGGTGACATCAAAGGCCGGGTTATAAACAGTCGCCTCCGCCGGTGTAATTATCCTGTCACCGATCTGTCGGACTTCATCAGCCGCACGTTCCTCAATCGGAATCTGCTCACCACTCGGACAGTTCAGATCGAAGGTACTGACGGGCGCTGCCACATAAAAGGGAATCCGATGCGCTCGGGCGAGTAACGCAACTCCATAAGTGCCGATTTTATTAGCGGTGTCACCGTTGGCGGCGATGCGATCCGCCCCGGTAACCACGCACTGCACCTGGCCCCGTTTCATCACCGTGGCCGCCATATTGTCGCAGATCACCGTCACGGCGATGCCCGCCTGCTGCAGTTCCCAGGCGGTTAATCGTGCTCCCTGCAGTAGTGGTCGCGTCTCATCAGCAAATACCTGAAATCGCCGGCCGCGCTCATGGGCTACATACATCAAGGCCAGCGCCGTACCCAATTCCGCAGTGGCCAGGCTACCCGCGTTACAATGCGTCAGTACCCCGCCGCCATCTGGTATCAGATGCGCTCCGTGCTCGCCAATCGCCCGACAGGCCGCCGCATCTTCATCACGGATTTTCCGCGCTTCCTCCCATAACAGCAATTGCAGTGGTAACACGCCCAACCCGCGATGTTCCCGAGCCGCCCTGACCAGGCGATCCAACGCCCAGCGCAAATTCACCGCTGTCGGCCGGCACGATGCCAGATAATCCCGCTGCCGCTCCAGCTCCGCAAAAAAGCCGGCTTCCGCTTCCAGTGGAGACAGCTGACGAATCGCCAGCACCAGCCCCATCGCTCCCGCAATACCGATGGCCGGCGCCCCGCGCACCCGCAATACCTTGATCGCCTCCCAGATCTGCTCAACGGTCGAACAATCCACGAACGCCAGCCGGCCCGGCAACAGTGTCTGATCAATCAGCCGCACATGACCATTCAAATCACCAAGCCATTCGATCGTTCGCGGCAGCGACATTCATCACCTGCAAAAATGGAGAATTAGAGCGGTTTCATTTTTATTGGTCCGCCTGATAGAAACCCCGTGGTGTGCCACGGCTCTGTGAGCCGTGCGGGATGGCGATCCTACACCACGGAACGATTAACACGAAACCGCTCTAAAATGGAATAATGGGTACTGGTAAAGTTTGAATCCTATTTTCGATCACCCAATCATGAAGACCGCTCCCTGACGGTCGCCTGCCTGTGCGTGTCCACACGCAGACAGGCGCTCGGTGAAACTTTACCAGTACCGAATAATGAACCGCATCAGAAATCTTCTACCGACTCGGAATTTCTTACTGCCCGGTTTTCCATTCTCATTTTTTCAATTTCTTCTGCAGTTCCTGATTTTTTTTGCGGACTTTGACAGTCTGTTCCGCCTTGAAATGGACCAGCCGGCCGGCAAGTTCGGGCTGGCTGAGGGCGAGAATCTGTGCAGCATAGAGGGCGGCATTTTTCGCCCCGCTGCTGCCGATGGCCATCGCTGCCACCGGCACGCCGGGCGGCATCTGCACCGTGGAGAGCAGGGCATCGAGTCCCTGCAGCGGGCCGCTCTCCATCGGCACGCCGATCACCGGCCGCGTAGTATGGGCCGCGATCGTACCCGCCAGCGCCGCCGACATCCCCGCCGCCGCAATGAACACCGCCACGCCGCGCTCTACCGCCGATTCAATATATTGCACCAGGTCCTGCGGCGATCGATGCGCGCTCAGCACGTTCACCTCCGCCGCCACCTCCAGCTCCTGCAACTGGGCCAGGCAGCCCTCCATCACTTCCCAGTCCGAATCACTACCCATCACAATTGCAACCAGTGTTTTTTCCATGGCTCCTCCTGCGGATATTAAACCACGAAGACCCCAAGACACCAAGAGGAAGGATGAATGACGAAAAGGGAATGATGATATGAAACGATGTTCTCTATTGACTGTTGCCTGTTCATACCCTACCTGTTCATTCCGCCTGCAGCATCAGGGCGGTGTCGCTGGCGATATTGTCGGAGCGGGTGGCGGGATCGTCGTTGCCGAACTGGCCATCGGGACCGGCGGACTGGAAGATGGGTATGCTCTGGTCCATTTGAATACGATTCAGCAGTTCCTCCCGGGCAAATGCCGCGGTCCAGTAGCGCAGCGGTCGGCCCCACGGATCGTGGGCCAGTGTCGGTAATAGTTGAGGACTAAGAACCGGGGAGGGTGAAGAGGTCGTTCGCCGTTCGTTGCTCGTCGATTGTATATCAGCGCCGCTCAGACCAGCCGGCGGCTTAACCGATGATAACTCCACGGAGCCGCGGGCTTCAGCCGGCGCGTCGCCCATATACAACACCATCTCACCCCCGCGACCCGCCAACCAATGCGTCAGACGATCCGCCGAACTTTTTTCCTGCCCGAGCAGCACCAGCACCGCTGCACAATCACCATCGGCCCGCCCGGTGGGAAAGCGCCCCACCGCCTGCCGATAGGCCAGCACCGCCTCCCGCAGCGTCAGCACCTGGTCCTCCGTCTGGCGAATCTTGGCCTGCTGCTGCACATGACGACCCAGCCCCGCTGCCAGCCACAACGCCACCCCCACCAGCAGCCACAACAGCACCGCCTCGACGGTCACCATCCCATAACGATGGAATTGAACCACCAACGCACGATGACTCCACAAAGAAATTGCACCACCAACGCACGAAGACACCAGAAGAGGTATCATAATGCAAAGAGCCGCGGGCTTTAGCCCGCGTGAAGCCCCTATTGGCCATTTTGCAACCAGCTCTAGCGCATGATCATTTTAACGGTAGCAGCCGGCGTCTCTACCGGCCGTTGTAACACCAAAGGAAGCCACTACCGACGCGGAGGTCGACCGCTACGAGTTCAGTGAAGCCGTTCTATTGACTTTGAACGGAAAAAGTATAATTGATCTCTCAAAGAGCCGCAGGCTTAAGCCTGCGCGAAGCCTGTACAAGTGCGAACGCGTTACTTTTTCTGTTCAATCTTCAATAAGTAATCACCAATTCCTTAGAAAGTGTGTGAATAGGTTTTCGTTGAGGCCTGGGAAGGGAATGAGCCTGTCTCGGCTAATTCCCTCGCGCCTGCTACTCAGCTAAGGTTCAGCGATCGGTGGACGAGTATATATAATCATCATGGCGACAGCGACCCGTCGTAGAGCAGAACCGGAGCAGGGGCTGGTGAACGGTTGACCAAAGGCTGGTCAACGACTGACCAAAGGCTGGTGAACGGTTGACCAGCGGCTGGTCGATGAACCACCGTTTGCGGACTTCGTCAACAGCGGCGCCGGGACGGCAATCCCTATTTCCACACCGCACCACCCTGCTCCGTAGCGTGATGATCCACTTCATGATTCATCGACGATAACTGGACCCTGGAACGCTCTTTACACACGCTCTTAAGCGAGAAAACACCCGAAAACAAGCATATTGGTGGTTCAATGCCCTCCGCGCTTACTCACTCAGGGTTTCGACGAAAAAAGGGTTCGGAGTGGCGGTAGATGGTTATCGGTCGCTCCCCTGGATCGGTGCTCTCCAAAAGGTTGCTGCGATCGAAGACCATCTCGAAGCGCACCGCCTGGCCATCGACCGCGTCTTTGCTGCCCGCCCCACGCAACACCCCGTAGGTGGTGAAGGTGTGACCCTTCACCGTTACCCACGCATCATTGAGCGCCACCAGCGGCGCGATCGCGTAGAGATAATTCCGGTTCTCGTAGCCGATTCCATCACCCGTCTCGCCATACGCCTGGCCATTATCCATCTGGAAATTATCCGCCACCGGCGTACCCGTACCGTCCTGTGGAGTGCGAACGTTGGCCAGTTCGCCCACCGTCAGGAAACCAGCCGTATGTCGCTGATTATTCACCGCCGACACCAGAGGGCCGCTATCATTACGCAGCCGTACCCCGCCATTTAACACATTATAATTACCGGTGGAAACCCGCGTGCCGATCCCGTCGAACATATCCGAGCGCAATTCCCGATAGGCGACGATCGACTGGGCCTTGGGCTGCAACATCTGCTCCAACGGCACATTCGTGGCTACATCTGCCGTAGGTGCTATCACAATCGATGGGTTCGCAATCGGCCAGGCAGCGGTCAGATCCGGTGTTTCGTTGTTGGTCGCACTACCATCGAAATCGGGATAAGCCGTCCACGTTCCGGGTGCCCAGGCCACCCCGCCTACCGGACCATACAGTATGTCCTTATAAATGGGCAATTGCCCCGGCTTCAACATCGGTAACCCTTCGAGCACTTTCCAGGGAGCGGAGTTGATGTTGATCCGCCCTTCGACGATCAGACCATTTTCCCGCACGGTCGGCTGATTGGCGTGCAGCCAGGTGAGATAGGCTGAGTAACCCTGGTCATATTCCGGTGCAATATCATCACCATCCGTGTCCGGGCCACCGAACGCCCCACCATCAACTGTATTGCCCGGTTCGCAGGGGGCGTTGAAGTTGGCGATGGCCGTCGGGTTAAAGGTATTCTCAAAGGGCAGGACGGTGAAGTAGTCGTAGACCAGTTGGCCCCAGGGAATATTCAGCAGCGTCGTCCCATCCAGCGGCTGGGCACCAGCTACACCCTGCCAATCCTTCTGCGCCACCTCCAACTGATCAAACACCGGCATGTGACCATTATCCACAGCATTTCGCTTCGCTTTCAATTGGTAAGTCATGCTTCGTGGACTCGGATCGTTGACTATATCGCCAAGATGCGCATAGCGCATGATCATCAGCAAAGAACCAACATTAGGATAAGCGCTAGCGAGTCCACTACTATCCGTCAAAGCGTGTACCGGTGCCACAGCTGGTATATAAGGATTTGTCAACACTACCACGTTGGTATTACCAAAGCCTGTTGCTCCTTCGTAAGGTAACGGTGGCCCCCCCACTAACCCATCAACCGGAACCGAAGCCAGCCAGCCACCTGCACTGGTAGTATCACGCTGTAATGAATTAGTAGCGAGGTTGGGTGTTTCAACCAAAAATTCATCTACGACAATATCAACCACTGGCGGGTGAATTGCGGATGGAACCGTTCGAATCAACTGAACGGTATTGCCCGGTGAAAATGTTAACGCAGCAATCGTTTCCCCCTTGGCAAGAACGGGGGTCAATGTGCCCGACATATGATCAGATGCATAATAATGATAATCACCGGCTGGAAGCGCAACATCTGTGGGTAAGTTATAAACCGGATTTCCAGCACCATCCAATACTCTCAGCTTATATCCCAGCGTCTGAAGCCCTACAAAATCTCTTGAATAGGGGTTGAATATTTCAACGCCGTAAACTGATCCATCCTGAAAAATTTCTGAAATGAATGGTTGATTTTCAAAGCCGTAATAAACTTTCGAACCGGAACTTTCTCTGGAAAGTAATTCTGTAGGATAGTCTGCCATACCGCTTAAACCGCCATCGTAATCAGCAAAATCAATTAAATTGACGGTCAGCTGTGCGGCGGCGTCATGGATAGCATTATCGTCCTGTGCATTTAGAATGCTATCTTGATTGAAATCGTGGATGTTGCGGAGCATGACCGTAAAATAGTCGAGCACGGTCTGTTTTTCACGCTGGGTGGGATTGTTGATATTACCGATACTGTGCAGCCAGAACTGCAGGTTGCCGAAACGGATATCGGTCGGCAGACCCGTCACCGGATCGCGCGGAACTCCGTAACGACCACCACCCCAGGCATTGGTTAATGCTAACGGAACCTTGGGAAGGCCGGTCCCACCCGGTGCAGTATCAATAAATGAAAGATCCGCAACGGCCGGTAATACCGCAGCATAATTCGGATCATGCCCCGGATACATGAGCATCGCACTGTCGGAACTGAGATTATTCTGATAAGGATTGGATACGTTGTCCTGCCAATCTTCCGGACTAAATCCCGGCGGGCCCAGATCGGGAATGGTGAACTTTAACGCCGGCATATCCGTGACATCTGCACCGGCATTTAATGTAGTTAGAAAATCAGTGAGCAAGACCGGGTCACTTCCAGGACCACTGGTTCCTGCACCATCCGGGTCGTAGTAGCTGTTGCGGATGAGCTGGTCGTCGCTGCTGACGGTGGTGAGCAGGTGGCGGATGTCATATTCGAGGGCGAGTTCGCCCCCACCCGATGCGCCGTTGAACCCCATTGAATCCCAGCGGTCGTTCCAGTCGAAGGGGTTCATCCAGCGGAACCATTCGGTATCAAAGACCAGCCCGGCACCCGGTTCATCGCCCACCGGCGGATTATCGGCCAGCGGATACCACTGGAAACCGGTATTCCAGGGTACAGGGGCGGCGTCGGTGAACATGGCATCGAGCAGGGTATCCTTGAGATCGCCGGTTGAGGTAGCTGGTACCCAGGAGGGATCACTGGTCATATCCCGGCCGATCGCCAGACTGGTGGGCAGATCGCGCGGGGGCAGAAAACCCCGCCGCCGCAGCCAGCGCTCATGCGACTGCGGAGCATAAGGCCGGCTGACCATCAGGGCCGAGGTCCGCGCGGTCCCGGCGGCATCCAGGCCGAAGAGATTATCCACCAGCGTCCAGTGGGAGCTGTTGAGGTTGACCATGCCGTTGTTGCTGATCACCTTCATGGCCAGGAAAAGATCATCCGCCGGATCAGCCCCTTGCAGCGTATCGGGATCCTTCAAGAGCGCCGCCACCGGCCGGCGCAACGCCTGCGGATAACCCGTCCCCAGCAGCAACACCCCGTTGTTATCCTTATCATCACAAGGCCAGGCCGTGGCGAACCCGCCCGTGAAACTCGCCGGCCCGGTTAGTGCAGCTGCAGCCGCATCGATCACCCCGTCACAGGCGATGTCATAAGGCGGCGCTCCGGAGCCATCATCATCACTGTTCGACGGTCCGGCGGTCGTGCCCCAGTCGGCTTCACCGTTAGGCACCAGCCCCAGGTGAAATTCAAAACTATCGATCACCCCATCGCCATCAGCATCGCGACGGTTCCCATTCGTTTCGTTCCGTTCCGATATCGGCAATATCGGCAGGGCTTGAATCCGCAGCGGGAAACCGGCCGGCAGGCGCGGCTGATAATCGTCCGCATTACCCGGTATGCCGTCCGGATTGCGGAAGGCTACATCCGTTCGATAATCGAGCAGGCGGTAAAGATCAGTCACCGCAAACCACTCCAGGTCCAGTTCGGGAGTGGTTCCACCGCTGGCATTGGAATTGTAGGGTTCGATGACGCTCAGCAGCGGATTCACGCCGGGGATCAGGACGAACTGATCCATCAGGTCGGGGTTGTCGGGCAGGCTGTCGGTGTCGCTGTCGTTATAGCGCTGGGTATAGGGCAGGTTGAACTGGGCAGCCGTGCCGACTCCCGTGGGAAGCTGTTCCGGATAGCCCTTGAGCTGGCTGGCGCTGGTCACCAGCAGTTCGTCGGTCACGCTGTCCACCACCGCATCGATCTCGCCCTTCTGCTGCTCCGCCCCGATCAGCTTGTTACCGGTACGAAAGAGCGCCAACATGGCAACGGTGAACGAAAAGGCGATGAACAGGATGGTCAGCACCAGGATCAATACATTACCGCGACGGCGAGAAGTGCGGCCGGTAGCCGGCAGCAGGCAGCGGGCGGTAAACGGCGTTGGTCGTTCGGCTAACAGCGCCGCGAGCGCCGGCGAGCGGGTTGGACCCTGGATCGTGTTTCGTGGATCGTGTTTCGTCATCATACGGATATCTCTACATTACTTCGTGTCTGAGTGTCCTGGTGGCTCAATTACTCCGATTTTCCTTTGCGGTCTGTCGTCGGGCCGACCGGCAGCACAAAAACATAGCGGACCGGGGTCTGGAAGGTTCCCGCATCATCAAACATGTCAATGGTGATGCGCAGCGCCTTGGGCCAGAGCGGATCGGGTTCATTCAGCGTCTGCGGATTTCCCGCCCCATCAATCGCCAGATTGCGGCTGAACCAGCAGTGGGTGTTGTAACTGGCGGTTACGGTTCCTGCAGGATTATTCGTCGGATCATTATCGGTATCGAGCGTATTCATCTGATTCCGGCCATTGGGCCCGAACGGCACACCGGCAGCCGGCCAGTTCGCAGGCTTGGTTGTCCCGTCCAGATTGTTGGCAAAGCGCGGCACCAGGCTCTGATAGACCTGATCGAGCTTGCTGTTGATCAGATCATTGCTTACGATCGGATCGAGCGTTGGACTATCGCTGCCGAATATCGGATGAGCATCACCGGAACCGCCAAGGATCGGACCAAGCTGCAGCCCGTCATCGGGCGTCGCGAAGGTAGACGGCGTCATGACGTGGGCCATGATATTGAATTCATCCAGATGGAGCGGGTTGGGATACGTGTTGTTCGTAACCGGATCGGTCGGCCAGCTCAGCACCGCCCCGTTGGGTTCCTTATAGGGATCGATCCAGAGCACTTCCGGCAAGCCGGCCTGTTCCAGCCGGATGTCGTTGGGCGTCCATTCCACCTTGAAACTCGCGCAATTCGGCAGAAAGAAGTGGCCTCGCCGATGGCTGACACTCGCCGGCGGCTCCGGATCCAATTGACTCCGCGCCAACCAGTAGGCCGGCAACCCGCCCCGCCAGAATCCTGGATTTAATGTGCCGGTATGCGTCGTGATCTGTCCATCAGCCACGTCCGGATCACGCAGGCCATCAGCAGGTGGCAGACCCGTACCATTGGTCACACTATCAAAAGCGAGCAAGTCTAGTGTGCCCACCGGCCCGCCGAAGTAGCGCTGACTGATCTCATACTCAAATACAAACTCCTGTAAACCCGCGCCAATCAGCCAGTTTGATGAGTCTCCCACTTTGGTTGGCGATACAACATCCATCTCGCCACCCAGCACCCAGTTCAGGTAGTGAATCTCGTTTCGATCAGTAAACCCTGGCGGCAAAATCAGATCGTCTGTATATGTGCCGTTCTGGTAATTCTGATTACCCAGCGGATTCGTGGGCGACAGCAAATGGGCAAAACGGTCACGGGGTCCATTAGGCGGCGGCACCAACACCAGGTCTTCCATCGGATCATAGGAAGATTTCAGTAGTATCTGCCGCCGAGTCAGATGCCAGAACTGAGCAATATCCTGTACATTGGGCGTAGCGTCCATGGCCTGACCGGGCTGAAGCCGGGGAATAGGTCGTGGCAGGACATCCCAATCATCGGTAGAATCGTTGTCATATTGGCCGGCGATGGCCTGGGCCGGTGGCCGTCCCGCTGGATCGCTCAGGTAGACGTTGTTATCGCCTGGTCCGGTACTGGGGCGGAGTTTGCCCAGTTCGGCGTGGTTGTAGACGATCATGACCGGGCCGTCCGATTTGATCTCCGGCGTGACGAAGCTGCGGGCTTCGGGCAGGTTGGTAACGAACATCAGAATATCCGCCCGCGGTAATGACGGGTAAAGATCATCATCCGGATCGCCGTCGAAATTACCGTCACCCGCCACGTAGCTGCCGGCGGTGGAATCATCGAGCGGATCATAACCCAGCGTCGGATTGCTGCGCTCCGGATCGGGAATATAATCCTGGCGGTCGATCCCGGTAAATATTCCATTCGGTGCGGGCAGAGCAGGATTGCTGTCAGAATCCTGATCTTTTTGTTCCTGAGTCCAGTAAGCCGGCGTGGGATTGGCTGCGATGGCCAGCACCGACCGGGTCGGATCGATGTTGGCCAGTTCGATCCCCAGTTGATTCTTGAACATGCGGAAGGATCGATCCAGTTCGTTCTGCTGGTTGAGCGTACCCGAACCATCCAGTGTGATGCGGAAGACCGTGCTGGCCATCCCCAGAATCAGCAGCAATAGCGCCACCGACACCAGAATTTCGATCATCGTGAATGCGCGGCGTGGGGCCTGTGGCCTCATGCCTCTAACAAGCTGCCGGCTGCCAGCTATCTGCTGTCTGCCAAATCGATCCATAATGCGCCCCTTGTGTGCTACGCAACTCCGAACGGAGACCGCGCCGCACTTTTTCTCCAGGTGCAAAATTTAGTAATCAGGACTGCTGCCGGCTGGGCCTGCTGCCGCAGCCGATTCCACTGCCCTCATATTATCCCCTGCTCAAACTGTCCAGTGGAGTACCTGAGGGAAATAATACATTTATAATCCATTGCAATATAATGAATTACAAATGCACAGAGAAGTAAAGCGAATTACGGAGTATTAAATTCGAAAAAGCGATCTGCTAACGAATCTTCACTTCGTACAATGTGCCTGGTAATTCCTTTATTGCGGCAGGAGGGTCAGCGGTTCGACCTTCACATCGACCACCGGGCTGGGGCCGACAAAACGCACTTCGTCGCCGTCGAGCCGATTGGGGTTGGAAGCCGCCGGCGGATAGACCCAGACTATGCGATTACGCAGAGTGGCTTCTCCGGTATCATCCAGTGTTTCCGGATCACCATCCGGGCCGGGATTAGCGCTGTTCCAATCGCTGCCGCGGATGGGAATATCGAGCGTCAGCCGGGCAAGGTGGTTATCCACGTCGAGAAATTCCCGCTCCATCACCCGGTAGAGGTGGCCGGTTCGCTGATCCACGAAGTAGGTTCCGGGCGGGAACAGGTCAGCCGTCCGCAATTTGGTATTATCCAGGTCGGGCAGCGTGGTCAGATCGATCGGCAGAACCGGCGGCGTGAGCGTCGGGAGTACGACCGGGAACAGAGCCGTCAGTACCGGATCATCCGGATCGGCTCCGGCGAAGGCGATGGCTGGTATGCCCGGACTCTGCGATTCGACCATCAGGAGCGGGACGCGCCAGGCGATCGGAAAGGCCACATCCTGGGCCGATCCCAAAGCCAGCGGCGTTTCTCCGGTACCAGGCGGGGCAAAATTCATGTTGGCATGATCCTGGCGGACGTAACGATTGGTGGGCGAGCCGCGCCGCAGCGTGAAGTAGTACATCAGCAGGTGGCGCGGATCATTCGGGCTAACCGGCTGGCGGGCGAACTTGTACAGCACCGACCAGGCAAAAAGCCGGCTGTCCAGCATCTGCTCCCATTGGGTCACGTCGGTGGTATTGTCGGTCGGCAGCAGATTGGCCGGCAGCGGCGGAAAGACCCGTTCTCGCAGCGCTATAAGCGGAGCCCCAACTCCAGTGATCGCCGCATCAGTCAGGGCAATATTCGCGGGTGTACCAATTAATCCAGCAGCCGGCGGTGCAATCAGTATGGAGGCTTCGGGAACCCGTAAGTCGAAACTCTGGGAACTGGTCGGCTGAAAACCCGTGGCGTTATCCAAGGCCCAGTTTTCCAGATGCAGCGGGCGCACGAATGAATCCAGCCCGGTATTCCAATCCGCCTGGAGGCAGTAACTGATCCCATAAAATCCCGGACCGGCGGGGCTGTAATCGGGTCCATCCCCTCCCAATTGCAACGGATCATGAAATGAAACCGCAGTATACAGATCGCGCGTGCTGTCGACCTGGCATTTTTCCTGAATTAAGGTGCGGGCGAGATCGACGGCGCCTTCAGCCTGCGATAAGGCGGTCGTGCGAACCGATCCCTGCCAGGCGATGGGCAGCACCGCCCCGATCATCAGCAGCCCGAAACCCAGGATCAGCGTGGCGATCATCATCTCCACGAGGCTGAAACCCGAGTGAATCGTGGATCGTGAATCGTGAATCGTTGTTCGTCGTTCATCGTTCGTCGATCGTAAATTGTATTGTATCCGTTTCATCTTTCGCCATTCGTAATTCACTAGAGCTGATTTCAAAATTCAAAGAGCCGCAGGCTTCAGCCTGCGCGAGATTCCTATTGGTAATTTTGAAACTACTCCTATTTCCCATTCTTACGCTTCCGGTTCGCCCTTGATGATCGCCCCGGTGATCGGATGAATATAAAGCGGGCGACCGGCCTGACGCAGATAGGTGCGGCGGTCGCGCTGCTGATATTCATCATCGTTATAAATCAACAGACTGCTGACCGGCAGCCACTCAACGGGATTGCCCAGATCATCGATAACGGCATCCGCGTCCCCGGTGCCCAGAGATGAATCCTTCACTTCCAGATGGGTACGAAAACCGGGATGGTCGCCGGCGATCGGATCACTGGGCAGATCGGGATCCTGAATAAACAGACGATAATCCGGTCCACTTTTAAGCCGGCCGGTGCGATCAAAGAGCACCACGAAAAAGTTGCGATGCCACTGCGTACCCACCGGCGGACCGGGAGCCGGTGGATTGGGCATGGTCCCGTCTCGGTGGTTATTATTGCGCAGCTGGATATCGCTCCAGTTGAGTGGGTCGGGCAGCGTCTCATTGAGCACCGAGGCGGGCGTCACCCGATAGGGTTTGGGCAGCCGATAGGGTTCGATCTCACGCAAAACGTAACGATTAGCGGTTGAGTTGGGCAGTTGCAGATCGACGCGCTGCTCGATCGGCCAGATGACCTGCTCACCGGTTCGCGGATCGACATAGAAAAACAGACCGACTGTCTGCTGCTCGGTGATAGCGGTAGCCTGGGCACTGGCCAACACGCCGCTGGCGGTATTGATCGAATCCTGCTCCTTGCGCGACTCCCACACCGACAGCGCCGGCAGGGCGATCAGCAGCAGCGCCACAATCACCCCCACGACGACCAGAATCTCCGTCAGCGTAAAAGCCCGGCGGGCAGGAAACAGGCCACAGGGAACAGGCAACGCAGAAGGCGCGGGTCGGTTAATCATCGTGCTGTTCCCGGTTTCCATTTCCCTGGTCTCCATTCAACCATCACTATTCCCTAAGGAACTTTCAGCGTGGCCAGTTTTTCCTTGAACTGCACATCGACGTAAATATTGTCTTCATGCTGCACGTTGACAAAAAGCGGATCGCCCGAAGCCGCCGCCGGGCCGGGAATGCCCAGCACGCGGCTGCTGTATTCTTTTTCGAGGGCACTGGTTTTCTGCACCTCGCCGTCTATCCCGTAGGAGACCAGCACCGGTGTCTTGTTGTTCAGCGTCACCATCCGCTGGGCCAGCCAGCCGTGCGGCGTGGCTTCAGTTTCGGTGGCATCATCCAGCGCTACTCCTTCACGCAGATTGATCGCCGAAAAATAATTGATCGGCGTCCCCCAGCCATCCACAAAATAAGTCACATCTTTGTCCACCAGCGGGTCGAAGGAACCATTGGCATTCTGATCAAAATATTCGCTGCCCGCACCGGTGGTTGGTCGAGTCACGATGAAACGGCTGGGAATATTCTCGTAAATGGTTCGCGTTTCGGGATGAGCCCGCAGCCCCCAGGAAAGGGCCTTGCCGTCGCCCTGGGCGACATAATCGTCGGGGGCTGCCGCATTGAGATCATCGGTTAACACTTCCATGGTTGCAGCGATGGGAAAACTGATATAAGTACCTACTGCACCGGGCATCAGATTAGGCACCAGGTCGCGTAACTGCGGTGAAGTGGTCAAGCCATGAAGCGCTTCGCCGGTGGTGTACATCGGAGCGCCGGTGGAGGGTTGGCCGATGGTAAAGGCCATCAGGTCATCAGGCGGGTAGGGGCCATAGCGTTCGGTGGCGGCACGGACGCTTTTGTAGGGATTCAGATCGGCGAAGGCTTTGATGCCGTTATCGAGCATGCCCAGCAGCATCCGTGTATCTTTTTCCCGGGCATCATTGATCGACGATTGGCCGATCAGCAGCACCATGGACAGCAGCAGAGCGATGATCCCGATCACCATCAGCATCTCCACCAGGGTGAACGCCGGGCGATGGGTGCATGGTGAATGGCACATGGAAAACTGTCGGGATGATCGTGTGCTGATCATATTGATATATCCTCTATCCAATTCACCATTCGTCATGCTCCATTCACTCTTCGCAGACTCTAAAGACCGGACACGAGCGCCTTGATGGGTGTGCCACGGCTCTGTGAGCCGTGATTTGAGTCCATGATCCGGTTTCGATTTTTTTTCAGTACGTGGGCACACGCTCTTGTTCCATTATTTCATATATGTCGCAGCACTAGTCCCCGAAATTGGTGATGTCGTCCTCGGTACCCCAGCGGGCATCCGGGCCGGGACTGATCAGCAGATAGGAGTCCTTGCGCACCGGCTCATTCTTGGCCGTCACCTGCCGGTTCCAGATATACCGGGCAAAAGTGTTTTCATAGGCCGCCAGATTGGTCTGCAGGTTTGAGGTGGTCGGATTGGCTGTTACCAGTTGATTCGGCAGATACATCTCATGATCAGCACCAGCGCCGAGATCCAAACCCACGTTATTCGCCGCCGTCAGCGTGCCGCCCGGATCACCCGGATTCTTGGTTCGTTCACCGGTGTAAAGACGGTTGTCGGCCTGATCAAACAGACCGATCGTCGCCGGCGGACCCGCGGTGCGATCAGTGACCATGTTCAAGGCCCCGACATTGGCTTTGTAATAAAGAACCGGATAACCAAAGCCGTCGACAAAAAACGATGTTTTGTCGTAGTTGGTCATTCCCGCGATGGGGGCGGGATACTGGCCGACCGGCTTGAGCACATCCTGGGCATAATCCACCATGGTGGCCACTTTGGTCCGCGACATATCCACGAAGGAGGCGTAGCGTCGCTTCTTGGCTTCACGCGAAGTCGCATCCAGAGCATGCAAACCGTCCGCAGCAATGCCCGGATTATTACCGATACCCGCTACCGCCGGAGCCAGTTCAATATTATGAGTATCGTCATACCAGACGCCGTTGCGGTTGGTATCCTTGAAGGCCGGCGTGCCCAGCAGATCAGCTCCCGCCATGGCCCAGACCAGCAGATTGGCCCCGGTTCCAATGATCATGGTGGAGGCGTCCCCGGAGGTGGGATTGACCACGTAAGGCCAAGCTACATTGCAGTTGTTGAAATTGGTCAGCTCTACGCCGGTGCCCTCCGGATTCGCATCATTGTTGCTCGGCGGATAGGTTTCACCAGTGGCGTTGCGATAGCTCTCCAACCCCGCCGACAGGCCGCCCATGATAGCGGTGGTCTCCACCTTACGGGCGTTGCGACGGGCCGCTTCCATGGCCGGCAGCAGAATGGCTACCAGTATCCCGATCACCCCGATCACCACCAGCAGCTCCACCAGTGTGAAGGCCGACAGCGTCGTTCGTCGTTCGTCATTCGTCGTTCGTGAAGCGCGCCTGGCCAGTCGTTCGGTTGTTAAGTTTCTGCTCATCATGCCTGTCCCTGCCTTTGGAATTCAATGACTGATTTATATCTGTTCCTGTTTCGTCCACCCGCTCGCCGGCGCTCGCAGCCCTGATGCCCTCACCCGGTTGCCATCTTTCCTGTTGCCCATCCCTCCGGCCTACGACCCGGCCTTGAAGTTATTGATATCGTCTTCGTTGCCGAAAATGCCATCTTCACCGGCGCTGATCAGCAGAAAGGTGTCGGGATTGTACGGTTTAGGCTGACCGCCGCCGGCTTCGTGAATGCGATGGTCATGAATGTACTTGGCAAAGGGATAAAACGTGCCGGAGGGCAGACCGGTCAGATCATCCGGACCATCATTGGGATCTGCGGGGTCATCATAACAATCCCCCAAAAAATAAATCTGATGCTGCTGATTGCTGAATTTCCAGGAAGGTTCCAGCTCTGCGGTATCATATGCACCGGTAAAGATCGCATTGTCATAAATATTGTAATAAGGCAACAGATTAGGGTCCGTCGGATACTCCGGTTGCCCGAAAGGATCTGGAGAAGCACCATAGGGACCTTCTCCACCTCTCAGAGCACCGCACAGCCGCCGGCCTTTGGAATTGGCCTTATAATAGAGGATCGGCTGATCAAAAGCATCAATGATCACCCATTGGGTCTGAGGATCAACGATGTGACCCGGTTTATTGGGTATCGCGTCCTCATCCGTGCTGACGGTGCGGCGGAAATCATTGGAACTGTCCATAAAGATTTCCAGCCGAGGGAATTTGCTGGCGTAGGGCGGCGGACCGGGATTGTCATACCATTCGGTTGGAGCCTGACTGGAATCAAATTTGCGGGCTTCCTTCGGGTTCACATAACCCTTGAGGTCTTTGCCCACCAGCGCCCGGGCCAGCCAGTGCGCCCCATACATGACCGTGTCCGCGCCGGCATAAGTGACCGTCCGCCCCTGCGGATCTTCGCCGGCGGCACCGTAATCGGTCGGGTCGTCCTGCTTGGCGGATTCGGGATAATCGCCGGAGGCGTTATGAAACAGATGCAGCGCCTCTTCGATCGATGCCATTTTCTGCTTGATACTCGAGTTTTTCGCTCCCACCCGCGCCGCTTTCAGCGACGGCAGCAGAATGCCGATCAGCAGGGCGATGATCCCCACCACCACCAGCATCTCGATGAGCGTAAAACCGCGACGGATTGATTGTGAGCAAAACATGCGCGAGTGCTCCTATGACTGCAGTGACCCTGACCTTATACCCTACATCCCTCTGCTTAAATTCCCTTCGATACCGATTGAATCAGCGTGACCAGCGGGGCGAAAAGGGCGACGACGATAAAGCCGACCAGACCGCCCAAGATCACCACCATGACCGGTTCCAGAATACTGACCATGGCGGCGACGGCCACTTCCACTTCTTCCTCATAGTTATCCGCGATTTTCATGAGCATTTTGTCCAGATCACCGGTTTCCTCGCCGACGTCGATCATGTTGACCACGATCGAGTCGCAAACGCGGGTGGCCCGCAGTGGATCAGCGAAACTCTCCCCTTCGCGGATCGAATCATGCACCTTGGTGAGTGCCCGGGCATAAACCTCGCTCGGCGAAGTTTCACGGGTAATGATCAGCGCTTCCAGGATCGGCACGCCGGCGTTGATCAGCGTACCGAGAGTTCGCGTGAAGCGGGCAATGGCGCTTTTACGCAACAGCGGACCCAGAATCGGGATCATCATAAACATGCGGTCGAGAAAATAGCGGCCGCCCTTGCTCTGTCTGAGCAGTTTGAAGATAAAGAAAAAGGCCAGCGGACTGACCAGTACAATAGCCCAGCCCGGCGGCTTGCCTTTGGCGAACCAGTCGGAAGTGGCGATCAGTACCTTGGTTACCTTGGGCAGTTCGGTATCGAATTCGGCAAAGATTTCGTTGAACTTGGGTACGACCTTGACCATGATGAAGGCCACGATACCCACCGCAAAGCTGATCACCACTGCCGGGTAGATCATCGCCCCAATGACTTTGCGTTTGATCTTCTGGGCCTTTTCCATGAACTCCGCCAGACGCTGCAGCACGATATCAAGCACACCGCCCGTTTCGCCGGCCCGGACCATGTTGGAATACAAGCGGTCAAAGGCCTTGGGATGTTTCTCCATCGCTTCCGAGAGCGTGGCACCACTCTCCACGTCATCTCCCACCGCCCCGATCACGGCTTTGAGCAGGCCGGGACGCTGCTGCTGTTCGAGAATGCGCAGGCTGCGCAGAATCGGCAGACCGGCGTCCTGCAGCGTGGAGAGCTGCCGCGTAAACTGCACCATCTTTTTATTGGGCACTCCGCCGATGGCGAAGGGCATTTTTCTTTTCTTGGGACCGGCGGCGGCGATCCGTTTCTTGCCGCCTTTTTCACGAATCTTGGTGGGGAAATAACCCAGGGCCCGTATTTTGGAGAGGGCTTCCTCGTGCGAGGGGGCATCGATCTCGTCCTTGACCTCCTGCCCCGCCTGATTCATCGCTTCATAAAGAAACGTCGACATAATCCATCCTCACGGAATAGAGATCCCAAAAACAACCCCCGTTCGGGACGGGGGTCAGTCATGTTATTTCAGGTCCGCCAGTCAACCGGCGGCATCAACCCTCATCAAACATCGTTTCCTTGACAACTTCCTCGATGGTCGTGTACCCGTCAAAGATCGCCAGCAAGCCGCTTTCCCGCAATGGCCGCATGCCCTGCTTGAGGGACTGCTGCCGGATCAGGTTGGTGGAGGCATGCCGCATGACCAGGTCGCGCAGATCATCGTTCATCACCATGGTTTCATAAATCCCCAGTCGCCCGCGATAGCCGGTATGGTTGCAATAATCACAGCCGCGGCCATAGTAAAACAGTTTGCCCGCGACATCTTCCGGCTTCAGACCAATCTCAAACAACTGGTCTTCCGTGGGTTTGAAATCCGTCTTGCAATGGTTACAAATCCGGCGGACCAGTCGTTGAGCCACCACCGCCTCGAGCGTAGCCGTGATCAAAAACGGCTCCATCCCGAGATCGAGCAATCGGGCGATGGCTGAGGGCGCATCGTTCGTATGTAGGGTGGTAAAGACCAAGTGTCCGGTCAAGGAAGCCTGCACGGCGATCTGAGCCGTTTCCAGGTCGCGGACTTCACCCACCAGGATGATATCCGGATCCTGACGCAAAAAGCTGCGCAGCAGCCGGCCAAACGTAAGTCCAATGTCAGCATTGATTTGGCACTGAATCATCCCATCGATGTCATATTCCACCGGGTCTTCGGCAGTCAGGATTTTCACATCCGGGGTGTTCAATTCACGGAGAGCGGCGTAGAGCGTGGTGGTTTTACCGGATCCGGTCGGACCGGTATTAATGACGATGCCGTTGGGTTTGGCGATCAGTTGCCGGAAATTATCAAGATCATCGGTCCGTAAACCCAGTTTATCCAGATCAAGCGATACATTGCCACGATCCAGAACACGAAGTACGACGCTTTCGCCATAAATAGTCGGCAGCACGCTGACACGCAGATCGACCGGGTTGCCGGTGACCATCAGTTCAATACGGCCGTCCTGCGGCAAACGTCGTTCGGCGATATCCAGATTGGCCATGACCTTGATACGCGAAGCGAGCGCCACCGCGATATGTTTACCGGGCGCGACCATCTCATAAAGCACGCCGTCGATACGATAACGCATCTTGAATTCGTCTTCGAACGGCTCAAAGTGGATATCGGAGGCTTTGTCCTTGATGGCTTGCAGCAGCACCAGGTTGAGCAGGCGGATTACCGGGGCCGAGTCCATCAATTCGCGCAGGTCTTCAAGATCGATCGAAGTGCCCCGGCCTTCAAACCGTCGTAACCGATCATCAGTGGACATCAGGTCGATCAGATCGGTGATCGACTCGTTGGCATCTTCGGGATAATAACGCCCGAGAGCGGATTCGATATCCTCGCGGTTGCTCAACCGCGATTTGACGTTTTTACCCAACAGCGTTTTGAGGTCATCCGTGGCCTGGAAATTATCCGGTGAGGCCACGGCGATGGTCAGCGTATTGCTGTTGGCTTCAAAATCCACCGGTACGATTTTATAGGTGTTGGCCATCTGGGCGGGGACGATTTCAATCACGTCCGCCGGAATGTCGATGCGCGACAGATCGATCGGCTTCATGCCCACCTGGGCCGCCAACGCCAACTGCAGATCATCTTCCGTGACGTATCCCAATTCCACCAGAATCTGCCCCAGCGGGCCGCGACGCTTTTTCTGCAACTCCAGCGCTTCAGCGATCTGATTGCGATTGAGCCGCCGCATCTTGATCAGAATACGCCCCAACTGGCGACCGCGCAGTTGATCAATCGGCGGAATAGGCAACGTTTCAGGCATAACTCATATCCTCTGCTGGCACAAAAATTTTTCGGACTCCGCCCGCGGCACGCAGCGCTCAAGTCGTGCGCAGCACGGTTTCGTCGGCGTCCTTCTTGACTTCCTGATCCATCAGCTGCTGATGGCGCATATGGCTGTCGATCTTGTCCTGCATTTCGCCGGGGTTGCGGGCCTTATCCACCGCCTCTTCTGCGGATATGACGCCGTCGGCGAACAGCTTCCACAGATGCTCGTCGAGCAGCTGCATGCCGAATTTCTTACCGGTCTGGATGCTGGAATCAATACGATAGGTTTTGTTCTCGCGGATCAGGTTGGCGATGGCCGGTGTGACCACCATGAACTCATAGGCCGCCACGCGTCCCTTGCCGACGCGCGGACACAGGGCCTGCGACAGCACGGCGATGAGCGAGACCGAAAGCTGTACGCGAATCTGCTCCTGCTGATTGGTGGGAAACTGGTCAATGATGCGGTTGACGGTTCCCTGGCAGCCGGTGGTGTGCAGGGTGCCGAAGACCAGGTGGCCCGTTTCCGCAGCGGTAATGGCTGCTTCCATGGTTTCCAGGTCGCGCAATTCGCCGACCAGGATGACGTCAGGATCCATACGCAAAACCCGCCGCAACGCCTCACTGAAGCTCGGCACATCGTTGCCGATTTCGCGCTGATTGATGATCGATTTTTTGTGCACGTGATAATATTCGATCGGGTCTTCAATGGTCACGATATGGCGATCGAAATTGGTGTTGATGTAATCGATCATGGTGGCCAGCGTGGTGGTTTTGCCGGAACCGGTCGGCCCGGTGACCAGGAACAGGCCGCGCGGCCGGCGGCACAACGCCTTGCAGATCTTGGGCAGGCCGATGTCTTCAAAACTCAGCAGTTTAAAGGGGATCAACCGCAACACCATCGAGATGTTGCCCTTCTGCTTGAAGACCGAGACACGAAACCGAGCCTGGTCGCCGAAAGCAAATCCGAAGTCCGTCCCGCCTTCTTCCTGGATTTCCTGCTGATTACGCTCCGGAGTAATGGATTTCATCAGGGAGACGGTATCATCCGGTTCCAGGACCTTGGTCTCCAGTGAACGCAACCGCCCATCCATACGAACTGAGGGTGGACGCCCGACCGAAATGTGCAGGTCGGAGATGTTTTTCTTCACCACAGTTTCCAGCAGACGGTCAATGTGAATCGTCGCCATGATGGTCCTACCGCCTTGTTATCAAAAAGCTCCTCGGTTCCAACCGAGCTGTTCATTCGATTTCCAGCCGCCGATCGCCGGTTTTCATTCGGTAGCCGCCTGTTCCATTTCCTCGGCGCTGTCCACCAGACCTTCCACCTGGGCGATGCGGGCGATTTCATCCATGGTGGTCACGCCGGCGAAAATCTTGCGCTTGCCGTCATCCAACAGGTTGCGCATGCCACTGGCCAAAGCCGCTTTACGCACCTGGGTCAACGGGGCCCGGTTGAAGGCCAGTTCGCGCACCTCGTTGTTCATCACCAGCATCTCGAATATGCCTTTTCGCCCGCGATAACCGGTATTATTGCAGCGTTTGCAGCCGGCTCCCTTGAAGAAGGAATACTGATCCATATTTTTGGGATCGAGGCCCAGTATACGCATCATTTTGTGATCCGGGTTGTCATCAGGCACGCGACATTCCTGGCAGATGGTCCGCACCAGTCGTTGAGCCATAATCGCCTGCACCGCACTGGCAACCAGAAACGGCTTGATGCCCATATCGATCAGACGAGTAATTGCTGAGGGCGCATCGTTGGTATGCAAGGTACTGAAGACCAGGTGGCCGGTGAGGGCGGCCTGAATGGCGACATCCCCCACCTCGCGATCGCGGATTTCGCCCACCAGAATGATATTCGGCGCCTGGCGAAGCATGGAACGAAGAATCTTGGCAAACGTCAGACCGATGTCCTCATGCACCTGGCATTGGTTCATGCCGGTAAAATTGTATTCAACCGGATCCTCGGCGGTGATGATCTTGCGGTCCGGCCGATTCAGTTCCTGCAGGGCGGCATAGAGGGTGGTGGTTTTTCCGGAGCCGGTCGGCCCGGTCACCAGGAACATGCCGTTGGGCTTTTTAATGATTTTCGAAAAAATCGCATAATCATCATCGGCAAAGCCCAACGCCTGAATACCGATCCGCACCGAGTCGGGCCGCAGAATACGCAGCACGATGCTTTCACCGTGGTATCCCGGGCAACTGCTGACGCGAAAATCGATGTCATCGTTGCCGATTTTCATCTTGATTCGGCCGTCCTGCGGCAGCCGCTTTTCGGCGATATCAATCCCCGACATGATCTTCAGACGCGTACTCACCGGACCCTGCATATTCTTGGGGATGTCATCGCGAATCAGGCAGACGCCGTCAATGCGATAGCGCACGCGGATGCGGTTGGCCATCGGCTCGATGTGAATATCACTGGCCCGGCTGCGCACCGCTTCAGCGATCATCATATTGATCAACCGGATGATCGGGGCGTTCTCATCCTCCTCCTTGACCAGTTGCGAAATCTCCGCGCCGGCTTCGTCAATACTGACGCTCATGCTCATGCTGGCGATGCTTTTGCTCAGCTCTTCGCTCATCGGGTCGACAAAGTTGTCGATGTAATGCTTCACCTTGCTGAGCGGGGCCAGGGCGGTTTCGATGTTGGGGCTGAGCCGGAAACGAAGCATGTCGATCGTGTCCAGATCGAGCGGATCGGTGATAATGACGCGGACGGATCGATCTTTCTTGCCGAAGGGGATCACCAGATGGCGGCGGATCAGATCGTGCGGCAACATGTCCAGCGCTGACTTGTCGACCGACTCCTTGTTGAGATCAACGAAGGGCATTTCGAACTGGGCGGCCAGCGCCTGATAAACAGCATCCTCGTTGCACAATCCCAGTTCGATGATGGCTTCACCGACACGTTTGCCGTTATTGGTGGCATATTCGATGGCGTCGGCCAGTTTGCCGGCTGATAACAAACCCTGTTGCGCCAAAATTTCGCCGAGCTTGCGTCGCTTGCGGGCCATGAACTACCTCTTTTTTATGGGCTGGTTCGACCGTTGGTATGAACGACCATTGAGCAACTATCCACGAGTCAGCAAGACGGTGGATGGGCTGGATCGGCAGCAACCTGATCGTACCCTTTGTTATTGTAGCCCCCGACCATAACCACTTCAAGCTGTTAAGTTAACTACAGTTAGGTCTTTATGCGGAAACCCGGCGAAACTGCGGCATCGGACGACATGCATATTCGATTAAGGCAGCATAAAACCCAGCGGAACCCGCCATCTCTCCGGCTCCATCGCGCTGTTGCATCCGGTAGTTCTGAGTGATTCTTAGGAGCAATTTAATCTGCGCCAGGCATCTTGATGGGTGCGACTGGTCGGTTTATACTTCCTGTGCCGGAGTCGATTCCCACGATCTGCTCTCGACTTCAGCATGACTGATTCGCCCAATAGCAGCTCACCAAGGAGGATCAACCTCATGCCCAAACGACGGCAGCGGATTATGACTTATCTGATGATGTTCCTGGGCGGGACCGCCCTGCTTGGCACCGGGAGCAAAGCAGGCTGTGCACGCAGCGCCGGCGATACGGTTCTGGTCAGCGCCAACTTCTGTTTCATTTTCGATTGCCAGAATGGTGTCCTGGGCGGCACTTTTAACCTGTGCAGCCCGGTACCGTTGCTGGTGGATTGTCTGGATGAAGAAAATTTAAATCCCTGATACCGGCCAGGGTACTGAATTCGGTTGTTTATTCCTCGCCATCGTTGGCTGACAGGATAAGGAAGAAAAAATGGTTAATCGGATCAATCGCAAATCCCTGGTACTGTTCCTGTGCGGCGGGTGTATGTTCCAGTTGGGACTCGGCGCCTGTCAGGACCTGGCCCGTTTCGCCAACCCCTGCGGAACCGTCCTGACCACCTGCGATCCTGCTGATATCGATGTGCAGTCCATCGGCACGCTGGAAGCCTATAACGATTACCCCAATTGCACGATACCACTGGCTTGCGGTGAAGGTTCACCCTTTGAAGGTATCGGTGGTGGGTTATTCGGCACCGGCCCCGGTCCTCGCCCCTCTGGACCCGGTACTGATTGACCGCCCTCTCGAACCGGAAAGCTAATCCTTTTTTCAATCTCGACCCATTCACTGGTTTGCAACTGGTGTATGGGTCGATTATATATGGTCAGCCCGCGAAGCGGTGCGAACCTCGCTCGCTCTTATAAAAGGATCCGGCCATGAAAGTTAACTGGAAAAAATGCTATCGTTGGTCACTCGCCATCATGTGTGGTGCTTACATGATGCAGACTACGGGTTGCATTGGCGAACAACTACTCCCCTCGTTTATAGGTTTGGCGCTGAGCACATTATTATCTCTGCTGTTTGGTGTGCCGGTTTAAATCCGGCCTCAGCATGCCGGCTCGATGAACTGGTCTGTGACACGGGACGCTGTTTATCCAGCTCATTATCCCGCCGACGCAATAACCACGATCATGAATGATGAGGCGCTGGGCAGTCAGTTGATGTTCTCATCCCCACCAGCGCTTCTTCTTGCCATTCCGGCTGGAGGCGTCTTTGCTGCTGAGCAGCTCTTCGCGAATCTGTTGAATCAATTCCGCGTCTGACTTTCGCGACTGGCCGAGACGCTTGATTACTTTCAACCGTTCGCGGACTTCCGGCTCAACCGCGTTCCAGTCTATGGTGCCGGTGTGTTCAACGGCGCTGTCACCGTTCGTCGTCGCTTCGTTAGGTTCCTCGGCCATCTCTTCGACCATCTGCCGGGCCTGTTGCTCCAGCGCCTGGATATGCTGCTGACGCTCCTGAGCCACATCGGGGGTCGCAGTCGACTCGCGGTCTGCAACTTGTTCGTCAGCAGCGGAAGTCGGCGCTGCCGTTGCGGCAGTGGCCGTTGAATCGATCGGGGCGCTAATGGTGATCTGGTAGGCTTCGTTGGCTTCCTGCAGAAACTGGGCAAACCGCTCAATAATCACCTGCCGCTTCTGAATGGTCAGCGATTCTTCGCGCACCTGGTGCCACTTGGCGCGCAGTTGCTGTTCGTAGGTGCGCAACTGTTCCTCGCGCTTACCCACCGCCTGCACCTGCTGATCCAGTTGCTGCTTGGCGCCCTGCAGTTCCTCAATCTGCTTCAGGGCCTGGGTCTCCAGTTCACCCATCTGCGTTTCGCGTTGCTGTTGTTCGGCAGCCCGATGTTCCAGCTGGCTGAACATCTCTTCCAGTTCACGGCGGTCTTTTTCCACCGTTGCCTGCTGTTCCTGCAGTGCCTGCTGCATCTGGTTCAGTTCTTCGCGCTGCTGCTGGTATTGTGCGGCAAACTGTTCGACTTCCTGCTGGCGCTGTTGTATCTCCTGGTTCAACTGGTTGAGCTGATCACTGCGCTCACCGAGCGTTCCTTCGCGCTGCTCCAGTTCCGCGAGCCGCTGCTGGACTACCCGCTCCCGCTGCTGCAGTTCCTGCTGCTGCGACTGGACCTGAACGGTCTGCTGATTCAACTGCTGGGCCCGCTGGTCCAGTTCATGGGTCATCTGCTCGAGCAGCTTTTCCTTGTTCTGCAGATCCTGGTTGTGGACATGCATCTGGTTCTTTTCGACCGCCAGCTTTTTGCGCCAGTCACTCAACTGCCCCCAGGACTGGGCAATCTCCTGCTGCAGCGATGCCATCTTCTGCTCGAGCGTGGTGAGCATGCTGGTCGCCGCCTCGCCGTTGTCTCCCAGCGGCGGAGTGGGCAGATCGGGTAGATCAGCCATCAGGTCAGTCGCTGTGTCCAGCATCGATTCCCGGGGTGGGGCCATTGTGCCTGGAGTGGAGGTATTGGTGTTCATAGATGACTTCTCAGGGGTTGGGGTAGCGGCGGGGATTGGCGTTTCGACCGCCGGTGAACGTTCACCGGACTGCAGCCGAAACATGAATTCCGTTCCGCCGATGGATATTCGATCATGATCCTTCAGATAGCCGACGCGACATTGCGTACCGTTCAATTGCAGGGGCATGCTGCTGCCGAGATGGCAGATCCCCACGCCGCGCGTGCTGACGAATATCAAGGAGTGGGCCAGCGCCAGTTCCTTGCGCTCAACCTGAATCTCCGCTGCCGGGCTGCTGCCGATCAGCACCTGTCCGCGCGACAGTTCGTAGCGCTGCTGCGTGTCCAGCCGGACCAGTACACAGGACACGGGCATAACCGTCGGATCATCGATCGGCCAGTCGGCACGGGTTTTATCCGGTGTACCGGTGATGGCTAGATGGATATCCGCCGTGCCTAACTGCAACCGTTCGCCATGTTTGAGGATGCGCCGTTCAATCGTTTCCTGCTGGCAGCGCGTTCCGGTTTTACTCAGAAGATCCACCGCAACGATATGCCGGCCGGTATTGACGATGGCGACATGGGCCCGGGCGACACCTTCTTCGTGCAACACCACATCCGCATGACGAGTCGAGCCGATGATGGCGACCGGTTGGGGAAGATTCCATTGCTTGCGGGTGGAAGGGTCATGGCCGGTGGTGGCTCGCACGCGCAGCGGCGATTCCGCAACCTGGCGCATTTCCAGAGGATTGGCGAGTGTTCGAGCCACTGATTCTATCCACCCTGACCCGGAGGGAACAACCGTCACACCCTGACATGTTCTGGGTAGGCGATCAACCGCGACCTTCCGGTCACGGGGGGCGGCAGATATGATCACACCATCCCCTTCCGGGTCTTTGTAACAGTACGATTCACTCAACCACTGAGCAAATCATTGCCGCCAATGGACCAGTGAGTAGGATTACCGGTCCTGTGCTGTTATATTGGTTCGGCTGAATTCGTCGTGGAGTCCAGTTACATGCGCATCGTGGTAACGAATGATGACGGGGTGGAAGCACCGGGGCTGGCCATTCTGGTTGAAGTAGCGCGTGCTCTGGGTGAGCCGATCGTGGTGGCTCCGCAGATCTGCCATAGCCAGGGCAGCCACGCGGTGACCTTTCGCCGCTCCATCAGTATTGAAAAACGACATCGACCGGAATGGGGCGAGTACTTTGTCTGCCAGGCTTCGCCGGCGGATTGTGTCCGGTTGGCGTTGCGCCATTTACCGATCGGACCGATCAACCTGGTGTTGGCGGGGATCAATCCCGGAGCCAATGTGGGGCAATATGTCTGGTATTCCGGAACCGTGGCGGCGGCGCGTGAAGCGGCTTTGCTGGGGGTGGCAGGTATCGCGGTCTCACAATTGATACGTCCGGACTGGTCCGATAAATGGAATCACAGCCGCTCCTTATCCCTCGCCGGATTACAGCACCTGTTGCCTGAAATCAAATCGTCGGCGACAACTTTCCTGGATGGTGCCCCGCTGTTCAATCTCAACCTGCCGGCTCTTCCCGCCGGTGAGCAGCAGGGTATCAAACGCTGCCCCTTGAGTACCCGCGCGACTCCCACGCTTTTTGAGCCGCCCCCCGCCTCGTTGCCCGCGAGCTATACCACGCAATTTTGCGGCAACTATTTTGAGAATATCCGTTCGCCGGGTTCTGATTTTGATTTACTGATGAACGGCTGGATCACCCTCACTCCGCTGCGGCTGGATCAGACCGATCACAGCAGTCTGGATCAAAACCCGACTGGGGCTGATGCCGACGAGAAAGGTTAAAAACATGCGCATGATGAGTCTGCTTTTTATCATTCCGGTGCTGATACTGATGGTAAGCCTGCCCAGTTGGGCATTTCCTGAATCACCGGCGAGCCAACCGGCGTCCATCTCCATGACTTATCGTCCAGTGGCGGAACGAATCATCGCCACTACGCTCGCCGGCAACGACGGTTTCCGCAAATTGGAAGAACTCAGCGATGACGTCGGCCATCGACTCAGCGGCTCGGAAGGTCTGGAGAAAGCGCTGGTCTGGGCCGTGGAAACGCTGAACCGCGACGGCCAGGAAAACGTGCATCTGGAAACCGTACCCGACGTCCCCCACTGGGTGCGCGGACGTGAAAGCATCACCTTGCTGGCACCACTCGTCAAAGAATTACCCATGCTGGGGCTGGGCGGGTCAGTCGGGACGCCGCCGGAAGGCATCACCGCCGAAGTCATCGCCGTCGCTGATGAAAATGAACTGGCCATGGTTGCCGGTCGTGTTAAAGGCAAAATCATCCTCTTCGATAATCCCATGCCGGATTACGATCCGATCCTCGGATCACGCTACGGGGAGGCGGTGCGTTTTCGCGCCGAAGGTCCGCGCCTGGCGGCGGAGAACGGAGCGGTCGCCTGCCTGATCCGCTCGGTGACGGCGACCAGCCTGCGCACCCCGCATACCGGCATGACGCGCTATGACGACGCCCCCTATCAGGTGCCCGCTGCCGCCCTTTCCGTTGAAGACGCCGCGATGATCACGCGCTTGCAGCGACGGGGCATGAAGGTTGAACTCTGTCTGAAGATGGAGGCGAAAAACCTCGAACCGGTCAACAGTGCCAACGTGATCGCGGAGCTGCGCGGGCGCGAGAAACCGGACGAGATCGTGGTCATCGGCGGCCACATCGATTCCTGGGATGTGGGCCAGGGAACGCATGATGATGGTGCCGGCTGCGTCATGGCTATGGAAGCCTTGAACGTGCTAAGGAAAATGAACCTGCAGCCGCGACGGACCATTCGCGTCGTGCTCTGGACGAATGAGGAAAACGGCTTGCGCGGCGGAAAACAATATGCCCTGGATCATCAGGCGGAACTCGCCAACCATGTCGCCGCCATCGAAAGCGACGCCGGCGGCTTCGCTCCCACCGGCTATTCGGTTGATCACCAGCAAGCGGCGGTCATGAACCGGGCGGCGGAACAGCTCCGCGAAATGATGACCCTGCTCATTCCGCTGGGACCGATGGAAACGAAAACCGGTTTCTCCGGCGCCGACGTGCATCAGTTGCGCGAGGGCGGCGTGGTGCTGATGGGCCATCTGGTCGAGGGCGAGCGCTATTTTGATTTTCACCATTCACCGGCGGATACGCTGGACAAGGTCGATCCGCAGGAATTAGCCAAGAGCATCGCCGCTCTGGCCACCACCGCCTATATCATCGCCGACATGCCCCCAAAACTGGGACAATGATCCATCAAGGTGTGCCAGAATTTTTTTCGATCAGTTCCATTCACTGGCGCTTGGTTCTGAAAATTACCAACGACTATTCACCATTTACGGCCGGTGGTTCACTTCTTTGTGAAGCTGATCTCATCAATGATGATCTTCGATGCGATCGGTAGCTCCTTCGGAAAATCGATACGGTAGCCGGTGATCAGCGTATTCCAGCGACCGTCGCTAACCTTGCTCAGGTCCACCGTGTATTCATGCATCTGACCATCGGCTTGTAACGGGATCACGATTTTGCGCGGTTCATTGATCCACGGTTCGTCCCAGGTGCCGAACTTGAAGATCAGCTCCTTGGCATCCTGCACGGCGATTGTGATTTTCAGTTGGTTCACCACCTGGCCGTTAAGCCACAACGGCTGGCCCATAATCCACGGATCACCCAAACCACGCATCCGCAGTGTGGTGGTTTGGCCGTCGCTGGTGACCGCGGAAAAACCGCTGTCCCAGGCGTGACGGGTTTTGACCAAGCCGAAATCAAAACTCACCGGCTCGGTTCCGGCATCGGCGGGTAATTCCGATGCCAGCTTGATCTCCACCCTGGTCGCCTGTGTCCGATCCGTCAGTGGGAAAGTCAACAGACGTTTTTCCGGTTCATACAGAAACGCCCGCCCGGATTGGGTCGTATCCTTCAGCGATTGGCCATCCACTAGCACATCAGTCACGGTGCGTTCTACTCCATGGAAACGCAACAATCCCCGCCGATCCACCGGTTGCGGCGGTACGAAATTCCCCTTCGGTTGATCGACGGTGAAGGTGATCAGATCTTTTTCCTGCCGGCAATGGAACGTGGTGAGCAGATACTCATCTTTCTGGTAACCATAACCGTCACCAGCGTCTTCATAAAGTGTGCGGGTTGATTCGCCCCACGGGAAGATTTCCAGGATCAGAGGTTCCTGCGGTTTTTCACCGGTGTTCTGCACCATCGATTGTGTGGGAATGATGGCTCCGCCGCGCGCATAGATTGGCAGCGGGCAAAGCGAGTTAAGCATCTCCTTTTCGCTCACCACACCGCGCTGGCCGAATACTGCATCACCGAGCAACCTCGCACCCGCATCGGGCACGACCACCGCTTCCTCACCGCCGCCGATTTTCTCACCGGTGTGCCAGTCGAACCACAAACCGGGCGGCAGGCGGTGGCGATGAATTTTCTGACCCGGTTCGACGATCGGATAGATATAGAGATCAGAACCGAGCATGAAGTTGTAGCTTTGGCCGTTGTACCAGGTCTGATCCGGAAACTCGAAGAATACCGGACGCATCACCGGCGTGCCGCTCTGACTGCACTCCCAGAATGTGGAATAAATGTAAGGGAGCAGGCGGTAGCGCAGTTCGATCGATTCGCGTGCAATCTTCTCAACCTCAGGTCCGAACGACCAGGGTTCCTGATCCGGATTTTCCGTACCGGTATGTGAACGGCAGAAGGGAAAGAGCGCCCCCACCTGAATCCAGCGGGCATATAATTCTGGAAAAGCACCACCCACAAACCCGCCGATATCGACGCCGGTAAACGCCTGCCCGCTGATCCCCTTGCCCAGACACATCGCCACCGCCAATCGCAGATGATCCCAACTCGAAGTGTTGTCACCCGTCCAGCTGCTGGTATAGCGCTGCACCCCGGCGTAGGCGGCACGGGTGATCACGAAAGGCCGCAAGTCGGGCGCAAGTTTCTGCAAACCCTCATAGGTCGCCCGGGCCATCTGCATTCCGTACACATTGTGAAAAGCCCGATGATCAGCCGGCTGCTCCTCATTATCGTGCATCACGGTAATGGGGTTGGTGTGCTTGTGGCCGTCGAAATCAGCCGGTTCATTCATGTCGGTCCAGATGCCGTCCACCCCCGCATCAAGCAGCATCTTGTACAATCCGCCCCACCACTCGCGCACGGCGGGATTGGAATAATCCGGGAAAACGCACTTACCCGGCCAGACCGCACCAACATAGGGCGTGCCGTCGGGATTCTTCACCCAGGCGTTTCTTTCAGTACCCTCATCATAAATGTGATAGCCCGGCTCATTCCGAATCCCCGGGTCGACGATAGTAACCACCTTGAAACCCAGCGCCGCCAGATCGCTCATCAGTTTTTCCGGATGCGGATAAAATTCCGGATGCCAGGTAAAGACGCGATACTGATTCATGTAATCGATGTCGAGGTAAATGACATCAGCCGGGATTTTTTTCTCGCGGAAGGTTTTGGCAACTTCCAGCACGCGCGTATCCGGGAAATAACTGTAGCGACACTGGTGATAACCCAGCGCCCACTTGGGGGGCAGGGGCATGCGACCCGTCAGTTCGGTATATCGGCGCAACACCTCCTTGGGGGTCGGTCCGGCGATTACGTAATAATTCAGTTCGCCGCCTTCGGCTCCGAAGGTATAGGTATCGCGTTCGCTCTTGCCGAAATCGAAATAGCTGCGATAGGGATTGTCGAACAGAATTCCCGCATACTGCCCGTCGCGGGCGATCATAAAAAAGGGAATGGCCTGATAGATCGGATCGGTATAGGACTGGAAGCCGTAAGTATCGCTGGTCCAGTTGGTCCAGGCGCCTTCGCGCTTATCCAGCGGGCCGGTCTTGCTGCCCAGACCGAGATAGCTTTCCCATTCCGGCATCTCATGCCACACCGCCACCTGCTCGCCATCCCACGCCATCCCCTTGCGATCATCCTGTGCGACCAGTACGCGTTTCACCTGGTTCATCACGGTGATGCGACAAGGTTGTTTGTCGATCTGCAACAGCAACGATCCGGAGGCATAGACCACGCGCTGGTCAGTATCTTCAACAGGAGTCGCATTAATCGTTGCCTGAGGCGTCAGGTCGACCACCGCCCATGAAAAATCCCGGCCGAATTTTCCGTCGGGGGCGAGGCGAATCCGCACGATCCCTTCGTCAATCGCGCTGATCTGCACGATGCTGGCTCCAGCGGTCACGGTGATTTGATTCCTGGCATCATTCAGCTGCATCTGATCCAGATTGCCCAGATGGTTCCACTGCGCCTGCGCTGGCGAAATCCAGCCCCACAGCAGCCACAAACCACCCCAGATCAACCTATTTATTCTCATCCTTCCGCAACCTCCCATGTGAACAACAGGATTGGTCAGCACCTTATCCGTTGGACCGGTTTTTAACACCTGCCATCATTTGCATGAGTTTTTCCTGGTTGGCTTCCTGGCGGGAAAGTTCGCCGACCAGACGGCCTTCCGTCAGCACCAATATGCGCGTGCTCATACACAGGACTTCGGGTAATTCAGAACTGATCAGCAGGATGCCATGGCCATCACCCGCCAGGCGGTCGATCAGGTTGTGAATTTCACTCTTGGCGCCGACATCCACGCCGCGCGTTGGTTCATCCAGAATCAGCACCCGGCACCGCAGGGCGAGCCACTTGGCCATGGCTATCTTCTGCTGATTGCCGCCCGACAATCCCTCGATGACCATTTCCATGTCCGCCGCTCGAATGCGCAGCGCATCAAAATAAGACTGCACCAGTTCCCGTTCCTGATGATATTGAATGAAGCCCCAACGCTGCATGCGGGCCAGTCTCGGTAGTGACAGATTTTCCCGACAGTTCATACCCAGGACCAAACCTTGCCGCTTGCGGTCTTCCGGCAGATAGCCCACCCCTTGTTGAATCGCGTGTCGGGGTGAGTCGATCACCGTTTTCCGGTTGCGGAGGAATATCTGGCCTTGAGTAAACGAATCCACGCCGAAAATAGCCCGGGCGACTTCGCTCCGCCCGGCTCCGACCAGACCGGCTAAGCCCACGATCTCGCCGGCGCGCACCGCAAAGGACACCTGTTCAAATCGGCCTGGTGCGGTCAGACCCTCCACCCGCAATAACTCTTCCCCCGCTGGTTGATGCACGCAGTCGGGATAATATTCGCCGACTGGCCGGCCAATCATTAACTGCACCACTTCATCGGAATTGGTGCTGTGGATCGGTAAAGTTCTTATATAACGTCCATCACGTAACACCGTAATGCGATCGCAAATCCGGAAAATTTCTTCGAGACGGTGTGAAACGTATATGAGGGTTACGCCCTGCTGCTTCAGCCGGCCGACCATCTCGAACAACCGCTCGCTTTCCCGATGAGAGAGCGAACTCGTGGGTTCGTCCATGATGACGATACGAGCCCCCAGCCCCACCGCGGCGGCGATCTGCACCATCTGTTCCTGGGCGGTCGAAAGGTGTTCGATCAATAATCCCGGATCAGCATCCAACCCGACGGCCTGCAGCAGTTTGAACGTGCGTTCCCTGATCAACCGCCGGTTCACCCAGGGCCCGACATGAGGCAACCGCCCCAGAAAGAGGTTTTCGGCAATAGAGAGATTGGGACAAAAAGCCAGTTCCTGGTGCACCATACTGATGCCGGCGCGGGAGGCATCCAGTGGAGATTTGAAATCAACCCGAGTACCATTGATCCGCAGGGTTCCGCCGGACACGCGATGAATTCCCGCGAGAATCTTACCCAAAGTGCTTTTGCCGGCCCCGTTTTCACCCACCAGCGCGTGACATTCCCCGGCGGCGATGGAAAAAGAAATATCCTGCAGCGCTACCACCCCCGGGAAACGCTTGGTGACCTGGTCGAACCGGATCAATGGAGCTACTTCTGCTGGCCCAGCCATTTGTCCCAGTTCTTCGCATATTCCGCGACGTTGTCGACCGTGACCCGATCCAGCACCATGATGTCCCGAACTTTCTGCGGATCTTTATTGAAGTGCACTTTATCCAGCATGATTTCAATCGAACGGTAACCCCATTCATAAACACGCTGGGCGAGCAACACCTGAGCCACGCCCTGCTCCACATAAGGCAACTCCGCCGGCAGGGCATCAACCGCTACGATCTTGACCTTGCCCGGCTCCCATTTGAGCAGGGTATCGGTGAAGAGCGGCCAACCCCCCACCATCGCCCAACCCTTGATTTCGGGATTGGTGGTTTGCACCTCCTCGATTTTGGCGGCTGCATCCTGCGGAGTCTCGGCATGATAATAGACGTCTACTACCTGGATATTGGGATAGCTCTGCACTTCCTCGCGGACACCGCGTACCCGGGCTTGCAGATTGGGAGCATTCTGGTTGCCCGCCAGAATCGCAATCTTGCATTCCTGAGTGCCCAGCAACTGGGCCAGTTCCCGCATCACCTGCCGGCCGCACTCCACGTCGTCAATCCCGTAATAGCAGAAACGCTTGCTGTCCGGAGCATCAGAATCAAAGCACATAACCGGCACGCCCTTATCGACTGCCTCATTGATGGCGCTGTTCGCCTTGGTGGCATCGCTGACGCTGATGGCAATTCCGTCCACGCCGTTGATCACCAGTTGTTCCACATAGTCGGCTTGCTTCTGGGCATCTTCCTGGTTCGGTGTCCGCCAGTCGATGGAAATTTCCAGATCATACTTCCTGCTCAAATCCGCTGCAGCATCCATTGCCCCCTGCCGCGCCGCCTGAAAGACCGGATTCCCTTCGCTCTTGGCGATCACACCGAATACATATTTCTTCTTGGCGTTGGCAGCGGGTGACGGGGCGTTCGGCTCCTGCGCGGCCGCCGTCGAGATCAAGCCCGTCAGAAAAATACAACTGCAGATCAGCAACGCGGATTTTCGCACCGTGTACATCTTCCAAACTCCTTTCACTAACTGGTGAGCAGACGGCGGCGACTGACCGATTGGCTGAAGCGGTCCAGCACCACAGCCACGACAATGACCGACCCGATGATGATGCGGCTGTAATTCTGATCGATGCCGAAAATCACGATGCCGTTATCGATCATCTGAATAATCAACGCCCCTAACAGCGCACCCAGCGCTGTCCCTTTTCCTCCGGTCAGGCTGGCCCCGCCGATCACCGATGCGGCAATGACCCGAAGTTCATATCCCGTACCGACATCCGAAGACGCCGCTCCATAATAGCCCAGCATGATCACAGCCGCGATGCCTCCCACCAGTCCCGCAATCGTGAACACCAGAATCTTGATCCTGTTTACGCGGATACCGGAAAAGCGACTGGCTATTTCGTTACCGCCGATCGCATATACATACCGCCCCCAAATGGTACGGGTCAGAAAAATTCCGCCCCCCGCCACCACCAGCAGCATGATCAGCAAGGGCACTGGATAGAGCCCGTTGAATTCCCGCCGAATCAAGCCGTCGGTAAATTCGGGAGGGAAAAATGTGAAGGCTTGCGCTTTGGTGAGAACGAAAGCGATTCCACGGAAAATTTCCATCGTGCCCAGAGTAATGATAAACGGGTGAACCCGAAGCAGCACCATCAGGCTGCCGTTAATCATGCCGCAGATCATTCCGGTCAACACACACAGTAACATTCCACCAGGAATAACCAGCCATCGTGACAGCTCGGGCATGCTGCCCTTGGGGCCGAAATAGTTGAAAAACATGGCTCCGACCACCGCCGCCAGGCAATAGGTCGATCCAATCGACAGATCGATCCCACCGGAGATGATGATCATCGTTGCCCCGACCGCCATAATGGCGATGAAGGAGGTATTTTTCACCAGTTTGTCCAGGTTGGTCGGCTGCAGAAATTTATTCACCTGCCGCATTTCCCCGGTGGTGCGATCACGAATACTGATCGGCTCGCTAAAAACCGTCAGTACTGTTCCCAGCAACACAATGACCAGAATCAGGCTGCCTTCTTTCCATTGCATCAATCGGGTTGCAAGACTTCGTGTTTGCATAGGTGAATCAAAAACCATCCGATCATCCTGGAACAGCGATCCGGAGGGAATGGTTATCCTTCATGCGGCGAACTACCGTCAAATGGTTCTTACGTTATAAGCGACTGGACTATCTTCAGCAAGGGAAGGAGGACAACATTGAAAAGTAACTGCCGGCCCGGAGGGCACTGGTAACGATTCACCGAGCCGCGACCGTCATGCAGCGGACTTCAACGGGGTGGGTTTGAAATTTTGTTCAAGCAATACCAATGCCTTCCGGAGGATCCATCTCGAATATTGGGGAAGATGGCTGTAGAATGATTTGGCTTTGATCAACTCGTTTTGCGGAGCAACAGCAACATGAAAAAAATAATCCTGGCCCTCGTTTTCGCCGGTCTGCAGTTGCTGACCCCCGGTTCACTTTCCGCCACCACCGAGGTCGTGGTCGGTAACGCCCGTTTCCAGTTCATCTCGCCCACCTGCGTGCGGATGGAATATGCCCCGGATGGTAAATTCATCGACCTGCCCTCCGTCATCGCCGTGCAGCGCGCCTATCCGGATCTCTCGCCCTTTCTCAAACAGAGCGTTCAGACGCCTGACGGAGTAATCAAAGAACAGACCATCTGTACCGGTTTATTATTCATTACCTATCAACCCACCGGTCCGTTCACGACGGAGAATCTGAAAATCTCGAAAGCAGTGATCATCGATAATAATGCCTCGCCGGGCGATCTGCTCTGGCAGCCGGGAATGAAAGATGAGCGCAATCTCGGCGGAACGATCAGTAATCTCGATGGGGCCACCGGGGCGCGCGATCTGGGTGTGGGCTTGTTATCGAGAAATGGCTGGCATCTGCTGGATGACAGTCATTCCGCACTGCTCACAGCTGATGGTTGGTTCCAGAAGCGGGAAACCGCGGCTGGGTATCAGGACTGGATCTTTTTCGGTTACGGTTCAAATTATAAACAGGCATTTGCCGATTTCCGGTCCGTTTGCGGAGCGGTGCCACCGCTTCCGGAATGGGCTTTCGGATTGTGGTACAGCCGCTACTGGACTTACAGCGATCAGGAACTGCGCGACATCGCCACTCGCTTTGAGCAGGAAGGCATTCCGCTCAGCGTGCAGGTAGTCGATGTCGACTGGCACACCAACGGCTGGGAAGGCTTTGACTGGAATCCCAAATACTTTCCCGACCCGGAGGGGTTTTTCAAATGGATGCATGATAAAGGTATTCACGTTCCGTTGAACATTCACCCCATCGGGCCGATTCTGCCTGCTGATAAACGCTATGAACGATTTGCTCAGGCTGCCGGTCTCGATCCGGCGGGCAAGAAGGAAATCCGCCTGAATTTCGCCGCACGCGCCCAGGCGCAAGCCTATCTCGACACGCTCGGCGAAGTGATGGATCAAGGCGCTGATTTCTGGTGGATTGATTATCCTGACACCCACGATTACGGCGGGGTCAATTCACTCTGGTGGGTGAATAAACTGGTCTATGACTACACGTTGCAGCGCCAAGGCCCCACCAACACACTGATTTTCAGCCGCTGGGGCGGACTGGGCAACCATCGCTATCCGCTGGGTTTTTCCGGCGATACGCAGTCGGTCTGGCCGGTGCTCGAGTTTGAAACCGAGATGACCGCGACCGCCGGCAACGTCGGCCAGATGTACTGGTCACACGATATCGGCGGCTTCTTCGGCAAAAAAATCGATCCGGAGCTTTACGTCCGCTGGGTCCAGTTCGGCGCCTTTTCACCGATCCTGCGGCTGCACAGTGATCACGGTTTCCGCCAGCCCTGGGATTATCCCGAACCTTACTGCTCGGTGGCCAAAAATTTCATCAAGCTGCGCGAAGCATTGCGTCCCTATCTGCTGAAGGCCAGCCGGATCACTTCGGAAACTGGCCTGCCCCTGTGCCGGCCGATGTATGTGCAGTGGCCACTGTCCGACGGAGCTTACCATTTTCGCCGGCAATATATGCTGGGCGATGATCTGCTGGTGGCGCCGATCGGCGAAGCCGGTTTCAACTGCGAGGGTCTGAAGATCGGTTACAAGGAAATCTGGATTCCCGAAGGCACCTGGGTCGACTATTTCCGCAATCGACCCATCACCGGCCCGACCATTCTCAACTATGTTTGCCGCCTCGACGAGATGCCGCTATTTATCCGTTTTTCTCCAGGAGCCGCGGGCTTAAGCCCGCGCGATGATTCGAATGAGAACTGGACAACCGCTTACGAACAAACGCTCAGCGCTATTGGATTACCCAAATTTGAAATTACACATCGCTTCGGTCCACGGAAAATAGCTGACGGAACCGTACTGCCTGGAGATAATCCATTTAGCCGAATTTACGTCAGCAGTCGTTTTGATTATCAAGATAAAGGATCGGTTACAACACTTGTCGCCAATTTCAGCAATTCGGAGATTCAGGTTAAAAATGGTACGCACGAATTGGGAGATCAATACATTGGACGTGACGAAAGATTTTTAATACTCAAACCTGATGAGGGATACCTGGAAACTTATCCGTTGGAAATATTACCACTCGACAAGCATCATCTGACTTTTAAAAACGTCATCGATATCGGTGTAGAGAACGAAACAAGAAAATTTGAATCCTATGCAACCGTGGATGACAGTTTCGTGCAGAACTGGTGGGTGATCGGGCCGTTTGATGCGCCGGGGCAGACGGAATTTGACGCGGTGTTCGCTCCTGAATCAGCGACCTATGATTCAGCCGCTCCACAATCGATTACCCTCGACGGGAAAGCGCTGGAGTGGAAGAAAAAAGAATGGCAGCTGCCGATACCCAACGACCAGGGTGACCCGCGTTTTATCGATATGCGTCAGGTAGTGGCTGATCAGCCCGACATCGCCGCCTATGCACTCACTTACCTGCACAGCGACAGCGATCAGAAAGTGCGCTTCAAGCTGGGTAGCGACGATGGTGTGCGGGTGTGGGTCAATGGCCAGGAAGCGTGGAAGAACAACGTCGGCCGCGGTGCTGAACCCGGCCAGGATCTCTTCGAAGTCGACTTGAAAATGGGCAGCAATCCTGTTCTGGTTAAGGTCTGTAATATGTCCTTCGGCTGGGGACTTTATCTGCAGGTCGTCGGGCTCGATGATCAGCAATTGCCCAGCGTACAAGCCAAGCATGAACCGTAGAAGAGGCGTGAAGGATGAAGTACGAAATACGAATGAATAGCAGATTAAGTGAGTATTCGTTATTGCTGATTCTTCGCTCCTGGACCTTTCTACTTCTGATTTCACCGACGGCCAGTGCCCAGGAAGGCTCACCCCCGCAGTGGTCGCGCGAGGCGGTCTGGTATCAGATTTTTCCGACGCGCTTTCGCAATGGCGATCCCACCAACGATCCGCCCAATGTCGTCCCCTGGAATCACGCCTGGGATGAACCGCTACCCGGTGAAAAACCGCCCCTGTCACCATTTCAAGCTAAACGCTGCTACGGAGGCGACCTGGAAGGCATCCGTCAGCGTCTGCCTTATCTCCAGGAACTGGGCATTACCGCAATTTATCTCAACCCTGTTTTCCAGGCTCTCACGGAACACAAGTATGACACCTGCGACTATCGCCACATCGACGATACCCTGGGCGTCATGGACAGCCGCAGCCGGTTGTCGGGCGAGATCATCGATAATCCCGCCACCTGGCAATGGAGCGACAGCGATAAACTTTTTCTGCAATTACTGAACGAAGCCCATGCCCTGGGTATCCATGTGGTGATCGATGGCGTTTTCAATCACGTCGGCCCGGAATTCGAACCGTGGGTTGATGTGCGGCAATATGGCCGTGATTCGCGCTTTGCCCGCTGGTTTTCTATTCTCGACTGGGGTCCGCCGCTCCGCTGGCAGAGCTGGTTCGGCGAAAACGGCAACCTTATTTTTGTTCGTAAAACCGTCGATGGTGTCGATCCTGCCTATCGTGATTTCATATTCGCGGTGGTGCAACGGTGGATGGATCCCAACGGCGATGGCGATCCATCGGACGGGGTAGACGGCTGGCGACTCGACGCGCCGCAGTTTGTGCCTCATGGATTCTGGCGGGAGTTGCGAACGCACATAAAAAAATTGAATTCGCAGGCGGTGATCGTCGGCGAACTCTGGACCGATCCAAGCCTGTGGATCGATGCCGGCGATCAATGGGATGCTTCGACGAATTATGCATTGGCCTATCGCGTCTTGCAGTATTTCGCCCCGGCCGAAAGCAATGAACCGCTGTGGCGCTTCTGGTCGGAAAATATCGCCCTGTTGCAGCGTTTCGGCCCGGCGACCAATGAAGCCATGTGGAACCTGCTCGACAGCCACGACACCGACCGACTCGCCTCGATGATGGTCAACCCCGCACGAGGCTACAATCAGGACAACAATCCGGATTATCTGCCGAATGGCAAAATTTATCTTACCCGCCGCCCCGCCCCGGAAGAGTATGAGCGCGTCAAGCTGGCCCTTGCTTTTCAATTCTGCTGGGTAGGAGCACCCCTGATTTATTACGGTACGGAAGTGGGCATGTATGGCGGTCATGATCCTCATTGTCGCAAGCCGATGCTCTGGGAAGATCAACCAGCCAACCTCGATCCGCAGGAACGGATCGAACCTTCGCTTCGGCCATTCCTGCAACGACTAGCCTGGATTCGACGCCAATACCCGGTCCTGATTCACAGCCCGGCGACTCTGCGATTGTGCGATGAGCAGCGCCGAGTGTTGATTTTTGAGCGGGCAGACGAAAATCAGCGCATCTGGATCATATTGAATTTAGGCGCTCATCCCTGCGATATTAAATTAGAAACCCCCAATGGGGGTCATGGGGCGGTGGATTTGCTCGATCTGTCCAATGACGTTTCGGAAATTCCAGCTACAGTCACACTTTCGGCATCTGTAACTGATTCGGGAAAGGCAAAATTGCCTTTCTCACTACTGTATCTGGATAATCCGCTGCAACTGGCTGCTCGTCAGGCGCGCATCTTGCTACTGATGAAATGAAGTGTCTCCAACGGCCGGCTAAGGGACATTGGAGGATGATTGAATATTGGTTACAATAACAGGTATTGAACCCTGTCTTGGCAGCTGAATGATACATCCATGAACTCTACGTGGTGTGAAGATGAACACGGTCCGCATCTGACTCCACGACGTGCCGGGCGCAACGTCCGGTCATTCCCTTTACTCAGCGAGGATATTATGAACAGGCGACACGGTTGTACCGCCCAGGGGCGGAGTGGTTTTACGCTGATTGAATTACTGGTGGTCGTCACCATCATCACCCTGCTGCTATCCATTCTGCTGCCTTCACTGGGACGGGCCCGCGATCAAGCCAAACAGGTACGCTGTCTGGCCAATATGCGCGAACTGGGCCAACTGGGAGTCATTTTCGCCAGCAGCCACAACGACCATTTCCAGCTCTCCGCCAACAATTATGGCGTCGGACTGGCTGCGGATGGTGTGACGACGGATCTGGATGAAAACGGTGAGTTGTTCGCCTGGCCGGTGGCGTTAGCCCGGGCCCAGGGCATCAACTACAAATACAACTGGAACTGGGGTATTCGCGAAACTTCACTTGATCTTGCTTTATCCAAGAAAACCTTCATGGATGGTCAGTTCCGTGCAGCCATCTGTCCGGCCCATAATTACGCCCAGGGTGTCGCCTCGCCCTTCTATCCGGAAAATGCCTCACTGCGCGGCAACCCGCCCAGCCCGCCCAACAGCACTAATCCTGGCACTCATCCCAACACCCGCAAATACTGGGGCCTGCTCAGCTACGCCATCAATGAGGATGTCGTCGGTACCGAGACCAATGTCGGGGGGAATTTCCCCGGCTGTTACCGTGAAGATATCGGCCCGGCGGGAGAAGCCGTGCCGCGATACGGTGAAGCGGTCGCGGAGGCGGGCAGCCGGATTCGCGGTGATCTGGGGCTGGTCTGGGATCCCGCCTCGGTCGCCCTGATTACCGACGGTGGTTACGATTCTGATCGGCAACGAGGTTTGGCGATGAGCGGCGGCGCGACTGGTATCTTCTTTCCGTCCAATCTCTTTACCAGCGCCAAAGTCGGCTCCACCCTGGGCGGCGGTGATTCACCTCTGGCGGATGTCGCCGGAATGCAATTGCAGCCGTGGTCGCTCGGTGCTTCGATGTGGTTCTGGAAAACCCGGCTGCCTGAAGAACGCCATCCCAGCGGCCAGCTTTCGGTTTTGTTAACTGACTTCCATGCGGAAGTGGTCGAACCTTCGCGGAAATCAACCAGCGGCTGGACCTGCCGTTACGATCCGGAATTCCGCGTTTCGCCCTATCCGCCCTTCCCCAGCGAATATAACATTCAGATGCCCAAGTAATCTCAGGAGTTGAACATTGGCGCGCTGATGAACCCGATTATCGAAGCATGACGACCCGCACTCTACAAGCTCAACTTCTGATCAACGGAGGTGAGCGGATGTTCGCGGGCTTGAAGGAGACAGGCATGTCCACCATGACAACGGAGGAATTTGTGAAACATCAATACATGACCCTGCGGGAGGAAATCCGGGCCTCGAAATCGCGCATGTTCTGGCTGCTGATCATCTGCACCGCGCTGGTATCGGCGATGGGTTTTATCGCATTCCAGTATCGCAATATGTTCGCCAGCGCCTCCATGCCCTTCCTCATTCTGGTGCTGATGGTCTCGTTTATCGTTGAGCAACATACGGTGATCCGGGCCGGCCGCTATATCAAGGAACATATCGAGCCTAATCTGAAGGATATCACCGGCTGGGAAAACTGGCTGGCCAGCAGCCCGCGTTTCCGTGACGTGGAGCGCTATTTCTTCGGCAGCTTCCTGATCGTTTTTTTTATCTTCTACGGGGTGGCCAGCGGGTTGGCGGTGGAAAGCCTCTCCTCCTACAGCATGGAACATGGCTGGTATGCCGGGGTCGGATACGTGGTGGCAGGGATGTGGTTCGTCGTCGTGCTGATTCGCCATTGGCACGCCTGCACCACCACCTGACGCGGGTTATCACCGGTTATTAGTCGCACGAAACGAAGCACCCGCCGATCGGGTGCTTCTTCATTTTTATGCAGAAACAAGTCGAACCGGTGCTAATTGCGGCGGGCCACCCAGACACGGGTGATGAACCGCAGTCGCAGGTGACGCAAGGAGGCAAATTGCCAGGCCAACGCTGACATGAGCGGCAGGACTTCCGGCGGTTCTGTGGAGCGGTCGTCTTTCGCCCAGGTGGGCATGATCTGATCATAGAGTGATTGCAGATAAACATCCGCTTCCAGCTCGATGAAATGATCGATCTCGAAATTCACGACCTCATGGAACAAACCGCAAGCCTCCAGCAGAGGCCGGGGATCGGAACAGCGCTTCGGCTGCTGATATTCGGGCAGGTAATAGCGAATCATTTTCTCGCTCTGGCTTTGAATCGGGTCGAGCAGCAGATCGCGATCGTTATTCAGAATCGCAATATAACCGCACGGCCGCAGCACACGGACCGCCTCCTGCAATGCCCGCGGGCGGTTCAGGCGCTCAAAGTTTGCTCCATAGGTGACCAGATCCACACTGCTGCTCTCCAGGGGCAACTGCGTGGCGGTACCCGCCAGCCAGTTTACCGGCCACTCCAATGTCGCCTGATGTCCCGTGCGGCGTTGCTGTGGATCCGACTCGACCGCATGACAGTTCGCTCCGCGCTGGGACAACATCGTCGCCAACCGTCCACTGCCGGCTTCAACATCCGCCACCTTAAACGCCTCACCCCATTGTGGTCGCACCATCTCGATCAGTCGATCCACCGCGGCCGCGGCGTAACAACGCTGAAATTTACTGATCGGCGTGCGGACGGATGTCTGTTGCTTCGGGGTGCTGACCGACATGACTGATCCTCGCCGCTTCGGCGGCTGTTGTCTGGGAATGGTTGGCCTCTGCTCCGCGTCTGGCGGTGCGATTGTGGTTACCCCTTTGAAATCGGAAATCTCCAGAGGCGAGTTCAGTTCCGCAGGTTTGAAAATAACATTTTTATTAAACGTTACCGGCAGCCATCCGCCGACGCAGGGTGCGACTCTGCGAGTGGTGACAACCCGCCAACACCGCCAGTCTCTCCATTAATCTGCATACACGACTGATTCACGTTTGACTCCTGCTGACTTGCCATCTGCACGACGGTTCGCAGCCATTATCGGACCCCACATGACACCGACACCTCCCACGGCTACGACTCGGCCGCGTTTTACTTCGATCCGGTCTCGGACTACTATCTTGGTCATGGAACTCTGCGTCGGCAATGAATATCACCCTCTGGAAGCAGTTCTGGTACATCGGCCCGGACCGGAGATCGACCGCCTCAATTTCCATAACATGCGCCGGTTCCTCTTCGAGGATATCCCCTATCTCCGGCGGATGCAGGATGAACATGACGAGTTTACTCAGCGGATGCGCGATCACGGCGTGCAGGTACTCTACCTTGAAGAACTGCTGCGCGAGCTGCTGAACCAGGATACCGCCGCCCGCGACGCCCTGATTCAGGAAATCTGCACTACGGAACAGACTCCTGCTCTGTCGGAATTGCTGCTCAGCGGCCGATTCAACAGCAGAGAACTGCTCGACATCCTTTTCGCCGGCATGACCAGCCGGGAGTATCATCACCTGACCGGCCAAAATCTGGCCGCGGCTCCCCTCGGCGATTTCGTCCTGCCACCGATCCCCAATGCCTATTTCAGTCGTGACCCCGCCGTGGTGGTGAAAAACGCCGCCATCAGCTGCAAAATGCATTATGGGGAACGGGTACGCGAAACCATACTCACTCGCACGTTGCTGGAATGGCATCCCTGGTTTGAAAACCGGCAGATCATTTATGGCGGCAGCGACAGTCCCGAGGAGGACCGGCCGCATACAGTCGAAGGCGGCGATGTGCTGGTGCTCAACGATGAAGCCGTCATCATCGGAGTCAGCGAACGGACCCGTTGGCAGGCCATTGAAAAAATCGCCCATAACGTTTTCGATATCGGCCATATCCGGCGCATGTACGAGGTCACCATTCCCGCCGAACGCGACTACATGCACCTGGACACGGTCTTCACCATCATCGATCGGGGAGTGGTCTGCTGGTATCCGCCGGTGATGGAACAGGTTCGCGAAATTCAACGTTTTGAACCGCTGGAATACCAGGGACGGATCATCGCTCAGCGGGTTTCAGAGGTGCGTACCCTGACGCAAATTCTGTGTGATGAATTCGGCTGCCCGGTCACCATTATTCATACCGCTGGTGGTGACCCCCATTACGCCCCGCGTGAGCAGCGCACCGACGGCACCAACGTGCTGGCCATCGCCCCCCGCCGGGTCATCATGTATGACCGCAATTTCAAGACTCAGGAAGAACTACAACGCCACGGCGTGGAAACGATCTGTATTAATGGCTCCGAACTCGTCCGCGGGCTGGGCGGGCCACGATGCATGTCCATGCCTCTCCGCCGCGCGGTGGCCTGCTAGTCACTTATAAACCCAGTATACTGCTGATCGGTTGCAGGGCTTGGATACAATTCGTGATGTGATCGTCCAGCGGCAGTCCGAGCTGTTCCGCACCGTTGCGGATATCGTCGCGGCTGACCGCTGCGGCGAAGGCTTTGTCCTTCATTTTCTTTTTCACACTGGCGGCTTCCATGCCGGCCAGACGGGTCGGCCGAACATACGCCACGGCCATGATGAAACCGCACAGCTCATCCACCGCATAGATACACTTACGCAGTTGACTGTCACGCGGATATTCCGCCAGGTTCCAGTCGCCGTGCGATAATATCGCCCCCACGATTTCTTCGTCCACACCCGGTCGGCGTAAAATATCCGCACCTGCGCGCGTATGTTCAGGTGGTGCGGGATAGCGTTCATAATCAAAATCGTGTAATAATCCGACCAGCCCCCAGCGTTCCACCTCTTCGCCGAATAGCACGGCATAGTGGCGCAAGGCTGCCTCCACCGCCAGAGCATGACGACGCAGAGATTCGCTCTGCGTATATTCCTGCAGCAGTTGCCAAGCCGTTTCACGCGTCATGCCGACTCTCTTCATCGAGCAGATTCTGCATTTTTTCCCGGATCTTCTGCAACACTTTGTATTTCTGGCGGTACACCTGTTCGCAACTGATCGACAGCAGTTCAGCCACTCGTTCGGCGCTGCACCCTTCGAGTACGTTCAGCTGGAACACCTGGTACTGGGCTTCGGGAATTTCCCGTCGAACCAGCGCGGTGCAATAATTCAACAGCTCCTGTCGCCAGCTCTGTTCCCAGAGTTGTTCCAGATCCTGCCGCGGATCGATCTGCAGCTCCAGGCGCGATTCCGAAAAACGCCCTTCCCGCCGCTGAGCCAGAAAATCGTTGATCTTGTTGTTCACCAGTTTTTTCAACCAGCTCTTGAATTTGCCCCGTTGCGGGTCATACTCGAAATGTCCCATGGCTTCGTTGAGATTTTCAAAGCAGCGCCCGATGATCTCCTCGGCATCATCATGGCCCAGCCCGCGCTGCCGACCATAGCGATAGATCAAGGGCCCGTAAAAATCAAAAAACTCCTGCCACGCCACCTGGTCGTAACGGTTGCGGATACGCTCCATTAAACTATGACGCGTCGTGTACATTTTTAACCAATAGCGAAATGATCAGTCATACTGCGACCGCCGGTTGCGCTGCTACCTATAAGCCTAGCGTTCTATCCGGCTTAAATCGAGCAACTCCCTGAATACTCAACAGTTACAGGCCAATATCAATCACTTTACAACCATAAACTATTGATATTAATTAAGATATACACTTTAACCCACCGCTGAACCATGAAATAACTAAATATGCCATTGATGATTTTCCTGGAAATACGAAATCCATAATTAGCTTATAAATAATTAGTTACAACATTATAGGCCCCCCTCTAATAAATTAAAATTCTCGACGATTATCAGGGAGATTGTTGATTTCGCACCGTAACTATTGTTGGTCACTGTATGAAAATTAGAGTCTGAAATTCCTATTTGTTTAGGGATAAACTTCACGCCGAGGGTCGTTTTCGGATAAGATCAGGTATTGGTCTTATTTCGGTTATTTCATTTGAATGGAGGAGATTATGTTGGCAAGACTCAGAACCCGGTGGGCGTTTACGCTCATTGAACTGCTGGTCGTGGTGGCGATCATCGCCCTGTTGATCGCGATTCTGCTGCCCAGCTTGGCCAAGGCGCGTGAATCAGCCAAACGCGGCATTTGCGGCCAGAACATCAGCGGTATCACCAAAGCCTGTAAAACTTACGCCTTCGACAACAACGACGAATGGCCAACGGTCAGCAGCTATCCCCTGCGACTGCCAGGAACCACTACGGAAATGTTAACTTCCATGGGCGGCGTGTCTGCAGTGCCCCGCGACAAGATCAGCTCCGATCAGAATGTGGTTCAGGGATATACCATCTCCAATTCCCGGGCATTGTGGTTGCTGGTTCGCACCAGCCAGTTATCCGCCAAAATTTTCGTCTGTCCCAGCAGCGACGAAGATATCCCTGATGAAACTGCCGATGTCCGAACCAGCTATGATTTCCGGGGTTATGGGCATCTGAGCTATGGGTATCAACTGCCCTTCTCGGTTGCCAATAACTCTGCAATTGCACGCGAAAGCCTCGACCAACGCATGGTGTTACTGGCGGATAAAAATCCTGCCGGTTTCAAGAATTCAGCCCAAAATGCCACCATTAAATCCGGTGTCACTGCTGATGGAACCCCTCCGAATTATTTAGCTTTCAACTCTACCTATGCCGGTAGCGGTGTCTCGGGGATTCCAGGTGCGGTGACTACTTGGCCAGAATTTGTTAATGATCAGACCGGAACTCCTCCGGGTATTGGCGGACATCTGGCGTTGGCCGGACAACACGCCACCTTTGAACCGGATCTGGAAGACTATCGCCCGTTCAACTCGCCCAATCATGGTGGTCGCTTGAAGGGTGAGGGGCAGAATGTCGCCAAGGTTGATGGCTCCACTGCGTTTGTTCAGACGCCGCTGGCCGGCGTGGATGGTGACAACATTTACACATTAACTGCTGCCGGTACCGCCGGTATCGCCTGGATGCGCTACCGTTTGTGGACTGGTTACTGGCCTGGACCTTATACTTCCAATCGCGCGGTGCCCGGTTACCGTGGTTATGCCACCAACCGGAATCTGAACTCCGATACCTGCGTCTGGCCATAATTGATTTGATGACATATTCAACTGAATGTACAACCGGCGATTTTGATCGCCGGTTTTTTTATGACCATATGCGCCGGAAAGGTACTTAGATTTGATTCACCGAGCCGCGACCGTCAGGGAGCGGTCTTCACCATATTGGGGGTTGCAGTGGGTTCAAACGATACCAGTACAGCGGAGAACGACCAGCTTGACGATGAACGCAGGCCCCGATATGCTCATTCGCTTGGCCATTGTGCCGACATTTAGGTCAGGTAGCTCAGTTGGTAGAGCAACGGACTGAAAATCCGTGTGTCGCCGGTTCAACTCCGGCCCTGACCAGTGTTTCTATAAATGACAATTCTGCATCCTTTTCGGCCAATAGTACCTGTTCTCGCACTTCCCGGTTTTGCTGATTCATACCTAACGGAATGCCAACGGGTGACAACGTTTCCCCCTGATCTGCCGACTTTTCCGGTAAGCATTCCGGTAAGCACCGGACCGGTGTATTAGTCATCTGGATTCGCGGTAATTGTTGGATCGCCCGCACTCGCTCCGACTGATCGATGTGAGTGTATCGGTCCATTGTGAGTGTGATCGTAGAATGGCGGGCCAGCATTTGTGCCGTCTTGGGATTCACGCCAGACGCCACCAGATTGCTGATAAACGTATGGCGGAGTGAATGGAAGTCGGCCACAAGTCCCGCATGATCCCGATAGGCCAGAAAATCACTCCGGCTCCGCTCATCCCGCTCTCGCTCATTGTGAGATTCCTCAATCCACTTCTGGCGAGCATCGGCCAAATCATCACGGATCAGCTTTGCCGACTTGATTGGTATAGTGAACACCGGGCTATGTTCATCCATTCCCAGCGTGTACTCCGCCAGATAACGAGCCAAATCCACTTGCAGGGGAATGATATCGTCCCGGCCATTTTTGGCGTATGCGGCACGAATCGTCACCATCGGCGGCTCAGAATGGAAATCAAAAGATGCTGGAGTAAGACTCCGTAATTCTCCGACTCGCAGACCCGTCCCCACGGCAAGGCAATAAAGCACTGCACGATCTCGACCACACATTCCCAGCCTGACCGGCCCTGTTTCAGCAGCAGCGATAAGCCGTACGAGTTCCTCAATAGTCAATGCTCGCCGGTCATGTCGCCGATCTTTTTTTACGTTACCACCCTTCAGGTGTGATATCGGATTCTCTGGTGCTCGCTTATCTCGGACCATCCAGTTACAAAAGCCTTTGAATGCGGTCAGGTAGTAATTACGAGTCTGCTCACCCACTCCGGCAGCTTTCAAGTTGTCAATAAACTTTTTCACCGCCGACGCCGACAGATCAGACCACGTAGCAAACTTACACCCTTCTATGATCTTCCGTATTCGCGGAATGGTAGTAATTACATGGGATTCTGCCGAGCTGGCAGAAAGTGCTGCTTGGTAATCTTCCAGATGCTCCAGTAGCGGGCGTTGGCGGTGTTCGTTAAAGTGATCGATCAGCCCGGATTGTCGTCGGGCCGCTTCTCGCTCCAGCTTCGCCGCCAGTTGACGGGTGGATTCCTTATCCACGTGGCCGGGTACCCGCTGCACCACTCCGTTGTGATCTCGGTATTCGATGTACCAGCGTTTGGCTTCCTTGACGACCGGTTTACCGTTGACCAGTACCCGCTGATACTCGCCATCAACCTTACGCTTCTGGTGGTATTTCTGTTTGAAGATACGGGCCATGATCTAACTATCCTCTGTGTTCGTGTCTGATAAATAATTCTGCATCGTCAATAATACCATCTACTAGTTGGGTAGGTAGCTGCTTTGCAATATACCTCTAATTGATATTGGGTGCCCGTACCTGCCGTTCAAAATCTGTTCGGGCAGGGAAACCCAACTCCGCCCACCGTTCCAGGTCAACGACCCGCCATAGCTTTCGTCCACCTAGCTTGAATCCGGCTGGCAGCCGTCCATCCGAATCCATCCGTCGCAATGTCCGAACGCTGAATGGAAACATACCAGTCATCTGCTTGATATCGACAGCTATTCGCGTGATTGCCTCGTTTGGAAATCCATTGTCCCCACCTTTGGATAGAGGATCGACATCCGGTGATGTTTTCATTATCTCGGTTACTAAATCCCCATCAGCATCCTGTTCACTGGGAGTGTGGCTCGACTTATCATCCGGGTCTTCCCCACGTCCCCAAGGCTCCCCATTCGCTTGTGGGTAACATAAGTTGTTATCATTCATGGCGTTATCCCTCATTCCCCACTTCCCCACGAGTATGCAGGTACACCCGTATATCCTCTACCGTAGGAAGTTGTTGACTGATTTCTACCCCAGCCTCCAGATGAAACTGGTAGCGGGGTGTTTTGCCGTCATTCTGAGTTGTGACCATACCCGGCGACAATGATTGAATTCTGCGACTGACCGTCGTGTCTGAGATGTCAGTGAGGTCCACCAGTTCCTGCATGGTGTAGCTCTCCCGGCCATCTTTTTGAATCTGGGATATAAAATTCTGGAGTAAACTGTTGGCCTCCAGCTTCTGCATATATATACGCTGGACTAGGGGTAGTGCGATTTGCCAGTCCTCAGCGTCGGCATCAATCAGAGTTAGTCCTGTTTCCTGTGTTCTTGTTCGCCGACCCTCCCGGAATTGCCATAGGTAGGCGATCACCTCTACCAGCCGTAGTATTTGTTTTTGGAGCCGCCGACTACGCGGTTCGCCAGCCGGTAACCGTATCAATGATGCGAAGGGGATAACTACCTTAACCCCCGACTGGTGAGATAGGGCTATTTGTGCCGCATGGTGCTTCTGGATAATCGTGTCGATGGTATGGGTGTTTACGAAGGCATCGGGATCGGCAGCCCGTGTCGCGACGTCCTGCATGATACTTTCGGTCTGCTGCTCACTGCTGTCCGTATCGATAAATATCCAGCGGCTGGCGTCCTCACCTTTGATCAATTCAGGAGGAAGGGTCGTGGTGGCAATGAAGGTCACCGGGCCATAGGCATGGGCTTCAATAGATTTCCCGTCGCGTACCGACAGGCTTTTCACCTCGCCTGATTCGGCCATTTCCCGGAAACCGAGATCGCCTTCAGAACTGGTCATTTCCTTGATGAAGATAATCTTGTGCTGGTACCTTTTAGCCTCATCGTCGGACAAATTGAACAGGTGCTTGGGAGTCAACTGGGTTGCTTTGAAAACATCGTCCGGCGGGAACAACTTCAACACTTGCTCGGTTACAAAGGTCTTACCACTAGAATAACCCCCGTTCACACACAGGTGCAGGGCTTGGTCCATGAGTCGTCCGGTTGCAGTCAGATAGGCCAGAACGATAATATCTTGTTCGCCAACAACGCCCAGCGCCTGCACGTCCTTAACCAGTTCATCGAATAGCCGTGGTGACGATAAGAACCGTTTCGCCGCTTCCACCTCTGGCGACAAGGGGGGCGTACCAGTGGGGAGGCGGGGAATATTAGCTATCTCCAGTTCAGGACGGGAGATATGTTCCCCGTCGCCATTTGGGGAGTCATGGGGAGGTGGGGAGCACAGCCCCCCAGTCCCCGGCTCTCTCACTAAAGGATAATTCGTACCAGCCATGTAAAATCCCATTATTGGTTGGGCGTTCAATTAATTGTTCTACGATTCACGGCTTCTAGGTCGAGTCAGCCCCAATTCTTCACGAGCCCTCAGCCATTGGATGTGTTGCTCCAAGTTTTCGGCTGGAACGAAATTGGTCAGAAATCTGTAGTAAGGATTACGGATCACTTCACCTGGAGGTAGCTGGCCAGATTCGACCAAACATAACCATTTGTTGAAATTCGTTTTTCCGGAATCCCTCAGCCCTGGCTCAAGGTACTGGGTACGCATAAAAATATGCCACGATTTCACCTTATGTTCGTTTCGCCAGTGTCCCAATGGATTGTCGTTTTTGCGTCTAAGCATTATTTCGCTCCTTTCTGGTAATTCTGGCCCGCAACAGTTTGATGGACGGGAACCAGTTGCTCTTCTGTTTCACGATCAGTAATTTCTGAGCACCCATCCGCAATAAACCGCTCAATCTCGTTGGATTGCCATCGGGTAGCCCGTCCGAGGTGAATGGGTTTCGGTAGCTTTCCGGCCAACAATAACTTCCATACGTAGCGATCACTGATCCCTAATAGTTCAGCAACCTCTGCAACATTTAACAGCTTGATATCCATACGGGTACACCTCCGATAAGTAACCGCCAAGCGTGCACATGCACGATCACTACGGATAGATGTACCACGATTTCAATATGCTTGTGGGTGATTAGTGTGAAAAAATGAAATTCTTTGCTGGATGGTTGACCAGCCTTGACATGGGTACGATTATTCTGAAGTTTATGCTACCTGTAATTCTCTAATATAAGCATTGCCAACTGCGGTCAATTCATAGCCAGATCGTTTTCCGTCTGGACGGTGTACATAGCCGAATCTCTCTAGTTGTGACAACGATTTTGCCACTTTCTGACGATAGAGTTTTACGCCTGCCTCGATTTCGACCTGGGTTAGCCTTACTCTATGTAGCAAAAACAAGATATCGAGTTGGTCACTATCTGGACGAAAGTCGCTCATACGATCGTCACTAAGTATTAAAATTATTCTATCGCGCCATTCCAAGAAATCTTGCTCCGATTTTCGGAATCTAGCTTTTACGACTAGCCCGCTCCATGCTTCTTCATCGCCACCATTTAGCAGAAAATTTTCAGCAGCGCGAAATTCATCTAGTGCTCTTTGGGCATTCTTAAACAATTTCTCACGATCGATATCCATTATCCACCACCTTAATCGGGCCGTCACCTACCCAGTCACCGGTGGTGTCGAATGACCGGACAGGCAACGCTTGGCGGGGATCAGCCGCCGTCCCGTGTACTATGATTCACCTGCGTTCTTACGATCTTCCTCCAGAGCCTTGGAGCGGGCAATTTCCAGCCCCACCGGAGACAAATAGAGACCGGCCCGGGCCAGCATGTGCATAATTTCGATGGCCACCAGCCGCGAATTGTCGGGCAGATCGGGATTGTTGGCCCGCTCGGCCATCGCATTCACCGCCTCACCCAACCGGTAAGACACCGCGCCCCGGATCAGGTCGTTCAGGGTTTTCTTTTCACGATGGGCCAGCACCCGCAATATCCGCACCACCGGACGGGGCAGTCGCAACTGCACAATGGCGTCATACTGCCGACCCCGTGGCCGACCAACCTTACGCTTTGTGGGTGTTTTGCACTCCATAACCCCTATTTTACCAACACCGGTATTCAGCAGCCACACAAAATTGACCGACGATACATAACTTACGTAACACCAGCACGTCGTAAAGGTTTGATTTGTGCATATCTACATGCCGCTCAATCTCGCAACTTCACTTCAAAACCTTCTTGCCCCCTACTCGAAGTGCTGGCGCCGGTAAGTACCCGGGTCTGCTGTGTTTTGATTACGGGCACAGTTATTCCCCTGTCGCTTATAGCAAATTGCCGATGGACTTGTTGCCGTATCGGGATCGTGGCAATCGGCCAGGTTGCTGGCAGCAGCGGTACGATTCATCAGGAAATCGGAAAGCTAATCCCCTCCTAGTCCGCTGCCCCAGAACAATGCATTCGTGATCGCGGTGAGATTGCAAAGTATCAGTTGGCCCCCTCGCCCGATCGCGGTAATATGGGGGGTATCGTGTATCGGGTTTCCAATCACCGGGAGAATGCTACTGGCCTGATCTGACAACCTGATTATCTGGACACACCAGATAACGCCTTAACGTGCAAACTATCACCCTGAGGATATTCCTCAGTGCATATCCATCAAGGCGTACTGGGCGGTGTCTCTGCATCAAAGCGGAGATCACTTGCCCCGGTGCGTGAACTGATGGATAGGCTGTGATAGGCCTGCACGTTGGGGATCGCATCGGGCTAGTCATCTCCGTTTTTTATGTGGGGTACACCATGAGAATCGGCATATTGATATCGGTGTTCACGATCGGGGCCATCGGGTGCAGTGGAAATACTCAACTACCCGCAGGTAACGGCAACAATCAATTTGCTCCATCAACTGGTTGTGTTATCGATAGTGATTGTGACGATCACGACCCATGTACGCTTGACACCTGTAGTCAGCTGCATGATCCGGAAGCAGCTGATTTCTGCCGGAACGATCCATTGAAATGTGACACGCCGGGTTTCGTCTGTGACTCATCCACCGGGGATTGTATATGCGATGACGATACTGATTGCGATGACAACCTGTTCTGTACCGGACCCGAAACCTGTACGGATGGTCAATGCGTAGTAGATGATCCCCCCTGCGATCTCCCTGAATTCTGCGACGAACCGACCAATTCCTGCTTGGAGTGCCACGAAGACTTCGATTGCGATGACGGTGTCTATTGCAATGGAATCGAAGAATGTGCTCAAGGCACCTGCGAATCTGCCGCCAGCAGCCCCTGTGCCGATTATGAGGAATGCGACGAAGCGTTGATGGAGTGCGTGCTGCCGGTATCGATTATCCAAAACGCCACGTGGCTGGTCTATGCTTATAGCGATTGGACTGTGTTCACGGCCACTGCATTCGGTGTTGATTCCAATTTATTTGCGACCAATGCCCACGTCACCCAAGCCTTGATCGATCTTTTCACCGAACCGGGTGCCGCTGCCTGGTTGATTCAGAATGAAACCGGTTACTACCGATCGATAGACCAAGTATGGACGCATCCGCAATTTATTGACGGTCAGCCCGGCCCGGATGTCGGCCTCATTCATATCACTGGAGCGGCAGGAATATTTCTACCACTACAACTGGCTAGCACTGACACCTTGCAGTCCCTTCACGTGTTCGATGAAGTGTCCCTCTGCGGTTTTCCAGGTGATATTGTAACGACCATTGACTTGACCGGTGATCCGAATGGAGCATGGCGTCCCCGAACCACCTGTTTGCAGGGAACGATCAGTGCGCTGCGGCCCTTCGACTCCAGTGACATGGCCACTCCCGCCAACACGCAGCTGGTGCAATATGACCTGCCCACATCACCAGGCACCAGTGGTAGTGCCGTATTCAATGATCTTGGCGAGGTGATCGGGATCAATTCATCGGGTATTGTTGGTCAAGGGGATTATAACTTCGCGATCCGGGCCGACGTCTTGCAGCAGTTGATGGACTGGAAATCATCAGGCGCCGTCGAACCGGTCACACTCACCGACGTCGAGATCGATGTCCCGCCCTGTCAAACCAGTTGGTACAACGATGACTGGCAATTCGGCTTCGATCTACCCAGTGGGTTTGACACGCTCATCACATTGGACAGTGATGTCCTCTACAACCAAGGTTGGGTCAAAACATCTATGCCACAGGGCTATGTAGGTACCAGAGTTCTGTCCGGTTCGGCATTGGATTCAGCATGGATTTCGATCATGAACAGCAATCTGGAAAACCAATGTGAGATTATCTACACCGAGATTATCTACAGTTCTAATGGTGTGCCGGCCTATTATGGTGAGTTCATCTGTCCCGATCCCAACAGTGATTTTCCTGATGATGATTTTTACGAGTACTACTTAATCACGCAAGGGGTGTATGGATTATACGACATTGAAGGCGGCACTAGACTTTATATGCTGGATGATATCGCTGATACCCTTGAAGCGGCGGTACGATCCTTATGTACCGATTACGACTGACCCCTGCTGTTCTTCAGGGCTTGTCGGGTGGAGCGGAAGTATTTAGTCGTATGAGGAGTTCCTGAATTTCCGGCTGATGGGGATCGATGGTCAGGGACTGGGTATAGAAGTCTCTGGCCCGTGCGGGGTCGTGGTGAATGTCGAACGCCAACCGGCCCAGTTCGGCATAGGGCCGGGGATCGTTGGGGGTGAGGGTGGTCAGTTCGAGCAGCAGGGTTTCGGCGTCGGGCTGGCGGCGGAGCTGCTGGTAAAGGCGGACCAGGTTCCAGCGTGGGGTGAGGTAGAGCGGGTCGAGTTGGCGGGCGTGTTCGAGGTAGGGAATGGCATCAGCCAGCA
>JAJVHX010000007.1 GCA_022072405.1 Phycisphaerae bacterium | reverse complement strand
GGACTGGTCATGCCCTACAGCGCCGGACTCAAGCAGATCAATCTCTATTTCAACCGCCAGGTCAGCAACGTCAGTACCACCTACGGCGAGACCTTCACGCTCTATGACTATTGCGGCAACGCGCTGACCGCTCCCACCGGCTGGACGGTGACCAACAGCTCCAGTACGCCGCCTTTCAAGGTGACGCTGAGCTGGACCACCGGTTATACCAACCAGGCGGTGCGCGTCGGCATCAAGGGCAGCGGCGCTTTTCAACTGGTTGATTACCAGGCTGCGGCGCTGGATGGCGAGATTAGCAATCCCGACAGCGGCACGCTGCCCAGCGGCAACAACACCGCCGGCGGCGATGCCAACTTCCGCGCCTACGCCCTGACCGCCGACACCGACGGCGACCAGGATGTCGATCAGGCTGATTACATTCGCCTCAACGCCTGCTATGGCGCCGCCAGCAGCTGCTGTGTCCCCTGTAATCTGGATGCGGATTCGACCATCGGGATGGGAGATCTCACAGGATTGCTGGGTATGCAATCCGATTACTGGGTGACCTCCACTTCAGATGAAAATGACAATTCCTGCAGCGATGGTGATTGCTCGCTGCGCGACGCTCTGACCCTGGTGGGCGAGAGCAGTATTGTGGCCTTTAATGTCGCGACTTTTTCAGAATGTAATAATGCCACTATCTCCCTAACGCAACCGCTTCCGGAATTAGACACCGATCTAGTCCATATCAAAGCAACGATGCCCAGGCAGAATGTGATTCTGAACGGCTCAATTCTATCGGAGGATGAGCACGGGCTTATTATCTCTGGTGTAAACAATGCGGTTCAGGGATTGACTTTCAACCAGTTTGATGCCGGTGAATATACCTACGGCATCTATGTATCCGGCGAGGGTACCATTATCGGCGGAACCGGCAGTTACGACGGCAATACCATTACCGGCAGCGGCGGAGAAGGCATCTTTGTGGAAGGTAATGGGGCGATCTATAACACGATTCGCGGCAATCTGATTTATGACAACAGCGGAGTGCCGATCGGGTTGGGCAGTGGTGCGAATGGCGGCGTGCTGGAACCGGTACCCTATTGTTCAACCACGTCGACGATCAGCGGCCTGGCCAGCGCCGGCGCCTATATTGATCTCTACAGCAATAACGAAACGGATCACGATTGCGAAGTCTACCTGGGCAGTACTACGGCAGACAACGGCGGCGCCTGGAGCCTGACCTACAGTTCCCCCGTGACGATTGACCATCGTGTTGTGGCGATACAAACCGACACCAGCGGCAACAGTTCGGAGGTCTCGTCGCATGTGGTGGTGCGCGATACCTGTTCCAGCGGGATCTGGGATGACGGCTCCGACGGATTCTCCACCACGCTGGCTAACGGTGATCCGATCGACAGCGGGTATGACGGAAACGCGTCGACCGGTCTGATGACGATCAGCAGCGAAGATACGATTTACAGCATCAGTGATCCAGGCAGCCTGTATCTGAGTCGTTATACTCCGGGTGGCATGCAACTGTACGACGTGGATGGAGAAGACTGGGTGGAATCCTCCTCGGGTACCACTTATGCAGACCCCGTGGACAGCCAGAACCGAGCGACCATCACTTCGTACGCCACCGCCATCGATTCAGCAAACCGCTTATACTGGGCTTATATCCAGAAATTGGGCGGCAGTTCTTATAGCCACGTCTATCTGAGCCGGTATATCAATTCTGTCGAAACCTGGGTGGGAACCGGCTGGGATGGCGATGATCTGACCACCCCTGTCGCTATCGATACCGGCAGTAATAACGACTGTGCCAAAGTGGCCACGGTTACTGACAGCCAGAACCGCGTCTATGTCGCCTTTCTGCAATCCGACGGCAGCAAGGCCCGTCTCTACCTGTCGCGCTACGACGGAACCGATGTGCGCATCTGGGATAACGGGGCCAGCGCCTGGACGACCACTTTCGCCAATGGCGATCCGGTGGACTACGGGACTTCGGTAGGGGTCAGTAACATGGCCATGGCAGTTGATTCCCAGGATCGTGTGTATATCGCTTTTGCGCAGCAGACCGGCGCGCGAACCCGCCTCTATCTGACGCGCTACGACGGAACGGATGTGAAAATCTGGGACAATGGCGCCAGCAGCTGGACCGATACCTTCACCAACGGCGACCCGATCGACAATGGCCTGGATAAAGGGGTCGTATTATCCAATATTGCGATCGACAGCCAGAATCGGGTTTACCTGGCTTTTTCTCAGGCCGACTCCATCAATCAGACCCACATATACCTGACGCGCTACGACGGCAGTGACGTGAAGATCTGGGATAACGGAGCCAGTACCTGGACCGACACCTTCACCAATGGTGATCCCATCGATACGAATTACGCTCGGCCATCACTGATTTTATCCGCTGCCATCGATTCCGCCGATCGTGTTTACATGACTTATTATCAATCTGACGGTACAAGAAATCGATTATACTTAAGCCGCTATGACGGCAGTGACGTGAAGATCTGGGATAACGGGGCCAGCAGCTGGACCGACACTTTCAGCAATGGTGATCCGATCGATTCGGGCACGACTGCGGTAGCCAATGCCCAGGTGGCGATCGATTCTCAGGATCGCGTGTATTTAGCGTTCACGCAGACATACTCCACTAATATTCACCTGTTCCTGACGCGTTATGATGGTCAGGATGTGAAAATCTGGGATCAGGGCGCAACCACCTGGACCGATACATTTGCCAATGGTGATCCGCTGGACTTAGGTGTAAATGCCGATGTAACCAATCCGCGGATCATCATCAATAGCGATGACCGGGTATTCATCACCTTCGTTCAGACGACGGCGGATAGTTTTAAGCACGTCCACATGATCCGCTATTAATCCAGCGAAAGCGATCCATGCCCGACCAAGCGGATATCTCCAAGGTATCCGCTTTTTTATTGATTGTGGTTATGATACCGGTTGAGAGGTGTGCTGATGTGTTATCGGTTCGTGCTGGAGCAGATTGAAAAAATGCAGGGGGAACTGCAGGTTGATGAAATCATCGATTACACGGAGCGGCCGCGCTATAACATCGCCCTCACCCAGACCATCCCCGTACTTTATACACAGGAACGAAAGCGGATCGTGCGCGGCATGCGCTGGGGATTAATTCCCTCCTGGGCCAAGGACCCAGCCATCGGAGCCAAATTGGGAAATGCCCGCAGCGAAACGGCGGCGCAGAAGCCCTCATTCCGCGGGCCGTTCCGCCGACAACGCAGCCTGATACCGGCAGATGGATTTTACGAATGGCAGGAAATCCGCCGCACCGTGAAACAGCCTTATCTGATCCGCCGGCGCGATCGCCGATTATTCACCATCGCCGGGCTGTATGACCGCTGGGCCTCCCCGGAGGGTGAGACCATCTGGAGCGTCACACTGCTGACCACCACGCCCAACGAGTTAATCGCCCCGCTACACAATCGCATGCCGGTGATCATTCCACAGCCTAAGCAAACCCACTGGTTGAATCCGCAGACCCCACCGGAGGAATTATCCGCTCTGTTTACACCCCGGACCGCAGATGATTGGGAGATCATTCCTGTATCCAGCCATGTCAATCAGGTGCGCCATGATGACCCCCGATGCCTTCAGCCTCTGCCTGAATAAGCTTCCTCGTCACGCGCGAATTTATGGCATTATACAGGGTAAAAAAAAAGCGGCCTGATCAGTGCCGATCAGGCCGGGGCGCAATTTAACAAATCATGCGGATAAGTAAATTATCCAGCGGCTTTTTCCTCGGCTGGTTTCTCGGCGCCTGGCTGGGCCGCGGTCGGAGCTTTCTTGCCTTCCTTGATCTCCTTGATGCGCGCTTCATAATATTCCATGTTGCGGGCGCGGGGTGGAATCTTCAGACCGTTGATCATGATGGTGGGCGTGCCGGTCACTTTGCATTTCTTGCCTTCATTCAGATCTTCGGCGACCAGCAGATCAATTTTCTGCGTATCCGCCAACGTGGCATCAAACTCCGCCAGATCCATGCCCAGACTTTCAGCGTGTTTACGTAAATCGGCGATTTCGATGGCCTTGGGATTGGCGACTACCAGATCATAAAACTTCCAGAAACCGTCATTACCCAACTGCTTCTGGGCCAGAATACTCGCCGCATGCACCGGCTTGGCTTTGGCGTGCATCGGCAGCGGGAAATGCTTGATGACCACCCTGACGTCATTGGGATATTTTTCCAGCAACTGTTTGAAGGTGGCATTTTCGCGGATGCAGAAAGGACACTGGAAATCGAAGAAGGATACGATGGTTACCGGCGCTTCAGCCGGCCCCCGATAGGGAGCGTTGGCGACAGCAATATCATAGATGGTGGTATCGGGCGGGGGTTGTTGCTGATCACGGCCGCTGCGTAAGGCTTTGACATCCGCCGCCAGAGCCTTGATCTGCTTGTCCAGATCAGCCAGTGTCGCCGTTCCGGCGGTATTGGTCGCACTGCTTTGACCTTCCAGCATCTGCTTGATGGCGGCAATATCGGCCCGCAGAGCGGCCACTTCGGCTTTCAGCTCTTCCTGCTGCTGACGAATGGCAGCCAATTCCACTTTGATCGGATCATCTTCCGCACGAACAGTGGGATTCAGAAACCATCCCACCAGACTTAGCAGTAACACAGCCTGGCTGCCCCGTTTCATAGTACCCTCTCCAATTTGTTGAAAAAGACCGGGTCGCAGCAGTATCACTTGCTGCGGTTAGAATATATTATAGCGCGCGGGTGAAAAATGGATGCACCCAGGCCGGCGAGAATCACTCATGCAGGATCAGCGAACTTCGATGTAGCGTTCCACGCTGCCGAGATCACGGATAACATCGACCGTCGCGCGTACTTTGGCTGATTCGCCTTTTTTCGGATACAGCAGAACCGATCCGGAGGGTTGCTCATGCCAGTAACGACCGGCCCGGCGGCTCCAGGTTACCGGTTTGGGATCATCGTTACGTGCTTTGCGCACCTTGGGATCTTTCAAAAAGACCCGGCCAAGGGTCTGCTTGGCATTTTCAGTACGCGGCTCTTTGACAATCGTGATGGTAATAGTCTTTCCCGGCAGAATATTCATGGTCCAACCTCTTGCAGTCAGTAATTCAGCTGCTTACTTCCCAATATTATTGAATCGATTAATATATCATGATCATGGACTTCCGCCAAGAAAACTCCTGGTCAAAATCAAGCCGGCAGATGTTCGCCCTGGGCAGTTGGTTAGCATTTACAGCTGTCGGATTGGGTGCTTTTGGAGCACATGGCCTGCAGGATTACTTCAAAGAGCACACTGCTTTACAACCTGTTTACCAGACAGCCGTTGAATACCAGTTTTATCATTCACTGGCTCTGCTGGCGGCCGCCTGGGCCGCGGGTAATTGGCAACAGAGACGAGCCTGCTGGGCAGGACGATGCTTTGTTTTTGGTATCTCTATATTCTGCGGTAGTTTATATCTATTATGCCTGACCGGGATGCGCTGGCTGGGTGCCATAACTCCGATTGGTGGAGTGGCCTTTATGGCTGGTTGGTTGTTACTGGCACTCTCGGCCCGGCATACTACAACTACAGAATTGAACAAAAGTTAAGTTATAATGCCGATGCAGCCGATCAAAAGAAAATCCCGAACTTCTTTTGATCGGAGAGTCCGATGAGACAAAATTTCCAGGTCGTTTCGCTGTTTATAATCTCTTTTATTATAAGTGGTTGCGGCCAAATATCGATCAATGCCGGTACGGATCAGAGCGTGCAGGAAGGCACATCGGTCACCCTCACCGCCAGCGGAGGGTCGTCGGCTCAGTTAAGCCAACCGACTTATCTGTGGGAACAGATAGCTGGGCCGGCGGTAGCGCTGACCAGCAGTTCGCTGAGTACGGTAACCTTCGATGCCCCCGCCGTGGACATCAGCACCACGCTGACCTTTCAGGTTACGGTATTTACCCAGGTGGGCAGCTTCCGCGGCAACGCCGTGGATACCGTCGATGTCATCGTCCTGCCGAACCCGGCGCCGATGGCGGATGCGGGTGTAGATCGCATAGCGGAAGAAGGCGCCAGCGTGACGATCACCGGGCTGGGTTCGATCAGTGTCGAGGGCGTCACACTGAGCTATGACTGGAGTCAATCGACCGGTCCGACACTGGTTCTCAGTGGGACAACGACAACGACGCTCAGTTTCACAGCCCCCAGCGTGGATGAGCCGCTGGATATCACTTTTGATTTCACGGTAACCGCCGAGAGCGGCAACAGCACGACAGATTCCATGATCGTAACCGTTCATCCGAAAAATCCCGAGGCTGATGCGGGTGAAGACCAGGTGGTTACTGAAACCGAAACGGTTACGCTGGACGGTTCGTTCAGCAGCGATCCGGATGGCGGCATCCCCAGCTTCACCTGGGCCCAACTCGCCGGCCCGGAGGTCACGTTGTCCAGCAGCACCACTGCCCAGCCGCTGTTCACTGCCCCGGTTGTTGAAACCGCCACGGTGCTGACCTTCGAAGTCACCGTCACCGAAGAAGACGGAACCACCAGCGACATCGATACTGTCGATATCACCGTCGTCCCCTTCGCAGATCCAACAGCAGTTATTACTGGAGCGGATGCCGGATTTGAAACTCAGGAAATCGAACTGAGCGGGGCGGGCAGCAGCGATCCTGCCGGCGGCGCCCTGAGCTACACATGGGAGCGTCTGACCGGCCCGGAGATTGTCTGGGTCGATGGCGCCGGTAAAGAGGTCGCCTTCAAAGTACTCAATATCACCGCTACGCAGGAAGTGGTCATCCAACTGACCGTCACTGCTGAAGATGGCACCACGGGCAGCACCACGCACCACATCAATATCGAACCCTATCCCGATCCGGTCGCCAATGCCGGCAGCGATCAGGTGGTTGATGAAGGTGAAATTGTGACGCTCAACGCCTCCGGCAGCAGCGATCCGCTGGGCGGGACACTTTCATATCAGTGGGAAGTCATCTCCGGAAGCATCACCCTCTCGAGCGACACGGTGGCCCAGCCGGTCTTTACCGCCCCCAACGTCAGCAGCAGCACAACGCTCATCCTGCAACTGACGGTCTATAACCAGTTCGGGCAACTGGATACCGACTCGATTGTGATTACGGTGACCAATACTGATTAAGCAGAAATCATATCGCGCTGATGGGCTGCGGTCGTTTAGATGGAAATGAATAACGCAGCAGAATAGCCACCAGCCCGATGCAGATTACTGCTCGAAAAATCAGCGGGTTAGTGGAACCGGTGCGGAACATGGTGAGCATGGTCATACCAAACACATACAATGCATAGAAAGCTGCCAGCCAGCGGATCACATTACTTCGCATCCACAACCCCACCGCCAGTACAACACTGAGCAGATTCAGCCAGCTCGCGCCATCCAGCTCCCCCAACTGGCCCTGGCTGATTTTGCTGCCCACACGAAACAAGGCCCGCAACCCATAAATCGTAAACAGGATCGCCGCCATCACCAACCAGCCGGAAACTTCCGGGTCAGTTGTTGTTGAGGGTGGATTTTCTTCGGTGGCCGGTGGTGTTTCCTCAGGGGACATAGATCACATCCAGCAGGGCGACCTGTTCGCCACCGGCTTCGAGGCGGGTGACGACCAGTCGAGTGAGTTGATTGGTCGGCAACTGCACATTTGCGCCGCATAACTGCTCAGCAGTTTCCGCACCCGTGCATTCACCGATACTTACCGGTGGCGATATCTGGTTCAAGCCCGCATCGGAAAGCACGTAATAAAGCGGGTCGAGGCTGCTGCCGAGCTGGACGCTGAAGACATCCGCTCCGTCAGTCCAGTCCACTTCCGGCGTGGCTCCGCTGCCGCGCAGCTCCAGATCGGCGCCCTCGGGATCGAAATCGACTCCTTCTTCTTCCAGCAGATGAATGATTGAGCTGTTGAAGTTTTTATAGGCGACGATGTTGTACCCTTTCTGCAGGGCATTGAAGAGCAGAGGCTGCGGCTCTGATTCCACACCGTCGGCAATGGCCACCACCTGCAGCAGACGGCGTTCACCGCCAAGTTCCGGCAAGATCAGCATGGCTTGCTGCAGAACCCCGAACGAAGCCTGCAGCTCACCCAGTTGATATCCGCGCACAAACTCCACGAACAGGTCGATACTCGAGGGGACCAGCGAATCGAGGGTCAGTTCGACGCGTTCCTCGCCATCCAGCAGTTCAAAGCGGGTTTCGGTCGGGAAATAACCGTACCAGTAGATGGTTTGCTCAGACTGGGCGATGGGCGTCACCGCCGTGGCATTGCCGGCCACGGCGTTACTGACCAGGGAGAGTTGATTGACGGAGGTTACAGTTACCAATTGTTGATCGGGCAGTATATAGGGTTCGATGGATGCCGTATCGTCCAGCACGGCCGCCGTGAGATTCAACCGCTTGGTAACGCCCGAACCGAATCCGGAACCGCTGGCCAGATCATCAGCGCGGTCGATGAGCCGGTTGCGGACCTGGTCGGCGGTCATCTGCGGATCGGTGCTCAGCACCAGCGCCGCCCCCGCCGCCACTTGCGCGGCTGCAAAACAGGTGCCGTCCACAAAACGATATTGCTGGTTAGGCGCCGCCACGTAGAGATCCGCACCCGGGGCGACGATATCCATCTCCGGACTGCGATTGGTGAAGGGCAAGGCGCGATCATTGATATCGCTGGCCCCGACACTGACCACCGTGGAATATTTGCCCGGATATCGGGCGGTGGTGGCGCCGGCGCTGCGGCCATTATTTCCCGCCGGTGCGATCACGACTACATTGCGCGATTCCGCTTCGAAGATGGCCCGGGCGAGAGACTGATATTCACCGGAGAAACTGGCTCCCAGGTAGATCACCTGAGCCGGTGAGATTTCAGCGGTCGCCGGATCGCTGTCGCCGTTACCATTGAGCGCCCCGATCAACCCCGCCACCACCGCATCCAACGGGCACTCACCGGCGCTGTCACAGATTTTGTGCAGGCTGATCTCGAAGCCGGGGAGCAGCCCGGCGATCTGTCCGGCGTTCTGACTGGCAGCCAGCAGACTGACCACCGCCGTGCCATGCCCACCCGCCACTTCGTCACTCAGTTCGTTATTGTTGGCGAGATAATTCCAGCCGGTCTCCAGTTGGGCGGCGGCGATTTCCACGTGGCTGGTGTCGCAGCCGGAATCGAGCACAGCCACGGCGACGGTGGACGGCGAGATCTGCTCAATATCCGCCAGGGGAAACGCATTGGTTTTGAACAGTTGATACTGAGCGTAGGCGACCGAATCGGCTTCGGGCAGCAGATCAGTCAATCCGCCCAGCCGGCCGGCGTAGCTGACTTCAGCAAAATCGACGCCGGTGACGCCGTTCAAGGTCGATATAGCCTGCTGCTCCGTACCGACGGGCAGATTGATCACTACCAGCCGAATTTCGTCGAAAATGTAGCGCGTTGTCCCGCCCACGGTGGTCGCCAGACTCGGAGCCAGCACGTTGTAATTATCTTCGCTGATAGCTTCATCGATCCCGACCAGCACCATTCCCGGCATCAGTTCGTCGGCTGCCTCACCTTCGCCCAGGTTGTCGTCCGCGCTCAGATCGGGCAGTTCATCGACGCTGTGGCCGGTATTATCATTCTGATTGCTGTTCTGGTTGCTGTTGCCATTACCATTGTTGTTGGTGTTGGGCAGTGGTACGCCATTGCATCCGCTCAGCAACCCCGCCATCAGCAGCACCCGATACCAACCCGCATGTGCATTCTTCTTCATGATGACCTGCTCCACCTGTTCAAGGATGGGTAGTGGTAAAGTTTGAACCAAAATTCAAACAAACCATGTTGAAAACCGCTCCCTTACTGTCGCGGCTCGGTAAATCATTACCGGTACTCAATGCTGAGTCTTTATTTCGCCGGCGAACCTCAGCGCATAGAATAATATGGCTATGCATTCGACTTATGGACGCGCCACCTCCAGAAAAGGAATCCGTTCAAAATCCTGGCGGAAGGTTGGCCGACCGGATTCGAAAACCAGCAGGCTGTTGGGATAAAAACCGATCAGGCCGGCGTTGCTCAGGGCATCGGCGCTGTTGCCGTAATAGATCGTAATCATGGCGCCTGGTTTATGGCGATGGTGAATCGTGACCAGCAGCGCCGCATTCGCATCAGTATAATTCTGTTCCCCCACCTTGAAACCGGTATCATCCCAATCGACGGCCAGGCCGGCTGCCTCCAGCAACTGCTGCATATCGGAATGGCGCACCGCGTCACCCAGCAGCAGCAGATGACCCGAATTCAGATCAGCAGCCTGCAACTGCTCCACCGTTATCTGCCGGACACCCTCGCGCGTCATCTGTTCAGCCACATCCGCATAACCTTCCGCCAATTCACCCGCCGGGGTAACGATCAGCAACGGCCCGTGATTCAGACTGCTGAGCGTGGGCATGATCTGATCCGGCGGCAGCTGCCGCAGCATCTGGAAATCGGGATCCAGTTGCACGCGCTGCGGCGGCTGGTCCAGCAACAGTTCGAACGTGCGCATCGGCTCTTCCATGGGCAGCGGAAAGTCCTCAAAATCCGCCTGCGGGCCTTCACCATACCAGACCCGTACCGGAACCGTCAGTTCCATGAACAACCCATCGCGGATCATCACCAGTTGCAACTGCTGATTAGAGGAGTCATAGCTGGCCGACTGCAATTCCACACGGGGCAGTCCCCGGCCTCGGACCCACTGCTGGAAGAAAAGGTCCAGATCGCGCCCGGAGACTTTCTCGAAGGCCTGCTGCAGATCGGCCCAATTGGCGAAGCGTCCGAAATGCTGCCGGCGGAATTCACGCAAGCCGGCCCAGAACAGTTCCTGGCCGATAAGGGTGCTGAGTTGATGAAAGACCATCTCCCCTTTCTGATAGCCGACCAGGCGGCTGGTGCCCTCAGGCTGACCGAAACTGCCCAGCGGCTGGTCATATTCACGGTTCATCTGGGAGAGGCGGTTGACGATATCGCGGCGGTGCTTGCGCGCCCCATCCGGATCCTGATCGGCCAGGTATCGATAATAGTTGGTGCAGTAACTGGTCAGCGCTTCGCACCAGTTACCGTCGCGCGGGTCGACGTTGACCCCGTTGCCCCACCAGTTGTGGACCATTTCATGGTCGAGATAGCCGGGCCGCAATCCGCGCTCCCCCATCTGAATCACCGCCGAACCCATCAGCGTAAAAGTAGGATAAGCAAAACCACTGCTGAAGAAATTTTCCACGACAGTGAAATGGCGATAGGGATATGGGCCCAAAAGAGGCTCGTAAATTTCCAGATAATCCTGCACGGCGTCGAGCAGGCCGATGCTGAAATCCGCATGATCTGGATGCAACAGGGTTTCTACGGTCACCTTGCCCACCAGCCGACTGTTCCGCTGCAACGGGCCACCGGCCAGCGCCAACCCGGCGAGATTGCGCTGACTCTGCCAGCGCCAAAACTGCTCATTTGACTCCACTCGATCACAGCCCGCCACCAGTTCCAGATTTTCGCGCTTGGTGACTTGCAGTTGATAAGCAGCCAGCGACGGCAATTCCTCACGAACCACATACACATGGGGATACCAGTCGGCCTCCTCCGCCAGGTAGACCCCTTCCGGACCGACGTGGGCCTGCACGCTGAAATTGTGAATCTCGCCTTCAACTTCACCGGCTTGAATATCTTCAACCAACTGTCCATGGTAGCGGCACTGCAGTTCGATCACGGGTGACAGGCGATCGAGCGTGACGATATAGTGCCGGCGCTTCTCCGCCACCACCGGCCCCTGCCAGTTGACCACGCCGCGGCCGCGCACGTCATCCAGTTGCAGACCCTCGTGCAGGCGCAGCCCCAGGCCGAAGCGCCCCCGGCCCAGCTGGCCGCGCGGAGTAGCCACGCAGATCGTGGCGCTGCCCTCAAGCTCGTGCTCACCCGGATTCAGAGCCACCTGCAAATCGTAACTGAGCGGACGGACTTCTAGCGGTTTGACGCCTGCTTCCTCCCACATCTGCACGCGGACATCTTCCTGTCTGGCACAACCAGCCAGCAGGGTTCCGGCAATGATCACCAGCCCGATCCGACGACCGAATAACGTTTGCATTTTTTGCATAAAGATAATTCCTGTCCGAGTAGCAATCAGGGCTTGAACCCCCGGCAAGACTGCGTGGCGTGAAGAATCACCACCGGTCTAGAAGAGTCTATACGCTGATTACTTCTGATGGTTTACCAAGCCTCCGAGGCCACACTATACATACTCCAGGGAGCATCGCCAATAAATTCACTGCTGACCGGTACCCCTTCGAGGATGCCTGGGTCGGGTTCACCTGCATACGGGAAGGTGGCTGTCTTGAATTTACGCAGCAGTTGGCCTACTGTCATTGTTGATGAAAGATCGCCTGCGCATCCAAGAAATCTATCGCAGCATTCAGGGTGAGAGCAGCTGGGCTGGTTGGCCTTGCACGTTCATCCGGCTGACCGGTTGCCATTTGCGCTGCAGTTACTGCGATTCCACCGACGCATTTTATGAGGGCAACTGGCTGTCGCTGGATGAGATTGTCAGCCGGACAATTGAACTGCAGGCCACGCTGGTGGAAATCACGGGTGGCGAACCGCTGCTGCAACCGGAATGCGGGCCGCTCGCCCAGCGGTTGCTGGACCAGCAGTTTACCGTGCTGTGTGAAACCTCCGGCGCCTTGCCGATCAATCGCCTGCCCGATGGCGTGATCCGCATCATGGATTTGAAATGCCCTGGTTCCGGGGAAAGTCACCGCAACGACTGGAATAACATCGCCCTGCTCAGCAGTCGGGACGAAGTCAAATTTGTCATTGGGGATCGTAACGATTTTGACTGGGCGGTAAGCACCATCGAGCAGTATGACCTGGCCCAGCGTTGCCACCTGCTCATCTCGCCGGTGTTCGGTCAGCTTGATCCGCAACTGCTGGTCCATTGGCTGCTCGAAGTCCGATTGCCGGCCCGATTCCAGATTCAGATGCACAAGTATGTTTGGCCTCCCGATACACGCGGAGTATGATCGGGGTTTATGAAAGCAGCCATCGTATTACTCTCCGGCGGACTCGATTCCGCCACCGCCGCCGCCATCGCCCGCACAGAGGAATATACGCTATATGCGCTGACGATCGATTACGGTCAGCGTCATCGCGTGGAACTGGAGGCGGCGCGCCGGCTGGCGGAAAATCTGGGGGTGGCACGTCATGTGGTACAGCAACTCGACTTGCGCGCATTCGGCGGATCGGCACTCACGGCGGATATTCCGGTTCCGAAGGATCAGCTCAGCATTCATCCTAAAACTCAAAGAGCCGCGGGCTTTAGCCCGCGCGGAGGCACTCATTCGGATGATTTTGGTCACGCACTCAACAGTAGCGACATTCCAATTACCTATGTTCCAGCGCGTAACACTATTTTCTTGTCGCTGGCGCTCGCCTATGCGGAAACAACAGGTGCGGCGGATATATTCATCGGGGTGAACGCACTGGATTACAGCGGTTATCCGGATTGCCGGCCGGAATATATCGCCCGGTTTCAGGAGCTGGCCAATCTGGCGACGCGGGCCGGCGTCGAAGGGCAACATCTGCGCATCCACACCCCGCTGATCCAGTTGACCAAGGCGGAGATTATTCATCGCGGCACCGAACTCGGCGTGGATTATGGATTGACCATCAGTTGTTATGATCCGGCGGCGGATGGTGCGGCGTGCGGCCATTGCGACAGTTGCCTGATACGCCGTCGCGGATTTGAGCAGGCGGGCGTTAATGATCCCACGCGCTATATTTCATAGAGCTAGTTTCAAAATCGCCAACAGGGACATCGCGCGGGCTAAAGACCCGCGGCTCTTTGAATTTTGAAACCGGTGCTAGTATGAATCCGCTGGTATTTGTAACTCCACGCGGGCTGAAGCCCGCGGTATTTTCAAGGTAAATCCATACCATTGCTTCACCTTCCGTCCGTAAATCGATAGAATGATCTTTCACCTCAGGGAGGTAATGACTGCTGATGATCGTTTCCGACTGGACCCGCATAGAACCACTGAACCCGGCTCAAGCCGCCAGCGCCACCGCGCCGCGCCTGCGTCTGGTAAAGACCTTCACCTTTGAAGCGGCTCACCGCCTGCCGAACATGCCGGTCGATCACAAGTGTTACCGGCTGCATGGCCACAGCTATCGCGTGGATATTATCTGTGAAGGGTCACCCGATCCGGTGACCGGCATGGTGATCGACTTAGGAGACGTGAAAACCATTTTTGCCCCGCTCTATGGGCAACTGGATCATCATTATCTGAACGAAATTCCCGGTCTGGAGAATCCGACGGCGGAAAATCTGGCCATCTGGATCTGGCAGCGCACCAAACCCCTGCTGCCGTTGCTGGCCCAGGTCGATGTGCACGAAACCTGCACGGCGCGGGTGGAATATCGAGGCAACTGAGGGAGAACCACATGGCGATCGATATCAAACTGCTGGAGACTTTTGCCAACCCCTACCCGGGCCGCGAATATGAAATCGAGATCAGTTGTCCGGAATTTACCAGTGTCTGCCCCAAAACCGGCCAGCCCGACTTCGGCACGCTCATTCTTACCTACGTGCCCGACAATAAATGCATTGAACTGAAAAGCCTGAAATTGTACTTTCAGGAATTTCGCAACGAAGGCATCTTTTATGAAACTGTGACCAATCGGATTCTGGACGATCTGGTCAACTGCTGCCACCCGCAGCGGATGACGTTGACCAGCCTCTGGACGCCGCGAGGCGGAATCAGCAGCACCATCACCTGCCGCTACGAGAGCAAATTCACCACACGCACACCAAAAGCAACCACGAAAAAGAAATCGAAAGAGTAATCAGCAGCCGGTGCCCCATCCTTGCGCAGCAGGGATGGGGGATGAATCAGTCATTCTAATATCCCGGCGTAAAAGCTGGGTTATTAGAATGAAATGAATCCCCCAGTCCCATCGGAACGGCTGCATGATATCCCACCCTAGCCTCTGTAATGATGGGGTACCTGCAATGATGAAAAGTCACTCCTGATTTGTGCGGCAGAAAAAATCTAATGTACCGGAAGAATCCATTCCGTCCGTTGACCGACAGTTGGGCTAACGCACAATTAATCGCCTGACTCAAGACAGTGGAATTTGCGCTACTATCAGTTCATTTAGTCATTGTATTGCTAAACCCTCGGCCATTCCCGCTTATTGACGGTGTGGCCTGTTTTACGTTTTTCCTTCGCACAGGAGAGAGAACATGTCTACCGGTCTACTTATGGTATCCTTCGGTATGATGCTGGCGACAAACGTTACCAGCCAGTCACCCCTTCCCGAACCCGCTGCCGGCGAGCGGCAGATTCAGGCGAATGCGATCACGCAATCCACGTATCTGGGCGGCAATCAGCAGGATACCTTTCGCGATGTGGCAGCGGATCAGTTCGGCAATGTTTATGTGACCGGTGGTTCGGGATGCGGATATGGTACCGGCCACTGTAACAACAATTTCATGAAAAACGCCGCCATCTTCAACCCGGCGCTGAAGGTTGTCGATACGCTATTCACCAGTAATTTCAAGGGCACGCATGATGTCTCTCTGCTTAAACTGGATTTGAACGGCAATATCGTCTGGTATCGCATGCTGGGCGGACGGAATTATGATCGGGCGTACGCGCTCGAAGTTGATTCGGCGGGTGATGTGTATCTGGCTGGTCGCGCCGGACAGGGGTATCCGGTCACGCCCGGCGCTGCTTATACCACCTTCCTCGGCCCGGATAATTATGTCACCGGTAATGCCTACGGCCCGCAGGATGGTTTTATTACCAAGGTTGATGGCCAGACCGGCGTGGTGCTCTGGTCCACTTTTGTCCCCTCGCCCGACAACAGTTTCATCCGCGATATCGCTGTGAACGCCGCCGGCGAAGTCTATGCGATCGTCACCTCGGTCACGATGGATGCACCCTACGTGACCACCGGACCGGAGCGCCCGGGTGGTAATGATGCGATCGCCGTGAAACTGGCCGCCGATGGTTCACACATTATCTGGGCACGTTACCTGGGCGGTAGTCTGAATGACATCGAAGTACCCTCTATCGCTCTTGATTCACTGGACTATGTCTACGTGATGGGCTCAACCAATTCGCCTGATATCCTGGATCACCCCGAAACCGCGTATGATCCCGTGTTCAACAACGGCGCGGCAAACAGTTATTACGATCTCTACCTGGCCAAGCTTTCACCGGATGGCAGTGAAGTGCTTTATGACACCTATCTCGGCGGATCGGAACGCGAAGGCGTGGAGACGCATGAGCTGGCTGTTGATGATCAGGACAATGTCATCGTCGCCGCCGGAACCTCCAGCGCCGATTTCTTTGTCGGCCCCATCATTGGTTTCCAGACGGCTTACGCCGGAGGCAACAACACCAATCCTCCGAATCAACAATGTAATTCCAACTATGCCGGGGATGGATTCATAGCCAAATTTATACAGGACCCCACGGGCAGCGAAGCCCTGATTTTTTCTGCGGGAACCTACCTGGGCGGGGCGCGCGGTGAGAGCATCGAAGGAGTCAGTACCGATACACTCGGCAATATCTACGTCAGCGGCGCTTCCTGCTCGGTCAGCGATTTCCCGAAAGTGGGTGCTCCCACCCAGTCGGGCAATAAGGGTAAAGCCGATGTCTTTTTCACCATCCTGTCACCGGATCTGCAGCACTTGAGTTACTCCACGCTGTGGGGGGGCAAGACCGATGATTATGGCCGAGGTAATTTTCTCGATGAAAGTGGACCGATGCGCCGTTGGCATATCATCGGCGCGACGACCTCCACAACGCAGTGGCCCCTGATTGATGCCCTGCAAACAGTTTTTGGCGGCGGAAGCTCCGACGGTATTCTGATTTCAATCAACCTGAATTGAATGATCCGACCATCTCATTACGGGAGGTGGATTCATATTTCAAAGAGCCGCGGGCTTCAGCCCGCGCGATATCACTGTTGGCGGTTTTGAAACCAGCATTATAGATTGCCGCGTCGTTCCTGTTCGCGTTCGATAGAAACGAAGAGGGCTTTGAAGTTGCCCTGGCCGAAGCCACGACAGCCGTGACGTTCGATCACCTCGAAGAACAAGGTTGGGCGGTCCTGCACCGGTGCAGTGAAAATCTGCAGCAGATAACCATCGTCATCGCGATCGACCAGAATGCCCAGATCGCGCAGTTCCTTATAATCTTCATCGATCCGGCCGATGCGGTCGGGCAGCTCTTCGTAGTAGGTATCGGGCACGCGTAGAAAATCGATATCGCGGTTACGCAGCTCGCGGACCGTGGCGCAGATATCCCTGGTGTTCATGGCAACGTGCTGCACGCCGGGGCCCTGGTAATAGTCGAGAAATTCCTCGATCTGTGATTTCTTCCGGCCTTCGGCGGGTTCGTTGATCGGGAATTTGATCTTGCCGCCGCCGCCCTCCATCACCTTGCTCATCAGGGCGCTGTATTCGGTGCTGATGTCCTTTTCGGTGAAGTGGATCAGGTTGGAAAAACCCATGATCTGTTCATACCAGCTGGCCCAGTGGTTCATTTCGCCGAGGTGCACGTTGGTGACGATATGGTCGATGGCGGCCAGGCCGACGCCGGGTGTGCCGTGGGCCTCGATCGGCTGGTATCCGGGCATAAACGCACCGCGATAATGTCGCCGTTCGACGAAGCGGAAGATCGTGTCACCGGCGTAACGGAGCGCGCCGATTTTGATCACTCCATGCGCATCTTCGAGAGTGGTGACCGGTTGCAGCACGGTGGCACCGCGTGTTTTGGCTTCACGCATGGTCTGCTCAATATCGTTCACTTCCAGAGCGATGGCTTTGACCCCATCACCATGCAGGGCGACATGGCGGGCGATTTCGTGATCGGGGTGGAGCGCGCTGGTGAGCAGGAAGCGGACCTGGCCCTGCTGCATCAGGTAACTGGCCCGGTCGCGAAGCCCTGTCTCCAGTCCGCACCGGGCGACTGGTTTGAAGCCGAAGACCTTGTCGTAGAAATGGGCAGCCTGTTTGGCATTGCCGACGTAGAACTCCACATGATCGTATGCTTTGATCGGCATGAAATCGCTGCTCATGGCGCTGGCTCCTGTCGAAAAATCAGGTACTGGTATCGTTTGAACCCAAATTCAAACACACCCTGTTGAAGACCGCTCCCTGACGGTCGCGGCTCGGTGATACGATACCCGTACCAAATATCGATCCTCTATTTCCGTCCAACCGTTCTCATATTATAGGTACAAACGGCGGAAAGCTGAATCGAAGCAGTCATCAGGTCGATAAAAATGTCATTGTGGTGCAGATCACCTTCCAACATCCGGTGTCGCTGGATACGCAGCGCGGATATACAGCGCGCTGCCGGGCAGGACAACCCTACCTGCTGACGCAATACCACTTCCGGGAATGTCTGCCGGCGGCGGATTATTTAGACCATCAGCCTTATCGACCGAGCAGTCCCTATCGCCGCCTATCGCTGGGAAACCAGTCATTGCTTATTCTATGGCTGGCGGGATTGGGTGATACGCTCACCTTCGCTCCGGCGCTGATGGTTTTGCAACAACAGAATCCACAGGCCCGGATCGACCTGCTGACTCTCCCGCCATTGTTTGACATCGTGCGCGAACTGGGATTCACCGGACAGTTACTGAATTACCCGGCGACGCCAGCCGAGGTTGAATCGTATGACTATTTTCTGCCGCTGGAAGAACTGAGCAAATTCGCAGGCCGGCAGGAGAAAGATGCGATCGATTTCTTTGCAGAGCAGTTGGGCGTCACTATCCGTAATGACCAGCCGACCGTCAGTATTGCGGACAGGAAATCGCATCAGCAGCTGCCCGATGCACGGGGACGACGGCGGATCGGCGTACAGGTCAGCAGTCTCAGTCCGCTGCGTACCTATCCCGCTGGACACCTGGCGAAGTTGTTGCGGCTGCTGGTGCAGAACGGTGATGAGGTGCACCTGATCGGCCAAGCCGGCGATTGTGACGCACCAACCGCACCGCCCCTGCTCCATAATCATTGCGGGCAGACGCCCACGTTTAGCGATCTGGTTGCACTGGTCCGGCAGCTCGATCTGCTTATTGCACCGGATAGTTATCTCATGCATCTGGGTGGATTGTTGCAGTTGCCGACTATCGCTCTGATGAGTACCATCCCCGCGCGGCTGCGGACGACACATTACCCAGCGGTGACCGCCATCGAACCCGCCCTGGAATGTGCACCCTGCATGGTGGTGGAAGATCAGCACTGCCCGCTGGGTCACCCTTATTGCCTGGCAATGGACACCTGGCCTTTATGTCCGGAAAATATCTTCCACCAACTCCAACAGCTCCTCCCAGCCGGAAAAATCAGGGATTACTGCGGAAAATTTGAAAAAATCCAATGACCCGCCGGCTTGGTTGTTGAACCCGGACCAGTCGGTATAATAAGCTCGATTCAGAACACTTCCCCTTTGGTGACCGCCGATGACTGAATCTGCCCAACAGCGTATTCCATTCTACGCCTCGTCCACACCAGCGGGATGGATAATCGCCATAAGTCTTTTAGTTTTAGCCATTAACAGCTTTTTTCGTACCGATAACTCCTCCAACTTATTGCCGCCGGCAGTGGCACAAAGCGTCTCCTCCGGTGGGGCCCGGGGTATTTTTGCCTTTACCGGGCCGATCACCCCCAACACCTTCGGCCTGTACATGGTTGATACCGACGCCGGTACGCTCTGGTGTTATGAGATCGTAACGGTTGGTGGTATAAAACGTCTGCGGCTGGTGGCGGCGCGAAGCTGGATTTTCGACCGCTATCTGGAGGATTATAATATAGATGACCTCACCCCATCGGCGGTGGAGGCCATGGTTAAAGAGCAACGCCAGAACAGCGCGGCGACGAACCCGGAAAAGTAATCTCAACCGCGGTTAGATCAACTGCGACAAGGGGCAGGTAATGGCCAAAGATTATTACACGAGCGAAGAAGCCCAGCGTAAACTGGGCATGAGTGCCGATGAGCTGAAGCAACTGGTGCGCGACGGCCAGTTGCGCGAGTTTCGCGCCGACGGCAAAATCACCTACAAGGTGAAGGATGTCGACAATCTGGCGGAGAACCTCGCCACGCTCAGCGGCAGTCTGGGCGGCACTACCGGTGAGCTGATCCTCGAACCTTCTGACGAAACGTCAATGGGTTTGACCGGCAGCGACATGCTCACGCTGGAGGAAGCCGACAAGACCGACGACGCCACCATCTCCGGCACGCAAAAAGATGACACGGTGATCACCTCAGTGGGTATCAGCGTGTTTGATGATGAGGATGTGGGTGAAGTCGATCCTGGGGCTCGCACGGTGATGAGCAAAAACAAGGGACCGGGCGGCAGCAGTGCCATCCTCGACAGCCTCAGTGCCAGCGGCACGGGCAGTGGATTGCTCGACCTCAGCCGCGAATCAGATGATACCTCGCTGGGTGCTGAACTGCTGGATGAAATCTACTCCGCCGACCAGGAAGCGGGTATTCCGGAGATGGGTGATGCCACCCGCGCCGGACTCGATGCGGCTCCGCTGGTGGATCGTTCCGCCGGCCGGGCAGCCGTTGCCGAACAACCGGCGATCGCCGCTGCTCCGGTTCCACAATATGTTGCCGCCGCACCCGTGATGGTGATCGGGGCGATGGGACCGATGGAAATGGCCCTCAGCGGGGCTTTGCTGGCAGCGGTGATTATCATGGCGTTTGCGGGTATTGCCGTGGTAGCCAACCTGCAGGGTGTGGTACCCGCCTTTCTGATGTCGATTTTCCAGAACATGCCGGTGTTCGGCGGTGTGTTTTTCGGCATCGTGCTGGTGGCGTTTGGCGTCGGCTTTTTCGTCGGCAAGAAAGGTCGCTAGTCATTCACCTGTTAACGTATGTAACACCCGCATCCTCTCCGGGGTGCGGGTTTTTTTTTGGCAGCTGCGACTACGGGCGATATTGAGTATCCGCGGTGCTTCGATTATAAATGAGGATTGGCGATCTGAAGCTGTTTTCTAACACCATTCGTCTATCCTCACGATCGTCCCGCACAGCGCTGTCCTGCGGCGACGGTCGAATCGATGCCGCAAGCGCTCGCCTGGGACGAGCTCAATAGGAGAAGCCACATGAGAGCAACGTTAATGTCGATGATCGGTGTGATATCGCTGGCCCTGGTTGGCTGTGTATCGCAGGCTGACTATGACCAGGTGTTGGCCATGAACAAAAGTCTGGAAGCCGAGAAGGTGGCTGCGGAGCAGCGGGCCCTCGATGCCGAAAATAACGCGGAGAGCATGCGTAACCAATTGCGCACGCGGGAGGGCGAACTGGCCACTGAACGCGAGATGAATGGCAACCTGAAGCGCGAAAATGATCGCATGGCCGAAATGCTGGCCCAGGCCAAAGGGCTGATGGACAAGATGGATACCGAACCGGACGGCCCGATCATCATTCAGACCGCCCTGCCGGCGGAACTGGATAAGGCGCTCAAGGCCTTCGCCGCCGCTCATCCCAATGAAGTGGAATATGACGCCGCCCGTGGTGCGGTGAAGTGGAAATCCGACCTGCTCTTTGCCTCAGGCAGCGACGTGGTGCGTGAAGATGCCAAAAGCACGCTCGGCGGTTTTGCGGAAATCGTCAACTCCGCTGCCGCAGCAGGATTCGATGTGCTGGTGGTCGGCCATACCGACACCGACCCGATCATCCACTCCAAGGATCGTCATCCCACCAACTGGCATCTCTCGACTCACCGGGCGATTGCCGTGGGGTTTGAACTGCTCGGCGCCAATGTCACACCGGCGCGCGTGGGCGTGATGGGTTATGGCGAGTATCGCCCGCTGGCCAGTAACGATACGACAGAAGACAAAGCAAGGAATCGCCGCGTTGAAATTTTCCTGGTCAGCAACAAGGCTGGCGTAAACAGCCAGATGGAACAATCCAATACTACCCCATCCAGCGAAGTGATTGACGAAACGCAGAAGTAATTCGCCGCCGACTAATTCTTGCTGACACTGAACACCCGGTCATTGGCCGGGTGTTTTTTTGTGGAAAACGATTTATAGCGCATTTTGAGCAGGGAGCAGTAGAGATGATCGTGCCCACGGCTCTGTGAGCCGTGATAAAATCCAGGTGCGGCACGGCTCATAGAGCCGTGGCACACACCTCCGAATAGCTGTAGGGAAAACAAGTTAAATTCCCAGCAATGGGGCCAATTGACCTTTGTAGTGCAGAGCGGCCAGATCCATGCTCAATGCGACTGAAATGTGAATAAGAAAACCCAGCCAGATGGAGCGAGTCCAGAGCGACAACACCCCCAGAAAAATTCCCGCGATAATCGCCCCGATGGTTTCGGGCAGCGGCTTGCCGAAATGAATCATGCAGTAAGGCACCATGGCTACCAGCACCGTGTAGATGCCGAAGCGATGTTTCAAACCATGAATGAGCAGGCCCCGAAAAAAATATTCCAGCGCAAAAAACTGGGCGATATAAGCAATCTCCCAGCCCAGAAAATCAAACGTACTGCGATGGGCCTGCTTGTACATGGGATAGTACTGTTTGAAGCTCTCCGTCCGGCCGAAGATGAGCACCATGGCCAGCACGATCAGAAATGCCGCTCCATAGATCCACAGCCGCCGATACCAGCCGCTGAGTTTCAAACCGTAATCCCGCATCGAAGCCCCGAAAACCAGCCTGACCATCGCTGCCGGAATGAGCAGATAGATCACGACATGAAAGCCCGCCCAATACCAGAGCTGGTGCAGCTGGCTGTAATCCCCCTGCAGAAAAACCTGCCTGATGCGCTCCGCCGCCTGCTCAACCCCCACCCAGCTCAGCAGCTTAATCATCGTGGGTTGTGCAACTGCGAAATTCCCGAAATAGCGTGAAGCCGTCAGCACCAGCGCCGCCAGAATCAATATCCAGATGGCCTGCCGGTCCAGCGGACGGGGAATGATCTCCCGCAGAGTCAGCTCATGTACTTCGTTGGTTCTATCTTTCATGCTCGATGCTGCTCAATTACTATTCCCGCTGGAGAAGCAAGATACTCAATCAACTCACCCTGCTCGACCAAGCCGGCTGAAGTCAGAAAATGCCGCGCGAGGATATCATCCTGCAGGCTGCGGGTCACCACGATCCGCAGACTCAGCCGCCTGGCCATCTCCATCAGAAAGACGAGGATCGAACGACCGATGCCCTGCCGTCGCCACAGCTCACCCACCCACAGGTCACGCAGACAACCGATCTCACCGGTCTGCTGCAATCCGCCGCGCGCCACCACCTGCTGTTCGATCACCCCGACCATCATGTCATACTGCGGGAAATCCATCTGCCGCTCCGCCAGATCAGCAGCGGGTTCATCAGGCCATAACTTGCGATAACCCCGGCGCATGGCCCGGGCGGGTACTATTCGTAATTGCGGATGCGCCGAGTGCGTCGGCCAATCCCCCATCTGCCACACCCGCCAGACCTGCTGCTGAAAACCCTGCCCGATTAAATGTTCAGCCAGAATATGATCTTCCTGATCGACGCTGCCGGCCCAGCCGCCGCATTTCAGATCGAGTTGTCGATAATAATCATCTGCTTCCCGTCCAGCCGCCACGATCTGCTCCGGCGAACGCACCGTCACCTCGCGCAGCATGTGGTACTCCGTCGCCCAGGGGAACTCCGCACAGTGAAACGCCAGTCCAAATTCCAGCGGTTCCTTCTCAGCCAGAAACTCATAAAAAATCTGATCAGCACGGCGGAGGGCGGAAAGGGCTGAATAACTCATCTGGGCAACTCCGGCCGGCGAGTATGATGGCTGGTGTGTTGCTGGTAGGCGCGAGCGATGCGCAGCAGCCGGGCTTCATTGAAGGCGGCGGCCTGCAACTGTAATCCGATCGGCAACCCCTGCGACGTAAAACCGCACGGTATACTGATTCCGCAGATTCCCGCGAGATTGGTTGCGGCGGTATAAATGTCAGCCAGATACATGGCCAGCGGATCGGCCAGCCGCTCGCCGAAACGAAACGGCGGCACGGGTGAGGTGGGCGAGATGAGGACATCCACGCGGGCGAAGGCCCGATCGAAATCCTCTTTCAGCAGCCGACGAACCTTCAGTGTTTTCAGGTAATAGGCATCATAATAGCCGCTGCTGAGCGCGTAAGTACCCAGCATGATCCGGCGTTTTACTTCCGCCCCGAAACCTTCCGCGCGGCTGCGGCTGTAGAGTTGAATGATATCGCCGCGCTCGGCAGTGCGATGTCCATAGTGCACACCGTCAAAACGTGCCAGATTACTCGAGGCTTCGGCTGTGCAAACCAGGTAATAGCAGGCGATCGCGTAGCGCAGATGCGGGATCGAGACTTCGACGATTTCCGCACCCCATTTTTCATATTCCCGGATGGCTTGTTCGACCGCGTTGCGCACCTGGCTGTCCAATCCATCACCGAAATATTCTGCCGCGACACCGATGCGGAGGCGGTCCAGCGGCTGCTCCAGTTCGGCGACATAATCGGGCACCGGCAGCTCGACACTGGTCGAATCGCGTGAATCGCGCCCGGCGATCACCTGCAACAGTAACGCCAGATCAGCCACGTCCGTGGCAAAAGGACCGATCTGATCAAGGCTGCTGCCGAAAGCCACCAGACCGTAGCGCGACACCCGACCATAGCTGGGTTTCAGTCCGGTTAGGTTGCAAAATGAAGCCGGTTGCCGTACCGATCCGCCCGTTTCGCTGCCCAGAGCGAGCGGCACCAGTCCGGCGCTGACCGCCGCCGCCGATCCGCCGGACGACCCGCCCGGCACATAGTCCGGATTCCAAGGATTACGCGACGGACCGAAGGCGCTGTTTTCCGTGCTGCTGCCCATGGCGAACTCGTCGAGATTGGTTTTACCCACCAGCACGGCATCAGCGGCCAGCAACCGTTCAATCACGTGGGCATCAAAGGGCGAACGATAATCGGCGAGAATTCTGGAACCGCAGGTCGTCAGCCCCCAGCGGGTGCAGATGTTATCCTTGATGGCGATCGGCACGCCGGCCAGCAGCCCCAGCGCTGCACCACGCCCACGCCGGTCATCAATCTGCCGGGCCTGCTGCCGGGCCTGAGCTTCATCGATTCGCAGAAAAGCATGCAGGCGGGAATTGTGCCGCGTGACCGCTTCGAGCGTCTGATTGAGAATCTCCTCGGCGCTGCATTCACCGCTGATAACCTGTTGACGCAACTGTCGGGCAGGACCCATGGCGAATTCCTTCAGGAAGCGTCGTAATGTTCCAGCACCTTGGGAACCAGGAAATACCGTCCGTCGGTGGCGGGGGAATTCTGCAAGGCCTGCTGAGCATCCAACGAGGGTTGGGGTTCATCCACCCGCCAGACATTATGCACCGCCAGCGGATGGGCCAGCGGCTCGACCCCTTCCGTATTCACCTCATTCAGCTGCTCGATATAGGCGAGGATATGCCCCAGCTCCTCACCGTAGCGCGTCAGTTCTTCGTGCGTCAGCGCCAGACGGGCCAAGCGGGCGATATGTTCCACCTGTGTTGCGGCTATCTGTTCGCTCATGGACGGATCCACCTCAGCGCAATAAAAAACGCGGCTCGAATTCTCGGCCGCGCTGCTTTGTAACATGGAACCGGACGGGCGTAAAGCTAGGCGGTGGCTGATGCGGCTTCGACCGGCGGTTGATAATCACGGACCAGTGGTTTGACCACCAGCCCCATGCGGATCGCCTTGGTGGAAGCCCTAACCCGCACGATGCGGCCATCAATGATCGCCCGCACCTTCTGGATATTGGGTTTGAATTTCCGCAGGGTGTTGCCGGTGGTTTTGATACCGACACCGCCGAGATACTTGGCCTTACCGCGCCGAGCGAGCTGCCGGCCGGAGGTCGTTCGCTTACCCGTAAATTGACATTCGCGTGACATAACTCACCTGTACCGTAAATATTAACGGGATCAATAGTAAAGAGCCCTATACTATATCAAATTGTTGGTTACGATCAAGAGGTCACCGCTAAAACCATCTTAGAACTGGAGTTGGGGCGGATCGGGAATAATGTAGCGAGTGGCGTCTCAGATAGCCGTACTTACCCTGTCAGCAGGTAATAACGGCCAACGAAAAGGGAGCCGCTAAACAGGGATGAATGGCTCTAGTCCTCCTCTGGTGCGGGGTCCGCTTCACCGGGCTGGTCAGAAAACCGGCCGCTGGACCAATCCAGGCCGATCTTGCGGCAGAGTCGCTGGGCTTCATCCTGGCTGATATGCACCAGTTCGTTAATGGCAAAAAACGACGGCTCGCCGCGGGCACTGGAGATCAGAGCATCCACCAGGGCTTCGTTAACCTGGGCCAGCTTTTCCGGCGGCAGATCCTGTAACAGCCGCATCAATTCCTCACGCGGATCGGAGGCGTCACTCATGCTCATAGTCTAGCGCGTTAGGCCACAGTCGTCAAAGTGCCTGCTAAATCATTGCACTACATTCCATCACCCGGATTTTCCCAGGGGCGAGGTCCGTTGTAACGATCTCCCAGTTGCTCTGCAGTCGTACGCAATAATTCTTCAAAACGCAAATGATCCAGAAATTCAACATGATAATCGGCAAATAATATGTTGACACCTTCCGGATCAATATCCCCTCGTTCATAGGCCAATATGGTACTGGAAGGCTGACTAATATCGCTCAAGCGGGAAAACCCGGCAATATATATGTAAGAATCCATGCCCTGTGAATCATTGGGCGAAACCAAAATGTCAGAGGTAATATAGTTAGCTTCAAGCAGCTGTTTTAAATCAGTGGGCAATTGATCTTTATTATCGTTCGCATAGATGGCGATACCCATGCCGATTTGACTTAAATTGCTCATGCTCATAGTGCGTTTGGCCTGTTCGCGGGCGCGGGCGAGCGAGGGCAGCAGAATGGCGACGGATATGGCCCCGACCGCAGGTGAAGCACTACCGAGGCTGGGGATGGAGATGGGCAGCGGTCCGTGGCTGCGGAACAGGACACCTTCGTCATCAGCATAAGCGCCCGAAACATCGCCGAAGAGATGGCGGGTCAGCAGCGCTGATGAGGGCATCACCGAGATATCGAGATCAAGCCCTTCACCCTGAGCGGCGGAGAACAACGCCGAAGCAAACGGCAGTGCCAAACCGTAGAGATCACTCACACCTTTGCGGGTATCGACGTAGGTCAGCACGATCGGATTGGGCGGGAGCAGGCGGCGGCCACGCTGGAAATCGGCATTATCGAGAATCGAGTGCACCCCTTCGGAAGCACTGAGCCGGTCGATGACCTGGCTGACCATCTGGGGATAAAGGGCGATGATCAGTTGATTGTTCTTGAGGGTCCAGGCGGGAGCGACGGGGATGGGTTCTTTCATGAAATTGACAAAACTGATTTCATCCCAGCCGTACTTGTAAGTTCTGATAGAGACGCCTTCTCCATGGGTCACCTGTTGTAATTTGCTGGTCAGCGTCGAAAAAACCTGTTTGATCTTATCGGGATTTTTCACTTCAACGGCGATCGTCAAACCCGTAATAATGAACCCGCCATTACTGGGAGCATCGTAAATCACCCAGGTATCGCCCAGGCTGTCGAGCAGATCCTCCTTGATGCGGAAACCCAGTACGCCGTTGGCCATCATGATGGCCCCCTGCATAATCGTTTCGGGACCCGGCGCGGGTTCCTCGTTTACATCGGGCTGGGTAGTTGCGGGCGCTGGCGGCGCAAAAGCGCGGGCGATGGCAAATACTTCATCGTAAATATGGGCCAGATCCTTGTTGGCGACCAGCATGAAGGTGGCGTCTTCGGGCACGATCTTCAAATCACTGTCAGTGACTGGCTGGCGGCTGACCATTTTCCAAAGGCCCTTCGGTTCGCCTTGCGTATGGAAAAGCAGCGTGGACTGATAACCACCGCTCGCGGCTTCCATGGCGAAATTGATCGAACGCAACTGCCGCAGGCCAAGGGCTTCGATGGCGGTCTGGACCATGGCCTGTTCCTGTTCACCCGCTCCGGACATGATGGGAAAAATTTCGTCGAAGCGTTTCAAGGCACCCGTGAAATTCACGTACAGATTGACGCCCAGGCGGGCGGAATCGACGCCCATTTTTTTGCGGGCGGCGGCGAAATCAGCATTGTCAATCAAATGTTGGCCACCGGTCAGGGCGGCGACCATTTTTGAATAGGTCGGAGCGCCGATGGCGAAGATGAAATATTCACCACTCACGCCGTAATGTACCGGCTGCAGATTGGGCAGCAGAGCCATCTGCCGGCAGGCCGCTCCGCCTTCCAGCAGAACCTCTTGCGGTGCGGGTGCGCCATGATGATGCTGCAGGAGCGTTTCACAGGCCTGCTGAAACGCCGGTCCCTTATCGCCAACTTTGAAGAGCAGCCCCGCCTGGATATCAGGCCCCTGTTCGGTCAGCGTCACATCAAAAACCACCAGCGCCGCCGGATACTTCCACAATGTATCCAGGAAAGTCATCAACGATTCATGGATGGCTTCGTTACCTTCCTCGGCCATCTGCTGCTTGATGAACAAACGCAACTGCTCCTCAACTCGCGTCATGGATTCTTTCATCTGCGGTTCGTTGAGCAGCTTCTGCATAGGCGTGTCGGCGGCGATCTGCTTGCAGGCATCCGCACCGGGCCAGCCGAAGTAAAGCAAAGCCTGATCGGGCGTGACCCCGGCGAGATCCTGTTCCCCCGCGGCCAGCACCATCGGTCCAGTCATCACCACCAGCAGCACCGTCAGCCATCGTTGCATCCGCATGGTTTTCTCCTCAATGGGGATTGCGCGCCAACTCCAACTCCGCATAGCCTACGGACCGTCACCCTGCAGAGCAAGAGCCTCGACCAGATTGGGACTCAGCGTCTTCGTCTGCCGGGTGAAATTATTTGTTAATGACTGTTAAGACTCAGGCGGCGGGGGTTTGGGCGGGACGGGGATAGTGCTGCAGGAGAAAGCGTTCGAGTTGTTGCAGCGAGCAGTAACAGGGGTAGACGCAGCGGCGGCCGGTAGCAACGGCGATGTCCTGGAGGATTTGGCCGTCGAGGGACATGGAGACAATGGCTACGACCAGATGGTTGCCCCAGGCCCGCAGCGGCAAGGCCCGCAACCGCCAGGCCTGTTCGGCAGAGAGCAGTTGCAACGCTTCCGGCTGCACGCCGAAACGATCGAGATCCACGTGGCGTTGTTCGGCGGCGAGCTGTCTGGCCCAGGCTTCGCAGATCTGCTCGCTGCCGGCCAGACCCCACTTGATGGCGATATGGCCGAAAGGCTCGTGAGTCCGCTGCTGCTCCAGAAGAATGCGCTGCACATCCACCATGCTGAGCACATCCATCTCGCGCAGCAAATCGCCGATCTTATTCGTATGGCTCGGTATCGATTGCATTATCCAACCGTTGGCATTGTTTTAAGCTGATTCTCCACTATCTACCCTACGATTCAGCGGGACAGATAACCAACCAATCGGATTATCGGGCATGCTGGATAAGGATCAGAGCAGGTGGCTATCCGGGGGCGGAGTGGGATGATCCCACTGGCGGCGGGCGAGCTGTAAACCCTGGGCACAATCCTCAAAGTGGACGCTGAGCAGTTCCAGGGTGGAGGGCGGCGGCTCATCATCAGGTGTGGAGAGTTCGCAGGCGATGGAATAGGCCCTTTTTCCCTGCGTAATATAGTCGTCGAAGGTGGGTTCCAATAATGAGTGAGGATGGGTGAACTGTTCGGGATATATACCGGTCCAGTAGAGCACATAATCACCGACGTGGCGTTGCACCAGCCGTTCGCGGACCGGCCCGGTTACTTCGGGACCGAGATAGGCTTGCGCCACCATTTCGCTGATGCTGCGCAGCGTATCGCCACTGACGCTCTTGAGCGCGTAGATATCTCGGACATGGACGAAGTCGATCAGCAAATTGGCCAGGTAATCCACCAGCGGCGGCGAGCAGATGCCCAGCTGGGCATAAAAAGCATCAGCCAGACTGCCCGCGAAAAATCGTCGCAGCGGATGGTCCAGCGGGATTAGAGGACGCATGTGCACCACCTCATTCATACACATCGGCACAGGCTGGACGATACTTCACCCCGCACCGTCCTAATAAAATCGTAGATTTCAAATATGACCGAGGCAAATCGAAAGTCGTTTTTTCTTTTTCATCCCGTTTATCGCACCTCTTCCCGGTTACCTTATGCACGCCTTATTCCCTAACCCCAGGACCCTTTATGCTGTTCTTTCCTTTCCTTACTCACAAAAAAAGACCTCCGCTCCCGCCGCAGCGGAAGAGGAGGTCCCGGAACTCTCAAAAATTGTTTAGAACCCGGTTCAAAAATTCGAAGGAGCCGCAGGCTTCAGCCTGCGCGACGCTCACCAGCCACAACCATGAAACCACTTCTAGGGATTCGGAGCGGGCGTTGGAGCCGGTACGTTGGCCGGTTGAGTGGCCGGCGGCGGTGTTTCCACCTGAGGCTGTGACGCCGGTGGTGGAGTCGTCGGACGGCTGGTCAGGCTCTTGGCTGTGGCAGCCCGTTTTTCATAATTTTCTTTCTGCTGGGCAGTGGGGATCAGGTCCAACCGCGATTTCAACTCCTCGAACCAGTCATTGAAGGGCTTGTAATAAAGGTCGCGGATCATCTTGGCTTGTTCAAGAGCTTTGAGATCAACCGGCTTGGCGGACTGCACTTCCTGCACATACGCCTCCGATTCAGCCAACTCTTTCGTATTGGCGGTGCGATAACGTTCCGCCTGATCCTTGAGATCCTTCAATACCGCCAGAGCAGCCGTCTTCTGCTTCTCATCCAGTTGATACTTGGCGATAAATTCGCGGACATATTTTTCCCACAGTGCTTCGGGCGAACTGGCGCGTGAACGACCCGCCTGCTGACCCGGTCCGCCCAGTAAGTTCTGCTGCCCGGGCAGGGCCACATTAATACCCGCCGGAGATTGCACCTTGCCCTCCCGCCAGTTGCGGAAAGTACCATCCATGGTCTCAAAGGTGCGCTTGAGCTGCTTGAGATCCTGATCGTGAATCTTCTTCTGATCATCGCTGAGGATCTGGCGGAATTCATCCTGAGCTTTCATGATCTCTTTCTGAGCTTCGAGAAAAACCGGGTAGCCGCGGGCCGCGATCCGCTTGGCGGTTTCCGCATCAGGCTTGTCACCGGAATACTGAAAGGGGGTCAGATCGGCGAGCACCGGCCAGAGATCCTTGTCATAGCTATCCAGAAACTTGGTGACCCGCTCGGTGAGTAACTTGCAGGTGAAATCCTTCTGCTTGTCATCCAGTTTGTAGTGGGCACTGATCCCGTCGCAGGCCCGCTGCATCATATCTTCCACCGGCCACAAGCTACGTGTCGCCTTCAGCCGTTCATCCTCTGAACTGTTCGCCGCCGGTTGCTGTGCCACCACCGGGGCCACCATCATCCCGAACACTGCCATTAAACACCATTGTCCATACCGCTGAATCATGAGCACTCCACTCCCAAAGGGTAATACCTGCCTCGCAGCTTATTTAACACGTCATTAATGTTGCGGTTGCAGGAAAATAAACGGGGGCGACCAGCCCCGCCGTCAACATGCCCGACCACAATATTTTATGGATTTTTAAGTCGGTAGGGAATAGGGCATAGAGTAGGCATCAGGGTATGAGGAAATGGGCAACTGGCAACAGAGAACAGGCCACAGGGAAAACCGGTAGGGTAGGTACTGGTCTATTTTGAAAAGTATACTCAATTTCAGAACCAAAACCGCTCCCTTACGGTCGCGGCTCTGTAAATCCAACCAGTACCGCAGGGTAATATAGAGTTGACGCTCAGGCGGCGCCGACCCAGCGGCGTAGCGGCAAGGTCAATCGCCGGGCCCAATCTGCCGCACGACGGACCATCCAGCGTCGCTGCAGCCGTTGCAAAGCCGTATCATCATGAACATGCCGCAAAGCATCCTCCAGCACTTGGCGTGCTTGTCGCCATTGGCCGAGATGGATGTGCACCAGTACCAGCTTCTGCCACGCCAGACTGTAATCATCCTTAAGAGCCAGCGCCTGGCGACAATGAGTGATGCCGTCATCATACTCGCCGCGCAGGAAATGGCAGACCCCCAGGTTGTGATAGGCGCCCGGCAGGGCATCATCGATCTCAATCAGCCGTTCAAAATAATTCTGGGCGAGGTCTGGTCGCTCGCGCTCCAGGGCGCAATTACCCGCCGCCATCAATGCCGGGCTGTGATGCGGCTGAATTTCGAGTTCCTGATCATAATGAAACTGGGCATCATCAAAGCGCGCCATGCGCATCAACCGTTCGCCGACCTTGAAGTGCAGACCGGGCATGGAATCATCCAGCCCCAGCGCCGACTCATAGGTCTTCAGCGCCTGGCGATCGGCCCCCAGCTGACTGAGCGCGTCACCCAGCAGTATATAGGCGCGAATGCGTTGTGGTTCCAGTTCGAGAGCGTGGCGGAACTTGGCCAGCGCAGGCGCGACCCGCCCCGCCTCCAGCAGCATCTCTCCCAGATCGAGCAGCAGCTCCACGTCACCGGGAGTCTGCCGATATTCCGCCAGGTAATACTGCCGGGCCAGGTTGATTTCACCCAGCTGCCGATAGGCTTCGGCGATCCGTCGCTGGGCTCCGCGATAGCGCGGCTCTATCTCCAGCACCTTTTTCCAGCAGAAGATCGCCCGCTTGTAATCCTTGCGGGCCCACAGCGAACAACCCAGATGCCAGAAACAGTGCGGGCAGTTTTCTTCCAACTGCTGAGCGAGATAGAACATCTCCTCCGCCCGCTCGAAATCGCCCAGTTCGGTGTAGAGCAGAATGCGGTGGCAATAGGCGGGTTCGTAATGCGGATCGAGCTGTTGTACTTTTTCAAAGGTGGCGATGGCCTGCATGATCTGGCCGGTGCGCACATAATCGACACCCAGCGCGTTCAGACTGTCCCGATCCTGGTTGTCGATCTGCACGCACTGCTGATAGGCTTCGATGGCCTGCTGATAATGACCCAGTTGATCCAACAGGTAGGCCTTGCTGTTCCACCAGCCGGAAACATGCGGGTTGATCTCCAGCGCTTTATCGATTTCCACGAGGGCTTCCGCCCAGCGCTGGGCCTCGCACAATTCCTGAGCCCGTTCAATCCGCTCTTCCGCATTGATCCATTCGTTCATACGCTCAGCCCTACTACGACTACGTTGTCAGTAGGCATATCGGAATTCATGCGCGGCGGCTGAGCTTGACATAATTCTTTCTCGACGCTGCGGACCTTGTAGCTGCGTGGCTGTCCGGTAAGTCAGTGACTTGCATCGAACGAAGCAACTTTATCGGACACGGCGGGACTCCAGTCGGCGTCTGCCCTGAAGCCGCCTGGTGTGATATGATGACGGGAACATGCTGATAATGCGGTTCGATCTTCGACCGCCGGGTAATAACGGGCAGGGATACTCATTATGAAAGTAGGAATTATCGGTCCACCGCAATCGGGCAAAAGCACCCTCTATACCGCCATTACCGGCCAGAAACTGGATCCGGCTCATCTGGTTGCGGAGCATACCGCGATCGTGAAGGTTCCTGATGAACGGGTGGATCACCTGGCCAAGGTTTACCAGCCGAAAAAAACCACTCACACCACGATCGAAGTGGGCGATTTTCCCGGCATCAGCAGCGCAGACGTTCATGGCCGGGAACATCTGAAAAAACTGCTGCCCAATATCCGCAACTGCGATCTGCTGGTGGCGGTGCTGCGCGATTTCCGCAACGACGCCGTGCCCGCCCATCGCGACCGCATCAATGCCGCCGCCGATCTGGCCGCCCTGCATGATGATTTCATCTTCGCCGACCTGGAACAGGTGACCAACCGGCTGGACAAGCTTGAAAAATCACTGAAGAAACCGAGCAAAACGCAGGATCAGGAAAAACGCGAACAGGCTCTATTGCAGCGCTGCCTGCAGGCCCTGGAGCAGTTGCAACCGCTCTCCACTGTGCTGCAACATCCCGATGATGCCCTGCTGCTGCGCAGCTTCGCCTTTCTGACCGAGAAACCTCTGCTCATCGTAGTCAACGTGAGTGAATCCGCCATCGCTTCCGCGCCGACCCTGCAACACCCTCACGCTCACACGATTCTGAATCTCTGCGCCAGCGCCGAGGCGGAAATCGCCCAGCTCGACGAAGCGGATCGCATCGCCTTCCTCGCCGATCTGGGTATCAGCCAACCGGCCCGCGACCGCTTGATCCAGATCTGTTACCAGGCGCTGGGGCTGATCTCGTTCCTGACCTATGGCGAGGATGAGGTGCGCGCCTGGACCATCCGCCAGGGGTCCGACGCCGTCGAAGCCGCCGGCCGCATCCATTCCGATATCGCCCGAGGCTTCATCCGCGCCGAAACCGTCGCCTATGCTGATTTCCTTGCCGCCGGCAACGACCTGAAGCAGGTCAAAGCCGCCGGCAAACTCCGCCAGGAAGGCAAAACTTACACCATGCGCGACGGCGACATGGTTCACTTCAAATTTAATGTCTAGATTGAAAGAACTTCCGAACCCAGCCGCTACTTTTTTCTGGCGTCATCAGCCATTTTTTCAAGCTTTTCGAGGAATTTGGGTTTTTTGAGCAGGGGTTTCTCGGGCACCTGGCCGGGAAGCTGTGGCGGGTGTTGCTGATCATGTTTTTCAATGTGTTTGCGAATCAGATAGGACTCAAACAGGCCGAAGAAATTACTCGCCATGATATAGAGCGTCAGACCGGAGGGGGCGTTATAAAAAATGAAGACCATGAAAATACTCATAAAGCCCATCATCAACCGCTGCTGGGCCATCTGATCATCCGTTTTGGTACTCTGTTTGGCGGCGGCGGCGGGCTTGGGCATCAAGCGCTGCTGCAACCACATGCCGATACCCAACAGCGGCGGCAGCAGACTGATATGATTGCTGCTGAGCAGCGGTATATTGAACGATAACTGCCAGACCGAATCGGGAGCGGATAGATCGGTGATCCACCAGAAAAAGGGCTGGTGGCGCATCTCCACCGTATAATTCAGGGCAGCCCACAGACCGGCCCAGATCGGCATCTGCAGAAACATCGGCAGGCAGGTGAGCATCTGTCCTGCCGGGTTGATGTTATGCTCCTGGTAGAGCTTCATCACCGCCTCATTCTGCTTCTGGCGGTCGTTGGCAAATTTCTTGCGGATTTCCTCCATCTTCGGCTGCAGGACCGACATCTCCCTGGTCAGCCGCATCATACTGACCTGCCCCTTCTTCGTCAGCGGATGCAGTATGGTCCGGACGATGAGCACCATCAGAATAATCGACAGGCCGTAATTTTTCAGGAGGGTGTGGCTGGTAAAAAGCAGCCAGAGCATGGCATCGACGATGGGCGTCCAGGCACAGGAATAATAATCAGCATTGACCAGGCCGACATAGTTGCGGGCCTGATAGGTGTCATCCTTGGCGAAGACGCTTTTGGCCTTGGGACCGAGGTAACAGTCCAAGGTCTGCGTGATCTTCTGTCCTGGAGCCACATCCAGCGGGCGGGTTACCAGTTCCACCGCGCCATCGTCATAATCTTTTTCCACGTTTCGCAGCCGCACCACCCGCACCGCCGTCAGCCAGGGTGCCGCGGGAGTATTATTCTCCGCCGCCGCAATGACCACGAAAAATTTGTTGGTCATTCCGACCCAGCTTAACGCGGATCCAGTCGTCGCACTGCTGATCATGTCGTGCGGCTGGTGGGGTTTGATCTCCTTATTGCGTTTGCGGGCAATAGTAATGTTGCCGGCTTCCAGCAGGCCCGCACTGAATTGGCGATCCTCCTCGCGCGGATCTTCATGCCGCATCCCGCTCGGTCCATGTTCGGACCAGATCACCTGAAACGGCATGGCACTGCTGTTTTCGACCTCCAGCGTGATGCGCAGATCGTTATGGCCCGATTTTTTTTCCTGGCGGGTCAATAGAAAGCGCTTGCGCAGCACCCCCGCCGGCTGGCCCGCGCGGAAGAGATCGAGCGAAAAGATGACTTCCTGCCCTGCGGCTGACTCCTGTTGCTCGACGCGCCAGTTCTGTCCGCCCATCTCCAGGTTTTCCTGTTGATCCAGGTTGAGACGCTGGGTGCTGAAGGCGTAGCTGGGGCGTTGATCGGCGAGCGTGACCGCTGCAATAATCTCATACAGTTCCTGAGAGTGGAGGCTCGCAAAATAATCGGTCAGCCGGACCCGGACGACTCCAGCACCGCGAGAGCTGAGCGTGACATGCAGGCGATAGGGGCTGTCTGGATCATCCGTGGTATTACCCAGCTCGACGAGTTGTTCTTCACCAGCGCCCTGCAGAGACCATTGGCCCGCAACAGCCGGACCGCTAGTGACCGGGGCGGTTGTCGGCGCGGTAGACACGACGCCGTTGGTGGATGGCCCCGGGGGCGGCGGATTCATGCGGGTCGAGAGCATGTTCCACACCAACAGAAACAGCATCGCCACCAGCAGCGCGCGAACTAAATTTTGCTTGTCCATTCAGCCACTCCGACCCAAAAGAAGCAGATATATTAACGAGATCGCCGTAATACTCAAAGAAGTGAACAGTCCCGAGAGAGAAAGACGCTGCGTCCCTGGTCACTGGTAAAGTTTGACCGAGCCGCGCCATCAGGGAGCGGTCTTCCTTCGTAGTCAACGGAGAGAATTCAAACTTTACCAGTACCGCTTCCCCCAGTCGAAACACCAGCTAAGACAGGTAACCAGCCAGATTCCCCTTTGTTCAAAATGATGTCCGTTAGTCTTTCAAACATGAAGAACGGGGATCAGCGACCGTCGCGCAGGCGGTCACCAAGAAAATCATCCAGTTCCGGAACGGCTTTGATGCGGGCGACGGCCCGTTCAATGTCATATTCCACCCGCACAAACTCCACCCGGGGCACCACCTCAGGGTTTGAGGAGTCAGCAAAACCCAGCACGATGGGCAGCTCTTCCGGCCGATCCATGCTCGCCGGTTGTTCATCCAGCAGCTCGTCGTAATTGTGCACCAGCACATAACAGGCCCGCGGATCGCGGTCGCGAGGTTGGCCGACACTGCCGACATTGATGATCGCCCGCTCGTTGGGCACCAGTTCAAACACATACGGTTCGGGCAGTTCATCCGGCGGATCGAAATAAGGATCATCCAGAAAAACCCCGGGTACATGGGTGTGGCCGACAAAGCAGGCCCGAAACCCTTCCTGTAACCGCTCAAAATTAGCCAATATCTTATGCGGGTTAGTGTAGACATCTTCGGCAAAGAGATATTCATTCACCGGCCGGCGCGGTGAACCATGCACAAACAGAATATCCTTCATGGCGACACGGAAGGGCAGCCGCCCCAGATATTCCCATCGCCGGTCACGGATCGCCTTTTTAGGTTCCAGTTCAAACAGTTCGCGCGTCCAGTAGCAGGCCCGCTCCGCCCCGAGGTTGAAATTATACGGTTCGAAAAACACCGCCTGATCATGGTTGCCGCAGATGCAGAAGCGGGTCCGCTCCATGACCAGGTCCAGACATTCGCGCGGGCTGGAGCCATAGCCGATCACATCACCCAGGCAGACCACCTGCTTGATGCCGCGGCGTTCGATATCCGCCAAAACGGCCTGCAGGGCGTCGATGTTGCTGTGAATGTCGGAAATAATCGCAAACATAATGAACTTCTATCGGCCGGTCGTACCGGCGTAATTCACTGCCGATTCCACATTTCGCTGCAGGATCGGCGAGTCACCCTGCCGCCAACTCAAAGCCAGCGTATTATAGCGAAAAAAAGCCCTCTGTAACCTCTACGGCAGGGCGAATAGAATTAACGATATGAATCCCGAACAGCGCAGCGTCGCCTTGGAAACCTCGAGCCAGCAGGGCAGTATTGCCCTCGCAGCGGGAGGTCATACACTGCAGACGGCGCGATTCCGTACGACCAATAATCATGCCCAGGAATTACTGCCCACCGCCCAGCAGCTGTGCCGGCGTCAGAGGTGGTCCATCAGCTCATTAGAAATGGCTTACCTATCCATCGGTCCGGGCAGTTTCACCGGATTGCGCATAGCGGTCAGTATGGCGCGGACGCTGGCCTGGTCAGTCGGATTGCGACTGGTCGCGGTGCCTTCTTTGGCGGTAATTGCTCGAAATGCCCTGTCCTTACCCCAACCACCGGCTGAACTGGTTACGCTGCTCGATGCCAAACGCTCCCAGATCTACGCCGCCCATTTCCGCCTGATGAATGGAGTGTATATCGAACAACGGGCCGCCCGACTCTGTCACCCGGCTGAATTGTTGTCCGAGGTCGGTCCGACCGCGGCTCTGATCGGCGAGGGCCTTCGCTATCATCAGTCGGCGATCGCGCCGTTCCGCAACCCCATCATGCCGGAAGAATATTGGTGGCCCAAAGCGGAAGAAGTGGTCACTCTCGGCTGGGCAGCAGCCCAGCGCGGCGAATTCACCGCCCGCCAACATCTGCAACCACTCTATCTCCGCCTGCCCGAAGCTGAAGAAGTGTGGCAGAAAAAACATGGGACCGTAGATCAAGGTGCAGGATAAATGATGCGGGGTCGCTCAGCGGTCCGACGTAAATCTTGTAGCCGCCAACCGCTGCGTCGGTCGTTAATATAGTCTCAAGACGGTCAGCAGAGACGCCGACCGCTACATACTGATGTCCTCAAACTGACCGGTATTACTTAAGAACTATTGCCAAACTCGATAAACTCCTCTTCCGGTTTTCAAAGCCGCGCCTGTGAGGAAGCGGTAGAGAAAGCAACCACTCCGATTCCCGCTCCCTGACGGTCGCGGCTCGGTGATAAGTTATGCAATAGCTTTTTAAGTTCTGATCAACAGATGAAGTGTTTCTGAACAGAGCCAGAAACAACAGCAACCACAGCGATTCTTGGTCAGAGAGATTCTCACCCCGCACTGACTTGTGGTTTTGATACTCACCGCGACCAAGCAACGATATCAGGCACTTTGAATTATAGACTGCCCAACAGGTTGCTGATATTGGTGCTGTTCGTGGTAGTCGCGTTTTCACCCAGCCCGTCGAACAGGAAGGTAATCAGGGTATCGGCAAAAGTCTGCGAGACCGTTTCCAGTCCGGTCAGCCAAGCCCCGCTCACGCTGGGATTGCAACCCTCTAACTGAAACATCATCCCACCGCTCAGCAGCATAGTCATCCAGGCCCACTTCCGCACCCGCTGTTTAACCATCATGTCCCGCCCTCCACCAATTGCCTCACGATCATACCTCCGGGACATTCTACACACCAGTTGGCGGTCAGTGGCATAAAAAAAGCCCAGGCACTACTGCCTGAGCTTAGAAGATTGCTTAACAGCCCCTACCGCCCCGCGAGAAGCAGAAGGAGCCGGTCTGATATTTTCAAAAAAACGATCCAACGGGACGAAAAATTACTGCGTCGTCGTCCCGCCGGTCAGGTCGCCGGTCAGTTCGTCATCCTGGCCGGTTTGATCCAGCGACTGGAACAACGCGCTGGTCAGCGATAACAGCAACGTATCGGTTGCTCCATTTAATCCCGTCAGCACTGTCGAACGAATGGCTTGATCGCAGCCGCTGAGCTGAAACGTGGTTCCACCCATCCCAACCAGCATCAGTACGACCATTACCTTCCGCAGCCAATTGTGTTTATACATCCGCATGCTCCTCATGTTCCGCAATTTTCCAAATCGACCAGACGGCTTGGGCACGACCGTGACGCACACCGTGCCGAACAGCCGGGGCGAGTAGTAACTTCAGATTGGTATAAACATCGACTATTTATTCCCTACGGTTTAACCCATCTCCAGTATCCCTCAACACCAGCCGGGGTCTGTTCAACCTATCTGCTATGTCCGGCATGATGATAAGGCCCTTATAGCCCGGTTCTAAGAAATGACCAGGCTGATTATCAACGTTGGGCGAAGCTGTTAAGCCGCTGCCGGAAATTGGCCACTGAAAAGGTGGCTCCGGGACAATGCGTATGTGTACCCTGCACCTGACCATGCCCCACCACGTTACCGGCAGGGATCTGGCAACTGCTCATCAATTCCTCGACCAGCGCTTCCAGCGATTTCAGCTGTGCCGCCGTGGGCTGAGTTTCGTCAAAATTCCCTACCAGGCAGATTCCGATGCCATAGTCGTTATAGCGATTGTCGGCGGTCTTGCAGTGTGCTCCGTGCTTCTGCTTGATCCAGCGCGAACCGACTTCAATCTGCCCGTCACCCGAGCCACTGCCGTTACCAATGACAAAATGATAGCCCAGTTCATCCCACCCGCGAGCCAGATGGGCCTGATTGAAAGTGGAGGCGTTGCCCTTTGCGCTGGCGCTGTGGTGAACCACAATATATTTCCACGCGCGATTGATACCGCCCGGCGGTGCGATCAGCTTCTGCATGGCGGTGCGGGTGTCTTTGTTGACCGGCGCTGCCGGCTTGGGCGCTTGCTTTTGCAGCGGTACATCCGGTTGCGGCGTGGGTCGTCGCACCAGTACCGGATCGGGCAGACCCCAGCCCGCCCGCGAATTGCCCTGACAACCAAAGAGGATACTGCTGGAAAAAGCCAGCAACACCGTCGAGACCGACAGCCGTTCCATAATACGCACCACCTGCGCATGACGCTGGACCAGGCTGTTTAGGTTCAAACGGTTACTCCTCCTTTCCTCAGGACGCGCCCGGCGAACCGGTAGAACAGGTATCGGCTAGTTGCTCTCTCTCCACTGCAACAAATCAAATCAATCGTCATTCCCTGGGGAGAGTCGCGGAGTTAAATCGTACCACACCCCATTGATTTCTGTAGTTCGTGAAGAGGATACAACGAGGGTACAGGGTCCGTAAATAAAAAGGAATCGAGTCAAAATAGTCGATTAATCGATACATAATAAAGAGACATTTTCACGACCAGCCAGGATCAAGCTGGCTCGCTATTTTCAGAACAGTCGAGGTTGATCACATGATTTACCACCATGACGATTCTGACGGATTGTTCGAATATGAAGCTCATTCCGAAGCGGACACCTCGCAGCGACTGGCGCGCGTTCAGCAGCTTCGTCGACAGATCATGACCGGTGAGTATGACGTTGACGGCCAATTTCTGGAACTGATGGGCCGGTTGACTACTCGCGTCTCCGCAGAGACGCAAGAGGAGTCCGATGATCTGGATTGAATCACCTTAACACCGGTTATTGACTCTGCCGACTGTGATTCATTCCCTTCTTCGATTTAACATCCATACACCACGCGGATACCAGTTCATTCATCGATGAGTGATCTGATTTTAATGTGCGCCCTCGATCCATTCGGTTGAAAATGAGACCGAAGATTGGGTACGGGTAAAGTTTGAATCATAATCGATCAAAAAATCATGAATACCGCTCCCTGACGGTCGCGGCTCGGTGAAACTTTAACCGTACAGAAGTTTGTGATTGGATCAACAAACCCCTGAAAAAAATCGACAAAGATCATGGACCTGTTCAGCGATCGGATTCCCCCTCTCTGCATATCCCTTAAAATTAGACCATTCACTAATCTTCACCCCACATATTAACTTGACTATATCCGTATTATTTAAGATGATTGATCGTGGTGGTGATTCGACTCATCACCAAGGGTGGACCGGACTTGGGATGGCCGATATTCTCTCGGCCTGCATTTCCTGGAGTATTCGAGTGAATAACTTAACGGAGTGGAATCCACGCGCCGAGGATACTGTGTCTATAGTTCCGCAGACCAGTGCCTCCGAAGCCATTAAGTCGCGTCGCCAACTGCTCGCCGGCGGAATACTGGCCTCACTTGTGGGCTCGGGAGCCGCCCAGGCTCGCGCCGAGGAAGCGGATCGGGATATCACCCGAGCCAACTGGTTTAACAGCCTGCAACTCGCCTATCAACGACTGCAACGGATGACGCTCGCGGTAACGCCCGAGGAACTACTCCGCTACAAACAACTCGGGCAGACCGAATACCTGGAATACCAGCTTGATTATCAGGCGATTGTAGAAAACCCCGATTTGCTGGACCGTTTGACCGATTATCCGGCCCTCGATTTACCACCGGCCTTATTCATTAACCTCGACTATTCGACCAAATATAATTCGTTCTACAGCGCTACCTTTCTTCGCCAGATATACTCCACGCGACAGTTGTTTGAACGCATGGTGATCTTCTGGACGGATCACTTCAACACGTCGATCAACGCCAGCTGGGGCGTGGAACTTAAACCCTACTATGATCGTGACTGCATCCGCCAGCATGCCCTGGGCTACTTCCCCGAACTGTTACGAGCCACCGCCTACAGCCCGTGCATGCTCGCCTATCTGAATAACGATACCAGCTACAAAACGCATCCCAATCAGAACTATGCCCGTGAACTGATGGAATTGCACACGCTGGGAGTTGACGGCGGGTATACGCAGGACGATGTGGAGGAAGTGGCCCGCTGTTTTACGGGCTGGAGCTGGTACTACCCCTGGGAAGATGATGAGCTGGCTGGCACGTTCTATTACCGCCCCACCTGGCATGACAACAATCAGAAAGTCGTACTGGGTCATGTCATACCGGCGGGCGGAGGAATTCAGGATGGCGAGATGGTGCTGGACATACTGGCTCACCATCCGTCCACCATCCAGTTCGTCTCCTACAAAATGTGTCGCTGGCTGATGGGTTACAACCCCACGGAAGCGGAAGTAAACCAGGTGGTACAGGTGTACCAGAACACCGACGGCCATATCCCCAGCATGATCCGCAAGATCTTTGAATTGCTGCAGCCGATGCCGACGGGCTTCATTCCGGCGGAAAAATTAAAACGTCCCTACGAATTGGCGCTGTCGATCATGCGCGGGTTAAACGTCACGGTAGGTAACCCGATGACGCTGAAATCGCAGGGCTTGGATCCACTCGGTCAGGTTCCTTATAACTGGAATCCGCCAAACGGCTATCCCGACAGCCTGGATTTCTGGGGCCATGCCCTGTTGTCACGCTGGAACTTTGCCTTTGCCCTGTTAAGCGGGCAGATCGGAACGGTCTCGGCGAACCTCTCCTTCTGCACGGGCTGCCTGAATGCAGAAGAACTGATCGGCAAAATTGATCGGCAGTTTTTCGCAGCCAGCATGCCGACCGCGCAACGCCAGGTGCTGAAGAATTTCATCACCAGCCAGGGCAGCAAATATCTGACCAATCCGCAGGAAGCGGTGGCGATGGCCCTGGCGTGCCCGGCTTTTCAGATGTATTAGACGGTTGCAGACACGGTGGAGATATTGTCATGAACGAACATCATCCCGAGTGCGGGTGTCAAGAGTATCAAAAGGTGACGCGCCGGCAATTTCTGGGTACGGGCAGTGCGGCGGTGCTGGCGGCGACGGCGCCCGCCTGGTTGCCCAAGGTGGTTTTTGCCGAGGATGATTTTGATCGCGACGTGCTGGTGTTCATTTATCTGCGCGGCGGCTGCGACGGATTGAGCATGTGCGTACCCTATGCCGAAGATCGTTATTACGCACTGCGGCCGACGATCGCCATTCCGCGTCCGGACAGCGGTGACCCGAACCATGCCATTGATCTGAATGGCTTTTTCGGATTTCCGCCGGCCATGAGCCCGTTAATGACGGCTTACAACGCGGGCCATCTGTGCGTCATTCAGGCCAGCGGGATCATCGAGGGCAACCGTTCCCATTTTGACAATCAGGAATTTTCAGAAAAAGGAGCCTGGGACTCGCACCTGGACACCGGCTGGCTGGCCCGGCATTTAATGACCATTCCACCACTGATCCCCAGCCCGATCTTGCGGGCCGCCGGCATTGGAGCGATCAGCCTGCCGACCTCCCTGCTGGGTGCGGGGCTGTCGCTGCCGATCCAGAATCCCAGCACGTTTGGCTTGAAGGGCGCGGCCAGTACCAAAGCACTGCGCTTGCAGTATCTGGATTATCTGTACGACCTGGTCGGTGACCCCCTGCACGCTGCAGCTATCAATACGCAGAACACCCTGGCGATGTTGGGCGCCATCAATTTTACCGGATACGTACCGGCAGGCGGGGCGGTTTATCCGTCGAGCGGTTTCGGTAACTCTCTGAAATCTTCCGCCGCCCTGATCCGGGAGGAGGTGGGCGTGGAAGCGATCACCATCGATCTGGGGGGATGGGATACCCATTCCGATCAGGATCCGGTCGACGGCTACATGTCGACGGTGATGGGCTCTTTGGCGGCTGGTTTGGCGGCGTTTCATCTCGATCTCGCTTCCGCGGGTATGAATCGGGTTACGACGATCGTGATGTCGGAGTTTGGCCGCAACGTCGCAGAAAACGCCAGTGCCGGCACCGATCATGGCTATGGCAATGTCATGTTTGTAATGGGTGAACACATTTCCGGGGGTCAAGTGATGACCCAATGGCCGGGACTGGACCCCGGTGAACTCTATCAGGGGCAGGATCTGGCCATCACCATTGATTACCGAGACATCCTGGCGGAAGTGGTGCAGCAGCGGCTGGGCAATAACCAGTTGAGCCAGATATTCCCTGATTTCACGCCGAATTTCCAGGGCGTCACCATAAGCGATCCACCCCCGGTCATGGCCATGCGCCACCTCGAAACCATTCCCGTCCCCGAGCAGGTGCCCATGTATGATTTTGAAAACGCCGGCTCCTTGCCTGATCTGGCGCCGCCACCACCAGAGGTATTCAACAAGATCATGAATATGAATCAAAACCGCAGGAAGCCCCCGCGCTCTTCAGCTTATTAACTGACTGATGGGCCTACAGCAAAATACTCGGCCGTCTGATCGATCAGAGGCCGCTTCAGGCAGGACGGGCTGCATCATTTGCAGCAGGTTGGGATAATTCGAATCGGGCCCCGCAGGGTGAATCAATGATCAGGGGCCAATCGACGGCACTCTCCGGACGATCATCATCACCATTCCGCAGCGCCACCACACGCGGGATCAGCACCGCCGCCGCCGCCAGACACAACTCCGCAGGAGTCAGTTGTGCAAAACGGAATTGCTGCCCGGTTGTACAGCCCCCGCAGCCGCGCGCTACATCACCGCTACGCACGACTCGGGCGAGAATGACATCCGTCGCCGGCGCGATCTCCACGTCGTTACCGGTGGAACGACCAGCTTCATCGGGCGAAAGTTGCGGTGGTCCGGGACCCAGCTGAGACTGCACGACATCCTCACCGCGATCCAACGCCAGATTGACCAGTTGATCGGCGTGGCTGTTGGCTTCGCGCGGGATATGCTCGATCTGCCAGGAATCGATCCGCAGCAAGGCCCGCTGCACATCTTCGAAATAGGGTTTGAGTTGCGGCGAAGTGACGCGATACTGGCCGAGCAGCTGCCGCACCATCAGTTCGCTGTCACTGCGAATCTGCAGATCATCGACCTGCCACCGGACTGCCGCCTGCAGTCCGAGCATCAGCGCACTGTACTCCGCCTGGTTGTTGGTCAGCTCACCCAGCAGGTAACCCGCTGCCAGCAGCGTCCGACCGTTGGCTTCCTGCAGGACGACTCCCGCCGCCGCCGGACCGGGATTCCCCCGGGCACCACCATCACAAAATAAAAGAAAGGGCATAAGTGTCTCAGTACATGGAGCAGACCGGTCAGGATCGGGCCAGGCTCAGATCGGCGTAGAGTATCCGGCCGCAACTCTGGCAACATTGCATGTCATCGCGGCTGTGGAGCAGCGAGAGATATTGTTCCAGCGTCACACCCATATTACAGCCGTCACAGATATATTCCTGACGTTTGGGATGGGGCTGAATGACGGCCGCCAGCGCTTCACCTTCATGCCGTTCGCAGGCCCGCTCAAAGACCTGCAGCACACTGGACGGGATGCCTTCCGACGCCCGGGCCCGCTGGGCCTCCAGCGCGGACAGCTCCTGATGCGAATCACGGGCAAAGGCTTCCGCGGTCTGTTCGGCGTTCAACACCACCTGCCGTTCTTTTTCCAGCTGACTCACCACCAGATCATGCTCCGCCCGCAGGCGATCGAGTTCCGTCATCATCTGCAGCACGCGATCCTCCAGTTTGCTGGAGTCGGCTTTGTCGGTGTTCATCTGGGTGAGGATGGTGGCGTATTCTTTATTGCTCTTGGAAGTATTGAGTGCGTTGCGCAGCTTGGTGACTTCGGCTTCGCGTGATTTGATCTCCAGTTCGACCTGACCGATGGCCGAGCGCTGTTTCATCACCGTGTCGTGTCTGGCGGTGACCTGCTTTTCCAGTTCGGCGAATTTGCGGCGATGAACCGCGACCTGCTTACGACGGGCTTCGATCTTGGAACGCAGCGCCGTCAACTTGATCTGGACCTGCTGTAGCGTCTGCAGTGCCTCCAGCGATGCTCCCATAGACACGCTCACTTTTCAAGGATGAGGAATAACCGGTCAAACCGAATATTATATTACAAATAAGACGGGTTGGCCATCAAGTCGGCTGATGCAGGCGGGAGCTGCCGGTGGTGTGCGGATCATAAAACAGGCAGGAACAGGTGCGGAAGATGATGATCAGGTCCAGTTCCAGGCTCATATGCTTGATATAGTAGAGATCGAGAAACAGCTTTTTCTTGGCATCTTTGACGCTGCTGCCGTAGCGGTAATTGATCTGCGCCCAGCCGGTCAACCCCGGTTTGACGAGGTGCCGTTCATCGTAGTACGGAATCTGTTTGACCAGTTCTTCGACAAATTCGGGACGTTCGGGGCGCGGACCGACCACGGACATTTCGCCGATCAGGATGCTCCACAGTTGCGGCAGTTCGTCGAGATGGGTGCGGCGGAGCAGGCGACCGATGCGGGTGACGCGCGGATCACCGGGAGTGCTCCAGGTGTGGCCGTTGATTTCGGCGTCAACGCGCATGGTGCGAAATTTGGTGAGGCGGAACAGTCGGCCGTGGCAACCGACCCGCCATTGCGAATAGAAGATCGGCCCTCGGCCATCCAGGCGGACCGCCAGCGCAATCAGCAACCACAGCGGTGCACTGCAGATCAGGCCCAGCAGGGCGAAGATGAAATCGAGCCAGCGTTTGAGCGTGGTCCGTTCGGCGCGGTGGCCGTCGAGATCGGCAAACATGAACCAGTCAGTACCGATATGATCGACCGGTACTTCGCCAAAGACCCGTTCATGGAAAGTCGGCTGATTGGTGACCCGGCACCCCAGGCGTAAACAAGCCATGAGCCGCTGGGCCACATCGGGAGTGGATTTTTCCTCCACCCCGATCACCACCTCATGGACAGCGTATGACTGGCAGAGCGGCAGCAGGTCACCCACCTTGCCTAGTGAGGGAATCGATAAAGCTGCCGCAGGGGAATCGAGCGGGGTATTGGTGACATAACCAACCAGCTCATATTGCTGTCCCGCTTCGGATTCGCGCATGGCTTGGCAGATGCGGTGAATCGAATCACCACAACCGACCAGCAGAACCCGCCAGCGCAGATTGGTACTCAGATGATAGGTCAGCATGCGCAGCCCCATGGCCACTCCGATATAACTCAGGGTGCCCATCAGGGCGATGCGGCGGCTGTACACCTCATACATCAGGGCGTACATCACCATGTAAGCAAGGGCCAAGGCCAGGCTGATGCTGAGCAGAGAACGCAGGACAATGCGTGTCCGCTGACGAAGTGTTTCGGATTCGTAGAGACCGCAGATCACCCCCGCCACGACAAAGCTGATCGCCACCACCGCGTTGACCAGAGTGATATCCGCCACCCAGTTACTGCGGGGAAATTGAATGTGGAATATTTTGTAGCCGAGATGATGACCCCAGCAGACGGCGGCGGCATCGATCACCGCCCAGACGGAGCGGGGCAGATAAAATAAAAATCGGCCCAACAGTTCCTGGCGTCGGCGAGGAGTCTGGTGTGCAGACCTCGGTGCCGCAGCCGAAGTATCCTGATCGTGCTGGATGGGCTTTTCTGCAACCGCTGACTTCATACAGCCCTCAAAAAGCGGGACTTTTTCTGACCTGACTTGGTTATCGGTTGAACAAAGGCTGGACCTAAGTTGCTGCTCAGGAACCGCGTAAGTGAGCTCGCACCGAAGCCATTGAATTTGATCAAATAATTATCGGACGCCCTGTCTCTCCACCCGTGCCTGCAACTGCCTCCGGTACTTTTGTGGCTTGTTCGCCATCCAGTCAGCGATCCGTCATTCAGACGGTTACCACAGGAACGACTTTATCGGAAGTTGACCGCGGCTGGGGAGATGAAACTGAGCCGACCGGTCCGGATCACCGATGATTAAACAGCAGAATGGATTTCGCGGTCGGCTGTTGCGGTGCTTGGGCCCGCGGCGGTTAGATCATCGATCATTAATTACGGGCAGGCAGAACCTATGTTACGACGCGTGCTTTTACTTATCGGCTTATGTTCGGTCATTGGCGGCTGCGCTAAAAGTCCGGATATGCGGGTCGAATCCACCGTGACCATGCAGGATTTGAACAGCACGATCAAAGCGTCAGCAGTCGAGACGCACTTCTTCATCAACGATGCCACGGTGGGCCTGTTCCCTTCGGGCATTGCCGTGGCCCGGGTGCAGAAGGCTCACACTCAACCCAGCAGCACGACAGTCAGTAAAACGCTGCAACTCTTTCCACCGCGCAGCTTTGAAGCCACCTACTGGGCGGAGCTGTTCGACGGTACGGCGGAAGTGCGCGAAATGGTGTTGCTGCACGACCGCAGTGTTCGCAGCCCCGACGTGACTCTCGATGAACTGCTGCACGCGGCACAGACGCTCAAAGCCCGGCTGCTGTTGGTTTACGGCTACGACAACCTGAGCGTTTCGCAGACCTGCCGAGTATCGGGTCTGCTGTATGACGTCAACACGCAGCAGCTCATCGCCAGCATCGACCATACCGGGACGTTGCGGGATGCCCAACTGGCGGCGGAACTGCTGACGGAAGATGTGCGCCCCGAAAGCGACACCGACTGGGATTACTATATTGATCATGTGGCGTTCCGTACTTTCGAGCAGGAATTCAAGCGTTGCGTCTGGACGATGATCGACCGCGATCAACCTGCGGCGGAAGAATCTCAGGAAAATCCGTACAAGAATCCGGCGCCCGCTTATCCTGATGCGTTAATCGTGCCCGGTGTGATTCCCGGAGCCAGTCAGTGACCGGCCGATGAATCAACCTGGGTACTGCCTGGTGTGGGAAGCGGATAAGGATAATACGGCGATGGGTCTGAATTCACGGCGGCCAATTTCCAGCGAACCCCTGATCAACTGGGTGCATCGCCGATTTGAGTGGCTGTTCTTCGCCACCTCCGCCCTGTTCATACTCTACGTCACGACACTGCCCAGCATCAGCGACAACGTACGCCTCTCCACGACCGCTCCGATACCGGTGGTGGTGTCGCTGACCGACCTGGTGCAGAATGTGCTGCTCTATGTGCCATTGGGCCTGGCGGCGGGTTTGGCACTGAGACGGCGACGCATCCGCTGGCGTTACAGCACGCTGCTCGCACTACTCATGGCGCTAATGCTCTCCGCCAGCGCCGAGGCGATCCAGCGCTTCCTGCCCGGGCGGGTCAGCAGTTCGCTGGATCTGCTCTATAATGGCAGCGGCACGCTGGTCGGGGTGTTCATTGCATTTCTGGTGCGGATGAAATATCGCAGTTGCCAGATGTCCATCAAAGATCAGTTGATCCATCAGCCCATATTTTCCAGTGCCATAGCCATCAGCCTGCTTTTTGGAATTTCTGTGCTCGTTCCTTTCCAGATCAAACACAACTGGTCCGAGCAGCCGGTGGCCTCCGCCCCCCTGCCGCTGATCACCCTGCTCAACAGTCACTCCTCGACGACGTTACCGGTGGTCCAGTTGCGGACCAACTATGAGTATTATCTCAATCTACTGAAAACCCTCTGCTGTTGCGTGCTGATCAGTTTTCTGGCGGGATGTTCATTTCGCGAGGAGTTTGAATTTCATCCATTTATCGCGATGATGCTGATCCTGTGGGTGATGCTGTTGTATGCGCTACTGCTGACTGCCGCCCAGGCGCTGATTCAGCAATGGGGTATCCAACTGGCACTGTTGGCGGTGTGCATGGCTGGAGCATTGTGCGGCTCGGCGGTCGGTTTGCTGACTCATGGTTATTGGAAGCGTCGGGGCGGGCTGCCGGCGAACTGGGGCTACCTGGCGGTGCTGGCCAGTCTCACTGTTTTGCTGATGCACGAACTCAGCCCGCTGGAATTTGACTGGCGATGGGCGGCGGTGATGGAACAATATCATAAAATTCACTGGCTGCCGTTTCAGAAATATTTTGCTTCCGGACACACAGCCAATTCCGCCAGTGATATCCTGAACCGTATGTGGGAGTATGCGGTGCTGGGGATGAGCCTGGCCTGGATCTGGCATCGCCGGCGAATCAAAACCCCTTTCATGTACCGATTGCAGCAAGGTCTGCAATTTATCATGATATTGAGCATATTGATTGAAGTACTGCAACTGGGCACACCTTACCGATCCATCGATCTGACCCATGTGTTGCTGGCGATGATGGGCAGCGGATTGGGCATGATGGCCATGCAGTGGTGGCAGGATCTGCTGCGAGCCTATCACCCCTCTGCTACCCGCCGCTTGCATCTCGAACGTCAGCAACAGATCCGTCATCAGGCCGGTACACCTGCCGCACTGACCGGCCCGGTCAGAACCGATACTCTGCCTGAATCTGTTCCGCTCCCCTGATAATTTTGTACACCAATTACCCCCCACATACATTCCGATCAGTCAGCAATACTTTGGTACTGGTAAAGTTTGAACCAAAATTCAAACAAACCATGTTGAAAACCGCTCCCTTACGGTCGCGGCTCGGTGAACCTTTACCAGTACCAATACCATCAGGGCTGTTTATCCTTCGACGTCTGATCGGTTATAATATGAATCAATCTCTGAACAGATGAGTCCCAACTGATCCAAGAAAGGTTCCTGTATGAGAATGATCCTGGCGAGCATATTCGTGGGTACCCTGTTGCTGTCGCCGGCTCAGGCTGATCAGCCTAAAGCCGCGGCCTCTGACATTTATCCTGTGCAGGCGGACGCCGCCCGGGACATTGCTCAGGCCTTGCAGCGGGCCCAGCAGAATCAGCAGCGCGTGCTGCTGATGTATGGAGGTAACTGGTGCGGCTGGTGTCATAAGCTGCATGCCCTGTTCAACGACAACCCGGCGATCGCCAAGCTGCTGCAATCTGAATATCAACTGGTGATGATCGATATTGGTCAGCGTGATAAGAATATGGAGTTGGCCAGAAAGTATGGTGCCGACGTGGCGGGCGTACCCTACCTGACTGTGCTGGATGCGGATGGGAAAGTGCTGGTAAATCAGGAAACCGGGTCGCTCGAAGCCGGTGACCATCATGACCCTGCCAAGGTGCAGGCTTTTCTCGAACAATGGCAGGCTCCGCGTCAGGATGCCCAGCAACTATTCGATACCGCTCTCAAGGAGACCGCCACCACCGATCGACAGTTGATGGTCCTGTTCAGCACCCCCTGGTGCAGTTATTGCAAACATATGAAAGCATTTCTGACCGACCCAGCCATACAGCCGCTGCTCACGCAGGATTATCAGTTTCTCTGGATAGATGTGGAACGGATGACCCACGGCATGGAACTGGCCCAGAAAATTTCGCAGCGCCAGGAACTGGGTTGGCCCTGGTTCGCCCTGGTGGATAGTCAGGGTAAAGCCGCCGCCACCAGCGAGACTCCGCAGGGCAACATCGGCTACCCTGTCGCTCCGGAGGAGATCAGCCATTTCATGAGCATGATTCGTAGCGGAGCGAAAAAGATTTCCTCTGCGCAACTGGAACAGATCGAAAAGGAATTACAACGCCGCGCCGCCGAACTGAAAAGCAATCATTGATATGGTTGCTATCGTAATGTCTAACTGCTGAATGTTAATCACTGGCTGTCGGAATAGCATTGATCACGTAGCGATATTTACCGGAGGGATGCGCCGGTAACTGGTCGAGTAGTTCGATCTCTACCTGAGTGGCGGGACCGAGGCGGGCTTGAATATAACGGACAATTTCGGCGGTTCCCCGCTCCGGCTGAAAGCGGAAATTGGGAACCACCTGGACCTGCACCCGGTCCGGCGCGAGTTGAATCACGCGATAGTGCGCCAGACCCTCCACATTTTTCAAATCACGACTGATGCTCACGCCGGTAATTCTGGCGCCCGTATTGGTGACCAGGAATTCAAAACTGCGACCGGTAGGTCGCCAGAGACGCGGCAGGCGGACGCCACACTCGCAAAGTCCCGCCCGGCGAGCTGCGCGATCACCGGTGTCATAGCGGATGAAGGGCATGGCCCAGGCTTCGAGATTGGTGATGACCATGCGCCCTTCGACGCCATCGGGAACCGGGCGGCCGGCCTCATCCAGGATTTCCACGACCACATTTTCCAGCATCTGGTGATAGGCCCCTGCCGGACATTCATGAGCGATCAATCCACCCTCCCGGCAACCATACTCCTCCGCCACGCTGCACTCCAGCGCTTGGATAATTTCATCTCTCCAGTGCGGCAGCAGTTGTTCACCCGTGGCAAACGCCACCCGTCGGATCAAACCCTTCAACTCCGGTTGCTGCGTGCGGACATATTCCGCCAGCCGCCACAACGTGCTCGCGTAGGAATAGAGATAGTCTGGTTGCAATACCAGCAACCGCTCGACATACTGCCGCAGATGAACATCATCCAGATCGAAGGCGTTGAGCAGCGTTTCGTTGATCAGCCAGTCGCGCATCTGCTTGAGCCGGTCCTGGGTATTCAGTTCGATCGTCGAACCCCACAAATAGACACCGCGATCACCCGGCTCGATGCCGAACCACTGATGGCAACGCCGCCGAGCAGCCGGATCCGATCGGGCTCGCCGCCGATCAATCCAGAAACGCAGTGGTGAACCGCTGGAACCGGAGGTACAGGATTCAGTCAACTCCGCTGTCTTCACCCCCGCAGCCAGCATCTGTTCGCGATGAGTGCGAATTTCATCCTTGGTCAGAATCGGCAGCTTCTGCAGATCGTCGAGATGTTTCACCGCTTGCGGATCAAAGCCCGCGTCGAGAAATCTCGCCTGATAAAACGGCACCTGGTCCGCAGCGTGATGCAACAAACCTTGCAGTTTGTGCAAGGCCAGTTCCTGCAGTGCATCCTCCGCCAGCCACTGACTATCCCGCAATTGCTGTAGATAGTGCAGGGTATCGCGACCACACAACGCTTCATGCACCGGATAGAAGAGATGGCGGGCCAGCCAGCGGCGGATCATGCTGCACCTCCCGCGGCGAGGCCTTGATAAATGGATTGCAGATGACTGGCTACGCTATCCTGACTGTAGTGCTGCTGCACCAGTTGCTGACCCTGTCGCCCCATCGATCGCCGTAAAGGTTCATTTTCCAGCAGGCGCAGCAGAGCGGACGCCAATTGTTCCGGAGATTTAGGCTCGACCAGCAGTGCTTCTTCACCATCGCGGGCGATTTCGGGAATGGCTCCGACGCGAGTGACAATGGTCGGCAGCCCAGCCGCCATCGCCTCCAGCCAGGCCATCGGCAGCGCTTCCCAATGGCTGGGCAGCATGAAAATATCAGCCGCCTGCAACGCGACCGCCACTTCCCGCGACGTGCATAACCCCGGCAGGTGAATAGTGTCCTGTAATTGCCGTTGCTGAAGGCGATACAGTAGTTCGCCGCGGCGGTCGTCCGGGTCCGGACCAATGATCCGCACCTGTAGTCGGGCTCGCCAACCTTTCGGCAGCAGTTCGATGGCGGAGATCAGATCATCCACGCCCTTCGAAACCCGCAGATTACCCACCATCACGAGGCGAACCGGCGGCTCGAACGGATCGTCATCGTCCGGTTTCTTGGCCGACGATTCTTCGTCCCCGGTCACCGGCACTCCATTCGCCACCACAGCCAGTCGAATATTGCTGTCGAATGCACCGATCCGGCGAGCCCAATCAGGACTGAGTACCAGCACCTGGTCCGCCTGACGGAGTGCCCGGCGTACCAGCCAGCCAAGCACGCCCCGCTGCTCGCGGAGAAAATTCTCAAAACGCCCACCATGAATCTGCACCACCACCGCGCTGCCCATTCTCCTCGCCAGCCACTGATCGAAAATCGTGCGATAGAATGTCACTCCGCTGCAGGTGTGCAGATGAACTACCGCAGGCCGGTGAGCCTTCAACAGTGATCGCAATTCGCGGAAAATCTGCACCTGGGCGATTAATCCTTCCCACCAGGATCGGCCCGGCGAAGTGCGTTTGCTGTTGTCCAGATAAACCAGTGTAAACTGTTCACGCAGGCGGCTGCGCAGTTGCAGACGCATCACGCTGGCCATTCCACCAGTCGCCTGTAGCGGGCCGATCATCAGGACACATGTTGTTGAGGATGATACCGTCATCCGTCACCTGCTATACTGTTTCATCCATCTGTTGAAGGCAGCAGTTGGTCAACTACCGGCTGCGCTATTAACAATTGTCGATAGTAGGCATCATAAGCATCGACCATCTGTTCCAGACTGTAGTGATCCCGCACCAGTTTCAGGCCGGCGGCACCTGACTGCTGACAGCGCGAGCGATCCGCCGCCAGTGCCCGCAATGTCTGAGCCAGTTGTGCCGGATCATCTATAGGCACCAGTAGCGGCCAGCCATGCGCCTGATTCAATTCCATGCAACCGGGTGACGCTGTCGCCACCACCGGCCGACCAACGGCCATCGCTTCCAGCACCGCCGTGGGTGAGCCTTCCAGCCGACTGGTCTGCACATAAATATCCATGGCCTGCAGCCAGGGTACGACATCCTGCTGCACTCCGGTAAAGCAGACGTGATCGCGCCAGCCCCGCGCCTCAGCAAGCTGTTCCCAGGCAGTCCGCATCGGCCCATCGCCGACCAGCAGTATCCGAACCTGAGGCAACGCCGGCACCAGCCCTTCGAGCGCCTCGATCAACAGTCGCTGGTTCTTCACCTCATAAAGTGAACCGACGCTGCCGATCACCAGATCATCTGGCTGGTAACCGATCTGTTGCTTGGCAGCCGCCAGATCATCTGCGGGACGATACCGAGTCAGGTCAATGCCGTTGGGAATAACCGTAATAGCTGAAGGGGTCACTCTCCAGCTGCTCTGCAAACGATTGGCCAGATCATGGCTGACGGTCAGATAGTGCGGAGTGAATCGCGACAAATATTTGATCATCCCGCGGCGCAGCCAACCGTATGGTTGAAATGTTGCCGGACCATGAAAACTCTGCACCCAGCGGGAACGTCCGCCCGCCATCAAGACGGCCAGTGCACTATCCAGCCAGGTAACCAGGGCGCGGCTATGAACCACCGCTCCGGGATGTTTCCGCAGTTGCTCCGCCAGCCAAGCCGCACTACGCCAGCGACACAGGCGACGATGAGGCTGCACGATCGGGCAAGGGGCCAGCGCACGCAACGCGGGATCAATCTGATCAGTCAGGAGGATCAATTGCTGCGACCAGCCTCGCCGGTTGAGCCCCTGGGCGAGCCGCAGGGTGTTCAATTCCGTGCCGCCGGTTTGCAGATTACTCAAGACATGCAGCAGCGTACCCATGAAGGCCCTCACCCCAGCGCCGGGACCGCACCCATCGGCGTCGAGGGGCGCAACCGCACTTCATACGCCGCCCACAGCGTGGTCAGGCGGCCATGCAGGTCCATCGCCAGATTGTAAAGACAACAACTCTGCCCCAGCAGCAGCCACATGCCTTCCGTCCACGATCGGGTAGTAAAGGCAGCGCTCATTAAGAAGCCCGCCAAAGCAACTTCGTTGGCCGTGGCAATCAGCAGCAATTTGCGTTGCTCCGCCGCAATCTCAGGCGCCCAGTTCACATTACTGCTCCAACTCTTGCCCACTGACCGGGCCCGTTCCATTTGCCAGAAAGTCGCCCCGATGATCATCAGGAACAAAATCAGCCCCGGATAACCCAACTCCGCCAGACATTCCATGTAGGTACTGTGAGCGCTACGACCAACCTCCAGGCCGGGCAGGTAGCTTTGAATATTGAAACGGAACTGCCCCGCTCCGACGCCGAAAGTATGATCGCCGGCCATGGCAAACGCCGCATTCCAGTAATCGAAACGGCTGGCGATGGATGGATCGGCTTGGGGGTCCTTCAGCGTTTCCATACGCTTCCACCAGCCTTCATCCGTCAGTTGAATCGAGAAAAAGATACCGACCGCAATACCCACGGTACACTTCAGGCGCACGCCGCGCGGCAGGCGCAGCAGGCCGAACAGGATCAGCACGATGATGCCCGGAAAGGCATTGCGCGTACGAGTCATGATGATGGTGTTGACGGCAAACGCTGCGGCGAGCAGGGCGAAGAATTTGCCGCGCTTGGAAATCGAAGAATAGAACAGGTATCCAGCGAGGGCGATCATGGCTACCAGGTGCGCCGCCAGACCACTGGATTCAGCGAAATCGGGACCACCCAGTCCGCCGGTTAATCGACCGTTTACTTCAATACCCACGCCCGACCAGGCCTGGTATCCGATGTAGATCGTGCCGGCCATCCAGGCCCACAGCAGCCAGGCGTAATGGGTCACTTTGCGTACCACGCGCACAATGATGAACACGAAGATGGCAATACGCAGCATTTTATCGAGCAGAAACTGGCTGACCGGATTACCCAGCGGATCGTTCTCCGTAGTGGAGGCCAGGAAGGAATATAATATGTAGATGAGCATCAGCTTGAACATCAGCGGAAACTGGCGCTGAAAATATTCGAGCGGTTTATAGTTAATGACCAGTCCGATGATCGTGGCGATCGCGGGCACAAACGAGGTTCGCAACCCCATCATCACCACGTGACCGCCCCACCACTGCGTTTCCGGATTCAGGTTATAAACCAGAATATAGAGCAGGGCACCGTAAATAGGGTTGAAGAGCGCCCCCAGGGTGCCAAAGACATAGAGAAACCAGAATAATGCTTCCGTTGGCGACATGCTTTACTCGCTCATCAATATTTGTGCAGGCGTCCGCATTTCCTGGCTGACTCCAACCGTTCGCCCGGTCGACGGATCCAGATATTCACTGAGCGTCTGGGCCACCTGCTCAACCTGGAGTTGATCCATACAACTCGGTGCGATATCACAGTGTCGTCGGTAACAAGGACTGCAGGCCAGTCCCGCCCGTAATTTTCGACCCCGGCCATAGAGATCAATTTCCTGGGCACAGGTCGGCCCGAACAAAGCCACCACCGGCACCCGCAACGCGACCGCCATGTGCAACGCCGTGGTATCCCCGGTGAGCACCACTGAGCAATGTCGCAGCAACGCGGCGAATTGCAGTTCGCGATGATGACAACCGGTATGGATCACCTGGCCGGCCAGTTGCTTATAAATCCATTCGTTTTTACCGATCTCCTCCGGCCCGCCGAGCAACGCGACGCGACAATCTCCGCGGGCCACGAGCATCCGGCTTAACTCCACAAATTGATCTGCATTCCAGGTTTTGTTGGCAAAAACCGATCCCGCGCCGGTATTCAGTCCGACAATCCGCTCCGAGGCTGATACGCCCCATTCCCGCCATTTCTGCGTGGCATAAGCCTCATCGGCTTCCGACGGGTAGAGGGTATAACGTTCGCCCTGGTAGGTCAGGCCCAGTGCGTCATAGACCAATTTCTGATAGCTAAAGGAATTGCGCTGGAATTTAAGTTCATCACTCAGTCCCAGCAGAAAATAATGATGGGCTTGGGCATTGAGTGGATAACTGGTGCCCTGGGCACTCAGACCGATACCACGCTTTTCCGCCGCCGGTACGCGCATAGCCAGCGCCGCCGGACCGGGCTCCTTATCCAGACTGATCAGCAGGTCAAACTGTTCAATTTCCAGATGGCAGATCGTTTCGGCATTGAATTCCAGCAGGCGGTCGATCAGTGGATTGTTGGCCAGCACCCGGCAGCCGCTCGCCTTGCTCACCCAGGTGATGTGGCTCTGCGGATAAACATCCTTCAGCCCAGGCAACAGGGCTTCCGTCCGAATGACGTCGCCCAGTGCGCCCAGCTTGATGATCAGAATTCGCTGACCCATCGGAGCATATTCAACACAGGAGCACAGCCGACCCTTTACGCATGGCCGATCACCCCGATAGTAGCGACAATCCAGGCGCAGCGCTACGGAAGTTGATTCCGTCGCCGGAGAGGTGAGTTGCAGAATGGGCAGCGATTGATTCATAAACAGCGCTCAAAAACCCGGCCAACCGTCTCGGCACTTCGTTGCCAGGTATACCGCTTGATCCGTTCACGACCCAGTTTCACCAGTTCAGCCCGCCGTGCCGGTTCGGTCAGCAGTCGCATCATCCCGGCGGCGATGCTGGCTGGCTGATGCGGATCGCAGTATTCAGCGGCGTCGCCCGCCACTTCCGGCATGCTGCTAAGCGATGAGGTCAGCACCGGCGTCTCGCAGCAGAAAGCATCGAGAATCGGCAAACCGAAGCCTTCATATAAGCTGCAGAACGCCAACAGTTCCGCTCCACTGAGCAGCGCCGGAATATCCTCTTCCGGAGCAAAACCCTGCACCCGACACTGCGCTGCTATACCCAGGTTCTCCGTCAGTTGCTCCAGTTGCTGCCGCTGTTCAGCCGGCTCGACACCAATCAACAGTAGCTGCACATCGCGCCGAATCGACTCAGGCACCTGGGCCCAGCCGCGAAGAATACCCGCGGTATTCTTCCGCCGACTCCGGCCGGAAAAAACCAGCCCGTAGCGTCCGTTAATCATGTATCGGGACCGAATCGCCGCGAGTAAAGCTTCATCTCGCACCGGCTGACAGGCGGCATCCGCCGCCCAGGTCAGCACGTCAATTTTTTCGCCGTCCGCTCCCAGGTCCGATATTAAGTCCTGTTTCGTGGCTGACGATACCGCGATGATTCGCCGCGCCACCCGCACACAACGTAGAACACGTGTCCGAAAGCGCGCCGCTTCTGCGGGCTGATCGGGGTCGATCACCTTGAGCGGGATCAGATCGTGAATAGTTGAGACCAGGGGTACCAGTGGAAAGCGCGGGACACTATTGGCTGGGCAGTGCAGCACGCGCACGCCAGCCAGTTTAGCCGCCAGCGGTAAGCGCAACTCTTCCCACAGATTCCAACGCGTTCCGGGCAGATCAATATAGCGCGGCTGCACATTCGGCTGCTCGGCAAAAAGCGGTTCTGCAGGTTGCTGATGATGAAAAAGCAGGAATTCCCAATCCGGTCGCTGCCGGGCCAGCTCCCGATAAAGATCAAGCAGATTTTTTCCCGTGCCCCGTCGCCGGGTACTGAAAAGGGTCCGGGCATCAAGGGCGATACGGATCATGGGCGGAGTTCCAACGATGGTTGGGTAGACAGCGGCACCGGCTGTGACGCCAGGTTGCGTTGCCAGAAGTTGAGCAACCCGGCCCGGCGTTGCGACCAACTGAATTCCTGTTCAATTTTATTCCGAGCGGCCTGACTCATCTGCTGCACTCGCCCGTGATCACTCAATGCTTCGCGGATCGCCGCGGCGAGCGCCCGGGGATTTTCCGGCTCCACCACCCACCCCACCTCTGGGGTGATGGCTTCCGGTAGACCGCCCACCCGCGTCACAATCACCGGCCGACCACAGGCCAGCGCTTCCAGCTTGACACAATTGAACCCTTCACTGCGGCTGGGGATCACCACCACCGCCGCCCGGCCATACTGCACCGGTAACTGTTCATGATGACAGACACCCGCCAGTTCCACACGACCGGACAACTGTAGTCGTTCGATCTGGTTCTGCAGCACGGTGCGTTCCGGCCCGTCACCAACTATCACCAACCGACCGATGAGTGGATCATCCCGCAGCAAAGCCATCGCCTCGATCAATACATCAAGTCCCTTCACCGGATGCAGTCGAGCTACCGTAAGCAGGTTCCGCTGGCCGTTGAACGCCGTCGGCGAAAAACGTTGAGTATCCACCGCATGACCCACCACCGCGGTGCGCTCCGGAGCCACGCCGAATTCATCAATCACGATACGTTGATCCGCCCGCCCCTGACAAAGTACGCCACTGGCCTGTTGCAACGCCCGCGTGGTGAGCGGTAAATGCTGATGACGAATATCCGTACCCCAGACGCTGATCACATAGGGAATATGAAATTCCTCGGCCAGGATATGGCCCATCTGGGCCATGCCGGCAAATTGCACGTGCAGCAGGTGAGGACGCAATCGACGAAGGATCGGCATTACTGTCGCGCATTTTCGGGCCATCTGCCAGCTGGTTCGAAAGCCCAGTACGTGCATAGGAATGACTCGGTGGCGCGACAAGGCATGTCTCCGCCAGATTCGAGCGGTCTGTGACCAATAGACCAGATCGGCAGACTGGTCAGGATAATGCACCCGTTGCGACAACTCCGCGGGCAACAGTTGCTGTACGCATTCCGGTTGACCTCGCTCCAAGGCCAGCAACTCCACCCGCGCTGTCGATTGCATCTCCCGCAATTCATAGGCCATGAACATTTCCGACCATTGGGGAAATTTTGACGCCAGATAACAGACGCGCAGTGGTTCGGCTGCGATAGGGTGGGAGGAACCCGTCACCATGCTAGCTCACCTCGGCGATGCAGGGTAGTTCCGCATGTAGACCGATGGGACTAATTTGCAGTTGCGGATTGATATGCACCAGACCTTCATAGGCCTGGGTATCGCGCACATCAAATATCTTTACGAAATCGAGATAAACCAGCCGTCGATAGGAGGCCCGTTCCATCAGGAACAGCGTGACTGCGTAGGAACCGGTCAGAAAATGAGTATTAAAATCCAGTGACATAGGTATGGCCTGGCCGATGGGCAGTTCCGCCGGCAGGTTGAAGTGATAATCACACATCATCACGCCGTCGGTGGTGCGGCGAATCGCCAGTCCAAGCAGGTACTCTGCCGGTGGTTCGCTGATCTGCACATTGAACGTCAGCCGGGCCTGTTCTCCAGCGGCAAAGTGGTTGGATTCTTCGCCCCCACCATTCAGCAGATGGATGGCGCAGAGTTGATGCCGGTCATCCTGCGCGGCGATGGTCTGTTCGCGCATGGTGAGCAGATAATGTTGAATGACCTGACCGGTCGGACCATAGGCCGCCACCGCCCCGCGCATCAGCAGCAGTGCCTGCGGACAAAGTTCCGCCACCGCCTGCAGATTATGCGAGATGAAGACAATGGCTCGCCCGGAATTCGCGAAATAGTGCATCTTATCCAGGCATTTCTGCTGAAACTGCACGTCGCCCACCGCCAGCACTTCATCGACCAGTAAAATCTCCGGGTCCATATGGGCAGCGACTGAAAAGCCCAGCCGGGCCTGCATGCCCGAGCTGTAGCGCTTGACCGGAGTATCGATAAAATCCGCCACACCGGCGAAATCGATGATTTCACCCATTTTTCGGGTGATTTCGCGGCGGCTCATGCCCAGGATCGCCCCGTTGAGATAGATGTTTTCGCGGCCGGTCAGATCGGGATGGAAACCGGCGCCCACTTCGATCAGCGCGGTCAGCCGGCCGTTGATCTGCATCCGCCCGCGGGTCGGCACCAGTATGCTGCTGAGCAGTTTGAGCATGGTGCTTTTACCCGCACCGTTCGGGCCGATGATCCCCAGCGCCTGACCGCGCTCCACGCTGAAAGAGACATCGGACAAGGCCCAGAATTGTCGGGCTTCCAACTCATCCGACGGACGTTCCTTTCGCCGCCGCCACCAGCGCCACAACGCCGGCAGCGCGTCGCGCAGACTGTCATTGCGTTCACCACGGGTGAACTTCTTCCACATTTCTTCAACCTGGATGGCAACATCGTTACTCATCGGGTAATCATCAGCAGCGTTTCGTCATAGCCAAATTCGTGAATCGGAATCAACCGATGTTCTTTGATTCGCAGTCCCAGCGGCTGGAGTATTTCTGCATACTGGGCCACCGAGCGATAGGCGATGTGCGCGGCGTGATCCGGGCTGGTCAACTGCTCCGCCAGCATATCCATCAGACACCATAATCCGCCCGGGGCCAGATGCGCCGCGACCCGCTGCACTGCGCTACGCCAATCCACCTCGTCCACAATCGCCACATAGGTATTCAGACTGATGATGGCCTCGAAGGTCCGCCCTAAATTGAGCCGCGTTAAATCGCCCACTTCGAAGGTGCACTGCGGATAGCGCAGCCGGGCTTCGGCCACGGCGGTATCAATAAAATCGACACCCAGCACATCGAAACCGGTCTGCCTGGCCCCTTCGGTATAATAGCCGAACCCGCAACCGGCATCGAGCAGCCGGCCGGTCGCTCCGCCGGGCCAATGCTGTCGCCAAGCCTGTTGCAAAATCTCCAGCTTCTGAGCGTAGGCGCCACGGATCTGCTCTTCACTCATCCGCCGATCACCCACCGCTTTGTCGTGGCCCGCCGCTTTCGTGTAACGGGCAGACCAGTAGCTCCGGCCATTGTGACGATTCGGCATCATCTTCCTGAGGAGCGTCTTCAGCATATCAGGCCTCCCTGCCGTGGATGGGATCGTTAAATGAATTCCGCAAACCGCGGTTCCGTGCGGTGGAAGAACCGCCACGAACCGAAACAGACCACCACTGCAACCACCGTCGCATAAATAAATCCGCCGGTCATCGGCCAATGACCGCCGACGATGCAGGCTCGATAAGCACTGATGATCGGCGTCATCGGATTCAGATTGATCAATACGTTATAAAAATCATGCTGGCTGCGCAATGGATAGATGACACTGGTCAGAAACATCCACAGATAAATCACCACGCTGAACAGATAGCGCACATCGCGAAAAAAGAGATTGCCCATAGCCAGCAGCATGGCCAATCCCACCGTGAACATCACCTGTACCAGCAGCACCACCGGCACAAACCACATCGTCTGATGCCAGACAAAATCCCAGTCGGTGAAGAGGTGAAAGTAACCGATCAACCCGACCAGTACGCCCGAAGCGATCACAAAATCAAATGCACTGCTGGCCACGCAGGAAAGCGGAAACGCCTCCCGTGGGCAGTAAACCTTGGTAACCAAGCCCTGGTTGGCCACCAGACTGCTGACCGCTCCGGTCAGGCTGCTGCTGAAAAAGGTCCAGGGCAACAATCCCAGATAAGCAAAGACGGCGTAAGGCATGCCGATTTTTTCCAGTTCCGGAACGCGCAGCGCCTTGGTGAATACAAAAGTGAAGATGATCATCATCGACAGCGGAATGAAGACCGCCCAGGCCATGCCCAGCAGCGACTGCTTGTAGCGGACGCGAATCTCCCGCAGCGTCAGGCTGAAGAGCAGCTCCCGATATTGAAACAACTCTCGAAACATAACCACTCGCTTGCTGAATCGATTAATTACAGGGCAGCAGGGCATGACGGTCCGCCAGGTGCGCGGGGATCTCGCCCTGAATATCCTGCACATAGTGAGCAATCTCGCGGACTTTATCGGGCCAGGTTTCATGCCGCACCGCCGCCTGTCGCTGCTGGCGATGATAAAGGCTGCGCTGCTGTAACGCCTGCCGGCAGGCCGACTCAAAGTTTTCCGCATTTTCACCAATCAGCACATGAGGGCGATAAGCCCGCACTTCGGGCAGGTCAGTGCTGACCACCGGCAGCCCCGCCGCCAGATATTCGCGCAGTTTAATTGGATTCACGTTGATGGTCAGATTGTTGATTTTGAAGGGGATTAAACCCACATCAAAGGCTTTGCAGTAACCCGGTAAATCGGCAAACTTCACCTGCCCCAATAAGTGAACATTCGGCAGAGTTCGCAGGCGATCGACGGCCACCTCCTGCTTGCCCAGAAATACGAACGACCAGTCCGGGTGCCGCCGGGCCACCGCCTCGATCAACTCCTGATCGAGCCAATCCTGGACCATCCCGAAATAGCCGAATATCGGCGCCGGCACACCCCGGATCGCCTCGGGAATATCCGTCTGGGGTTCCATGGCTCGGGCAAAATGATCATAACTCACCCCGTGATTCACCAGGTAAGTATGCGGGTGATAGGCGCTTTTGCTGTTCTGCAGGTTGCGCGCGGTGGTAATCACCAGATCGCAGCGGTCGATCAATGCCCTCTCCAGTTGTTGAATGGTGGCTGCGTCGTAGGTAGAAAAGGCACTGAACTCGTCCACGCAGTAGTAGAGGTCCAGTTCCTCATTGAACCGCCCCACCAGGTAATCGACATCCGGGGCGAAACTCCACAATTGCACCGGCTGATCGGGCAGTCGGCGTAACACCCGCCGTATCTGCCGAACCACCAGCTGCTGATTGAGAGAGCGCGCCCAGCGCGATCCTGGCAGCGGTAGAAGCAGCGGGGTCAGCACCGTCAGCGTCGGAGTAATCTGTTCGGGCCCCTGGCGAATCTGCCCCAGTTTGTTCCAGATGGCGGACAGGTCGCCTTTGTTCAATTGCGGGCGGCGTGAGCCATGATAATTGACCCAGACTACATGGTTTTCTTCCGCCAGTATGCGCATCACATGATGCTTGCTAGTGGGATCGAAATGCCAGTTACTGGCGATGGCGATGATATTCCGGCCTCGAATCATGCCGCACTCCCCTGAGGCGCCACCGCCCCGACCAGCAGTTCTTCAAAACGCGGCATCAGCACGTCGGTACCATAATTCCGCCGGGCCAGTTCAACACCGGCCCGCGACAACTCGACGCAGCGTGCATGATTATTCAGCAGATCGCAGACCCGCTCGGCAAAGGGTTGCGGCCTGTCGGCCACCAGGTAATCGCGGCCGTCTTCGGCCCAGATGCCCTGATGCCCCTGAGTGGTGATCACCACCGGTCGGCCGGCAGCCAGCGCTTCCAGCACTTTGGTCTGCACCCCCAGCTCGGTCTGCACCGGAGCAATATAGACCCGCATCCGCCGCAGATAATCGCGGATATCGCGCACTGCGCCGGTTACTTTGATCTGCGGATCCTCCGCCAGATTCTGTATATCACGGCCGGGGTTGCGGCCGACTATCCACCATTCCGCATCCGCGTGTTGCTGCTTTACCTGGGGCCAGACCTCGCGGGCAAACCACAGCACCGCTTCGATATTGGGCTTATAGTCCATCGTGCCGGTGTAGCCGATGATCTTATCACGATGCACTTCCCGCAATTCGTCATAAGTGGTCACGTCGATCGGCGTGTGAAAGGATTGAACCTTGGCCCGCAGGACCGGATCGGTGACCCGGTTGCATTCACGATCATTAACCATCAGCGTCAGATCATACTGAGCGATCAGCTCGCGCTCGCGTGTGGCCAGCCGGTCGGCCTCCACACGGAACAGGCTGGACATCGGCCAACTGGTCGAGGCGGCGTAACGCTGCCATTTTTCGCTGTCCAGATCGTTCATGTCCAGCACCCGCCTCCCGACCGGTAATTCTTCCAGATAGGGAGCCATGCTCGACGAAAACGCCAGGGCAGCATCGAAAAATATCTTCTCCTCCACCCACTGGTGCACCGTCCGCCACATCGCTTCGCAGCCGTAATAGCCCTCGGTCAGCGTCCGACCTCGCAGCAAGTTGAATCCTCCGCGCGACAACGCCAGTTTCTTGTTCAGCGGCACCGCCTCAAAACGATGGCACCGTTCGCGCAACTGCGGCAGGTACTGATAATCCTCCTCCGTATCCACAAACGCCGCCAACCACAACCGGTGACGCTCCGACAGATAACGCACCTGCTGCCAGGCCCGCATCTTCTCGCCCTTGTTCGGCGGATAGGGCAACCGATGATAGAGCATAAGGATGTCGCTTGATTTCATGCTCTATTCATCGACCGATTACCGGTCCCGTTCCACTTAACGGACGCACTTTCCACCCCCGCGTTATCGGACGTGAATTCGGAATGGATATGAGCACATCCTAGGTGGTGCCCAATAGGGCTTGTTGCAGCAAACGATCTGCTGATAACAGTTTTCGCTCCATACCGGGCCATTGAAATCCCAGATCAAACATGGGGAGCAATGCTTCAATGAGCGATAATAATTTCCTTGTTGCTTGTTGTTGAGTACTTCGGTCCAGCAACCACCACAGAATTATTGACAAGTGAAGCATATAGAACCAACGGGCCAGAGCGTCAGCTTGTCGTGCACCTGGCGAATCATCTGCCTTGCAGACTGCCAACCGAAAAAACCCCACAACACGGGCGCGTGAATATCTGGTTGTTGATGCAAAAAGTCCATCATCACTATGACTGACTAAAATCGGAATTAAACCAATAAGCAATTTCCGATGAGGAGTTAATACCCGCATACTGAGTCGTAATGCCTGCATACATCGACTTGACCAGTTCCCGGTATGCAACTTCCTAGCTTTTTGGGCAAGCTCCACAGACAACTCATCGTAAAATGTCATTACAATATCCCGCTTGCTGCGAAAATGTTTATATAACAATCCTGGACTCACCCCGGCTTTCTCGGCAAGCATTCGCAGCGTAACTGATTCGTAACCATATCGTGACATTAAGCGCAGTGCTGTGGTATAGAGATGTTTTCTAGTTTGCAGTCCATGATCTGTCACCCCTTGAGGACGTCCTGCTTTTCCTGTTTTCAATAATTTCGCCAATTAAATTCCCGCCTTGAATATAAGTAAACATGTTTACTAAAATATATGAGTAAACCACAATAAATTCAAGTTTTGGAGCCTCGGCAATGAAACTGCTAATCGCTGGTGGTACGGGGCAGGTCGGCACGTGGCTGACCGCACACTATCGGTCCGCCAACCACCAGGTAATCGTGCTATGCAGAAGCAAATCTACCGATCCACATACGCTCTTTTGGAATGGTTGCACTCTAGGTGAATGGGCTGAAGAGCTGAATGGTTGTGACGCTATCATTAATCTGGCAGGTCGCAGTGTAAATTGTCGTTATACTCGCAGAAACCTGCAGGATATGATGGACTCGCGTACAAATTCTACCCGAGTAATCGGCCAAGCCATTTCACATTGCCAGCAACCTCCTCGGCTATGGCTACAAATGAGCACAGCCACAATCTATGCTCATACCTTTGGATCACCCAATAATGAAGCCAATGGGATCATTGGCGGCCAGGAACCGGATGTACCCGATTATTGGAAATACAGCGTCGATATTGCTCAGGCTTGGGAACGGGCACTGCAGGAAATCGATACCCCTCATACACGTCGCATCGCCTTACGATCCGCGATGGTGATGACTCCATCACGTGGGGGAATTTTTGATACGTTGCTTCGATTGACTCGCTGGGGATTGGGTGGATCTATCGCCGGTGGAAGACAATATGTCTCCTGGATTCACGGTACAGATTTTGTTCGCGCACTTGATTATCTCATTCTACATCCACAATTCAGCGGACCGGTCAATATCGTTGCCCCTCATCCACTACCCCAGCAGGAATTGATGAAAGAATTACGCCGAGCGTGGGGAATCCACCTGGGATTGCCGACAACGAAGTGGATGTCTGAAATTGGGGCTTATTTTTTACGAACCGACACGGAATTAATCCTGAAAAGCAGACGCGTCTTTCCCGGACGGCTATTGGAAGCAGGTTTCGATTTTTATTATCCGAACTGGTCGCAGGCAGCTGATGATCTGATATCAAGATATCGATCAATGCGAAACCATTATTCTCCAGGCGAGAAACAAAATGCCGGTCACAACGCCACCCGATTTGATTCTTTATGATGGTGAATGTGGACTTTGTAATCGTTTTGTCCACTTTATCATCCAACAGGATCGTTGCCGATGTTTCCACTTTGCAGCCATTCAGCGCCCGTATGCCCAAAAGATATTACACCGATTCGATATTCATACAGATTTACTGAATACGTTATACGTCATTCCTGATTATCTGACTGAACAACAACAGATACTGACACACTCGAACGGCAGTCTATGGATTGCGCAACGTCTGGGTTTTCCGTGGAATCTCTTATTAATCTTCTATATGATTCCTCGAACAACACGAGATTGGTTTTATAAATTGATTGCACGAAATCGAAATCGTATTTTCGGGAAAAAAAATCAGTGCATCATGATGATCGAAGAACTGAAAGAGCGGTTTATTGATTAGGCAAGCTTATCCCGGGATAGAGGCGCTGAGCCAACTGCCCAGGGGGCGCGTGAGCGAGAGAGGCAGTTTTTTCCAGATGGCTTGGGCGAAGTGGAACTTGCGATTGCTGGGTGTCAGGTTGGGCAGTTCGCCGCCGGCGGGAATGTACATCTGGTAGCCCAGCGGTGTCGGCTCGAAGCCCTGATTTTTTTTGAAATGGAACGAACCTGCGTTATCGATGCGCGTTCGGCCAAAATCAAAACGCCGTAAGCCGCGCCGCACCGCCTCTTCCATCAACGTAAAGTACAGATAGTTATTGGCACCGGTCTGAGCGGCAGGTACTTCATCACAGCCACTGTAAAAGGGCAGCACTGTGTCGCGAAAGATAAAGCTGAGCAATCCCGCCACCGGCTGACCGGCGCGATAGATCACTGAGCAAAGCTGCTGCTGCGGGAAACGCTGCACAAAGGCTGCAAACAATTTTCGCGGAAAATTGGGCGAACCGAGTCGGCGCATACTCTGCGAATACAATTTCCAGATCAGCGGTAATTGCGAAGAGTCGAAACGCACGTCGAGATGGTGTTGGTCGCGGGCGTGGCGGACTTCTGCACGACTCTTGCGCGGGTAACTGCCCAGCACCTCATCCACTTTTTCCGGCAGTGCTTTGTGGAAAGCAGCGTAACGATCAATGTTGGTCAGACCAGGCCATTTCGCCTCCGCTGATCGGATGTCAACGCAACGCACCCGCCGCTCTGCAGCCAGCGTGAGCATCGCCTGCCGCAGCGCTTCACCGGCTTCCTCATCCTCGAACAGCGGTCCGCCGTATACGCCGTAGGGCACACTCACCAGCATCCGCCCCGCCAGCAGGCTGCGAATTTCAAAGAGCGGTAAGACCCCCACCACATCACGCCCACGTCGGGCGATATAGTAGAAGGGTTGATGCGCGTAGACATCCCCAATCGCATCAGCCCAGGCCAATTCATGGTGCAGTGTCGCCTGCGGATGCGCGGCAACATATTCGCTCCACGCCGCCCGCTGGATGCTGTCTGAAAAATCCAGTCTATCAACTTTCACCGCCATTATGCATTCATCCTGCCGGAATCACTCGAAACAGTTACGAAATACCATCAATCGGCATCGCGCAGGCTAAAGCCTGCGGCTCTTTGAATTTTGAAACCCGTTCACTTATTTATCGACCCGATATAGTAAAAAATAATGAAACCAGAGAACGGGATTATTGGTGGGCGATGATTTCTCTTCGTCCTCCGCCCTCTTCCTCGTATGCCCGTCTCTGGTCTCAAGATTGTCATACCGCCAACCCGTTAATAGGGTTCGTTGTAGTAGCGGTAGTAGTATCCGTAGTAGCTCTTATACCGACCGGTGGTTTCACGGTGACCCGCCAGCACGCAGCCGAGAATGTTCACGTTGTTGGCTTGCAACAGCCGGATGGTCGATTTGGCGATCGGTTCGGGCGTGCGCGACATCCGCACCACGAACAGCACGCCCGTACACCAGGGGGCCAGCACGCTGGCATCCGACACGGTGCTGGCCGGCGGCGTATCGATGAAGGTGTACTGGTAGCGACGCTTGACCTCCGCCAGAATGCTCGCGGTTTTCTGCGTGCTGAGCAGTTCGGCGGCGTTGAATTCCTGCGTAGTGCCCGCACTCATCAGAAACAGGTTGGGCACGGGTGTCGGGCGGATGACTTCTTCCATGGTGGCTTCGCCGCGCAACAGATCGGCGATGCCCGGATATTCCGAGACCCCCAGCATGTTGGCCAGCGAACTGCGGCGGAAGTCTCCGTCGATCATCAGGACGCGATAATGGCGAATCTCCGACATGACCCACGACAGATTCATCGTGGTCACGCTCTTGCCTTCCTTGGGAATACTGCTGGTGATGGCGATCACCTGATTTTCGCCGGTGCTGTTGAGCGCAGTCAGCCGGGCCCGCAGCGAACGGTACTGTTCCGTCAGTTCCGCAGCCTTGTCATGATAGGCCACGATCGCCGGATGCACATTGAAACGCTGGCCGTCGCCGAGGCTGTTGCCATCCGGCGTCATGATGGTGGTGTCTTCATCCTTCTGGCCGGGCAGATATTCACGCAGCCCAGCCGGCACATCCACCAGTTCATCGGGCAATATCGGAGCCACTTCCTCCGCACCGCCGGCCGATTCCGTCGCCGACTTGCGCCGTCGCTCCTGTTCTGCGCGTTTCAAAGCATCTGATATAAGACCCATGCGACCGATCCTTCTATGCAGGGGTGGTCTCAGCCCGATGCGGGCGTGGACCCTAACCTTTATTATTTATTTCGTCCCAAGTGGCGGTCATCTTGGCCACAATTTTGTTAAATTTCGGCGGATCCTCGATGCTCAGGTAAGCCAGACCGCCCGATGTCACCAGCATACCGAAAAAGAGGCAGCCGACCGGAATGGCCACCAACCGCTTGAGCAATTGTCGCCGCCGATCCGCCGGTAGCAGAATCTCATCAATCCCTTCCAGTATCTGCACGCCCAGCGAAAAGCTGACCGCATTAGCGGTATGGAAGGTATGATCGAAAAATTCCCGCAGGAAAACCGAGCAGGCACCAAACGCCAGCCCCACACCCAGGGCAAGCAGAAGGATGGTCCGTGATTTCGGCTGGTCCGGACGGACCGTACTTTCCGCAACGGTAGTCACCTCGAACTTGATCCCCTGTTCCTTGGCATCGTAATCGATGATCCGTTTGAGTTGTTCGCAATCAGTGATGGTTTCTTTCAGCTTACCCTTGGCACCATCCATATCCTGCAGCGCCTGCCGATATTCCGGGCGCTTGGCCTGGCAGACTTCCTGATCGGTGATCAGCTTATTAATCATTTCGTCAGCACTCGCCAGACTGCTTTCCTTAGCGGCCAGATCGCTCCTGGCGGTGCGCAGTTCAAACTCCACCTGCTCGCGATTCTGTTTCAGCAGGGCGAAGGAGGTCTCATCTTCCGCATAGGCCTTGACGCCGGTCTGCTGCTGGGCAAGTCGATCCTCAATGGCTTGCAGGTCGGCTCGGGCCTGCTGTTCGGCACGCAGCAAGGCCTGCATATCCGGGTGGGCATCGCGCATCTCGCGCTCGATGCGAAGTTTGGCCCGCTGATCCTGATATTGCAGGATCAACTGCCGCAGCCGTCGCCGCTCGCCTTCCAGCGCGGGCACGGTTTCGATCAGCGTCGGATCGAGTGAATTCTGGACTCCGGGGTTGAGCAGCAAGGGTTCCGGCATGGCGGCCAGACGTGTCTCCAGCTGCTGCACATTCCGCCGCAACTTGTCCACTTCCTCGCTCAGCGTACCCTGACGAATCTTCAGGATGGCCAGATTGCCTGACGAGGGATTATTGTCGGTGATATAGGGATATTCATTACCGAGTGAGGTAATCTTGGCTTCCAGGCTGTTAATCTCGGTGGTGGTGTTCTGAATTTCTCGATCATAGAAATCGCGGGCGTTTTCCAGAATACCCAGAAACTGCTGTCGACTGAATGCCATGTAATTTTCGCGCACCGAATTCACCAGATCGACCACCAGCTGCGGATCGTCCCCGGTCGCCTTGATGGTGATCTCATCCAAATCCTCAGTCGCTTCTATGGCATAATAGGTCAGCAACCCGCGCAACCCATCACCCATCGATTTGGCTTGCTGATAGGCTGCCGGCGTGAGATGACCTTCGGCATCGCGCGGCAGTTCTTTCAGCCGTCCCATCCGCTCCACCACGCCGACCATGGCTTCTTCGCCCACCATGTCCTTACCCATCGACTGCTTCAGCAGCAGCAGCGGATCCGCTCCGCCCCGCCGATTGACCAGCTTGGACAGGGTAAAAGGAATGGTGCGTTTGAACTGGGTCGAGGCATTGTAGACCCGTGGCAGACGGTGACTGACAATGAAGACCACCGAAGCCGCCAGGCAGAAGGGTATGATAAAAGCCCACCGCCGATGGATCAGTACCCGCAGAATCTCGCGTACAGTCCGTTGCAAATCATTTTTGGTCTGTTCAAAATTTCCGGACATGGTTCTCGTTACTCCATTTCAAGACCGCACCGGATCAGGGGATGCGCAACCGGCCCAGCACATTGTTGTAGACGCCGCTGTTGTCATTATCGTTATCATCCTCTTCATAGACTTCGTCGGCGCTCTTGACCGAAGCGGGCGTCTGGTAGGCTTCGATCACCGGATTGACCGGTTGCAGGATTTCGCGGATGCGATAGCCCACCCAGGCCATCGGTGTCGGCGGCACCCACAGGAAGTCACCCTCCTGCAGCAGGTAATTCTGCGTCCGGTCACCGGAGGAGACCATTTTGGCGAAATTGATGACCAGAATCTGGGAATGATCCGCATCCTTGCCCGGCCGGATCAGATGAATATTGTCCAACGCCGCATTCTGCGACGGCGGATAATTGGTCAGCACCGTCAGGATCGTATCGCGGCCGGTAATCGGCACGTTGATGGCTCCGCGATCACCACCCCCCGCACCACCGCCCGCGATTTCACCATAAACGTAAAACACCTTGCTGGCATAGCGATCGATGCTCACATCCACCAGCGGATTTTTATAGTAGGGTATGAGTTCCTGCTGCAATTTGGCGGCTGCTTCGTGGGCAGTCAGACCGGCGATGCGCACGTTGCCCAGCAGCTTCAGGCGAATCGTACCGTCAGAACGGATGGTATATTCGCCGTCGATCTCCCGCGCCTGCGGCGAGAAGATCTGCACCCGATCGGGCGGAGCCAGTGTGTAACCCGACCCGCTGGCGATATGCTCGCTGGCCGGCAGGAAGGTCATGTGCTGCTGATGAGTGGGCTGCTGACAGCCCGCCAGCCCCAGCAGGTTGATACCCATAATTCCCACGAAAATGGTCAATCGCTTCATAATTCTGATCCTGTGGACCGGTCGAGCGGCGATAGTGGTGGGCCGGTCCGAATCATGCTCGTTTGGCACCACGCTTTACCTCTATCGTCCCGCAGGCAGCGCACCTGAATATTCAATTACAAGACGTTGAACGGGTGATACTGCGGCGCGCAACTCGCCGGCAGCATGTCCGATAATCATGCCTTAAAGCACAATAAGGGTAGTGATGAAGCGGTCGGAGATTATTTTCGTTTTATCGGTCGTCGGGCTAGAGGCAACCGGATGTTCGCCGGATCGTCTCAGCGAATCAGATGACGGTAATGATCCAGTACTTCGGGGTTGGCCAGTGCGGTGCGATTGCGGACCTCTTCACCGCGCAACACCTGCACCACCGCCATTTCTACTTTTTTGCCGCTGCGTGTGTAGGGAATGGCCGTAACCTGGCGGATATGCTTGGGCAGGTGACGCCGGGTCGCACCGGCGGCGATCTGGTCGCGGATTTTTTTCTCGAGCGTAGCGTCGAGCGAATGACCGGGCTGCAATACCACAAACAGGCAGATTTCCACGTCGTCGGCCACATCCCGCCCCACTACCAGGCTGTCAGTCACTTCCGGCAGGGATTCGACCAGGCGGTATATTTCCGCGGTGCCGATCCGCACGCCACCGGGATTGAGTGTAGCGTCGCTGCGGCCATAAACCACCACCCCGCCGCGCGCAGTGATCTCCACAAAATCACCGTGCCGCCAGATATTCGGATAATGCTCAAAGTAAGCGTCGCGATATTTCGCACCATCGGGATCATTCCAGAAGCAGACCGGTTGCGACGGGAAAGGCCGGCAGCAGACCAGCTCGCCCTTCTGCCCGATGACCGGCTGGCCGTTTTCATCCCAGGCCTGCACATCCATGCCCAGTCCCAGAGATTGAATCTCACCCGCATAGACCGGCAGCATCGGATTGCCCAGCATGAAACAACTGATGATATCCGTGCCGCCGCAGATGCTGGCCAGTTGCACATCGGCCTGCACTTCTTCATACACCCAGCGAAAACCATCCACCGACAGCGGCGAACCGGTGGAGCAGATACACCGCAACGCCGACAGATCATGCTCCCGCCCCGGATGAATCGCCGCCCCCATGCAACTGGCGATATATTTCGCACTGGTCCCAAAGACATGTAGACCCAGTTCCGCACTCATCCGCCATAAGCGATGCAGATCAGGATAACCAGGATTGCCCTCATACAGCACCAGCGTCGCCCCCACGCCCAGGCTGCTCACCATCCAGTTCCACATCATCCAGCCGCAGGTAGTGAAATAAAAAATCCGCTCGCCGCGCCGCAAATCAGTATGCAGTTGCAGTTCCTTCATGTGCTGCAACAACGTCCCGCCGTGGCCATGCACAATACACTTGGGCACACCCGTCGTGCCGGAAGAAAACATAATGAACAGCGGGTGATTAAAGGGCAGCGCCTCAAAACGCAATTCCTCCTCCGGCGCCGAACACAGAAAATCATCCCATAAGGTGCAGCGGGCTTCAGCCCTCACGAATCTGAGCTGCGACAAATCCGCCTCATCCCGTAAAAACGGAAAGACCACCACCTGTTCAACGCTGAGCAGTTGCTGAATGATTTCCGCCAGCTTGCCGAGTGTGTCGATCGGTTTACCGTTGTAGGTATAACCATCCGCCGCCACCAGTACCTTCGGGGCGATCTGTCCGAAACGATCCACCACCCCATTGACCCCGAAATCGGGACTGCAGCTCGACCAGACAGCTCCCAGCGCCGCCGCCGCCAGCATGGCGATGACCGCCTCCGGCATGTTGGGCACATAACCCGCCACCCGATCACCCCGCCGCACCCCCGCCGCCCGCAGCGCCGCCGCCATCCGCGCCACCAGACTTCGCAACTGACGATACGTCAATACAGTTCTTTCCGAGCCGCCGGCTTCAGCCTGCGCGGTACCGGCATAATGGGTCCGTTCATTTTCCGCGATGATCGCAATCTGATCGTCATTCCAGCGCAACAGGTGGGCGGCGTAGTTTAACTCCATACCCGGAAACCAGCTGGTTCCCAGCATCCCTTCGCCCCGCCGGACAGACGCCGCCGGTTTCAGCGGTGCAATCTCTGCATAGTTCAATATTTCCCCCCAGAAAAGATCGCTCCGCTCGATCGACCAGCGATGCAGTGCCGGGTAATTCGCTTCGATTTGATATTGCTTCGCCACCCGCTGCAGGAACTGATACATCTGCGATCGCTCCACCCGCTCCCGCCCCGGGGACCACAATTGTTCACCGCTGCTCATGATCTGCTCCTGATTCGAGATGTACCCTATTTTCTACACGATCGCCCTGTCCCATGCCACAGGGGAATTCGGGCAAGTGTACTGTTATCGTTCGGATTCAATACTAATCAGGTGATCTGGGGTTGTCCGGTTTGTCATTGAGAATTACATGCGGTCGAGGGTGCCGATGCCCAGCAGGCTCAGACCCAGCTTGAGCGCCCGGCCGGTCAGTTCACAAAGCAGCAGACGAGTCTGGCGGGCGACGGCATTCTCCGCATCCACCACCCGCACGCCGGTCTTGCGGTCGTAAAAGGTGCTGAAGGTCTTGCTGAGGTCATAAAGATATTCTGTCAGCAGGTTGGGCCGCAATTCACTGCCCAGTTGCTCGATGATTTCCGGAAAACGCAATAGTTGCTTAGCCAGGGCCAATTCGGCGGGATGCGTGAGTACCGTCGTTTGTCTTTCGTTGTTCGTCGTTCGTTCCCCGCCATTCGCTGACTTGCGGAGAATGCTCTGAATGCGGGCGTAGGCGTAAAGCATATAGGGGGCGGTGTTGCCCTCCAGGGCCAGCATCTCCTCCCAGTCGAAGCGATAATCGGTGCCGTAATGATGCGACAGTTCAAAATATTTCACCGCCGCGATGCCGATCACCTTGGCCATATGCTCAATCTGTTCCGGTGAATAGCCGCGCTGTTTTTCCGGATTGGCTTCATTGGCCTGCAGAAACGCGCGGCAGCGCTCGACCGCTTCATTGAGCAGATCCTTGAGTTTGACCGTTCCGCCTTCGCGGGTTTTGAAGGGCGATCCATCCTCCTTCAGCAGCATCCCCGTCGCCAGGTGAATTGTTTCCGTCAAAGAGCCGCAGGCTTTAGCCTGCGCGATTTGGTTATCAGGCGAATCCGTCTCTTTTTTCCACCCGATCATCTTCAGCGCCGCGAATAGCATCTCGAAATGCTGCTTCTGCTGATTGCCGACGACATAGATGATCCGGTCGGCGTGCATTACCGTAATACGATGTTTCAGAGCTGCGAGATCAGTCGTGGCATATCCAAATCCACCATCCGACTTGCGGATGATCAGCGGCAGCGGTTCCCCGTCACGACCCTTGAACCCCGACGGAAAAACACAGATCGCCCCATCGCTCTCCACCGCCACGCCTTTCTCAAGCAACTCCTGCACCACCCCCGGCAGCATCTCGTTATAAAAGCTCTCTCCGCGATCGATGAGATTCTCAATAGTTAGAATCTCATAGATTTTGTGACAATGTTCCAATGATTCCGAACGAAAAGCCAACCACGTCACCAATATTTCTGGTTCATGATTTTGGAGTCGAACAACTGCTTGCCTAGCACGCTGAGCAAACTCTGGATCTCTATCAAACTTGTCTTTTGCGCGGATGTAAAACTCTTCGAGATCTTGAATTTTGATAACTGCAACAGGCGATTCTTTGGTTCTGATCATATTTCTAATTAAATCTGCAAGGGAGGCTTCATCAAGTCCTGTGCTGTCCAACTGAGAGATCAACTCATCTTCACCTAAAATTTTATCTGTCAGCCACTGATCAGGAATATCACGAATGTACTGGACCAGCATTCCAAATTGCGTACCCCAGTCGCCGACGTGGTTGAGGCGGTGGACCTGGTGGCCGATGAATTCGAGGATACGGGCGACGGCATCACCGATCACCGTGGGGCGCAAGTGTCCGACGTGCATTTCCTTGGCCAGGTTGGGGCTGGACATGTCTATGGGAATGATCTGCCGTGTAGTGGATTTTGGCATACCCAAACGATCTTGCAATGTCTCTCCAGTGGCTAATTCCACAGGCGGATGGGGGATTGATGGAACTCGATCCAGTGCGTTTGTCAGGTATTCCGGTTTGAGGCGAAAGTTGATAAACCCCGGGCCGGCGATTTCGGGGGGTTCGCAGATATCAGCAATATTCAGATTGGCCATAATTGCCTGGGCGACGTCGCGTGGTTTCAAGCCCAGTTGCCTGGCCAGGCCCATGGCGCAGTTGGACTGGTAATCCCCGAATTTCGTATCGCCGCTCGGCCGCACCTGCGCAGCGTTCTCCCCCAGCTGCACACCCCACTGGCTTTGCAACACCTGCCCCACTCGCTCACTGATTATCTGGCGGATATTCTGCATGGATTACCCGCTCGCTTACGCTCGCGGCTCGGAAAGGACCGGCTCAGCAGGCGACCATTCCACCTTCGGCGCGTCCCCCCACAGCAGTTCGAGGTCGTAATAATCACGATGGTCGTGGTCGAAAATGTGAATGACCACGTCGACATAATCGAGCAGCACCCACACATGGCTATCGAGGCGACGATGGTTAAACAGATGGTGATTGATTGAAGCGGCATATACGTCGATATGCTCGCCCACCGCGATCATCTGGCGCTCGCTGGTGCCGGTGGCGATCACGAAATAATCAGCGACGCCGCACTTGCCGCGCAAGTCCAGCACCACCACCTCGCTGCACTTCAACTCCGTCGCCAGCCGGGCCGCCGCCACCGCAAATTGTCGAGCATCGATAGAAGACATAATCAGTCGTCAGTCATTAATGGTTAACCAATAGCGAAACAAACAGAAACAACCATCATACAGAATTCGTGGTGGCGAGTGAATCCCCTCCACCGGCCCATAAAAAAGCACCCGGCCACAGGCCGGGTGCGGAAAATATACATGCTTCACCGATCAACCATCAATGAGCCATTTTGGCCAGTGCGGGATCCTGCGGAATCCGCATGGCATAGAAGGAACGGTAGACAAAAACCAGGGCGATCACCAGCATGGCTACGCCAAAATAGGCGGTGTAATCCGTTCCATGGCTGGCATGCGCCGCCTCTTTCATTTTCACCGCGATTTCCACCGCCAGCAGACCGAACAGCGTCGAAAACTTGATGATCGGATTGAGGGCCACCGACGTAGTATCCTTGAAGGGATCACCCACCGTGTCGCCGATCACCGTCGCGGCATGCAGGGGAGTGTTCTTCTCTTTGAGGTCCACTTCGACCAGTTTCTTGGCATTATCCCAGGCGCCACCGGCATTGGCCATGTAGATCGCCTGGAACAGACCAAAGCAGGCAATGGAAATGAGATAGGCGACAAAGAAGTTGGGATCAAAAAAGGCAAATGCCAGGGTGATCGACATCAGGGCAATAAAAATGTTCCACATGCCTTTCTGGGCATACTGGGTACAGATTTTAACCACAGTGATCGAATCGTTGAGGTCCGCCTCTTTCTTATCGAGATTCATGTTGCGTTTGATGAACTCCACCGCCCGGTAAGCCCCGGTGGTCACCGCCTGCATCGAGGCTCCACCAAACCAGTGGATCACCGCCCCGCCGCAGAGAAAGCCAAGAATGACCGGAGCATCGGTCAGGCTGATCTGCAGCAGGCCCGCCTTATCCAGCAACAGAATGATCGAGAAGATCATCGTCGTCGCACCGACAACGGCTGTACCAATCAGTACCGGCTTGGCCGTCGCCTTGAAGGTATTACCGGCGGAATCGTTGGACTCCAGATAATGTTTGCCCCGCTGGAAATCAGGTTCAAAGCCGAAATCACGTTTGATCTCTTCCTTGATGCCGGGGATCGATTCCGTCTGGGCCAGCTCAAAGACCGACTGGGCGTTGTCCGTCACCGGGCCATAACTATCCACCGCGATGTTAACCGGGCCCATGCACAAGAAACCAAAGGCCACCAGGCCGAATGCAAAAATCGAGGCGTGTTCACCCATCACGTTACCCAGTCCGTAGCCGCTCACAAAATAGGCTCCGGACATCAGTCCCATGATCAGCATCCCCATCCAGAAGGCGCTGAAATTGCCCGCCACGATCCCGGACAAAATAGTCAGCGAGGCCCCGCCTTCGCGCGAGGCGGTCACAATTTCATGCACATGCTTGGAATGGGAACTGGTGAAGATTTTGGTGAATTCCGGGATCAGCACCGCCGCCAGTGTGCCACAACTGATGATGGTCGCCAGTTGCCACCACAGGTTAGGCAACATCATCTCCACGCCGGCCTTGACAACCGAGATATCTTTGATGAGCAGCCAGCTCATGAAATATGAAGTCGAAATACACAACAACGAAGCGATCACGATCAGGCGGGTCAGAGGAGCTTCAAAGTTAAACTCCTTGAGTCCGCGATACTTGCTCTCAGAAATCGCCTGGTTGATGAAATAGGAAATACCCGACATGCAGTCCATCAGAAAGCGCATGGCGAAGATCCAGACGATCAGTTTAGCCTGCAAGTCGAGATAATTATCCACGCCCGCCTTGGCAGTCACCGCCAGCGTGATAAAGGAAATCAGCGCTACGCCGGTCACCCCATAGGTTTCAAATCCATCGGCAGTCGGGCCGACCGAATCACCGGCATTGTCACCGGTACAGTCGGCAATCACACCGGGGTTACGAGGATCATCTTCCTTGACCTTGAAGACGATCTTCATCAGGTCGGAGCCGATATCCGCGATCTTCGTGAAAATACCGCCGGCGATACGCAACGCCGAAGCCCCCAGCGACTCGCCAATGGCAAAACCGAGGAAGCAGTACCCCACAATTTCACGCGGCACAAAAAGCAGGATGATCACCATCATGATCAGTTCAAGCGAAATCAGGAACAAGCCCACGCTCATCCCCGCCCGCAACGGGATGTTGACCACATCCCACGGCTCACCGCGCAACGAGGCAAAGGCCGTGCGGCAGTTGGCGTAGGTATTGACGCGAATCCCATACCACGCCACGCAGTATGAACCGCCCATACCTACAACCGAGAAAAATAACACCAGTGCTGCGGTTTTGGCGGATTCATGCTGCAGACCCATGAAATAATAGGTCATGGCGGAACCCATGATGATAAACAGCATGGCGAGGAACTTGCCCTGCTGCACCAAGTAGGTTTTGCAGGTCATGTAAATGGTATCCGCGACGTTCAGCATCGATTTGTGCGCCGGCAGTTTGTGAATCTGGGTCCGCAGGTACAAACTGAATCCCAGTGTGATGGCAATGATGCCAGCTCCAACCGCCAGCAAATTCCAAGCCGTCACCGATCCAAAGACCGGCAGGTGAAACGTGCCTTGATGCAGATCAGGAATCGCCAGATCCGCTTCGCTGGCCAGTGCGGTGCTGCCGCAAAATGCCAGCAACACTGCTCCCAGGACAACCAGCCACCGGCAAAACGACCAAACCGGCGCCTGCGCCGCGCGACGTGTAACCACATCGACCTCAGGTTTCCGCAATACTGCATCTGCGGTGGACCACATCGTTGCATCTTTCACGTAAGCAATCTCCTATAGAAATGACGAAACTGAATCGGATAGTTGAAATAACCTTACCATTAGGGCTGAATCGGTTGCCCGCGCGGAAAGGTTACAGGACAAATTAACTGGATCGTGGCTCAATGAGATTCGCCGTAACGCCGTACCAGGGAACATTACAGCCGGCCAGAATCAATCGGGGATTTATACCAAAAGGAGGGGCTTTCGTCTAAGGTATGACTGAAGCATAATCGCCCGGTTGCCTGCTGGGCGCAGCAGAAAAACCGCACCAATCTACTGGAGTTATTGTTTCACCTCAGTAACAATCACGGGAGCGCAGAGATGATCGCTTACCGACCACCGATGGAAGTATGTCGCATGGATTTGCGGGCCCGGCGACGACGCTTCTCGGAAGGCTTTTCGTAATAGCTGTTGCGCTTCATTTCCTTGGTGAGACCTTCTTTCTCACACATCTTCTTGAAGCGCTTAATCATCTGTTCCACAGGTTCACTACCGCGGGCCTTGACCTTCACCATATACGCGCCACACCTGACCTTTCCAAGAATGTGCCGAAAACAGTGACAGCAACATCACCAGCCGACCACAGTAACTGCTCTGCAGTTTAAGTTGCGACCGGTGATCCAGAGCATAAAATCTTCAGTATCGTTTTGCCAACGACAGGCAAGATCTCTAGTATAAACCATATCGGTGCAAGCCGTAAAGAGCGAAAGTCGACTTACGGGGACCGATTTATCGGACCGGAATGACCTTAACCGGGTATAAAAGTACAAGTAGCCGCAAACTTCAGCCGGTGCCGTGTAATCTTGGCGATTGTATAACCGAGTTGAATATAGTTAATCAGGATTAATCATGAACCACATCCACCAATGTGCCCTGCCCAACCTCGCTACCCTGATCCGCGATATACCCAATTTTCCAAAACCGGGCATTGTTTTTAAGGATATTACCCCCCTGCTGGCTAATGCCGCCGGATTAAGCCTGGCCGTTGAGCTGCTGACTCAGCCCTATCGGGGGCGGCGGATCGACCTGGTCGTCGGGGCCGAGTCCCGCGGCTTTATTTTCGGGACGGCGGTAGCGCGAAACCTTTCCGCCGGCTTTGTACCCATTCGCAAACCGGGCAAGCTACCCTATCAAACCCGCACCGCCACTTACGAACTGGAATATGGCACCGATTCACTGGCCATGCATGTCGACGCCATTCAACCCGGACAGGAAGTCCTGCTGGTTGACGATCTGCTGGCTACCGGCGGAACCATGCAAGCCAGTTGCCAACTGGTGGAGGCCGCCGGCGGACATATCGCTGGCATCGCCGTGCTGATTGAGCTGGGTTTCCTCCACGGCCGGGATAAACTCCGCGATTACGACATCCATTCCATCATCAGCTATGATCATGAATAAGGGGGCAGGGGATAGCATCAGCGCCGTAAGCGCCAGCGCGCGGGTATCCGGTTCAGACACACCATGAAATAGCGCTGTTTCAGGTGTATCATGTTGTATTGAACGGGGTGGAATCAGACACCGTGAATAATCCATACACAATCTGCCGAACCATGAGCCGGATTTCATGCCTACTCCTGGTTCTGGCGCTGCCGGCTGTTCCGCTCCACGGCCAGGAGGGTTATGGCCAGCCAGTGCAGATGAGCATCATTGAATCTCAGCCGATCAATGAACTGCTCCGCAAGGCGGATGAAGCCATCGCCCAGTCCGATTGGAAACTGGCCATCGACTCACTGCAACGAATTATCGAAGAACCCGCCAGTGGTGTCGTGCCGCGCGACGGCAATCACTATGAATCAGCACGCCAGAATGCACTGCGGAAGCTGTTGGAGATGCCTCCGGAGGGCTTGACTGCTTATCGCCTGCTCTATGACGGCCAGGCCCGGCGACTGCTCGATCAGGCACTGGCCGATCATGATGAACAATTACTGCGGCGTATCGGTGAACAGTATCTGGCCAGCAGCAGCGGCCCGACCGCGCTGATCACCGGGGCCGCCTGGCAACTGGATATTGGCCACACCGGGGCCGCATTACAAGCCCTCGTGCAACTGGAAGCGTTGCTGCCGGAACATCCACTTAATCGAATCACTGTACCTGCCATGAAAGCACTGGCCTACGTCCAGCAAGGCGGATGGTCACAAGCTCGTCGTTGCCTGGACGCCCTGCCCGGTGATGCGGAGCTGGAACCAGCCTGGCGTGAGCGAATTGCTCAACTACGCCGTTACCTGGATCGGCCGGTGCAAGCCCCCGACGCCCACAACATCATCGGCAGCGCGCTCCGCAGTTGGCCGATCGACGGCGGCGGTCTACAACGGCAAAATGTAATGCCCACCGTGGTGCCCACTTTCCCGGACCACAGCCCCTGGCACTACGAATTACCCCGTACCCAGCAGATCCGCTGGAGCCGGTTGCTGGAACAGATTGTCGCCCAGGGCACTTATCTGGCCACCCCGATGATCGCTGATCAACACGACCTTTACTTCAAGTGCGATGAAAAAATCATCGTCCTCGATCAGCTCAGTCTCGAGCCGCGCGGCGTGTGGCGACCACCGGGTCCGAGCGTGCAACAGAGCGGTGGATCGCATTTTGATCGACCCGGCTGGCGGTTCATACAACACCACGATGGCGTGGACCCGGAGCTGATGGAAACCGTCGCCGAGGTGCTGGAGGATCATCTCGCCGGGCAGCTCAGCCTGGCGGCAGGGTTACTCTACGATCTGCAGCGTGATCCGACGGCGGAGATGTTTAATTTTCTGCAGGGCATGGGTAGTGCGGATGAAGTGGAGTGTAATCGGCTGGTGGCCCGCGATCCAGAACAGGACGGGCGTGTGCTCTGGTATCGGGGCCAAAGCCGTGACCACCGCGATCCCCTAAATCAGGCTCTCTTTACCGCGTCTCCCATCGCCGTGGCCCGGCCGGCGATATTACCCGCAAATGGGGCCGTTGGACCGGAAGTACTGCTGGTACCCTACTGGGTGGGTCGCGATTATTTTCTGGGGGTGCTACAACCGGAAGACGGCAACCTGCTGCGGTCACTGCATATCGGTACGCTGGCCAGCGGCTGGCTGGATTCCCGTGCCGCACGACCCCTGGCGGTACGGGATCAAACTGCCTATCTGCCGACCGGAGCAGGCTTGGTGGCGGCGGTCGATCTCTATGATCTTTCGCTGCGCTGGCTGAGCCGCTATCCGATCGCAGAATCCACGCCGCAGTGGCTGCCCGCTCCGCCAGTCATCACGGGCGAAAGCCTGCTGCTGCCCGCCACCGACAGCGCTTATCTGCAAGCCTTCAGCCTGGTCGATGGTCGGCTCCTCTGGAAGGTGGATCGCGGCCGACACAGTCATATCATTGCCGCCGACGACGATTCCGTTTATCTCGGTGGGGAAATCATCAGCCGACTGGCACTCGAAGACGGCCATGAATTCTGGAAGCTCGAAGTGGAGCAGGCAACCGGCCCGGCGGTGTTGAGCGGTTCCAATATATACGTGCCCACCCGCCGCAGCCTGATCGTGATCGATTCTAACAGTGGAAAAATCGTCCGGGAATTCCCCACCGATGGTGACGAAGAACCGCTGGGACAACTGCTCTGCTTCAACGGAGCGCTCTTCAGCCTCGATTATCGCCAATTGCGCAAGTATCCCGATCTCGAACAATCCTACGGCCCCGCTCAGGAAGCTTATACCCGCCAGCCGGACAATTTCGACGCCCTGCTGCGACTCGCCTGGCTGGAAGTGTGGCGCGGTACTCCGCAGACGGCCCAAACTCTGATCGACCAGTTTCCAGCCACCAGCCAGTTAACGCCGCAACAGCATAGCTATCTGAACCGCTTGCGCATCCAGACCCTCATCGCCCGCGCTCAGCAAACGGAGTCCACAGCAGAACAACGTCTGACCTTACTGCAGCAGGCGGTGAGCGAGGCGCTGGAAGGCCGCGATCGTTTTCAGGCACTCGGTGCTCTGCTAGATTTCCTGGTGGAACAGCAGAATCCGCTCGAAGCCTATCGCCAGGGTTGGCAAGCCTATCGCCGGGGCGGTCTTGATTTCCTGGTCGCCATAAGCCCCACGCATAAACGCACCGCCCGCGACCTGCTGGCTGAGCGGCTCGGACAATTGCGCACCTCGTTGAGCAGTGATCAGCAGCAGACGCTGGCAGCGGAATTGACGCAACAACTGCCGACTCCGCTCGACCCGCCGCCCACCGGCGAAAACCGCTGGACGCTCTGGCGGGAGTGGGATGAACTGGCGCGCGGAGACAATCTGGCCGGCCTGACCACGCGCGCCGCTCGTGAGCTGGCGGTCTGGAATCTGCAGCGCAAACAATATGAGAAGGCGGAATATTATCTGCGGCAGATGCGGCGCGACGGAACGCCCGCACAACAATTGGAAGCGGCAGTGCTGGCAGCCCGGATGTTCGCCCAGAATGACCTGCCGGCTCCGCAGCTGGCGGATGACTGGATGAAGCTGCTCGCCGCCGATACCTCCGGCAGCCTGCTGGAAAACAAAACCGGCCCGCAATGGGCGGAGCAACTCGGCGAAACGCTGCGTCATGCGGCGACTGAAATCGCGCGTCGTCATCAGCCCGCCCAGGATAGTCAGCTGCAACAGCTCGCGGGGATGATGCTGTCCGGCACCGGCGGACAACTGCTGACCTGGCCAGATCAATCAACAGCTGCCACCGACCTGATATTGACCTTCAGCCTGCCCAACCGTCTGGCCGCCTATTGGCCGGGCGACGCGGCGCTGGCCTGGGAAACTGAACTCCGCCTGCTTGAAGAATCCAGCCCGGAAAACTTCTCGGCCATCAGTGATGTACCGATGCAATATCAGACCGCGCGTGCGGCAAAATTACAGGGGCAGTTCATGCTGCTCAATACCGCCACCGGCCTGCATGCTGTCGGACTCATTACCGGTCGGCGGCAGTGGAGCGCCCCGCTCAATTTCCCGCCGGACGAACTGCCGGAATCAGCCAGCCCCAATGTTTATGATATGGCGGAGGGCGACGTGGTGCTGCTTTCCGGTTTGTATCAGCTGCAGTGCCGGCGGGCGGTTGATGGCGGGTTGATCTGGCAAGGCACACTGCCGCAACGCCGTCCGGATTCGGTCCGCGTCGTCAAGCAAAGGGTAGTGACTATCGAAGAAAGCTCGCAGAGCGTTGTGGTATTGGATCGGCGTACGGGGAAGTTGCAACATGAGTTTAAATTTGAAGCACCCTATCGGCCGGTCATCGTCGATGATGACTTACTCTGTGTCATCGAGGGTCACAATACGGTAGCCTACCGCCTGTTCGATGGCCAGCCGGCCTGGAGCGTGGAATATCATACCGAACCAACGCTATTCACCCTGGCGGGTGATCATTTCCTGGTGATCGGCGGCGGACATGGCGAAGTGCAGGTGCTGGATACGCGCAGCGGCGAGGCGCTTTTCTGGGAAACGCTCGAATTCGCCGAGCAGGGTATTCGGGAGGCGGCCCTCGATGGCGAGCGGCTGATCCTGATGGGTCACGGAGAACGCTGGAACGGTTCGGAGCAGCAATTGGCGGCGGTGGATCTCAACCATAAACAAGTGCTGTGGACGCAGACGGAGCTGGGATTGCCGGTCATTCCATTGCATGGTCTGCAACCGCGCGACGGTAAGATTGCCTTATTGAATTTTCTGAATCTGGCTGCCTTCACGGCCGATGACATCAAGCTGCTCAATGTCACTGGATTGGCCACCGGCAAGCTCATCCAACTCGATACGACCACCGGCCGCCTGTGCAATCCCATGCAGCGGCTGACCCTCGATTCGAATCACATTAATCTGACCGGCGTGGCGGTATTGCAGCATGATCGCCTGGCACTGGAAGCTCAGGAAGGGGTGATCCTGATGAAGTTACCCGAACCCCAGACGGACCCACAACCATGATGACCCGCCGCACAAGCCCCGATAGAACCCTCTGCTCAAGGAGCCGCGGGCTTTAGCCCGCGCGGAGATGTATGGCAGCGTATCGCCTGAAGCGAGTTGATCACTGGTTACTGGTTATTGTGCTGCTGGGTTCCCCGCTGCCCGGAGCCAGTCAAAATCCCGGCGAACATTCACATCGCCCGCACCATATCGATGCCCGCACCGAATCCGCTATTCAGCGGGGATTGGAATATCTGGCCCGCACCCAGAGTCAGCAGGGGGCCTGGAACAGCGCCGGTGGTTACGGCTCCTATCCGGTGGCCATGACCGCACTGGCATCGGTCAGCCTGCTGATGAGCGGCAGCACCACCACCGAAGGCCCCTACGCCGAACAGCTCAACAAAGCCACCACCTATATTCTTTCGCAGGCCCAGCCTAACGGACTGATCGCCAGCCCGATGGAGGAAGCCCGCTCGATGTATGCCCACGGTTTCAGCCTGCTCTACCTCGGCCAATTGCACGGCATGGAGGAATCCTCCGCTCGCCAGCAGCAGATCGCCGAAGTGCTGCGCAAGGGCATTGAACTCACCTCTCGCAGCCAGAGCACGGACGGCGGCTGGCTTTATACGCCGACCGACGCCGGTGATGAAGGCTCGGTCACCGTCACCCAGGTGCAGGGTATGCGCAGCGCCAAAACCGCCGGCATTGCCGTTTCCAAAAAAGTGATCGACCAGGCGATGGCCTATCTCGACATGTCCATGCGGCCGGACGGCGGCATCGCCTATCGGGCCCGCGATATGGCCGGCAGCCGACCGCCCATCACCGCCGCCGCCCTGGTCTGCTGGTTCAACGCCGGGCAGTTCGACCATCCCAACGTCCCCCGGGCCATGAAATATTGCGCTCGCAATATCGGCATCGGCGACCACGCCTCCGGTGTCGCCGGCCACTTCTATTATGCTCATCTCTATTATGCCCAGGCGATGTATCTGGCGGGTGATGAAACGTGGAATGCTTATTTCCCGCGCATGCGCGACTACCTGCTCAAAGCCCAGAATCCCGACGGCTCGTGGGAAGGCGACAGCGTCGGCAAGGTCTACGGCACCGCCCTCGCCCTCACCATCCTCCAGCTCCCCTATAACACCCTCCCCATCATGCAACGATAGATGATCGGTTGGTGAATAACCATTGATGGCATACAATATGAAATCCTCGAACCGGGGTTTTTTTGGGGATCAAGCATGAGTACATCCAGCCAGAATGCTTCAGAACAACTTAGCCAGGGCGATGTGCTTGCGGTGGCGCAGTTGCAGGCGGCGTATGAGCGGATTCGGGCGACGCTGCACGAGGTGATTGTCGGGCAGGAAGAGGTAATCGAGCAGCTCTTGATCGCCCTGTTCGCCGGCGGCCATTGCATCCTGGAGGGCGTGCCGGGGCTGGCCAAGACGCTGCTGATCTCCACGCTGGCCCGCGGGCTGGACCTGAGCTTCGCCCGCATCCAGTTCACGCCCGACCTGATGCCTTCCGACATCACCGGCACGGAAATCATGCAGCAGGATCGCACCACCGGTGAGCGGTCGCTGCGCTTTGTGCAGGGGCCGGTCTTCACCCATGTGCTGCTGGCCGATGAAATCAACCGCACTCCGCCCAAGACGCAGGCGGCCCTGCTGGAATGTATGCAGGAGCGGCAGGTCACGGTCGGGGGCCAAAGACACGCCCTTGAGGCACCCTTCTTCGTGCTGGCCACCCAAAACCCGATCGAACAGGAAGGCACCTATCCGCTGCCCGAAGCCCAGCAGGATCGCTTCATGTTCAAGATCTTTGTTCGCTATCCGACCTACGATGAGGAATTCGCCATTGCCGAGCGCACCACGACGACGGTGCAACCGACCACGCAACCGGTACTCAACCGATCTCAGATACTCGATCTGCAACAACTGATCCGCCGCGTACCAATCGCCCCCAACGTCATCAACCAGGCCCTCGATCTGGTCCGCGCCACCCGCCCCGCTGAACCAGAAACCATCAGCGCCGCGAACGCCAGCGAGCGATCTGCTTCTAACCGCGCCGCGACCGTCAGGGAGCGATCTTCCGCTGAACCTCTCGCCGCAGGTTTGACGGAGCTTCATCGCCTCATCACCTGGGGTGCCGGACCGCGAGCGGTGCAATTTCTGATTCTGGCGGCCAAGGCCCGGGCGGTCCTTCAGGGGCGCTATCATGTCGCCGTCGAGGATCTGCGCACGCTGCTCAAACCGGTGCTCCGCCACCGGCTGGTGCTGAACTATTCCGCTGAAGCGGAAGGCTACACGCCGGACCGGCTGATCGAGCGAATCCTGGAGATCATTCCCCCCCACTCATCGGTAATTACGCGCGATGGCCAGCTCCGCCAAGTATTATCATCCTGAGGTGCTCAGCCGGATCACCCGGCTGGAGCTGCGGGCCCGCACCGTGATGGAGGGCTTCGTCAGCGGTCTGCACCAAAGCCCCTACCAGGGCCACAGCGTGGAATTTGCCCAGCATCGCGAATACGCTGCCGGCGACGATCTCCGCCATCTCGACTGGCGGATGCTGGCCCGCAGCGACCGTCTCTACATCAAACAGTATGAAGAAGAAACCAACCTGCGTTGCCACATTCTGGTGGATGGTTCGGCATCGATGAGTTACCCCGCTGAAGGATCAAGCTGGACCAAGTGGGATTATGCAGCCACGCTGGCGGCGTGCCTCGCTCATCTGCAGATTCACCAGCAGGATGCCGCCGGGCTGGTACTCTTCGATGCCGCGATTCGCCAGCAGCTTCCGCCGGCAGCCAGTAGTCGGCAACTCGCCCACATCATGCAGGTGCTCGAAAATCATACGCCCGCTGCCGGTACCGACGTGACGGCCGTGTTCGGCCAGTTGGCGGAGCAGGCTCGCCGCCGGGGTTTGATCGTACTGATCTCCGATCTCCTGGCCGATCTGCCGAGCATCATAGACAGCCTGGCCCGATTGTCCGCCTTAAAGCAGGAAATCATCGTCTTTCATCTTCTGCACAGCGACGAATTGAATTTCCCGTTTGAGCAGCGGACGCTGTTCGAAGGGCTGGAGCTGCCGCAGCGGCTGAAGAGCGACCCGCAAGCCCTCCGCCGCGCCTATCTGGCAGCGGTGCAGGGATTCATCGGCCGGGTGCGGGGGTTCTGCATGGATCACCGGATGGACTATCGGCAACTGAACACCAGCGAGCCGCTGGATGTCGCCCTGACCAGCTACCTGGCCTGGCGGTGCCATGGTCGAAGCAAGTAACGGCGGTTGAGAATGCTCTTACTCTCGTACATGTTAGCCGCCCTGGTGACGCCGGGGTTGTGGTACGCCGGACTGGCGGCGGTCAGCGTGCCGGTCATCATTCATCTGCTCGCCCGGCGGCGTTATCGGCGGGTGCGCTGGGCAGCGATGGATTTCCTGTTACTGGCGGATAAACAGAATCGCCGCAAAGTTACCCTGCGCGAATTGATATTGCTGCTGCTGCGCTGTCTGGCGATGCTGCTGCTGGGGTTGCTGTTGGCACGGCCGCACGTAGCCGGCGGCATGCTGGCGAACCTGTTGCCCGGTGAGAACGCCGGTCAGGCCATCCTGCTGCTGGATGATTCATTCAGTACAAGCTACCGCGACAACGATGACAGTACCTTTCAAAAAGCCCGCACCGAGTTACTATCCCTGTTGCAGGAGTGGCAGCGCCGACAAGCCCCGCAGCGCGTGACCATCCTGCTGGCGTCGTCGTTCCAATCACCGCTGGTGCAGGGAGTGCATTTGACGCCGCAGTCTCTGGCCGAGATTACCGCTCGACTGGAAACCACCGCCCCGACGGAAGGCCGCTGGCCGGTGATGCAAACACTGCAACAGTTGCGCGATCAGCTTCTGGCCGGCGACCCCGCCTCCACCGCACTCTACCTCTTCAGCGATTTTCAACGGCAGGACTGGGGACTGAAAAGCGATCTGACCAACGCATCCGATGAAACATCGGCTACCGTCAATCCCTGGAGCGTGTTCGAGCAATGGCCGTTTAACGAACGTCCGCTGAAAGTGACGCTGGTACAGCCGGTCGATGGGGCGCGCGACAATCTAGCCATTACCGAATTGAAGGCTGCCCAATCCGTCTGGGTGGCGGGCGTGGAGGGTCGGCTGCAGATTACGCTGAAAAATTATGGATCGATTCCAACCGCGGAACAGGAGTTGAATATCACGGTTGAAGAGCTGGCCCGTCCACCGCTGACAGTTCCTAGACTGGCTCCGGGAGAAGAATTGACCCTGACCAGCCGGTTGATTCTGCCCAATGCCGGTTCGACCCGGTTGCGCGTTGAACTGCCGGCTGATCAGCTACCGCTGGATAATATCCGCTATTTCTCCGCCGCAGCCCAGGAGGCGCTCCGCGTACTGCTGGTAAACGGCTCGCCCGCCACCGAGCGAATCGACGATGAAACCGCTTTGTTGCAGATAGCCCTGCAACCGGAGGGACCGGTCTACAGCGGCATTAACGCCACCACTCTGGAAGAAGCCAATCTGGAAACCGTCGATCCGCAACATTATCAGGTGGTGGTGCTGGCCAATGTCGCCCGCCCCAGCGAAGAGCTGCTCAGCCGACTGGAACCCTGGGTGCGGCAGGGCGGAGGGTTGGCCATCTTTCTGGGCGATGAAGTGGATATTGATTATTACAACGAGCGGCTCTTTAACGCCGGCGACGGATTGCTGCCCGGCCGCATCGGCCAACTGATCACCGCCACCACCGCCCAGCAACCGCCCACCCTCGAACTGCTCCAACCCGATCATCCCGTGGTTCGCGTCTTCAGCAGCGGCGAGAACCCTGAACGGCAACTGCTCGGCTTCAGCAGCTATCTGGAATTTATCCCAACTGAGTCGACCACTTCCGCACCGACCACCAGCACCGCACCCGCCAGTTCGCCGCCAGCCGTGGCGATCCTCGCCCGTTATCAGGATGGACGGCAACTGCCCGCACTCCTGGAACAGCATTACGGACATGGACGTGTTCTATTGTGGAGCAGCAGTGCTGACCTGGCCTGGAACAACTGGGCCCGGCTGCCCAGCTACCTGGTCAGTATGCAGGAGATGGTGCAATATCTCGCCCCAGCTGCCGCGTCCGGCGACCATCGCTTATACGCCGGCGGTGATTTCAATTATCCCTATGACCCGCTGCGCTATCAGCCGACCGCTCAACTGCAACCGCCGAATTTTCCGGCTGACCCGGCGCTGTTACTGACGGCCACCAGTGCAACACCCGATCAACCCGCCGCCTGGTCACAGGTATCAATGACGCTCTGCGGTTTTTACCAGTTGCTGCTCGAACCATTCAATACGCCCACTCAGTCCGAATGGCTGGCGGTTAATCCCGATCCGCGTGAAAGTGATCTGGCGTGCGGTACGGCGGAGGAGCTGACCCATCCGGTCGGAAATCTGCAGATTCACTGGGCTCGCCGGATCGCCGACCTGGGTGAAGGCGCCCCGATCATCGAGCAGGAAATGTGGCGCGGGGTGTGGGTCGGACTGCTGCTGGTACTGCTCAGCGAACTGAGCCTCGCCTGGTGGTGGGGGAAAGGGTGACTCGTAGATGATGGGCCGTAAAGAGTACTTACGTGAAATATCAGAGCTGCGGGTACCAGCGCGCGGATTCGGAACAGGCCGTTTACTTAATGATGCGTTGGCTGATGTAAATTAAAAGAGCAATCATTGCAGAAGACGATTCTATTAGCACAAACCTATCTGGAACGCCGGCTGGAGTTGAACTATCAGCCGCCGGACTGGCTGTTGCTGGTCACCCTGCTGCTGATGGCGGCGGTGCTGGTGGCGATCGTGCAACTCTATCGACGCGAACAGCGGGCCGGTTCGACCTTGCGCGGCCGGATGGTGCTGGCGGGATTGCGGTGCAGCGTGGTGCTGCTGCTGGTGATGATCTGGTTCGAACCGGTCTGGGCGGAGTATGTGCATCACCATATCGAATCCTATACACTGGTGTTGAGCGACCGCTCCGCCAGCATGATGCTGACCGGCAGCCCATCAACCCCGACGACAGACATCACCTCTCAGCCCGACGTACCCACCCGCGTCGAACAAGTACAACGTCTCCTGAGCACCCCCCCGACTGCATTGCTCCAACAGCTCTCCAGGCGAAACCGGGTGCAGGTCTGGTCGATCGGAGACCAGAGCCAACTGCTCAACGATATTCCCGCTCGACGAAATGAGGCTGATACGACGCTTGCCGCCGCCATCAGTGAGATGGCCACTCAACCAGCCGACATCACTCCGGCACCGGTCACCGATCTGGGACTAGCCTTGCGGGGGGCGCTGGCCCAGGCGGGTAACGCCCCGATCGCCGCCGTCATCGTACTGAGTGACGGCCAGTTCAATCATGGTGAAAACGTGGAACAACTGGGTCGGATGGCCCGGCTGCGCGGCCTGCCCGTCTACACCATTGGATTGGGACCGCTGGAACCACCGCTCAACTGGCGGATGCAGAATGTGTCCGCCCCGCAGAGCGCCTTCATCAACGATCCCTTCACCATTACCGCTGAGATCAGCAGCTACGGACTGGAAAACAGCAGCGGCTCCGTGCAACTGCTGGAGCAAAGCGTCGACGGCACCGCCGCAGCACCCCACCTCATCGCCCAGCAGTCCATCACTGCTGCCGCAGACGGCCAACCCCGCACCGTGCAGTTTGAACATCGTCCCCGCGAAGCAGGCCGCTATCTCTACCAGTTACAGATCGTCGCCGATCCGCGTGAAGCCATCACCGCCGACAACCTCCTGCCGATCCGCGTGCAGGTGCTGGATAACAAACTGCGGGTACTGCTGGTGGCGGGCGGGCCGAACTGGACTTATCGATTGCTGACCAATCTGCTGACCCGTGACCCCTCCTTCGAACTGAGCTGCTGGCTGCAATCAGCCGATTCCACCGCCATCCGCGAGGGCGACTACCCCCTGGACCATCTGCCGATCGAAGCTGCAGAACTCGGAAAATATGATCTGTTCCTTCTGCTCGATCCCGATCCGCAGCAGTTGCCCGCCGGCTGGGCTGAACACCTCGCCCAGCTGGTCGCGCGGCGGGGCAGCGGATTGCTTTATCATGTCGGCCGACCCTACACCTCCCGCTTCTTTCAATCACCCACCATGATGCCGCTGCGCGAGTTACTTCCGGTGATCGCCGATCCACAAGCTGAGTTGCTGTTGAATGAAATCGGTTATTACCAGAAAACCGGTCAGCCGCTGGAAATTCTCACTGCCGCGCGCGCCCATCCGGCGATGCGGGTGTTGCAATCCTCGACGGACAGCGCCGCAGCAGACTCCGCCGACTGGCTGCAGGTTTTCTGGCATTATCCGGTGCGCAGCGAAAAACCGGCCGCCACCGTACTGCTCCGCCACGGCCACCCGCGCATGCGCAATCGTTACGGCGGCCACGTACTCGCCGCAACACAATTTATCGGCGCCGGACGCAGCGCCTTCATCGGTTTCGACGGCACCTGGCGCTGGCGGCGGGCCGGCGAGGAACGCTTTAACCAGTTCTGGATCCAGATGCTGCGTTATCTGGCTGAAGGGCGGCTGCTCGGCGGCAATGGTCGAGGCCGTCTGCAATCCGACGCTCCGCGCTACGACCTGGGCCAGGCGGTGACGCTGTCGGCCTATCTGACGGATAGTGAATACCAGCCGCTGGTCACACCGCGCCAAGCTGCCGAAGTGCAATCCACCGAGCAACCGGAGCTGCACACTTCGCTCTGGCTGGCCGCCGATCCGGCCCGCCCCGGCTGGTATGTGGGATCGTATCAACCACCGGCGGTCGGCGAATACCGGGTACAACTTAACTATCAGGCGAGCGACGACACCTCTCCGATCACGCTGACCCACTGGTTTGAAACCCGGGAACCGAACCTGGAAATCCAGCAACCGCAACAGAATCGCACCGCCTTGGAACAACTGGCCCGACTCTCCGCCGGCGGCAGCTACCTGACTCTCGATCAGGCAATTACCTTGGCGGATAAAATTCCGGATCGGCATGAATCGCAGGTGTCGCGCGGCGTACCCGAACCGCTGTGGGATCGTTACTCGATGCTTCTGGTCATCGTGCTGCTTCTGGCGATCGAATGGTCGCTGCGTAAATGGTGGTCGATGTTATAGGAGAAGGGCAGAGGGTGCAGGGGATAGAAATTGAAAGCCACTGACATTTCATTTCGCTGGCAGCACACTCTGCAGCAGTTATTGCGACGACTGCGGTTCCATGTGCTGATGGATGGATTAGCCCGGTGGCTGGTGCTGCTGGGCGGCGGGGTCATTGTGCAATGGTCACTGGATTACTGGCTGCACCTGCAGCGGCCGATGCGGGCCACGTTGCTGCTGGGACTGGTGGCTGGTTGCATCGCGATTTTATGGCGCTGGCTGGTGCGACCGCTGCAACAGCCGCTGCACCTGGCCGATCTGGCGGAAGTAATCGAAGCTCGCTTCCCACAGCTGCAGAGTCGCCTGATCAGTGCGGTGCAGTTCGGCGATCCATCCGGACCGGCGGCGGATCACCAATCATCGGAATTGCGTTCCGCCACGCTCCACCAGGCGGCTGTCGCACTCGAAGGCGTACCGGTTGATACCTTGCTCAATCGGACGAGACATCGGCGGCGATGTGGAATCATTTTGTTACTGGCGGCCGGTTGGGCGGGCGCCACACTGCTCTGGCCTCAGACCCTGGCCATCGCCGTCGAGCGGAACCTGCTGCTGGGCCGCAGCGAATGGCCGCAGCAAACCCGACTGCACCTCCTCAACACCACTGAACAGGGCATGATCTTTTCTCCGCGCGATGAGGATCTGGAAATCCGTTATCAATCCGGCGGAGTGCGGCCGCGACTGGTGCGCCTGGAAATCCGCCGGCCGGATCGCACCGAATATATCACCATGACGGGTGTGGGCAGCGATGAATTTCGCGCCCTGCTGCCCCGGTTGACTGAAAACGTGCGGCTCCGCGCCCGAGGGCACGACGGCTTGAGCGACTGGACCGACGTGCGGCTGGTCGATCGACCTCGAATTCAATCGGCGATTATCACCATCCAGCCGCCAGCCTATACGCGCGAACCGCGCTACCAACTGGCTGCCGAGGCGGGTCAGATCGAACTATTGACCGGCAGCAGCGTCGAATTCCTGTTCACCGCCCATCAGCCGCTGGCGGCCTGCACGCTCCTGCTGGATGAACTGCCCGTCGCAACCGCCCAACCGCAGGGCGAGCAATGGCGGGCACAGTTTCAGCCGCAACAGTCGGGCATTTATCGTTGGACGTTGCGCGATACGCGCGGGCTGGAAAATCTCCGCCCGCAGGCCTGGCAGATCAAGCTGCTCGCCGACGCCCCGCCGGTGGTGGAGCTGCGCATTCCCGGAGCGGGCGATCTGCTCACCCCCCAGGCCATTCTGCCGTTGCAACTGGAATTAAAGGATCGGTTCGGGCTGGCGGAGGCCGCCCTCGCTTGGCAATGGGGAGGTGCTGAAGGGACGGAACAACAGCGCCCCATCGGCCCGCCGCCGCGCTCTTCCAAACAATGGTCCACATCGCAATTGCTGCATCTGGCGGAGTGGCAGCCGGAGATCGGCCAGAACCTGCAACTCTCCGCCTTGGCCCGCGATGAAAATGACATCAGCGGACCCGGTGAGGGACGCAGCAGCACCTTCCGTTTCCGCATCGCCACCACCGATGAACTGCTGGCTGAACTTTCCCGCCGCGAGCAGGAATATCGCCAGGAGTTTGAACGCGCCTACTCCATGCAGGAGCAACTCCGCCGCAACCTGCTGACCTGGGCCCAGCAACTGGATCAACCCGCCGCGTCGGCACCGCTCGATCAGCGTACCGCCGCGCGGATGCAGCAGCAGATCAATCGCCAGGTGGGGCTGGTCCGCCAACAGTTCCAGCGATTGCATGATGAATTGCGCATCAACCAGCTCGATTCCGCCGCCGTGCAGGAACGATTGGGCCGGGGCATTATTGAGCCGCTGGGCGAACTGGTGCAGAATCGCCTCCCCGCCCTCCACGAACAACTCAACCGCCTGGCGGATCAACCCGACGCATCGAGTCTGGCGACGATCGACATCGCGCAAATGCAGATTTTGCGACAAATGGATGCTATCCTGAACAATATGAGCCGCTGGGAAGGATTTCACGAAACCATCAGCCTGCTGCAGGCTATCATTCAATTGCAGGAGGAATTACGCCGCGAAACCGACCAGGCTTGGCAGCAGGATATCGACGATCTTTTCGACGAGCCGAAAAATGAGTAAGCAGACCTGGCAAATCTCAGCTCTGTGGATGGCATTGCTGTGTGGCTGGCCGATCACATTACTTGCCCAGACCACGACTCAACCTGCCGCACCCTTGGCCGCCAAAGAGGAAATGGTGCGCGATCGATTGCGACGTCTGGAAGACCAGATGTTCCGCCTGGCCGATAAACTGCGCACGACCGACCCCCAGCAGGCGGAAAAACTGGAAGCCGCTCTGCGGCAGATGAGCCAGCTCGGTTTGCGCGAACGGGTGGATCAACTGGTGCTCATGCTGAGTTCCGATAGCGATCTATCCGGCGCCCTGACCCGGCAGGATCAATTGTTGAAAGATTTACGCGAAGTGCTGACCGAGCTGGTGGCCCAGCCTGATGAATCTGCCGACCGGGAGAACCAGATCAAACAACTGCAGGAGTGGCTGGCCCAGACCAGCGCCCTGATCCGCGACCAGGAGCAAGTCCAGCAACAGACTCAGAATATGGCGGATACAGGCGATACCCCGCTCGACACCGCCACCGCCCAGAAGCTGGAAAAACTGATCGCCGCTCAGCAGGAGCTGCAATCCCGGACCCAGGCTTCCGCCGAAGCAGCCGCGGGTGCCGATGCCGAACTCACCGCCGCTCAGCAGCAACTCGCCAACGAAACAGAACAATTGGCGAAATTGCTGGAAAAAGAACAGCGCGAGGACGAAACCCAGTCGGCATTACAAGCTGCCCAGAAAGCGATGCAACAAGCCGCACAGGATATACAAAATGGCCAGCGGGCCCTCGCCGGTGACACACAGGAAGATGCTCTGCAGGAACTCCGCCGGGCCCTCGCCAAGCTGACCAAGAAAAAGAATGAATCCGCTGATCTGCAAGCCCTCAGCGCTGCTCAAAAGCAACTGGCTGACTCCGCCCAGCAGCTCGCCCAACAAATGCAGGCCGCCGAGCAGTCCGCCCAGACTCAAGCCACCGGCGACCAGGTTCAGCAGGCGGGCGGGCAGATGCAGCAAGCCGGCGAACAACTGCAGCAACAACAGCCCGACACCGCTCAGTCCGCCCAGCAGCAGGCCTTGGAACAACTCCGCCAAGCCCAGCAACGCCTGCAGGAACAGCTGGACCAGCTGCGCCGCGAACAACAGCGGGCCAAACTGGAACAATTGCAGAAGCTCTACACCCGCCTGCGGGATGAAGAAACGGCGATCCGGCAAAAAACCATTGAATTACAGCAGCGCTGGCCGACCGATCCGCGACGCACTGATCTGCAGCAGGCGGAGCAGTTAGGCCGCGATCAACTCGCCCTGGCTGATGTCGCCGGTCAGGCCGTCCAATTACTGATGGAGGATGGCACCACGCTGGTGCTGCACCATCTCGCCGCCGGCGTTCAGAACGATATGCAGCAGGTGGCGAAATGGCTGCAGAATGCCCTGCTGGAAAGCACGACGCAACTGACTCAGCAGGAAATTATCGACAGTATCAATGATATCCTGGAAGCGATCGACTCCGCCCTTCAGCCTGAAAACAGCCCCGCCAAACCCGGCGACCAGCAGGGCAATCAGCAGAATCAATCTGGTGAACCGCCCCCACCACCGCTGCTGCCCTCCTCCGCCGAACTAAAATTACTTTATAATCTCCAGGAACGCATCTTCGACCGCACACGTGAAGTCCGTCACCAGCCGGCGATCAACTCCGCTACCGCCGATTGGCTGACGAACAAACAACAAACAGTGCTGGAACTGGCCAAAGAAATGCACAATCGTATGACGGAACAGGGGTTCAAAAATATGGATCAACCGGATTAAAATATTATGCAACACGCCAGCATCATAATTTTATTTTACATCATCTCCGGATGGACCTCATCGCTCCCCTCGCAGAGTGCTGCCCCTACCTCCCGACAGGTGATTGAACAATTCATCGAATCGCTGCCGCAATCCTCTGCCCGTTTTGCACCGGAACAGCTCGCTTTTGTGCAGGCCCGGTGGCAGCAACTGGCCCCGGATTCAGCACCCCCCACCTTTATTCCGGAGATGCTCAGCCTACTCGAACCACGCTTCCGGACGGGACTAGACGCCTTCAGCAATCACGAATACTCCCTCGCCATCCGCCTCCTAACCCCGCTGGTGTGCAGTGACGATCCCTACCTCAGCGCCCATGCAGCTGCGATTCTGGCTCAGGCGGCGTTGGAGCAATCGCAACTGGCCCAGGCCCAGTGGATTCTGCAGTTCGCCCTGCAACCGGAGCGCGACCCGAACCATTACACCCTCCTCGCTGATCAACTGTGGTTCATGTATGGCTATGTGGCTGCCCAGCGCGGCGACACCACTACGGCCCAATCCGCGCTGCAATATTTTCTGGAACATTTCCCCGAAGCGGAATCAAAGCTGCGCGATACCGCCCGGCTATTACTCGACCAGCCGCCATTGTCGCGACGCGACCTTTCCGGCGTGGTGGATCAGATGGACCAGGCGTACACTCGACTCGATCATGGGGAAATCAATCTGGATACACAGACCCACCAGTACCAGGCCCTTCTGCTGCTCGAAGACCTGATCCGCCAAGCCAAAGACCAGGAGCAGCAGTCGCAACAGAACAGCTCCAGCGGGGCCGGTTCGCAGGCCCAGCAGACACCTACCAGCCCCGCCCGGCAATCCACCACACCCACCGGTGCCGCCGGACCGACACAACTGCACTCTGCACCCAACGCGCGTCCGGGCGAAGTATGGGGTCAGATGCCGCCCCAGGAACGCGAAAAAATCATGCAGTCGCTGCAACAGAGTTTCCCGGTACACTATCGCGAATTGATCGAACAATACTATGAACAGCTCTCCAAAGAGGAATGATACATGATGCTGCTATGGCTGGCGACACTGATGACGCTCATACCGATCGTTCCGCTGCGCGTGCTGGTCACCCCGCTCGACGGCCCGGCGATCAGCGGAGCATGGCAAAGCCCCGTCGCAACGGGTCAGATCACGCTGGAGATCGATGGGCAGTCCCGTTCCTGGCTGATGACCGATCTGCTCGAAGTCGCTTTTCCCGATCATCCCGTCGCCGAAACGGATACCGTTGCTTATCCGTTACGGATCGAAATGCACAACGGCTCTTTTTTTCAAGCCAGAATAATAGAAGCGAACGAATCACAACTGGTTCTGAACTGCCCGTTCAGTCCGCAGGCGGCCTGGCCGTTGCGCGAATTGCAGAGCATCGCCTGGTCCCGAAGCGAGCTGCCCGCGCCGGATTTCTCCACCGCCCCCAGTTCCACCAGTGATACGTTATGGATGATCCGCGACAAAAGCACCGTGCCGGTCAGCGGAACGCTGCTCGCCCTGGGGCCGACCAGCGGCCGTTTTCAACTGCCCAATCGCACCGTCGAATTTCAATATGATAAAACCGCAGCGCTGCTGCTGGCGGGCGGTGATTCGCAGCCGCACTCCACCACGCACCTGGTGCTCACCGACCGCAGCCGACTCGCCGGACAGATCCGCCGACTTGATGCTCAGAATATCGAAGTCGAAATCAGTCCGGATCAGTTCATCACCCTGCCCCTCACTCAGGTAACAGCATTACAACTCAATAACGACCGGGTGGTCTACCTGAGCGACCTGCCTGCTCCCCGGGAACAAAACGATCATTTTCTGGATATCAGTTGGCCGATGCGTCTGAATCGTTCCGTGAGTAACCAGTCGTTACGTATGAATGGCGTCGGGTTCGAGCGGGGGATCGGCGTGCGTGCGACCAGCCGGCTGGAATACACGCTGACGGAATCCTACGCTCAACTGCAGGCGACCATCGGTGTGGATGATGCCGTTCGGCCACATGGCTCGGTTGTATTCCGCGTCATGGGTGATAACCAGGAACTGTTTAACAGCGGGCTGCTCACGGGCCGCGATCCACCCCTAGCAATCTCCGTAAGCCTAGCCGGAATTTCCCGACTCACCCTCCTCGTTGAACCCGGCGACGATCTCGATATCGCCGACCACGCCGACTGGGCTAATATCAGACTAATTAAATCTGATTAATCCGCTCACGGTTTTGTGAATTTTTCACCAGGCTGGGTAATACCACCTGTGCAGTATTCCATAACGAGTTCTGGTCATTTTACATTTCAACCCTTGTAAGGCAGATAATTTATAGAAAACTTAGCATTCAAGTAATGGTATGGAAATTGATCCAGATGGATCAGTTTCTCGAAGCGCCACAATATTTATCCTGATTGGCGACTTGATGATAAGGAAATAATGGCCCTGTAATAGTCCCGTTTCACGAAGGATGATGATGATGTAAATCATGCAGGGCAATTAAAGTACGACTCTGACACCTTGACGACGCTGCTCAATTGCGTCAAATTAACACCGCAAAAGTGCTCAATAGAATGGGAGAGTTGAGCAAATTTTGAGCACATCTCTTAGCAGATTAATCCAATCTAATTCATGAGGAGAGATTCCATGCAGAGAGTTCCAAGACGAGGCTGGCAAACCGTAGGCTGGTGGTGTTGTTGTACCGCCATCCTGGGTTTGGGGCTGACCGGTTGCGGCGGCGGTGGTGGCAATGATAACAACGGCGGCGGTGGAACTGTCAGTACCTCCTCCTGCCAAAGCACCTCCTCCGATGTCATCGTTCAGAACGATGATAATCCGGATAATGACCTGATCGCCAGCAGCGTTTCCGGCGGGGATTGCGATCAGGTGGCGGTTTTCGGCGAAAACACGGGCAGCCTCAAACAGGTCGCCATCGCCACGCAGAACGGCGAAGAAATCATTATCGAGCTGGATGAAAACGGCAACCCGGTGGCGGCCCGTGACAGCGACGGCGGTACGACCACCTTCGCCTACAACGACAGCCTCGGCTACACCCGCGGTACCTATGAAGATGGTCAGGGAAACAGTTCCACCTCCACTTTCACGGTTGATCGGGAAAGCTCGGCCCGCCGCTATGGCCAACAGAATGGAACCGAATCACTGGAATTCTGCAACGAGCTGCAGAACCTCGGTGTCGTGCTCGAGGGCATGGTCGCGGAATGCGCCGCCGGCAGCACTCGTAACTTCTGCAGCAGCCCGCTGGTCGATGCCGCCCGGGCCAGTAAGGAACTGTGCGACGCCCAGCAGGTTGAAGAAGTAGACGGATTTACTGATCACGAATTCAGTGATACCGAGGAAGAATTTGCCCTGGGTGTGGATGGCTATATCAATACCCGCCCAGCCGCGAACAATGGCACAACCTTCATCGGTTCGTCGGTTGGTTACGGCGGAGTGCCGCCCTATACCACCACCTGGGCGCTGCTTTCGGGCCAGACCATGGAACTGACCCAGGTGCCCGGCGGTGCGATGATCGGCGACAGTGCCGAGAGCGAAGGAACCTTCGAGTTTGAAGTCACCATTACCGACAGTGTCGGTTCAACCACCACCTCACAGGTGGTCGCGGTACTGGGCGAAACGCTGCTGATCAAAGCCAGCAATACCAACCCGGCGGTGGGTGAAGAAATTACGCTAGAGGCGATCGGTGCCAATCTGCCGGAGGATGCACTTTACTTCTGGGCTTTCGGTGACGGCGATGCCACGCTGGGTCAGACGGTCACCCATACATACACCGGCGAGGAAAGTTATCTGGTCACTCTGCTGGTGGTTCTGAACAGTGATTATGAACTCAAAGCCAGCACCGAAATCAACGTGGGCGGCGCCACCGGTGGCCAGGGATTGCAGGTTGAAATCGTCGCCGATGCCACGACCCTCACCCCGGGTGGAACCACCGAACTGGGTTACACCGTGCAGGGTGCGGTGGGCAATGTGTACGTCGGCTGGGATGTGGTGCAGGGGCCTGGTGAAGTGTTCGACAGCGAATCCGAACTGAGTGCCCAGGCTGCATTCGGTGAAAATCCCACTCTGCGAGCGCTGGATGAAGGTATCATTCAGGTGGTGCTCTATGTGGCGGATGACACCGGCCGGGTAGCCTTCGACTTCAAGTCGTTCTCGGCCTGCGGCAGCCTCGGCGGACTTTACGCCGCCTTCGACGGCCCTTATTTCGTACTGACCAACAGCCCCGTGTCGTTGGAATCCATCGTGGTGGATTGCCGTGCAGAAGAATCAGTCAGTTATGAATGGCTGGTCAGTGATGAAGCCGGTGATATTTCCACACTGGCGAAACTCGACGATGCGTCCGCCGCCAGCCCGATCTTCCTGGCATCCGCTCCGGGCATCTATTACCCGGTACTGAACGTTTCCGCTGCGGACGGTCGCTCGGCCATCGCGTATGGGTTTATCTTCGTCACCGACTGCCCGTTTGACGGTATGTGCGACAGCACCTGCCTGGGCTTCGATCCGGATTGTGGTGACTACGCCGAGGTCTGTCCGGAAGATGGTTTCTGTGATCCGGAATGCCCGGCCACCGACCCCGACTGCGTCATCGAGGAGTTCTGTACGTCCGGTGACGGCTGGTGCGATTTCGGCTGCGAATCGCCCGATATCGATTGCGGTGCGACTAACGAGGATATCTGCTTCAATTTCTACTACTGTTGCGACGGCGACGGCTGGTGCGACGGCAGCGACTGCTGGACCGAAGACAGCGACTGCGCCTTCTGCAGCGAAGACGGGTTCTGTGATGACTCCTGTTACTATGATCCCGATTGCGACGATCCCTTCGCCTGCGATGTCACGTTTGATTGCGATCCGGACTGCCCCTACGATCCGGATTGCTACGAAAGCTGCCCGCAGGATGGATTCTGCGACGAGTTCTGCTATGACGATCCCGACTGCTATTTCGCCGAGTGCGATCTGACCTTCGAGTGCGATCCCGATTGCCCCGAAGATCCCGATTGTTTCGGCAACTGCGAAGATGATGGGATCTGTAACACCGGATGCTATTTCGTCGAGCCGTTTTCCGGCGATCCGGATTGCGACAATGCCGATATCTGCGAAGCCACCGGCGGTATCGAGGAATTCGGCTACTGCTGCGAATTCGACGATTTCTGCGATTCCGGCTGCCCGGAGGAGGATGTCGATTGCGGTGACAGCGGCCACTGCGATGACGGCTTCTGCGACAGCAGTATCGAAGACGAATTCACCTGCCCGGAGGATTGCAGTACGGAAGCCTTTTGCGGCGACGGTTTCTGCGATACGGAATTCGGCGAGGATGAATCTACCTGTCCGGACGATTGCAGCTTTGTCGATGAGGGCTGTTCCGAACCGGTGGATTGCGATGACGAAATCGCCTGCACGATCGAACAATGCAATGCAGGCGAATGCGCCTGGGCGGTGACTTCGGAATGCGGCAGTACGAATGAGGATATCTGCAGCACGATCTTCTACTGCTGCGAAGGCGATGATTTCTGTGATCTGGATTGTCCGACGACTGACGTGGATTGCGCGGGATAGTCCCTCCGGATGATCTGACGTTTGATAAAGCACCCGGGTCGAACCGGGTGCTTTTTTTTCATCCCCACTGGCACCATTTTTTTATAAGTGGTGTTGGTTTATTTCGGGTCGTGATGGTGCTGAGGATCGAGATAGTGCAGTATTCCACGGCGGATGGATTGCAACGGTCGGGTGATCCGCCGATGCCAACGGATATGCGGCGGCAACTCAAGTGGTAAACTCTTCAGATATCCCGGCAGCAGGTCCGGCCGATTACGCCGCAGGTGTTTGAGCAGATGATAGCGATCCATCTCCTGCAGCCGATCCGTCAACCACCGTCGCCAACTGACCGGCAGAAGCCCGTCGCGGTGACCATCCCAGGAAATCTGAAAATCGATCAGATAAGGCCGGCCATCTTCGCCCACAATGATATTTTCCGGCTTTTCCAGATCGACGTAGGCGATATCGCGCCCATGCAGTGCGGCGATTAATTGCTGCAGTTCCGCGAAAAACTGATCACTGACCCTTTGCCCCTTCTTCAGTGGAGCACCGGGAACAAAAACGTGAATAAATCCAAACTCCCCCAGACGTCCACGATAATCCGGCACCTGCGGCAGATCGCTGAGCTGAGCATATAGCCGACTCTCCCGCTCCGCCAACCAACGACCGATCCACCTCCCAGGAAAAAATAAAATCGGCGTGCAGCGCCCGAATTTGACCACCACCTGCCGACCGTCCATCCTGCCGTACAGCGCCGTGGCTGCAAAAAAGTCGTGCTTGAATTCCCGCTCGAACTGATATTCGCCTTCGGGCAGCTCGATGCTCAGCGGCCAGGAATAGTGACCACGGGCTTTCAGAAATCGGGGCACTCGTCGTGCGGGCGGTGACATGCACCCCATCTTACGATACCCCCTGCTGCCCGCCAACAGGAACTGCAGTTCTGTACGGGTATCGCTTGGACCCAATGCCGGCACCAGATGGTGAAGATCGCTCCCTTACGGTTGCGGCTGGGTGAAACGATACCCGTACCGGACTTGCTGCTGGTATCCCTTGTCGATGAAATCATGTTAGGATATCCACGCTGGGCACCTTCGTGCAGGAGTACACGGTTTATGTACACTCTGTTCATCGAATATCATCTGCACGCCGCACATGCGGTTCACCAGCCGGACGGCTCGCTGGAAGAATTACACTGGCATAAGTGGCTGATCCAGCCCTGCTGGAAAAGTGCATCTTTGGATAAGCAGGGCATGGTGGTGGATTTTCTGGCAGCTCGTGAACAACTGCATCGCATCATCGAACCTCTGCAGGGTCGCGTATTAAACGATGAACCCCGCTGGCGTGACCAGCCGCCCACTGCCGAACGGCTGGCCCAGTGGATTTTCCATCAACTGGCTGCTTGGCCTTGTGCCCCGGCACAACTCGCGCAGGTGCAGCTGCAGGAAGCTCCCGGCTGCTGGGCGATATTTACCGCCGACCAGTAAGATTTACCCGATTTCTGGCCGATATGAATGAAATACCCGGTGCTACCGTGGATTTTAGTCCCTGAATTGACGCCACGCCGTACGACACCTAAGATAAATTCGTCTGCGTACTCTGGAGTCACCGTCACCATGCCGATTCAATGCCAACGCTGCAAAGCCGCCCCCGCCACGGTGCACCTGACGGATATCGCCCAGGGCGAAAAATATGAGCGCCACCTCTGCGCCGACTGCGCCGAAGAGGAAGGCGTGGTGATGAAAACCCAGCAGGCACCGCTCAACGAGATCGTGACCAAGTTTATCATGCACAAAGCCGCCGCCCAGGAGCTGGCTGACCTGACCTGCCCGCAATGCGGACTGACTTTTGTGGAGTTCCGCGGCAGCGGTTTGCTGGGCTGCCCCAATGATTATGTCGCCTTTCAGCGGGCACTGGATCCGCTGATCGAGCGCAGCCACGGCGGTACGCTGCAGCATGTCGGCAAAGTGCCCAATCGGGCCGGCAACCAGGTGCAGTCGAAGATCAGCCTGATCCGCCTCCGCCGCGAACTGCAGCAAGCCATCACCGAAGAAGATTACGAACTGGCCGCCCGTCTGCGCGACCAGATCAAGGAACTGGAGACTCCATGAACACCGCCAACTGGCTCAGTGGTGATTCCATCCGTTGGCTCAACGCCGGCGGTCCTCTGCAGGAGGTGGTGCTCTCGTCGCGCGTCCGCCTGGCGCGCAACCTGGCCGGTTTTCCATTTCTCAGCCGGGCCGACGAAGGCCAACGCCGCCAGATTTATCGCCAGATGTATGAGCGGCTCACCCAGCTGCCCATTGGTGCGGATCTGGCTTTTGTTGATATCAACGAAACCCCCTATCTCGATCGGCAATTGCTGGTTGAACGCCACCTGATCTCCCGTCAGCACGCCGAAGGCGAAGGCACCCGCGGAGTGGCCTTGTCGCGCGAAGAGACGATCGCCCTGATGATCAACGAAGAGGATCATCTGCGCATTCAGGTGATGGGCTGCGGCTTATGCCTGGAAGAACTCTGGCAGCAGATCGATCAGATTGACAACCAGTTGCACAGCGTGGTTGATTTTGCCTTTAATGATCAGTATGGCTACCTGACCGCCTGCCCGACCAATGTGGGCACGGGCATTCGGGTATCGGTCATGCTGCATCTGCCGGCGCTTAAACTGGTGGGCGAACTGGAAAAAGTATCGCGGGCCGCCAAGGATATGCATCTGGCTGTGCGCGGGTTACACGGCGAAGGCACCGAAGCCATCGGCGACTTTTACCAGGTCTCCAACCAGATCACCCTGGGCAAGAGCGAAACGGAAATCATCAGCGAGTTCTGCAGTGTGATGGTGCCCAAGATTGTGGAATATGAAAAACTGGCCCGCGAAGTTCTGATGCGCGAGCGACCGGCTGCCATCGAGGATAAAATCTGGCGGGCGTTCGGTCTGCTCGAAAATGCCCGCACCATCAGCACTGAAGAAAGCCTCTACCTGCTATCACATCTGCGCATGGGCATTCACCTGGGGCGGGTGGCCAATATCCCGCTGAATACCATCAATGATCTCTTTATCCAGACCCAGCCGGCCCATCTGCAGAAACTCAGCGGCATGATCATGGATGGTGAAGCCCGCAGCGTCGCCCGGGCCGAACTGATCCGCCGCCGACTCAACAACAATAACAACTAATCGGACGACAGGTTTATCATGCAACCCGATTTCTCCCTCGCCAAGCTCGACCGCCTTTATCCGACCTGCCGAATCTACCTGCTGCTAACGCTTCTGGTCTCGATCAGTGGATGTCAGACTACCGCCCAATCGTCAACGACCGAATCCGCCACCGCATCGAATGAGCCTCACCTTGTTTACCAGGTAGAGGTTCCGGCGAAGTGGCCGGAAAAAGAACCGCTGCCCAATTATGAGAGTGTGCAGAAGCCGCCCCGCTATCTTTATCCGAAAAATGACTACGCCCGCCGCCACCGCCAAGGGTGGGATGATTGCGTGGCCGACGTGCTGACCGGTGCGGTGATCCGCAACGACGCCGTGCTGGAGGATCGCTTCCATGGCTACGACGCGGAAGAGGCCGGCTATCGCGACGGTTATCGCCAGGCGCGCCGACAAATCGACCAGCTCTTCGGCCGCTACGACGAACTCGCCGTACTGAAATTACTAGAAAAAATTCGCTCGGAATCAACCGAACCACAACCCACCGGCTGATCCACCGTTCCATTTCTTATGAAATCCACCCTTAACCCCTCTCACTTCCTAGCCATTCAATTTTTATATATGGCTGATGAATTTCGGAGAGGCATCAGGCAGGTGGTGTGTGTTCGTCGAATATCTCCGCCTGAAAGGTATAGAGTTTGGCGTGTGGATCGCGCCAAGTGGAACTGGGCAAGCCGGCTTTGCGACAGGTCTCCTCGAGAAACTGCTGCCGTGACCAGCCGCGCTCATACGCCACCTGCGGCAACAGCACCCCCCGATTACGCCCCCGCTCGATGAGCAGTCCATCACGTCCCACCACCACTCCTCGATAATCGGTGAGTGGTTGATGAGGTGAAAGGCAACTGATTTCGAGATGCAGTTGATCCAGTTCGGCTGCGCTCACCGGTTGATCGGTAAAGCGGCTGTCCTGAGCAGCCGACACCGCACTGTGGATCACCGCCCGGTAAAGCGGCTCCACCGCCTCCATCACTCCGATACAGCCGCGCAGCTCTCCGCCTCGACGCAGGGTTACAAAACAACCACCCGATTGCCGCACCGTCGGTGACAGCAATTCCGGATCGGGCGTGGTGATCGTTTCCTGATGCAGCTGCTGGAAAAGTGCTTTGCGGGCCAGTTGTAACAGCTGGACCCGATCGACAGAAGAGAAACGAGCCGGTCGATCGTGATAATAGATCGATTGATAAGTGACGCTGTGCGACCAGTCACCGGTCTGCTGACCGGAGGTATCAACTGCACAACGCTCGCCAACCGCTCCACCCGTTAATGCCAACAATCGCAATAACAATTTGATCGGGGCCTGGCCGCAGATCGTATCGCCGGTCGCTTCGAGGTGTTCGCTGAATCCGTCAAAATCGGCGGTCAGCAGGGGCTGCAGCGCCTGTTCGGCTAGTTCACTGAGCCGGTGCGGGACCCGTTCCAGGAATGGCTGATAACTGAAATTTTTTCCATAATGCGTGAAGTCACTGCTGATCACGAACAATGTCGCGGCATCAGTCAGCGTCAGCAGTTCCCGCGCCGCGGTCGTATATTCCGCTCCGGATAACCGCCCGACGTAGACCGGCACCAGCTGGAAATCGCCCAGCACCTGCTGCAGAAAGGGCAGCTGCAATTCGAGGGCGTGCTCTTCGCGGTCCAGTCCCGTCGGCGAGGTAAACAATCGATTCCGTAATAATCGCTCCACCGCCGCCTGATCAACCTTCACCTCGCCTAGCGGTGTAGCATAAGCCCGCCACTCCTTGAGTACCGCCACGCCGCTGAGGGGAAAATGATGCGAAGGAGCGAGAATAATGACCCGTTGATAGTCTTGCTTGCGCAAGGAGCGATAAGCAGCGGCGGCGACATTGGCGCTATAACGATAACCGGCATGCGGGACGATCAAAGCCCGAGGGCGAAGAGCTGGTGCTGGTGCAGAACCGCACTCCAGTCGTGATTGCAGCTCGGTAATCAATTCCGCGCGCGTGTCCGGATACCAGCTGCCGGCGAATGCCGCCGGGCGCACCGCCGGCACTTCCGGATAATCTGGCCGCCCGCCCAGTGGAATGACCATCATCGGCCACATGATTCACCTGCTGATAAGCATGACGTGAGCACTGCCCGCCTGCTACTAACTTCACTATTATATCAATTATATCCCACCCTGTTTCATGGAAATGGCCACACCAGAGATAATCCAGAATACTCCCCGATTTATTCATGCGGCTTCGTAAACCCGCCTGTTTTTTTGATTCGTACTGCGCAGGACTGTTTCTCAATATATTCTGTTGAAATATAATTATTCATTCGCAGATAAAGGAACCATCAGGTTGGAGTCAAGATATGTCAGGACCTACGAAATCGATCGGCGGAATGGGTTGTGTATTGTTAGTGATTGTTCTGCTGTTTACCGGTGCGGCGAATCATGAACCCTCCGCCGACTTCTGGCAGCAGGCCACTCAGGCGGCCGATCAGGATGCGGTCATGAGAACAGTTGAGCAACTCTACAGTACCCTGAGCAACCGGCAGTGGGAAGCGCTCAAGGCATTATTCGCTGAAGGAGCCACCATCGCTACGGTACGTTCCGCATCCAACGACCAGCCGGAGCAAGCCGAAGCCCGGCCAGCCCGTGAATGGATCGATCAGTATCGTCCCGTCTTTGAGGGCAAGACCACCTTCACCGAAAAATCGCTGCATCACGAGGTGCAGACTTTCGGTACGGTGGCCCAGGTCTGGTCCCATTTTGAAGCCACCTATACCGACACGGAGCATCCCGAGCCGCAATTCTTCACCGGCATCGACGCCTTCACCTTGCTTAAAGTGAACGGCCAGTGGCGAATCCTGACCATCGCCTACGCCAGTCAACCATGAATTCAGTCCGCGCCGGCCCGCACATTATTTGATCTACCCGGGTACTGGTAAAGTTTCACCGAGCCGCGACCGTAAGGGAGCGGTTTTCAACAAGGTTTTTTTGAATTTTGGTTCAAACTTTACCAGTACCTCTACCCGTAATGGAGTGGATATCGTAGCGGAAGTGGCGTATCTTACCGGTCGATTATGGCCAGCCGAATTCCCCTTCATCATCGCATACTCCTCGGTCTGCTGGCGGGGCTGATATTAGGTAGCGTCGCCCGCTCTCTGTGGGGTGACCATGCAGCGTTAAGCTGGACCTGCGAACAGATCGCCTATCCACTGGGCCAGATTTTTCTGCGGTTGATATTTATGGCGGTCGTGCCGCTGGTGGTGGCTGCTCTGGCCCTGGGTGTCACCGAACTGGGCGACGTCCACCAGTTCGGACGGGTGGGTCTCAAAACGCTGTTCATGACGCTGCTCTTTTCATCCATGGCGGTGGTCATCGGTCTGCTTTTGGTCAACTGGGTTCAGCCGGGGCGAGGCTTACCCCCTGAAGCTCAGAATCAATTACTCACGGCCCTGAAGGGTGCCGATACCCAGGTGCCGATTGAACAGGCTGCTCAAGCCAAAACGCTGACCCGCACGCTGCTCGATTTTCTACCGCGAAATCCGCTGGCTGAGGCGGTTCGTGCTCTCGAAGGCGGACTGATCCCGCTGATGGTGTTTGCTCTGATCGTCGGGCTGGCCATGAGCCGTGTCGGCCGTGAACGCGCTGCCCCGCTGCACGCCCTCCTGGAATCCCTCTTTGCCGTCATGCTCAAGATCATCGATTTCGGCATGCAACTCGCGCCGCTCGGCGTGGCTGCCTTGATCTTTAATGTGACCGTTACCCTCGGCTGGGAGACGCTGCAGTTACTTTCCAGGTATGTGCTGGTGGTTCTTACCGGTCTGACCTTGCACGTCCTGTTGGTCTATTCCCTGGCGCTGAGAACTTTCGCCGGACGTTCGCCGCTGAAGTTCTTTGCCGATATCCGCGAGGTACTGCTCACCGCCTTTTCCACCAGTTCCTCCAATGCCACCCTGCCGCTGGCTCTGGAGGTCAGCGCTGAAAAACTGCACATCGACCGGGCCACCGGCAATTTCGTCCTGACCATCGGCGCCACCGCCAATCAGAATGGTACCGCCTTGTTTGAAGGGGTGACTGTTCTCTTTCTGGCCCAGTTCTTCGGCATTGATCTGAGCTGGACGCAGCAGGTGACGGTGATGGCCATGAGCATCGTAGCCGGTGTCGGCACTGCGGGAGTTCCCGGCGGCAGTCTGCCCATGGTGGTGGTCGTGCTGCAGAGCGTGGGCGTTCCTCCGGAAGGCATTGGTATTGTGCTGGGGGTGGATCGCTTTCTGGATATGGCCCGCACGGTGGTCAATGTGGCTGGTGATCTGACCATCGCCGCCTGCGTCGATCCGGCCAGACAACGCGCGTAGCAAAACCAGTGGCCTGACATGAATGATTTGATGGGTGTGCCACGGCTCTGTGAGCCGTGCGTGATGGCGATCCTCCACCACGGCGGGTACAGCCGTGGCACACTCAACTCCCACACCACGGAACGATTAACACGAATCCGCTCTAGCGGTCATACCGCCGTGATTTTCACCGGACGGTACGCAAGACGGAATCAACTGAAATACTATCGGCGGGTGGGTTTTTTGCGGGGGCGATGGGTACGCAACAGGTGGAGGATGTGTTCGAAACTGGGCGGCGGTGGAGCTTGCAGTTCCATGGCTACTTCAAGAATCGGATGGACAAACTTGATTTTCCAGGCATGCAGGGCTTGATGCTGCAGCAGCGGTTCGGTGCTGCCAGTGCCGGTCAGCCGATCTTCACTGTATACATGGCCGCCGTAATTGATATCCCCCACCAGCGGATGGCCGATGAAGGACATATGCACCCGCAGCTGGTGAGTGCGCCCCGTCTTGGGAAACATCTGCACCAGCGTGAAGCCGTCGAACCGCTCCAGCACTTTGTAGTGGGTGATGGCTTCCTTGGTGATGATCGGAAAGGCCCGCATCCCGGGCACCATGTAGCGATCCTTGATGGTGGGATGTTCCGCCAGCGGGGCGTTGATCAGATCCTGATCCAGCTGCAACTCACCCTGGGCGATGCCCAGGTAGCATTTCTCAATCGTCCGCCGCTCAAACTGCAGCGACAACCGCCACAGCGTTTCATCATCCTTGGCGATCAGCATGATGCCGGTGGTATTCTTGTCCAGCCGGTGAATGATGCCGGGGCGGAAGGATTCGTCGCTGCGGCCGACCTTCCCCCGGCAATGAAATACCACTGCGTTGGCGATCGTGCCCCCCTGCGACGGCTTGGCGGGATGACAGATGATGCCGGCCAGCTTATTGATGGCCAGCAGATGATCATCCTCATAGACCACCTGCAGCGGAATATCCTCTCCGGTAATGTCGGTGGGTTCGGGCGGCGGAATCCACATTTCGATGATATCGCCGCCATCCATTTCATAGCTGGCTTTGGTGGGCGCGCCATTGACGGTGATCGAGCCTTGCTTGATCAACTTCTGAATCATGGTGCGCGACAGGCGGGCGAAGCGGCCCTGCAGATATTTATCCAGCCGCCGGCCGGGCAGCCGCCGACGGATCTGCAGCTTGACATACTCCGCTGCCAAATCCTCGCCATCGGCTTCCTGCGCCAATATTTCTTCATCACCATCAGCCATGGTGGCTCTTACTCATCTGAGGGAACTGCTGTTCATTACCGCAACGCACAATCCGTAGTGCGTGCGGATAAAAAAACAACTGAAGATGCTATTTATAGGGATTGGATGGGGAAAGTTCAAACCCGCACGACAAATGGGTACCAGCAAAGTTTTTCCGACCGCGACGGTAAGGGTGCGATTCACAGCCGTACGCATACGAAATTGCAGACCAGTCAATGGCGGCGACGACGCATGAGCCAGAGCAGCATCAGCAGCGCGGCCGCTGGACCGCTTCCTGCACCACAGGCACCGCACCCGGCTACCGGCACCTCCACATCCTGAGCGCCAATCGCCCCGGCGGGACGCTGTTGCGGCTGCGGCTGGGCGGCGGGAATGAATTCCACGATCTGCGTGAAGCCGACAAATTTCTGCGCGATATTATTGGGCGGGAAAATATCCGGTTCGAGCGAACTGACCACCGCGGCCAGTGCAATGGTCTCACCATTTTCAGGGTTCCATTCTTCGCTCAACTGCAGGCGGACCACTACGTCAATCGCTTCCGCCGGATTCAACTGCGACTGCCGCCACACCGCGCCGCACCCTTCCTCCAGCGCCGCCGGATCATTCACGATCAATCCCGTCGTGCAGGAAAAATGCAGTTCGACATCGGTAGCTACATAGGAAGAAATATTGCGACCGACGACGTGGGCCAGAAAAAGCGGTTCATCCGGATCGGGTCCGGGTTCCAATAACAGCGCTGCCACCAGGTCCAGCCCTTCCGGCTTGGGACGCGGGTCGGGATCAGCCAGACCAGGACCTTCATCTCCCGGTACGCCCGCATTATCATTTACCGGAAAGACCCCGCCATCACCAATAGTCACGCCCTCATCCGGGCCACCCCATCCATCATCAATACCGACGCCCCCGCTGTCTCCGCCGCCACCGCCACCGCCACCCTCATCTTCTGAACCGACATCCAAATCATCAGAGTTATCGTTATCGGAGCCATTTTGATTTTCTATATCATCCTGTTCATCAGCAGGGAAGCGCCAGGATGAAGCGGCGATATCAGCATCCGCCTTATCGTCGGTCGCCGGTAATTCGCCGCAGCCGGCGATCAGCGCCAGACAGGGACAGATAATGATATATCTATTGAAATGTTGGCCAAGCATGGATTGTCACTCGTCAATAATATCCATTATATCCGCCGGCCAACTGTCCGGCGTCGTCGGCGCATCACTCCCCAGCCCATCAGCATCAGCGGAACCGCCCCACTCATACCCACGCCACAGGCTCCGCATCCCGCAGCCGAGGATTCCGGCTCAGCCTGGGCTGGCGCTGCACCAGAGGGTCGATTCTGACTCTGTTCCTGGGCCACCGGAATCGTCTCCACCGCATCCACCACCCAACTCCATATACCCGTATTATTCGTATCATCCGGGTCATTCTGCAGTGCAAAGATAGAGGCGGTTAGGTTAACGCTGGTTACGGGATTGATTTCATCGAGGTTGGCCAGCCGGAGTACCACGGCATGCTGTAATTCGCCTCCAGCGGGAAGCGAGGCTACCAGCCAACGCTGCGATGTGCCCACCGCCTCACCACCATCGCTATCGATCACCACCACCGCCGAGTCCAACGCCAATATGATCTGAACCTGCTGAGCCTCGAAAGCGGAAAGATTCCGCGCGCTTAACTCCAGCGTCACCGCCTGATCCAGCGCCCACGATTCCGTACCGCTCTGCAGCTCGATAGCCAGGTCCACCGCCACCGGCGCATCGCAGGCGTCGCCAATCGCATCGCCATCCAGATCGGCCTGATCAACATTGGCGACCTGCGGACAATTATCATCGCCATCCGTAACACCATCGCCATCCAGATCGGCGGCGGGCGGTGCTTCCGGTTCAGGCTCCGTCATGACCGGCGCGCAGGCGTCACCGATGCCATCGGCATCACTGTCCAGTTGTGTGGGATTGGCGAGTTGCGGGCAGTTGTCGCAGGCATCACCCCAATTATCTTCATCCGCATCCTGCTGAGTGGGATTGGCTAGAGCGGGACAGTTGTCTACCGAATCATTCACGCCATCATTGTCCAGATCCGTATCGCAAGCATCACCGATGCCGTCATCATCGCCATCCAGTTGATTGCTGTTGGCCAGTTGCGGGCAGTTATCACTGCCGTTCGGTATCCCATCACCATCGCTATCCACCGGTGGTGGAGTACCCCCGCCGCCACCTCCTCCACCGCCGCCGCTGGGCGGTGCATCGCAGAGATCACCGATGCCGTCACCATCACTGTCGGCCTGATCGGGGTTGGCGATCAGATCGCAGTTGTCCACGCAATCGGGCCGTCCATCCGCATCCGTATCGGTCTCCGCCACACCACAACCACAGACCGCCGGAATCGATTTCAAGGGATCAAGCGGACAGAGATCCTGACAGTTGGCGACACCGTCACCGTCATCATCCGTTTCCAACGCACCACAGCCGCACTGCAAGGGAGCGATCTTGAGTGGATCGAGCGGGCAGCCATCGATACAGTCGGCGGTGCCGTCACTATCGCTATCCGTATCCGGCACTCCGCAGCCGCAAATGCCCAACTGCTGTTTTAATGGATCGGTCGGACAGCCATCACAATCATCAATAAAACTGTCACCATCGCCGTCGATCTCACATTCGTCCGGCTGGCCATCCAGATCACAGTCGGCACTGAACAGCGCGGCGATATCGCATTCATCCGGAATGATGTTGGTATTGCAATCGGCGCTGATCTGCGTGTCACCGTCGGGATCGGTGACATCGAGATCGCAGCCATCCAGCACGCCGTTGCCGTTGCAGTCGAGACACCAGCCGGCTCCATTGCAATTGGCCAGATCGACACTGTCGGCGATGCTGTTGGCGTTGCAATCGTTCATCGCCAGAAAGGCATTAACCACTCCATAACCGCGCACGTAGGTCGGCTCATAAGTCTGGTGGGCAACGAAATAATCACCGGTATTCAGCAGATGTAAGCGCATCTGATCCACGGTCCAGTTAGGCCGGGCATCCACCAGGCAGGCGACTACTCCCGCCAGCAGCGGCGTCGAGAGTGACGTACCGTTGACGACCGCGTAATTATTGGGATTGATCGCGGAGACGGTCATGGTGTTCACACCGCAGGCCAGCAGTTCCGGTTTGACCCGGCCATCCGCTGTCGGACCATCGGAACTGAAACCGGCGATCGTGCCCGTCACACTTACCGCTCCGCAGGTCAGCACCTGCAAAGCATCAGCGGGAGCGATCAGATGGCTGGTCAGCGGGTTGCTGTCGTGGCCTTCGTTACCTGCTGCAGTGGTAATATAGAGGCCGTTGGCGGTGGCAATATTCACCGCGATGGTAGTCACCGCGGTCAGCCCATCGAGATCAGCCTGCGTATACCAGTCAATATAACCCAGCGAGCTGGTGGCCAGGTCCGCACCGTTCTGCTCCACAAATTCCAAACCGGCGACGTAATTATCTTCTTCGGCGGGCACTTCCTGGCTGACATCTTCGGTTTTGGCCAACACATAGGCGGCGTCATAAGCTGCTCCGACCAGCGTATCAGGCAGATAGGCCGCCAGCGTTCCAAGGATATAGGTGCCATGATTGTGTTGATCACTGGGATCACCGGGTTCGTTGGCTGTTTCGGGATCATCGTTGATAAAATCCCACTCGGCGATGACCTGTAGAGGATGACTCGGATTGTTGAATGCTACATGTGTGGTGTTGAATCCGGTATCGAGAATGCCGACGATGACGCCCTGTCCGGTATATCCGGCGGCATGCACGGCGGGCAGATTAATCTGGTTGAGTTGTTGTTCGGCGAGGCCGTAAAATCCGGCGTGTTTCTGCCGCTGACCGACAGAGCCTGCCTCAGTCGCCGACACCGGTGCGATGCGAGCCAATTGCCGCACCGGCTGAATTTTACTGACGCAGGGCAGAGCGGCGAGGTGGTGGAGTTGTGCGGTGGTGACCCAACTACTGGCAGCGTTCAACCAGCGACTAGTGACGTGAATGCGCGCCCCGGTTTGGCGAACCGCTTCCAGATAATCACTGCGCACCGGCCAATCCTCAAAACGCAACGCCGCACCATAACGGCCTCGCGCCGCCCGTCGGGTTAGCGCCTCAGGACGCAACAAATTTTCCGCAATCGCCAGTTGTGCGTGACGTAGGGTAGTGGATTGCTCTCCCTTGTCAGTAAAGAAAATCCAGACCTTGAATTCAGCATCATCCGCTAACAACCGTGAGGCCAGTGACGGATGAATCTTGGGCGAATCAGCCATGGCGATTTCCGCCGGCGCATCGACCGGCTCGCCCTGGCAGGATAACAACCCACCGACCAGCAACAACACACCGCCTGCGACCGACAGTGTCTTATTCACTCGGCACATGAACCGCTCTCCCCAAAATTCAAAGCTACAGGATGGATGAAATGGCTATTAAATTATATCCCCGCCACAGCCCCGCGCGAGCGCTGGAAATGCAAAAAATGGGCCGAAATTGGCCCGCGATTGCCATTTCTAATAAAAAAAAACAGCAAAAACGGTACTGATCTCGTTAGAGCATATTCATCAGGAATCAGGGTTCCAGGTCTTCTGCCGGAGAGGATTCATCCCCGTTGTCGGGTTGGTCACTGTCGGAAATTGCTTCTTCCGCATCAACAGCCGGCTGGGAAGTGGCACCCATAGGCTGGGTGTCAGGTTGCGATTCCGCCGTCTGCGTCGTAGGAGCCGGCGGCGGAAAATCAATTTTCTGCCACAGGCGTTCAAATTCATCCAGCCGCGCCAAGGCCACTGTCTGATAAGGCGTGCCCGTAAATTCCTTACCGTTCTTGATCTGCTCGAGATAGCCTTTGGCTGTGGCGCTGTGGGCAGGATCGCCATCCAGTACGAAGGCGCTTTGCTCCACACTGACCAGGCTGCTGAGTGCCGCTGCTCGGAACGGCAGAGCGGCGCCCGGCACGTTGAGTATCGCCAGAAACGACTGCCGGGCCTGATCCAGATATTTTTTCTTCAGCGTGACCTCATCGCTTTCGTTCGCCAGTTGCAGCGCCAGCGCCCCGTTCAACAGCCTGGCCCGCGGCGCCACCGGCAGACTGGGATACTCACTCGCCACCAGTTGCAATTGAGCCAGCGCCTTGTCGCCCCACTGCGGATCATCCTGCTGGGCGGCGAGGGCCTGCATGCTGCCGTAGTAGGCCTGCCACCCCTGCAGCCGCCACTTCTCACTGGTGTATGATCTGAACAGCAGCGCCCCGACCAAAGCCACCAGCAGCACCGCAAACAGGATCACCTTGTTGGTGTTATTCTGAACATAATGAACCATCTGATCCACATAGATGGACAAGTCATTGGTTTTCAATTCAGCACGACGTTCTGACTTCATAGGTTACTCTGATATTTGGTAGTGGTATCGTTTCACCGAGCCGCGACCGTCAGGGAGCGGACTTCAACAGGGTGGTTTTGAATTTGGGTTCAAACGCTACCAGTACCGATTATTTACGGGGCGTTGCCGCCGCCCCACTTTCCTGAGTGATCAATATTTCGACCCGCACGCCATCCCGCCAGCGGGTGGTAAACGCCGACACGGTGATGGTGCAGGATTCACGCTCCTTGGTCAGGCGGATGGTATGCATCCCGCCGGTATTGCCGACACTCACCACCTGCCACTGATACTGCGGCATCTGTTCCAGATAAAATGAGCGGATCGCATAGGCCTCGCCGCGTCCCTCATACACATGGCGCACATAAATCCGCCGCTCACCACTCATCCGATCTTCCGAAGCCCGGTCGTTGATATTAAAACCGACCGGCAGGGGAACATCGGAGAAGAAGGCCCGCTCCTGAGGTATCACCCGTTGCGGTGTGGTGGGTTTATTCGGCTCACCACACCCGGACACGACCAGTCCCACCAGACAACAAGCCCACAGGCTCAACTTCAAGCTGCTCATGGTTGGGGGCCTCGAAAATGGATACCTCGTTCCCAACCCAGGCCGTTGGACCGGTAGCGGTCCAACGAGGGGCTGCAGGTACCCGGGAATTGGTCATAAGTATCGTTTTTAGCTGATAATGTCAATCCATCCCGCCAGATCAAGGGTGTTGAGTCACCTGCCAAAGCGCCGCAGGCTTTAGCCTGCGCGTTGCTAGAGCGTGCGCATGCGTGTAACTGGATGCGCTGGTTAGAATCCGCGGCTTCTCGAAACCCGATCCTCTTGTATTTCTGGGTAAGGATCTACCGGAACGATTAAGCCGAAACCGCTTTAAGCCATGGTTATCGAGACAAATGGTTCCGCTCGTACCGCCCCCAATAAAAAAGGCCCCAAGTCTGGGCTGGGGGCCTTTAATACTGATCAGGTGGTATTGCCGCGATCGTATAACCACCGCAGCCGGTTAATGGGCATTGACCCGCTTTCCGGTCGGTTCTCCTGCTCCGGGAATCGGATGATCCGCATCACCCTCCGATTCCTCGGTTTCGGAATCGGCAGCATCCCCCCTGGGCTTGCGAGGCCGGGGCGTCCTGGGTGCCGCTTGAGCGGTGGCCTGGTCCGAATCTTCGGTAGCATTTTCCACACTGCCATTCTCCGCCAGCCGTCCGTCGGATGATCCTTCTTCCTCAACTGAGGCTGAAGAATCAGCTCCTGATCCAGCCGGGGATGATTCGCCTTGCAGCATCTGCTGCGCAATCTGTGACGCATCCTGCGGCTGACTGGACCAGAAATAATATCCCGCCCCGCCCAACAGCACCGCTCCCAGTGCGATGAGCATGACCGGTTGTTTGGAGCTGGCGGATTTACCCTGACGATGAGATTCGTGTCCATGATGTTTGTGCGACGGCGACATCTGAGCACCTCCTGTTGTGGTTAAAAACTGCTATCCACGCGCCAGATTATGCTCACATCAGCCCGTATGGTCCATAATAAAGATCGGCGGAGCCGGGAGGTTATCCACTTTCCAGTTGTCACCGCGATACATCTTGTTACCCCAATATCCCAGGTGGCCGCCAGCTTCAACCGAGCCTGCCCCAGCCGGAGCAGCATCTAGGAACGCCGGTTTGGAGCCGCGCATAGCCGGTGAACCTGAATGCAATGTGTCAGCCGTTGCTTGATATACCGAATAAGTAGAAATGATCGCCTGTTTCATCTTGGCCGCGTGACCATCGGCAAAATTGGTCTGAAATTCCTGGATGCCATCCTTCTGATGCCAACCCTGCACCCACCACTGATCAACATTTCCGCCCACAATGCTACTTAACTCATTGCGATTCCAGAAAACCGTATCCTCAGCATTACCTTCAGACATCATCACCAGGCTGCTGGGATCATTGACCATATCCAACGGCGTATTCCAGATCGTAGTGGAATAAAACTTATTGCCGACCTCCAGCCAGTTCATGGAATTCTTGTAGCTGTTACCCGAGAACTCATACAACGAAGTGCCTTTTGTAATACCTCGATCAATACGTACATACCCCGTATTCAGATAATGGTCACCGGCGCGACCATCCTCCCAGCCGGTATCCGACGGGCAGCGGAAGACATCCATTTTCACCGAGGCATCCTGCAGTGCCGCAGCGAGATTGACATCATTCTTAATCACTTGTCCATGGGGTACGTCACCATTGTAAGAAGGCCAATGGGCATTATCCGGGTTCTTGTAAATGATCTTGTTCAGTGGTCGATCACCCGGACCATACTGATAGGCATGGGTGAAGGCCCATTTATTGGCATAGGTTGAAGTCTGACCTTGTGCCTGATTAAAGAGCGTGGGATTACCACCCTTGCCACCCCACTGAATGTCGCCCTGCAGATAACATCCACCACTACCCTGGGGCGCGAAGCCCCCACCCCCAAATAACGGAAGAACGGAACGATAATGAACCGGAATCAACAACCCTTTCGTATCATTGGAGGCGTAGGTATTGGCGGATGATCCCAGATCCTTGAGATTGGCCAGACAGCGAATCGCCTTGGCCTGTTCGCGGGCGTTGGCCAGCGTGGGTAGCAGGATCGAGATCAACAGGGCAATAATCGCGACGACTACCAGAAGTTCGATCAGAGTAAAACCTCGACCACTGAATCGGTTATGCGCAGCGCGTAGCATGAAACGACTCCTTTCTTTCTCCGAAGTGAGATGTACTGATATGAGCGACCAAAAACATGACGATCTGGCTGGGAAGGCAGCCAATATCATCTACGACTTGTGGACATCCTCTGGAAACTTACGAATGCGAATTGCTGCAAAATAAAATTTTCAAATTCGACATTAAGAAATCTAAACCATGAATGAGCTTCTGTCAAACATAACCTGTTCGTGTGCAAGCAGATTCATATGACATGTTCCCGCAAGTATGGATGAACTACAATTTTCTCAAAACTACCGCCTGTAAGAAATCCCCCACAAGTAATAATAATTAAAATAGATACAATGGTGCACCCCGATATTATCGATGTTGCTTGTGTGGGCAGGTCAAATTCTGCAACTTATTTCCAGGTAATTGATTATAACAAGTATTCAAGCGGAGAGGTCTGAAATGGTGGGCTACTGAGTGCTTTATACTTGCAGAGTTTGGCAGGTTGGTTACCCTATTACCTTTAGTATCAAGCGCGCGGTCCTTTCTGTCCTGGTTCCCACGGCTGGGGGAGAAATTATTTTCGAGAAGCAGGTATTATGGCTGACACGATCGTGAATTCTTCCGCTGGCAATGGTAACACCGCAGTGAGTGGTAGTGGCTTACTGGAGTTTGAAAAGCCACTGGCGCGGATCGAGCAGGAGATTGCCCAACTGGAAGCCCAGCAGCAGACCACTGGGCGGGATCTGAGTGAGCCGATCGGCGAATTGCGCAATCTCCTGCGGGGCATGACCCGTGAAATCTACACCAAGCTGACCGCCTGGGAGACCGTTCAGGTCGCCAGACACCCCCGCCGCCCGATCATCAGTGATTATCTGCGTTTCATGGTGAAGGATTTTGTGGAGCTGCATGGTGACCGGACCTTTGGTGATGATAAAGCGATGGTCTGCGGTTTTGGTCGGATAGCCGGCCACAAGGTGATGCTGGTCGGCCATAATAAAGGCAAAGATACCAAGGAAAAAATCGCCTGCCACTTCGGCTGTGCCCATCCGGAAGGATACCGTAAATCGTTGCTGAAAATGAAGTTGGCAGAAAAATTTAACCTGCCGATCGTCTGTCTGATTGATACCCAGGGCGCTTATCCGGGAATCGGTGCGGAAGAGCGGGGAATCTCTCAAGCCATCGCCGTCAACCTGCTGGAGATGTCCCGTCTCAAATGTCCCATCGTCTGCGTCGTCATCGGTGAGGGCGGCAGCGGCGGGGCATTGGGCATCGGCGTGGGCGATCGCATGGCGTTACTGCAGCATTCCTTCTATTCGGTAATTTCTCCGGAAGGTTGCGCCGCTATCCTATTCAAGACAGGCGAACAGGCCCGGCGGGCAGCCGAATCGCTGCATCTGACCGCTAATGAACTGCTCAAGTTACAAATCATTGATGACATCATTCCCGAACCGCTGGGTGGTGCTCACCGCCGTCCGGATGAAACCATCCAGGCAGTTGATCAATACCTCGCCAAAACACTACGAGAACTCAAACGCGTACGGATCGACACGCTGCTGAAGCGCCGCTACAATCGCTTGCGGACTGTCGGCAGCTTCTTTGAATCGGCGAACAAACCAGCCACCCCTCCCCGAATCCGTAAACCCAAGGCCCAGGGGGCGGATCGACTGGCGGATGCAGCTTCTGTTGATGGTGCTTCCAAACATCGCCGTTCTCCTGCTCCTGTCGCTGCCGTTGAGAGCGTATAAATAATCGCGCCCAATACTAATTACGGCGAATAAGCCATGTTAAAGACCCATGTGCTGGGCACCTCGGTTCATGGTGCTCCGATTCATGTTTACGAACTGGTCAAGCCGGCCCCGGTGATCATGATCCTGGCGGGGATTCACGGTGATGAACCGCAAAGCGCTTATGTCGGCGATTGTGTAGTTGAATTACTCCGCACCGCCGTCGGCAATATGATGGATGAACATCTGGTGGTTGTTCCGCATCTGAACCCGGATGGATTGGTCAAGAAAACACGGCAGAATGGCCATGGTGTCGATCTGAACCGCAACTTTCCGTCAGCCAACTGGAAGCAGCTCCCTCCGGACGATCCCTACTTTGGCGGGCCGATGGCTGGTAGCGAACCGGAAACGCAATTAGTGCTCGATCTCTTCCGCCGCTATCAACCGCGCCGCATCCTGACCATCCACTGCATCGATCAGCAGCGCTACTGTGTGAACTATGACGGTCCGGCGGAAAATCTGGCCCGGATCATGGCACGCGAGAATAATTATCCGGTCAATGCGGATATCGGCCACCCCACGCCGGGCAGCCTCGGCACCTGGGCGGGTTACGAACGCAAAATCCCCACCATCACACTGGAACTGCCCGCTGACCAGCCCGAAGAATCCTGCTGGCAGGATAATCGTGACGCCATTCTCAATTTCATTCAGGCGGAATTATAAAAAACAGGGTTCAGGATGAAACGGCGGCCATGAGCAGAGACTGGCGCGAACGGGTGATATTGGCCTGCGGGTCATTGGGGGGAATCGGCTATGTGCCCATCGCCTCCGGAACAGTGACTGTCGCTGTTCTGGGCATACCGCTTTTTTATCTATTACATCAAACCTCACTATTCGTTCAACTCAGTATGGCGGTGGGTTTTTTTCTTATCGCCGTCTGGCTCTCGGCAGCGGGTGACCGCATTCTCGGTGAACAGGATAGTTCCAAGATGGTGGTGGATGAAATCGCCGGTTACCTGGTGGCGGTAATTGGCTGGCCATTCATGTGGGAGACGGTACTGCTCTCATTTATCCTCGAACGGATCATTGATATCGTCAAAGTTCCACCCGCCAACTGGATAGAACGTCATGTACCCGGTGGCTGGGGGGTGGTGCTCGATGATATCGTGGCGGGTCTCTATACCCTGCTGATTATGCACGTGATCAACTATTATTATCCCTGGCCGTGGAATTAATATTTGCTCTCGGTGAGTCGGCTGACATTCTCGACCGCCACCGTCTTAATGTCACATTCTCTATTCTGTTGTTGTCTCAGTTTGCATGACCATGAATATTTGCACTCTCTAAGAAAGCGTGTGATTAGGTTTCGTTGAGGGAAGGGCATGAGCCTGTATCGGCCAATTTCCTCGCGCCTGCTACTCAGCTAAGGTTCAGCGATCGGCGGACGAGTATATATAATCATCATGGCGACAGCGACCCGAAGCAGAGCAGAACCGGAGCAGGGGCTGCTGAACGGTTGACCAGCGGCTGGTCAACGACTGACCAAAGGCTGGTCAACGACTGACCAAAGGCTGGTCAACGACTGACCAAAGGCTGGTCAACGACTGACCAAAGGCTGGCCAACGACTGACCAAAGGCTGGCCTAGGGTTGACCAGCGGCTGGTCGGTGAACCACCGCTTGCGGACTTCGTCAACAGCGGCGCCGGGACGACAATCCCTATTCCCACACCGCACCACCCTGCTCCGTAGCGTTATGATCCACTTCATGATTCCTCGACGATAACTGGACCCAGGAACGCTTTTCACACACGCTCTAATAAACTAGAGCGGATTCGTGTTAATTGTTCCGTGGTGTGAGTGTGGAGTGTGCCACGGCTGTACCAGCCGTGGTGGAGGACCGCAATCCCGCACGGCTCACAGAGCCGTGGCACACCATGGGGTCTCGATCAGGAGGGACCCATAAAATGAAGCCGCTCTAAGCCCGATATAACCGTCTCATGTGGCTTGTAATGTTCATTACGAGCCTGCGGTGAAATTTCGTAGAAATATCCAAGTCGTTGTGGTATATAAATTATAGGTTGCTGTACCCATCTGGACGACCCGTCCACCCCACACCCAACTTAACCGGACAAGGAGCTGGGTGATGAATATTATTGTTGTACGTTGCCCGCAATGTTCGCAGAAATATCGCCTCGGCGAAGAGAAGATCGGTCTGCGCGCCCGCTGCCGTTGCGGTGTTCAGTTCCGGGTGGCTCGCGAGGGGGCGACCATTGACGATGAGACCATCTTCGGCTGGGTGATGGAAGATGCCGATCCTGCCAGCCACAGCGTGATCGGCGGCAGCGGCATTATCGACCCGCACAGCCATAAGCCTCACCGCGACCAGCTCTCCAAACCGGTGGTGATGGATCAGACGACGACCGCCGGCTTGCACCTGGATACGATTGATGAAGCCGGAGCCCACTTCAGCTTTGCACCGGAAAAACTACGCGAAGAACCCTTCCGCACCTCGCTGCCCAAACAGTGCATCTGCTGCAACAGCAAACGCAGTCTGAATCTCTACCTGGTGGTCTGGTATGACCAGCTCAGCAGCGACGATCGCTACCGCCAGCATGCCCACCATTTCCGTGAGGTGGGTCGGCTGAACGAAGTTGCGCAATATGAGCAACCCGATTGGCTGGCCCATTTGCCACCGGCGGCCGCCCTTCCTGAACCCTATCAATTACCCATGCCCTTCTATGCCTGCCCGTCCTGCCACATCGCTGACGAGATCACTACTCAAGTGCGACGGGTAGAGGGGATCGAACATTGCCGCCTGACCATCAGCAATCTGGAAGTGGCCGCCAAATTCTTCCGCAACAACGGCGGGCGAAAAGAGCCAGCCTATAGCCGGCTGGTTCAGGAATATGAACGTCAGGCTCGCGATGCCTGGCTCAGCTTGCCCTCCAATGTACGGCGGCAGATCAGCCATTGGCACCAGCCGGAAGAGAACGAGCGGTTTCACGGTTATTTCCGCGATGCCGATTTTATCCAAGCCGAAGCGGGTAAAGCCGGCGTGGTGCTGACCGACCAGCGGCTGGTTTTTCACAAGTACACTTCCAGCCGGGATTTTCCCCTGCAGGAAGGCGGCAAAATTCAACTGGAACCCCAGCAGCGCACCACCGGCATCCGCATCGTGCAGAAGGGTCGCAAAGACGCCCTGCTCCACATGGAACCGGAAGAAGCTCAGCGCCTGCTGGAACGGATACAGACGATCGGCAGCGGCTGGAAAATTTCCGGTGAATACCGCTGACCACACGCCCACCACCCGATACAACAACTCCCGCTACCCACCGAAAATAAAATATTCAAGTCCGCTAGCCGCCCGCGCCCGATAGCCACTATCATAGTTCGGTACTGGTATCATTTCACCGAGCCGCGACCGTCAGGGAGCGGTCTTCAATATGGTGTGTTTGAATTTTGGTTCAAACAATACCAGTACCCATGTTCCATGTTGATCCGCGCAAACTCTGTCTACCGGAGCGTGAATGGCACGATGAATCCACGATTAACCTTCATCTGGCGTTACCGAGTGATACGATTACTGCTTCTGCTGATGGTTGCCGGCCCGGCGACTCTGCTGGCTCAGACGGAACCGCCGCAGGTGGCGAAGCTGCGCAAGCTGCTGGATAAATTGCCGAACCAGAAGGTGGAAATGGGTGCCTGCATCATGCGCTTGAGCGACGGCCTGATATTGTACGAGCGCAATGCCGACCTGCCGCTGATTCCCGCCAGCAACCAAAAACTGCTGACCGCCGCCGTGGCGGTGGAGCGTCTGGGAAGCGATTTCGCATTCGAGACCCGGCTTTATCGCCAGGGTCGCGATCTGTTGCTGGTCGGCGGTGGAGATCCGGCACTGGGCGATGCCAAAGTGGCGGCGGACAACAACAGCACGGCTCTTACCGTTTTCGAGAACTGGGCTAAATACCTGCGCGATCAGAAGCTGACTTTTATCGAAGGCCAGATTCTGATCGATGATCGCTGGTTCGAATCTGAGTGGATTCATCCGACATGGGAAGCGGATGATCTGAACAAGTGGTACGCAGCCCCCGTCGGCGGATTGAATTTCAATGATAACTGCATCGAAGTGGCCCTGAAGCCGACCCAGGCCGGCGGGTTGGTGGAGTACACCGTCTTTCCACCCAACGGCTGGACGAAGATCATCAACCAGTGCAAGACCGGTGGAAACGCCAAGCCCTGGCTTCATCGTGAGAAGGACGGGCAGAGCTTCTCAATCCGTGGCCAGACGCGCGAAGTGGTGGAACTGGGTTCCGCACCGGTCGCCGATCCGGGGCTGTTCACCGGCGAGGTGCTGCGCGAAAGCCTCATCGGTGCAGGCATCAGCGTGGTGGGCGGTGTGCAACGGTGGGATCCCACCCAGCAACCCATCCAGCCCGGCGAAGAACCCACCCTGCTGGCGACCAATCGCACTCCCATCAGCTCCGTACTTCGCCGCGCCCTGACCGACAGCCAGAATCTCTTCGCGGAGTGCTTACTGAAAACCCTCTCACGGGCGCCCAACGCCGGCAGCAATCCGGGCAGCTGGACCGCAGGTCAGCAGGTGATCCGCCAGACCCTGGAATCATGGGGAATTGATGTGACCGGTCTGGTCGTAGTAGATGGATCGGGATTAAGCCGTGACAACCGCCTGACTGCCCGGCAGTTGCTGCGGGTGTTACAGACCGTCCACGGCTGGGGCCCCAAGGGGGATCTGCTGATTCGCAATCTGGCGGTGAATGGCCGCAGCGGCACCTTGCGGAAACGCATGACCGATATCCCCGATCGCGTCTGGGGGAAAACCGGCTATATACGGGGGGTACGCACTTTCAGCGGCTATGTGATCGGGGCGGATCAGCAATGGTATGCGGTGGTGATCCTGTTCAACAATCTGCCCGGCGGCAGCGCCCCGTATAACGACATTCACGACGAGGTCTGCCGCATCCTCGCCCGGCCTGGCTAACGCGGTTTCATATGAGCTGTATCGTTCGGTGTGCCACGGCTCTGTGAGCCGTGCAGTCGTTGACCATGCGGTACTGGTAAAGTTTGAATCTTAGTCAATCACAAAACCATGAAGACCGCTCCCTGACGGTCGCGGCTCGGTGAAACTTTACCAGTACCTACCTTGCTGATACCCTTGTGGCCCGCCACAACCCGCCACTCTCCAGCGCTGGTTTCAAAATCACCAATTGGGCTTCGCGCGGGCTTTAGTCCGCGGCTCTATGAATTTTGAAATCACTACTGATGTTTATACGCTTTAGTTAAGTCCACCCATCTGGAACCAGCGTAACACCGCCGGACCCATGATCACGATGAGAATAACGGGAAAAAGAAATACCATCAGCGGGAAGAGCAGCTTGACCGTGGTTTTGGCGGCCATTTCTTCCGCCCGCTGGCGACGCTTGATGCGCATGGTTTCAGCATGCACCCGCAAGGTGTGAGCGATGCTGGTGCCGAAACGTTCCGCCTGGGTCAGCACGGCGACCAGCGAGCGCATATCGGAGACATTGGTCCGTTCGGCCATGCGGCTGAGCGCTTCGCTGCGCGGGACGCCGACCTGAGTTTCCTTGGAGGCCAGCCGCCACTCTTCCGCCAGATCAGGATAGGTCCGACGCATTTCGTCGCTGACGCGCTGGATGGCGGCGTCAATACCCAGACCGGCTTCAACGGCGATGACCAGCATGTCCAGGCAGTCGGGCAGGGCGAAGGTGATGCGATCGACCCGGCCTTCGACCTTGCGATTCAGCCAGACATTGGGCACCACGAATCCGAACATGCCCGGCATGGCGGAGTAAACGAACAGATCCAGCGCGGGCATTTGTTCCGACCAGGCGTAGACAAAGCCCAGCATGGCTCCGACAGCCAGCAGCAGCATCTTGGCACTGAGGAAATAGACCACGGCGTTTTCATCGCGCACGCCCGCCTGGGCTAGTCGCAAGGCCATGCGATTACGTTCGAAGTCGGTTTTAGCCTCCAGCGGTTTGCTGATCACCGCCAGACGGGTCGCCAGCGCTCCCCCCCGGGCTGCGGTCACATCCAGACTATCGCCGGGTTCCCCGCTGCTCCCCACCATTCCGTCGAGGCGACGCTGGACGTGACTATCCGCAGGTTCCCGCTGACCGAACAACGCCCAGGTCAGCGCCCCGACACATATCATCACCAGAAAGGCCGCCAGCAGAATCGGCCCGGATGGTAATCCAATGGCTAGAATAAGACTCATGTGCGAATTCCTCCCCGCCCCCTCAGACGCGGATATTGACGATCTTGCGAATAAAGAAAATGCCCAGTACCTGCATGACCAGTGCCGTCGCCATCAACCACTGCCCGTTGTGCGTATTCATCAGCATCTTGGGATGCTCCGGGTTGATCTGGAAGAGCAGCAGCAGAATAACCAGCGGCAGGGCAATCAGCACCAGTCCGCTGAGCCGCCCTTCGGCGGTCAAAGCCCGCACCTGGCCGAGAATCCGAATCCGGTCGCGGATCACCTCGCCGATATTGTCCATGATCTCGGTCAGGTTACCGCCGGTCTGCCGTTGAATATTCACCGCCGTAACAAACATCCGCAGATCAAGCAGGTCCACCCGCTCCGCCAGATGCTCGAGTGCTTCCTCAATTTTAATGCCCAGGTCCTGTTCGGCCCGGACACGCGAAAATTCGATGCCCACCGGATCGGGCAACTGATCCGCCACCAGTGCGATACCGGCGGCGAGGGAATGACCCGCCCGCAGTGATTGTGATAGCAATTCGAATACTTCGGGCAATTGAGAATTGAATCGCTTCATGCGGCGGTTACGCCGGCTCATCAGCACCGCCACCGGGGCAATTACCGCCAGCACCACCGCCACCATGGTGGAGATCATGTCCACATTCAACAGCACGCACATCACCAGTACCGCCACCACCAGCATGCCCATGTAGGCGAGCACCTGGTGGGCGGGAATGGGTACGGCGGCCTGATCGCAGAGTTTGCGGAAACTGATGCCGCGCTGCGAAACACTCAGCCAGTGGGCCATGGCCCACTTCTTTTCGTCATCGCTGTTCTTGAGAATGTCGACATCCTGGCCGCCTGCGGCCCGCCCGTAATTGTCGAGCAGCCGGCGCTCAATGCGCTTGCGGGTATGGCGACGCAAACCTATGAGCATCTCCATACAGCCGTAGACGATCAGCGTCACGGTAACGAAGGCCAAGCCATAGGTAATGGTGGGTGAACTCATAAAATCAAACATACTTACCCCCAGCGTTCAGAAATTCAACCGGTGACCCGAGCGGGTTAATCAATGCCGTCCGTTGTTGTTTTCACCGGGCACGTCGCTGCGCAGTACACGGCGTTCAAACATACTCGGGGAAATATCCAGCCCCATGGAAATCATCCGTTCGATATAACGCGAGCGGATGCCGGTGGCGACGAACCGCCCCACCGCCCGATGCTGCTGATCCAGCCCGACCTGTTCGTAGAGGAAAAGATCCTGCATGGTGATGGTTTCACCTTCCATGCCCAGCACTTCGGCGATGCGGACCACGCGGCGCGGTCCGCCGGTCAGGCGCTGCACCTGAATGATCAGGTTGATGGCGCTGGCGAATTGCTGGCGGATGGCCCGGTTGGGCAGATCCAGCCCCGCCATGCCCACCATGGTTTCCAGACGGGCGATGGCATCGCGGGTGGTGTTGGCGTGGATGGTGGTCATCGACCCTTCGTGGCCGGTGTTCATGGCCTGCAACATGTCCAGTGCTTCACCGCCGCGCACTTCACCGACGATGATCCGGTCGGGACGCATACGCAGCGAGTTGCGCACCAGTTCGCGGGCGGTAATCTCACCCCGGCCTTCGATATTGGGCGGGCGGGTTTCCAGCCGGACGACGTGCGTTTGCTGCAACTGCAGTTCGGCAGCATCTTCAATAGTCACGACCCGCTCATTTTCGGGAATGAAGCTGGAGAGTGTATTGAGCAGGGTGGTTTTTCCGGAACCGGTACCGCCGACGATGAGAATGTTCATTTTGGCCCGGACGGCAGCGGCACAGAAATGGACCATTTCCGGAATAATCGAGCCATAGCTGATCAGGTCTTCAATTTTGATCGGGCTGACGCCGAAACGGCGGATGCTGACGGCGGGGCCGTCGATCGCCAGCGGCGGTATGATGGCATTGACCCGCGAACCATCCGCCAGACGGGCATCGACCATCGGGCAGGTTTCATCTATTCGCCGGCCAACGCTGGAAACGATGCGGTCGATAATCTGCAGCAGGTGATCATTGTCGCGGAAGGTGACGTTGGTCAGGGTCAGTTGGCCTTTGCGCTCCACGTATACCTGCCGCGGGCCGTTGACCAGAATATCAGTCACCGTCGGATCGGAGAGAATTTCCTCGAGCGGCCCCAGGCCGAATGTCTCATCCAGAACTTCGCTCACCAGCCGATCGCGCAACCGCGAATCCATCACCCGGTTGTCCCGGCCCACCAGATCGACCAGTACCTTGCGAATCTGAGCCCGCTGATCGGGCGAGTCCTTTTCGAACTTGGTCAGGTCGATGCGCTCGAGCAGTTGGCGATGCAGCTGCAGTTTCAGTTCGGCGAGTTCACGGCGGCGCTGGGCCAGACGCAGCACTTCTTCCTTGGAAACTTCCGCACTGGCGGGTGTCTCCGTGGAAGGTTGACCAACCGCCAGCGGACCGGGACGTTCCGGGGCCTCTGTCGAGGGCGCGGGCGTCACATTGCGACGAATCCTGAGCATGAGTGTGCTTCTCCCCATCATGGCGGCGGTTGAACTTCCCCGAGTACCGCCGCAGTACCTGAAAATCAGGCGACGTTATCTTTGAAAATCCGCCGCAGTAAACCGCTCCGTGCGGCCGGTTCCTTCTTCTCCAGATGATCAGCCCGAACCAACGCCTGGGCCAGATCGCGGATGCTGCAACGGGCCTTGCTGGCGGTGGCATGTTCGCTGAGCGGAATCCCCAGATTCAGCGATTCACTGACCGCCTCGTAATCTTCGGGAATCTGCCAGAAAACATTACGTTTCAGACTTTTCTCCACGCTGTCGATGCGCACCGAACCCAGTTTGCGCGGGACACGGTTGATGACCAGTCGCAGACGATTCAGATCGCACTGCAGCTGATTGAGCAGGCGCTGCAACTGGGCGGAATTGTGGACGGCGTTGATCTGGGGCTGGGCCACCAGCACGATTTCGTCAGCCATCGTCGCCAGCCGCCCCTCGGTCACGTCGGTATAGGGATTCACATCAACCAGCACGAAATCAAACATTTCCTGCAAGTGTTGAATTACTTCCACAGCGCGGGCTTTGAGCTGCGGCAGATCATCGACGGTAGGTTCCTTGGGTCGGGCCAGCAGATGAACTCCCGAGCTATGTTTGAGCATGACACTTTCGATACGGGCATGCTCCGCTTCGAGATGATCGATCGCACACAACTCCAGAACGGTGAAGGTCGGGAAAAGATCAAGCATGGCGGCGAGTTGACCGGTGTAGATATCCAGGTCCACCAGGGCCACCCGGCCAACACCGCTGCGGGCCAGTTCGACGGCGACATTTCCGGCGACCGTGCTGGTGCCGTTACCGCCTCCCGCTCCCATGAAGACCAGCAGTTTACCCATCTGGCGGGTCGGTTGGCCTTCGAGCATTTTCTGCAGAATTTCAATGAGCAGTTCCGGACGCGTCGGCAGTTCGGCGAATTCACGCACGCCGGCGCGGATCGCAGTCAGCAGCAGATCAGGATCGCGCTTGGGCCCCGCCAGGATCACGCACAGTTCCCGGCGATTCTTGATCACCTCGCCGATCTGCCCCAGCAGCAGATGGGCTGGTTTATCACCCAGCGCGACCATCAGCACATCCGGGCGGCATTCCTTCAAAGCCACCGAGAGTTCATCAGCCAAGGTTAACTGGGCCACGACCCGCACCCCGTCGATCGACAGCAGCGATGGTTCCAGACTGCCGTCCGTGCAGTCGGGCATCTTCAGAATGGCTACCCGCAGGGTTCGGTTCATATTACGTCCTTTCCAGACGGACCGCAGTTGAAGGCTCAGCCTTCCGTCGGAGCTTCCTCCGATTCGCCCGCCGCACTTTCTTCATCGGCAGAATTCTGCTGATTCTCTTCCGGCTGCGACTGGGCGACTTCGCCGGCCTCTGCTGCCGGTTGCGTGGTCACCTGAGTGGCCACCTGCTGACTATCCGGGGTGGTTGACGGCAGGACATAGTCAGCAGCCGTGCCGCCGCCACGGATGTCCGTTTCACGCATCCAGTAGCCATTGACGAACACGTAAGTCACCTGTTCAGCCACCGTGCCGCGAATCTCCCAGGTAGTGAACCGTTTTAACGGTTCAGCCTTGCTGGCCTCCACAACCGTTTTGGTCGTAGGCAGCGGCGGAGGCGTCGTTGGCAACTGGATACCCGCCGGTTCTTCGGCTGCTGCCAGTTCGGAGCGGAAATCCTCCAGTGGAACATCGGTTTCATCCATCCCGCTGCGGAGTGACAAAGTCAGCCGGGCTTTGCTGTGACCATGAGCAACCTCAACCTCCTTGGGGGTCAGCAGCAGCGACGCCGTATTCAGTTCGCTCGCCTTCAAAGTGGTCGTGGCCCGAGCCGCTTCCAGCGCTTCACGGGTCGTATACCCGCCCAGCTGGAACACCTTGACCTTCTGCAGAATCGTGCCGCTCTTCTTCACGCTCTTCCCGCTGCGGGTCGGTACATCCACCTCCGCGACGACATCCACCACACTGCCGGGCATGATAATGCCCGAGGAAATCGTGGCCGAATCCAGGGTGATTGGAAAGAGTCGATAGCCCTTGGGAATCTGGGAATCCGGCCCCTGGGCTACACCCACCGGGGTCAGCAGATTGTCGGTTACCGGCGTGTTGGGGTTGATCTTGATCAGCGGTACGCGACCCAGCAGTTTCTGCTTATCCGTAAATGCGCCGATCGGCACCCGATCTTCCGGAAAACGCTTTTCCACGATCATTTTTTCATCAATCGCCACCGCCGGCAGCAATTCCTGGGTGGAAACCAGCACGACCACTTCCTTCTTTTCCTGGCCACGCTTGTTCTTCTCCTCCAGCATGTTCTGCAGGATGACCATGAAGCCCAGCCCGGCGATGATCGCGACCATCAGCGGCAATACCATACGCATCTTCATAAACGGCAACCTCCCCTCTCTCCCTCTCAGGCCTGTATCATTCCCACCAATTTATCCACCTTCTCAACCATGTCTCATCGTCACGGTTCCGGATACGGTGGCGTCCGCAGGAAAGAAAATCTGTAAAACGTAACCCGGTAATGCGACTCCGTGAGTGCCAAACAGCGGTACGCTGACCGTAATCACTTCGTTGGGATCATCTTCCGGCGGATCGCTCTGGAATGCCGGATCACGGGTGTAAGTATAATCACTCGCCTCGTCAACGCCGATCTGCGCCAGAATAGTTTCAATCATTTCGATAATGTCGGCCTCTCCCGGCGAACCCACTTCAAAACCGGGAGAAATCGCCAACCGGCAGGCTTCGCTGGCGGCTTCCTGCACTTTGGCCCGGCAGAAAAAGAGATAACCGAATTCGATAATGGCAAACAACGTCAGGAACAGCACCGGGGCGATAATGGCCAGCTCCACCGTCGATGTTCCGCTGCGCCGGCGCCAGGGAAGTAAACTCCGTCGTCGCTGCATGAGCGTTGCTCCTCTCTCCTCAAGTAACCGTCTGCAATTTCAACACCAACCCCGAACCACTACCCCACTCATGCATTCAGCCAACCACTCGCCTGGGCCACCCACACCCCGACCGCCGCCACGCTGTAATAGATGCTGTAGGGCAGCGAGCGGGACGATTGATTCAAGGACTGGTGACTGGCGAAATCACTGAAGAGTATTTTGGCGGAAGAAGCCTTGGCCGCCATCAGCGTCCACCGCCCCGCCGCCACTTCGCGTTTCATGATCAGCATGATCACCAGCGAAGTCACCCCCGCCAGAATCGCCCCCCCCGCCAATCCATACCAGACCAGGGGATAACCTAGAAAGGCTCCCAATGCACCGAACATCTTGAGATCGCCCGCCCCCAGCATGTGCGCCAGATAAAAAGGCAGCAGGGCAAAAAATCCAAGCAGCAGTCCCACCAGCGACCAGCCCAACGCCGACATCCCGCCGAAGACCAGGTGCAACAGCAACCCCAGCACCGCCGTACTGAGCGTCAACCGGTTGGGCAGCTTCCGCCGCTGAACATCACTGATCAGTGTCAGCACGATCAGCGGTAACAGCGCGCCCAGCATGATCCAGGATGAATAAACCGTTTCAATCATCGCCAGTGTCTCTGAATACCAATGCACAAGAGCCTGCGATGCTCCGGTGTCCCCAGCGAAGCAGCAGACTCGATATCTGACCGTAATGAAATCGCGGGAAGGTCTACGTATCGCCCCGTGCGACCCGTGAGGCCATCACTCAACCGTTCCGTTGGTGACGTGGCGAATGGTGCTTCTTTCCTCTCCGCTGCACTACGGCTTCGCTTATTACAGCGACAAACCAATGGAACCATCTCGGGTTCAGAACGCCTTACGCTCCATCACAACCCAGATGGAAAAACCAGGTTCTCATTTATGGGGTGGTCAGCGAGTGAAAGTGCGATTCTTATTCCCGCATAAGACGATAGGCAGGCGGCTGGGTAAAGTAAAGTAACTGAAAACAAATACTTTACGTCATTGGGGCTGATAACCTGATTGAGGACGAAAAATATTTGATTTCCTTCGGAATAAGCACCACCACTATACTCATATCTTATTAATTTACATGTGGTTACAGATTAGAAATTACCAATAATCAGCAGGTTTTGGGGAATGAGTGGTTTCGTCCTATAATGCGGAAATGATCATCACCCTAGATGGACCAGCTGGGTCAGGCAAGAGTACGGTAGCGCGCAAATTGGCTGCCCGTCTCCAGATTGCCTATCTTGACACGGGAGCTATGTATCGGGCGATTGCTCTGCGCTGCCAGCGTCATGGCTGTGATTTTAATAATCCGACTCAGTTAATCGCCAATGCCACCCAGGCCCAGATTGATCTGGACTGCGGACCGACCCATACGCGCGTGCTGCTGGATGGTGACGAAGTCAGTGAAGCCATCCGCAGCATGGAGGTGAACCAGGCCACTCCCTACGTTTCACGGATACCTGCCATTCGCCAGATTCTGGTGGAGCAGCAACGGCGGATCGGTCGTGATCTGGGCAGTCTGGTCAGTGAGGGGCGCGATCAGGGCAGCGTGGTGTTTCCCGATGCCGATGCCAAGTTCTTCCTCGACGCCGACCTGCCCAAACGGGCTGAGCGCCGCTATCACGAGATGCTGACCGATGGTGTCGATACCACCTACGAAGCCGTGCTGGAAAACCTGCGCACCCGCGACGGTAACGATCAGCATCAATGGGCCCCCTTGCTCATCCCCGGAAACGCCATCCAGATCAACACCACTCATCTGAATATCAGCGAAGTGGTGGACATGCTGCTGAAGGAAATCGAACGACGCCGATCGATACTGAAGCCGGCCACCCAGTCGTAATCTGCCACCATGAAAAAAATGTGGAACAGACTGTTTTATCAATTGGGCAAATGGGCGAGCCAGTTGTTTTTTCTGCTAATAACGCGGCGAAAGACACTCGGTCATGAACAGGTGCCGAAGAGCGGCGGGGTGCTGCTGATAGCCAATCACCAGAGCTATCTCGATCCGATGGTGGTGGGTTGCGCGCTGCGCCGCCCCTGTCACTTCATGGCCCGCGATACGCTGTTTACCAAACCGATCTTTGGCTGGATGATCCGCCACCTCAACGCCTTTCCAGTCAAACGCGATAGCGCCGACGTCGGGGCACTCAAGGAAACGTTGCGGCGGCTCAAGGATGGGCAGATGGTGCTGGTCTTTCCGGAAGGAACCCGCAGCGCCGATGGCCGCATCGCCGACTTCAAAGGCGGGCCGATCGCCATTGCCCAGCGGGCGCAGGTGCCGATTGTTCCCGTGGTGATCGAGGGGACACACGATGTCTGGGGCAAGGGCCTGAAATGGCCCCATCCCGGGCGAATCTGGATCACATTTCAATCTCCCCTTTCGTCCGAACAGCTCCAAAACCGGGAGATTGAACCCGTGGCCCGGGAACTGACGATTCAAGTGCGTGAGCAGCAAAACCTGCTACGAAAAGAGATCGGACGCGAACCCTTTGTATATAATATGAATTAAAGGGTAAAGGGTCCGAGGTATACCGGGGTAGAGAATAATAGATGATTGTGAAACTGGCGGAGAAACGCGGGTTCTGTTTCGGCGTGGAAGATGCGATCGAGATCGCCGAGGCAGCGGTGCGCGAACATGGTCCGGGGCAGGTGATCGCCCTGGGGCCGGTGATCCACAATCCCGATGTGGTACGCAAGCTGGAATCCGCCGGACTCAATCAATCAGGCGATCTTGAGCAGATTGAGGATGGTGCGACGATCCTGATCCGTTCGCATGGCGCCCCGCCGCAATTTTTCGAGCGCGCCGAGGAAAAAAGCCTGAATATCGTCGATGCCACCTGTGTGCTGGTGACCAAGGCCCAGCAGGCCGTGAAGCACCTGCACGAAGAAGGGTATCAGGTGGTGATGATCGGCGATGCGGATCATCCGGAGGTGCGCGGCGTGCTGGGGTATGCCCCGGACATCATCGTGCTCGATTCTATTGAAGAGATTGAGACGAAACTGCAGCGGCGGGAGAAGCTGGGTCTCGTCGCCCAGACGACCCATTCGCCGGAACATGTGGGCGAGATCATCGGGGCGATCGCCAAGCGGCCCTTCACCGAAATCAAAATCATCAATACGCTCTGTCTGGAAGTGGTGCGGCGGCAGGAAGCCGCGGTGAACCTGTGCAGCGAGGTGGAAGTGATGTTCGTGCTGGGCGGGCTGCATTCCGCCAATACCCGCGAACTGGCCCGTTTGTGCAGCGATCAGAACATGGAGACCTATCACCTGGAAAGCTGGTCGCAGTTTAATCCGCAGATGGTAACGGGCAAGAAGATCGCCGGAGTCACCGCCGGAGCCAGCACCCCCGAATGGATCATTCAGGAATTCGTCGAACAGCTCCGTCTGCTCGAACCTGCTGCGCATTGCGCGACGCCCTAGGAGTTCACTGTGACGACGACATCAATCAATGCAGCGCTGCGATGCGACCCCTTTCAGCCGTTTCGGATTATTCTGCAAGGGGAAAAATGATGATATTCATCAACGCGAAAGGGTGGTGCCGATGAAACGCAAGGCCTTTATCACCCTGCCGGACGGAGAGCATTGGACGATTATCTCCCACAGGCACTTTACCGTACTGGAACCGCTGCGGAACGGACACGGCTCCAGTGATAAACGTCATTCATTCTGACGCTCTCATCCCGATCACCCATTACTCATGCATTCTTCCATAGAAACAACCGATTCCATGACGATGGCGGAGTCACCCAGTAATGACCCTCTGCGGATTGAGGTCGAGGAACCTTTTCGGCCGGTGCGGTTCGTGGTGTGGCCGAGGGTTGCATTAATCGTCAGCGGATGGTTGGCGGCGGGAACTTTTCTGGTGGCTAAGGATACCGGCCAACATTTCAACACGCTGCAGATGTGCTGGTGCCGGATCATGCTCAGCCTGCTGATCATGCTGCCGATCTACCTGCTCACCCGCCGACCCGGACCCCACCTGCGGCAGCGGAGCGACTGGCGACTCTTTGCCCTGATGGGCCTGTGCGGCGTCACGGTCAACCAGGTTTTTTTTCTCTACGGGATTCAACTGGCTCCGGAGCTGGATGCGGCGCTGCTGTTCTCCTTTACGCCGCTGGTGGTGCTGGTGGTGGCGGTAATCTGGCTGGGTGAACGGCTGACGGGTTTGAAAGTGCTGGGTATTGCCCTGGCGTTGGTGGGCGTGGTCTGGGTGCTGCGCACGCGAGGCCAGCAGTTTTCCCTCGCCCATTTCAAGGGCGATTTGCTGCTCAGTGTCGCAGTGCTGGCGTGGGCTGGTTACACGCTGGCCGGCAAAAACGCGCTGCGGAGCTATGATCCGATCGCCGCCATCACCTGGTCGTTCGCCTTCGGGGCGTTATCAATGTTACCCCTCACCCCGTGGGTCTTTGCGGATTTCGACTGGCGGTCGCCGGGCTGGCCGGGCTGGCTGGGGCTGCTCTACATGAGCCTGCTGACCAGTGGTGTGGCCTTTAACCTCTGGTATTGGGCCCTCAAGCGGCTCGAAGCCAGTCAGGTTGCGGTTTTCAGTAACCTGCAACCGATCTGGACCGCCCTGCTGGTGTGGCTGTTTCGCGGGGTGGTGCCCACACTGTCAATCCTGCTGGGGGCGGGGCTGGTGATGGGTGGAGTGATGCTGGTCCAATGGCTGCCAGCCAAATCCAAAACTATATCCTGAGCGATGTCCAATAATACAAATCACCATGCGATAAAGGCCTGCCGATGGTCAGGGGGTACTGGCATCGTTTGAATCAAAATTAAAACACATCCTGTTGAAGACCGCTCCCTGACGGTCGCGGCTCGGTGAAACGATACCCGTACCGTCAGGGGTTGTGGCTATAGGCAAAGAAATCTCAATGAGTTATACTGTCTGGGCTGGTTGACGGGCTTCGTGTGCGGGTGTGTTACCCCACCCCGATCGAACCAGACAGGCGATCGAGACCTGGGTCACCCTTAACCGTTTGGCACCCCAGTTCACGGGTGGGCTACCGATCATTCCCGCCACACCCCAAACTGTACAACTGGAGAGCGAACTATAATCCGCCTGGGATCAGGCGGGGGTGTCGTTATTCCCGGCTCGAGCAGAAAGATAAGTCAGGATATTTATGGTAGATCGTAACCTCCTCGAAGATTTGAACATTACCGATGATTTGATCGAACGTGAACTGGCTGGTTATTTCGGTCAGGAATCCACCAGCGCCACCATCACTGAAAAAATGCGGACCGAAATGGGCGAAATCGCCACTGGTACGATCATGAAAGGCCGGATCGTCGGGCGCAGCGGTGACGATGTGATCGTCGATGTCGGTCTCAAGAGTGAAGGGGTCATCCCCGTCGAGGAGTGGTCCGATCCGAGCAGTATCGACATCGGCGACGATGTGGACGTGTGGCTGGACTCGGTGGAATCGGACAGCGGCCTGGTGCAGCTCAGCAAGCGCAAAGCCGATCGCCAGATCAACTGGCAGAAACTGCTGGAACACTCCGCCGAAGGAGATGAGATCAAGGGCAAGGTCATGCGCAAGATCAAGGGCGGGCTGCTGGTGGACATCGGTGTGCCGGTCTTTCTGCCCGCGTCACAGGTGGATATCCGCCGGCCCAGCGATATCGGCGAATATATCGGCAAGGAGATTTCCGCCAAGATTCTGAAAATTGACAAGGAACGCCGCAACATCGTGGTTTCACGGCGGAAGCTGATCGAAGAAAAACGCCAGGTGGCCCGCGAAACGTTGCTGAAGAGCCTGGAAGTAGGCCAGAAGATCAAGGGTATGGTCAAGAACCTGGCCGATTTCGGCGCCTTTGTCGACCTGGGCGGTATCGACGGCCTGCTGCATATCACCGACATGAGCTGGGATCGCATTCATCATCCTTCCGAACTGGTCAAGATCGATCAGGAGCTGGAAGTGATGGTGTTGAGCATCGATCATCAGAAGGAAAAAATCGCCCTGGGCCTCAAGCAACTGCATGAAGACCCGTGGCAGCGCGTCGAGGATAAATATCCGGTCAACAACAAGATCAAGGGTGAAGTGGTCAATATCATGAACTACGGAGCCTTTGTGAAGCTGGAAGCAGGGGTGGAGGGACTGGTACACATCAGCGAAATGAGCTGGACCCGTCGCATCAACCATCCGTCGGAAATTCTCAACGTCGGCGACGAGATCGAAGTGGTGGTGCTGGAGATCAACAAGGACAAGAAAGAGATCAGCCTCGGCCTGAAGCAAACCGAAACCAACCCCTGGACATTGGTGGCGGCCAAATACCCGCCCAATACCCGCGTCAAAGGCAAGGTCCGCAACCTCACCAACTACGGGGCCTTCATCGAGATCGAGGAAGGGATCGACGGCCTGCTGCATGTCTCCGATCTGAGCTGGACCAAGAAGATCGCCCATCCTTCCGAAGTGCTCAAGAAGAACGACGAAATCGAATGTGTCGTGCTGAAAGTGGAAGAGGACAAACAGCGGATCGCCCTGGGACTTAAACAACTGACCGAGGACCCGTGGGAACGGGCGGTTCCGGAAAATTATCTGCCCGGCCAGATCGTCGAAGGTACGGTCACCAAGATCACCAATTTCGGCGTCTTCGTCGAGCTGGAAAAAGACCTCGAAGGATTGCTGCATGTCAGCGAGCTGTCGGATAATAAGGTGGATGACGCCCACAACGAAGTCAAGGTTGGCGAGAAGATCCAGGTCAAAATTCTACGGGTTGATGCGATCGAGCGCAAGATTGCCCTCAGCAAGAAGCGGGCGGAATGGGCTGCCGAAGACACCGATGATGGTGATGAAGACAAGCGTCGGGAACGCCGAGGCGGCTTGTCGGGTACCAGCGATATTGGTACCGCGATGATCGATGCCAGCATACTGCAGCGCAATCGGGCGGCGGCCAAAGCGGCGGCTTCGACGGAAACAGAATCCACCGAAGCCGAGGCCGGCCCCGATAATGGCGCAGTATAATCCGCAGATCTGCCGTGCGGAACAATTTTGTGGGGATGCCTGAAGCGCTGCAGAGTTTCCGGGTATTCGGGCTTCAAGCCCATGACCGATTTCGTCGATGGATAGAGTGACCCGGTATCGACCGGCCGGGCTGATATCGTTTCTCTCGTACAGGTGGAAACGTGGAATCGGGACTGCAACTTTATCTCAAGCAGATCAACGAAGCACCGCTCCTCAATGCGGATGAGGAGAAGGAGCTGGCCCAGATTATCCAGCATTCATTATACATTGATGATATGTTTGACACGGGCGAAGCCACGTTGTTGGAAAAGGAAACGGCGGAAGCCTCAGCACAGCAGGCCCGTGACCGGATGGTCCGCTCCAACTTGCGGCTGGTAGTGAACATCGCCAAAAATTATACCAATCGCGGCATGTCTTTATCGGACCTGATCGAAGAGGGCAACCTGGGCTTACTGCGGGCGGTGGAAGGTTTTGACCCCGACGCCGGCACGCGTTTCAGCACCTATGCTTCCTGGTGGATCAAACAAGCCATTAAACGGGCGTTGATCAACTCGGTCCAGCCGATCCACATCCCTGCTTATATGGTGGATATGATCGCCCGCTTCAAACAGGCCAACGAAAGTTTCATGGAACGTGAAGGCCGCGCTCCGGATATCAAGGAGCTGGCTGCGGAGATGGAACTGCCCGAACGCAAGGTGCGGATCATCAAACGGGCGGTGAAAGCCTTCAGCTCCCCGACGCAATCAGGCGATGACGAGAATGGGCTGCCGCTGACAGAGATGCTGGCCGACACCAAAAGCCCACGTCCGGAAGATGCGATGTTTACCGAGGCGGAAGGCAAACTGCTCCGCCGGTTGCTCGAGCAGATCGATGAACGCGAAGCGAAAATTCTGCGGATGCGGTTCGGCCTGGGCGAGTCCGAACCGATGACGCTCAAGGATATCGGCGAGCGGGTAGGATTAACCCGTGAGCGCGTCCGCCAGATCGAAAACGAAGCCCTCCGCCGACTGAATCAACTGGTCACCGAAGAACTCGGCTGATCGTTCCCCCGCCAGAACAACCACAAATACAGACTGCAACCGGTTTCATCATTCCAAGCGCCACCGACGTTAGCCTGGGTTATGCCTGCATTTTCAACTTTGTAACCGGTTCTATAATTTATTATTCCGCCTGGCAGAATTGTTAGGACGCGCACGCTTTTATTCGACGGCCAGACCAGCCATCCTTCCCCAACCGTGGTGAATAATAAGGGTTCACACGGCTCAAAAATATGAGGCCAGCCAATTATTAACTGACCGCTGATTGCGAGTAGATAACCGCAAAAACTAAGTACAAAAAAGTAGGCCCGCCGGGGTGGAGCGGGCCTTGGGGGAAATCGGTTCCCGGGGGGAGGAACCGATGAGTGGGTTATTTGCTATAAACTAATTCGGCGCATTGGCCACAGAAGTTTCTTTATTTACTACAGTTAAGAACTGTTTTCTTACGCCAAGCGATTCTATCGGACCTTTAAGAGAGTGTCAACACTCTAATCAGATTTCCCGGACCTGAAACGCCATCAAGTCGTGATCGTTCTGATAATCCCAATCTCATCATCATCTAATCGGCAATGGTCCTGCTGTAGTATCATTTGTTTTTCACTGCCAGTCGCAATTGGGCCCGCAGCCGGCGAACTTCCACATCTTTGGTTTCCTGCTCCGCCAGGCTGTGAGCAGTTTTTTCCTGCCACTCTTTCAATTGTCGCTGAGTATCCTGAACTGGTATTTGATCGATGGGGCGAGCCTGGGGTGTCAGGATGACCAGCTCGTTGGAATAAACCTGCATAAAGCCGCCGTCAATAAAAAATTGTCGCGTGCCGGTTGGGGTCTGCATACGCAGACCGCCCACACCCAGCCGACAGAGCAGCGGCGCCCGATCGCGCAGCACGCCCAGTTCGCCATCATGGGCGGTGACGACCACGCTGCTGACCAGCTCATCGGCCAGCGCCGCGTCGGGGGTGATCAATTGACAGTGAAACAAATTCTCCCTGGCCATGATTGCTCCCGCTTACTGGCCCGCCATCTTGCGCGCCTTTTCGCCCGCTTCCTCGATCGTTCCGACGTACATGAAAGCCCCTTCCGTCAGATGATCCCATTTACCGGAGATCAATTCCTCGAAGCTGCGGATGGTTTCGGATAGCGGGACGTTACTGCCGGCGAACCCTGTAAACTGCTCGGCGACGTAGAAGGGTTGCGACAGAAACCGTTCGATTTTACGGGCCCGGCCGACAATGAGCTTGTCCTCTTCGCTCAATTCATCCACACCGAGGATGGCGATAATATCCTGCAGATCCTTGTAGCGTTGCAGAATTTTCTGGACGCTGCGGGCCACTTTGTAGTGACGTTCACCGATGATCAGCGGATCGATAATCCGGCTGCTGGAAGCCAGCGGATCGACGGCGGGATAAATCCCCTTTTCGGCGATGCGTCGCTCCAAGTTGACGGTACTGTCCAGATGCGTAAACGCGGTGGCGGGTGCAGGGTCCGTATAATCGTCCGCCGGAACGTAAATGGCCTGAATGCTGGTGATGGCCCCGCGCTTGGTGGAGGTGATCCGTTCCTGTAATTCACCCATTTCCGTACCCAGGGTCGGCTGATACCCGACCGCTGAAGGCATCCGTCCGAGCAGCGCGGAAACCTCCGAACCGGCCTGGGAAAAGCGGAATATATTATCGATAAAGAGCAGCGTATCGGCGCCGGTCTGATCGCGGAAATGCTCCGCCATGGTCAGGGCGGACAGAGCCACCCGCAGGCGGGCGCCCGGTGGTTCGTTCATCTGGCCGAAGACCATCACTGTCTGATCGATAACCCGCTTACCGGTGTCACCAATTTTGGCTTCCTGCATTTCCAGCCACAGGTCGTTCCCCTCACGGGTGCGTTCCCCTACTCCGGCGAAGCAGGAAAAACCGCTATGGAACCGGGCCAGACGGGCGATCAATTCCTGGATGATGACCGTTTTACCGACACCGGCTCCGCCGAACAGACCCGCTTTACCACCACGCACCAGCGGGCAAAGCAGGTCGATCACCTTGATGCCGGTCTCGAACATCTCCGTCTTGGGAGTCAGTTCGTCCAGCCGGGGTGGTTCACGATGAATCGGCCGAAAATCAGTACCCTGCAAGGGAGCCATACCATCGATGGTCTCTCCCACCAGGTTGAAGACGCGGCCGAGGGTCTTCTCACCCACCGGCACACGAACCGGGGATCCGGAATCGAGAATGGCCGCCCCGCGCTGTACACCTTCGGTCGAACCCAGTGAAACAGCCCGGACCTGCCCACCCCCCAAGTGCTGGGCCACCTCGCACCACAACACCTGTTTGTGAATCTGCCCCAGCACTTTGATTTCATATTCGATCTTGAGTGCGTTATAGATCGACGGCATGGAGCCTTCATCAAATTCCGCATCCAGCGTCGAACCGATCACACGTGTTACTTTGCCCCAATTGGGTTTTCCGGTACTGACCATGGCTGACCTCTACTGGTTGGCGGGAACGGTTACCGTCGCCCCCGTGGATTTAAGCAGATCCGGTTTCAAGCGAATCACTTCATCAGCCACCCGGCGCCAATCCTGCCGTCGGGTGATTTCATCTTCATCATATCGAAAGGACGTTTGCAGCAGCAGATCGGCTTGCAGGCGGCGAAAAGCATCCCGGCGGAAATGAGCCTCCGGGCTGCGCATCAGCAGTAATAACACCAGCGGATCATGGCGCACTTCCCGGCACTGGGCCAGGGCGGACTCATTAATCCCGAACGTCTCGCCCAGTTGTTTCAGCCGCTCCTGCTGCTCCGATTCGAGGGTGGCAGTGGGCAGGGCGACCAGAAACCGAATCAGCCGCGGGCCGACCTGTTGCAGCTTCCGCTGGGCGGTGTCGCGTTCCGCAGCATCGGGAGCCGCGAGTAACTCCACCCACTGTTGCCACTGAGCGACTTCCGGTCCGGCAGGTACCGCTTCATCGGCCAGAATCAACCACGGCAGGGCCCCCTGACTCCAGGGATTCATCTGCTCCCCCAGCAGCGACTCCAGCAGTTGGCCCAGCGGACCATCCCACAAACCCGGATTTTCCAGCAGCATCGGCCAGATCCCACTGCTCTGCGCGCTGATCATCTGCCCTTCCAGCTGGCCCAGTACCTGCACCCGGCCACGGGCGTTCTGGTCGAGAGTAATGAAACTGCGCACGCTTTTGTTGGTCCAGCTGGCATACAGCCGGAAACCCTCTTCGATCGTGTACGAGACCTGGATGAGTTCCAGGGCCGACTCGGGCGGCGGCTGATTCTGCATATTGTTGGAATAATAGTAATTCTGCGAAAAAGCCTGGCCGAATCGTACCAGGATGAAGCGCTGAACGCGCGACTGGCCTTGCGGGTCGGGAATCACTGAAAAATAGGTATCCTGCCAGGGATTATAATAAGGCTGTTGTGGATCCTGGTGAGCCTCGATCACACCGTTCACCAGACGGAACTGCACCTGACCCGGGGCTTCGAGCTTCATTTCTTCCAGCGGATAAGTGATCACCGGCACCTCGACCGGTTGCGAAGCAGCCTGGTCAGCCCGCGCAGTCGATACCGCAGCGACCGCCATCATCCCCACACCAATGTTCATTATCGTTCGCAACATATGATATTCACAGGCATCTTAAAAAACATCAAAGAGCTGCAGGCATTAGCCCGCGCGTTTCCATGTTCGTGATTTTGAAACTACCTCAGATCAACGCCGCACGGGCTATAGCCCACGTCTCTTTATGCGTAAACCTGTACTGTCACCGATACCATCAGGATGCGGAGATGGCGTTGGCCCCGCCGACGATATCGAGTAGTTCCATCGTAATCTGCGTCTGTCGGGCCCGGTTATAGGTTCGGGTCAGATACTTGATCATGTCGCCGGCAGCGTCGGTGGCGGCCTTCATCGCCACCATGCGGGCCACCTGCTCGCTCACCGCCGCATCGGTGAAACACTGGAACAGGCGCACCCGTACCGACTCCGGCAGTAATTCCGCCAGTAATTCCCCAGGCGAGGGAGAGAATTCATATTGCACAGGGGTCGCAGCTTCGGTCGTTTTCTGTTCCGATTGCGGAGCAGACATGGGCAGCAACTGGATTATTTCCGGGCGCTGTCGGGCGGTGCTGATATAACGCATATAGACCACATAGACTGCATCCACTTCCTGCCGTTCATACGCGGCCATGAATTCATCCGCCAGCCCCTGTACCTGTTCGAAGCGGACCCGATCATCAAAGTGCGAATAGCTTTTGTGCAGTGCCCGGCCTAGAAAACGAAAATAGGCGATGGCTTTTTTGCCAGCCGCCTGCAGCTGGATCTGCCGCTGGCTCGCTTCCACTTGCCGGAACCGTTCCAACGCGGTGCGCAGAATTTGTGCGTTATAGCCACCGCACAACCCGCGGTTGGAGGTGATCACCAGGACGGCGACCCGCCCGCTGCCACTATTGGTCTGCAGGAGTGGATGATTGATATCGGTCACCTGACCAGCCAGCTCCGTGACCAGTTGCGTAATCCGCTGGGTGTAGGGCTTGGTGCCCATCGCCCGTTGCAGACATTTCTGATACTTGGCCGTGGCGATGAGCTGCATCGTCCGGGTGATCTTCTTGATATTGCTCACCGCTTTGCGGCGTTTAACGATTTGTCGTGCCTTGGCCATGATTTACCACACACTATTTTCCAAGCAATCCAATCAATCACTTTTCAGATGTGACCGATCACTTGCTTTACCTGATACGTTCCCTGTTCCACATGCTCTGTTTCCACTATCCGCTCGCCGGCGCTCGCGGCTCCGATTTTCTGTTCCCAGTGGCCTTGATTCATGGTTCGGCTCATGGCCAACCTTATCCAAGTTTGGCTTTGAACTGGCCCAGTACCTCTTTGAGCTTGGCTTCGATCTCGGGCGTTATATCCTTTTTGTCAATCAGCATTTGGCGGACTTCGGGCAGTTCATCGCGCAGATGTTTAAGCATTTGCTGCTCATATTCGGCGATGTGGGCTACGGGAATCGCATCCATGAACCCGCGCGAGGCGGCGTAAATGCTGATGACCTGATCCACCACCGGATAGGGCTGATATTGCGGCTGCTTGAGCAGCTCCACCATCCGCTGGCCGCGATCCAGTTGTTTCTGCGTGGCCGTGTCGAGTTCCGTACCCAGCTGGGCAAAGGCTTCCAGTTCGCGGAACGAGGCCAGATCCAGACGCAGCGAGCCGGCGACCTTCTTCATCGCTTTGATCTGCGCATTACCGCCGACGCGCGACACGCTGATACCGACGTTGACCGCCGGCCGTACGCCGGCAAAGAAGAGGTCCGGTTCAAGATAGATCTGCCCATCGGTGATCGAAATCACATTGGTGGGGATATAGGCGGATACTTCACCTTCCTGAGTTTCGATGACCGGCAGCGCCGTAATCGAACCCCCCGAAGTCGGATCTTTGCGAATTTCCAGCCGGTCGCGGTCAGGCATTTTTTCCAGGTCCTGCTGCGAATTGTGAACCCCGGGCACACCGGTATACAATTTGCCGTTGATCCCCTCGGTAGTGGTTTTGGGAGCATCTTTGTGGCAGATAAAGCGCCGTTCTGCCAGCTTACAAGCCCGCTCCAGCAGGCGGCTATGCAGGTAGAACACATCGCCCGGATAAGCTTCACGACCCGGCGGACGGCGAAGCAGCAATGAGAGCTGGCGATAGGCCTGGGCCTGCTTGGTAAGATCGTCGTAAATCACCAGCGTGTCTTTGCCCTGCTGGTAGCAGAAATATTCCGCCATGGCTACGCCGGAGTAGGGGGCGATATATTGCAGCGGCGCGGAGCTGGAGGAACCCGCCTGTACCACGATAGTGTAATCCATGGCATGATATTTGCGCAGCGTTTCAACCACCGCTGCGACCGTAGATTCCTTCTGGCCGATGGCGACGTAGACGCAGATTACGCCGGTTTCGCGCTGGTTGATGATGGCGTCGATGGCGATCGCGGTTTTGCCGGTTTTGCGGTCGCCGATGATCAGTTCGCGCTGGCCGCGCCCGATGGGAATCATCGCGTCGATAGCCTTCAGGCCGGTCTGCAGCGGTACATTCACCGGTTGTCGCTCGGCGATGCCCGGAGCCTTGCGCTCCAGGGGCAGGCGGTGCGGGCTTTCCACCACGCCCTTGCCGTCCAGCGGTCGGCCCAGCGGATCGACCACTCGACCCAGCATCGCTTCGCCCACCGGCACGCTTAACAACTCACCGCCGCGCTTGACCTCATCGCCTTCGCTGATTTCCAGGTAATCGCCCAGAATCACCACGCCGACGGAATTTTCTTCGAGGTTGAAAATCTGCCCCGCCACACCATTGGCAAAATAGACCACCTCGCCGGCCATCGCCTTGTTCAGGCCATACACCTGGGCGATCCCGTCGCCCACTTCGATGACCCGCCCGACTTCCGACACATCGATCGCGCTGCGATAGTTGGCAATCTCCTGCTTGATCACCGACGTGATTTCATCCACCTTGAACTTCATGATTCAATTCCTTTAACCGCAGAACATGCAGAGGTCGCAGAGTTCCAATCACCATCCTCAGACTAGGAGCAACGAGGCTTGACGGAACCGTATTAAGGTTCAGTCAGATTTAGTTGTTATTATTTCTATTACGTTCGCTGGTCAATACTTTTCCGCCTGTTCAAACAAGTCCGTACCGGCGTGGATATGCTGCTGGGCATGGGTGATCATCGTTTCGTAAAACCGATCGAGCTGGTGAGCCACCGAGAGATCGACTTTCTGATCCTCGATGTGAATCAACAGGCCGCCCAGCAACGCCGGATCAATTTCTTCGATCATAGCCACATTCCGGCCACAGCGTTGCTGCAACAAATTCACCAACTGCTGCCGTAAGCCGGCCGAAAGCGCCGTCGCCGAACTCACCCGCACTTCGGTGACATTCTGCAGCTCCACCACTTCCTGATGATACTGGTGCTGCACTTCCTCCAGCAGGTTGATTCGCCCCTTCAGATTGAGCACCTGGAGGGTATTGAGCAACAGGTCGCTCAGTCGCCCGCGAAAGAGCCGGTCCAGAGTGACCGCCCGCACTTCCTCGCTGATCAGCGGGGAGCTGAACAGCGTCCGGAAATCGCTATCGCGTCCCAACGCCTGCACCAGCTCCTGAAATTCCTGATCAATCGCCAAAGCTGCGTTCTGTGTCTTGGCCAGATCGAGCAGCGACAAGGCATAAACTTCGGCAATGGTCTGTTGTTCAGCAGTCGCCAACGATTAACTCCCAACTACATCTTTCCACGTTCAATACGCCGCAGACTTCAATCTGCGCGGGTCATACGCCCGCTCAGTGATTCATCAATTATGCAACTTCGCCGTGGACAAATCATTGATGGAATCGCGGATCAGCCGCTCGTGAGTGGCGGGGTCGATTTCTTTCTGAATGATGCGCCCCGCCAGATCCGTGGCCAATTTGCCGCTGAGCGTGTAGAGGTCTTTCACGGCGGTATCGCGGGCAATGCCGATCTCCCGCCGGGCCCGTTCGAGCATGGCGTCTGCGTCCGTTTTGGCTTCAGCCTGAATTTTGTGCCGCAACACCTCCGCATCGCGCCGCCCCTCATCCACAATTGCCGTGGCCTGCTGGCGGGCGCCGGCGATCTGCTCCTGATACTGTTTGAGCAGTTTTTCCGCCTCTTCGCGTTCCTGTTTTGCGGTCTGCAGCGAATTGCGGATGAACTCCTCGCGCCGCTGCAATCCGGTCAGGACCGCCGGCCAGACGAACTTCCCCAGCACAAAGAGCACGATGCCGAAGGTGATCAGCGTGACCACCGCATTGGCCACCGTACCCTCGAAGGGATTGATCTTCTCCGCACCGTGTGCTTCACTCGCCAGCAACATCGCCGGTAGCAGCAATCCCAATACTCCCGCTCCAGATGCAGATTTCATCAACGCCATACGATTTATCCTCGGGCGGTTCACGATCTTCATTACCCGATCATGAGCAAACATAGCGCACCCAATGCTCACAGGGGCGCTATCGATTCAACAGGTCCACTACTTCAAGACGGCCAGCAGGCAGACGACCACGCCGAACAAAGTCGCTCCTTCGACCATTGCCGCGCTGATCAACATACCGGTGCTGATCTGACCCGCCGCTTCGGGTTGACGGGCCATACTCTCGACGGCGCTGCCGCCGATCCGGCCGATACCCGCACCACCGCCCATCAGCACCAGACCCGCACCAATCGCCCCGCCAAATGCCGCCCCCGCCGTCGGTGTGTGGAACAGCGCAAAGCCGGAACCACCCTCACCATGAGCCGCTTCCTGAGCAAACGCCGGCGAAGCCAACCCGAATACCGTGACCACCGCCAGAGCGATCAGCCACATCTTGATCAAACCTTTCATTCCATATACTCCTGTTTTCTTCCCGTGGATTCCGCAGGAACTGAACCCGAATTTCCGCCATCGCCTTCCAGCCTCATGACCAGGATCCTGCTCGCCCGGCATGGCGAATATGAATGAGTTGTTGGTAACCCGTAAGATATTGTGTGATCAGAAAACGCTCTTTCCTCCTGAATTCAATGGGCTGGGGCGGCGTGGCCATGATCTCCAGCAGGGTGTTCTTCATCATGCGCGTCGTGGTGAAAAACCACCGACTGGCCGATAAATAGCGTCGTTAAAAACGTAAAGATAAACGCCTGCAAAGCCGCCACGAAAATTTCCAGACAGGTGATCGCCGCCGCACCGGCGATGGCGGGTATGGCGATCGCCACCCCCAACAAGCCCGATGCCGCCGTACCGAAACCCAGTAGTACCGCCAGCAGAATATGACCCGCCATCATATTGGCGAACAAACGCACGGTGAGGGCGAAGATCTTGGCCACCAACCCGATGATTTCCACCGGAATCAGCAGCGGTGCGAGCCAAAGCGGCCCGGGACAGAAGTGGGCCAGATAGTGCATTCCGCCCAGCCGCAGACCGTTCACCACCATCATCACCAGCGTGCAGGCCGCCATCGTGCCCGTGACCACGATATTACCCGTGGCCGTACCGGCGAGATGCGTCCGCCAGCGATCTCCGCTGAATACGCCGGTAATCGCATCGATCGGCAGCAGCCCCAGCAGGTTGCAACCGAAGATGAAAAAGAATACAGACCAGATATAAGGTATGAAGCGATCGGTATGATGCTGCAGAATCGGCCGGGCAACCTGTTCTCGCAGGTAATTGCAGATGATCTCAAACAGGTGACCGCTGCCGCGAGGCACCATCGATTCGAGATTCTGAGGATTTGCCCGTCCATGCCGCCGAAAAGCCGAGACAAGCAGCCATAAAACAAATAACGTCGCCACAACCTGCATCACCATCTGATTGGTGACATCCACGCCGCGAATCTCGAACAGCTTATGCGGCAGGACATGCTCCATCGGATTGGAACTCGCCAGCATCATGGCTCCGCCGATCATCATTTTTCCGATGCTCCCGTAAGTTTGCAATTCGCCGCTTGCCGCCGGATCCAGCGGGTCAGCACCGCCGTTTCCACCATCAGCAGAATGAAGTAACTCCCCGCCAGCCAAAGCAGCAGCGGGGTCATCAACCACCAGCCGGAACTCACCAGCGGAATGGCAACTACGACAGTTGATATCAACCTTAAGATCATGCTACCCATGACCTTGTTCGGCATCACCGGTCCTGCACCAGTCAGCGCCTGACAGATCGGAATCGAACCCACACTCTGGGCAATCCAGACCGCCAATAATGCTGCTGTCATGGCCCTGATACCCGGCCAACCAGCCAGGCGAAACGTGAGCGGTCCGAAAACAGCCGCCAACAGAACCGCCGCAGCCAAACCAATCACCGCCAGTTGCAACCAGCGATATGCCGCCGATCGCATCGGCTGCTCAGTATTAATCGGCTGCGGAATCGTTGCCTTCATCTTGCCGATCCAATTCCGCCTGCTGTTCTTGCATCACGCTGTATGACTGCTTGATCAGGTTATACAGCCCGCCCACAATGCCAACCAACGCACCGATCAATAAGCCATAACGGGTCTGATATTGACGATCAATCCACCAACCCACCAGTGATCCACCTGCCACCGCTGCCACCAGTTCCGTACCCAAAGTCAGCAGGCGGTAACCGCTCGATGGTTGCTTGGGATCTTCCGGACTCTTCATAAGCCATCGATTATCCTAGCCGTACCAGTCGACCGGCAAGACCGGTATTCCGCCCGAACCCGAGGCCGGCTCCGCTATTAAATTAACTTGTGACGGCGGTAACCACGAAGGTGTTTACCTTCGTCAGGATAGATCAGTATCATCCGGGAAAGTGCCGCTTGCCGACAAGAGCAGGGGAAAACACACCGCTCGCCGCCAGGCAAGACGCGGTAGTTTATCAACCAGTATATATTGTCGTCAAGGCACATAGACGGCCGGAAAGGCTTACAGTACGATGATCTTTTCCGCCCTAAAGTGAACTCAGGCAAACAATAAAGCCCGCCGGGCAATAGGGTGGAATTAAGTGTCGCAGGATAGAGGTCCGGGTCATGCATGTTGCCATTGTCGGTGCTACGGGTGCGGTGGGAGTGGAGATGCTGTCCATACTGGAGGAGCGGGCCTTCCCGACAGATCGGGTGAGTCTCTGGGCTTCGGCGCGCTCTGCCGGTAAACAACTGACTTATCGTCAGGAAAAGCTGGTGGTCCGGGAACTGAATCCTGCGCAGATGCAGGATGTGGATATCGCCCTTTTTTCCGCCGGATCCAGCATCACCAAGGCAGTGGCCGGCCAGTTTCGCAACGGCCGAACCGTGATCATCGATAATTCCTCCGCCTTCCGCATGGACCCGCACACGCCGTTGGTGGTTCCGGAAATCAATCCACAGGACATCTCGACACATCAGGGATTGATTGCCAACCCCAACTGCACGACGATCATCATGGCCATGGCGGTCTGGCCGATTCACCGCAATAATCCGGTCCAACGACTGCTCATCAGCACCTATCAGGCGGTCAGTGGCGCCGGCGCCAGCGCTATGCAGGAACTGCTCGACCAGACCCGTCAATATCTGAACACCGGTGCAAACACCTCCGAGCCGCGGGTTTTAACCCGCGCGGAGCTGCAATCCCAACCCAACGTCTTTCCTCATCCGTGCGCGTTCAATCTCTTCAGCCATAACACCGCCATCGATGAGAGCGGCTACAATCAGGAAGAACGCAAAGTAGCCGATGAAACGCGCAAGATTTTTCACACTCCACAGCTGCCGCTCAGTGCCACATGCATCCGCGTTCCTATTCTGCGGGCCCATAGCGAAAGTATCACCCTGACGACGGAGCGGCCGATAACCCCGGATCAGGTGCGGACCCTGTTACAGCAAGCGCCTGGCGTGCGGCTGGTGGACGATCCCCAGCGCAACTATTTCCCCATGCCGATCGACGCTTCCGGCGGCGATGACGTACTGGTCGGACGTATCCGTCAGGACCTGAGCGATCCCACCGGCTGCAGCATCAGCCTGTTTGTCTGCGGCGATCAATTGCGCAAAGGCGCCGCGCTGAACGCCGTACAGATCGCCGAATTACTGAGTAACCGATAACGGAATACCGGCGACCGTAACGACCAATAAATACGCATAATAGCACTCTGAAGTGGGCGATCGGTTTTCTTTCACGACACGCAATTCCTCATGCACCATTATGCTATCCGTCGCCGGTGTTCACGGCTCTGATAATACCTATCGATGCGGTGATCCTCGTCACCCTGTGAACTTTCATCAGCCGACTTTTAACGTCGGGCGTCGTGGTAGTCGATGCTGGTCATGGCTGAGTAGCGGCGACTGGAGCGGGGCTGCAGGGAGCAGCCGAGTTATCCCTCCGACGACCGGCAGTCTACTGGAACCAGCACATGCGCTTGTGGCCGACATCCACTACCACCTGGAATGAGTACGATGAGGATTTCCAGGAGCTGCTCGATAATCTCGCCCACTACCTGATACAGAAACTGCGCGATCATCATCAGCCCACCTATGAACACTCCCTGCGCGTGCACGATCTGGTCCTGCAGATGGCTGCCGTGCTCAATATTCCGCCGGAACAGCGGTGGGGACTGGCCCGCGCCGCCCTCCTGCACGATCTCGGCAAGGTGGGTGTGCCGGTACCCTTGCTGGAAAAATGCGATCCATTGACCGGCGAGGAATGGGACGCGATCGATGCCCACTGTGAAATAGGGGCGGAGCTGCTGCGGAAACATCGCCTATTACGTGATGAAGCCCATGTCGTACTCCATCATCATCGCTGGTACAGCGCCAATTACCCTCTCCGCCATGACTACAACTCGAAGCTGGATTTTTACACCGATGTGGTTGCGGTGGCCGATGCCTATGATGCCCTGACCGCCGGTCGACCCTATCGCGCCTCCACCAGCATCCAGCGTACTCTGGCAGTTTTACAGCAGCGCAGCGGTACGCAATTCAACCCCCGCGCCCTGCAGGCGCTGCAACAAGTCGTCTGCCCGGAAAAATTATTCCTTCCCCACCAGGCCCTGCGCGCCGAAACGTAAATTTTTGGCATCAGGAAGTCCGTTTCACTGCCATGACAGCGCTGTCAGTGCCAGTGAACGAGTATAAAAAATTGCAACCGTTAAAATAACGATGATAGAAAAACGCTGATTTCATCTTGTTCGGCAGTGTGCCACGGTTCTACGAGCCGTGCACAAAATGTGTGGCTCGCCCCGACTGATACCGCCGTGGCAAATCTCACGAATGGCGTGATAACAAATCGCGTTAGTCGGCATTGATCCGATCGATCATCTGCCGCAATCGACCGATCAATCGGCGATTGAAGCGGAAGATCAGACGCGGCTGGTGTGGATATTCACCGTTCTCCGCGGGCAACGCTTCGTTGATCTGGTTCAGACTTCCCGAAGTGATCACATCGGCAAAATCGCGGGCCAACCCCTGCACCATGTTATCGGGTAATGGCGCGTGCAGGCGAATGACCAGATCGTCATAGACCATACGGGCCGAGTGATAGCGCCGATAAAACCGGCAGATTTCCTCGACCGCCTCTTCCGCCCGATCGGTGATCTTGAAGAGATGCATATCTTCCGGGCTGATCATGCCCGTCGCGAGCAGTTCGCGCTCCACATACTGCTGCCAGTGTTTCCAGTAGGTGCCACCCGGATGATCCACCATGACGATGGGCATCAGGTTGGCTTTACCGGTCTGCACCAGGGTCAGCGCTTCAAAACCCTCGTCCTGCGTGCCGAAACCGCCGGGGAAAAGAGCAACCGCTTCCGCTTCTTTGATGAAAAGCAGCTTGCGGGTGAAGAAATATTTGAAATTGACCAGCTTGGGGTCATTGGCAATGATATCGTTGGTATGCTGCTCGAAAGGCAGCGAAATGGCTACACCGAAACTGCCATCACGGGTGGCTCCATCGTGGCCGGCCCGCATTATCCCATCCCCCGCTCCGGTGATCACCATCCAGCCGCGGCGGCGGATTTCCTCGGCAAACACTTTCGCCTGGATATAATCGGGATGCTGCTCGCCCACCCGGGCCGATCCGAAAATCGTCACCTTGGGCGTATCCTGGTAGGGGGCGAAAACCTTGAACGCATAGCGCAACTCGCGCAGGGCGGCGTTGAGCACCTTGACCTCACCACGACCGGCGCGATCCTTGGCCAGCCGGCTGAGGGTCACCATCATCTCCATCAACAGATCCTGATGCGGACTGGGGGCAAACTCTTCCAGATAACGGCGAATGGCCGTCTCGCGCTCGATTGATTCCGGACGGGGTACGCGCGGTACTTGACTGAACTTCGACATGAAAACTCCAATTAATAGAACAATAACTCCAGCAACTCACACGATGTGGGTGGCTGGGATGATAGCTGGGAATGTTGATCAGTGGAATGCTCAAACAACCCCGATACTGTCAGTTATTATACCATTCCCGCTTTTTTTGCCAAGAGCCACCGGTAAAAAGGGTACTGGTCGGTTTTACGTGCCACGACCGTAAGGGAGCGGTCTTCATGATGTTGTGAATGAATGGGTAGCAAACTATATCCGCACCGGTAATAAGTATTTGGTTATATTTGAAATAACAGACTGGCCAGGTCGTGAAGACCGCTCCCTTACGGTCGCGGCTCGGCGAAAAACTACCCCTGCCGGTCAAAGATGAGCTGCTCAGGTATGTGACGGGCGAATTTTAGCAGGGGCTTTTAAGGGGTTTCGGAACCGGGTTGCGACTCGGGGAGTGTCGCCGGAGCGCTGCTAATTGATTTTTCAGGCAGGGCGTTTTTCAGCAACGATTCATCCTTGACCAGCAGATCCTCGAAAAACGTGTGCCCCCAGACATCGGCGGAAAAAACCACCCCGACCGTTACCGTTTCACCATTGCTCAGTTTCACATTGATATTGATCTTCCGTTCATTGGCGCGGCCGGTGGGGCTGACTGGTTGCGCTTCGTTCAACTCGAACCTCTGCATTGTTGCCGAATCAACAAAATGACGACGCAGGAATTTCAGCAACTGCTCCTCGCTGACCTGGGATTGAAACCGTGGGCTGCCTAACTGGTATAATTCTTTCGAGACAGTCGGCCAATCCTGATCCATCGTCGCCTTCACGACCGGCGCTAGGTGGACCTGTGTCTCGATGGCTACATTATAAAGCCAGTAAGTGGCAAATATGCCCAGCGGCAAGGTCAACAATCCGATAATCAATCCGGCGATGGCCAAGCCTCGGCCACGCCGTCGTCCGCCGCGGGTCGCCCCGAAGGCGGTCACTGCAAAAATGATCGCCAGAAGTGCGCATAACGGGGCGATAGCTGGGCAGCAGACCACCAGCGAACAGAGGGCCAGCACCAATGCGGTGATGGCCAGACCGCTGTTGGGGGCTGGCACGTAACCCTGCATCTCGTCCTGAAAGTTGGGTTGCGTACCGAATTGATCCTGATACGGGGGTCGATCCATGTCGGATATTAAACCCACTTCGCGACCGGATCACAAGTCCTGACCTCCTCTTGGCTGCTGTGGGATGAATCGCCACCGTGACGTTACAATATCAGCCATGAGTCGCATTTTATTTGAAAGCCCGTTTCTGCTGTGTATAGCGCTGATACCGGTGCTACTGGCGGCGGTCGGTTGGTGGAATGTGACCCGCTCACCAGCCAGTCGGCGAACAATGCTGGCGGTGCTGCTGGCGATCCCGCTGCTGTTTGTGCTGCAGAGCATGGTTGTCACCACCCGCGAAAAACTCGAACAGACTCTGCAGCACCTGGCTAACCACGTCGAAGCCGGCGATATCCCCGCCATCATGGTACTGATCAGCCCACACGCCCAGTTTACCGGCGGTATGAACCGGATCCAGTTTAAGGACTGGGTGGAAGTGATCCTCCGCAAATATGACGTGCGCGAACCCAGCGTCCATATTATCGAACTCAAGCTGCAGGGTGAGCGGGCGGAAGTGGTGACCACCGGCAACTGCAGCGTCACCGCCGAAGGCTGGAGCCACATGATCCCTTCCAAGTGGCGACTCAACCTGGAATTCAGCGACCAGCAATGGCTGATCACCGACCTGGTGCCGATCGAAATCGCCGAAACCCCCTACCGCTCGCTGGAATCCATTTATTAACGGTTTTAGAGTGACAGACGTCATCCGGGCAGTGCTTCTCGGAAAAGGATCAGGCTGCTGGTAAAGCCGTGGATGAAGGTGCGGCCGCCGACCGGACCGATTTCACCGGCGGCAAAGAAGCCGGCGATCTGGCAGGCGGGAAAGGTCTGGTTGACCAGGGCGATATCGTGATTGGGCTGGTCGAACATCCGCCGCCCGCGGCCGTTGCAGGAAAAGAGCAGCCCGCCAGTCGGCGTCTGGCCCATCTGTCGTGACCGTGACGCCAGCAGCGTGCGCATTTCCAGATCGGCGGACGAAGCATCGCGCACATGGAATTGAATGGTCTGCCCCGGAGAGATATGGCTGGTGATCGCCAGCTTGTCCCCCTCATACACCCCCAGCAGATTCTGCACCAGAAAATCACCGGGTTCATATCGGGAGAGGCCTTCATCGATCACCACGCCCACATGCACACCGCGCTGCATCAGCTGCTGTTCATCCGGATGGGCGTTGGCATAAACTGCTTTGAGCACATCGTAGGGGCGCTGGTCATCCAGTTCTTCGATGATGTTGGCCTGGGCGGCGGTGACACGCAGCGGCACACCGATCGGCCGACAACCTTGCGAGACCACCGTGTCGATCTGCACCGGTCCAGCCAGTGCCACTCCCACCAACCCCTGACGCAGCGCCTGATCACCCAGAAAGAGGCGATTCTGTCCCGCCTCATCGGCGCCACTGGCGAGTCCTCCCACCTTCGGTGCTCCGGGGTAGATTTCATCGAAATATTTCAGGGCGGTGAGAATATCAAAACTGTAAGGATCAGCCAGCATGATAAAACTGGGCTGATCCGCGGGATCGACTCCCAGCCGCTCCATTAATGGCTGAGCGTCAGTGAAATTCTGCAGGTCCTCCTGATCCAGCAGGAAGGGCAGGATGCGCACCTGCGGCAGATCGGCCAGCCACAACACCGCCGCCGGCTGGGCTTCCACCTCCCGATCAGGTCCGATCACATTTTCGCCGCTGCAGCCGACCAGGTTCCGCACATTGAGCTGCTCATGAATGGTCTGCAGCAGCGGTTCAAAATCCGGGCCATAATGATGCGTGGCGAAGAGCACCGCCAGGTCGGCATCGAAAGGTCCGGCCTGACTGATCAACTCCTGCCCCACCTGCGACGGATCGGCACCGGAGGTCATCACTGATTTGAACCGCATGCGAATAATCCCTGCTTTCGTGTGACCTGAACTATTACCGCAACGACTCCTTAGCCGCCCGACATCACGGACCTTATAATATTGTAACGCAACTGCGGCGGCTGAGCAGGGGCTGTTTTTTCGGCACCGATATCGTTTGAACCTGTTCAAACAGCAGAGAGCGAAGACCGCTCCCTGACGGTCGCGGCTCGGCAAAGCAGGATCATTACTTTTTTTCGGTACACGGGTTTCGTTTCGACCTGCGTTTTCCAAGTTCTTATGGTGACTAGGTTATGGCTGATCTATCCAGTATTGCACCAAAACGTTCATTGGGACAGGGCATCGTGGCGATCATCGAGCGCGAGGGGCGCTATCTGATGATTCAGCGCGCTCATCATCTGCGCGCCGGTGGTAAGTGGTGTTTTGTCGGCGGCGGAATCCATCCGGGTGAAGCGCAGGAAGTCGCCCTGGCGCGGGAGGTGATGGAGGAAGTCGGTTTGGCGGTCCGCCCGGTTCGGAAAGTGTGGGAATGTTTTTCATATAATCGCGAATGGCTGCTGCACAGTTGGACGGTTGAACTGCTCAGCCAGGAAGTGAAACCCAACGCCGCCGAAGTCGCCGACTTCCGCTGGCTGACGGTTGACGAAATTCAACGCTGGCCCAACCTCATGCCCAGCGTACTTGATTATTTCCGATCATTACAGGATTCAGCAGCAAATGGGACCAGTTGACCAATAACACTATTAGAGTTTTCTAATCTCAATTCTTCGCAGGATGCCTGTTTCGTAATGATTATCCACTGGATTATCGGCCTTTGGCTGAAACAGCAGGTTACCCCCTTGAATGCAGGGTCCGTAAATCAGCTCGTTTGAGCAAAATATTCCTGATAGAATCAGACAGCAGGGGCTGTGCGGCGTAGAATAATACAGGGGAATCGGTGGGACGGCAGCCAGTCAAATCCAACTGCCCGCTGACCACAACATTTGTCTCGATATGTTGTCAGCCTGCGAAACAGGCTCGATTTCGTAGCGCTGTCGCTGGATATTGCAGGTCAAAGTATGGATCAACCCACACGCATCACGCTGCTGCAACGGCTGAAAGAAAGCGATGATACGCGCGCGTGGGAAGAATTCAGCCAGCTCTACCTCGGATTGATTTACAGCTATGCTCATGCCCGAGGTCTCTCCGATGCCGACGCTTCCGATGTCGCCGCCGACTGCATGCGGGTCTTGTGGAGTCGGATGCGCACCTTTGATTATGACCGGCGCAAGGGTCGATTCCGGGCCTGGCTGCGCCGCATGGTGAATAACCGGGTCAATAACATGCAACGCCGCTGGCGGCTGGATCGCCAGGCCCAGGCGGACCTCTCGCAACACTCTTCCAGCCAGCTCAGTCCGGACCAGTTGTGGGAGCAGAAATGGCAAACCGCCCACATGCTGTATTGCCTGCGACAGTTGGAACTGCAGGTATCCGCGGAACACTTTCAGGCTTTTCGCCTCTATGCTCTGGAGCAGCAGCCGGTGGAAGAGGTGGCCCGCGTCTGCAAGATGACCCCGAACCAAATATACGTCATTAAGAGTCGATTATCCACCCGGTTGCGGGAATCCCTGCAGGCCATGCTCAACGATTCCCCGGCCGATCCGGACGAATTGGAACCGGCTCCGGAAGAATAGACGAGAACCATAGTTATATACAATTTCCACTGGATCGTTAGCGGACATTTTCGTTGAACCAGATTAACGCGATTCCCACAGAATTGTCATTCGGAGATGTACACAGGATAATTATGATGATCGCCTGGCCACCGGCTGGGCCTGACCGGACCCCAGGCCATCAGACAGTCCTTAAGTTGAATCGCTATGGAATGCCTCATCAAACATGAAGATCTGCACCAGATGGACCGGGGGGAGTTGTCGGCTCGGCGGCAGGAGGAGATCAACGATCACCTGATGCACTGCCGCCCCTGCCGGGAGCTGATGCTGGCCCATCGCGAGGAATCGGCGATCCTGCCCCTGGCGCGCAGCGCCTGGCAAAGCCAGTCTGAATTCAGCAATTTCACGCCTCCGGCTCCGGCCATCACCCGCCCCAGTTTGCCGACGGAACAACCTCCGCCTATACCCGGTTATGAGATCATCCGTGAAGTGCATCGCGGCGGGCAGGGGGTGATCTATGAAGCGGTTCAGCTCAGCACCAAACGGCTGACCGCACTGAAGGTACTGGCCAAGGGTCAATTGCTGGACCCTCGCCGCTGGCAACGCTTTGAGCTGGAGGTGGAACTCGCCGCCAGCCTTCGCCATCCCAACATCGTGCCCATTTATGATCGGGGGATGGTCAAGGGCTATCCGTTTTACTCGATGGCTCTGGTGCGCGGCCGACGGCTGAGCGACTATCTCACTCAACAGCGGTTGAGCCTCGATGAGACGCTGCAGTTGTTTTTCTGGATCATACAGGCGGTCAGCTATGCCCATCGTCATGGTGTGATGCATCGTGATCTGAAACCCTCCAACGTGCTGGTGGATGAAACCGGTCAGCCGCATCTGCTCGACTTCGGACTGGCCCGCCGCATTGTGGAAGACTCACCTACGCTGCGCTTGACCGAAACACATGAATTCGCCGGGACGCTCGCCTACGCCGCTCCGGAGCAGGTGGATGCCAGCCTGGGCCGGGTCAATACGGCCAGCGATGTTTATGCTCTCGGCGTGATGATGTATGAAGCGCTCACCGGCCACATGCCCTACACCACCGAAGGCGTCATTCTCGATGTTGTCCGGCAGATTACCGAAACGCAACCTCTGCCTCCACGCCGCCGGCGACCGGACCTGGACCCGGATCTGGATTTCATCATCCAGAAGGCCCTGCACAAAGACCCCCAGCAGCGCTATCCCAGCGCCGCCGAACTCCTCGAAGATCTCCGCCGTTATCGCCATGGTGAGCCGGTTCTGGCGCGCGGTCCCAGCACGCTCTACGTGGTACGCAAATTGATCAATCGTCACCGGGTCTTTGCTGCCGGGCTGACCGGTATTCTGCTGGGCCTGGCGGGCGTAGCCATTGTCTCGGTGCAATATGGGCAGGAAATGGCCTTGCAGCGCAACTTGGCCTGGAATGCCAAAAAACAGGAAGCCGAAGCTCGCCGTACCGCCGAACGGGCCCAGGAACTTTCCCAACGCATCAACTCCTTCCTGCAGCAGATGCTCTACTCGGTGGACCCCATTCATGAAGGCAGTACCGTTTCTCTGCTGACCATGCTGAATAGCGCCTCTGCACAAGTGCGGACGGATTTCAGGGATCATCCTGATGTCGTTGGTCAACTGCTGGTCACTCTGGGTACCTGTTATACCAGCCTGGGTTTGTACACTGAAGGCGAAGAGCAGCTTTCTGAAGCGGTGCAGGTTCTTTCGGCGTACTTCGGACCCCATTCCCTGGAAGCCGTACAGGCTAAAGCCGAATTGGCCCGAAGCATCGGTCTGCAGCGCGATGATGAACGCACCCTCAATCTCTGGCAGGAAATCATTTTTGATGCGGAATCATTGCCCCAAACGGATGACCTCATTATCCGCGGCCTGGGTAATATCGCCGGTCTGTATATTGAGCAGGGCAATCTTACTACGGCCCAGCTCTACCTCTATCGCGCCAACAGCGAATTCGCCTTCGCCATGTCCCAGGAACTTCCGGAAACCTACATCGTGTACAACGCCCTGGGCCTATACCATTTTCAGTGCGGTGAATACAACCTCGCCGAACAGTACCTGCTCACTGCCTGTAGAATTCTGGAGAAAGACCCCCTTGAAAAGCGGCGTAATCTGCCCCGAAATTACTCCAACCTGGGTGGAGTTTATCTGATGCAGGACCGCATGCTGAAAGCGCGGGAAACCCTGCACGAGGCCTTGATGTTAGTAGAAAAATCTTACGGCCCGAACCATCCGGAAATGGCTCCGGTACTGCTCAACCTGGCGATGACGGAAATCGCCCCACGCCGTCGCTATGACACCAATAAGGCCCAGGAATATGTTGACCGGGCGAAAGAGATTGTCCGGGCCAATTCCGGTGACCAGCATCGCAATTATGCCCTGTGCCTCTATGTCCAGGGGCGAATCTTTGCCAAACTTAAACGTCCGGCCGAGGCGGCCGAAGCTTTTGAACAGGCGCTGGCTATTGAACGCCAGACTCTGCCCGATCGCCACATTCGCATGGTTGGTACCCTGGCCCAGTTGGGCTTCGTTTATTATCAGTTGGATCGTAAAAAGGAAGCGGATCAGGTGTTGACTGAAGCCGATTCCATACTGGTCGAACTGGCCCCCCGGCATCCGCTCCGACTGGCTATTCAAGCCGGACGAACCTTTTCCTGTGTTCAGGATGCGCTGCCCAGTAAGCTGACCAACCGCGACTAGAACGGATTCGTGTTCATCGTTCCGTGGTATGAGGATGGAGTGTGCCACGGCTCTATGAACCGTGCGGGACAGCGGTTATTCACCCCGGTTGACACTGCCGTGCAGAATAACGGCTGTTCAACACGACAGGTGCTGCTGTAGGCCATTGAACTCCCACATCAAGAAATAAATAATTTCATTCGCCCGAGGGTACTGGTGTTTCATGGTACTGCTGGAGTTGCCGGAGCGAATTCCGGCGATACTCCGCCGGGATACGATGAACGCAATTGGGCAATTTGCAGCGTGTTTTTGCCCTGTCGCTTAGCCAGGTAGAGTGCGGCATCGGCGGCGGCGATCAACTCTGTCGGATCGCTCGCGTGCATATCCAGCCGACCGGCCAGCCCCACGCTCATCGTCGGCGGCTGGCGGATGGCCAGCGTCTGGCCATGCTGGGCGAACAACTGAATCAACCGTTTGATACGCGGCAGGGCGGCAGCAGTTCCGACGTTGGTCAGCACCAGCAGAAACTCATCCCCGCCCAGCCGAATGGCCAGGTCCTCTTCGCCCGCACAACTGCGCAGCAATTCGCCGGTCACTTTGAGCAGTTCATCTCCGGCTGCGTGTCCCAGCGTATCGTTGAGTGGTTTGAAATTATCCAGGTCGATCATCACCACGCACAGATCGGCAGCGTTTTCAGCATGTACACGGAACAACTCCGGCCACTGCTGCTCCAACACCTGCCGATTGTGCAGCCCGGTCAACGGGTCGGTCACCGCCTGCTTCTCCATCCGCCGCAGCCGCGAAGTGATCTGCCGCGTCTCCACCGCAATCCGCGAATCAATCTGCTTCTGTAACTGCTGCGTCAGATCGTAATAATGCACCGCGTCCCGCCGCAGCGCATTGACATGATCCAGCAGGGCTTCAAATCCTTCGGCAATCTCCTCGCCGCGCAAGGTTACCGGCTGCATGCCCAGGTGCAACTGCGCCCGCCGCAGAAAGTGCTGCAACGGACCTTCCCACAACCGCCATTGCCATACCGCCGCCCCCGCCGTCGCCGCCACAATCATCACCGCAATCGGCCAGTAGCTCGGTGAACGATAGGCGCTGGCTTCCGGCAACGGCTTATTCTGTACCAGTAATGCAATTTCCAACACGTCCTGATGATCAACCGACCCGCGCGCGGGTCGCCGGAAAATACGAAACGGCTGTTCCGAACCGCGGCGATCCTGCCGCAGAGAAAACGGCCCGGGCGGAGCACTGGCGACCACCTGCTCATTTCGACCCAGTAATGCCACCCGCACCACATTCGGATGCTGCAACGCCACCGCCGACCACTGTTCAAATTGCACCGGCGTCTGTGACGACTCGCCGGCCATCATGCGGCGGAGCGGTTCCGTCAGGTTCCAGTACACCTGTTGATCATGCCACGCCGGCCAGCTCCGCGCCGCGCGAAATATCTGCCCATAGCAGACCGCGCCCAGCAGCGTGCCCACCAACCCGACCGACAGCACGATCCCCAGCCGCCAGCCCAGCGCAGATTTTCTTCGTGGTGATATCATTCTGGTCTCATCATGCGGCGCGGATTTCTCGTACTCCTCTATCTGAAAAATACGATACTGGAGCTGAAAAATGAAGGACCGCAGCGCGTTGTTCGACAAAGTGTTATTAATTCAGGATCTGTGGGCGTCCAATAATTCGCGGGGAGCGCCGATATCGACGACATAAACCTGACCCAGATAGGGTTCGGCGGCGGGTGCATCAAAACCAATCTTGCGGGCGACGAAAGTAATGGTGCAGTCGGCGCGCACGGTGGAATCCGCCGGTTGGCCACTGTCGCAGTCCAGCCCCGAGGGTAAATCCACCGCCACCCGCCAGGCGTGATCAGCGGCGTTGATCACCCGGATGGCGGCATCATAGGGCGGGCGCGGCGAACCGCTGAAACCTGTACCCAGTAATGCATCGATGATTATTTCACACTGCTCAATCAACGGACCGATCGTCGGCTCGTCAAAGCGAAGCATCGGCAATTCCATCCGGCGGACAATCTCAATATTGATTCGTGCTTCGTCGGGCAGTCGTTCCACATCACCCACCAGAATAAGCTGCACGGGCAGGCCGGCGTTGTGCAGGTGACGGGCGATCACGAAACCATCTCCGGCATTGTTGCCGCTGCCGCAGAAAATACCCACTGCCGGCGGCGCTTCCGGTTCGATCTGCTGCAGAATAAGTTGCGCTGTGTTCCGTCCCGCATTTTCCATCAGAACTGCGCCGGGTATTCCGTACTCGGCAATCGCCCGACGATCAAGCTCCCGAATTTCCTGCCGCGTTAATGCTCTCATCATATTCACCCGTTATGCTCAATCTCATCCGCCGTCTGCCGGTGACCGATAAACTCCGAGCCGCGAGCTTCAGCTCGCGCGGACTCGAATCCACCTGGACGAACCTCAATTGTCCTATTCTCCCCGTTCCATTTTCCATTTTCAATTTCTTACAGATCGATTGTCTATATTTCCGCCGCATTTAACTCTGCCTGTTCTCCGTGGACTGTTCGCTGCCCCCTCTACCCTCTCCCTTTCTTTTCCTCTACAATCGCGATCATGAAGATTCTGCTGACCAATGACGATGGTATTCTTGCGCCGGGCATCGCCGCCATGTATCGCGAACTGACGACTCTGGGCGAAGTGCATGTGGCTGCACCGGAGACCGGCCAGAGCGCCGTCGCTCATGCCATCACCGTGCTGCGACCGATTCCGGTCCGTAAAATTCATGTCCATGGTGAATTTCATGGCTTCGCTGTCGAAGGCCGACCCGCCGACTGCGTCAAACTCGCCCTGACCGAACTGATCGGCGGCCGGCCGGACCTGATCGTCTCCGGTATCAACGACGGCTCCAACCTCAGCATTAACGTCCTCTACTCCGGTACCGTCGCCGCCGCCGCCGACGGAGCTTTCTTCGGAGTGCCCAGCTTCGCCGTCTCCCTGGAACACGGCGAGGAACTCGACTTCTCGCGGGCTGCCCGCATCGCGCTCCGCCTGATCAGCGAGTTTCTGCAGCGCGGGCTGAGCGGTGGCCAACTCATCAACATCAACATTCCCAATCTCGCCAAAGGCCCGCCCAAAGATGTCCGCGTCGCTCCCCAGGCGCTCCAGACCATGGAAGACAAGTATGTCAAATTTCAGGGGCCCGACGGGCGCATGTACTATTGGCTTGATGGCGACTTCGGCCAGATCGACGATCCCGACAGCGACCTCCACCTGCTCAACGAAGGCTACGTCGTCGTCACGCCGCTGCACTTCAACATGACTCATTACCAGCGCATCGGCGAACTCGCCGCCTGGTCCTGGCCCGAGGTCTCCGGCTTCTGAACTCCACACCTCGCCATCCCCAGCCGCTCGATATTTCGTATCTGCTGCTTCATGAGCAAGTCTTCAAATTTGAAATTTCAAAAACGAGATGAGCTTGACGAAATGCAATAATAATTTTCATAATCCCTTGATTCGTTTGATTACTAGAGCCTAGCATTGTCTGGAAGCAGCGCCCGGACCTTCCTTCGAGGTGCTATCCATGCTGGCCTGTGGTGGATTCTATTTTTATGATCTAAATCCTGTTGGCCCGCAATCGTTGCTGGCCTGCCTGATTGTCGCCGCTTTTACACTATTTACCAGTCGCCACCTTGTCGATTCCGAAATGCAACGTACCGTTGTCGCTTCAACGCCCATCGTATTTATCGTCCCCGTACTGTTTCTCCTGGAAACCGCCTCGCGAGTTGAATCATTCAGTCACGTCGTTGCCATCATTATTCTGGCAGGCTTCGGATTCGGCTATGGTATCTGGTGCTTTCGACTGGAAACCACTCCATGCTGTGTGGCCGGCACCGTCGCCACATTGATCTGGGGATCATTCTTATATGCCATATTCATCTCGGCACTGAACGCTCAGTTGAACTGGTCCGATTGGTGTCCATTATTTATCACTATTCTGGCATTTGTATCATGGATGATCTGGTGCGGATTTCGCTGGCGGAATTATCTCGTTCAGCAAGCGCAAAAAGCACAGGATCGGTTTTGCTGGCAATGTGATTATGACCTGACGGGTAACCTCAGTGGTGTCTGTCCGGAATGTGGCCGGCGGATTGACAACCAGAAGCTGTTGCAGCATTGATCAGCTTTCATCCAGACACTCGATAATCGAACTGGGGTGATTCGGCGGCCCCAGGGCATCCGCCCGGGCACTAATCGTGACGACATTGCCATCGGTCACCCCCAGGCTGCTGATCGCCCGTACCGACCAGATACGACGCGAGGTAAGGCATGGATATATTTCGAGTAGATCGGCTGCTCTTTGACAACCGAATAACGATGCGTGGAATCGGCTGGTGCAGGTTCGGAATCAGTCGGACGGGCTGGTGTCGAGCTATCGGTATGACGGGTTGAGCCGGCTGATGGTCCGGGAGGTGACGGCACTGGGCGGGTCGCTGGAAGGGGCGTGGCGCTATCGTTACGACGGCAGCCGGATCATTGAGATACAGCGGCGGACGCTGCAGCATGCGTCGGGGGTGGAGGCGGGTCTGGAAATCGGCGGCGGGACGGGGACGAGCGCAACGGGCGGAGAATCGCTGCCGGGGCTGCTGGAGTCGTGGTCGGGCGGGACGGGCATCACGCCGGTGGCGCCCTGGACGATCGAAACCGTCATCGTCTACGGGTTTGATTACGTCGATGAGCCGGTGGCGATCTGGCGCTACAGTTCGCCGACGTCGGCGGTGCTCTACTTCGTGATGCGTGACGGCAACTACAACGTCACCGGCCTGGTCGACGTGAACGGCAATCTGGTGGATCAGTACAGCTTCGATCCCTATGGCAATTACCTCGCTGCCGAAACTGCCGCCGGCCAGGCGATCAACTGGGAAACGACGATTCTCAAATCTCCCTTCGGCCACCAGGGGCTGCTCTATCTGCCGGAGATCAAATGCTACCACAACCGCGCCCGCATCTATTCCCCCACGCTGGGCCGATTCTTACAAAGAGATCCCAATGACACGGCGCTGATTCTTTATACGGCGATGCGAATGAATGCGGAGAATGCCGTTGCCAGTTTGCTCTTTAGTGCCGGCGGGTTATATGGCGACGGGATGAATCTGTATCAGTATCTCCGCGGCAATCCGCTGCGCGGCAACGACCCACTGGGGCTATTTGATCCGTTTATTGCGGTCGATGACGCGATCTACTCTCTTTATGCGGATAACGTGGCCTTTGGTCAATGGGCGTTGGAAAAGATGCACCAGATTGCACAGGGCGTCTTTAATGCCGCGCTCACTACGGCTGCGTTTGGCGTAGCTGGCGCACTCTGTCCGGTGGCCGCGGTGGCGGGCGGATTGGCGCTGAGCGCTGCTGGAATCGTTGACGGCCTGCGCGACATGTGGGAGGCTAAAAATATCACCTTCAGCGGTACTTTGAAGTTGGTAGGTGGTTGGATTGGTTTTAAGAATTCATTTAACTGGCTCAGCGCCAATGTCGGCGTACCGGAGTCATGGGGACTACTTAAGCCAATAGCAGGTAAGCTCCAACGACGCTCTAAAATAACCTATGATGATTATTTTAAGAGCTATATGTCTTCAAATGAATGGTATAAAGTGCAGAATAATTGGAAGGGTAATAAAGCACAAACCATATACCATTGGGAAAAACACGCCAAGAAATTTGGCTTAACGCTGGAAGAATATACTGATGATGCGATAGCGTTCTGGCATATACACAAACATGAAAAATTCGAGTTTCCTATCGACGGGGGCGTAGGCTACAAAATCGATGGTATTCCTGGTGGGATTTATACTGCTGATGGCAAAATCGTAACTTTTTGGTACGACTGATGGAGTTTGCGTATGAGTATTGAAGCAGAAGAAAAATTACAACGTCAAATTGAGTCCTGCATTAGGGAACATAGTTGTGAAGGAATAAGTCGCATTGAGTTAGATAGAGGTAGTGATGTTACTGATCTGACCAGATGCGCCGATATTCGAGTATATTATGATACGGATATCAACTGGCGTTTATTCAGTGTCTGCTCTGTGAAATTCATTAATGATGTGCTTCTTGAGCAAGAGACGACAGATATTTATACAAGAGGGGGACCATTTATCGTGGTCCGTGAGATTTCTGGTGACGTAATTGTTCGATCAGTCGTTAAATATCTGGAGTTGGAAGAAGGGCGAAAAGATCGCTGGATCCCGCGCAATTTTAGAAGACAACAAGGAAATTTATCTTAGGCGGTGTGAGCGTAATGTACAAAAATAGAAACGAACCGGAAAGCGAGCTTGGGTAGGTAGGGTATCGGTATGTTTCGAGTGGGCTGGATCAACTTTGTGCAGCGGTGTAAGCGGTGTTCGTGGAATCGCTGGATCGGATGAACAAATATGAGTGCGGTGATCATTGGAAATGGAAGCCGTGTGGATATGATAACTGGTTCATCACAGGGTCGGGACCGGTCCGCTGCGGCTGAAAACGATGCAAGTATCTGAAAACAGGGTATTAACGATTATTCGCCGGACGGGAGTGAATCAGCCCGCGCCGTATCAGCGGTGTATGAAAATGTTGCTGCTCGTCCCTTTTGTTTTTCGAGTAGCGTGTAACGATGGAATGGGGGTTTGAAGGAGGCGTACAACTCAAGCTGGATGCTGAGCCATCCAGGAAGTTACTGCCGATAAATAATATGGATTGGGTTTCGAGTCAAGCATCAAGGCGAGGTGAGTCTGATCAGGCGGCGGGGTGGTAGTAATGTTTGAGCAGTCCGCCGAGGAATCGTTGGCAGCGAATCGGCTGATCAGCAGCCGCGGTGGTGCGAGCATCAGAAGTTCTGCTCGCCGAACTTCGGCGGCGAGGTCGAGTCGGGGGTGGACCGGTTGGCAGTGGTTGATTGCCGATACCCTGATGGGGGCGATAGCGATTGTAGAAAGTGACATATTCGCGGGCGATGTGTTGCAGATGGCGGAGGCCATGCGACGCGAGGAAATATGAGGCCAGCTGTTAATGCAGCATTGGTTGCGAACGATTTTGACCGAGATGGAATTTCTGATGGACATGAGTTGGACTGTCAAGCTGCTGCTAGATTAGTAAAAGTAAGTGATGTTGAGTGGAATGATATAGAGGATAAATATCTTCTGGGCAACAATAAAGCATGCTGCAAATTACGCGAGAAAACTACTTCAATAGAATGGCCGGTACTTCCGTGATTAAGGATAAGAAATCTAGAATAGCGGGGAAAGCCATAATATTATCTGCTATTTTGTTTATATGCTGCTTAATATTATGGGTAATTAGTTATCGAACAATTAATTGGACAATTTTTAAAGGCAATGATAGATCAAGAGAAAATCATTATATTATTTTTAAGTTGCGTGCTGGATGCCTTATTTGGGAAGATACGGAAAAAGCTGGATTTGAGATAAATGGTGACTACCTTGAAGTAACTGGATTCCATATTGGAAATAAATTTAATACTTTTACAATATGGATGCCAATTGTAACCTCATCTGCTGTTACCGGGCTAGTATGGGAAGTGATGATACCATTATGGATCCCTTCTGTTATCTTCAGTATAATTCCAGCTTATCGAGTATATCTGTGGTTCTTGAAGAGAAAGCGATCTAGACGATATCAATGCTTATTGTGTGGCTATGATTTATTTAACCTAATAAAAGCTATTTGTCCCGAATGCGGTACGGAATTCGACCCGGAGTTGTTGAAAAACCTACATATTGAGGAGCCGTCCGAAAAAAAGCCAACCTGAAAAAATTCAGCGACACGGCGGAGAGTTATTCGTGGGAGTTCCTCCCCGCTCCGGAGATCATCAGTATCCCGACGATGCTGTGGGAAGTGGAATACGACCCGATCATCGTGGTCCGCGGGCGCGACTATTATTATATTCACCGTGAACTCTTCAGCGTCGCTGGCCTGACGAGCGCCAGCGCCACGCTCGTCGAACAGTACGACTACGACACCTACGGCGATCCGTCGCTGTTTAATGGCTCCGGCACGCCGATCTCCGCCACCGCCTACAACATCCCCTACCTCTTCACCGGACAACCCCTCGACGTGATCGATAGCGGGAATTTGCTGTTGTATTACGGCAGAGGCAGAGAATATGACCCAGTACATGGAAGATGGTTGCAAAGAGACCCTGCTGTAGCGGGAGATAGGATTAGATGGGGCAAACGTGGCCTACAAATGATTACAGGTGGGAGTCGTGGGGATGTTTATGTCGATGGCATGAACCTTTATGAGTATGCACGCAGTAATCCGTTAGAGTATGTTGATTACTCTGGATTTGCTACGTACAAGATAGGTACAGAGACACCACCTCATCCCTATGCACATGATATGGAAGAAAGTAAAAAATTATACGGATCATGGTCCACTGTAGGCAAGAAGGCATACATTGATGATGTTCGTGATCGTACTTGGCGGACATTTACGGGTGGGCAGTTCCTATATAAACTTGCTGCTGACCATCTAAGGCACTTCTACAACAACACTGGTACTCCAAGAACCATTGACATACAAAAGTTAATATCATCAGACGTTGGTGGACGTAAAGCATTTACGGATTATGTTGAAAGTGCGATGAGATATGTTGAGTCCGAAAAGCCATTTGGTAAGCAGATAGTCAGCTATGACGACTATAGAGTTGTTGCGACATCCGACACGTGGAATACTGCTGTTGGTGCCTTTTATTTTAATGCTAAGGCAACTGACATTAAATGCAAGAATAGTATATATGAAATGGTATGGACTATATTCTTCAGAGATTTTTATGATTGGGATATCAATCAACCACCAGGGGTAGGAGCTGGTTTTGTTGATGATTATGAAATGGCTGAAATGCATAGATACGGTGTTATGAGAGATTATCGAATTGATGGTTTATTAAAATACAGAATAAAATGGAAATTGGGATCTGAATATTGGTTTTATGGAATGCATGTTTACTCGAAAGTAATACAAAAGACGGACTTTGGTCCATAATTTAGTGGACTTCAATGACAATGACACAGCGAAAACGAAATTTAATTGTGTTGTTAATAATTGCGGTACTTGTACCATCGATATTTGTGGTCATTCATTTTTCGGATACTATGCAAATACCTAAGTTTCCTCGTGGTGAACTGACTACAATTGAAAACTTCATGGAACTCCGATTGCCGAACACAGTATCTGACTTTCAATTGCGTTATCAGCCATATACACATGAGGCATCCCTTCACATTATTTGCGATTTCAGTATTAAGGATTTGGCAGAACTGAAAGCAAGTCTAGCGTGGAATGAGTCCATTGGGCAAGATACTCGCATAGTCGGCCCGTTGGAAGGACGAATGCAGGATTGGATCGACATTATTCGTGATAGCGACGACGTCTTCTATCAACAACTGGATAATGGCGGATATCGAACGGTTGTAATACGAACTATGACCCAAGATAGATGTCGATTATTTTATTTGTGCTTGGCTGACAAAGAACTCTTTTCTACTGCCCTTACGAATTGTTTGTATAAGGGAGCTATACGACTACGTGGTTTTGAATTCAGAGGCTTGGAATAAGATTAATTGCTTATGAGTTCCAACGAGATGATATTGACCGCGCCCGCGCCGTATCAGCGGTGTATGAAAATGTTGCTGCTCGTCCCTTTTGTTTTTCGAGTAGCGTGTAACGATGGAATGGGGGTTTGAAGGAGGCGTACAACTCAAGCTGGATGCTGAGCCATCCAGGAAGTCACTGCCGATAAATAATACAGTTCCGATGTCGAGTCAAGAGTATTTCGGCAGATGAGTCTGGTCAGGCGGCGGGCTGGTAGTAATGTTTGAGCAGTCCGCCGAGGAATCGCTGGCAGCGAATCGGCTGATCAGCAGCCGCGGTGGTGCGAGCATCAGAAATTTTGTTCACAGGACGCGGCGGGGCATGATGAAGAATCCTCGATAGGAACCTGGAAACAAGGATTAACGTGCGAGCGATATTTTGATACACCGCTGACCAGCAGGCAAAAGCCATCTATGGGGCCGTTCTTTCTGACCATTTTCTCTCCCAGCTAACAGCTGACGTCGAAACCAGAACTTGGCAGGAATTCCCCAATGGTTCAAAACGGATCCCCGCGCGCCCTGCCTCCGATCATTGATGACCGATCAGTCCACGACGCGCATGTAAAAACCCACAGATGGACTCCGTGGGTTCTTAGGCACTCGTCATACATCACGGCTTACGGTTCTGCCTGCTCACCATAATGCTCACGCATTATCACCAGATCAGCCTTGTCCACCACCCCATCATCATTAAAATCAGCCGGGCAGAATTCCACATCCTCACAAGCTCCCCACGCCAGACGCAACGCCCGGTAATCCTCTCCATTCACCTGCCCATCCAGATTGGCATCTCCCGCGATAGCTATTTTCAGCAACTCCTTCTTCAGGGTCTTGATCACCCCGGCACTGTCCGCTCCGAATAGGGTATCCACCACCACCTGCTCCGGACCAATGATAAAGCCACGCGAAAACGGCAACCCGGTCGGCGGCTGAGCATATTGAAATTGAGCAACATTGCCCGCTAGATCAAAAAGCATCGGTGCCCGTAAATACAGATTGTCCCAATACTCCTCCAGCACCGCCGCCGATTCTTTCTGGCTCATGATCAAAGTCACCACCTGCGGATGTCCTTCAAACTCCGCCACCACTGAATTCTGCAGATCCGCGATCACCGGCAGACACGCCGGACACCAGGTGCCGTAAACCTGAAAATAAACGACCTTGCCCGCCTGCTCAGACAGTTGAAACGTATCATAGCTCCAGCTCTGTGTCGTATGATTATAAATCCACCGGGGCAGCGTAAAGTCCGCCGCCGACTCGCCCGGATCCAGGTAACTGGTCTGCCCGAATACTTTCACCGGCAGGATGGCTTCGTCTGCATCATTACTGTATATCTTGAACAACCCTTCACCGGGTGCGCCTCCCGTGTAATGAATCTGCAACTCCAGCAAGCCCCCCGGCTCAATCGTGCCGCTCGTCGGTTGCACACTGAAACTCACTCCATTACCGGTGATGTCGCTGATCAATAACGGAGCCGTTCCTTCATTAACCAGCTTTACCGTCTTATCGCCGCCGGAAATGTTGAATCGAAGTCGCTGAACACTCGCCGTAATATCTGCCTGAACCACTTCGTCCGCCGCCACCAACTGATAGACATCAACCGCATCCCAGTTCGCCGCAATCAGATGAGTTCCCTGCCAATCCGCTACCCCATGCCACAACCGCAACGTCACTCCGTTCGTACCCAGCATTCGATGCAAACCCGCCTCCCGCGTCTGCCAGGTCAGTTGCCCGTCCGCTTCCACACGATAAAGCACCACTCCGCTGATATCCGCCACCGCCAGAAAATTGTCACCTACCTGCGACAACGCTTTCGCCAGCGTCGGTGTCTCATAATACACTTTCTGCTCCAACTGCCCGTTGATATAGCGCACCACGCCGGCACTCCCGGCCGCAACATAAATATCGGCACCAATCGCCAGCACATCCTCACTCGTACCCGACGCTCCTGATCCCGGACCTTCCCCCGCTACGATCTCCATCGCCGCCGGATTCTCCACCTTAACCAGCTTCATCCCCCCAGCTCCATCGGCCACATAGGCCACCCGCCCCACCACCTCCACTGCAAAGGCATCCGTAAAACCCTCGGTCAGCGATCCGATCAGCTCCGGCATACTTGGCGTACTCACATCATACACTCGCAATCCATACCGATGAGCCGCCACATACAACCGATCATCCACCAGCTTCATCCCTTCATAAAATACGCCCGGCTCCTCCACCGTGACCAGCCAGGTGATCGTCTTGCTCTCCGGGTCCACCCGCACTACACCCAATCCGCCCAGGCGGATATTCGCAAAAAAATATTCATCATTATATTTCACTAATGAATATACATCGTGTCCGCGCAATTCACTGACAAACGCCCCGCTCCCGCTACCCGACGGTAGCATCGCCAGATCAATCACCCGTAACGCGTCATACGAACAAGTCAAACCATAATGCCCGTCAAACGCAATGCACCCCACCAGATGATCGCGCCCGATATTCTGATGGTTATATCGCCCCGTATGCACCAGCTTCACCGGCGGATCCGTTACCCCCCACAACACACTACTGAAATTGCCCAGTACACAAAGCCCCATTACCAACATTGGCCACATCTCGGTATCGCTCCCTGGTCGAGGGGGAGTGGTGCAGCTTCAACCGTTAATTCCAATCAACGGCTCAACTGCATATTGATATGCAATATGCATTATAACCTTTCACCCCACTGACCCCAAGTGCCTTGACCCGATCTCCTTTCAACCAGCCAGTAGATTACCGACTGATTTGATACTGATTATGATCGCAGCGCTGGATGATCACCTGGCTCGGCTCTGTCCCACTACTTCACCAACCGGAGACTAGAGCGGATTTAATTTTCTCATAACAACCGACCCCCGTATCTGTGTTCAATAAATGAATCGGCTGCATCCAGCCTCAGTGTCGGACGTTTTGGACCGCATCCAAGAACCGCCGGCCGATATCGCAAATTTGAAAATGCACCAGGCTTGGATTGATTATTCAAACAGCCACTCGCGTTAGCCCGCGCGAAGCTTGTGGATGATCTGTTCCGGGGAATAACGCTTGCCTTTCATTTGCTGCCTCCTTCCTCTCTAGTGTAGAGTAATACTTCGTATCCCTCTCCACCTGGTCCAGTTCTAGGGGGGCAGGCCAATTCGTCTATACGGCCTACTCTGCCCCGATGATTTCACCCTTTTCGGCCACAGAACGCTTCATCAGAAAAATTAGAATGACCAGAACCAGAGATAGAACACCACACAACCAGAAGACATCGAAGTAGGCCATCGAAGCAGCTTGCTGCAGGCGCAATTCGGCCAGTGCTTGCAGGGCTCCCAGCTGAGCGCCGGATGGATCACCGGTATGCTGTAAAAAGAACGCCCTGGACTGATCCAGAAACGTATTCACGTGCGGATTCAGCGGGTCGAGGAATTCGCCCACCCGCTCAGTATGAAACTGCAGTTGTCGATCTACGACCGTCTTGGTCATCGATGTGCCAACGCTACCGCCCTCAGTACGCAGTAGGGCGAGCAGCCCGACCGCCGCCCCGCGTAGATGTAATGGAATGTATTTGAATGCCGCCACATTCGCCGGGGCGAAAATCAGTCCCAGGCCGAGCGTCAGCAACATCCGCGGGCCGACCACCTGCCACGGGCCGATCAGAAGATTCATCCGTGCCATCCAGTAGCTTCCGGCAGCCATCGCCACCAATCCCGCGGCGATCATCCAGCGGGCATCGAATTGCCGGCCCAGCAATACACCGACGAGCACCATTGCGGCCATCGAAGACACCCCCGACGGTGACATCACCAGACCGGCGCGGAGGGCGTCATAACCGAAAAGCGTCTGCAACATACCCGGCAAGGCGATGCTCGCTCCATATACCACGGCGAATGAACAGAACAGGATCACGCAAGACATGGCCAGATTGCGATCTCCCAAAACTCGGAAGTTGATGATTGGATTGGCGATCCGCATCTCCCAGACAATTAAAAAGACAAGCCCCACGACGAACAGCATCACCAGAAACGGCATGCGCCCAAACGGATCACCCAGCCAATCCCACTCCTGACCCTTGCTCAGGATAATCTCCCAACAGGACATCACTAGCGCCAAAACACCCAGTCCGATGTAATCGAAATTCAGCGGCTGGTGACGCAACTCTGCACGCTCGCGTTTGAGGTAATCTGGGTCTTCAATCAACAGGTATGAGGCGGCCAGCGCGAAGAGGCCGATCGGAACGTTGATGAGAAAAATCCACCGCCAGTTGTAGTTCACGCATAGCCAGCCTCCCAGCGTGGGTCCCACGATCGGTGCGATGATGGCAGCCAGCCCGAACAGCGTCATAGCCGTACCTTGCTTCTCGGGTGGGAAATTGTCCAGCAAAACTCCCTGGCTGCATGGCTGAAGTCCGCCACCCGATAATCCCTGGATCACCCGGAACAGGATCATCTGCTCAAGGCTGGTAGCCAGACCGCATAGAGCAGAGGAAATGGTGAAGACGGCGATGGAGAGCAGGAAGTAGTTACGTCGGCCAAGGCGTGATGACAACCAGCCGGTGATCGGCAGGACGATGGCATTCGCAGCCAGGTAGCTGGTGATGACCCACTCGCTGTCGGATACTGGCGCCGCCAGGCCGCCGGCCATGTAACGTAATGCGACATTGGCGACGGTCGTGTCCAGAATTTCCATGAAGGTGGGTACGACCACGGCGATAGCCACAAGCCAGGGATTCACCGTCGAACGATTCAATGCCGGATTGACGGCTATGGTAGTCATGATTCGTTCACCTTTGCGGATGAAGTTGCAATACCGGTGGTAGTGCCCGATTCGGCGGACGGAAGATCGGCCAGTGGTTGCAGGATTTCTCCGGCGTGCGGACCGGTGGGCGGTTCCTTGAAGTAGACGAACGGTTCGACCGAGAGACCGACGAACAGCGGCGCCTCGTCGGGGTTATAATCGAGCAGCTCGATGCGAACCGGCAGGCGCTGGATGATTTTGACGAAGTTACCCGTCGCGTTCTGCGGTGGCAGAAGTGCGAGTGTCTGGCCCGTTCCCATGGTAAATCCGGTGATGCGCCCTTCGAACTCACGATGGTGGCCGTACATATCCACTTTGCAGCTAACGCGCTGACCAATGCGCAGATCAGCGAGCTGCGTCTCCTTAAAATTGGCATCAATCCAGATTTCAGTCAGCGAGCGGACGGCCATGAGTGCTTGTCCCGCTTGAACGGTGTTACCGGGATTGACGTTGCGGCGGGTCACCACACCGTCGATCTCGCTGACAATGTCACAGTAACGGCGGTTCAATTCAGCCTCATTAAGACGGCGCTGGGCCGAAGCCAGCCTGGCTTGCGCCTGCCTGACCGCAGGAGCATCCTCCAGCAACATCGCAAAGATCCGGTCAATATTGCCCTCCGGATCGCGCTGTTGGAATTTCGCGACCATATCTCGGGGAGAATCATCAAGCGGTTGATTCACCCCCAGTTGGGCCGCCGCCTGGATGAGGCTGGCCTGCGTCTGCCGCACCACAGAAAAAGTCTGATCCAGATTAGGAGGCACTTCCGTGAGATCGCCCGATTCGGGGCTGCGCGGCAGACCCAGGGCAACACGCACCTGGTAGATTGCTTCCCGGGCTTCATCCACCTGGGCTTGGGCCACCTTCAGAGCGGCCGTGGCGTCTTCCATCTCTTTCTCATTCGCAACACTCGTTTTGAACAACCGCTCGATGCGGTGATACTCATATTCGGCATTGTCGAATGTCGCCTGCCGGGCGTTAAGCGTGGCGACGCGGGCATGAAGCAGCGCAATCTGATTGTCCACTTCCTCGATCGCGTGCAACAGTGCAAAATGCTGACTGCTGATTTGCGCCTGTAAGCCGCGCGTTTGCGCCCGTACAACTTCGAGATCAGCCCGCGCGGCATCAACGGCGGCCTTGGCGATGTTGACTTGTACGTCGTAAGGCTCGGGATCGAGCTGTACGAGAACATCACCCTTCTTCACCCGCTGATTGTCGTCCACCAGCACTTTGGTCACTTGACCTGACACCCGTGAAGCCACGAAGGTTGCGTGGCCATTGACGTAAGCGTCATCGGTACTCACGGCGTTCAGTGCGGTATCCACGATGGGGAGCAGGTAGTAATATCCGGCAACCGCCAAGCCAGCCACGACCACCGCTGCGATTGCCCACTTTTTCAGGCGGTGTCGTCGCGGACTGGCTACGGTTGCTGAAGAAGACGTGCGGTGAGCAGGAGGGAGTTCTGCCGGCTGATCGGCTAATTCAGCAGGAGAACTGTCCTCCGCTGCAGGCAGCAACGCTTCAGAAAAATATTGATCGGTTTCGCTCGAAGTTCGAGCGCGTTCATCATTTGTGATCGCCATCGCACAACCTCACTTTCATCAAACTCAAGCGTTCTGTTGAAGAGTTTTGACCATCGCAACGAGGCACGTTTCATCATCATCCGCCGGTCGTTCCGCCCGGAATGTCCGTGCAGATTCGACCACGCGGCCCAGCAGTTCTGCAGCGCTACTCGCCGGATCACGCAGGACGCTATCCAGACGCTCGTCACCGTAGAGTTCGCATAATGCATTGGTGCTTTCCGTGATGCCGTCGGTGAACAAAACCAGGCGGTCGCCCGACTGGAGTTGCAAGCACTCGTTCCGATATGTGCAGTTGCTGTCGATGCCCAGCGGCATTCCGGAGACCGCATCGAGCCGGTGAATCGCGTTACCGCGCACCAGTCGCGGCGGAGGGTGGCCCGCCGCGGAATAAGTGAGTATCTGGGTTTCTACGTGATAGGAACCCACGAAAGCGGTCATGAATTTGCCTGTATCAGCCAGATAACGAGTTGCCAAGGGCTGGTTGATCAATGTCAAAGCTTCACCCGGTGAAAGGGCTGCATCCTGGTTGGGGAAGGTGTTGCCCAAGGCGTGAACCAAAGCGAGGATCGCCGCGGCGGCAGGACCGTGGCCGCTCACGTCACCGATGATAATCGCCCAGCAACCGGGTCCGATCGGCCGTACGTCATAGAAGTCGCCACCGACGCCATCGACATCGGCGAATCGAACCGCCAGATCAAGGCCCGGAACGCCGGGCAGTTGTTGCGGCAGAATCGAGCGTTGGATCGCGACGAGTGTATCACTGTAGCTGGCCAGCTGGCTTCGTGCTTTGCGTAACTCGCGGTTCAGTCGGAGGACATGGTCGGCCAGTTGTGCGTGTGCAGTTGTTGTGGTGCTTCCCGGGGTTGATGGGTCATCCTTTGCTGACATGAAAATTCTCCTGACTGCCCGCGCATTTACAGGCATGTTGGTGATATTTGTTGTTCAGGGATCGACTATCTCGGCCACCACGGCTTTCGTCGCGCAGCCACTGGCAACGAACCGTGCTCCTTGCTCGTGCAGTTGGGCCAGCCGAGCCTTGCCCGCCGCGTCGATGTAGGTCACACCCGTCAGATCCACGCAAATGGTTGGCCTGCTCTCGCCGTCCAGCATGCTGCGCCAGCACAGTTCCAGCTCACGCACCCAGGGCCCTTCCAGTCGGCCTTCGAGCAGGATGGTGATGACTCGCGGATGGTCTTGCGTCGTGATTCTTAACATCGAAAACACCTCGGTTAAGGAGTCTGGGGCCACCGATCGCCGACTCGTCTTATTTCATTCGCCGGCGATCTTGTGGCCGTCTGTTTCCTCCTCTACGCCCTATATGAGCATTGGATATTCCAAAAGGGTAATCTCTGGCCACTTGTTTTCTAAGAGAAGCCCAAGAAAGGAGTTATTGATAGCAATGTTGTAGGAGGCTTGCGGGGCGCGCCAGCTAAGCAGCGCCAATCACTTGGCACCTGCGCCAGCAGATTAGCGCGCTAATCGGGGCGGGTGATGCCGAGCTTCTTCATCTTCCAGTGTAGCGTGGAGCGCTTCATGCCCAGGCGGGCGGCAGCGCCATCGAGGCCGCCGAGAACCCAATTGGTTTCGCGCAATGCCCGCAGGATATGCTCTCGTTCGGCATCGGTAAGAGTAATCGCTTCCGCTGCAGTAGTTGGGGTCGCGGGCTGTATCGGTACAGGCTGCAAATCGGTCAACGCGACCTGCAGTGTCGGACCAGGAGAGAGAATCACCGCCCGCTCGATCACGTTTTGCAGCTCGCGCACGTTGCCCGGCCAGGAGTAGCGAGCCAGGGCATCCATTACCGATGACGGGATGGATTCAATCCGCCGACCCATGCGACGCGCGAAACTCTGGGTGAAGTGACGCACCAGACGCGGGATGTCATCCGGGCGCTCGCGCAACGATGGCAGTGTGATCGGAAAGACATATAGCCGATAATACAAATCGCTCCGGAAGCGATTTTCCGCAATCATCTCCATGAGGTTGCGGTGGGTGGCGGCCACCACACGCACGTTCACGCGAATAGTCTTCGTGCCGCCGAGCCGCTCGAATTCCTGCTCCTGCAACACGCGTAGCAGCTTGGGCTGAAGCTCAAGCGGAATATCGCCCACTTCATCAAGGAACAACGTCCCCTGATGGGCCAACTCAAAGCGTCCCAGTTTTTGGCTGATCGCACCGGTGAAGGCGCCTTTCTCATGACCGAACAATTCGCTTTCGAGCAAACCTGTAGGAATCGCCGCACAATTCAGCTTGACGAACGTACGGCCTTGGCGCGGGCTCAAATCGTGCACGGATCGAGCGATCAGTTCCTTGCCGGTACCGGTTTCGCCGAGGATCAGTACTGTGGAATCCGTGGGAGCAACCGTTTCGATTTGCCGGAGAATAGCGCGCAGCGCCGCATTCTCGCCGACAATATCACCGAAATGGTGCTCGGTTCGAACCTCTTCCTCCAGATAAGCCTTTTCCTTGGCGAGCTTGTCCTTCAGCGCCTCGATCTCCTGGAACGCCAGAGCATTCTCGACGGCCACAGCCACTTGGTTAGCGACTAGCTGCAGGAAGTGCACGTCCGATCCGTCATAGGTCGCGGGCTGCTTGGACGTGAAAACCAGAGCGCCCAGCCGCTGTCGCGCTGTGGTCAGAGGCAGCCAGCAATGGCTTTGCGCTTCGTACGGCCTTACCCATTCTAGAAACTTTGGCCAACGCTGCAGCTCGTCCATGTTCGAGGTTATAAGCGGCTGCTGAGTTCGCCAGACTTCGCCTGCGGGGTCGTGTTCCGGACGCAGGTCGATCACGGGCGGCGGGGAAAGCTGTTCTCGCGATTTCAAGACATGCAACCGCATCAGGTCAGTGTCCTCCTCGTGCAGCACGAGAGAGAGGGCATCGAAATGCACTACCTGGACAAGTTGCGTACCCAACTCATGAAACAATGCCGGCAAGTCCCGCTGTGTGGTGATCGCAGTCGATACAGCGAGCAATGCCTGGTACTGTTCCCCAACAGCGGCAACCTGGCTATTTATCGCAACACCTGACACGAATTATTCCTATATAAAAGCAATATAGTTTCTTATCCCTTATCTAACATTCATAACTGTAGATAAGAGCTATCAAGTGGTTGAAGAATATAGACCTAAAAACTCCTCGGTAGAAGTATCATTAGATATTTTTGCCAAATGCAGACTAAAGTAAAATGAGTTTAACGTACACAGAAATAATCACAAAATAATCATAATAATCTATGCTTTGTAGGTACATACCGGGCTTAATTTACGTTAATTGAATTCCAGGAAACAATGTAATGTATTGTTCGTTGTCGGATAGTTTTATTAAAAAGTGGGTGAGTCGGTTTTCGTTGAGGCCTGGGAAGGGAATGAGCCTGTATCGGCCAATTTCCTCGCGCCTGCTACTCAGCTAAGGTTCAGCGATCGGTGGACGAGTATATATAATCATCATGGCGACAGCGACCCGACGCAGAGCAGAACCGGAGCAGGGGCTGCTGAACGGTTGACCAGCGGCTGGTCAACGACTGACCAAAGGCTGGCGTAGGGTTGACCAGCCGCTGGTCGGCGAACCACCGCTTGCGGACTTCGTCAACAGCGGCGCCGGGACGACCATCCCTATTCCCACAACGCGCCACCCTACTCCGTTGCGTTATGATCCACTTCATGATTCCTCGACGATAACTGGACCCAGGAACGCTTTTCACACACGCTCTTAAACCACAGAATGGGATAGAAATTGAGAGAGACCAAGAACAAGAAATTAGCAACATGAGCGCAGGCAACAGAGAATCTAAGATAGGTGAATGGTACCGTCTTAATCAATTAGCATGAGGCGAAAGCTTCACGAGCAGCTGGTCAACCCTTCATCAAGCTTTGGTCAGCCGTTCACCAGTTGCCCGTCTGTCGTTCACCAGCAGCTGCGCAGGCGTTGTCCAGCGTCTGGACACGGGATAGTGAATCGTAAGTCGTGGATGGTGGATCGTAGATAGCAGGTGAGGAGGCCGGAAGGAAATTCCTTCCGCCTCCTCTGGTTTTACTGATAACTTGATATGACTTGGTGCCTTCGAGTCTTGGTGGTTTCAGAAACGGTATCAGGCCGGCAGCAGTGGCTCCGAAAGTTCGCCGCTGCGCAGGGCACCGGTCGGCGTATAGCGGGTCCGCACCACCAGCCGCTGATTCCCCGTGAGACCGCTGGGAATCTCAAAGACCAGCTTACGATCGCCGTTATTCTGAATCACCTGCACCGCCGTTTCCGTCCCGCCCGAGTTGCTGATAAAGAACAGGCCCTGGTCCGCGACAGACAGGTCGCCGATTTTCAGATTCTCACCCGCGATCTGCCCGATGGAACCAGCAGTATAGACACCGCTCTGCTTGGAGGCCGCGTCGAAAAAATTCACCAGCAGCGGCTGCTTGGCCGGCAGGTTCAGTTTTTCGAAAGTGGCTTGTGAGCGAACAGCAGAAGTCACCGCCGGATGAACCGTCGTGGAGACCAGTAACTGGCCGCCCTGCCCGAAATCGAAGCGGTCGGTGATCGCCGTCATCACCTGCGACAGCCGCACGCTGAAAGTGGCCAGCCCGTCGATATTGAGGCGATCTCCATCCAGCAGACCGTCGATGATCTCCTGGATAAAAGCCAGGATAACCGCCTGAATATCAGCGGCAGAGAGGGTGGTCTTCTGGCTGATGTTGCGGATCAGCGTCTCCAGCGTGCGCGTGTTTTCGCTGATCGGACGCGGATAAAACTGCCCGGCCTGCAAAGAATTCTGAAAAACAGCGTAACGGATAGACATGACTTATCCCCCTGTGAAAGGTATGTTGGTTCTCAACCCGCCCCCCATTGAAACTGATCTTTAAGCGGGCCATTATCCCTACTCAGGCTGCGCACCCTGTGGTGTACCCAGCTGTGAAGTTAATAGGCCGGGTTGGGGAAGTAGAAGCAAGGATGGAGGGGAGTGGGTGAGACGCATGGAAATAGAATATGCGCGATAGTGAAATCAGTAGCGCGATGATACTCAGCAGAATTCTGTGAGCTTATAACGCATTTAAATGAAGCAGTTTATGCCATTTGGTGCAAATAATCGGCGAGTGAAATTGCCCACCTGGGGAATTGCCAACTGGGTAATAACACCCAGAATTGATTTCTATTTTTCGGATGTGAAGTGTACGAAATCCCATAAACTGCTGTGCGCTGCGCGGCAAAAAGCCTGCCAGCGGACTCCGATCGTATCGCCTCCCTGCCGCACCAGCGTCTGCCAATCTTCCACCCGGGAATAATCATCCACACCGCTGGTCACGATCAGAAAATCATCACTCACCACCGGTCGCAGGCTGAGCGTCAGCGTCGGATCAATCGTTCCACCATTAACCGGCAGGCGTATCAGCGTCGGGGGTTGCGTCGAAAAGCTCTGTTGCCCGATCCAGCTCAGCCACGCCAGCGCCTGAGGCCAGATCGCTCGCTGCCGCGCCAGCGGCAGACGCACCGTCAGCCCTTGATCCTGCCGCCCAGCCGACTCGAGTCCCAGCAACAGCGCTGCACCCGCCTGCTCATCAACTCCGCCATGGCTGCGGGCCAGCGCCGACCACCATTCCCCAAAAGCCTCACCACGCAATATTTTTTCCAGTTCGTCCGCCGGTTCCAGTTCCGCCGGCTCCTGCATGGCCAATTCCATGCCGCGCAACTCGCCCACCTTCATCGATCCGCCGACCAGCGCCGCCAGCAGTTTCTCAAGCTCTTCCCAGACCCGGTTCCATTTCACCAGCGCTTCAATCCAGTTACGCTCCTCACCCCAGGGCACCAGCACATACAGCGCGAAGGGAAAAAACCGCGGCGGCGAAGCACTGTCACGACTCGGTGACACCACGGCCAGTACCGCGCGATCGCGAAAACCGGACAGACGCATAAACAGCCGCGAAACCCTGATTTCTCCGCTTTTATCACTACCCCGCAGCCGAACCCATCCCTCATACCCCACCCGTATCCATTCGGCAAAAACCTTGGCCGCACCCGATCCGCATTCCACCTGCACAAACTCACTGCTGCTGGGCAGCTTGCCGAAGGCCCGCAGTAATCCCACTGCCGAACCCTCATCCGGCCCGCCCACCCAGCGATCCAGCAGCTTGCGCAGCGGACTCATAACGCTGCCCTCCACTGCGATGATGGCTGTTTCTTTAACCCATTCAATAACGAGTCGCAGGCTTCAGCCCGCGCGGGTTCGAGTCGGCAGTAGTGATGTCGATTAATAAAATGCTGTTCACCACGGCGCGGCGGGCATTGCAGGAACACGGTCAATCCATTGGGCAGGATCAAGCGGCAACGGCAAAGCCACTCCCGGAGTGGCCAGCTCCACCACCAGTTGCACCGCTCGAAAAGCAGGATCAGCCGTTTCATTTTCCAGTCCCGGAAGCTCTTTGACTTCCACTCCGATATTCAAGTGCCATTTTCGGCGCTCCGGATCCACCGGTTGGCCATGCCGCTCCAGCAATTCGAACAGTGCAAAGGTATAGTCCTCAGCCTGGTCATGATCCAGCGCCAAGAGACGCGGCTCGGGTACAGCGTTGGGCAACATCTGCACCTTAGCCGTTGGATTGGCGAGAACAATCTGGCCGGCTTTCTGCTGTTGCTTAGCCTGCCGCCAACTCCAGGCGCGAACCGGTGCTGCACTGCCGCTAACCAGCGACAGACGAATTTCCCGTATGGTTTCCCCTCCCTCACTCAGCATACCTGGCAAACGCAGTGCCACTTCCTGGTAATAATCCCCAAATCCAGCCGTATCGTTAATCTCCCCATTACCTTCCGCTATTCGGACACTGATCTTGAGCGCATCGGGTTCCAGCAGCATCAGCCACTGGCTGGCCAGCGCCCCTACTTCAGCAAACCGTTGAGTATCGTCACCATACAATCTGCTGTGTTCGGCAAACGCGCCCCAGCTCTTCAACTCTTGCAACAAGCCAAGCAGCTGCTGATCATCGACGCCTTCGTAGTTGCCCCCGGAAATAACAAATGGCCTACTCTCCGCTGCGATCACCAGGGTCAGTTGCGGTAGAACTTTTTCATCAATCTCCCTGGCCAATAGAGTCCGTCCCATCTTCAGCACATATTGCAACTGCACAAGCAGCCGATCATCCTTTTCATCTGCTGCTGGGGTCACCGGCCAATCGAACGCCTGCTCCAGATCCTCCAGCCGCTCTACCCGAAATTCCCGTCCCTGCCGCACCCACACTGACCATTGCTTTATAAATTCAGCAGAACTCTTCAACTCACCGCCTTCCATATAGCGACGGAATAACGGCTCCAGCGCCTCCGCCCCCGCCCAACTGATCCGCTCTGCCTCACGACGAATTTCCGCACGCGCGGTCACTTCCCCTTCACCCGTATTATCCGCACGTCGAAACGGCTCCAGCGCGTGTTTGAGCAGTGCTTCCTGATACTCCTCATGCTCACGCCCCAACGCCTCGCCCTGCTCACCCAGCCACTGCCGATATTCGCTCCAGTTCTTCGGCGGATCGAGCACCATCGCCGCCACCACTTCGAAACGCTGTTGGCCATAAGCCGCCGACCAGCTCCGCAGATAATGCTCCACATACTTACGCACCCCGGCGTTAAGCTGCTCGTTCAGATAACCGGCGTCGCTGATCAATCCCTGCTGCTCCGCTTCCGCCAGCCGCTGCTGCAAACTCTGTTTGGCCCGCACCGTGCTGATCAGAAACGAGCCGGCATGGCGATTCTTCAATCCGCCAAAACGCAGCGTGCGGGTCCGGCTCTCATCCTCCTCATTCTCCATGAATTTGGCTAAACCCTGCTCGGGCAGCTCCTCCAATCGCTGGGCCAAACGATCCACCAGCGCCTGTCCTTCATACCGCCGCCGCGTCTGGTAAACCGTGCTGACCAGCTTCTTGAGCCGCTCCGGCTCCCAGCTCGCTTCCACCCGCAAGTCGATCGTCGGTGCCGTACGCTCCATCAGCCCGCGAACCTCGGTCTCCCAGGCGCTCAACAGGGCTTCCACCTCCTGCTCATCCTGCGGCAACAGCCCCGCCGCCACCTCCTGCTGCAATACCCGTTCGACTTCTTCCGTCGCCGCCACCAGTTCATAGCGTTGTGGTGCCTGGGCCGGCATCGGCTCCAGTAGAAAACGGGTCTCTGCCAGCCGGGCCTTGAACGCCCCGCGCGTACTGACCAGTTGCTCGCGCACCTGTTGCTTCAATTGCGTCAACCGACTGCGCAGTTCATTGGCTAATTCCACCTGCCCCTCACCGGATGGATTGCCTGGTACCGCCTTTAGTAGCTGTTCGCAGAATTCATCCAGCAACTTGAGATTATTTTCCACCAGCACATCGAGCGACAGGATCAAACCGCTCTGACTGTCGCGCGGGGCCTTGGACAGCAACTCGCGTACCCGCTCCAGCAACCTGGTATTCGTTGAATGGCCGTCAACCTGTGGAAAAGTCTTCAGTAATTCCTGGCTGAGCTCCTCGTATCGCTGCCGGCTGCCCACCCGCTGAAATTCCCGCTCCATATCCAATAATTGCCCATAGCTCGTTCGCACTTCTTCCGTGCGCGCACACACCTGCACCCACCATTGATAGTCCGGGTGCTGCTCGATATTGGCGACACTCTGCCAATACTGCTCCGCCCGGCCCACCGCCGCCAGAATCGTTTTCCGACCGCGCGCTGCATCCGTCGCAATGGCCCGTCGCCAATCACCACCCAGTTCGCTGTCACCAAAACGCTTGATCCACTCAGCCGCATCCGTCGATCCTGCAGCAGGCTCAACCGCTTGCAGATCCCCCCACGCTCCGCTGCTGCTGCCAAAGAAGGCCTGCAGATACGCGGTCATACTGTGACCAAAAGGCTGAATTTCCTCCGATGCCAGCACGTGTGTGCTATCCGACAGGACACTCTCCACTGAACGTACCGTCGGAACGATCAGCCGCTGCCCGATCAATTCCCGTTGTACCTGCCGAATCCGTCGAGTCGCTTCCTGCCCCACGCTGGAAAACATGATCCGGGCCAGCGCCGGTGGCTCGCGCAATTGCTCCGCTGCGGCGTCCAGCTCCTGGGCGAGCTTCACCACCGCAGCCAGATCGTCAGTTGCACCGGTTGTGGAGCCGTTTTGCACCATCACTATCGCTTTTTGCACCGTGGTACGCGGACCGGCTACCGTCTCCCGATAGGCTCCATAGCCCAGCCAGGTCAGCACCGCCATCGCCACCACCACCGGCACACCGATCAGCAGCGTCGAATGACGCAACACTCGCGTCTGTCGAATATGCCGCGCCGATCGGAAGATCATCCCCTGCTCCCGCGCCACCTTCTCGGTATAAAAATCGTGTATGAAAAAAGCCCGCGATTGCGGGAAGACTCCCTCCAGATTTTCCAATTCCTCCTCGGAAAAATGTTTGCCCAGCACCTCCAGCACCGGCCGGCCTTCCTGCAGCGCACTGGTGAAATAGAACCCGCGGAAAAAGAGCGGCTCGGCAAAGATGCTCTTGCTCAGGATCACTTCCAGGTAGTCGTTGATCCGCTGCTGCAGGCTGCGAAACGCTTCCGGATAGGTGAAGATCCAGCCCATCTCACCCGCTCCGCTTTTGCGAGCCAGAAACTTCAGCCGCAGCTCATCCAGCCGCCGGGCCAGTTGCTCAAATTCTTCGCCAAACTGCTTGGTATCGTAGGGAGCGTCAAAGTCGCCCGGCCGCGACCAGCCGAAAATCTGATTGCGCTGCACCGAATCCAGTTCGTTATAAAACTCCGTAAAACCGGCAATGAGGTCCGCCTTGGTAATCAGGAAGAAGATCGGGAACCGCACTCCCAGCGTGTTCTGTATCTGCCGCAGCCGATCGCGCAGTATCGCCGCGCTTTCATAGCGCTGCTCCGCCGAGTCGCCCATCAACTTGTCCGCCGGCAAGGCCACGATCACTCCGTTGATCGGACAGCTCCGCCGCCGCTTCAGCAGCTTCAGAAACGCATCCCACTCCTGCCGGTCGCTGGTCCCCTCCTGCTCAAAGACCAGTCGCCCCGCCAGATCCATAATCACCGCGGTGTTGGTGAACCACCAGTTATAATTGCGCGTCCCGCCGAAACCCGGCAACTCATCCTTGCCCAGTGGAAAATCCATCCCGCTGTTGAGCAGCGTCATGGTCTTGCCGCCCCCCGGCTCACCCAGAATCATGTACCAGGGCAACTGATAGAGCGACACCTTCGACCGCTGCAGCTTTTCGATCCCCTCGCTCCACTTGGTGCGCAGCTCTTTTTCCTTCTCCGCCACTTCCCGACGCGATGGACCGCTCGCCTGCCCGCTGATCTCCCGATCCAGTTTTCGGCCCTGCCCCGCCTCTCGCCACTGCAGCGCCTTGAGCACCGCATAGCGCACCACCACCACCATCACTACCCCGACCAGCAGATAATTCCCGATCTGGCTGGGTAATGCCATTCGCGCCCCATACGCCAGCCCGCCCCACCACACCAGCTGGGTGATCAGCCGCAACTCCAGCGGCAATCGCCGATATTGATTCCACCAATCTCCCATGACGATGATCAACCTCTAAAGAGCCACTGGCTTCTGCCCGCGCGAACCCTGTCCCATGCTGCGGTCACTCCGCTCCCGTCACCTCGCCAACATCATACGCCCCCCACCCCCACCAATAAAGTATTAAAGAGCCGAACGCTATATCTTCTTTCAGCGCCAGCAGGCGGGCAGGTTTACCAGGCGTGCTGAACGTCTACAAGCGGATTTCTTTCTCAACGAGCCGCAGGCTTGAGCCTGCGCGAACCTTGTAGATGTGACGACGCGCTGAAATCCGTTTAATCTTAATTCCTGCAACCGCCTGACAACCTGGAACACTGCTCTTTAGCCCGTGCGAACTCTGCATTATCCTATATGCTGATCGATCATCCGCTACTCCAGCATCAGGAACCGCCTATGTCCACTCCACGAACCGTTTATCCGCCCACCGGTACCACCCTCAGTTGCCGCGGCTGGTTGACCGAAGCCGCCCTGCGCATGCTAATGCACAACGTCAGTCCCGGCGTGGCGGAGAAACCCGACGAACTGATCGTCTACGGCGGTACCGGTAAAGCTGCCCGTACCTGGCGAGATTTCGACCTGATCTGTGACACCCTGAAAAAACTGCAACTCGACGAAACCCTGCTGGTGCAGTCCGGCCGGCCGGTCGGAGTGGTTCAGACCCACGAAGACGCCCCGCGCGTCCTGATCGCCAATTCGCTCTTGGTTCCTCACTGGGCTAACTGGGATGAATTCCGCCGCCTCGAAGCACTCGGTCTCACCATGTATGGCCAGATGACCGCCGGCAGTTGGATCTATATCGGCACCCAGGGCATTCTGCAGGGCACGTATGAAACTTTCGGCGCCTGCGCTCGAACCCACTTCGGAGGCGACCTGACCGGCCGATGGGTGCTCACCGCCGGACTCGGCGGCATGGGGGGTGCTCAACCTCTCGCCGTCACCATGAATAATGGTGTAGCTCTGTGTGTGGAAGTGGATCCCGCACGGGCTCAACGCCGCCTCGAAACGCGCTACTGCGACAGGGTCACGCATATTCTAGATGAGGCGCTCCAACTGCTGCACCAGGCGGTGCGGGAAAAAAAAGCCCTCTCCATAGCTCTGGTGGCCAACGCTGCCGATGTGCTGCCCGAACTGGTCCGCCGCAACATCACCCCCGATATCGTCACCGACCAGACCAGTGCTCACGACGCCCTGCAGGGCTATGTCCCCAATGGATTCAGTTATCAGGAGGCGCTTAAGCTGCGCAACAGCGATCCGCAGCGTTATATCCGGGAATCAATGCGGGCGATGGGCGAGCACGTGCAGGCCATACTGGAGTTGCAGAAACGCGGCGCCATCGCCTTTGACTACGGCAACAACATCCGAGGCCAGGCGGTCCAGGTCGGCGTGAACAACGCTTTCGACATCAAAGGGTTCGTGCCCGAGTATATCCGCCCGCTCTTCTGCGAAGGCCAGGGACCGTTCCGCTGGGTCGCTCTATCCGGCGATCCGCACGACATAGCCGTGACCGATCAGGCCGTGCTCGACACCTTCCCGGAAAATCATCACCTGGTGCGCTGGATCAAACTGGCGGGCGAGCGAGTCGCGTTTCAGGGTCTGCCCTCGCGCATCTGCTGGTTAGGCTATGGCGAGCGGGCCAAAATGGGTCTGGCATTTAATCGGCTGGTGCGCGATGGCAAAGTGCGCGCCCCGATCGTCATCGGTCGTGACCATCTCGATTGCGGCAGCGTCGCCAGCCCCAACCGCGAAACCGAAGCCATGAAAGACGGCTCCGATGCCATCGCCGACTGGCCGATCCTTAATGCGCTGCTTAACACCGCCTGCGGTGCCACCTGGGTCAGCGTCCATCACGGTGGCGGCGTGGGCATCGGCTATTCGCTCCACGCCGGACAGGTCATCGTTGCCGACGGCACGCCCGCCGCCGATCGCCGCCTCCAGCGCGTCCTCACCGCCGACCCCGCCATGGGCCTTTTCCGCCACGCCGACGCCGGATACGACCACGCCCTCCATACCGCTCAGCAGCGCGGGGCCAAAATCCCAGGAAAAACCAACTATAATTCGTCCATCTAATCCTCACAGCTTCCAGGAAGCATCCATGCACCACAACAATCCCGCACGCTGGAAACATACTCACCGGTTCGAGCAGGACTACACCCATGCCGAACACCGGACCCGTCTGGTCATCGCCATCACGGGAACAATGATGCTGGTCGAGATCGCGGCAGGAATGATCTTTAATTCAATGGCTTTGCTGGCCGACGGCTGGCACATGTGCACGCATCTGACCGCCTTTCTCATCACCGCACTGGCTTATTACTTCAGCCGCCGCCACGCCGCCGATCCGCAATTCAGTTTCGGTACCGGAAAAATGGGCGTGCTGGGCGGTTTTACCAGCGCGGTGGTGCTGGCCATGATCGCCTTGTTCATGGCCGGTGAATCGGTCCATCGCTGCTTCGTCCCTCTTCCGATTCATTTCAACCAGGCCATCGCGGTGGCGATCATCGGTCTGTTGGTTAATCTGGTCTGCGCTCTGCTGCTCCAGGATCATCACCACGCGCACCAACATGATTATGTCCACGATCCGCATCACCACCATGATCTGAATCTTCGAGCGGCCTATATCCATGTTCTGGCGGATACGCTCACTTCGGTCACCGCTATTATCGCCTTGACCACCGGCAAATTCCTGGGTTGGACCTGGCTTGATCCACTGATGGGTATCGTCGGCAGCGGGGTCGTTTCCATCTGGGCTTACTCTTTGATCCGCGATACCAGCGGCATCCTGCTGGATCATACTCCCACCCGTTCCGACCTGCCGGAGGAAATTAAACACGCGGTGGAAAGTGATGGCGATTCACTCGTCACCGATCTGCATATCTGGCAAGTGGCCGCCGGCCGCTACGCCGCCATCGTGTCGATCGTCGCTCATCACCCCAAACCCGCCGAAGATTACCGGCAGTTATTGAGCGAGCATGAGGAACTGGCCCATGTCACCATCGAGACCCGGCAATGCCATGCACCCGAAGAAGCCTTCACTCCCTGTGTGAATTGATTAAACAACCTGCCACATCCCAATTTTAGGCATCCTCACCGCTGATCCCGCCATGGGCCTCTTCCGCCACGCCGATGCCGGCTACGAACACGCCCTGCAGATCACCCAACAACGTGGGGCTAAAATCCCAGGAAAATCAATGTAGCGGCCGGCGTCTCTGCCGGCCGTCTTGATTTGTAGCGGTCGACCTCCGCGTCGACCGTTGCATAGTAGCTTCTCGTCGGCACCGAGGCCGAGTACTACGGCTTTTATGCCAATCCCATGATATGTTCGGGTTTGGGAGCAGTAGGAGGTCGAAAATGTTCTTCGCAGCGGGCTTCGAATTCATCGGGGCCGCCGACCAGGTCATTGTTGAGCAGCGGTACTTTGCGATGGGTGCGATTGGCCGGTAAACCGCATACCGCGCACACCCCCTGCATGACCAGGGTATGCGCCATAGACATCAGTGCCCGTACATGTGGAAATTCATCTCCCCACATGTCGCGATCCAGTCCGGCGGCGATCACATAACGCCCCTGCTGGATCAACCGATGACAGGTCGCTAAAAAATCGGCTCCGAAAAAATGAATCTCATCGACGACCAGCACATCACTGGCTTCCACATAATTAAATAATTCACCAGGCGTGCGGATCGGAATGGCCGGTAAGCTCGCTCCGGCATGACTGACAATAGCGGTGGCGGAATAGCGATCATCGAGGGCATGTTTGAAACTGCTCACCCGCAAACCAGCCGCCTGCAGCTCGGCGACCCGCTGCAACAGGCGCGTCGTCTTGCCGCTGAACATACAACCGCAGATCAGCTCCACCCCCGCTTCAACCATACCCCAGCCACTCCAGCACCCCGCTGCCATCCTTGAACAGCACCACTCCCAGCCCCACCCCAGCCCAGTTGCACAGATTGCTCATCAAGATCACACCCGGATTCAGCCAGTGACCCCCTGTCACCAGACCCGTACCGCCATCATACCCCACCACCGCCAACAGTGGATGTTTCGAAATCAGAATCGCCACCGCCAGCAGTACCACCAGTATCGTGGTCCCCCCGCCGGTCAGCCCGCCGGAAAATCGAATCATCACCCCGAGCAATAGCCGCATCAGCCCCGCAGCCACCAGCACCTGCAGCAATACCTTTCCCAGAAACATTCGCAGGATGCCGCCTTCCAGGTCGTCACCGGTGATGATGAACGACCCCGGCGATTGCCAGGTCACCAGCAGAAGTAATCCTGCCGCCGCCAGCGCCGCCACCGCCGTCGCCATCAGGCCGTTCCGCACCCCCTTCGCCACCGACCACTCTGTTGACGAGTGTTCCTGCCATTGGTCAGGCATGTCATTCAGCGTTCGCATGGCGATTAGTATAATTAGTCGGTCTGGAACGGACTAGACGAGGGTCAGCGCGAGTTTCATTCCGCTTCACGTTCCATCAGCCTCCGCCACAGCAGCAGCGCCCCCAGCCCGACCCAGGAACCATAGCTGTACCAGAGCAGATACTCCGGGCTGACCCACTGCCAGCCGGCGATAAATCCCTCCGAAGTCTGCACACCATAAAGAGCATACCAGAGATGTTTCACCCCGATCACTGCGATGGCCATCAGCAGCGCATAGCCCGTGCACAGACTGCCCGCCATCCCCGAAGACCGCTGCATGGTTTCGAGCAGAATCCACCCGACCAGCGCCCCCAGCAACCCGGTTACCCCGAACCCCCACGGATAAACCCGTGTCCACGCTTCCGGCTGGCTGTCCACCAGCATGAAATCGTCGATCAGCAGAAAAGGAACCCACCGCGCCAGTCCGCACATCAGCACCGCCAATAGCAACGCCATCCCCGTCGTCGCCGCCAACCCCCACGACAATCCCTGGCGCAGCGACCAGCCGCGATCCACCGCCTGCGGATAAACCGGTACTACCCAGCGCTGCATGACTCCCCTCCATCATCAGCGGGCTGTTCATTCAGCGGACACTCCACCACCTGCCATTCTCCTGATCCGCGACGGCGCGACTGCTTCAGCGTGCCGCTGTCGGTCGAATTCGTACTTTCACTCGACGGCAGTTCCTCGAGTTGCTCGAACTGCAGTTCCGCTCGCCCGCCGGTGGCTTCATAAAAACTGAGCGGGATAAAGATCGGCTGCTGCCCGGCGATGCTGGTCACGCCTTCAACCAGCCGTCCGCAGGAACCGCTCGCCTCCAGGCAGAGCAGTGCTTCCTCATAATATTGCCATTCCTGCTCATCAAGATAATGATCGCTGATCAGCATGACCCCCAACTGGAACTGCGTCGGCGCTTCCTCGGCTGCGGGAACCCGCGCGCCATTATCCGCTACGATTTCATCGATGGTCACCGTCTCCATCCCATCGGCATAAATTTCCGAACACTGCCCGTCGCTGCTCGACACTACCGGGTTGATGGCTACTTCAATTGGCGGCACTTCGTCAGCGGGAATCAGTCCCATCAGGTAGAGTTCGAGCGGGGCATAGGGAATATTATCATTGGCGTAACCCGCCGGTGAAAATCGCTCAAACGGTGACGGGCTGCATACCCGGAACCGATCTACCGCCAGCGGTTCCAGCGTCTGGGGATCCCAGCCGCCCAGCGCTCCGCCCACCGACGTAAACCCCCAGTGCGCCACCGGCGATGCTGACACCTGGGCCAGCAACGACTCCGGACCATCCAGGTAAGCTGCCCAGTTATGGGCCAGTTCATGCAACGCCGGACCCGCCTCGATTCCCTCGCGCACTCCAAAAAAACTGAAACTCCGCAACGCCGCTCCGCCCACCTGGCTGCTCAAGGGAATGCTCTGCAAGCCGATTCCGCTGTCAAACACCCGCTGCGTCACCGTGAAATTGGATACCACCCGCCTCGTACTGCGCTCCAGAAAATCAGCCCGCGATATATTGAGCACCACCAGCAGCATATCCACATCATTGCTGTAACGCTGCGTAAAATAATTCACCAGACATTCAAAATTCTGACTGCCCGCCGGTGTACCACTGTCCTGCCAATCAAACACCTTATCGAAGAGCACCGGATCAACCACCGCCACCACCTCACCGGATGGCGACAGTTGATAATCCGCCGCACTCGCCCCACCCGCGGTGCAGATTGACGTTTCATCATTGCAGCCCGACAGCGCACCCAACAATAGCGCACTCCAGCACATTCGCCTGAACCCAACTGCTCGACTGAGGCGAACGCCATTCATGAACACAATTCCTTCCGCCGGTATTCGAGTCGGTTAATGTTGCGACCCTGTTGCTGATATTTTTTCTGGTAATTCGTCGCCGTCAGTAATTCGGCGGTCGTAGGATTATTGGTAAGCTCCAGAGTCAGTTCAAGTTCCGTTCGCTGGCCCAGCACGTTTTTCATCACCTGGTGATATTCGTCATGATCGGTCTGCAGATAGATGGCTCCGCCCGGCGTGACCACCCGCACCAGCGCTTCGGCAAATTCAGCATTGATCAACCGTCGTTTGTGATGTCGCTTCTTCGGCCAGGGATCGGGATGATAAATGTGCACAACCTCCAGCGCAGCGGCTGGCAAACAACACATTACCAATACTTTGGCATCGGTACGCAGCATCCGCACATTCTCAAGACCCCGTTTGGCTGCCCGCTGGGCCACATGCAGAAAATATTGGTTGGCCCATTCCACTCCGATGAAATTCCGCTCCCGATGAAGCTGCGCCCGTTCCAACAGAAAATTTCCCTTACCCGTACCTATTTCCAGCTCCACTGCATGTTCATTGCCAAACAAACCAGCCAGGTCGAGCAGCGCCGGTTCGATCGGCAATGCGTGAATAATGTCATCCAACACCAGCGCCATTTTCTCTACTCATTCCTCGTCGCCAGTACCCAGTTCTAATTCAAAGAGCCGCAGGCTTCAGCCTGCACGAGGCTGTAATTTAATATCGCCAGCACCACCAGACTACAGTGCTCCGTTCGACGGCCTGTTAAGTGAACTTAATCCTAACGAACGGGAAAATGATTGTCACTGTCTATAAAATTGTTATCTTTCACAGTGGGGAAATGGCTTGAGGTGTCGTTCATGAACATCGCCCGCCCACCTGCCGCCCAACGCCTGCACGATAATTATGAACGTTTGCAGTGGCGGATCGCTTCTGCCTGTGCCCGCGCCCGTCGCGACCCCGCCGACATCCGCCTCGTCGCCGTCACCAAATATGTCGATCTGGACGTCGTGCGCTTAGCGCTGGAACTGGGGTTGAGCACTCTTGGAGAAAGTCGCGCTCAGGAACTGATCCGCCGCGCCGCCATGATCAACGAATCCTGCAAACGTCGTCGCCTGCTCGGTAGGGAGGCGAACGCTTCATCCCAGCCGCGCTGGCACATGATCGGCCACCTGCAGCGCAACAAGGTGCGCACCCTGCTGCCCTGGGTCACCGTGATTCACTCGGTGGATAGTCTCCGCCTGGCGGAGCAGATCAGCCACGAAGCCCGCCGTCATCAGCTCACCGTCGACATTCTCCTGCAGGTCAACCTTTCCAGTGAATCGACCAAGTTCGGCATGGCCGTCGGAGCAATGCAGATACTGCTCGAACAGATGCAGGCCCTGTCCGGGCTGCGCATCGTCGGTTTGATGACCATGGCCCCGTACACCGATGATCCGCAACAGACCCGCCCGATATTCGCCCGGCTGCGCGAACTGCATGACGAACTGCACGAGCAGGAATTGGTCGGCACCGACTTCCGCGAACTCTCCATGGGTATGAGCCACGATTTTGAAGTCGCCATCGAAGAAGGTGCCACTCTCATCCGCGTCGGCTCCACTTTGTTTGATGGCCTGACCACCACTACAGAATCCGCCGAATCTCTGCCTCACGAAGCCTAGCGCAACATAAGTGTTGAGTGTACCACCCCAGGTATTTTCAGTGATCTTCAAAAAGCCGCGGGCTTCAGAGCGGTTTCATTGTTATTGGTCCGCCTGATAAAGACCCCGTGGTGTGCCACGGCTCCGTGAGCCGTGTGATATTGCAGTCCTGCACTACGGAACGATTAATACGAATCCGCTTTAGCCCGCGCGGAATAATTCCAGAAATTACGAGACCGGACCTGCAATGATTATTTCTCCATTATTCATGGTTCAATTCGGTTCGCGTGGCCAGGAATCGCCGCAACCGATCAGCGCCGATCGGGATGTTACCCAGTTCCGCAGCTTCCAGCGTGGCCAGGGAACTGCCCAGGTATGCAGCCTGCAGCAGACTGGCCCCGGCGCACAAGCCCAGCGTGGCCCCTGCCAGCAGCGCATCGCCACAGCCCAGCGGATCGATGGCCCGCCCTTCAAGGGCCTGCAGGTAATCGCTGCGCAATCGGCCATGCCACGCCGATGAATGCGGATCGGTCGTCGGCCGCTGAAACGCCACCAGTCCGCGATGGCCCAGCGTCGCCAGCAGTTGCCGGGCCTGCGTGATCCGCAACAACTCCCACGCCACCTGCGACAAACCATCCTCATAATTATGCAGCGTAGCCCGCACCTCCCGCTCGGTCGGGCAGAACAGGTCCACCTCCCGGTAATGCAATAGACTGCCGCGCGGCCCGCTGACATCCGCCGCCAGTACCGGCACGCGCGGCCGCAACGCCGGCAACACCTGCTGCAGCAATCCTTCGCTCACCACCCCATAACCGAAATCGCAGAAGATCACCGCCGACACCGCCCCCGCCCGTTCCTGCAATAAATCCACCAGCCGCCGCAACGCCACACTGTCCAGTGGCACCTGCTCAGTCTGTTCCACTTTGAAAATTTTCTGTGTCTCCACCAGGTATCGCGATTTGACCGGCAACGCCGGCCGTGAATGAATCGCCAGCAGTTCCACACCGGCCTGCTGAAGTTCAGTCGCCGCCCGTTCGGAATAACTTTCCTTGCCCAGACTGCTCATCAGTGTCACGTTAGCTCCCAGAGCAGCCAGATGCCTCGCCACCACCCCCGCCCCGCCGATATACACATGCTCATCCAGCTGCCGCAGCGACATCACCGGCGCTTCCGCCGCCACTGCCAGCGCATCACAATGAATGTAGCGATCGACGATAATATCCCCCACCACGATCACCCGCTGAGCAGCGAATCGACTGATCAGTGTCTCCAGCAGCAGCCGACTGATCTCGTGCCGCTGACAGACGTACGCCAGCCGTCGCGAATCCAGCTCCGGATCACCCCCTACCGCCTGCAACAGCGCCGTCGAACTGTAGATAATATCTCCGCTGGAAAAGATCACCCGCCCGCCCGAGTGTTCCACCAGTTGCTGCTCCGCCAGAAAACGCGGATCAGCCGAACCCTGATACTCCTCCCCTTTGACATACACATCTGGTTGCACCTGTTGCAGCACTTCCAGTGCGGTGGCTCCGGGTGCGATAAACACCGCATCCACCATCTCCAGCGCCGCCAGATTTTCGGCTCGCAGTTCCTGGGGAATGTAAGGACGCTCCGCCGCCTTGTCGATCACCGCATCCCCGCTGATCGATACCAGTAGCTGTTCACCATGCCGCCGGGCAAATTCCAGGTGGCGGATATGGCCGGGGTGCACAATGTCGAAACAGCCATGGCATAACACGATCCGCTGCCCCGCGGCCCGGATCCGCTCGACCCAGGCTGTTAGCTGAGCGTCAGTTAGAATCTTATCCAGATAACGCCTGTTCATGTTCCGCCATCCGCCTATAATTCTGGGCTGTTTCGAACGGGCTATCGGGCTATCGCCTGACGGCCCAGCCATCAGAGAGTCACACTATCTACACTCAGGAGAATCATCATGAGCCATACGTTACCCCCGCTACCCTACGCCTATGACGCCCTTGAACCGCACATCGATGCCCGCACCATGGAGATCCACCATACCAAACATCACAGCACCTATGTCACCAGCTTGAACAAAGCCCTCGAAGGTCAGGCAGCCCTCGCCAACAAACCACTCGAACAACTGCTCCGTGAAGTGAATTCCGCACCCGACAATATCCGCCAGATGATCATAAATCACGGCGGCGGCCATGCCAATCATACCCTTTTCTGGCAGATCATGGGCAGCGGCGCCGGCGGCTCCCCGCGCGGCGACCTCGCCAAAGCTATCGACACCACCTTCGGTACCTTTGACTCCTTCAAGGAAAAATTCACCACCGCCGCCACCACCCGTTTCGGCAGCGGCTGGGCCTGGCTGACCGTCAAGGGCGGCCAACTGCATTGCTTCAACACCCTTAACCAGGACAGCCCCATCATGGAAAGCCACCATCCCATCCTCGGACTGGACGTCTGGGAACATGCCTATTACCTGAAATACCAGAATCGCCGCCCCGACTATATCACCGCCTGGTGGAATGTCATCAACTGGAACAAGGTCGCCGAACTGTACGATGCCGCCCGGAAAGCCTGACTTCCCTCAAGGCTGGCCTTTTCGGTACAATAGCAGGAAGAAGCATCGACTTCTTCCTGCTATTTTCTTCTAGGAGATGATCCATGTGCGCCCGGATGCTGACACTGGCTGCTGGCTTGGTTATCGCATTGTATTTCGCCTCTCCTCGGTTACAGGCTCAGGATCCACATGATAATGACCGAATGCAAGACCCCGCCGCTGCCAAGCCCGGTCGTGATGAACGCCCCACCGATGTCTCCACCTCCGACAGCGGCGTCAAACTGTTATATCGCTTTGAAGGCAAATGGAAAATCGATGAAGATTATCCCGCCGACGGCGATCAACCCGCCAGCAAAGGTAAAGGGGACGCCAGCTATACCAAGGAGCTTGGCGATCTCTATGTGATGGGCGAATATCGCAGCCGTAACAAGGATCGCAACATGGCCCTCGAAGGCCACGCGGTGATGACCTACAACCAGGAGTTGGGCCAATATCGCTACTGGTGGTTCAACAACTACAACAGCGGCCAGGAATTTTCCGGTGAATATGACGCCAATACCCAGACGCTCGTCTTTACCGCCATCGGCGCCGATGGCGATGAAGATACCAGTCAGCCTCAACACAAATACAAATTCGACAGCGCCGACAAGATCACCTTCACCATCGAGAATAAACCAGGCGAGGAAGATTCACCCTCTACCCCGCTCGTTACCGTGCTTTACGAACGCAAAGGCTCTGCCAGCAAGAGTAAGGCAGAGGAGAGTACAGAGGGACAGTCCCCGTCCACACCCTCTACTACAAGACGACAAAGCATGTAAGACGACGGACGGGTTCTAATCCGACTCAGACCCAATCATCCGGCACCAGGTCGATGCCGCCCGTATTGAACGGGTGACATCGACCGAGTCGTTTCAGAGCCAACCACCCGCCCCGCCGAATCCCATGCCGCTGGAGTGCCTCCTGAGCATAATGACTGCAGGAGGGGAAAAATTTACACTGCCCGACCAGCAGCGGCCGTAACCCATACTGATAGGCTTGGATCACCACCACCAGCATCCCCACCAGCAGGTAGTGCATTATCCGCCATACTCCATATAACCGAGATAGGGTACGATTGGACACCACGACTGTTTGATGGGCAGACGGACTCATTTCCTGGTTTATGGGAGTTGGCGATGTCGTTCGCGCGGTCAGGTCGAGGACTGCAGTAGTTGAATTTTTAATCGGAGGATTCATCGTCGATCGCCAGACGTTCCAGTACCGTCACCGTTTTGGAAGCACGATATTCTTTGTTGTCCGACGCGACGACCAGCACTTCCAGGCGATGTTGTCCCGGTTCCACCAGCGACTTCTGACCGCTGATCCCGCGTGATATCGGCTGGCCGTTATCCATCCACAACACATCCGCATCTTTCATCAGCTCCGCCGGCATCTGCACCGTGTAACTGATGAGCATCGGGCTGATCCCGATATAAGCGCTCAGTTTGACATTCAGCGGACTGTTCTCACGTGGGGTCGCCGTTTTAGCGGCTGCCTCCCCGGTCGCTGGTTTGGAGGTCGGCTGGGGACGTTGCGTCAGATCAATGGTCTGCGTGGGCAGTTGCTGAACTTTGGCGGGAGGAGTAGGGGCCGAACGCGTCGGAGGACGGTTGGTCACCGCCGGCCCCGAAGCCACCCGAGCAGCCGGCGGCTTGGTGACGTTCGTTCCGGTGCGCGATAGAGGCTTGGCTCCACCACTGCCTTTCGGCGGATTGGGCGAAGCAGCTACGGAACTTTTCTGAGCGATAGGTTGGGCCCCGCTGGGCCGTGGTGGAGTCTGCTGCGCGGCCGCGTTCCCTGCATTTGCGGGTCGCGGCGGGGTCGCACCTGATACACCCGGTCTGGGTGAACTTTGGATGGGGGCTACCGGTGACGCCTCAATGGTGATTCGAGTCGCCAATTCCGTCGGCGGAGTCTTCGCCACCGCCCCGCAGGTCTCAGCAAAAAATGCAGCCGCCACCTCCGGAGTCCGCTCGTGGCCCAGATTATCGACGATGCCGCCGATGATATCAAAACCAAACTGCCGATACCAGGCAATCGCTTCCTGCGATTCCCGCTGGCAAATATTGAAATCGTTTTTCGTGTAAAACACCGCCATCCGCTGATGGCGATATTTCGGCACCTGGGCCGGATCCAGTATATCCGCCGAAAAATTCGACTGCCGCACCGCCAGACAGCTGAACCGGTCCGGATGGCGATTGACCATGTAATGGGCCAGATACCCGCCCATCGACCAGCTGGTGCTCAATACATAACGTGGATCTACATCGTAATTGGCGACGACCTCATCCAGCACCGCCAGCACATCGCGCTCATCAGCCTTCAGACTGCTGTTCACATGGCGCAGTGGCAGTTCACCCAGCAGATCCGAAATCCGTGTACTGGGTGCGATCACGACAAACCCATAGCGATCCGCCTCCTGTTGCCACTCCATAATCTGGGCGCCAGCACTATCCCAGGGGCGCATGCCGTGGAAAGTCATGACGATCGGCCATTTCTTATCCGCCGGCTGTTGCTGGTCGCGCTTGACGTAGTCTTCCGGCAGATAAAGATAATAGGACATGCCGTGGCGGGCTTCGGTCTTGATGAACCAATCCCCTTTACCACTCGGTTGTGGTACGACACAACCCCCCAGGCCGACCACTAATAACATCATCAATACCGTATCGCGATATCGCAAAATGAAGCCTCGTTTCTTTCCTGCCACAGTCGCCAATAACGACCGGTTCCCAGATTTTACGAATGAAACCCCGACTGACCACGCCAATGGTTACAGGTCTGAGATTTTAGCAGCCCAACCTGCCCATTGGCAAAAGTTTCCTTTTCCTTGTGTATTATCGTAAGAGTCGAATCTAAATCCTTTACAATTCAGCCGCTGACGCAATCCATCCCACGTTTTAACACTGATATCCGACTGTACCAGAGATTTGCTGATTGAATCCGTTGCTGAAAACCCCTAAATTCCACTATTTAACGGTCAATCGCTGCCGCCACCCCCAATAATAGAATATATGGTCATACCACCGCCGTCAGTTTCTGCAGCCGCACCCCCATTTGTTCACCTCCATCTGCACACCCATTACAGCCTGCTCGATGGGGCGACTGAAATTCACCGCCTCATGGCCCGGCTGCAAGAGCTGCACATGCCCGCCGTAGCCATCAGCGACCATGGCAACATGTTCGGAGCCATAGAGTTTTTCACTGCCGCCCGCAAAGCCGGTATCAAACCGCTGGTCGGCATGGAAGCCTACCTGGCTCCGCGCCACCGCAGCGACAAAGAAGCCAAGTGCATCGGCGGTGATACCAGTTACCACCTGCTGCTGCTGGCTCAGAACCTTACCGGCTATCACAATCTGCTCAAGCTGGCTACTCTCGGTTATCGCGAAGGTTTTTACTACAAACCCCGGATTGACAAGGAAGCGTTGCGTGAATTCAGTGAGGGGCTGATCTGTACCTCCACCTGTCTTGGAGCCGAGTTGCCGCAACTGCTCCTGCATCGCGATCAGAAAATGGCGGAAGATGTCGCCAGGAGTTATCTCGAAATTTTCGGGCCGGATCGCTTCTTCATCGAGCTGCAGGATCACGGCATTCCTGAACAACGCCAGCTCAACCCCGCCCTGCTCGATATGGCCCGGCGCCTCGGCGTCGCCGCCATCGCCACGAACGACGTCCATTATCTCCACCGCGACGATGCCGAAGCCCACGACGTGCTCTGCTGTATTTCCACCGGCAGCCTGGTCAACGAAACCGACCGCTTCAAGTTTCCCAGCGAGGAATTTTATCTCAAAACCGGCGCGGAAATGGCGACGCTGTTCCCCGACCACCCGGAACTGCTCTCCAACACTCTGCATGTCGCCGATCTCTGCAACCTCGAACTATCCTTCGGCAAACGTTACGCCCCGGTCTATCATCCGCCGCAGAAAAAAAGCGATAACGATTACCTGCGCGAGCTGGTCTATGCCGGGGCGCTCCAGCGCTATGGTGAACGGATCCCCGCCATCCGTGAGCGGATCGACTATGAACTCAGCGTGATCGCCGGCAAGGGTTTTTCCAGCTATTTTCTGATCGTCTGGGATTTCGTTGAATATGCCCGGCGGCAGGGGATTCCCTGCGGAGCGCGCGGTTCGGCCTGCAGTTCGGTGGTCGGCTACTGCCTTGGCCTCTCCGCCCCCGACCCCTTGCGCTATGAACTCTACTTCGAACGCTTCATGGACCCCGACCGCGACGAAATGCCCGACATCGACATCGACCTCTGCCAGGAAGGTCGCCAGCAGGTGCTCGATTACGTGCGGCAGAAATATGGCCATGTCGCCCAGATCATCACCTTCGGCACGCTCAAAGCCCGCGCCGCCGTCAAAGACGTCGCCCGCGTGCTGGGCATCGAGTTCGAGCGGGCCACCAAGCTCACCGAGCTGATCCCCGCCGAACTGCACATGACCATCGACAAAGCCCTCGAATCCGAGCCGGAACTGGCCAAGCTCTACCAGTCCGACCCGCTGGTCAGAAAAGTAATCGATATCAGCAAACGCATCGAAGGGCTGGCCCGCCACGCCGGAGTCCACGCGGCCGGTGTGGTCATCGCCGATCAACCGCTCGAAAATTTCCTGCCGCTCTACAAACCACCCGCCGCCGGGAGTGGAGGCCTGGAACAGATTGTTACCCAGTATGACGGCCCGACCGTGGAAAAGGTCGGCTTGTTAAAAATGGATTTTCTCGGCCTGCGCACCCTCACCACGCTGGAACGGGCCCGCCAACTCGCCGAGAAAAAAATCGGCCGGACCATCAACCTGGATCAACTGGACCTCGACGATCAGAGCGTCTATCGCGTCTTCGCCGAGGGGGATACCCGGGGCATCTTTCAGTTTGAATCAGACGGCATGCGCGACGTGCTGCGCAAGATGAAACCCAATCGCATTCACGATCTGATCGCCGCCAACGCCCTGTACCGCCCCGGGCCGATGGTCAACATCGATGCCTACGTCTCGCGCAAACATGGTGAAGCCTGGACCACGCCCCACCCGCTGATGACTGAAGTACTCGCGGAAACCTACGGCATCATGGTTTATCAGGAGCAGGTTTCGCGGCTGGTCAATCGCCTCGGCAATATCGAACTGAAAAAAGCCTTCCGCCTCGCCAAGGCCATCAGCAAGAAAAACACCGCCATGATCGCCGCCATGCGCGAAGATTTTCTCGCCGGTTGCCGGGCCAACGGCCTCGCCGACGCCGTCACCAATGAAATATTTGAGAACATCCTCCGCTTCGGCGGCTACGCCTTTAACAAGGCCCATTCCACCGGCTACGCCCTCATCGCCTTCCAGACCGCCTACATGAAGTGTTACCACCCGCTGGAGTTCATGGCTGCCGTCCTCACCTTTGAAATGGGTAACACCGACAAGGTGATCGAACATATCGAAGAGTGCCGCCGCATGCAGATCGTCGTCAAACCGCCCGATATCAACTCCTCCGGCTACGACTTCACCCCGGTCTATCCGATCGCTTCTCCAAGAGCCGCGGGCTTCAGCCAGCGCGATGCCGATCCGTCGGCCGATAAGCACCCCTTCGATGCCCTGTCCGGGTATCTGCGCTTCGGCCTGGGCGCCATCAAGGGACTGGGCGAAAAAGCCGTCCAGGCCATCATTCACGCCCGAACCGAAGACGGGGAGTTCAAAAACCTGTACGAATTCTGTGAGCGGGTTGATCTGTCGGCTGTGCATCGCGGAGCCATCGAAGCCCTGATCAAAGCCGGTGCCTTCGATTCCACCGGGGCGATGCGCAAAGCACTCATGACCGTGATTGAGAGTGCCTACGAAGCGGGGCAGAATCGCCAGCGCGACCGCCTCAGCGGCCAGATGTCACTGATGGATTTCTTCGCCGGACCGGAATCCCCCGCCGCACCGGTACACTACCCCGCCATTCCCGCCAACCAGCAATGGAGCGAAGCGGAACTGCTCGCTTACGAAAAAGAGGTGCTGGGCTTTTACATCACCAACCACCCGCTCGCCCAGCACGAGGCGCTGATTCGCCGCTACGCTTCCGCCACCACCCGGGGGCTGGCCACTTTTACCGACGGGACGGAGGTGGTGCTCGGCGGATTGCTCACCAAACTGCGCACCGTCGTTACCAAGAGCGGCCGGAACGCCGGTGCCCGGATGGGCATCGCCACCGTCGAAGACACCACAGGATCGGTCGAAGTCATTCTCTTCCCCGCCGATCTGGAACGCTTCCGCCCCCTGCTGCTGCTGGACCGTGTGCTTTTTTTCAAAGGTCTGGTGGACCGCCGCCGCGAGATTCCCGCCCTCCGCACCGCCGATATCATCCCCCTGGAAGAAGTCGAACATCGCCTGACGCAGGAGGTACACATCCGCCTCTCCAGCGACCAGCACCCACCGGACATTCTCCCCCAACTGGAGACAATACTCCGCCAGCATCCGGGTGAAATTCCCGTGCTGCTGCAGATTCTGACCCGCGATCAGCAATGGGCCTGGGTGCGCTGCGGTCCGGGCGAACGGGTGCTGCCCTCTCCCCGGCTGCGGCAGGATATTGAACAGCTGCTCGGCTTGGATTCGCTCACTCTGGCCGGCCCGCTCCGCCCCGCAGTTGACTAATCCCTGCCAAGTGAGTGTAATAGTTCTTTCGACTCCCGCAGGCCATCGCCGGCTCGTGGAAGTCGCCCGGGGCTATGGCGCAGTTGGGAGCGCGCTTGCATGGCATGCAAGAGGTCGAGGGTTCAAGTCCCTCTAGCTCCAGTTCCCTCAAAACCCGTAACCGTACTGTTGCCTTTGTCTCTCCCGTGAAAATTAATTTCAACACCCCACATTAAAAAGTTGCGTCCTCCCGGCTGGAGTGCGCGCCGCTCAACCCCTGCTGAAACATAAATTTATGTGTTATGCAAATATCCTGTTAACGGCCCTGGAGACTATCTAAATGGCTATTTCCTGATATAGAATCGACCAGGTCTGATTTGAAGCCATATTGACGCACCATCCCGGTCCCGTTCTAATATTTTCAGTCGAATTTCTCACCATCTATTCACCATCTCCAGGAGGTCTTATGCGAAAACAACTACTTATGATGGTCGGAGTCATCTGTTGCGGTTGGTCAGCCATGCCCCTCTGGGCCCAGCAGCAAGCCGATTCGCCTGCGGTCGTCGCTGACGACCTCGAAAATGTGGATAAGAATTTACCGCGCTACCGGGAGGGCGGCACACCGGACGACCCGAACCAGTCGCTCTTTCCCTATGCTCTGCAACTGCGTCAGGCTCTTAAAGTCCCCACCACCGGCCTGATCGAATCACCACCGGAATACGGCCCGACTCATGGCGTCATGTTCCGTTATCATTCCATTAACGGATATACGTCGGTAGTGACCGCCTGTGTGGCGGCGCTGACCGGAAATCCCAACCATGACGAAATTGCCTATGTGGTGGTTTCGAGCGCTGCCCAGCAGACCCATGCCACCAATGCCTTCATCGCCGCCGGTGCGGACATGAGCAAGGTGGTTTTCCTGATCCATCCGTCTGACTCGGTGTGGCTGCGCGATTTCGGCCCCCACTTCATCTGGCAAAATGGCACACTGGCCATCGTGGATAGTCATTATTACAACACCCGCCCGCTGGATAATTTTATTCCCACGCTGACCGGCGACGATGATTTCATCATGCCCACCTATGATATGGACCTCTATTATTCCGGTGGGAATTTCCAGCCCGGACCAGGTCGTTCCGGCTTCGTCACCTCATTGATTACGCTTGATAATCCGACCTCCCTCGGTTTTACCGAGGATTACATCCGTGAACTCTATGACACTTTTCAGGGCATTGATACCCTGCATATCATGCCCAAGCTGCCCAGCTTTGTGGATGCCACGGGCCATATTGATATGTGGATGTACCTCGTCGATGAAGACACCGTGATCCTATCCGAGTTCATCCCCGGCTCCAACCCCGTAGCGATCTCCATCACCGATAACGCCGTATCCTACATGCAGGCCCTGGGCTTTGAGGTCTACCGTCCTAAAGCCTGGAACGTCGGCAGCACCCACTACACCTATACCAACGCCTTCCGGGTTAACAACCGTATCTTCATACCGGTCTACGGCACCGCAATCCTGCCAGGCGGAAATGTCGCTTACAACGACGAAGATGCCGAAGCCCTGGCCATCTGGCAGGCGGCCGCTGGTCCGGGTGTGGAAATCGTGCCGATTCAATGCAACAGCATCATCCCCGCAGCTGGGGCAATTCACTGCATCGTGATGCAGGTTCCCCGCTATGTCGAAGAACTGCCCGCCGCGCACATCATCAGCCCCGCCGGCGGTGAAGTCTGGCTCAAGGGTTCGGTCGAGACGATTCGCTGGAATGCCACCGACAATTACAACGTCCCGTTGCCCACGGTTAATCTCTATTACTCACTGAACAACGGCCAGAGCTGGACCACGATCGCTACCGGAGTGCCCAATACCGGCTCCTACGATTGGACACTGCCCCAGGGCGCTTCCAACCTGGCCCGTATCAAGGTAACAGCTTACGCCGCCGACGGCACGCCCGCCACTGCGATCAGCAATCAGTACAAACACCAGTGGGGCATTAAAAAAGTCTATGATTTCGCTACCGGCGCCGAAGTGGATCATTTCGCATTCGGCACCCAGACCAATCTCTGGAGCGCGATTGACGGAAACCCCTTACCGGTGACCACCCCGCTGGCCACAGCCAGTTACACCGCCCTGTCGCTCTCCGACGCCACCGGCGGTTCCACTTCCGACCCCAACCGCTACAACTCCCCGACGGTTTCGGCGGGTTATGAATCCACCCATGTCTTTGAATTCACCATCACCGAACTGCCTTCCAAGATCAACGAAATCGCCGTGAAGTGGGAGGGATTCGCTGATACCTGCATGGATGTGGAACTCTATGTCTGGGATTATGCACATCAGAACTGGAGCAACGGCCAGGGACTCTTAGGCCAGCATCGCGCCATGGATACCTACGCCGGAAACCGTGATGAAACGCTGGTGGGTTATATCCGCTCCAATTTCGCCGATTACATCGACGAAGATGGCGTGATGACCTTCCTGGTTTACGCGGACCGCCCCTACAACAAAAAGACTTTTCACGATTACATGTCAGTAACTGTAAAGCAGATTCGCCGACCCGCCATCTGGTCTTCGGTGGCGCCTTACCCTGATAAATTGACACCGATCGACATCAAGCCGGTCCCGTACTGGCCATAGAATTTCACTGGCGGTTAGTAGTGACATCACCGGATCGGGGTTGGGTCCAGAAAACCCAACCCCTTTTTCATGGCCGGTGATGCTCATCAACCCGTGGATCCGCTACCCGCGGCGGGCGCCGGTTGTACCAGAATCTGAAAATCGACCAGCTTCTGTATCAAGCCCGTATCCAGCACAATATCCTTTTCCTGATCCACCACCGCGATCACTTCGGCAACCGATCTCTTGCCATCAAAATAAGGCAGCACTTCCAGCAGCGGCTGCGGTACGGCCTGCGGGTCAGTCGGGGAATAAGACTCGATAAAACAATCTTCCGGACCGAAGTGGCGGATTTTCAACTCGCGCACCGTCAGTTGCTCCGGCAGCCGTTCGGTCATCTGTTCCTCATAACCACGGCGCATCGACTGGGCTCGGAACTGTGCCGTCGCCCCGCCGATGGTCAGCACCTCTGCAAAACTCAACCCATTCACCCGCTCAGCCGTCTGCTGATAATAGGCTTCGCGCTCATGCCACCACTTCCCCCAGACATTGACCCAGTTTCCCGCCGGGGCTCGTGTCTCCGCCTTGCCCCCCAGAATGGGCATCGAATCATGCCGCGCCATCACCGCCAGCAGCTTCGGATCATCCAGTAACTGCATGGCCGCCCACAGACTCAACTCCCGTTCCAGATGCATCAACAACACATTGACGCGCGACCAGAAATCCAGACCGATCTGTCCGCGATCATACTTGCAATAATAGGTCGAACAAACCGCATTGCGATGCCGATGAATGCCGCACCGCCCCTCCACATAATGCGGGCAGCGCACATCCTTGCTCCGCCCGAATCCCCGATTCATCGCCACGTGGGAATAAACCACCTGTTGCATGCTGGAGAGGCTGACTCCCAACGGAGTGATTCCTTCACCCGCCTCCATGCGGCTACGCAAACTGCTCTGCCCCGCGGCCATATCCGGATTCTCATCCCGCAGAATGTTACCGACCAGATAATTGGGCAGGTTGGGTATATACGTGCAGCACTTGATCGCTGGATCAAAGGTATAATCATTCAGGATCGGCTGACCATCCTGATAGGCACACATGGCGCACTGGGCACAGGTGGCCTTCGTTTCGGTCGGCAGCCCCTGGCCCAGAAACTCATCCATCCAGCGGGCATACAGCGGCGGCAATACCCCCACGGAACTGGACGGACGCGGTAAAGCCACGACAGGTAATTCCATAACCTGATCCTTTCTGTAATCCTTGTTTGATCAGACCTTCCCCCATTTTATAATCAGATGGGATAGCGCTGCAGGCGCTGCTCCACTTTGATATCAAAGCCCGTTGCTGATGTACTGAATACCACCAGTACTGATCCGCCGTCACCCGGCCTGACGCTCTGGGCAATCTGTTGAATGATCTCCTGGCCGTCGGCGGTCTGGCAGTGCAGGATCAGGTCGGCTGTTTTACGGGTTCGGATTTCAAACCGCACCTCCTGCCCGGCCGCAATCTGCTCTATCTGCAGCGGCCCGCCGTCAAACTCCAGCACCACTCCTTCCAGCAACTCCGTGCTCTGATTACTGACCACCACCTTAACCCGGCGCATCTTCGACCACACCACCAGCAGCAGAAATGTCGCCGCCAGCAGCGTTACGGTGAAAAACAGCAGCCGTGGTTGTCGATCCCGTTGCACCATCACCAGAACCTCTTTATCTGAAAAAACAAATTTCGCCTTAGTACTGGTTTCAAAAATTCAAAGAGCCGCCGGCTTCAGCCGGCGCGATGCGTCTACCTTTGCTGGTGAACTCTCTTCGATAAATCTGCACCCCGACCTGATCAGCTGGGTGCGACTCGTGACAGAAATCCGACGCTGCTGGCAAAAATCCGCTCCCGGGCCGGAGTGTGAACGACCCCGCTCTCTTCCGCCTGCAGATCAACCAGATTGGCCAGACACAGCGGACACCCCACCACATCGAGATGGAACTGCGTATAACTCCACCACGGCTCTTCCAGTACGCGCAGCAGATATTGCCCCAGCGTCGACCGCTTCAGACAGGTGATTCGTTCCGCCCGCCACACCGCGCTGACCGTACTCTCCCCGCCGATTTCCTCCAGTCCCGACTGCCCCGCCGCCAGCATGTCCTCCAGGTATTTCTGCAGCCGCTGCACCGCCCGGAACTTCACCCCGGCCACCTGCTTCTCATCCAGCTCCAGCAGTTCCGCCGCCTGGTTGTTCCGCATCCCGCTGAAAAACAGCAGCTCGATCACCTGCAGATCATCAAACGCCTGCCGATCGCGCAATTCGCCGATCAGCCGCCGTAACAACTCCGCCAGCAACGTGTACTGTTGACGATTCGATTCCATTCGCGCTGCCGCCCGGCTCGGCGATTCACCGCCGCTGGGTGTCGCTTCTTCCCACCAGTCCTCCGCCGGCGTCACCAGCCCGCGCACTCCCGCCCCGCGTGCACGCAGATAATCCGTTAATTTGTAGCGTAAGATGGTGAACAGAAAAGTTTCGAGCGACCGCCGCTCATCATAGCGCGGCAGGCTCTGTAGAAAACCGATAAAGGTCTCCTGCACCAGATCCTCGGCGTCAGCGACGCTGGCCATTCTCCCACGTACAAACGCCAGCAGCCGGCCATGATACCGCTCGATCAACCGCTGCCAGCCATCCGCTTGACCGGCCCGGATCTGTTCGACCAGATATTGTTCTGCCGAATCCGCCGCCATAATTGAATATGGTAGCGAGTCCTACCCGTTATGGTCCAGTTGATTAGAAGAAGGTTGCAGGATCGAGAATCCGAGGGATGTCATTCCCTGGAAGTGGTTTCAAAAATCAAAGAGCCGCAGGCTTTAGCCTGCGCGATGCTCATTAATTCAATTATGAAACGGGTTCTAGAGCGGATTCGAGTTAATCGTTCCGTGGTGTGGGAATTGCGTGTGCCACGGCTGTACCCGCCGTGGTGGAGGATCGCCATCCCGCACGGCTCACAGAGCCTTGGCACACCACGGGGTTTCTATCAGGCGGACCAATAAAAATGAAACCAATTCCAATATCTTTAAATCCTCTAATCCTTTACCCTCTCCTTCTACACGAGAAATTTCCCGCTGGCGCGATCATCGGCCTCGCGAACCAGCCTTGGAATCAGGAAGAGATCGACCAGCCAACCGATCCCCAGCAATCCGCCGGTGAGAAACCAAATCAGCGCCGTCCCGATGCGGTTGCAATAGATACGGTGAACCCCCAGGATACCAAAAAAGAGCCACAAAATGTACGCAATCAGTACCGATCGACTTTCCCTCGTCGCGGGCTGGTGTGACCTCACCGAGCCGGGTTGCACACCATTCGTCACCGGTACATCCATGGCCGGCGTCGCCGCCCAATCACCACTGAGCATCGCCGGCTGATTGAATATTCCTGATACCGGAATCGCCGGACGTCGAGCGACCAGCTTGTACAGAATATAACCACCACACAACACGATCCCCGCCCAGGCCCATACCTGTACGATACGACCTGCCCGCCCCACCGACCAGCCATTTCCTGGCTGAGCCGCCAGCGGATTCAGTTCACTGCCGACATGAATCGTCGCCTGCGACGTGTTGACTTGCGCACCGGAAGCATCGGCTTTCATCGCCAGACCCGGACCTGTCACCTGTCCGCCCTCCCGACTGGCCTCCAAACTCCATTCGGGGGTCTGCATCTGAAATAACGCCTGCGGAGTTGCAGGGGCTTCTAGCGCACGGGGTCGATTTTCGATCAACGCGATCACACTGCTCAACATCAGGATCAACAAGCTCGCCGCAATGATACCACCCCGGTTGCGGGGCGATGGACGATCGAACGCCCGCGTCGCCAACTGCAGATGAAGGAGTCCCCTATGCGGACTGAACGCTTCCGTTTCCGGCATTGGCGCGGGTGGCGGGGCAACGTTATCGGCAGTTTCCGGCGAGGCCAATGCTTGCCTTAACTCGAGAGGTTCAGTTGTTCGCTTCGGCCAGTTCGGATCATCGTCCGGCGGCAGCGGATTGCGGATGCAGGCCCACGAAAACGCCTGCAGCGAAATCGACAGCCCCGCCCCCAGACCCGCCGCCCAGAAGATCAAATGATCCCCATCGGCAATCGCGGATCCGACGAACATCCAGATGGACGCCGTGACCGCCTCCCACCAGCCGAACTCGCCCCGCAACCCCATCCGTATCCGATGACGCCAGTCCAGAACAAAGAGCATGATCAGATAGGGAACAATAATATCGGTTACATAGTGCGGGCCGCTGCCCAAAAAAATGCATCCCAGCGCCCCACAGCCCGTCAGGAGTAAACGCTGAATCAAACCGGGTGCCTGCGGACCGAGCTTCGGGATCAGACTGTTGCCGATCCCCAGGCCGACCACACTGAGCAGAATTACACCAACGGCCCCCGCGCAGAATTCATCAAATTGCCGATCGTTGGAAATCAGACCGGCCCCGACCGAGACCAGCACGGTTACAACCAGTGCGGATAATAAGCGCAGCAAGCGCTGCGATCCGGAAATAGGAACCGATGAACGGATCGTATCACCCTGTTCGACGATCGGTTTTAGTGAGGCGATTCCCATTTTCCCGCTGCGCTGCGGCCGAGCAACCCCGGCAGGGAGTCCGCTACCGACCGGCGCCTGACCCAGAGCGCGTTCCACGAAGCGCTTGCTGAAATCCTGCGCACCAACCCCCTGGATATCTGCTCCGCGCGGGTTAAAACCTGCGACCCCTTCTTTTCTTCCGCCGATATTCAGATCGACCGGCGAGCGCTGCATGCGCGGCACATCCTGGGCGGCGCGGGCGGCATATATGGTCAGGCTGGCGGGTTCAAACCCGCGCATGCTCTCCTGAATCTGCTCCTGCCCGAAGATGGACTCGACCATCTCGCTGACATCCTGGTAGCGATCCTTGGGATCCTTGGCCAGGGCCTTGCGGATCACGTCGGCGAAGGGCGCCGGCAACTGATCGACTTCAGGCTGCTGGGTCAGATGCTTCATCAGGACCTCGCCCATGCTCGCCCCTTCGTAGGGCACCCGGCCCAGCAGCATTTCGTAAAGCATCACACCGAGGGCGTAGATATCGATCGTTTTGGAATAATTGCCGCTGCCCACCTCCGGAGCCATGTAATGCACCGTACCGACGCTGCTGGTCTGGGCACTGTGGCGCGACACGCTGATGAATTTGCTCAGTCCGTAATCGCCGATCTTGGCGTAGCCGTCCTCGTAAAAAATGTTACCCGGTTTGAGATCACGATGAACAATGCCGCGATCATGCAGATAACTCAACCCCTTGGCGAGTTCGCGCACAAAAAACGCGGCCTTCTGCAACCCCAGTCCCTTCGGTTCGGCGATGAGCATGTCGCGCAGACTCGGCCCGTTGACATATTCCATGATGACGAAATATTCGCCCTGGGCGTTCTGCTTCACGTCAAAAATGTTCACCAGGTAAGGGCTTTTCAGATTCATGCACTGGGTAATGCCCCGCAGCTCCACTTCCGGGTTGTCGCGCAGATATTTCAAGGCTACCTCGCGGCCGCTGTCGCTGACGGCATAATACACCTCGCCGAATCCACCGCGACCCACCGCCCGCTGAATCTGATAGCCTTCCAGCGGCCGATCACCATGTTTGTATGTATATGCCACCTGTTCCGTCCCTCATTCTGCCAACACAAGTTGCTTATCTTGACTACAAAGAGCCGTGGACTTCAGTCCGCGCGAAAGTCTCATCCGCCGGTGAATTAATTACGCAACCTCCGCCGGCCAGGATTGCACCACTACGTTCACATCACCACACGCCAAGGATCGACCCACCACCACTTCCTGACCGCCATCACTCATGACGCGCGGTGAGCGCAAAAACATCCGACCGCCACGTTCCATCAAGACCATTTCCTCGCGCATCGATGGGATCAGCAACTGGCTGGTACTGGTCGGCCCCAACGTTACCAGCCGATCCATCAACACCACCCGGCGAACATCCCGCGGCAGGCGGGTCGATTCACTCGCCTCCAGCACCGCCGTCGTACTCTTCCGCGATGGCAAAATAAACGTCAATTTGGCCCGTTTGCCCAGGATAATCTTGTCGCCATTTTGTAACAGCTTGCGGGTCACTGGCTGGCCGCTCACATTCACCGGCTCGCGGGCCACCAGGAAATAATCCTCCTCGGCCCGGATGATCTCCGCCGCCACCTCCGCCAGATCCGCCAGCAGCGGAATATCCGCCACGGTCCGTCCCGCCGCCCGGCCGATCGTCGCCCGCAACCCCCGCACCAGCAGATAACTGCCCGCTCCATCCACCATCATCAACAGCCGTGAGGGCAACGCCTCCCCCCCCCGCTGCACCATGGCCACCGTGTCATCCAGCGATCGCCCGGTGACGACCAGCTTATTCTGTTGGTCTGCTTCCTTCCTGATGTTTAATTCGCCATTCGCAATACCCAGTGGCCCGCCATGCAACTGGGTGATCAATTCCTCCACCTGGGCGAGCTGCTCGCAGATCGGGTCAAGCCACTTGGCCTGCGGCAGAGCATGACGCACCGCCAGCAACTTCCGCCGGGCACTTTCATAATCATGGCTGCGAACCGCAGCACCGGCCTCATGTACCGCACTCAGCCACAACGCCACCTCCCGCTGCCCGCTGTGTCCACCCCAGTTTACTACCCAGTTGAATTCTTCGATGGCCCGCGGCAAACGCCCTTCAACCAGCGCTTCCTGCACGCGCTGCAGGATCACCTCCTGTAGACGGCTCTCCCACTGTACCACTGCCGGGGACTTGGCATGCAAACGCCGGGCTTCGGCTAGTCGATTGATCGCCAGTCCCCAACGTTGTTCGCCGGCATGTTCCGCCACTTCCTTCAATAGGGCTGCGGCCCGCAGTTCACGTTGTTCCATCTCCGCATGCAAATCCTGCACTTTTCCATCCGCCTGGGGCACCTGATGCAGAATTTCCCGTGCGGTATACAGACTGCCATTCGCCAGACGTGCTTCGGCTGCTCGCAGCACCTGCTGCTGATCGGCGCGCTGCGCTTTGAGATGCTCAGCTGCTCCCTGGATAATAGTCCGCAGATCATGAATCCGTTGAACCGCGACCCCCGCCTGCTCCGCCAATATCAGGTCGATCAGGGCGCCGGCTGAATCCTGCTGCTGAAAGCGTTGCTCGGCTCGGACAAAGAATTGCTGTCCGATCTGGGTTCGAAGTTGCTGCCCCTGACTGTCGGCCTGCAGATCAGCCGCCCCGGCGATCCGCCACGCTTCCTCCAGCCGACCCTCACTCAGCGCCTTGCGTGCTGCATTCAATCGTGCTTTGAATAATCCGCCCCACATCCAACACCATCCATCACTTAAATCAGGGCTGTGAATCGATCTGTTCTCTCGCTGCCCGCGAGTTAATCCATCGTGACATCAGTGAGTTCGTCTTTCAATCTAAACTATTTTCGCCCCTGCCCGACCCATCTACAATCCGCAATATAGCCATCTCATCTCTAACCATTTATAAATAAGCATGTTAAGTAGATGATCAGCCGGTGTATAGATTATTCGTTCGATGAAAAAACTCTTCAGCTGCCGGATATTATCAGATTCTGACAATCTTAATTGAGTAGGTGGAATTTCAAAAATTAATGCGCCGTGGACTATCGGGCGAGTGCGCTTGTCGTATACTACTTCGCTCAACTTGCTGCCCGGTCGGCCAGCAAAGTTGGATCACCATAAACAATTACAGGTTGGAACATGAAATCAGCGCGTAATGGGTGGGGCTGGGGCTGCTGTTGTATGGTGTTATGGATGGCGGGGTGCGCCAAACCGACCCTCATGCCGGTCGCGCCATATGCCGAACTGCATCAACCTGACGGCCGGCTCGAATGTCAATATGATCTGAACAACGACGGCCGGCCGGACTATGCGGAAGTGGTGGGCAACAACGGTCGCGTCGCCATGCTCCGTTACGATCAGGATTTCAATGGCGAGTTCGACGAGGAGGTGCTGCTCGAACAGCTGGATCGCAGCCAGGTCCGCGAATTCTACATCCTGCTCGACAGCATCCCCTACAACATGGTCGCCGAACTCTACGCCCAGGGCCGCTTCCGCTTCTTCTACCCGCCCAGCCGCCAGATTGCCCCCTTCCCGGCGATGACCGATACCTCGTTCCCGGAATATTTCGGCGTGGCTCACACGACGCTGGGTATGGAATCAAAATATTACGACGGCCAACAGCTCTCCAACGGCACGGATGTCTACCTGACGCGCGGCAATGCCCGCTGGATGGAACTGGTCGATTACACCATGAACAGCATGCGCCACGCCTACGTTTACCTCTGGCCGCAGACCCATTTCGACATCGAACTGCACAATATGCAGCAGGGTTTCTACCACTCCACCCAGCCGACCTTTTTCGGATACAGCATCGCCACCAGTGCTCTGGGTTCCATCCACGGTCGCAACGGCCACCAGCGGATTCTGGTCGAGGTCGATCGCTTCTGCCGGGAGATCATGCGTGTCACCAAAGGCCGCGTGCAGATCACCATTTTCTCCGATCATGGCCATAACCTGCTGCCCAGTCAATTTGTGCCGCTGTATGACACCCTGAAGGAAATGGGCTACCGCAATGTCGACCACCTCGAACAACCCAATGACGTGATCGTGCCGCGTTTCGGCCCGGTCACCGCCGCCAGCATTTACACGCTGCAGCCGGCTCGCGTCGCCGCCGATGTCGTTGGAATTATCGGTGTGGAATTGACCGCCTATTGCGAGGGCGAACAGATCGTCATCTGCTCCCGCAACGCGCGCGCACGCCTTGACTGGCTAGCCGATGATGAACGCAATACCACCGCTGCCCATCCGCAAAATCTGCGCTTCCGTTACACGGTTGATTCGGGCGATCCGCTGCAGCTCCTGCCCATCATTGAACAACTGCAGGCCGCCGGAAAAATGGATGCCGAGGGCTTCATTGCGGATGCTGACCTCTTCGCCGCCACCATCACCCACACCTATCCCGACCCCTGTTACCGGCTGTGGCGGGCGTGGCATGGCCTGATGCAGTATCCCGCTCAGGTACTCGTTTCACTGGCCGATGGCTATTTCCAGGGCACGCGCTTTTTCAATTTCTTCGTCAGTATGCAGTCGGTTCACGGCAACCTGAACGCCCCGGGTTCGACCGGCATGGTCATCACCACTGCCGGCCCGCTGCCGCCCGCCATGCGCATGCACGACATCCCTGCCGAACTGGCCAAACTCGGATTACATCCGCTGCCGGATCGCCAACTCTCCTTGCAACCCTGATGGGATTCTCATAATCAAAGAGCCGCCTGCCGGAGGGTGTATGCTCGCAGACTGGCATAGCGAACCGACTGGAGTGATAGGATGGGTGTGCCACGGCTCTGTGAGCCGTGCGGTCTTTGACCACTGTTGATATGGCAGTGGCCCACCCTAATCCGCTAACATAAAAAGTATACTGAATTTGTGGGGTAAAAATGGAGACAGACCCGATCTGTGCGGGTGATCCGGCAGGTAAAATCATCAGGCGTCAGCGACTACGCCACCACATCCAGATGACCGAACCGCAGCATCGACTCCGGTTCTTCCGCCAGCGCGGATAGGCTCCGACTCGATGGCGCCTTGGCCTGTGGATCGAGCTGCTTCAGCGCCGATTTCGACTCGCTCGCTTGGGAAGCTTCCGGCCCGGAAAGCGATTTCAGAATCGACTGTTCGGCAGATTCATCATCCTGAGCAGCGTCACTTTCTTTAGCGTCTGGCGCGTCCGGCTGCTTGAACCTGCTGGCGGCTTCCGCCTTGGCCAGTTCGCGAGCCTGCTGTTCCAGTTCCGCCTGGCGTTCCTGGCGACGCTTCTCAAAATCCTTCTGCAACTGGTCGGCCTGATCCGCATACTCGGTGACCACCAGTGCAAATTCCGACCCGGCGCCATAGATCGGTTGTCGGCTGTCTGTTGAACTCTGCGGTGTTTTGGCGCTCTGACGTGTGAGCTGTTGACCGGCTGCCTGCAGATCGCGTTGTGTTCCTTGCAGGTAGTGGGCGGTCAGCGCAGCGTTTGTGCCCGCTATGCTTCCGGCCCCGATGCTGGACATGAGTTTACCCCCCTAGCAATTGTCCAAATACCCCCACGAGATTAAGTGTAAAATACCTGCCCGGCGATTCAACCCAATTTCAAGTCCGATATTGATGCTTGGCGAAAGTGAGTGAATCGGCGATCATGCCCCCTCATCACCGGCTCCCCGTGTCGGGGTATTATCGAAAGTCGGTGAGTTTATCGGATAGTGCCATGATTTTATCCGCCCCCTGGATCGTACCCATAACCACCCCAGCCATCGCTGATGGCTTTATTCAGATCAAGGGTTCAGGGATAAACTATCTCGGACCACAACCGCTGCCCGCTACCGTCGAAACCGTGCAAGTGCTTGACCGGGCCATCATTTTGCCTGGGTTGATTAATGCCCATACCCATCTCGAACTCTCGCATCTGCAGGGCGAGTGGCAACAGCCGCGCGATCTGCCGGAATGGCTGCTGCGCGTCGTCGCCCTGCAGCAGCAGCTCAGCCAGACGGAACTCGAACAACTCACCGTGGAAGCGGTTCAGCGCGGTGTTGAACAATCGTTACAGGCTGGCGTCACGACGGTCGGCGATATCAGCCGCCTCTGCCACCTGACCCGCCCACTGCTGACCAACGGTCCGCTGCGGGTCGTTTCTTTTGGCGAGGTGATCGGCATCGGCCGGCGGCGCCACCTGATCGACGATCGTCTACGCATCGCCGCCGATACCCGGTACAACTCTCCGCACCTCATCACCGGCTTGTCACCCCACGCGCCCTATTCGGTCGAGGAAAACGGTTTCAAAAAAGTGATCTACCATGCCCGCGAGCATGATCTGCCGGTCTGTACTCATCTGGCGGAAACGATCGAGGAAATCCAGTTCCTCCAGACCGGACTGGGGCGCTTTCGTGAAATGCTGGAAACACTGGGCATCTGGGACGAGCGGATTCCGATCCCCGGTATCACGCCGATCCGCTGGTTGTGTCAGATGGGATTATTGGGGCCGGATTGTCTGGTGGCCCATGGCAACTATGTGGATCACGAGGAGATCGACCTGCTCTGTGCCACGGGAACTAGCGTCGCTTACTGTCCGCGCACTCATCAGCACTTTCAGCATGAACCCTATCCGCTGGCGGAGCTGCTGGGCGGCGGCGTGAATATCTGCCTGGGCACCGACAGCCTGGCCAGCAGCCCCAGCCTCAGCATTCTTGAGGAGATGATCAATCTGCATGAACAGCATCCGGAATTGCCGCCGGAGCTGATTCTGCAACTGGGCACGATTAACGGCGCCCGTGCTCTTGGACTCGCTCAACAGATCGGCTCGCTGGAACCCGGCAAAACCGCCGACCTGGCTATTTTCCAACTGCCCGATGATGAAGAATTCGACACTCCCGCCGACGCCCTGCTCAGCGGCCAATGCCGCCTGCACCAACTCTACGTCGCCGGCGAAAAAATCAGATAAATGTCGAATGGCGATTGACCCATGTCGAAATATAGTTCATGTATCAGACTTCAGACTGATGGTAGTACCATAATTCAAGGAGCCGCAGGCTTAAGCCCGCGCAACACCCGTTGGGGTGACGACACATTGGAAGTGATTTCATAATTCAATGAGCCGCGGGCTTGAGCCCGCGCGAAGCCTTAATCGGTGATTTTGAAACCAGCTCTACTTCTGCTGCTCAATCGTCATCGGTCGGTTGCCTCTTGCCTGTTCCCCTTGATCTCTCGTCCTTTTCTCAAACTCCTCAGCAGTCACCCCCAGCTCTGAGTAACTGTACGCTCGCCCGCATTCCGGACAAACTTTGCTCCTGTTACCAATCAACTGATATCCACAACATGGGCATTCCGGCTGAGTCGTTATAACAGTACGCGCTCCCAGGTTATTTCGGATAACCCAGATTTGCCAAGTCAGATACGCCGCCACCGCAATACTAATCGCCCAGATACTGAAATATTGCATTTTATATAATGTGGGCCCCTTGACCCATAATAATCGTATTAAAGGTAACAGGTTGGCCGCTGCACCCACTGTGGCTCCAACCCAAGCAGCACGAGGACCGGTGATGATCTGAAAGTGAAACCGTCTGTCAGCTATGATAATTGCTGTCAACCAGGAGAGAATAAATATCCCCAGAACCATATAGGTTACGCCGGCAAACAGCTTCCCCCAACTCATTACCAGCAGCATCAAGGGTACAAGAAATAACCATAACGCCACCGAAGCGGCCATTCCAACCAGCACTGAATTGATAATCAGTTTGCGTAATGAGATGATTTCTTCCGGCTGTAGAAATTGATGAGACATGAATCAATCCTGTATGGCTATACCGTTGATCGACCAGTTTCGATAAATTTCTCGGCGGTCACCCCCAGTTCCGTAAAAGTGTACGCTCGCCCGCATTCCGGGCAAACCATTGATTGATTCCCAACCAGCGAATAGCCACACCCCGGACACCGTGTCCCATCCTGAATGATGCGCGGCGGTCCCAGACGATACACAACATACCAAACCCCACTTGCTATCACTCCGGGGATCTGGGCAATAACTGCAATAGCTATTAACAAAACCAGTAGCCAGGCGAGTTTCATTTCAATCACAATCTGGAGTAGAAACAACAGTAGCGCGGGTACAAGATACGCAGTACCAATACCTATCCCGAGTAAATAAGCACTACACCAATCACGGATTTTAGAGGAAACAAAACCAATGAAAATGACTGGGAAAAGTACGATAAGCAACAATCCAAATATCACTCCGCTAACCAGAATGACACCGCCGAATAGGCTGGGCAGGTAGTTGATCAACCCAACACCTATACCGCTGCCAAACAATTCCGACCAGGTCCAGTAGTTCCGTGGATCGATCACCCGGATGGAAGCAGCCGGTAGCACCGATTCAAGTCCTTTACTGCTGTTCCCCGTTACCTGTTGTATCACCCGCCCGCGAGCGTTCGCGGCTCAATAAGGCCCACGAGCCGCGAATCACAAGTGACGAACGACGTCACCTACAGCGTGATTACTTTGTCGGCCCGATTCATTTCGACCAGCAGGTCATCCATGCCCTTGACCTGCCCGACACGGAGGTGGTCGCGCAGATTGAAGTAATCAACACAGCTGCCGCAGGCCAATAGATCGATCCCGCGCTCCTGCAAGGCGGACAGCACAGGCAAAAGCGTCGAACCCTCCGCCAGCAACTGCACGCCGCCGTTATAAAATAATATGGCGCACAACCCCGCCAGGGCGCTGCATTTCCCCAGAAATGTCGCCAGAATCTTCTGCCCCAGTTCGTCGCTGCCCAACCCCATCCCCGCCTGCCGAATAATCACCACCGTCTTCATCACGATCTCCCTGCAAGTAACAACATCATCATCCTCATTCGCAGCTATTGTACCCGTCCCGGTAATGACGATATAGCGGCTCAGCCGGGTGTCTGCAGATTGCAACACCTTCATCTCAATTTACGTCAATCATCACTGACTATCCGGTCGATAATAAATCGCAACTGAGGAATAGGGTCCCATGAAAATATCACTGGTGCTGCTGACCTTTAACGAGATCGACGGCGTGCGGGCGCTACTCGAGAAAGTACCGCTGGATAGTGTCGATGAAGCTTTCGCCGTCGATGGCGGATCGACCGACGGCACGCGCGAATTCTACGCCCGGCACCATTTCCGGGTCGTCGAGCAGACCTCGCGCGGGCGCGGTGAAGCCTTCCGCATCGCCTTCGCCACCGCCACCGGCGACGCTCTGATTTTTTTCAGCCCCGACGGCAATGAAGACCCCGCCGACATACCCAAATTCCGCCCGCTGCTCGAACAGGGCTATGACATGGTGATCGCCTCAAGGATGATGAAGGGCGCCCGCAACGAAGAGGATCATCAACGGTTCAAATGGCGCAAGTGGGCCAACCAGGCCTTCGGCATCATGGCCAACCTGACCTGGAATCGCCGCCCGTTCATCACCGACACGATCAACGGCTATCGCGCCATCACGCGAAACGCCTGGGAGCAACTGCGCCCCGACGGACCGGGCTACACCATCGAGTATCAAAGCTCGATCCGGGCCTTCAAGCGCCGCCTGTACATCGCAGAATTCCCCACCACCGAAGGGGCCCGCATCGGCGGCCAGAGCAAAGCCCACTCCATCCCCACCGGGCTGCGCTTTGTCAAACTCTACCTGCGTGAACTCTTCCTGGGCCAGCACTTCAACAAAGCAAATAAATGATTTCCGGTTTTTCAATTTTCCATTTTCTATTTCCCTTGGCGCGTGGGTGACTTGGTGGTTCAATGGCGGGCATGAATGAGCATGTGCAACAGTGGCAGCAGCAGATCCTCCAGCAGGTGCGGGTCTACGCCGCCGCCGCCACATCACCGCTCAACTCCAACAGCTGGCCTCTGGCGACCAACACCATTGATGCGGATGAACTCGCTGCCGCAGTTGAAGTACTGCTCAGCGGCAAGTTTACGATGGGTGTTCGTACCCACACCTTCGAACAGGCCTGGAGTCACTATCTCGGTGCTGCCGGTAGTGTGATGGTCAATTCCGGATCCAGCGCCAACCTGCTGGCCCTCGCCGCACTCGCCCAACCGGATGTTTCCGTAGATAACAACCATGAGCCGCAAGCTTCAGCCCGCGCGAATGATCAATATCAGTTCAACCCCGGTGATGAAGTGATCGTTCCCGCCGTCACCTGGTCCACGACGATCCACCCGATCCGCCAGGCGGGCGGCGTGCCGGTGCTGGTCGATGTCGATCCGCACACCTTCAACCTCGATCCGCAACGCGTCCGACAAGCGCTCACCCCTCGCACACGCGGCATCGTCATCGTTCACCTGCTGGGTAATCCAGCTCATATAGTCGAACTGATGGAAATTGCTCATCGGCACAACTTGTGGGTGGTTGAAGATTGTTGTGAAGCGCATGGCGCCAGGGTGAACGGCCAAAAGGTCGGAACCTTTGGATTACTCAGCAGCTTCAGCTTTTTCTTTTCGCACCACATGACCACCATCGAAGGCGGCATGGTCAGCGTCAACAGCCGGCAGCCGGCTGCCGGCAGCGATCAACAGAACCCTGCTGATCAACCGTTGACGGGCACAAGCGGTGCGGATGAGGATTTGATGAATCGGTTGAAATCGCTCAGAGCCCACGGCTGGATTCGGGAGCGCAGCGACCGTGCGGAACTGGCCCGACTCGCCGGCCAGATGGATGACCGCTGGGTCTTCGTCACCGAGGGTTACAACGTCCGCCCGACCGAAATCAACGCCGCTCTGGGCCTCGTTCAACTCGCCAAACTCGACACCTACATTCAGCAGCGTCGCCAGGTCCGACAACAATTACGCGACGGCTTGGCCGGATTTTCAGATATCCTTGATTTTCAGCAGGAATCCGCCAACCACCTGCACTCCGCCTTCGGTTTTGGGATGATCCTGAAGGATCAAGCACCATTCGACCGCGCCACCTTTCGCCGGCATCTCGAACAAGCCCGCATTGAAACCCGTCCGATTGTCGGCGGCAATCTCGCCCGCCAACCGGTGGCCCGCACCGCGAACTGGCGGATCGATTGGCCGCTGCCCGTCGCCGATCGCATCCATGAACGCGGCTTGATGATCGGCATCAACCCCAACGTCAGCGCTGAACAAGTACAGTATGTCATTGATACCGTAGGTACAATCGTCGATTCTTCAAAGAGGCGCGGGCATTAACGTCCGCGCGAACATTCTTCGCCGGCATGATACAATCTACTTATGGGTCTTGATCTTCTTCAACAGGTTGTCGCCATCACCGGTGGCGCGGGGTTTCTCGGCCAGGCGGTCGCGCGCCAACTGCAGGCGCATGGTCTGCAACCTGGCAATGCCAATAACCCCGGAAGATCCGGCTGCTATTATATTCCCCGTTCGCGCGAATTCGACTTGCGGAACGATACCGACGTGCAGCGCTTCTACGATATTTATCAACCACATCTCGTGATCCATCTGGCAGCCAGCGGCGGCGGCATCGGGGCCAACCAGGCCAACCCCGGCAAATTCTTCTACGACAACGCCATGATGGGTTTATTGCTCATGGAGCATGGCCGGCAGCGCGGTCTCAAAAAATTTGTCGCCAGCGGTACGGTCTGCAGCTATCCGAAATTCGCCCCGGTCCCCTTCCGTGAAAGTCAACTCTGGGATGGTTACCCTGAAGAGACCAACGCCCCCTACGGCTTGGCCAAGAAGATGCTCATCGTGCAATCCGCGGCGTACCGGCAGCAGTACGGCTTCAATGCCGTGGTGTTGCTGCTGGCCAACCTTTACGGCCCGGGCGACGATTTCCGCCGGAGCAGTTCACACGCCCAGGCTGCCATCCTCCGCAAATGTGTCGAAGCCAGCTTCGCCAACCAGCCCTCGATCACCCTCTGGGGCGACGGCAGCGCCACTCGCGAGTTTCTTTACGTCGATGACGCCGCCGATGGCCTGGTCCGCGCCGCTCAAGATTACGACTCCAGCGAACCGGTCAACCTCGGCAACGGGCAGGAAATTTCCATCCGTGAACTGGCGGAGAAAATTGCCCGCCACTGCGGATTTTCCGGTAAAATCATCTGGGATATCAGCAAACCCAACGGCCAACCCCGTCGCGGCCTGGACACCACCCAAGCGCGCGAACAATTCGGATTTACGGCACAGACTTCACTAGATGACGGTATTCTGCAAACGTTGAAATGGTATCTGCAACATCGTGACGAAATTAATTTACACGATCCGGTTTAAGCAGCATGGCAAAAAAATGATAACTGACTCAGTCACTGCTGATACATGCTGTCCATGCTTCGCGCGCTATAAACCCGCGGCTCTTTAAGATTAGATAGTGGTATTGTTTCACCGAGCCGCGACCGTAAGGGAGCGGTCTTCACCCTCCCGGAAATGCATTGGATTCAAACGATACCAGTATCAGAGATTATATGAATTCTCCGTACTTTTGTGTCTCCGTGGTTAATTTAGCGAGGGTTACATGGCCAATCGAAAAAAGGCATTGATCACCGGTATAACCGGTCAGGATGGTTCCTATCTGACCGAACTGCTGCTGCAGAAGGGTTACGAGGTGTACGGCATCATCCGCCGAGCCAGCACCTTCAACACCCCGCGTATCGCCCACCTCTTTGTCGATCCGCACGAACCTGATCCACAACTCCGCCTGGTCTACGGCGACGTAACGGATTCATCCAATCTCGCCAAGCTGGTGGCAGAAATCCGCCCCGACGAAATATACAACCTCGCTGCCCAGTCGCACGTCCGCGTCAGCTTCGATATCCCCGAATATACCGCCAATGTTGGCGGGCTGGGTTCACTCCGCCTGCTGGAGGCGATCCGCTATGAACATCTGGAGTGCAGATACTACCAGGCCAGCAGCAGTGAACTGTTCGGTGGGATGCAGCAAACCCCGCAGAACGAGCAAACCCCGTTTTACCCCCGCAGCCCCTACGCCGCCGCCAAACTTTACGCCTACTGGATCACCGTCAACTACCGCGAAGCCTATAACATCTACGCCGTCAACGGCATCCTATTCAACCACGAATCGCCCCGGCGCGGCGAAACCTTCGTCAGTCGAAAAATCACTCGTGGTGCGGCGCGGATCAAGCTGGGGCTGGATAAAAAACTCTACCTCGGTAATCTGGAAGCCAAACGCGACTGGGGTTACGCGGGTGATTACGTCGAAGCCATGTGGCTGATGATGCAGCAAACACAGCCGCGCGATTACGTCATCGCCACCGGCCAGACCCACACGGTGCGCGAATTTGCTGCAAAAGCCTTCCGCGAGGTGGGCCTCGATTATCGTGATTTCGTCGAGATCGACCCGCGCTACTACCGCCCCACCGAAGTCGATATCCTCCAGGGCGACCCGACCAAAGCCCGCCAGGAACTCGGCTGGCAGCCCAAAGTCAGCTTCGACCAGCTCGTCAAAATGATGATCGACCACGACCTCGACCGCGAACGCCGCCAAGCCCTCAAAGATGGCCGCGAAACCAGACCGATCTGAAGCCTAATATATAGTATGGATAATTCATCCGCTCATGGCGACAACGCCTCCACGACAGTTGTACCCGTCCCATCCATTACTGATGAGGAATTCAATTGCCCGCGCTGCGGTTACAGTCTGCGCGGCTTGCCTCAACTACGCTGCCCGGAATGCGGTCTGCTCGCCAACCTGGACCAGTTGCGTGCCGCCCGGGAATTACGCTCCAAGCCACTTTTTGAATATCAGTGGCGCAGACGCCCGGTTCGCTCTTTCGTTCGTACTGCCTGGCTCACTGTGCGACCTTGGCGCCTGTGGCGCGAAGTCAAACTCGAATGGGAACCCCGCCCGGTCATGATCTGGGTTTATGGAATTCTCTCCTTGCTGCTACTACCCGTAATCGGGTCGGCCAGCGGCTACGGTTATTGGCTTTTTCAACTATCCGTGCTACTTCCCATCGCCAGTTCTAGTATTTCATTTGCCCAGGCTAATAAAGATGTGTTACGAGAATTGTCGTGGATGATCAATTTCCTGCCGGATTATATTGAACCATGGTTATGGGGTACGTCACCCTTCTGTTTATTTTTGGTTTTTCATTATCTGGGGTGTCAATTCTATCACCGCTCATTACTGCGTTTTCGCATCAAGTCAGGCCATCTGGTCCGTCTGGTCATTTATTCAAGCGGAACATATTGGCTCGGATTAATGTACTGGCTCTATTGGGCGTTCTATTCCACCTATACTCTGTTTAACCGTTCCGGAAATTCACTTCCAGAGGCTGCTATTATTAATCAAGGGATCTCCGTTACGATAACGATCGGTTGGATAGCGTCCCTCATCATCGGTGCACGGCTGTACCTGCAAATCAAACGTGGCTGGTTAATGTTGCTGTCGGCAGGATTGTTTGCACTGGTAGCGACTTTCTGTACTTATTTCTTTGTCATCCAGTTATTTGAACGGGATGTGCTGAGTGTAATAAATAACTGAGGGGTCGGGGAGTTTTTTTCTTCCCCGCCGTCGTTTAAAGCTTCAAATTGCCGATGGATTGCCCAAGGAGGCAATTCATCATGACCAAGAAGGTTTCCAAATTATCGGGTGAGTGGATTAAGCA
>JAJVHX010000018.1 GCA_022072405.1 Phycisphaerae bacterium | reverse complement strand
AAGCTTGTGGATGATCTGTTCCGGGGAGTAACGCTTGCCTTTCATCTGCTGCCTCCTTCTTCCTTAGGGTAGAGTGATACGAAGTATCACTCTACACCTGGTCCAGTTCTAGGGGGGCAGGTCAAAACGGTAAAGTGGTTTACCGAGAGTCTCGGAAATGGCGGATTGAATATGTTGATGCCGGAGGAACACGTCGGCAGGTAGGCGGTTACACGGATAAGCTGGCTACTGAGCAACTCGCCCAGCAACTTGAACGACAGGTCGAACGTGAAAAAGTTGGCATCGTTGATGTTGCCCATAAACATCTGCAAGCACCGCTCGACCAGCATATCAGCGATTGGATCAGCGACTTGAAGCGGCTGGGGCGATCAAGCGGTTATATCCGCACAATCAAACATCGGATCGAGCAGCTTAAATATGATCTTCTGTGGACCACGCTGGGGGCGATCCAGCCGGACGGTTTATCTCGCTGGTTGCGTAACCGGCAGATCGGCGGGTTGAGTCAGCGCGCCGCCAATCACTATCTTCAGGCGGCAACCGCATTTTGTAACTGGTGCGTTTCGCAACGACGAATGGAAAAGAACCCGGTCGGCCATATTGCGGGGGTGGATGTAACAAAGCAAATTGTCAGGCGGGCACTGACGTTAGACGAAATCGACAAGCTATTGAAGGTGGCGGGTTCACGTCGAACGATTTATCAAGCGGCACTGTTGACCGGGTTGCGCCGGAATGAGTTGAAGCTGTTGCAATGGGGGGATATCAAGCTGGGTGAGAATCCGCGAATTCTGTTACGGGCTGAAACCACCAAAGCCGGGCGGGCAGACGTGCTGCCGATCCCTGCACAGCTTGTAGCGGATTTATTGGCGATCCGACCAGCCGACCACACGGCGGCGGCAAGGGTATTTCGATCCATTCCGAAGCGGGAAACCTTCGATAGCGATTTGACCCGTGCCGGGATACAAAAAACCGACGATCGTGGCTGGAAGGTGGATTTCCACTCGTTACGCAAGACGTATGGGAGTCTCTTGGCCAAGTCGGGAGCATCACTACGCGAAGCGATGCAGCTTATGCGGCATACCGACGCCCGGCTGACCACTCAGATTTACACTGATCCTCGTTTGCTGGATACCGCGAGTGCAGTTGATCGACTTCCACGAATCACGGGTACGGATGAAAGCGAGTCGCAGCAGAATCTGAAAACGGGAACCTACGATGTGCCGGAAAATCACGTCGAAACTTACATAGTCGAAAACTTAGTGAAATCGTCGGCAATTTGCGGCAATTCAGGGGTATTAGTGGCAAAGCGTGACGCCGACAGCGTTAAAAACACACTTGGCGTAAAACGCATGGAAAGTGTGTCTGGTGTGCATTATAAGAGACATGATGTGCCAGCAATCTCGCACACTTGCGAGTGCAAAAACATGGAGGCGGCGGGAATTGAACCCGCGTCCCGCGACAGATCCAGGAGCGCTTCTACGTGCATAGTTGATCGATTGGTTCTCGACGCCACACCCGCCGATCAACAGGCTGATGTCTTGTCCAGCGCGACTGACTCCTCACGACGAGCGGCCGACGCAGCACCCGTCGCCAGCCTGCTGTCATCGTTCGCACCGGCTAGCAGGCGTGGCCGGGAGAACGGGCTGCTAATTAGGCAGCCATGCGCAACTGCGTGTTGGCATATAAACTTGTGCTCGATGATTAACGAGGCCCACGAGCATCCTCGGCACGCCACGATCCCTTCTTCATGCCCGGTCGAACCCAATTCGCCCCCGGAACAAACAATCCGTCATCCATTGTAAACATATTAGCGCGGACCGTCTGTTGTGAAACCAACAAAATCTTAATAATCCGATGATGGTAATTTCGGAACGGATTATCTTATCCACAAAAATATTAAACCTCAATTAATCATTCAATATGCTTATTCCCGAGAGAATAAAGTAATCAGAATTTATTGGGACGTCAGGGGCCGATAAATTCAAGCACGGCTTGGAATTATGGTGTATATTTGTTTGATTCACCGGGTGTGGGACACCTACGATTGAATAAACGCTTGTGCCTTTATATTTGAACCGAGGTCGGTTTATGCCTCCTTACCGCTGTTGCTAAATATCAATAAAAAAGCCCGTTCTGATGAGGAACGGGCTGATCACGTCGGCTACTATTCTGCCGTGAGTGGGATCAATTGGCTGGCGCCGGTGACGGAGCATCCGCTGGAGCGGCGCTCTGCCCTTTCGGGGTCGCCACGAAGTTGAACATCCGCTCGTCGACGAAATACTTACCTGCCACTTCCTTTAACTGTGCAATCGTGTAGGGTTCATAAGCAGTCTTCAGTTCCTTCAGTTCCTGGAGTGACCGCTTGTGGTATTCCAGCGAGCTGAGGCGATTAAGCCAGAAGCCCGGTTCTTTGGTGCTGGTGTCGAGCAGGTTGGCGAGTTGCTTCTTGGCGGTGGCCAGTTCTTCTTCCGTCGGGCCGGTCGCGGCAAAATCCTTCATCATCTCGACGATCAGATTAGCCAGCTTGGTTCCGTTCTGCGGATCCGTCGGTGTCTGGGAGAAGACCATGCCCAAGCCGGGGATTTCTTCCGCCGGAACTGAAACACATCGGATACTGTAGACCAACTGTTCCTCTTCGCGGATTTTCTTGATCATGCGATCGGAGACGATCTGCGAGATGAGGTTGAGCGCCCGGCGATCAAACACGTCGGTGTAGTTGCAGCCGACAAAACCGGCCAGCACCATGGCTTTGGGAGTTGTAGTGGTGAATTCGGTGGTTCGGGCATAAGGCCCGGGGTTCCGCTTCAACTGGCGGAGCGAATCCAGCCCTTCATACCCGAGCGACCGCTGAGGCAGGCCGCCAAGATAACGAGTCAGAAGCGGTGTGACCTGATCAAGGGGCATATCCCCGACGACGGCCACTTCAATCGCGGCCTGGCTGGTGATGTGCTGCAGCCAGTTCTGCGCTTTCTCGACAGATAGCTGGTCGAGTTGTTCCGGCTTGATCAGACTCATTCGTATATCGCCGGCGTAGAGCAGTTCATCCATCGCTTTCTGCAAATGGCCCTGGGGTAGTGTTTCGAGCATCTGCAGTTGCTGGCGGGTCAGTTTGACGAAATTGTCGAAGTTGGCCTTTTCCACCCTGGCATCGGTAAGCAGAGCATAGGCCAGTTGCAGGCCCGGCTCCAGATCCGAAGGTGAACCGCTGACATTGATGACCAGCGCATCCAGCCCGATTCCTCCGCCCACGTCGACTTTCTTGCCGGTCATCAGATCACGAATCTGCGTGGAGGTCAGCCGGCTGGTGGCGGGTTTCTGGAGGGCGGTACTGGCGGCAGCACTGACGCCTTTGGTTTCGGGTGTTTCTTCGATCACGCCGCCAGGCAGCACAATGCTGACCCAGACGTTGTCTTTCTTGTAATCCATGAAGCGGTAATGAACCACCACGCCGTTGCTGAGCTTGAGTGTGGTAATCTGCAGATCGGCATCGGTGGATTGTTCCACCACCTGGCCCGGTTCGGGCAGTTTTTCCAAAATGGCGCTGGCCAGTTCTTCCGCCTTGGGCGCTGCGGGGGTTTTCTCCCAGGCACTCTTGGCCGCCGCCAGCACTTCCTCGGTAGTGGGATTGGTCAGACCCGCTTTCTTTTCCGGCAGGGTAATGACGTAGTTGTAATGGGGTGTCTTGAAGTTTTCGATGAAAACCTGGTTCGCTTCCGCGAGTGTCACTTCGCCGTACACACGCTTGAGCAGATCCAGCCGCTGCTGAGCACTGAGCAGCGGTTCGTCGCTGCCGATGGCTCCGCTGATCATGCCGAGGAACTGGTTGGCGTCGAGCGTCGCTTCACTCTGCACAAATTTTTCCGCATCCGCCAGCGTTTCCTTCTTGCACAGCTCCAGTTCGGCGGGAGTAAAGCCGTGGGTGATGGCCCGATTCAATTCGGTGACCAGCTGGTCGAGCATGGCGGACCAGTCAGCGGGTTCGCCGGTGGCGCTGGCCTGCGGCATGATCGCTTCATCCATAAAGCTGCTGACCCCGGCGCCGGCGAAGCGGAACTTAGCCGTCCCGTTATCAACCATCTCGCGCAGGCGGCGGCTGACGATCCAGGTGCCGATATTTTCCACTTCGTTAAAACGAAAATCCTTGTAGGTTTTAATCGGCGGGCGCGGGCCGCGGATAATCTGCAACTCGACTTCCCCCATCACCTGCTCCGGATCGGTCATGACGAAGGCCCGGGTCTGTTCCACCGGTTTGATTTCGCCGCCCATCGGGGTGCGGGAAGCGGCGCGGGCTTTGATGCCGCTTAGGTGGGACTTGATGCTTTCCGCCACTGGCGCCGGATCAATTTCGCCCACCACAATCACCGTCATGGCTTCGGGACGATACCAGGTGTTGTAATAATCCTGAAATTCCGCCTGCTGCCATTTGGCGATCTGCGCTTCATCGCCGATGACGTCATGAATGGCGAAGCGGCTGCCAACCAGCACTTCTTTACGCCACTGATCAAAGAGCCGCTGGCCGGCGCTCTTGCGGGATCGCGATTCTTCCAGAATTACGCCGCGCTCCTTGTCGATTTCTGCCGGCTGGAGCAACATACCCTCGGCCCAATCGGCAAAAATTTTCATCGCCAGATCGACGGTTTCATTTTTATTGTCGGGCATGGTCAGCTTGTAGACTGTTTCCTTGAAGCTGGTATGGGCGTTGGTGTGCTGGCCGAAGTTCATACCCAGCTGGTTGAGCAGCGGAATCAGTTGGCCTGGCGGATAATTTTTCGAGCCGTTAAAGGCGAGGTGTTCCAGGAAATGGGCCATGCCATTCTGTTGATCGGTCTCGTTCAGGGCACCCGTTTTAATATGAATATACATCGCGACGCGGCCGGGCGGGTTGACATTCTTGCGGATGATATAGTGCATGCCGTTATCCAACTGGCCATACACATTGTTGGGGTCTTGCGGGAGCGCTTCATCCGCCATGGCGGCGGGAGTCATCAGGCAGGAAGTCACCAGCAACATCAACCATACACTTCTCTTCAGAAGCTTCATCGTCGGGTTCCTTTCAGTGAGCCAGGAGTTCGATCGTTGAGGATAGCTTACCCAAAATAAACGCTGTCGAGCAATATAACCCACAGAACAGATGGACGTTTCAACGTCGTTCACCGCTTCATCGCCCGACGGATTTCCCGCTGATCTTCGCGCTTTCGAATCGACTGGCGCTTGTCACCATGCGTCTTTCCGCGAGCCAGGGCAATCGTCACCTTGGCGAAACCGCGATTGTTGAAATGGATGTAGAGCGGCACGATGGTCATCCCTGCAACCGTGACCGGAGAAGCCAGTTTGCGGATTTCTCTGGCCCGGGCCAGAAGTTTGCGCGGGCGAATCGGGTCAATCGATTCTGAAGTCGCGTTTTTGTAAGGCTTTATGTTGCATCCCACCAGCCAGAGTTCACCGGCCTGAACTCGTACATAGGCTTCTTCTATCGAGACGTTTTTTTCTCTTAAGCTCTTTACTTCACTGCCTTTAAGTTCAATACCGCATTCCAGCCGCTCCAGGATTTCAAAGTTGAAGCGGGCTTTTTTATTTTGAATAATGGTATTGGGATTCTGGGGCTTTTTCGGCATAAGTATTTTATATACAATTAGTTGTGCTGTATCAACCCCTGAGTTGGACTCTGGGAGAAATGAAGCCGGTGAAGATACCGGTGAATGGGTCTATGCAACCGGAAAATTGTGTCGAAGTATAATGAAGCAGATGGCCACTGAAATCAGCGAATCTCAACAGCCTCTGACGCGGCTGGTCGAGCAGCGGTTGATCCGCAAGATTCTCAAAGGAGATCAGGCGGCGGCGCGTGCGCTGATTGATTATTACAAGCAGCGGTTGTTTGCCTTTGTCTGGCGAAGTTGTCCGAATCATCAGGATGCGGAGGACATCTGCCAGGAGGCTTTTCTGAAGGCCTTTGCGGCACTCGACAGTTACGACCCGCAATATCGCTTCAGCACCTGGCTGTTTACGATCGCCTATCGGTTGAGTCTGAATCACCGTCGCCGATCGGCGGAGAAACAGATCGATGGCGATTATGCCTGGCCTGCCGATGACCAGGAAAGCTTTGAGACCGCGCTTGCCCAGACCGAGGAAGCCGAACAATTACGCAAGCAGGTCTGGTCAGCAGTGGCCCGGTTGGCCAAACCGCAACAGGCGGCCATTGTATTGTTTTATCGAGAACATCTGCCCTGCGAGGAGATTGCCCGGGTGATGAATATTCCCGTTTCCACCGTCAAGAGCCATCTGCATCGCGGTCGGACGCGCTTGCGGGAACTGCTGGAGTCGGTGGTCGCGGGCGACTGGAGCAAACTTCGCATCCTGGGTTCCGCCGCTGGGTAAAAGATAACGGGCGCGCCAATGAGCCGCCCGCCAATAGTGGAAGGTAACGAGACGTGATCAGCTGCGAACAAACCCGAAACCTGCTGGATGGTTATCTGAATGATGACCTCTCCGCATCCATGACCGCGGAACTGGATGCCCATCTGCTGGACTGCCCCGCCTGTCGCCATCAACTGAGCCTGATGGAAGCGTGCGGGAATGTGGTGCGTCTGGACATGAACGAACCGGCGGTTTCCGCCGATTTCACCGATCGGCTGATGGCGATTCTGGAAAATCAACCTACGGAACGCGCGAGCGGCTTGCAGCTCTCCCGGCGGATGAAGCTGGCGGTGGGGCTGGTCGGCGTGGCGGCTGCGGCGGCGTTGACTTTCGTGGCCATCATGCCGGGTTCGAACGAAACGAACAACACGCCCCTCATCGCCGGCCGACAGGTGGAAGGCACCAGCGGCCCGGGCTTGAATGACCAGTTTCTGCAGGAATTCACCGGTCTCTCCTTTCCGATCCTTTTTGATGCGGTGGATCATCTGAACAGTGCCTGGGAACTGGGCCAGTTGCCGCTGGGCCCGGCCCTTGTTCCGCCGACTTCCTATGAAGCGCAGAGCATTCCGCCCGTTCAACCCGACATTACTGAATCGCTGCCCGATCTCGAAGATGGCGCGGAATTGATGTAGTTATCACATTCTTCCCCAGAATTACTGCGTTGCGATCTCAATTTTCAGGTATGATCTAATATCGACCTCAGCGGTGGTGTTTTCATCTTAGGGAGGATGACCCGATGATGATTTCAAATGCGGCTGACGGGCAGGCGCAGAATCCTGCACCTGTGCCCTCAAACCCTCCCGCCAACCTCAAACCTTCGATGATCATTGTGTCTTTGGGAATCGCGGTTATTGCTGTTTATTTAATTCTTTTCTCAAGCGGCCAACGAACTCGCCCACTGGCACCTCCTTTTGTTGGCCATTCAACACAATTATCAAAAACTCAAATTGTGCCCGTATTAAACGTGTCCCTGGACAACACCAAGAACGTCATCTGGTGCGCGTCATTTCAGATGGCCTGGGATCGGATGTGTAAAAACATCACGCAAGGCCCGGCGATGATTACCGGAGCGGAAACCTGGAGCGCACTGCTGAACCAGGAAAGTTTCGGCGATACACCGCCGATGGCGGATGAATCCTATTATGCCGAAGCGGGATTGGTGGCGGAGGGTGTCATCAACACGATCAATCGAGCGATGGGCAGCAAATTTCCCGGTGTGCAGGTTCCAATTTTCGCCCCTGAAGCCCGCTTGGTGGCTTATTCATATCTGGAAGCAGATATCCACTTTCAGTACCCCTATTTTGAAAAACCCCGAGCATTGCCGTTTGTCGAAAAACAGGGCCAACCGGTCGAGGTTGCGGCTTGGGGCATCGGGCAGGAAATAGATAGCGACAATTTTCACCGCATCGTAGAACAGGCCAAAATCTTATATTCACATAGTGTTTCGCCGGGTGATCCGTTGTTCCCGCCGGATGAATTTATTATCGACCCCGATAGTACATCATCGCCCTATCAAATCATACTGGCCCGTGTCCCCTCTCAACCGACACTACGGCAAACCCTTGAATATACGCTCGATCGCGCTAGTGGTATTCGACCGGAAACTCAATCCGCAGCAGATTCCCCTTCTGACCTTTATAACCAGCCGCTTGGAATGGAAGATAATTTCTGGGTGCCGATGCTGCGCTATCGCGTGACCCATCGTTTCACAGAGCTGTGCGGCTCGGATAAGTTGCTTATTCTGAAAGAGGGCAATACGGGAGTCAGGATTGACACTTATCAAATGATACAGTTCAAACTGAATCAGAGTGGCGCGGAGCTTAAGTCTGAATCAGAATTATTAGATGAGGCGGCGATACCCACCAATTATATTTTTGATCGGCCGTTTATAATCATCATGCAGTGGCGAGGCCAGTCGCGCCCCTTCTTCGTTATGTGGGTGGGCAACAGCGAATTGTTGTCAAAATACGACCAGCCAATACTTAAAAATAGTTAAACAGGTGATCGATGGTTCGGCTATGTATACAAATAAAAATTTTGATGGCGCTGGGGATACTGTCGTGGATGGGTTCGGCGGCGTGGGGGCAGTCGGCCAGCGCGCCGGCGGCGGAGGAGTCGCTGGCGAATTATCTGCCAGCGGAAACGGGTTTTTATTTTCGCGTGCAGGATCGGTCGGGATGGCAGCAGTTGTTGCAGCGGTTGGGCACGGCGGGAGCGGCTTTGGGGGTTGATCCGGTGGCGGGGCGCGATTCAGCGCTGGGTGAATTTCTGGCGAACAGCCGGGTGGTGGTGGCCGCTCGTAACTGGCAGGATCGCCGGGGCGGGTTGACGCTGGTGATTCCGCAGGATCCACAACCCTTTGAGAAAGCGCTGATGCTCAAAGAAGAGGAGCGGCAGAGCGGGCCGGCTGGCGTACGGGTCTATAAGACACCGCGCAAACTATGGATCGCCACCAACGGACTGTGTTTCATCTTCAGTGAAGTGGGGCAGGAGGGCACCCTTTTTCAACAATGCCTACCGCTGCTGGCCGGACTGGAGGGCGCACGGTTAGCTGATGTTCCGGCATTCAATGACCTGGGCGCGCGCGTGGAATCGGCGGCGCTGGGTTGGATCTACTGGGCGGGATCCGCCGACAGCAATGAGGGGGCTGCCGGAGCAGCGATGATTCAATTGGCTGGCCAGGAACTGCGTTGCCGGATTTGGTTGAAGGAACCGCAACGCGTCCGCAGTGGCCACGTGGATGCGGAACAGTTGCGCTGGGTGCCGGATGGTGCAGCGGCCGTGTTGATGACCAGCACCGATACGGCCGCCTGGCTGCAGAAAATCAGTGGCCAATCGAAGGCCGACGCTACTCCGTTCTACTGGCATGTGGCGCGAGGGCTGCTGGAGGCGGAAGTAACCGGTGCACTGACCAGCGGAGCCACCGGGCCACAAGTTACGCTGCTGCTGAGGCCGGGGGACAAACATCGCGAGACGGGCATCGGAGTGATTATTCGGGCGCCGCAGGCCGCGGAAGTGATGCAATTGCTGACGCAGTTGCTGCCGGCGGTCTGTGCCAATCTGAATGCTCACCCCTCGGCTGGCACGGCCACCAACTGGCAGTTCCACAAAGAGGGTGAGGAAAACGCGCCCTGGTATCGACTGGAAAATCCAGCACCGGAATCGACCACTTTTCGACAATTCGGGCTGGCTCAGCGCCAAGGGCAGTTGCTGTTAGCCAGTCCGGCGGAGCTGCTGCCCGAGATGCTCGTTGCCGGTGAAAAACCCGCCGGTGAATGGCGCACGCGCGTCGGAGCACATCACCCGGAAGCGCCGTCGGCTGCCGGATTAGTGGTGGCGTTGCAGCCGCAAGCCGCTCTCGCGGGCTTAGCACCCTTGCGGGTGTTACTCGCGGACGAAGAGGGCCTGCTGGAGAATGAATGGTATCAGACGTTGCGCGATTATTTCCGGGACACGTCGATCCGGCTGGGAGCCCGGTTGGCAAAAGATAATCCACGCACCCCGGGCAAAGTATATGTAATCAGTGTACGGGAGGATCATTCGGCGAGTGGATTATTGCAGCCGGGTGATTATATCGTGGGCATCGACGGTCAGATGCTGACATTGCGCGACAGCCGGGCCGATCTGCGCCGCCGGCTGGAAGACCCCGCCGCCGGACGGCAGCGCGTACTGCGCCTTGAACGCGGCGGGCTGATCCGCGACGTGCCGATTGCGTTGCCCGAGCCGACCTACCAGAGCTTTCACGGATTGCTGACGGATACGCGCTTGCTGCTGGATTTTCTGAGCGCACTCGGTGCGAGTGTTTCCTGGATCGAATATACACAGGTTGGCGATGAACAGCTGCAGTTCGGCAACCTGGTCATTACCCTGGCATTTCCCAGCAGCGCCCCGAGCACCTCAACGCGGCAGTAAAAAAACGAACCTGCCGGACCAGAATTCTCCCGCAGGCTCGTAAAGTATCAACCGGCGTCGCCGCTTTAATTCTGCCGGCTGGAGACACCGCTGCAGACCACACACTGCGATTGAACGCTGTTCTGCGGGCAGGCGGCGGTCGGACAATAGTTTGAATAGACCGCAGCTTTGGGACGCGGCAGATCACAGCCTGCGGCGTACGAAACTGCCGTACTCACAACGCTGATTGAAACGCTGAGGATGCTGAGCGCAGAAGGGGTGCTGGAGACAATTCCACCGCCCACTTCACCGAGCTGTTGACCGTTTAATGCCCGAACCGTTTCACGAACCATTACCAGTTTGAGTTGACGTCGTCCCATACTAACTCTCTCCAAAATATAGAATGAATCCCTGTTTAATCCGGGTTATCTGTTCCCGGTGTTTCTTGCTGCGGCTTCTCTGTAAATGCCCCAAAATCCCTATTGGCAGGCGGTGCATGCCGAATGAACACTGTTTTGCTGGCAAGCGGCGGTCGGGCAATAATTTGTAAAATAGGGCGCTTGGGGGCGAGAGTGATCACAGGTCAGCGCATATGACACCGGCAGCAGCGTCACCGTGGTCGTCGTGATGAAAAGCCACGATCCCCCCATTACATTGCCGAGCTGCTGCTGGTTCAACGAACGCACCGTTTCGCGAGCCAAAACAATTTGCCTATGTTGTTTTTCCCCACGTGTCCGCTCCTGAAAAAGATGTTACAAAAGATCAAATTGACATGCAGACACTTCGAGGTGTTCACCCTGACTACTCATGGCGAAGAATAATCTTTCAGTTGATTAGCACAAGATTAGAACCATTGACCCCATAATCGCGGTACCCGGGCCGATCAACCATAAAACCCGCTATTATTGGACCTCGAAAAATTATGCCTGGCGGCGGGCGTGGCGGAGTCCCTGATGCAGGCCGGTCCAATAGCGGGGCAGGGCGACGCCATAATGGCGAATGGCGGCTCCCGCGACGCCGGCTTGGGCGGCCCAGGAGAGTTGGCGAACGATTTCTGCAGATTCTTCGACCAGGCCATCGTCGAGGGCTAGCAATAACTCCATGTTGCGAAATGAGCGGGGCTGAATCGACGGGGTGGATTGGCTCAGTTCGCCGATCAGGGTTTCGAGGGCCTCGATGGGCACCTGCAGAAAACGGGCGGCTTCCAGCCATTGGGGCAGATGGCGGGCGAGCCAGTCGGGCGTCAGTCCCAGCGGAGCAGAAATCACCAGCGGCCTGGAGCCGTCTCGCAACCAGCGTTGAACCCAGCGGAGCGGCTGATCCGCCCGCCATTGCAGATAATCCATCAACACCCGATTTTGTTCGACCTTGTAATCCGGGGTGAACGAGGGGGTTTCGGTGGACTGGCAGAGTCGATCAAACAGCAGCCGCGCCTGGCGGCGGGCCAGCTCACCATCGAGACCCACCGCATCGGCTTGCTGCAGACAGGATTCACAAAAACAGACTTTTAACAGATCGGCCCCTTCCGGACCGAACAACAAGCTGGCGCCATCGAAGGCCTGGGGATCGGTGGCCACCGGCCAGTCCAAATGATCCACCACCACCGCTTCCACGCTTTCATAATCGTACAGATCGCGCATCACAGCGGAGAAATAGTGGATCACGTCGGCATGGCTGGGACACAGACTGTGGCGGCTGGGATCGCCGAATAGATTTTTACTGGCGATTTCCGGATGGCGCTGCACCAGCCGGCGAGAGTACCAGGGGGTCAGCGCCAGGCGCAGTCGCAAGCCTCGCCGCTGGCAGGCTTCAGCCACCAGGGCGACCACGTCGGTTTTGCGTAAGCCTTCCATTTGGGGCGGGCGGAGGCGCGTAGTGACATAGTGTTCTTGACCGGGCTGGAAGCAGACTCCGCCCGTGGCGTGTAGCGCCCGGGGCAGCACCGCCGGATGGGGGCGGAATTGCTCGACCTCATCGTGCATGGCCACCAGGGTCAAGCCATCGATCCCGGCTTCACCCTGTAATCGCTCCAGAACCGCTTCCAGCCCTTCGTCGAGCAAGTCCCAGGGATAAATGTGCATGTGACAGCCGAACATGATTGGTTCCTTCGTAGTAGTTTACGTCCCAATATATCATGCCCCCGGTTGGGGGTGAACGAGGAAACCTCCCGGTTAGCCAAGGGGTCGGGTAATGGGGTATCATGCCCTATCGGCCAGAATTGAGGAAAGCGATCATGCCCGATACCAATCATACTCTGCTGTTGGAACAGATGGCGGACGAGCTGTTTCAGATGCAGATTCTGAGCTATGCCATGCGCAGCCGGTCGCGCAAACAGGGGACGGCGGATTTATCAGAGACGGAGTTTCTGACTCTGGACCTGCTGAATCGCCTGGGTTCGATGACGGTGGGCGAGCTGCAGAAACACATCGGTGTGCTGCCGGCCCAGATGTCGCGGATTGTACGGGCGTTGGAGGGTTGGCCCGGCGGCGGGCTGATTCGCTGCAAGATCAATCCGCGCGACAAGCGGCGGGTGGATGTGGAGATGACCAAAGGCGGTGCGGAGGCGCACCAGTCCTATCGATCCCTCCGGCGGCAGAGCATCACCCAGATGCTGGGATCGCTCTCCAGTAAAGACTGTCGGGAGTTCATGCGCATCTGCCGGATCATTCGCAACGACTGGGAAACGCTGATGATGAGTGGCAGTTAGGTCAGGCGTAATGGCGGAAGAAGCAAGCAAGAATCTGCGATCCTTTCGGCGATCGCTGCGGTTTCTGCGGCCGCAGCGACGGCGGATCGTCTGGGCAGTGCTGCTGTCGATCGGGCAGGCTTTTACGTTTGCCGCCGGGCTGGGGGCGCTGATCCCGATGCTGCAGCTACTGCTCAGCGAGGAGGGGCCGCGTTTCAATCTCAATCGGACTTCGGCGGAGCAGGTCTGGCAGGTCAAGCTGCAGGCCTATCGTCCGGACCGGCATGGCGAGTTCCAGATCGAAGTGCCCTTTTCGGCGCTAATCGTCACCGAGCTGAAAAACGATTCGCCGCTGGCCGCTGCCGGTGTTCGCGTAGGCGACGCCCTGATGCTTGATGTTGCCGTAGTCGACACCGAGGCCACGCCGTTACGGTTGCTGGAATACATGGCTACTGAGCGCAAGATGCCGACTTTCCGACGGCTCTCTCCGGCCAGCACCGAAGCAGATAGGATCAGTCCGGCGCTACCCCACGGGGGCTATGGTCAGGAACTCTGGGTAAATGTCATCAGCGCGTTGGCCAGACAATTGCCGACCGAAAACACACCGGCCGCCAAGCGCGAAACACTTTTTCGGGTCTTTATGGGATTGCTGGTCGTGGTGGTGGGGGGGGCGTTCTGCCGCTTCGGAGCGCAGTTTCTGGTGGCCATTGTGGCTTCGCGCAGCGTGATGGATATGCGGCGGCATTTGTATCGCACGGTGATGCATCTGCCGATGACCTGGTTCGGCAAACGGCTGAGCGAGACGATGAGCCGGGCGGTGACCGATTTTCAGGATGTGCAGAAGGGGTATGTAGCGCTCTTCGGCAAGCTGACCATTGAACCGATTTATGTGGTGGTGATGCTGATATTGGCCCTGTTTCTTGATTGGCGGATCACGCTATTCGTGCTGGTGGCGGGGCCGATCATGGGCGGGTTGCTGGGCTGGATCGGCAAGAAAATCCGCAAAGCCAACCGCAAACTGCTGCAGGGTTATGCCTACATGATGAGCGTGATCAACGCGACGCTGAGCGGGATGCGGGTGGTGCGGGCCTACAACAACCAGGTGCACGAGCGGCGGCGGATGTGGCGAGCCGATCGGCGGCTGATCGAACAGATTCTGAAAATCGAGCGGCTGGAGGCGGCGTCCAGCCCGGCGTTGGAAATTCTGGGCATGCTGGTGGCGATGGGCGGAGTGATGTTTCTGGCGGAGTATGTCTTTAAAGGCGAGTTGTCACCGGAGAAATTTATTCTGCTGATCGGCTGTCTGGCGAAGCTGTTCGATTCGGCGAAGAAGATTGCGGAAATCTATCCGCGACTGGCCCGGGCGGACGGTGCGGCAGCGCGGATTTTCGAATTGATGGACCATCCGATCGAATCGACGGCGACGGAATATCTGCCCCCCTTGCCGCCCCTGCAACGCACCATCGAGTTTCGTGATCTTCATTACACCTATCCCGAAACGGAACAGCCGGCCCTTGCCGGGGTGACGCTCACGATCCAGAAGGGTCAGAAGGTGGCGCTGGTCGGGCCGAATGGCAGCGGCAAGACGACGGTGATCAGCCTGCTGGAGCGGTTTCTGGAGCCGCAGCAGGGCGGAATTTATTTTGATGATCGGCCGGTGGCCCAACACCGGCTTAGTTCGCTGCGTGAGCAGATCAGCCTGGTGACACAGGATGCGGTGGTTTTTGCCCTGACCGTGCGCGAGAACATCGCCTATGGGGTGAGCAAACCGGATGAGGCGCGACTGGTGGCGGCGGCGAAGCAGGCCCATGCCCACGAATTTGTCGAACGACTGCCCAACGGCTATGACACGATCCTGGGAGAATTCGGCGCCACGCTGTCAGGCGGTGAACGGCAGCGGTTGGCGCTGGCCCGGGCCATCTATCGCAATGCCCCGATCTTTATCTTCGATGAAGCCACCAGTCAGATTGACGTGGACAGCGAAAAGAAGATTCATCAGGCCACGACTGAATTCATGAAGGGGCGGACCAGCCTGGTGATCGCCCATCGGATCGCCACCATCACCGATGCCGACCAGATCGCCGTTTTCGATCGCGGGCGGCTGGTGGCCGTCGGCCCGCATGAACAAATACTGAACAATTGCGAGTTGTATCGCAAGCTCTACCAAACCCACGCCCAGCCATTATAATAGCCCTTTTCTCCCGTTGGACGATTTCACATATTATTCAGCACCGGCGCCCGGGCGGGCGAATGGCGGATGGAGTCTATATGCATCCTTATCGAAGTCATACATGCGGGCAGTTGCGAAGCGACGATGTGGGGCAGGTGGTGCGGCTGGGCGGCTGGCTGCACCGCAAACGCGACCTGGGCGGCGTACTGTTTATCGATCTGCGTGACCATTACGGGGTGACGCAGGTGGTGATCCCGGCCCATGCGACCTTTCTTGATGATCTGGCCCGCACCAAGCTGGAGAGCGTGCTGATACTTACGGGCAGGGTTGTCGCCCGCAGCCAGGACAATATCAACCCCAACCTGCCGACCGGCCAGGTCGAAGTGGTAGCGGAGCAGGTGCTGATCGAAAGCGCTGCGGAGCAGATTCCTTTTCAGGTCAACACCGAAGACGATACGCCGGAAGACCTGCGGCTGGAATATCGCTTTCTCGATCTGCGGCGCGAACGGCTGCACAGCAACATACTATTACGCAGCCAGCTCTGCCAGCACATCCGCCACTACCTGACGACACGCGGATTCACGGAATTTCACACGCCGATATTGACCAGCTCATCACCGGAGGGGGCCCGCGATTATCTGGTGCCCAGCCGCATCCATCCCGGTAAATTCTACGCCCTGCCGCAGGCACCCCAGCAGTTCAAGCAGCTGCTGATGATCTCAGGATTTGACCGCTACTTTCAGATCGCGCCCTGCTTCCGTGATGAGGACGCCCGGGCCGATCGCAGCCCCGGCGAATTTTATCAGCTCGACCTGGAGATGAGTTACGTCACACAGGAAGATGTGTTTGAAGTGGTCGAGGGGCTGATGCTCGACGTTTTTCGAAAATTATCGAACAAGAAGATCATGACCGATCCCTTCCCGCGGCTGGCCTATCACGAAGCCCTGGAGCGTTACGGTTCCGATAAGCCCGATTTGCGTTTCGGACTGGAACTGCAGGATCTGAGCGAAGTGTTCCGCGCCAGTGAGTTCCGCGTGTTTTCGCAGGCGGTGGCTGGCGGCGGGGCGGTCAAGGCGTTGGTGGTTCCGGCGAGTGCCGATCGGCCGCGAAAATTTTTCGACGACGCGGAACGCTATGCCAAGGAGCAGGGGGCAGCCGGATTGGCCTGGTTTGTGCTGACCCCCGACGGAGCCAAAGGGGCCATCGCCAAATTCATCACTCCGGAAATCCGGCAGCAATTGCTCGAAAAAGCCCGCTGCCAGGTGGGCGACGCCTTCTTCTTCGGTGCCGGCCCCCGGACCGCCACCAACACCCTCATGGGCAAGATGCGGATTTATTTCGCCGAACAACTGGGGCTGCGCGATTCATCGCAGGCCGCCTTCTGCTGGATCGTCGATTACCCGATGTTTGAATGGAACGAAGAGGAAAAAAAAATCGACTTCAGCCACAACCCCTTCAGCATGCCGCAGGGCGGATTGGAAGCGCTGAATACGAAAGATCCGTTGGAAGTGCTGGCTTATCAGTACGACATCGTCTGCAATGGGATCGAGCTCTCCAGCGGGGCGATCCGTAATCATCGGCCGGATATCATGGAGCGGGCGTTCGAGATCGCCGGTTATCCGCGCGAAGTGGTTCATCACAAATTCCCGGCGTTGTGGAAAGCGTTTCACTACGGAGCGCCGCCGCACGGTGGCATCGCCCCGGGGATTGATCGCATGGCCATGCTGCTGGCGGATATGCCCAATATCCGCGAGGTGATTGCCTTCCCGCTCAATCAGCGCGCCCAAGATCTGCTGATGGGGGCACCCTCGGAAGTGACCGAGAAACAGTTGCGCGAAGTCCATATCCAGTTGCGGCCGTCGCCTTCCGGTAACAGCAAAAGCTGAAAGCCGCATGATTGAATAGGGTGATTACCGCCCCTTTGCTGTCCGGCATGGCGAAACTGTACGGAAACCGGCTCGCCATACAGGTTGGACATCGGCCAACAACATGGGCCCGGGACAAGCCCAGGCCCATTTTCGTTTTGCCGTTGAGGGGTAACGGGTCTACAAGATCACATGCTGCACTTTCTGGGCGATGCGCGGTGCGGCGATGGGAAAAGTCGAGCCGCGATCGGAAAGATTACCCGGCACGATAATTTCGCGCGGTTCCACGCCGGGGCCGGATTCAAAGAGCAGTTGCACCGCCCAATCAAGCAGATCCTCCGCATAGATATCATAGCTGGTAATGGCTTCCTGCAGCGGGCCAGGTTCACCGGAGGCGTTCAAGGCCATCAGGCTGACCTGTTCCAGTCCATGGGCGGCGGCGAAGAAAGTCAATTCCCGTTTGAGCGTGACGGCCAGGTCGCCGCTCAAACTGATGATGGCGTTGGGGGCGGGACGAATTTCCCGCAACGGGCCGCAATCGCGGCGACTGCAGGAGACCAGTGGCTGCATCTCCAGTTGATACCGACCCATCGCCGTCTGGTAGCCGCGCAGGGCTTGATCGATGACTCCCGGCTGGCGCCGATCTGCAACCAGTTGGATGCGGCGATGACCCTGCAGAATCAGATGTTCCGTCATCTCGAACACACCGCGGGAATAATCACCCATCACCGTGTTGAGCTTCATCCAGCGATTGCGCTGGTTGCAGAGCACCACGGGCATGTGTCGGCGGGCGAGATCGGCCAGCAGGGGTCGGCTGGGTAGTACCGAGTAGAATATCAGGCCGGCTTGATGTTTGAGCAGGCTGACCGGCAGACAGCGCTCGGGCAGTTCACCCAGATCATCGGTCGGCAGGCGGTGCATGGTCAACTGATGGCCATGCTCTTCCAGCTTTTGTCGGGCCAGTTCAAAGAAATTTTCCTGGACGGCAGAATCGACCTGTTCGGAACAAAGCCATAGAAACTGACGCCGGTTAACCGCCGGGATAGCGACGGGTTGGCGCAACGCGACAAACGTTCCTCGGCCAACCTTGCGAACCAGCAGTCCTTCGCTGGTCAGGTCGGTCAGGGCTTTGCTGATGGTTTTGGCATTGACTCCGAAGCGTTTGGCCAGTTCTCGCTCGCCGGGGAGTTTGTTCTCAAGTTCACCATTTTCAACTGCCTGGCGAATGGATTCACGCAACCGCTGAAACTTGTAGCTCAGGTGAAGTGGGGTATCTGACATGTCGGGCACCTACGGATGGAGGTCTATTCACATTGTTTGACGCGATATTGCAACAGTCTCCCAACAGGAGACAGATCGTGGTTCACTGGATGGACCGCGATATTCTCATGATCTGCCAGCCCAACAGGTTCTGTTGGGTAGAACTGCAAGAATCAAAGCCGAACTGACACAACATAGAAGGGCTAGAATTGTTGTTAACGACCTTCTAATCAACTGTAGCGCCGAAATGACATCGAAGTCAATAACTAGAAGGACATATTTAGTCTAAATTTTATACGGACCCGTGGCATCTCCGTTTAACCATGTCCGCTATTATGATATTGCTGAATGTATCTTTATTTCAGAACAATAATTACAGATATTATCCCGCGTACTTCACAGATCCGGCCATAGGTTATCTATTTTGACTGTCTATCCCTGATCGGAAGGTACCCCAGAGGAAATTATTCGGAAGTCGACCCAATCATTGCTACAGATTTTTGAAAGCGTTCGCGCGGACGATATCTGTCCATCGCGCGGGATTTATGCCGCTTTTCTCACGCGGCCCGACTGCCCGTTGGGGAGTTGGCATTGGTTTTCATCCGTTACCGGCTGACGCCGTGCATCGAAATGTTTTGAATTTTTACGGGATTTTGCATCTGATGTTGCGGAGATATTACCGTCGCAACTTTCGGCGATGCTGAGCAAGGTTGTCTCGCATTTTGAACATCCCCTGGGGTGGTGGCGTTTATATAGCGGAAATTTTTTGCGGAAAAGCAGGACGATGGGTGGTCGAGACGCAGTAAAAATGACAGAAGGTGCTGCCGTGGCGTGAAGCACCTTCCATCGTTCGGGTCACTGTTTCAGTGAACCGCCCCAGTAAAGCAACCGGCTCTACCGGGGGTTTGTGTTGTTCGGCTTGGCCTACTTCTTGGCCTTTTTCTTCGTGGCTTTTTTGGCTTTCTTGGCTGTTTTCTTAGCAGCCTTTTTCGCTTTCTTCGCCATGAGTGTTCCTCCTTTCAAAAGGAAAGACTATACAACAATAATCTCGATCCAGAAGTTTTGTCAAAACATTTTTTCTGAATCGACGATTTTTTTCACTTGACGCGCGATGGGTTGAGGTCATCGAAACATGCAAGTTAGTAATAACCATCGGAGAGAATCCGGGTAGGGCTTAACTTTTCTTTTCGCGCAGCGCGGTCTTCCGGTGGGGCTCTAGCGAAATTGCCGGTTATTTACCAATACAAAACTGCGTGAAAATGCGTTGCAGCAAATCTTCGGTGGTGATCGAGCCGGAAATCAGGCCCAACATGTGCAGCGCGGCGCGCAGATCAGTCGCGATCCACTCGGCAACATCAGCGATGGCGGTGGCGGATTGACACCAGCGACTTGCCTGGTACAGCGCTGGCAACGCCTGCTGAAGCGCATCGCGATGGCGAGCATTGAGTATCAGGCCATTATCATCAACTGTTTGGGCGGCATGAATTATCGTCTGCGATAGCCAGGACCGTACCGCACCGAGGCCGATGCCCTGCTCTGCGCTGATGAGCAGAAGGGAATGAGTGCTTCGGGCCTGCAATTGCTGCAGGATGACCGTGCAACGTTCTGTGGTTAACAGATCGCATTTATTGGCCAGCAACATGACGGGTCGAGCATCGCGCAGAATCCAGTCGAGCAGGTGCGCCTCGGGGTTATCAATGCTGATATCGAGCAGGTAGATGAGCAGGTCGGCCCGCTGCCATTCGCGAAAAAAAAAATTTTTACCGGGCTGATCCTGCGGGGCTGTCGTCATATCCCAGCCGGCGGAGTCGAGCAGTTCCAGTTCGCCGCAGTCCAATGACAGCCGCACCGAGAGCAGATCGCGCGTCGTACCGGGCTGAGGGGAGCTGATAGCACGCGGTGAACCGTGAAGAGCATTGAGCAGCGTACTTTTCCCGGCGTTGGGGCGGCCAACGAGCATGGCACGCAAGCCGGGTGCGACTCGCTCGCTGGACTGCGCGCGACCCAACCATTGCTCCAGATCATTAATGATGGTGTGCAGTTGCTCCTGCAGTTGCGCAGGGGTAATAAACTCGATCGGCTCATCGGCGAAATCGATGTCGGCCTCCACGAGTGCGACCAGATCGATCAGGCGCTGGTGGATGGACTGGAACCGGTCAGCCAGCCGGCCACCGAGCCAGGCGCGAGCGACGCGCAGCTGCGCGGTATTGCGCGCGTGAATCATGGCGGCGACGCCTTCGGCTCGGGTGAGATCCAGCGCCCCGTTGAAAAAGGCCCGGGCGGTGAATTCGCCCGGCTGGGCGAGCCGCGCGCCCAGCTGACAACATTGTTCGACGACCAGTTGTAACAGCGCCGGTGCTCCGAGCGTATGCAACTCCGCAACGTGCTGACGGGTGTAGCTGCGCGGAGCATAAAAGAGCCACCGTTCCGCCGGCAAGGCGGCAGAGCGCACACCGCCTGAGGCCGGAACAGAACACAACTGGAGAACTCCATGACGACGTTGCGGGAAACGGGTATTTTCAGGTAAAAGCTCGTTGTCGGTGAAGAGTTGTCCCGCCACGGCATGAGCTTCCGGCCCGCTCAAGCGGACCACGCCGCGCACGCTTTTGCCGGGCGGTGTGCTGATGGCAACGATGGTCTCATCCAGGCGATCAAACATGGGGTGTAGTATAGCAGGGTACGTACTTGTAAATGAAGCGGTAGTTGATTATCCCGCGCGGGCTAACGCCCGGGGCGCCTTATCGCTTCATCGTGTATCTACAATCAGATATCGAGGTTTTTGACGTTGATGGCGTTAGTTTCGATAAAGTCGCGCCGGGCGTCCACATCGTTGCCCATGAGAACGCTGAACATGTGGTCGGCGGCGCGGGCGTCGATATCATACTGCTGGGGGTCGTCGGCATCTTGGGAGATGATAACTCGGCGAAGGGTGCGCTTGGCGGGGTCCATGGTGGTTTCCCAGAGTTCTTCGGCGTTCATTTCGCCCAGGCCTTTGAAGCGTTTGATCTGGACACCGGCGCGGCCGAGGGTGCGGACCGCTTCGGGCAGGTGCAGCAGATTATCGACCGGCACGGGTGTTTCGTGATCGTGGTGCAGGGCGAAGCGGGCGGTCGATAGCTCACCGGTAATCATTTCCTCGCGGCGAACGAAGAGATCATCAACCCCGAAGCCGATGGCTTGGAGCTGCTGCAACAGCCGCTCGAGAGTAAGACACTCGCCCAACTCGGTGCGCACAATGATATGGGTGGGCGTTTCTGTCTCGCCGGCTGTGGGGCGGGAGTGGAGATTATCGCGCACTTCCAGCGGGCCGTAGCGGGCTTCTTCTTCGCGGCGGAACCGGGTGAATTCCTGATCGGTGTAGAAGAAATTCTGCTGCGGATGTTCCTGATCGGGGCGGTGGATTTCCGCCAGGATGACCGGCAGGCCGTTCTGCGGATCGCGGTGGCGGGTCAGCAGCGTGGTCAGGTCCAGATTGCGTCGGCGGACGAAGCGGGCCTGCTCATGCATCTGGTCGATCAGGTCGATCAATTGCTGCATCTCCGCGGTGCCGAGTTGACGATTGCCGACATGCAGGGTGAGACCTTCCAGACCCCAGTTGGTGAGCCGATCATTCAGCAGTTTTTCGTTCAGCAGATAATCGCTTTTTTTGCCCTTTTTAATCTGGAAGAGCGGGGGCTGGGCAACGTAAACCAGCCCCTGTTCCACCAGCGGTCGCAGATGGCGGAAGAGAAAGGTGAGCAGCAGGGTGCGGATGTGGCTGCCATCCACGTCCGCGTCGGTCATGATGACAATCTTGCCGTAGCGCCGCTTGGCAATATCGAAATCATCGCCGCCGATACCGCAGCCGATGGCCCGGATGATGGTCTGAATTTCATCGTGGGCGAGCATTTTATCGATACGAGCCTTTTCGACGTTGAGGATTTTGCCCTTGAGCGGGAGAATGGCTTGCAGTTCCTGATCGCGGCCACCTTTGGCGCTGCCGCCGGCGGAATCTCCTTCCACGAGATACAGCTCGGAACGATCGACGTCATGCGAACGGCAATCCCAGAGCTTGCCGGGCAGTCCGCCGGAACTCATCGCCGATTTGCGGGCCAGATCGCGGGCTTTGCGGGCGGCTTCGCGGGCGGCCGCCGCCTGGATCCCTTTCTGTACCAGTCGTTTGGCTTCGGTGGGATGCTCTTCCATGTAGTTGTTGAGCTGCTCATAGACCACCTGCTCAACATAGGTGCCCATTTCGGGATTGTTGAGGCGATTTTTGGTCTGGCTTTGAAACTGCGGGTTGGGCAGTTTGACGGAGATCAGTCCGTACAATCCTTCGCGGAAATCCTCGCCGGTCAGCGTATCGCCGGCTTTAATGAGGTTTTCCTTACGGGCGTAGTTGTTCATCACGCGGGTGACGGCGGTTTTCAGGCTGGAGAGATGCACGCCGCCATCGATGGTATTGATGTTGTTGGCGAAAGAGAGCAGCGTTTCGTTGTAGGCATCGGTCCAGAGCAGGGCGGCTTCGACATACAGGCCGGCGGTGTTATCCGTGGCAGTGAGCATGATCACTTCTTTGTGCAACGCTTCGTTGCCGCTGGCCAGATACTTGACGAATTCGCGCAGCCCGTCCGTAAAATGGAAATCCTGCTGTTTGCCCCGCCGCTCATCGACCACGGTGATGCGCAGGTTGCTGTTAAGATACGCCAGTTCACGCATGCGGGTGAGGATGGTTTCGAAGCGGAAATCGATCTCCGGGAAAATCTGGGCATCGGGCTTGAATTCGACGCGCGTACCCGTCTGGGTCGTGGTGCCGATCACTTCCATCGGCCGGACCATTTCGCCGCGTTCAAAGCGAATGGTATGCACCTTGCCGTCGCGGGCCACCTCCACTTCGAGCCATTCCGAGAGGGCGTTAACGACGCTGACGCCGACGCCATGTAATCCGCTGGAAGTGCGGTAGCTTTTGTTGTCGAATTTTCCGCCGGAGTGGAGAGTACTCATGACGATTTCGAGGGCCGGCCGGCCATCAAAATTGGGGTTCTCATGTTTCATGGGTCCGACAGGAATACCCCGGCCGTCATCGCTGACCATGCAGCGGCCATCGGCGCCCAGCATCACGGTAATGTTTCGGCAATATCCGGCGAGCGCTTCATCGACCGCGTTATCCACGACTTCGTAGATGAGGTGATGCAGGCCGGCGGAGCTGGTATCGCCGATGTACATGGCCGGCCGGTGACGGACGGCGCTTAGCCCTTCCAGAATCTGGATGCTGCCTTCGTCGTAGGTCTTGTCGACGGCGGCGGGTTCCAGTTGTGTGGTGATATGGGGATCCATGGAAGTCATAGTGCATCCATCTCTGTTGATAATAATTTATTCACCGTGTACATAGGTTATGGCCATGTTCCGACCCGGAAACGGATTTCATGGATCGACAACTCCGGCAGCGAGCTGCTCAGCGCCGATCGAATCGCAAACAGGCTGCGGCGGCGCAGATGATCCGCCCAGAGAGGATCCGTTGTGGCGATGGTCAGGATGCCGTGATCGCAGGACTCCACCCAGCAGCGCATGGGGCCGTAATCAGCCACCACGTCAGTAAGCAACTCTTCCAACTGGCGGCGGGCTTGGGCCAGACGAGCCAGTTTTTCGGGATTCAAGCGGCGGGCGAGAATCTGACCGATCGGTTGAGCACGATGACGCAGTGCTTTACGCCGGGTGAGTTCGCGCAACTGTTCATCCGTCAACATGATGGTACCCTAAACCAAGACCCTCGCAGCCGTAGCTCGCGGCTCCGGGTAGTTTTACCCGCGTTTTATAGAAACCGGTCATGATAGATTCACCGGCATGACCACGTAGAGATAATTTTCGCCTTCGCGAAAGATGCCTGGGCGGTTGGCTTCCTTGAGTTCCCAATAAACCTCGTCGCCTCCCAGTACCTTCATGACATCGAGGAGAAACTGCGGATTAAAGCCGATCTCCAGCGGTTCCCCGTCATAGCGGACGGCCACGCGAACCGAACCCTCGCCCTGTTCGGGAGAGCGGCCGGTCATGGTCACTTCCTGATCGGTGAAACTCAGTCGGATAGCCTTGGATTCATCGGAAGTCAGCAGCGCCGCGCGGCGTACACCGCTGGCGAACTGGGCGATATTCGCGTGCATGTGGCGGTTACAATCCTGAGGAATCACATCTTCATAGGGTGGGAAATGGCCTTCCACCAGTACCGAGGAGACGGTGGTATGGGTGGCATGCAACAGTACCTGGTTGGAAAGGAATTTCACCTGGAATGTTACATCGGGATCAGTAATCACTCGCTGGAAGAGACTCATGGCCTTGGAGGGGATAATGACTTTGGCATCGGGTCCGGCGGCCCGGTTAAGCGGGCAGGTGGCGACGGCGAGGCGGCGACCGTCGGTAGCCACCACGCGCAACAGTTGCCCCTTACGGTCCCAGAGCAGACCGTCGATCGCATAGCGGGTACTTTCCTTGGCGGCAGCGAAGAGGGTGCGATCAATAATCGAACGTAGCAACTCGGCGGTCAGTTCGAAGTCGCCCTGGCCTTCGAACTCAGGTATGGCTGGAAAATCCTTGGCATCGCCGGTAAACATCTGGAAATGGCTGTCGCTGCCGGTGATGTGCAGTGCGTTTTTGACCAGCTCCAGAACGATGGTCTCGTCGGCACATTCACGGATAATCTGCAGGAGCTTGGCGACGGGCACCAGTACCTGGCCGGTGGAAAGAACCTCCGCCTGACGGATCTGGTGACGGATGCCGATTTCCAGGTCAGTGGCCATCAGCAGCAGTTGATCCTTCTGTGCGGTAATCAGCACGCCCTGCAAGACCGGTTTGGGGGTTCGGGAAGCTGCCGCACTGGCAGCCAGGTTGAGTCCTTCCAGAAGGGCGGAGGTAACCACATTGACTTTCATGCACCAATCCTCGTTTAAGCTAGAGAGGTCATATTCTACTCTTAATTACCTTAAAACTTAAATGTTCTTAATAGGCACGGCGAATTCTGTGCGACACCCGGAAGCGCAGGTTGTAACTCTTTTATTATAGCAGAAAAAGCCTCTTTTCGGGAGAGTCTGCAAGCGGTGCAGAAGTTGTGGAATGGGCTGTCGGCAGGTCCTAGAACAGCCGAATGGCAGCCGTTCAAAGGTGATCTATGTGACTGGCCTGATCCAATCGGGGCTATTGCCCGACAGGTTATCCACGATCGACCGGCGAGCCGTTGGAGATGCGCGATTTCAGTTGGTCCAGCGTTGCTGACAGGTAGTTATCCTCCTGTCGAAGACGGCCGATCAGCCGGTTGGCGTGCAGTACGGTGGTATGATCGCGCCCGCCGAAGAAGCTGCCGATTTCCTCCAGACTGTGAGATGTAACCTCGCGGGTGAGATACATGGCCACCTGTCGTGGGAAGGCGATGGACTTATGTCGACGCTTGCCTTGGATATCTGATTTTTTGACATTGAAGTGTTCGGCGACCACATCCAGAATCAGGCTGATGGCAATAGGTCGGGAGACCGTGGAGACATCACCGAGTGCTTCTTTGGCGCTGGATAAATCAACAGGCTGGCCGAGTTGTTGGCTGAAGACGTCGACGGCGTTGATGGCCCCTTCCAACTCACGGGCGTTACTGTCGATGCGCGTGGCGATGAAGCGAATGACGTCTTCGGGGAAGTCGAGATTTCGCCGCCGTGCTTTTTTGCGGAGGATGGCCATGCGCGTTTCGAGGCAGGGCGGATCGATGCGTGTGACCAGACCCCAGTTGAAACGTGAGACGAGGCGATCTTCCAGGCTGGGAATTTCTCGCGGCGGGCAATCTGCTGACAGGATAATCTGCTTGCGTGACTGATAGAGGGTGTTAAATGTGTGAAAGAATTCTTCCTGGCTGCGCTCGCGCTCGGCGAGGAACTGAATGTCGTCGATGACCAGCAGGTCGACGTGGCGATAGCGATAGCGGAACTGATGCAAGGCCCCGCGCTCGACGGCTTCGAGAAAGTGGTTGATGAAACTCTCGCAGGAGAGATAGAGCACATTAAGAGTCGGCCGGTGTGAAAGAATGTGGTGGCAGACCGCCTGTAACAGGTGAGTTTTTCCGAGTCCGACACTGCCATGGATAAACAGCGGGTTATACGTTTCGCCGGGAGAATCGCTGACGGCGACGCTGGCGGCATGGGCCAGTCGATTGCTCGGGCCGGTGACGAACTGATCAAAAGTGTATTCCGGATTCAGCAGAATCTGGCGAGGCTCATTGGCGAATAGAGGTAAATCAACATCCGGGGCTGGAACCGTCTGGTTGCCGGAGGAATCATCTTCCACCGTGAAGCGTACGGAGACCAGCTGGCCGGTTTCGACCTGGGCGGCTTCGGTAAATTGCCGGGCGCATTGTTCACTTAAGTAGCGTTGCTGGGGCAGGTTGGCACAGCGGATATCGACGGTGCCATGCTGCAGGCCGATAAACCGCAACTGATCAAACCAATGGCGGGTAATATTAGCATGGTGCTGTCGAACATAATTCAGGATACCGCTCCATTCGGTGGTAGTCAGCGTGGTCATGCGTGGCCTCGATGCTATCGACAGACAACCCAACCGCGCCACCGCAGCGCGAAGCGCAGCAGCGAATGGGGTTGATGGATTTCAAGCTTTCACAACCGGCGGCGGCATAGAATGGTGACTCGATCGACATCCGCCGTCAGGAAAGTGTAACCGATAGACGGCGCCCAGACAAATTAAAAACAACACGATTCACCGCGCGGAATACAATTAATCACAGCATCTGGAGTAGTGGAATCATAACGAAAGTGTTAGCACCGATTTCAAAATTCAAAGAGCCGCAGGCCTTAGTCGGCGCGATGCTCATTTATTCAATTTTGGGTACTGGTCTATTTTGAAAAGTATACTCACTTTCAGAACCCAAACCGCTCCCTTACGATCGCGGCGCTGTAAAACGACCAGTAACCAATTTTGAAACGGGTTCCAGTCCATACGGGTATGAACCCGGAGAAGAGGAGATAACCATCAACGCTCGCAGATAAGTTATTGGCGCCATGCGGCTTTGTCGGTATGTTGCGCAGCGCGAGGAATGATTTTAGGAGGTAAGCCAGCGATGACAGAGACAATGGGATCGGGAAATTGGCCGATGGAACGGGATCGCTGGGTCGAGAGTTTGTCGGCGATACGAACAGTGCGGGGTATGCGTACGATTCTCTTTTCGATCCTGATCTTGGCGCTGCTGGTGCCGCTGGTTGTTTATGGGGTCAATTATTACAGCAGCATGATGCAGCCGTCAACCACCAGCGCCCCCGCGGTCGGCCAGGACTGGCAGCGCTGGTTGCCGATGTTGATGACGGCAGGGGCGTTTTGTGCCCGCCTGGCGGTGGTGCTGCTGCTGGTGGTTTATTTTTTGACAGCGCAGATCTGTCTGACCGGCCGGTTGGGCGGAACGCATGATGCACTCAGCGGATTGATGTGGATGGTGGTATTAATGTTATGGCTGGTGCCGTGGCATCACTGGATGACCGGCCAGCCGATGCATCTGGTGTTTTATGAGGTGTCGCAGTTACAACAAGCGTTGTCAGGATTGGGCGGTGACTGGATCAGCAAAGCGGAGCATTACAGCCAGTTTCTGGTGATGCCGCTATTAGGGCTGTTGACCGCGGTGGTTGCAGATATCCGGGTCGGCCGGGGGTGTCGTACGGCGCTGCGGCGGATTCAACTGGAGATAGAAGGGGCAGGCAAGTAAGTCATGTTCGGCAGGCGGACGTCGCTCATTATTATTGCTTTGATCTGGCTGCTCTGCGGGGTGGCGTTGTCGATGTGCAGTTATCTGATGCAACTGCATGCGCCGATTACCAGCTCCAATGCTCAGGCGGCGGAGAAGAACAGCTACTGGGGTGAGGTCTGCAGCGGCGATGATCCGGAGCCGGGCCAGAAAGATACGGTTGATTGCCGCCAGGTAGTGACCGACCCGCAATATGGTTACGTCATCCTGTTCTGGCCGAAAACCACTCATGAATTTGTCAAGAATGAAGTCGGGGAGATTGAAGAACGCGCGACCACTGCTTGGTTTTCGCCCTATAAGGTGCCGGTCGCGCAGCTAGCCATGATTTTTTATTTCTTCCTGTTCGGCTGGTTTTTCTTTGTGGGGGTTCCTGAACGGCACACGCGCGGGTGGTTGCTGGTCCCGCTGTTTGCGGCGTTCTGCAGTCTGATCGCCGCGGTATATTTTATCTGGGTGATGGCGGACCAGGATAAATGGTGCCCGATCTGTATGCGCTTGCATGTCGTGGACTTGTGCATATTTGTACTGCTGGTGCTGTTGTGGCCTTTGCGGCGTGAGCGAGTGGGTGATGGTGGTGTCAGCCAATCTGCGCGAGCAGAAACCCGCGGTTCGGAAATCCCGGCAGGAGAATCCCGTGGAGTTGGATACGGGCGAGGCGGGGTGTCTTTCTGGAAGCTGGTGGTGGCCGGGGTGACCCTGCCGGCAGCAATAATGGCGAGTTCCTTTATCTATCGCGACGGGCAGCTTGAGCGGGCCCAGTTGTTGATGCAGCAGCAAAGCACGTTGCAGTTTGTCTGGCGATCATATCAGACGGCGGAGCCGGTCAATATTCCGCCGCGGCCTACGCAGGTGTCGATCGGCTCACCGCAGGCTCGCCTCGAGCTGGTCATGTTCACCGATCTGCAATGCCCGGTATGCATTCGCTTCGAAATGCAGCTGAAAGAGAAACTGCAGCCGATGTTCAAGGATCAGTTGCGGGTGACATTTCGACATTTCCCGATCTGCACCGACTGCAATGTGAAGAGCAAGCGGAACCTGCACCCCAATGCCTGTGATGCTGCTTATGCGGTGGAGGCGGCGCGTTTGCAGCAAGGCTCGAAGGGTTATCTGGCGATGCATGATCTGATCGCCACTCCGTCGATGAATGAGGAGTTGAACAAGCGGCGCTGGGAGCCGGCCGATTGGGAAAAGCTGGCTAGTCGTGCGGGGCTGGATGTGGCGCGGTTCCGGATTGATTTCGCAGGTGAGGAAGTGCGTCAGATCGTGCTGGGTGATATTGAATTAGCGCGACAGATTGGAGTGCGCTCGACGCCGACGCTCTATCTGAATGGACGGCCGGTGGATGCGCTGGCCCGCGGCATGGATGATTTCTGGTTGACCATCGCCCGCGCCGCGTTGCGCAGCAACCAGCAGCCGGCATCTCAGCCGACCCTGGGGCCAACCGTGGATGATGCGGGGCAGTAACGTACTTGCAATACGCGCACGCCTCATGCAGCCGTGGTCACGAAGTACCGGCAACGTGCAGGCTAAAGCCTTCGATCCTTTGAAAGTTGATATCAGATCCAGGTTACGTTCAATTCCATTTAACGATTATTCGAGGTAGCCGAGATCGGAGAGTCGAGCCAGCAGCGCCTTTTTTTCGTCTTCAGAGAAGATGTCCTCGGCGGCTTGGTGAACGTGAGCGGTCGCGGATTCGTATTGAAGAGCAAGTGTGGTTCGGAAGATATCGGTCAGTACGCGGCCGTCGAGATTATCGGGAATGGGCAACTGCTGGGCGGCGAGAATGGTGGGAGCCAGATCGGCGAGCGTGGCAGGGGTGTTGGGCAGATGTCGGAAGAGCGGACCGGCGGCGGCGAAAACTCCCTCCATGCGGTGCGTGCCCTCCATTTTGCGCCACGGTACCCAGCGCACTGCGTCACCACCCCGAATCTTGCGGATCACCGATAGACCTGGCGCCGGCACCAGCATCAGGTCGGGCAGCCAGGGCTGATCTTCACGCCGGCAGTGATAGAGTTCTTCCGGTTTGTATATGGCTTCAAAAATTTTGACGCGCGGCGGTGCGAGCGGTTCGTCGCCTATCGGCTGGAAGCCGGGCGCGGTACGCGTATAGCGCTGCTGCACATCTGCGGGAACGTCCACGTTGAAATCACAGAGTTGGGCGATGATATCGTTGCGCAGGGCTTCGTAATCGCGCGGTTCGACGACACCCTGCGGCTGGCGGCCGCGCAGATTGATATAGAGGAAGCCACACATCCCCGCGTGGGCGATAAAGGCCCGGGTGCGGGACCAGTCCACGGCGAGGTCCTGATCGATGCCGTAAGTTTCAGAGAATTTTTCGCGTTTGCGGCCCAGCCAGCGGCGGAGAATCTGCCGGCTGCGGTTGCGGGTCTGGCGGGCGGTGTCGAGGGTGAGGTGGCCGAGTTCGACCAGCAGCTGGTTGGCTTGTATTTTACCGTCGAGGGCGCCGTGGCCATGATCGGACATGATCATCACACCGGCGTCATGCTGCTTCGCATAATCGAACAATTGGCCGAGCGCCTGGTCGAGATGGGCGAAACATCCGGCGGCCAGTTCGGCGCGATCCGGCTGGAGACCGGCCAGCCGCGGGTCGAGATGTTTCCACACTTTATGCTGCAGATTGTCGACCAGCTTGTACATCACCATTAACACATCCCAGCCATATTTCTCGCCGAAGTGGTGGGTCAGCTCGACGCCGAGATCAAAGCTGCGGTTGATGTAGTCAAGGTTTTCACGGTAAATAGATAATCCACCCAGCATTCTGCGCTGCCAGGTGGTTTTGAAGCTGAATTCCGGCCAGCGCTGCAGCAGCTCATCCTTCAATTCCGGTGGCCAGGTAAAGGGCACATCGGTGCCCGGCGTATCAAAGCCGCTGATCAGAAAACCATTCACCTTTTTGGGCGGGTAGGTCATGGGCACCTGGATGACGCCCACCCGCCGGCCGGCGTCGCTGAGCATCTGCCAGATCGTACGCTGGCGGATTTCGTAGGTGCTGTTGAAGCGCAGTTCGTGAGTCGTGGGGTTATAGCGTTCAAAATCGAGGATGCCGTGGCGGCCGGGGCCTTGGCCGGTCATGAAGGTCGTCCAGGCGGCGGGGGTGATCGGCGGTATGGTGGACATCAGCACGCCATGTGACCCGCGCTCCAGCAGGGCTTGCAGATGAGGCATGCGGCCTTGCTGCATCATGGGCCGCAAAATATTCCAGGTCGCCCCGTCCAGACCGATGAGCAACAGACGTGCAGCAGCCGAATTATTCGCCGACAACGACATGCGGAGTATGCTAGAATTTCGACGGAAAAATTGCAATCAGCGGTGGATTAGTGCAACATGGTACGGGTCGATGAAGCAGGCAGCGCCACTTCAATCCGGTGATGTTGGGAGTCAGGTGATGCGAATCATACGCGAACCGCAGGTGTATGTGGTGGGTCGGCAGACGATCAACGATGAGGAGCTGGAGCGGTTTCTGGCGGATCACGGGGTCGAGCAATGGACGACCGACACTGAGGTGGCAGGGCAGAAGCTGTGCGAGGTGGCGGGGCGGATCTGTTATATGAGTTTTGCCAAGCCGCGCCCGGGAGGCAACGCCGCATATCTCGGTCATATCATGGAAGTGGCCCACGGGTCGGTGCTGGAACACGCCGTGTGGAATTTTCTGTTTACCGGGGTGTCGCGGAGCCTGACGCATGAGCTGATCCGCCATCGGGCCGGCTTCGGTTATTCACAATTATCACAGCGATATGTGGATGAATCGGATACCGATTATGTGGAACCGGACGTAATCGCCGACGATCCCGAACTGCATGCGGTGTGGCAGGCGGCGATCGAGGAGTGCCATGCCGCCTATATGAAGCTGGTCGATGGGTTGGCGGCCAAACTGGCGGACGAGCCGGACAAAACCCTGCGGCGGAAAATAGCCCGGCAGGCGGCGCGGAGCGTGCTGCCCAATGCGACGGAAACGAAGATTTTTGTCACCGCCAATGCCCGGGCCCTGCGCCACTTCATCGAACTGCGCTGCAATGAACACGCGGAGACGGAGATCCGCAAACTGGCGGCGGCGGTCTGCCGGGTGATGCAGCAGGAAGCACCGGCGCTGTTCGGGGATTATCGTTTCCGCACGTTGGCGGATGGTACGCAGGTGGTCGAGACCGATCATCGTAAGGTGTGAGTTGGTTTCTTTGGGCGGGTCCAGCGAAGAGGGAATAAAAAAATCCGGCCGGAATATTCCGACCGGACTTTATAGTGTGACCACTGCGGAAGGCTACAGTCCGAGCATGTCAAAGAATTCACAGGGCAATGCCAAGGTGAAAGTATCTTCACCAACAGGCGGCAGCAGAATAATGGTGCCATCCACGCCGTCATCTTCGAATTGAACAGTGAAACCGGAGTTGAGGTCGGCGAGCATGGCCGTTCCCGACGAATAGTTTATTTCAGCGGCGACATCATCCAGCCCTTCCAGGACCGTCTGGCCGTAGAAGGTATAGCTGAATGAAGTGTATTCCCGGGTACACATCTGAGGTGGCCCCACCTGTTTAATGACCGGGCGACCATTGAGAACGCGGCCGCCAGGAGGTAGCGTGACGAATTCACCGTCGCCGCCAACACCACCGGGGTTCACATCGATCACGTTCGGAACGATGCCACCCGTGGGCGGATTCTGTGTGGGAGTAGTCGGATTGGTGGGATTGGTCGGCCAGGGTATGGGCAGTTCGCGCCATAATTCCTTGACGCATTTGACAAACCCTTCGGGGTCATTCTTGAACATCTCTTTGCAGTCTTTCAGAATTTGCCGAAGGGTTTTTTCACGTTCTTTGAATAGATCCGCCGGAATAACAACCGTCGTTTCTGTACAGTGCCCTTGTGCATCGCATTCTTTCTTGGTGATGATGACATTGCCATCAGAATAATGCCATTTGATAGTGGCGGAAGTACCATCCGGATTGGTAACGGTGACTTCGCCATCCTGGTCACACCCTGCCAATGGGAGCAGACAGAAAGTGAAACACAACGCCAGCATTTTTAATCGTGAACTCAAAGTCAGCATTAATACATCTCCTTGTATACAGCAATTACGGCGCGCACCCCTTCCCATCGCCAATTCGTCGTCGCCGTAATGGACGAACCGGCTTCGTCACCGAGAAACGCTCTCGGTGTGAACATCATCATTCATCAAACAGGGTTAGAAAAACCAACGAGACGGGATTAAAGCCTTACCGAAGCTTCAGCAAGACCCCCAGAGTATACCCTTCGCAATGTGCACACCGGCCCCAAGGTCTTAATGGGCCCCGAAATTCATAATAATATTCACCAGTATTCCCTGTAAGATTTGTACTTACTCAGACTATACACCCGATATTTCAGAAGGGAAATTTTATTAGAGAAGATTTGAGACATTTTATGTATTAATAAGAGATCATTATATTGGTGGAGGATCAAGCCCTGATTTTAACTGGTCACGAGTGGCGGAGAGGGCCGGACGCGCATTAAATTATAATTCGCAAGTGGGGCTTTAATATCAAAGGGGCCGCACAGTGTGTGCATGTTGTCGGGTGAGCGCCAAAGCCGCACGCCGAGTATAATGTTCCGCAGAATTATGCCTTAGCGCGTGTGTGAAAAGCGTTCCAGGGTCCAGTTATCGTCTATGAATCATGAAGTGGATCATGACGCAACGGCGTAGGGTGGTGCGGTGTGGGAATAGGGATCGTCGTCCCGGCACCGCTGTAGACGAACTCCGCAAGCGGTGGTTCACCGACCAGCGGCTGGTCAATCGTTCACCAGCCTTTGGTCAGTCGTTGACTAGCGGCTGGTCAATCGTTCACCAGCGGCTGGTCAACCGTTCATCAGCCCCTGCTCCGGTTCTACTCTGCGTCGGGTCGCTGTCGCCATGATGATTATATATACTCGTCCACCGATCGCTGAACCTTAGCTGAGTAGCAGGCGCGAGGAAATTGGCCGAGACAGGCTATTCCCAACCCTCAACGATAACCTACTCACACACGTTCTAAGGGGTTTATTACAACGAGGGAGAATAAGCGATGGCGACCTGGACCGATAACCGGAATGTGCCGTTAATACGTACCCCGTTACCCGGGCCGAAAGCGGCGGATTGGATTCGGCGCGATCAGTCGGTGATATCACCCTCTGCCGGTCGGGTTTATCCGCTGGTGGTGCAGCGCGGGGCTGGAGCCATCGTGGAGGATGTGGATGGTAATATATTCCTGGATTGTGCCGCGGGGATTGCGGTCTGTTCGACCGGCCATGCACATCCGGAGGTGGTCGCGGCGATCAGTCGTCAAGCGGGTGAGTTGATCCACATCGCCGGGGCGTTGCACTATTATTCGCCGATGGTGCAATTGGCCGAAAAACTGGCCACGATCGCCCCCTGGCGGGCGACGGAAGAAACGCGCGTCTATCTGGGTAACAGCGGTACGGAAGCCGTGGAAGCGGCGATGAAGCTGGCCCGCTGGCATACCGGCCGGAAATATCTGCTGTCGTTTGAGGGTGCGTTCCACGGGCGGACGCTGGGTGCTTTGTCGTTGAATGCCTCCAAATATGTGCAGAAGGCGAAATTCGGGCCGCTGCTGCCGATGGTGGCGAGCGTGCCTTATGGCGAGGTGCGCGGGATTGCCGATGTCTTGTTCCGGCAGCAGATGGCCCCGGATGAAGTGGCGGCGATATTCATTGAACCGATCCAGGGTGAGGGCGGGTATCGCGTAGCCCCGCCGGGATTTCTGCAGGCGATCCGCGAACTGTGCGACCGCCACGGCATCCTGATGGTGGCGGATGAAATCCAGTCGGGGGTGGGCCGAACCGGTAAATGGTGGGCCTGCGAACATGATGGTGTGGTTCCGGACATGATCTGCAGCGCCAAGGGCATTGCCAGCGGTATGCCGATCAGCGCCTTGATCACCAAGGCACGCGTCATGACCTGGACGGCGGGGGCTCATGGAACCACTTATGGCGGAAATCCGGTCTGTTGTGCGGCGGCGCTGGCCACCATCGACGTGATCGAGCGCGAGTACATGGCCAATGCCGCGGAGCTGGAGGGGATCGCGTTGCCGCGGTTGCATCAGATCGCCGAGCAGCATGGATATGTAGCCAATCCGCGCGGACGGGGGCTGATGCTGGCGGTCGATATCGTCGAGGGGCAGGAGCGGACGAGATACAGTACGGAGTTGAGAAACAGGGTGGTTCGCGAATTGTTCAATCGCGGTGTGCTGACGCTGCCCTGCGGGGAAGCGACTATCCGCATTATTCCGCCGCTGTGCATTACGCGTGAGCAACTACGGAACGGCCTGAACATTCTTGACCAGGTGGTGGCGGCGTTGCCGGTGATCAGGCATTAAGCTGGGCGTAGGTTTTGGGGGTTTCCCAGACGCGCACCTGAGCCAATACCGCCGGGTGAAATTTTCCCTGCAATTTATCCCAGATAACGCGGGTGATGTTCTCGACTGAAGGATTGAGCCGGGTAAATTCCGGGCAGTCCAGATTGAGGTGTTTATGATCGAGTGAATCGATCACCAGATCATGCACCAGTTGTTCGAACTTCGGCAGGGCGTAGACCAGGCCCGTGGTGCGGTCCGGTTCACCGCGCAGCGTCACCTCCAGAATATAATTATGGCCGTGGCCATTGGGGTTGGAACATTTGCCGAAGGCCTGAAGATTCTGCTCGGGGGTGTAATCGGAGCAATAGAGGCGATGGGCGGCGGCGAATTCGAATGACTGGGTGATGGAAATCATGCCAACGGCTCCCGCGTAATGATGATAAATCAGGTAAGGGGTGATGGCTAAGTGCAGCTCCTGCAGGCGGACGCCAGGCGGCAGGCGATGGGAGACAATGCCCCAGGTGTTGCTGAGCAGGTGTTCTCCCGCGCAGGGCCCGCGCTGCGTTTCGGCAAAGAGTCGAGGCTGTACATAGTCAAAGAGAACTCCGTCGATGTCGTGAATATCGCAGAGATATCCACTGGCAGGGTCGGGTTCGCCTTCGACCACAACCTGCAGGGTAATATAAGGCGCCAGGTGGGTAGCCGGAGGCCAGCCGGCCCAGGGATTGGTTCGCTGGGTTCGGGCGGGGCCGATGGATAAGCGGGCTTCACGCATTAATTTCATGATGGTGGATTGTAACGGCGCTAGAATACGCTGCCCAGTCAAAATCAGGATGGGTGGGGCCGCGGGACCTCGCGGGCGGCAGTTGGCAGTAGTGGGTTGTTGCTCGGCAGCGGAACGCTTGCCCGCCGCAGGTGAATGAATTAATCTGTAGTAGTCGGTCGAGCCGGAATTTTTCAGTTATCCCATACTACGCCAGAGACCAGCAGGCGATTGTGCGTCGTCTGTTTGGGGCGTGGTCATTTCACAGATGAGGTAAATCATGAGCGCTACCGCAACAGAAGCACCGGTAAAAATCAGGCAAACCAAACTGCTTATCAACGGCGAATGGGTGGACAGCGCCTCGGGGAAAACGTTCGACAATCTGAATCCCGCAACCGGCGAGGTGGTGGCCCGGGTGGCGGAGGGCGGCAAGGAGGATATTGATCGGGCGGTGCTGGCGGCGCGGCGGGCGTTTGATGACGGCCCCTGGCGGACCAAATTCAGCTCGCGCAAACGCGGTGAGCTGCTCTATAAGCTGGCTGATCTGATCGAAAAAAATGCGGATGAACTGGCGGCGCTGGAGACGCTGGATAACGGTAAACCGATCAGCGAAACGCGTTATGCCGATCTGCCGCTGGTGGTGCAGTGTTTCCGGTATTATGCCAGCCTGGCGGATAAGATTCATGGCGAGGTGATACCGGTTGAAGGCAAACCGGGAACGATGTTCTGCTACACGCTGCGGGAGCCGATCGGCGTGATCGGTCAGATTATTCCCTGGAATTTTCCGCTGCTGATGGCGGCGTGGAAGCTGGGTCCGGCGCTGGCGGCCGGCAACACCATGGTGCTCAAGCCGGCAGAACAGACGCCGCTGACGGCGCTGCGGCTGGGTGAGTTGATAACCGAAGCAGGTTTCCCGCCGGGCGTGGTGAACATCGTCAATGGATTTGGCGAGACGGCGGGTGACGCGCTGGTGAAGCATCCGGGCGTGGACAAGATCGCCTTTACGGGAGAGTACAAGACGGCCCAGATCATCATGGCCAACGCCGCCCAGACGCTCAAGCGCGTCAGCTTCGAGCTGGGCGGCAAGAGTCCGAACATTGTTTTCGCTGACGCGGATCTGGACCAGGCGGTCAAGGGGGCGATGGCGGGGATATTCTTCAATCAGGGCGAAGTGTGCTGCGCGGGCAGCCGGTTGCTGGTGGAAGAGAGCGCCCACGATGCCTTTGTCGAAAAATTCGCTGCCGCCGCCAATGCCCGCAAGCTGGGCGATCCCTTTGATCCCAAGACCGAACAGGGGGCCCAGGTGAGCAAAGAGCAGTTTGATCGGATCATGAGTTATATCGAGATCGGCAAAAAGGAGGCCCAATGTGTCGCCGGAGGCGAGCGTTTCGGCGATAAGGGTTACTTCATCAAACCGACGATTTTCACCGGGGTGGATAACAAGATGCGGATTGCGCAGGAAGAAATTTTCGGCCCGGTCGTCGCGGTGCAGAAATTCAAGAACCCGCAGGAGGTGACGCGCGTCGCCAACGATACGATTTTCGGTCTAGCGGCGGCGGTCTGGACGCGCGATATCAGTAAGGCCCACCGGATCGCCAACGAAGTTCGCGCGGGCACGGTGTGGATCAATTGTTATAACACGTTTGATTCGGCAGCGCCTTTCGGCGGTTACAAGTATTCGGGTATGGGCCGGGAACTGGGCGTCGATTCGGTCTACGCCTACACCGAGGTTAAAACCGTCTGGACCAACCTGCGATAATGTTATTTGAATAAAAAGGTAATCACGTAACGCCCGGCCAATTATGGTCGGGTGTTTTTTTAACGGAAGCGGGATATAGTGGCATTGGAGGAGTGCTGTCGCCCGATGAATCCGAAGGTATCTATTGTGGTTCCCGCGTATAACGAAGCGGCGTTGTTGCCGATGACCTTGCAATCGATTCGCGAGGCGATAGCCACGTTGGACGAGCCGGCGGAGATCATCGTGGTGGACGATGATTCGACCGATGCCACGGCGGAGGTGGCTCGCGCCGGCGGGGCGGTCGTGGTGCCGGTGAAGTGTCGGCAGATCTCGCGGGTGCGGAACAGCGGGGCGGCGGCGGCGCGTGGGGAGTGGCTGATTTTCGTGGATGCCGATACACAGATTACACCGGAAGCGGTGCAGGCGACGGTTAGGGCGCTGCGGAACGGGGCTGCGGGAGGCGGCTGTCGCGTGAAGTTTGATGGGTATGTGCCGTTTTATGCCCGCCGGATCCTGCTGCCGGTATTTACGCGTTTATATTTCTGGTTCAAGCTGGCGGCGGGCTGTTATCTCTATTGCACCAGGGCGGCGTTTGAGCAGGCGGGGCGGTTTGATGAACGGATGTATGCCGGCGAGGAAGCGGCGTTGAGTCGAGCGCTGGGCCGAGTCGGGCGGTTTGTACTGCTGGATGAAATGGTGACGACTTCCGGGCGGAAATTACGCACCTACTCCATGCTGGAGATGATGTGGATTCTGTTGCGGCTGGCCATTGGTGGCCAGCGCGGCGCCATGCGTAAAGAACGCTCAGTTATGCAGGTCTGGTACGGCCCGCGACGCGATGACCCTTCGGCCGGCGAGTAACCCGACCAAGATCATTTCTTTTTAATAATTGAGCGCCAGCCGGTAACCGGGACTGCCGTTGCCGGGCGGGTGACCAGGGACATCTGGCGGACATCTTCGACAATGACATTAACATTTTCATCGACGGTGCGGGCGATGCGGAGCACTTCGGGGGCCTGGCGGCGGGGGACGACGGTGAAGCAGAGGGCGACTTCGCCTTTGCGGCCGTAGGCGGGTAGCTCCGTGACCAGGTAATCGGCCATCCGTAGGCCGAAGGCCACGGCATGGGCTTTGCCGCGCGAGATCAGGAAGATGAGCTGGATGCCCATAGCCAGTTGCTGCTCAAGATGGATGCCGACATAGTTACCCAGGGCAAATCCAACCCCATAGGAAATGATTTTCAGCAGGGTAATGTCTTCCAGAATGCCCGACACGATCAGCAGCCAGATAGTCACTTCACAAAATCCCAGAATGGCGGCGAACAGACGATAGCCGCGCACCACGGCGATTGTGCGTACCGTGCCGATGGAGACATCGCTGATCCGGGCCAGGATAATAAACAGCGGCCAGAAGATCGGGTGCAGATCCAACCACTCAAATGCGTGATTCATACGGTAGCCTGTTCTGTTGAAGTCTGATCTTGGATGAGGTTCGGCGCCGACGCCGACCTCTGGGGTTGATCATTTTATCCCAACCGGCGGACCATCGGTATCGATATTGTGGCGCGCATTAAAAAGCCCCTCCGGAACGGCGGGGCTTTATCAGTGTGGCGCCCATGGAATAGGGCAGAAATTGCGAAAGGTGTCAGAACGTCGGGCCGGCGTTATCGTTGCAGTACCAGTTGGCGTTTTCGTCCGGTTGTTTCCACTGGTCGTTGCCATCCGCATAGTTCTGGACGATGCCATTGCAACCGCTGAGGCTGTAGATGCGGTCGCCGAAAATTTTACGGTCAAGTGCATCGACGATATTCATGCGTTCCACGTGGCCATCGACGAAGGTCCAGTTGACGGCACCGCTAACGGGCGAATTATCATAACGGCTGATCACCGCCCGCCGGGGGTCGGGTCCGGTATGATGGCGGCCTACAAAATTGGTGGGTTCCGTGTCAAAGGGGAAGCTCCAGCTGCCGTGTTGTGTTTCTACGGTGGCCGTGCCGATCAGGTTATAAGTTTCATCTTCGGAATAAACAAAGCCGGAGCGGGTCCGTTCCGGGGTTTCATAGCACATATATCCAAACCCCAGGTCGTAACAGGGCATGATCGGACGATGGCTCTTGATGTTAAAGCGACCGGAGTAACCCTCTCCCTCATCAATTTCCTTGGCCACCAGCGTATAGTTATTCGAAAATTCAGTGAAGGTGAAAATACCGGCAGGGTTGACGATCTGGGTTTCATTGACGAAGTAGTGAATCCGGGCGCCGACAGACGCCTCACGAGTGAATTTATTACGCGGCATCAGATAACCGTTGGCGGTGTAGGCCAGCCGCCGGGCCTGATGATCGATCGGCTCCGGGTTGATCGGTTGGCCATAGGTAGTGACCTGGTCCGGTTCACGATCGATGCGCTCCTGCCCGGGATAGGTCCGGGGCAAGCCGCCATTATGAACCGACGGACAGGTAAAGGCATTTTCATTTGCGCTGCCGTTGTTGTAGAGCAGCCAGGACCACTGCACGTAGCCAAACTGATCCTGATAACCATCTGTTTGTTGATCAATACCATAGTTCCCGTTGTAGTCATTGGCGTAGACATACGAGAAGGGGTAGGTGCCGTTATAGACCGCCAGGTAGTTGGCCAGACTGATCCCGATATCGTGGGCGTGCATTCCGCAGACCACGCCGCGAGCCTGCTGCCGGGCGGAATTCAAGCTAGGCAGCAAGATGGAGATCAGTAACGCGAGAATCGCCACCGCCACCAGCAACTCTACCAGAGTAAACCCCGGTCCACTGGCTTTTTGAGAAAGTCGTTTCATTGCCCACCTCTTATGATGACTAGGAATATCTAGACAGGTTCTCAGACCGATATGAATATAACCATGCACTGTTAAAATAATATTAAAGAATCAACAGTGTAATATTAATTGTATTTTTCTTTGAAAGATTAATAATTATAGAGGGTATTAGTTTAGCCAACAAAGCGATGTCTGGCGCACGTTATTCGGGCGCAATTGGTTACAACAGCAGCGGCTGCAGGGGACAACAAAAAGAATGGATGGGTTAATGAACCCATCCATTCTTTTTGAGTTAATGCTTTCCGGCAACGGTTCACGGATCGAGCAGATAGACCACAAAGGGTGTTACGAAAGAAACCTCCGGAACGATCAGCCGGAAGGTGGCAACGGAGACATCGACGGGGAAGAGGGCGTCGACATATTCCGGATCTTCCACGCTGGTAAAGTTTTCGGGCACCGAGAAGGACTGCTCTTCGTCGATCAGCTGGCCCTCGCTGTCCAGCGCCTGGATGATCAAGGGATTCTCATTATTCACACCGTTAGCGAACAAAACGGCGAGACGCAGTCCGCCAATCACACCCGGTTGGCCATCTTCCAGCACCAGTGAAGAAACCTGGAAGTCGATAGCCGCTCCACCATCAAGCCCGACATGATCCGGATTGCCGCCCCGCTGATAGACGGCGCCTTCGATATCGAGGAAATTCACGGTCATCTGGCCAAGCTGGACTTCGCCGGATTCATCAAAGACCGGAGCCAGCTGCGGGCCGGGCGGAATAATCTCTCCGGGGGTGCTGGGCATTACGAAGCTAAAGCCGAGGCAATAGAGAGTTACGGCCATCTGGCCGCCATCGGCTCCGGGGTTGCCATCGGTAGGTTCAGCGACTTCGGCAACACCGGGTACAGCGGCTTCACCGGCTGCGCCCGGATTGGCCTCGCCTGATCCCGGATCGCCGCCCAGGCCCGGAATGCCAAATCCGCTATCACCACCATTACCACCGTTTCCGCCGGTGGAAGTGGCGACTGGGCTGTCACCGCCAATGGCGATACCGGTTGTTGAGGTGCTGGTGGCGCCGCCGCCATCACCCGCGGAGGCCGTAGCATTTCCTCCGCCACCCCCATTGCCGGCGTCATCAAACTTGCAATCGCCGCCATCGCCCCCGTTGCCGCCCGTGGCATCAGCCAGTCCGCCGTCGCCGCCGATGGTATCACCCGTAGTGATGGTTAGGCCGCTGACATTGAGAGAAGCATCGCCGCCGTCGCCGCCGGACGCAGTGGCTGCTCCGCCATCACCGCCATCGCAGCAGATGATGCCATTGCCGCCATCGCAGGCTTCAGCAGTGGCGTTGCCGCCGTTTCCGGCGATTACGCTGCCGAGGATCAGGTTGGCCACACCCGCTACATTCCCTTTGACCAGGAGGCGTTTTTTGTTGTCGCCGCCATTACCGCCCGTAGCCGTGCTGCTGTCGCCGGTTTCGCCCGGGCAGCCATCAGCGCCTGGGGCACCTTGGGTAACGGTGGCGTTGCCGCCATGGCCGGAACGTCCGGGATTGATCGTGAGTGTGCCGCCGGTCAGGTCGATACCCCCGGAAGCGGTCATACGAAAGTTACCACTGTTTCCACCGTTGCCGCCGGTGGCGTTGGCGCAGACGCTGGTGGCTTCGCCTCCATCTCCGCCATCGGGCAGATTCAATACGACGTTGTTGACGATGTTGATCGGCCCGCCGTTGTTCCAGATGTTGAGGCGCATGCCGTCTTTGCCTTTGCTGCCGCCGGCATTGTTGCCGGGGTTGGCGGATTGGTCGGCGCCGTTACCGGTTGGGGCTGCCGGGCTGTTAACATTCCAGCCGTTGAGATTCAACGTGCGATTTCCGTTGAAGCGGAAAATAACGACCGGTTTATCGCCGGGCGGAACCGGAGCACCCGCCGGCGGCCAGATGCCGCCGATATTGATGGGGGGTAACGCCTGCTCGGATTGGCGGACAAAATTGGAAAACACCGCATTAGGTTGTTCGTCGGCAAAGGCGTCGTTATCCGGGGGCAGCGGAACCAGCGTGGTGAGATCGTCGTCGGCGATTTCTTCCACTTCGTCATAGAATTCTTCCGGTGAAGAGTTGAGCAGGTCGGCATCGTCCGTGATGACGTAGTTGCCGTCGGTCTGCAGGACGGCGCTGTCCGCCAAGGTGACGTTGCCGTCGCCTACGACGATATAGATGCCCGTCGGCTGCTCGTTGAGCGGTGCGGAGGTGTCGCCGGTCGAATCTCCGGTGCTTGTGGAAGCGAGTGTGCCGTTGACGGTCAGTTCGCCCTCGACCACCAGATTGAGCTGGCTGTCACCGGCTTCGAGTTGGCCGTCGATGACGGCGTCGCCGGTTACGGTAATGACCGCGTCATTCATCACCGCCACGGTTTCATCCGCTCCTATGGTCAACGACTCGAACGTAGTCGATTCAATGATGGTCATGGAAACGTTGTCGTTACCGTTGTCCGTATTATCGTTTCCGTTGCCGGGGGTGTTGTCGTTGGTATTGCCGCCGGAATTATCATTCTGGTTGGTGTTGCCCGAATTATCGTTACCGGCCGGCGGGCTGCAGCCGGCGGCAGCAAACGTGGCGAATAAGGCCAGTAATAACAGCCCTGCCGGCGCAGGGTATCGTCGACGCATTCGTGCAGTCATGGTTATGCTCCTGTTGAGATGAGTATTTCGTGACCGAACCTGTGCGGATCATTATTCATATCAACCACGAATGATCAACCGTATTTTGCTGTGAATTATTGTCCGGAAGGTAACAGGGCCCAATTGAACCTTGCGAGACTTCATTTTATGAATGAGAGGCGAAGCGTCGGCTGTTAAATTCCCAGGCACGTTCGGGCGATCGGCGGTATATATGGTGAAGCGTTAAAACACCTTCGGTGCTGTGAATAGTAGTTAAAGGACAAAACCCATGGTGGAAATAGTAAAAAGGATGATTCGGAGCCAGATGGAGGCGGCGTTGAGGATGGTGGAGGCGTGTGTGGAGCAGTGTCCGGAGGAGCGGTGGAATGAGCCGGTCTGTAATCTGGCTTATTGTCAGGCGGTGTTTCATGTGCTGTTTTTCACGGATTGTTATCTGGGGGCCAATACGGCCGCATTGCGTGAACAACCTTTTCATCAAGAGCATCCGGAATTTTTCCGCGATTATGAGGAACTGCAGGATAAAGCTCAGGAACAGCTCTATGATCGTCCGGCCATACACCATTATCTGCAGCACTGTTACCGAAAACTGGCGGAGCTGATCGCCGCCGAAACCGAAACGACGCTGGCGGCGCCGTGCGGGTTTGAGTGGTTGAAGTTTTCTCGGGCCGAACTGTATCTGTACAATCTCCGTCACATCCAGCATCATGCCGCACAACTCAGTTTAAGGTTGCGACTGGACAGCGGAGAAGGGGTGAAATGGGTCCGGGCGGGCGGTTGAACCGAAGCAAGCCATAAAAAAGGCCGACCTCCGAGGGTCGGCCGGTAACATTTAATAAGACGCAAAGCGAACCGCCGGTTACCGGCGTTCGTGCGAAACTACAGACAGCGCAGGTAGGCGACCAGATCGGCTTTCTCCTGTTCGGTCAGTTTCACACCGGTAACCAGGTTGAAGAATTCGATGGTATCTTCCAAAGTCAGCAGGCGGCGATCATGCAGATAGGGCGGCGAATCCTTGATGCCCCGCAGCGGAAACGTTTTGATCGGGCCGTCGGCACTGGCTAAGCGACCGTTGATCATCTGCGTTTCGAAGAAGCGCTCAGCCTTCAGATCGTGCATCAGGTTGTCGGTGAAGAAGGGTGCGGGGTGACATTCCGCGCAGCGCCCCTTGTTGAAGAACACTTCCTGGCCGCGCAACTCCTGCTCGGTAGCCAGGGCAGGATCAAGCTTGCCGAAAATATCCAGTTTGGGAGCGGGCGGAAAATCGAACAGTGCTTCCATCTCGCCCATGAAATGCACCTGGCTGCCGCGTTCCAGTATATTGACGCCTTTCTTGGTCGCCATCACCGGGTCGCCGTCGAAGTAGGCCGCGCGTTGCTCGAACTCGGTGAAATCTTCCACGCTCTTCAAAGCCCGCTGCGAGCCGAAGAGTCGCTGGATGTTCACGCCGCGCAACGAAGGGGTATCCAGTCCGTGGCGATGCTCCTGCGGGCGGATATCACCTACCAGATGCGTGGCGGAATTCGTGTGGCCGTTCACATGACAATCAAAACAGGTCACCCCGCGATGGGGTTTGAGGCTGCGGCGATCCGCCGTCTGGTTGAACTGCTGTTGCGGGAAGGGGGTGACCAATAGGCGCAGACCTTCAAGCTGCTTGGGGTTAATAATGCCGTTGAACAGCTCATAGTAGTTGTCGATCGTTACCAGCTGGCCTTTTGAAACATCGCCGAGATCCGGTCGCGTGGTCAGATAGATCGGCGGCGGAAATTCCGGCAGGAAGAGGGTCGGTAAATCATAATCCAGATCGAAGCGCGTGAGATCGCGGCCTTCCTGCTTGAGAATCTCGTCGATATGGTGCTGAGGGAAAACCATTCCGCCTTCCGCGTGGTTGGGATGGGGCAACGGCAGGAATCCTGCGGGATACAGCTTTTTCTCCTTGATTGCAGCGGGGGTCATGCCCGCGAGCTGCTCCCAGGTGACGCCCTTGGGGAGCTTCACGCGCACGCCACCCTGGATCGCCTTGCCGCGCGACATGGTGACACCCTCAACAGGGTGATCAGCCAGGTCGTAGCGCGCTTCGAGCAAGGCCATCTGCTTTTTCATAATCTCCGGTTTGGCGGCGGACATGCGCTGAACGACAGTTTGAAAATCTTCATTCTCCACCACATTGGTATAACTGGAGGGTGGAGCAGCGGGCAGCAGGGCCAGCGGGCCGACGAGCAGCAGCAGTAAAAATCCTGCGGCCCATAATCGGCGGTTTCGTCCGGGGGATTCGTTCATAAAAAGTACCTCCTGAATCGATAGGGTGAATTACGGTGCGCGGGGAATTTTCCGGCGCGGTTTTGTAGCGTTCGTGCGACGGCGTCGTCCTGCGGACGGGCGCGGCGCAGCCGTTTTCCGGCGACAATCGGGACAGAAGCCCCGGAAGTAAATCGAGTAATCATGGATGACAAAGCCCTCGGCTTGGCGATGCGGCAGATTTATTTTGTCGAGCGTTGCATCCAGGAGGTCGAATATTTTTTCGCAGTGCGTACAGACCAGGTGATGATGGCGCTGCAGTTCGGCATCGTAACGGGCGGCGACGCCGGGATGGCAGGCTTTGGTGATCACGCCCAGGTTGACCAGCGTCTCCAATACCCGATAAACCGTGGTGCGGGAAATGTCCGGCAGTCGGCGATGGGCCAGATCATAGACTTCGTCAGCACTGGGGTGATAACCATGATCCAGCACACACTCCAAAATGGTACGCCGTTGTACAGTCAGCGGTACGCCGCGCTGAGCACAAAGCTCTTCCAGGTGTTGCAGGCGCTGCCGGGTTAAGCGGGGACGGGATGCCATAGAGATGGTAATTTATACCAGATGGAATCAATTGGCAATATGAGAATTTACCGATCCGCCGCCCTGCTTGCATGTTTAATGCCATCGCCGGGCAGGACTGATTTTGTACCAATTCGACCAAGCGGTTGGAGCAGCCTATTTCGGCATCACTATCTTATCAATCCAATGTTTGTGATATGGCAACTGCCGGTGTAATTATGCTGAGCCCGAAATTCTTGTTTGTGATTCAGCAGAACGGACCGGATATGTATAGAGCTAATAAGGGCCTTAATCGCAGGAATCAACTTTGAAGAGTCGGCGCCGACGAGGTAAGGGCATGGCGTTCATGTATCAGGAGATTATGAATAATGGCAACGATCTTTAAACGCGCCCGGCGCGATTCGAACGCACGACCTGCGGTTTAGGAAACCGCTGCTCTATCCTGCTGAGCTACGGGCGCTGCAACCATCAGGATACAATGCTCCTGTGCGGCTGTCACGAATTATTCCGGCGGGGCCGTGGGCGGGATCAACGACATGGGTTTACTTATCCGAGGAGAAACACGCCATGTTGAAAAGTTGCGTTGATTTTTTAGGTATCGGTGAGCTGGTCGTTATGTTGATCGGTGGAACAGGATGCCGCGGACCGCTGGAATATCCTATGGTAACTCGACTCAGCGAAGAACAGCAATGGCAGGTTGATGAAGCCTGGGGAAACATGCTGGATCAAGGTGAAGAGGTGGATCGAGTTTTATGGCTCGATGTGATGATTGTCGGGCAGTTATATGAACAAGGTGTGGATACACTGGTCATGCAAAGCACGAAGACGGTCTCCGATGGCAAAGTAGTAATGACCATTCAATTCAACCGCGCTGAACCGCAATACGATGAATTCAATCTGGCATATTATGATGACAAGGGTCAGGAAATTCGCCGTGAACGTTATTTGTTTGATGAAGTGCGTGAACGTATACAATATTTTGCATCGCCACCGGAAATTCATGACGAGCATGATGAGGCAACTCGGCAGCAGGTGTTGGGTGAATGGTTGAGTGAACGAAATTCACGTGCTGAAGAAATTTGCACGCATTTACAGCCATGGGAACCCGCATACTGCAGAAGGTATTCAACAGCTGAAGTATCGGTGGAGAATGGAGTTGAAAACGGAAGAGAAAGAGTTGAAGGCGAGTAAAGGGCTTTATTTGGCGCGGTAGACGATGCGGCCGCGTTTAAGGTCGTAGGGGGAGATTTCGACGGTGACGGAATCACCGGGGAGGATGCGGACGAAATTTTGGCGCATGCGGCCGGAGATGGTGGCGAGCACTTCATGTTTGCGGTCGCCGATGGTGCACTCGACCAGGAACATGGTGTTGGGCAGGGCTTTGAGAACCCTGGCTTCCATCTGGATGGCATCCGCTTTGGCCATTTAGACTCCGGCAATTGGGAAACGAATCACGAAGCGGCGTACTATAACACATCGGGCCGCTGAAAGCGATGTCCAGCGGGGGATTGAGTTATCAATAAGCGGGGAAAGGCTTCATCTGCAAGGGGGTGAGAATTGATCCCATACGGTCACTGCTTGGTGAAAGCCGATCAGGCCTGAGCGGAACAGGATCAGGATTGCGGGCGATGAGAAACGGGACCAGATTCGCCCTCGGCGAAACGTTTCTCATCTGCTGACCACCCAGCGAGGCCACTCATTCATCGCAACACTGCTTCCCACAAGGCCGATCTTCGTCTGGCAGAAGGGTGATGACTGCCAATACGATACGCTTTCAGAATAACGCATCGGCCAGCCCGTTACCAGTTAATGCTGCTCTAATTTTCTTCGTGAATCATGCTGTGGCGCTATTCCAGTCGTCACGGAGAGTTAGCAATATTGGAAGCCGATTAATGGTTCAGCCGGTGATCCCCAGATCCGCTTTGGTGAAGAGACTGTGAAATAAAAAGCCGGCGCTGGTGATGTTTTCGCGGGCGCCTTCCTGGCGGTCGATCACGGCGACGATGGCTTCGATGGTGGCGCCGCGCTGGCGGAGCACCTGGGCGGCTTCGAGCACCTGGCCGCCGGTGGTGGCGATGTCTTCGACCAGCAGCACGTGGGGATTGGGCGGAAGGATTCCCTCCATGACGTTGCCGGTGCCATAATCTTTTTTGGCATTACGGACGATGACGAAAGGTTTTTGTGCGGCGATAGCGGTTGTAGCCGCCAGGGGCACGCCGCCCAGTTCCGCACCGGCGATCAAGGTGACGGCAGGGGTAACATACCGGGCAAACTCCCGGCCTAGTGCAGCCAGAATGTCCGGCTGGGTTTCGAAGCGATATTTGTCGAGATAGTACTTGCTCTTGCGGCCGCTGCGCAGAGTAAAATCTCCTTCGAGATAGGCGGTTTCGCGGATACGGGCGATCAATTGTTCGCGCGTCATGGAGTCCTCAAGTAGGTATATAGAAAATACTTCTAGATCAGGTTTCAAAATCACCCATTGAGGCTTCGCGCGGGTTAAAGCCCGCGGCTCATTGAATTATGAAACCACAACTAACCACATCATAATTCGGCATCGGGGTTGTGTATAGCAGGGCGAACGGGGTGATGTCTGGAGCGGATGGGCTTAGAAAGTGTGTGAGTAGGTTTTCGTTGAGGCCTGGGAAGGGAATGAGCCGGTCTCGGCCAATTTCCTCGCGCCTGCTACTCAGCTAAGGTTCAGCGATCGGTGGACGAGTATATATATTCATCATGGCGACAGCGACCCGACGCAGAGCAGAACCGGAGCAGGGGCTGCTGAACGGTTGACCAGCGGCTGGTCGGTGAACCACCGGTTGCGGACTTCGTCAACAGCGGCGCCGGGACGACGATCCCTATTCCCACACCGCACCACCCTGCTCCGTTGCGTTATGATCCACTTCATGATTCATCGACGATAACTGGACCCAGGAACGCTTTTCACGCACGCGCTTAGTCAGGTAACAATGCCGGCGTGTCGATTTTCTTGCTGGGGAAATAGTAAATGCGCCACTCGTTATTCAGCACGCCAAGCGCCCAGCCCCATCCGGCAGGATCCTGTAATACTGCTGATGACAACTTGGCGCCAGGGTAATAGTGATAATTCGGGTCGCTGATCATGCTTTGTCCACAGATAGTGGGTGGAGAATATGACAGAGGGACCAGGGTATATGGATGGTTGTCGATTAATGGGTTGGGCGGAATATGCAGGTACGCCGGCCTCGACCTGTTTTCTGTTTCAACACAGCCGGCAGAATCCAGTGGGAAATATAGATATATACGGAGCTTTTGTGCAAACGAAGGAAGCGCTTCCTGGGATACTTTGGGAGCCACGGCCGGATGTTCCAATGTAAAGGCATCGATAGCTTTTTGAATGGCGCGGGCGTTGGCTTTGGCTTCCTGCAGCAGGGCATTGTCGGAGGCGGAACTGAGTTTGGGAATGGCGATGGCGGCGAGGATGCCGAGGATGACCATGACAATGATCAGCTCAACCAGGCTGAAAGCCGGCGAAGGAGTATCAGGACCAGGTAATTGTGCTGGAGGGTTCATGGGAAAACGGCTGCCTTATCAAGGCCCAGGTAGTAACCGATTCGATAATCACCAGTCTGATTATTTAGATACCAGCCGTAATCCGTATCCTCGTTGATCGGAGAAGCGGAAAAACCGTTCCCAAGAGCCATCCGGACGGTATAGGGATAGGGGTCGTTAGAACAGGTTGTTCCCGGGGCATCATATGAAAATTGCGTTAACGCAGATGGAGCCTGGCTGACCAGAGGGTTCTGAGGGATATAAGGCAGATAACTACCCAGCGGTGCTTCCGGGATGGCGCAGTAATGAGAATCGAGGGGTAACACCAGATAGTGTACTAAATTTTCTGAGAGATCCTGGTCTATTGCAGGCAGGTCGGGATATTCCAGCAGCAGACCATCGAGGGCTTTCTGAATGGTGACGGCATTTTGGCAGGTCTGGTCGCGCAGGGCGTTGCTGTTGGCATTGCTGAGCTTGGGAATGGCGATGGCGGAAATGATGCCAATGATCACGATCACGATGATCAGTTCGACCAGGCTGAAGGCCGATGAGCGTAGAACATTTGGTGGCGTGGAATACACGACATCTCCTCATATGGTGGCGTAGGCAATTAAATATACGATAAACAAGAGGGCCGATAAGAAACGATAATATGCTTCGACATCGGCGACGGAGAGCTGGGGAAACTTCTCGGGGTATTTGCGTTTAAGAGCAATTGCTGAACTCGATAAACGGTCTTTCGGTTTTCAGAGCAGTGTCCGTGAGGAAGGGGTGGAGAAAAGCAAACACTAAGATTCCTGCTCCCCGTACGGTCGCGGCTCGGTGATGAGTTGTATAATAGCTTGTTAGGTTCCGATTCAAAATTGCATAGTTGCGTATCGCGCAGGCTAAAGCCTGCGGCTCTTTAAATTTTAAAACCGGTTCTTAGACTTCCAGCGAAGCGTTGGCGCTGAGCAGGGTGCGATAGCGGCGGCGGATGGGCGTGACAAATTGGCGGAGGAAATCGGCGGTCTGTTGAGGGGCCAGACCGACATGAGCGGCGGGGTTCAGCAGTTTTGATAAGTTGATTTTTCCGAACTCGGGATCATCACGCAGGGTGTTCCACAAATCGGGTGTTTCACCATTTTTGATCTGCTGGGCGGCGGTGTGGGTCAGGCGGCGGAGTTTTTCGTGCAGTTGCTGGCGGTCGCCGCCGGCGCGGGCCGCGTGCATCAGCAGGTTTTCGCTGGCGAGAAAGGGCAGTTCCTGGCGGACGTTGGCAGCGACGATGGCTTTGTTCACCACCAGGCCTCGGGCGACGTTGGTGACGATTCGCAGAATGCCGTCCGTAGCCAGAAAAGTTTCCGGCAGCGTGAGCCGACGGTTGGCGGAATCGTCGAGTGTGCGTTCCAGCCACTGTTCCGCGGCGGTCTGCAGCGGCGAGTTGGCCAGGGAGATGACAAAGCGGGCCAGGCCGGTCGCCCGTTCGCAGCGCATCGGGTTTCGCTTGTAGGGCATGGCACTGGAGCCGATCTGATCGCGTTCGAAGGGTTCTTCCATTTCGCGGCGATGGGCCAGCAGGCGGAGATCGTTGCAGAATTTGTGGGCGCTGACGGCGACGCCGGCGAGCAGGCCGATCACCTGGGCGTCCACTTTCCGGGAATAGGTCTGGCCGGTGACGGGTGCGATTTTTTCAAAACCCATTTTGTGAGTGAATCGTTTTTCCAGGCGGCGGACGCGGGCTTCTGCGCCGCGCAGGCTGAAGCCCTCGACTCCTTGAGAAAACAGTTCCAGAAAACTGTTCTGCGTGCCGGTGGCCCCTTTGAGTCCCCGGAATTCCAGGGCAGCGAGTTCCTGCTCGACGCGCTGCAGATCCATGACGAAATCATAACACCACAGGGTCGCCCGCTTGCCGACCGTGGTGAGTTGAGCCGGCTGAAAGTGGGTGAAGCCAAGTATCGGCAGGCGGCGATATTGTTGTGCGAAGCGGCCGAAGGCGTCGATCACGTTGGCCAGCCAGTTGCGAATCAGGGTCAGAGCATCGCGCAGGATCAGCAGGTCGGCGTTGTCGGTGATATCCGCGCTGGTGGCTCCGAGGTGCAGAATCCCGCGAGCGATCGGCGCTGCGTCGCCGAAAGTATGCACCTGGGCCATCACATCATGGCGGAGCCGTTTTTCGTGTTCGGCGGCCCGGGCGAAGTCGATGCGGGGGGCGGCTTTCTTCAGGGCGGTAATCTGCCGGGTGGTTATAGGTAGTCCCAGTTCGTGCTGGGCTTCAGCCAGGGCGATCCACAGCTTTCGCCACAGACCCACCCGGTGTTCAGGTGAAAAAAGCCGGACCATCTCCGGCGAGGCGTTACGGGACACCAGCGGGGATTCGTAGGTCTGATATTTATCCGGCGGCATGGGTAGAATTGTAATAGGGGAAGGGGATAGGGGATAGGGGATAGGGGACAGAAAACAGGCAACGGGCAACAGGAGTGCTGAGTGTTGCGGGCTGATTAATTAGGTGTTGTGGGGTGTGGCGGGGACGGGCGTTTGAATTAGAGAGGCACCGGGACTGGTGAAAAATCGGTCGCAGGAGAAAAAGTCGATGACGGCATCGGCCGGCTGGGTCGGAGTGCTGCCCGCGCTGGTGAGCGGCCAGGAAGCGGACCGTCGGCGGCTGGTCGAGCGGATGTTCGACCGTTGCCGGGTGGGTCTCTATCGTTACGTTGCTGTGCGGGTGGGCAACGACCAGGCACTGGCTGATGACCTGATGCAGCAATTGTGGATCAAGGTCAGCCGTTCAGACCGGATGATACCGTCAGATGAGTTTGAGTTCTGGCTGCGGCGGCTGGCGAAGAATCTGATCAATGATCACTGGCGGAAAGTGCTTCGCCGTCCGGAGCATGTTCCGCTGGAAAATCCTCAGGTGGCGACGGAGCTGTCCCGGCGGATGGATCGGGAGTTGCTGCCGCTGGAGCTGCTCGAACAACAGGAACTACGCGATCAATTGCTGCTGGCTATTACCGAACTGGGCAGCGAGGAACAGGACCTGATCATCCGCCACTATGTGCGCGGTGAGATGTTTGCGGAAATGGCCCAGGTGCTGGGAATCAGCGAACGGGCGGTGGAGGGGCGGTTGTACCGGGCGCGGCAGCAACTGCGGTATCGACTGGCTCATCTGGAGGAGCCAACATGAAAGAGACACCTACAATTCAACCGGCGGACGGGCGAAGCCCGGATCAATGGTGGGATACCCATCTGCGACAGATGGGGCCGGTACTGAACTGGCCGGCGGAGCCGACTACCGAACAGATGCAGTCGTGGAAATGCGGTGCAGCACTGAGCGGTGCGATGACACATTCCTGTCGTCTGGTGCGTTACGTGGCCACCGCAGGGGCGATGGCAGCCATGCTGCTGGTGGGCGTGGTGATCTGGAGCGCTGTCGGGCAGCCTGTTTCGGCGAATACCATTTTCCAGAAACTTCATCAAGCACTGGATCAACCGTTACGGTTGAATCTGGAGCAGATACCGATTCACACCGGTTCGCTGACAGACGGGGTGGTCAGCGGGCAGGTGCTGCTGGGCACGGCGGAGAGTCATCAAGCCTATGCGGAGTTGCTGGTTGATGTGCCGGGGCTGGAGAGTGGTACGCAGTTTGGCGGGCAGTTGCACGGGCAACTGGAAGTGCGCGTGGGCCTGTCGCCCCAGGAGGAGTGGATCTATCTGCGGCTGCACAATCTGAGTGGTGCGGATGGGCAGCCGGTCGCGGCGGATACCCTGCTCTATCGGACCGCCCGGCTGGGAGTCTACCTGCGAATTCCCGGCACGTCCTCGGTTGCGGATGGTGTACTTTATCGGCGATTCATCGATCCGCTCAAGCGGCTGAGTGATCGGGCAGCGCTGGCGCAACTGGTCACCCTGATCGAGCAACACGCCGAGCATGCGGAAGTCAGTCGAACGCCGGAGGGTTTTTCGGAATTGCGGGCGACAGGACTGTACGCCGGATTTACTTCATGGCTGGGGCCTTCAGCGGATCTCTCGGACTTCAGCTTCCTGCAGGACGCCCAGTTGCACGTGACTTATCATCCGGATCAAGGCATTCGGCAGGTAGAGGCGGTGTCGGCCAGTGCTAGACGATTGACCTGGCGCTGGGACGCAGAGGGCTGGTTGAATCCTCAGCAATTGACACTCGCCTATCAGCAACAGCAATGCCCCGCCATGGTGGTTGATCTGGCAGCAGATTTTGGGGGGCTGGGTCGCTAACAAGGGTCTGACGGTGTTAGCATGTCGGTATTTTCACAGAGAAAATCGCCGGTTTGATAAAAAATCTGACAGACTTATTCTCGCCCTGTTTTGTCAGACAAAGTGACAACAGCGGTTCACTCACAATTCCATAAAATCATTCAAAAGCGATAAGAAATACAATCAGGTTTCATCCGCCAGCCCAAAGGGTCGGTATCTGTTCGGCCTGTTGGCAATAATGCAATTGTCTTACTCTGTTCGTAGCGCAAAATAATCAATATGCATGATGTCATGGATCGGTACAGAGGTCGTTGCGGGTAATCAGCCCGGATTGGCCGATGGTTTACGGAATTATGTGAGGGCAGTTGATGGCCATCTGGGTCACCAAACCTGGTCCGCTCGATACCTATCAGCGCTATTACCAGGATCAGCAGGTGGTCTGCCTGCCGATGGTGGGTCTGTCGTCGCTGGAGCAGTCTGGGGGAATGGAGCATATCCGGCAGGCGCTGTGGCAGGTGCCGGGATATTGGCCGGCACAGAAACTCAGCCTGTGGGCGGCTCAGGCGCGGGCTTTTCGCTATCAATGCCGACCCGGCGACCTGATGGCGATTCCATTGCGCACCGCGCCGATGGTTCTGCTGGGTGAAGTGGTTGGGGATTATGTCTACAACGCTTCGGCGGCGTTGGAGTTTCGCCATGAACGGGCGGTGCGCTGGGCTGAGCGGCCGATCGAAAATGAAGCAGTCGATGCGGACCTGCTATACAGCTTGCGCGTGCCGCGGATTTTCGGGCAGGTGCGTTTGCCCGATGCGGAACAACGATTTCGAGGCTGGCTGGGTGGCGGGGCGATGGCGGATCAGTCCATCGGCGTCGAATCGATTGAGTCGGCAGGAGCCAATCCACACAATTGGCAGTATCGCCAGTCGCTGCGGACCCGCTGGACGGGTGCGGATTTTGTCGAGGTAGTGGGCGGGGTATTGGCAGCGCTGGGTTATTGCGTGACCACCGGCCGGCGAGGGGCCGACAGCGGGTGCGATCTGCTCGCGTCGCGCGGGCCGCTGGGCTTTGATGGACCGCGCATCGGCGTGCAGGTGAAGTTGAACGATCGGCCGGTCTCGGCGCCGGTGGTGCGCGAACTGGTGGGGGCGATGCGCCTCTTCCAGGCGACGCACGGCTTGTTCGTCTCCTGGGGTGGTTTCAGTCAGGTGGCCGAAATGGAGATGATGCCCGGGCACTTCCACATCCGCGTGTGGGACGGCGCGACCCTGCTGCAACAAGCCTGCACCCATCGAGCCAGACTGCCCGCGCGGGTGCGGGCGTTACTGAATTTTCCAACCGAAAATGTTACAAGGAACAAGCGCAACAACCATGCAGTCTTCAACCCGGTAGCGGTTGCGGGATAAACCTGGAGATGACCCATTTTTGAATATACTTTTCACCACATGCACAGAGCTCACCGAGCCGAGGTATACCAGGTATTTACCTGCAAGGACGTGATTATGGAACCGGGTCGGGTGGGGCGGTGGAGTAGCAGCCGACTTCGCAGGCGACGACGAAGGATTCGGCACTGCTTTTGAGCAGTTCCCATTTCTGGCGGATCTGGTCGGCTTCGAGCGGTTCGATTTTTTTATCGTCTTCGATGCTGTGGGTGACGATGGCGAGCAGGTCGCTGAATTCGCTGACCAGCAGATGGGTCGATTTTAGCAGTTCAATCTCGTTGGGGCTGGCGGTGCTGCGCAGGGGATTGCGGACGTAGAAGCCGCCGGCTTGGTGACAGAGCCAGTGGACGACGTTCAGGTTGCTGGTGGCTTCGATGATTTCGGCGAGGCGGTCCAGCGGATTGCGGGCCCCGCTGGAGTCGGGATCCTCAATCGAAGATTCCTGGCACCATTTGTAGACCATGGCAGAGGAGAGTTTGAGCTGGGCGGCCAGCGCCTTGACGCCGATGCGTTCGGCAGCGTCACGGAGCACTTCCCATGATTTCATGCCACGCCTCCTGATGGGTTTGCGGACAGCAGCATTGCGGGGGTATTGTATCCGGTGATGAAAGCACAAACCAAGAGCGATATCCGGGCGATTCTGACGGCGGCAGGGCTGCAGCCCAATCGACGGCTGGGGCAGTGTTTTCTGATTGACGGCAATTTGTTGCGCAAACTGGTGGAAAGTGCCGAGCTGGGGCCGGACGACGTGGTGCTGGAAGTGGGGCCGGGGACGGGCAGCCTGACTGAACTTTTGTTAGAACAGGCTGGGGCGGTGGTGGCGGTGGAGGTGGATCGTGGGTTGCATGCGGTAGTGCAGGAGCGGTTGGGGCAGGATGCACGGCTGACGCTACTGCATCAGGATGTACTGGCGGGTAAGTCGGCGGTGGCGCCGGAAGTGGTGGCGGCGCTGCAGACGGCGAAACAATACAGGTCTACTGGTAGTGCCTGCGATTCAGGCACCGCGCGAGCTGAAGCACACGGATCAGAAAATAATGACGAACGACGATCGACGAACGACGATCGACACCCGGCGGTAAAGCTGGTGGCCAATCTGCCCTACCAGGTGACAACGCCGCTCCTGATTGATCTGCTGGTCTGTCCGGTTGAGTTCCACTGTTTTTGTTTTTCGGTCCAGAAAGAGGTCGCGGAGCGGTTGATGGCGGATCCGGGGAGTAAGGCGTATGGACCGGTGAGTATCGTGCTGCAATGTTGCAGCAATATTCATCGGATCGCGGACTTGCCGCCGAGTGTATTCTGGCCCAGCCCGACGGTGGATTCGATGTTGTTGCGGATGGATCTGTACCGCGATAATTTTTCCGGCGTGGATGAGTTGGCTGAGTTTATCCGCTTCGTGCGGGCCGGATTCACCCATCGGCGGAAAACGCTGCATTATCACTTCAAAGAGCGATTTCCTGCCGATCGGGTGCAGGCAGCGTGTGCGGAACTGGGTATCGATCTGCGTTGGAGGCCGGAGCAGATGGCGGTGGAGTTGTGGCTGGAGCTGTTCTTTGCTCTGAAAATGTGTCAGAGCAAAGAAGTCTGTGAAGGATAAGCAAGGCTCACCGAGCCGTGGCACACCAGTGACCTGGCGCCGCGCAGCTGCAGTCTGCGGCTCATGGCTGAAGCATATTTATATGGATTCTTCAGGCAGCAGGGCGATATAGGGATAGTCAGCCAACGCGTGTTGTCGGGCGGAGCTTTGATACCGGGTGACGGCGTGATACCAGGTGCGGAAATTCAGGCCCATGAAGAAATCGCCGTCGAGATGTTCGAGTACGTAACGGGCGTGGAGGGTGCTGCGTGCCAGCGTGCGATGCACGCCGTCGAGTTTGCCCAGATAGAGTTGCAGGTGCGCGGCGGCGACCTGGATCAGGGTCTGCAGGAACTGGCCATGCAGTGCCGATTTATCGCATAACTGCCACTGCGCTTCCCAGGCTTCATGGGCTTCCCACCAGTAGCCATGATTGTAAAGATCACAGCCGTAGAGATAGTCGTCGCACCGGGTCCATTGATGCGGAAAGAAATAACACTTGGCGGGCGGATGTGTGTCGGGCGGGCGATGGCTGTGACCTTGCGGGTCGGTGATCGGATGGGGCGATTGGCCGGGGATATAGGTGTAGGGCGGGAATGCGATAGCACAGTAGCGCGGATGGGATAGTGCAAGCACAGCCATAGGTGAATTGTATGCCAATGGCTGCCTGGACTGAAGTCCACGGCTCGGAAAGATAAGGGTACATGGCGAATCCATGGGACATATCGGCGATAGACGATTGGGTGCGGCGGTGGCGGGGAGCGGTGCTGCCATTGTTACTGCTGTTGGGGGCAGGGCTGGCGGTGGGTTCAGCCCGCAGTGACAGCGCGACCTTTGACGAGCCGCATCATTATGCTGCCGGGCTGAGCAAGCTGCATTTTGGTGATTTTCGGATGTCGCCTGATCCGCCGCTGGGGCAATGGTGTACCGCGTGGACGGGGTTGCTGCAGGAGGTACGTTGGCCTGCAGCAAACGACCCCGTGTGGCAGACGGGTGACTTCTGGGGATATGGACGATTGCTGGTTTTCGAGAGGAATGATCCGCAACGGCTGCTGATACCGGCGCGATATGCGATGGTCGGATGGCTGGTGGTGTTGTGGCTGGTGGTGTGGCGGGTAGCGCGGCAGTTGGCGGGAGAGACGGGGGGAATGCTGGCGGTGACGGCGGCGGTTTTGCATCCGGGTTTACTGGCCCATGGCCACTATGTCACGACCGATTTGCCAATGACGCTTGCGACGCTGCTGGTGTTATGGGGATATGGGCGACTGGCGGTGCGGATCAGTTGGGCGGGTGTGCTATTCGCCGCCGCCGCGTTGACCGCTGCGAGCCTGATAAAGTTCACCTGGATATTACTGTTGCCGGCGGTGGTGGTGATGCTGGGTTTAGTGATCTGGCGGGGGCAACCGTTACGGAGTCGGTATTGGCCGATCGGGCGCGAGGCGAAGTTGTTTTCGATCAGCCAGCGCGCGAGCTCCGTGCTGTTGATCACGTTGGTAACAGGTGTGGTGGGCTATATCGGTATCTGGAGTTGTTATGGGTGGCGATATTCTGCTGTTGCAGGCCATGATCCACGTGGACACATGATGGTGATCTTCGGCGGTCAGCCGCTGACCAGCGAGGATCTGGCGGGGGTGTGGGAGCAGGCTCTGCGTGATGAGCAAGGTCAGCCACTCAACGGGATGACCGCATCTTTTGTTCGCTGGGCACGAAGCAATCGATTTTTACCGGAAGCCTATTTGTATGGATTGATCTTCACCCGGCAGACCACCGTCGAGCGGCCCACCTATTTTCTAGGCCAGTTGGCCATGTCGGGACGAGCAAGTTATTTTCCGGTCGTCTGGCTGATCAAGTCGCCGCTGGGCTGGGGAGTGCTGCTGTTGCTGGCGCTGGCTGGGGGTGTGTGGCTGGGACGGTGGCGCTCAGCACAGCTTCCGCTGTTCGCCGGGTTGGTGATATTTGCAATGGTCTATGTGCTGGTTGCCGTCGGCAGCGATCTGAATATTGGTTATCGTCATCTGCTGCCGGTGGATGGCGTACTTGTAGTGTTGTGCGGAGCGGCCGCCTGGTGGATGGGGCGCCGATGGGGATGGCTGGTGGTCGGTGCGGCGGTGTTTGGGCAGTGGCTCAGCGTGGGGCTGAGTTATCCGCATTTCATCGCCTACTTCAATGAAGCGGTCGGCGGTCCGGCGCAGGCGCACCGATTTGTAGTGGACAGCAACCTGGACTGGGGCCAGGATTTATTGCGGTTGCGGCAATATGCCCAGGATCATTCTGGTGAACAGATCAAGCTGGCCTATTTCGGCAATGCTGATCCGCGCGCTTATGGATTGGACGTGGAAGTGTTGCCCAGTTTTTATGCCATATCCGGACCGCCGGCGGCGCTGACGGCGGGTACTTATGTGCTCAGTGTCACGCAACTGGCGGGCGTTTATTTCGCCTACGCGGCGGATTATTTCTGGGCGAATCCGGAGGCGCAGGTGGGATATGCGCAGAGTTGTTATTGGCTGGCCCAACCGGAAGATCCGCAGGCTTCGGCAGACGAGCGACAGGCCCGGCGGGAAATTATTCAGCAACTTGAAGCGGTGCGGGCGGGGCGGTTGATGTGGCAACTGCGCCGCCGAACACCGGATGAGCGGATCGGCTGGTCACTATGGGTTTATCGGCTGTCACAGCAGGAGGTGGATCAACTGCTGCTTCCGGAGTCTTCGCCGCGTTGACCCGTTCAGGGGGTGACGTTATAAACAAATCTGCAACCCGTTACGGCAACAACATCAAATATACAGGACAAAGATATGATTCTGCATCCGATACCAGCGCTATTGGCTTCACCGGCGACGGCCCAGCGACTGGCCAGTGTGCCTTATGATGTGGTGGATACGACCGAATCGCGGCAGCTGGCGGCAGGGAACCCGCTGAGCTGGCTCCATGTGGTGCGGAGCGAGATCGACCTGCCCGAAGGAACCGATGCCTACAGCGCCGCCGTGTATCAGCAGGCGGCGGACAATATGCGAAAGCTCGAAGCCGCCGGTCATTTGGTGCGGGAGTCATCAGCGCGGCTCTATGCCTGCCGCATGACCATGGGTGAGCATGTGCAGGTGGGGTTGATGGGCGGTTTCAGTGTCGCCGAGTATGAGCAGGGGATTATCAGGAAACATGAGCTGACCCGGAGGGACAAAGAGGATGATCGCACCCGTCATATCGTGACGACACGCGTTCAGACTGAACCCGTATTGCTCACCTACCGCGACGTGTCGGTGATTGATCAGTTACTGGCTGCTGTGGTGGAAAAGCCTGCACTGCTGATGGCGACCAGCGAGACGGGGGTGAAGCACGAAATCTGGCCGATCAGCGATTGCGCCGCACTGATCGAATCGTTCGCGGGCATCCCGGTCGGATATATCGCCGACGGCCACCATCGCAGCGCCAGTGCCTGGCGAACGTACCAGCAATTGCGCGGTGAGAATCCGCACCATACTGGGCGGGAGGAATATAATTTTTTCCTGGCTGCCATCTTTCCGGCCTCGCAGATGCGCATTCTGGCCTATAACCGCGTGGTGAAGGAACTCAATGGTCTGAGCAGCGTCGATTTCTGGAAGCGGGTGGATGAAAGATTTGACCGGCTGCCGCAAGCCGGTGCGGTTCCGACGGCGGCGGAACAGTTTTCGATATATATGGAGGGGCGCTGGCAGACGCTGCGGATCAAGCCTCACCTGGTACCACGCGGTGATGCGGTGCGGCGGCTGGATTGCAGCCTGCTGCAGGAGCAGTTGCTGGCTCCCATCCTGGGGATCAGCGATCCGCGAAGCGACAAACGGATTGATTTTGTCGGCGGTATTCGCGGAACCGCGGAACTGGAAAAGCGGGTGCAGGCCGGCCGGGCCGTACTGGCGATTTCGATGTATCCCACATCGATGGAACAGCTAATGTCCGTCGCCGACGCCGGGCAGATCATGCCGCCCAAATCCACCTGGTTCGAGCCCAAGCTCCGCAGTGGCCTGGTCGCTCACCCGATCTGACCCACCCTGCAGCCAGAAAACTGGCTTGCACTTCAAAGCTATTGGCGCTATTGGCAAGCTTGGGTGCAATGGACAGTCGGGCAATAGTGCACCGATGCCACCAGGCTTTGCATGTGTTTGGGCGCACAGGCTTGACCACTTTGTGGACAGGCAACGGTGTTTGTCACGGCTATCGACACCAACGAACTGGCTGACGAAATACTGGCAATACTGGCTATTATTGACAGCACCGGCAGAGCGCCTCCGGCAATTGCTGTTAAATCACGGGGTTGTAAGTGACGGACGGTTTCCCGGTGCAATTCCAGCTTGGTAATCTGATGCTTTCCCATGTTGTACTACTCCCTGAAGAAATGAGTTTAGAGACAGATATGTTCGGCTGCATACTATTATGTCAGCCACGGGGATTCTTACAGACAGATCAATGGATTAGAAGCAGATTAATGTAAGGGCGCTTAAGTTGAAGTGCGAGGAGGCTGATGAAGCGTCTGTCTAAATGATTTTGGCGGCTCATGAATATAGCGGAGATATTATGTCTAAAATAAATCATCGCAATTGCCGCTGAATCCGTCGGCCAGTTGGGGGATCAGATCGTGGAGGATGTCGCGGGTGATGGTACTGATAGCGCCGCTGGCGGTGAGGGCGGCTTCGAGTTTGGCGAGGCAGGTTTCGGGATCGTCCTGGCTGGTGCATTGATTGGCGAAGATGGTCAGCGCCGGAATCAGCACCGACTCATTGGCACAGATCGCTTCACCGATGGCGGCGAGGCGGGAGTCCGCCTGCAGGCAATCGACCAGATCGGCATCGACGGTGTCGAGCGATGACTCGGCCAGTTCGAGCAGGAACTCGCCGCTGCAATCCTGGATATCCTCGAAAGTGATGGCTTGTGATTGGCGATGGGCGGAGGTGGAGCGCGGTACCGCATTGCCCGCGGCCAGCACGGTTTGGCCATCCGACAAGGTATAGTTGAGCGTGCCGTCACCATTGTAAGTCACACTCAGATCGGTATCCCCGACGGTCAGTTGGCCCGCATCGCCGGCTTCGTCAAAACGAGCCACCCAGGTGGAGCTGGAGGTGACGCTTTCGATACGCGACACACTGAATACATCGCTCTGGTCACTTTCAAACTGAAAATATTCCGCCTGCACGCCGCCTTCTTCCGCGATGGCTACCATCTTCAGTTCCGGCGAGGGTTCGGGGAAGGTGACGGAAGCCTCAACCGAGCCAAGCTCCGAACCGTTGTCATTAGTATTGGCAGGTGAGCTGTTCTGATTGGTGTTGACATTTTCGTTGATGCCGGTGTCGCCGCCGCAACCGCTGAAGCAGAAGACCGCTGCCGATAGAACAATCGCATAGTTACGGTAACGCATGATCGGATCCTTTATTCAGGAGAAGTGCCGGCTGAAGCTTTGAATTATATGCCCCTTGGTTGTGGATGAGAAGATGAGGTATGGTCGCCGAGTGTTCAGAAGGGATTAAAAAGTAATGAAGGATGGCGGGATCGGGGGTTCTACAAATGGAGGGTGGGGGGTGATATACTGGAAGGTATTCACGGATTCGCCGGACGGTCGGACGGGTTGAGTAATGGGAGGCTGACCATGAAGGTACTCATCGCGGACAAGTTTGAAAAAGAGGGCATTGATGGTCTGAAAAAACTGGGTTGCGAGGTGATCTGCAATCCGGAGATGAAAGACGAAAAGCTGGTGGCGGGGTTGAAGGAGCTGGCTCCGCAGGTGCTAGTGGTGCGTTCGACCAAGGTGAATGGAGCGATGATCAAAGCGAGTCCCAGCCTGAAGCTGATCGTGCGGGCGGGTTCGGGAGTGGACAATATTGAGGTGCCGGCGGCGACGGTGGCGGGTGTGGCGGTGGCCAATTGCCCGGGGATGAACAGCGTGGCGGTGGCGGAATTGACCTTTGCCTTCATGCTGGGTCTGGATCGGCGGCTGGTGCATAACACGGTTGATCTGCGCAACAGCGTGTGGAATAAAAAGGAATACAGTAAAGCCCGCGGCCTGAAGGGGCGGACGATGGGTATTGTCGGGCTGGGGCAGATCGGTGTGGAAATTGCCAAACGCGCTAAAGCCTTTGATATGCACCTGATCTACAGCGACGTGATCACCAACGAAAAAGCCGAAAAGGAATATGGCATTCGCAAGGTCGCGCAGGACGAACTGTTCAAGACCGCCGATTTCATCTCGCTGCATGTTCCTTTGAATGAAAAAACCAAACATATGATCGGTGCGGCGCAACTGGCAATGATGAAACCGACCACGGTACTGATCAACTGCAGTCGGGGCGGCGTGGTGGATGAACAGGCGCTGGCGGCGGCAGTGAACAGCGGCAAACTGGGCGGAGCGGGGCTGGATGTTTTTGAAACCGAACCGGGGGCCAACGACACGACCTTCGCCGATCCGGTGATCCGGTGTGATCGGGTTTATGGCACGCACCATATCGGCGCTTCAACCGATCAGGCGCAACTCGCGGTCGCCGAAGAAACCGTGCGTATCGTCGAGGAATATACCAAAACCGGCCAGGTACGAAACCAGGTCAACAACCGGTAAGTTCAATGATGCTTTTAGGCATGAGGGTCGAGTGATGAAAATCGTAGTGGCGGACCGGATTGACAAGGAAGGGATTCGCAAGCTGCAGGACCTGGGCTGCGAAGTGAACTACAAAGCCGACCTGGAAGGCGAGGAACTGGTCCGGGCGGTAGCGGAAGTCGGCTGCCAGATTCTGCTGGTGCGCGATACGCCGGTGACCGCCGCCGTGATGCAGGCCAGCAAAGAGCTGAGCCTGATCATCTGTGTCGGTGAGGAATATGACAATATTGATCTGCAAGCCGCCAGCGAGGAGAGTGTCTTTGTCGCCAATTGCCCGAATCAGACGGCGGCGGCGGCTGCGGAACTGACGATGGGGTTGATGTTGGCGCTGGATCGGCGGATACCGGACCATGTCGCCTGGTTGCGTGAGGGGCGGTGGGCCCGGCGGGAACTGAGCAAATCACGCGGCCTGAAGGGTCGCACGCTGGGCGTGATCGGCACGGGGCTGGTCAGTCAACTGGTGGTGAAACGGGCCCGGGCGTTTGAGATGAATATTATTGGCTGGGGGCCTCGCCTGACCACGGAAAAAGCCAACGAATTGAATATGATTCGGCTGGACCTGCCTGAAGAGGTCGCCGCCACCTGCGATATTCTGACGGTGCATCTGCCGTACTTGCCCGACACGGAGCAGTTCATCGGCAGCAATATTTTTGAAGAGATGAAAGCGGGTTCCTATTTCATCAATACGTCGCGGGCCGAGGTGGTGGATTTCAAGGCGCTGGCCAAGGCCGTGGTTGAAAAGGGGCTGCGGGTGGCGCTGGATAGTTTCCCGCAACAGCCTCTGGAGGCGATGGAGCGTTTCGACCATCCCATCGTCAAGCTCGACGGCGTGGTCTATGGCACGCATCATATCGCCGAACTGACCGAACAGGCCAAGCAGGCTGCGGCAGAAGAAGCAGCCGCCATCATCAAGGAATTTCTGGCGACCGGTCACGTGCGCAATTGTGTCAACATCAGTCGCGGCCGCGTACCGCACAGTGCCATGGTGGTGCGGCTGCGCAATCGGCCGGGCGTGCTGGCCAAGGTGCTGACCGTGCTCGCTAAATACAATATCAACGTCCGCGAAATGGAAAACGTCATGTGCGACGGCGAACGCAGCGCCAGCGCCCAGATCCGGCTGGACAGCAAAGTAGACCCCGCCGTTCTGCGCGAACTGCAGACCGTCGATCCGGAGAATATTTTAGGCGTTACCCTGACACACCCAGGATTCTGAACGGGAGATTCCTGTTCGCTATCATATTGAGAGGAATGATCATGACTACCGCACGACTGCACAATTTCAATGCCGGGCCGGCGGTGTTGCCGGTGCCGGTTCTGGAAGAAGCCCGCGATAACATGTTGTCACTGGGCAAGTCGGGCATCGGTATTATGGAACATACCCACCGCGGCAAGGATTTTGAAGCCCTCATCCAGACCGCGGAAAAGGATTGCCGCGAACTATTGGCTATCCCCGATCAATACCAGGTGCTCTTCCTGCAGGGCGGGGCGACGCTGCAGTTTTCGATGGTGCCGATGAATCTGCTGGGCAGCGGGCAGGTGGCGGATTACATCGTCACCGGCGGCTGGAGCGAAAAGGCGGTCAAAGAGGCGAAGAAAGTCGGTGAAGTGCATATCGCCGGCAGCAGCAAGGAGAGCAATTTTGACCGCATTCCGAAAATGGATCAGATCAAGTATTCAGCCAATCCCGCCTATGTCCATTTCACCAGCAACAACACGCTCTATGGAACCGAATGGTCCACCGAGCCGACCGGTGCCGACGGTCTGCTGGTCTGCGATGCGTCGAGCGATATCATGGGCCGGGCGCTGCCAGTTAAAAAGTATGGGCTGATCTACGCCGGAGCACAGAAAAATCTCGGACCCAGTGGTGTGGTGCTGGTGATCATGCGGGAAGACTGGCTAGCCCGCTCGAAGGACACCCTGCCCACCTATTGCAATTATGCCATTCACGCCAAGGAAAAATCACTCTACAACACGCCCAACACCTGGGGCATTTATATCATGTACCTGGTCTTCCGCTGGATGAAACAGCAGGGCGGCATGGCGGTCATCGAAAAGCACAATCGCGACAAAGCCGGGCTGATTTATAACGCGATCGACAGCAGCAAGGGGTTCTATCGTGGCCACGCCCAGCCCGACAGCCGCTCGCTGATGAATATTACCTTCCGGCTGCCCAGTGAGGAGCTGGAGAATAAATTCGCCGAAGAAGCCAAGAAAGCGGGCATGGTCGGCCTGAAGGGCCATCGCAGCGTCGGAGGAATGCGGGCCAGCACCTACAACGCCCTGCCACGGCAGGCCTGCGACGTCCTCGCCGCCTTCATGAAGGATTTCGCCTCCAGGAACGGATGAGAGCGGATCTGACCCCGGTCTAGTAGCACCCGGTTAATACCGGGTGCTATGTTAACGAACAATCACTACGCGTACACATGCATACATTAACCCGCGGATTGCGTTCCGTGGGTTTTTTTATAGGATATGCGGGTAACTTCAGAAAGGAGTTCCGGGTATGGAGACTACATCGTTCGACATCGCGTATGTCCTCTTCTTTTTCTTTTTCTTCCTGTTGTCGGGTATCGGGGGGTCATTCTTCTTTTAAAACAGTTTCGGGTAAATGGTTCTGTACAAATTAGCACCTGGTTCCAACCGGGTGCTATATGGAAGAGCATATCGCGAAACCAACCGTGCGGCCTGAAGATTGTAAAACCGTTTAACGGTGAACGTGCAGGGGGATGGAACCGTCGGCTCTGGGCAGCGGATCGGGCGGGCGGATATCCACGCGGGCATTATGCAACTGCGCTTCGCCCAGTTGCACCCGTTCGGCAAAACTGCGACATTCTTCCAGTAGGGCGGTGAGTATGTTTTCTTCATTCACCGTGCGGGTTTGTTCGCCCTGGACATAAATGACCCCCTTACCCCGTCCGGCGAAGATGGCCACATCTGCTCCTTCGCATTCGCCCGGCCCGTTGACCACACATCCCATCACCGCCACTTTGACCGGCACGTTGATTTCCGCCAGTTGCCGCCGCACCTCACCCACTAGTTTGATCAGATCGATTTCGATCCGGCCGCAGGTGGGGCAGGCGATCAATTCCGGTTCGGTACGGGTTCGCAATCCCAGCGTACAGAGCAGCTCCTTGCCATCTTCCACTTCCGCCACGCTGTCGGCGGCGTAGGAGATGCGAATCGTATCGCCGATGCCTTCTGCCAGCAGCGTACCCAGGGCTGTGACCGAACGGATACGTCCGGTCTCCGGCGGGCCCGCATGCGTCACGCCCAGATGCAGCGGATAATCGAAGCGTTTGCTGATTTCACGATAAGCCTCGATGACCACGATCGGGTCGATGCTTTTGGCGGAGATGACCACATCATGGAAATTCCGTGACTCAAACAGGCGCAGATATTCCTCGATTTTTTCCACCATGATCTGCACCAGATAGCCGCGATAATCCTGGTCGAGCCGGGATTTTTCTTCGGCGCGCTGCGTCTTATCTTTTCGCTCGACAATGCCGCCTTCGTTGGCGCCGACGCGGATCGGAAGGTGGCGTTCCTTGCAGGCATCGATCACGTGGAAGACCTGCTGGCGGTCCTGAATGTTACCGGGATTGAGACGGATTTTGTGGACGCCGGCGGCGATGGCTTCCAGCGCCCGTTCGTAATGAAAATGGACATCAGCAATAATCGGGCAAGGCACCTGGGCCAGGATGGCGGGTAACGCTGCGGTATCGCGCGGGTCGGGCACCGCCACCCGCACCAGGTCCGCACCGGCCTGGGCCAGCCGTCGAATCTCCGCAACCGTTTTATCGATTTCGTAGGTATATCCGGTGGTCATCGACTGAATGCTGACCGGCGCGTCGCCGCCGATGGCGACACCGCCGACCCGGAGTTGTCGTGTTTTTCGTCTGCTCCACATGAAGTAGATTATACTGCCAATCAGATTGCTTGATGGAATGGCGGGCTGACCGATGCGGTCGTGAAGTTGCTCCGCTCGCCCCCGTGAGGTTCTTTGGGTGCGGATACCAGCGGTGCAAATGAGCTGGTGGTTTTCCCAGCCTCTGCATGTTCATCCAGCTCGTGCAATACCCGCTTCAACACCAGGGCTAATAATTCCGCACGACTTGAAATATTCAACACTCCGAAAATATTACGCAGGTGGGTTCTAAGCGTACTGACGGAGATACCCATCTGCTCCGAGAGGTTGTTTAAGTCGGCGCATTCTGCATAGGCCCCAACGATTTGAGCCTGACGCAGGGTCAAATTGAGCTTTTCTACAGCTACCCGTACGCGCGGGTGAATAGTTACTGTACTGGAGGACATGGTATGTGGTGCTCCTGTATCCGTATTTGCAACCATGAGCAGTCATTATAGATAAGCTCAATACAATATTGTAGCTAAGTATTTTGAAAACATTGACTTAAAGCAACACACAAAACGATGCGTATTTACTTTAATCCTGATGGGAACTCGATAATCCGGCCGGAGTCTATATATTGTTCCTCTTCGCGAAGATATCTTACCCCAGGAGAAGAAGATATGAACAGTCTTGGTTTGGTGGTTTTGGCGAGTACCCTGCTGACCAGTGGGCAAATGGGTGATGGAGCCTCGAACCGGCGGACGATCACGGTATCCGGCGAGGCGCTGATCAAGGTCGTGCCGAACGAGGTGCTGATCGGACTGGGGGTGGAAAGTTATGATGCCAATTTGAATGAGGCGGTAAAGAAGAATGAAGAAGCCAGTAGCCGGTTGCTGGGGGCGATGAAAGAGCTGATTAAGGAGGCCGGTGAGATACAAACCGATGTCATGTCGGTTGATCTGGATTACAAGGATCATAACCCCGCAGATTTTCTCATCGAAGGCTATGTGGTTCGGCGCATTTATACCGTGACGCTGAAGGATACCAAGTTGTTTGAGCAGACCGTGCAGGTGGCTGTGCAAAATGGGGCTAATCGACTGCTGGGTTTTGAGTTTAAGACGACTGAATTGCGCCAGCACCGTGATGAAGCCCGTAAGCAGGCCATCATCGCCGCGAAGGAAAAAGCTTCTGACATGGCCAAGGAGCTGAACATGCGTATCGGCAAGCCGATGAATATCAGCGAAGGCTGGTATAACTACTGGGGTGGATCCCACAGCTGGTATGGCTGGGGAAATTATCAGAGCCAAAGCCAGAATATCTCGCTGAGCATGCCCACCGGAGGCGGCGGCGAAACTGCTGAAGAGACGCTGCCGCTGGGCCAGATTGGTGTCCGCGCCCAGGTGAGCGTGACCTTCGACCTGTTGGAGTAAGTTGAACTTATGGTACTGGAAAAGGTTCACCGAGCCGCGACCGTAAAGGAGCGGTTCATGACTTCGCGAATGAACTGGAAACAAGCGATACCTGTACCTACTATTCCCGGGCGGCGGGCGTAATAGTCAGGGTCAGCGTTTCAGCGCCGCGCTGGATGACGATCTGCACCGGTTCGTCGATCTTGAGTGCTTCGATGGCGTAGGTGTAGTCGTAGATATTTTCTATCTTGCGGCCGGCCAGTTCGATGATGATGTCGCCCGACAGCAGGCCGGCTTTATCGGCTGGTGCCCCCTTGGTCACTCCGGAAAGTGCCACACCCTTCACATCCGATTTGGCAAAATCGGGAATCGATCCAAGATACGCTCGCAGATTGGCCCGGGTGGCACCGGCCTCCTTGCCGATCGGGGCTTCGACAAATTCAGGTGTGGCGGGGTCGATGGCCAGTGCCCGGGTGATCAACCCGATGAAACGGGCGATTTTTTCCGCCCCATCGTAGTTGATTTTGTCGGCGGTGTCTCGCGGGGTGTGGTAATCTTCGTGAGCGCCAGTCCAGACGCTCAGGATAGGCACGTTTTTCAGATAAAAGCTGGTGGCATCAGTGGGGACGATGCTGTCTTCGTTGGTGGTCAGAGCCAGTCCGACCGGGGTGTTGGCCCGTTCGATTAATTGGCCCCAGATGGTGCTGGAATTAAGACCATTGATAATGGCTTCTTTCTGCAACCGTCCGACCATGTCCATATTCAGGTAAGCAGCAATCTGATCCTGTAACTTGGCATGCGGATTGTTGCCGGTCAGAGCGTTGACGTAATGGGCTGATCCGAGCAAGCCCAGTTCCTCACCGGACCAGGCGGCGAATAACACATCATGCTGGAGGGGCAGCTTGCCGTGTTTCTGCTGATCCACCAGGTATTCGGCGATTTCGATCATGGCCGCAACACCGGAGGCGTTATCATCGGCGCCGTAATGAATGTCGCCTTTTTCATCGTCACGGGCCATCGAGTTGCTGCCCACGCCCCGGCCCAGGTGATCCACATGGGCGCCGACCATCACCGAAGCCAGCGACTTGTCGCTCTCGGTGGCGGGTAATCTGGCAATCACGTTGCGGCCGATCTTTTCTTCCTTCTGAATATCCACCGTCGCGGAGAGTTGCACACCGGGAACCACCCAGCCTTTGGTAACTTCGCCGCTGTCCAGAGTGGCCTGCAATTCAGCCAGTTTCTTGCCGGAGGGGTCGAGCAGTTTCTGGGCCAGATCATCACTGATGGATAGGCAGGGGATACTGGTGCCGGAGAGGCCGGCGTCGAAGGCCAGTTTGACCAGTTGCTCATTGGCCTGAGCTTTGGGGCCGGTCACGATCAGCAGCCCACGCGCCCCCTTGTCGCGAGCCAGCATCGCCTTGTAACGCAATCCGCTGTAGCGTGACCATTGCTGTCGCAGTTCGGGCTTGATGTTTTCGGGCATGTATCGAAACACCAGCACCCATTTATCTTTCACGTCGAGATCGACAAAGGCATCCACCGTTTCAGCATGTTCATTTTTCGGGGCAACGATGCCGTACCCGGCGAAGATCACCCCGGCAGGTTCATAGGTTCCGGTCTGCGAAAAGGCCAGGGGCCGCCAATCCTGATCGATCGTGAAGGTCAGGCTGGGTTCGCCAATAGTGAGGCTGAGTTTGTTTTCCGGACCGAGGTTGGCTCCGGCGGTGAAGGAGAATTCCTGGAAGTAGGTGCCGTTGTCACCGGCGGGTTGCAGGCCGAGGCGCTGAAACTGGGCGGCGACATAATCGGTGGCCATCTTTTCGCCCGGTGTGCCGGTCAGTCGACCATCCATGGCGCTGGAGGCGAGCGTTTCAATATATTGACGCAGGTCTTCCGCACGAATAGCGGGGTCGGTCGTTACCGGCGTTGAATCGATTCCGGCATCGCGCCGTGCCCAGAATGTTGAAGAAAATTCGGACACCTCACGGGTGGAAGCGCGCGGTACTTGGCGAAGGGGAGCCTGTTTGAGCAGTTCGCGAGCTTTTTCGTGATTCCACTGGCCGATGAATATCTGCCCGCCGGTCAATCCGCCGCGTGAACTGGTCCAGGTGAGGGTTTTACCATCCCATGAAAAAATCGGCAGGCCGTCAAACCGCGGCGTATAGGTCACGCGCACGGGTTCGTGCTCGCCGGCGACATCCACCAGGTATAGCTCGAAATTATCAAATCCATGCTTGTTGGTGGTGAAGATCAGGTATTCGCCGGAAGGATGGTAGTAGGGGGCCCAGGACATGACACCCAGGCTGGTGAGCTGGCAGAGATCGCTGCCGTCGGTGTTGGCGGTACGAATTTCCGCCGTGGCGCCATCATCGGCGAAGTGGCGCCAGCAGATCCTTCTGCCGTCCGGACTGAAGAACGGCCCACCGTCATAGCCGCGCTCGCGGGTGAGTCGCCGGACGTTTGTCCCATCCGCATTCATGATATAGAGGTCCATCATGTAGGAGGGGTCTTTGGCGATGATCTCCTTGTCCTTATCAGAGATCGTGTCTTCATAGGTGCTGCGATTGGAGGCGAAGACGATCTGCGTGCCATCGGGGGAGTAGGCGGCTTCGGCGTCGTAACCGCGCGAATTGGTCAGTCTCTTAAATTGATGGGTGGCGAGATCGAGCTCGTAGATTTCATATTGATCATCGAAATCCCAGCCGGCGTAGCGGCCGGTCGGTGTACCCTGTTTGCGTTTTTCCAGTTCCGCCTGCTGCTTGGCGGTGGCTTCGGGGTCTTCGTGGGTGGAGGAAAAGAGCAGTTTTTTTCCGGAGGGATGGAAGAAGGCGCAGGTGGTTTTTCCGATACCGGGGCTGAGGCGCTGCGTGTCACCGGTTTCGAGATCGAGCAGGTACATCTGCAAAAACGGATTGTCCGCTTCGCGCTCCGAAGGGAAGACCATCTGCTTGCCGTCGGGGCTGAAATAACCCTCGCCGGCCCGCGCCCCTTCAAAAGTCAGCCGCCGACCATTGCTGATCAGCTCGTTCTCGCGGGCCGTCTCGTCCGCCGGCGGGGGAGTCGCCGGCTCATCCGCCAGGGTAACAGCCGTCACCAGCAGTAGTCCACAGAGGATGATTACTCTACTCAACCAGTCACGGAAGAAGGTCAGGGTCATGGGTGATCCTTTACTGCCAAGAAAGGGTCTTCGGGGTCTATTCGCCCAAAGGACGACGATTCGTTATTATAACGGATTTCCTAGCGAGGTTGCCAACAGGCCGGGAGTTGCCCATGAAGAGTGACGTAGTGAATATCGTTTCGGGGCTGCCGCGCAGCGGGACCAGCATGATGATGCGGATGCTGGAGGCGGGCGGGGTGCCGGTGCTGATTGACAATATCCGTGTCGCCGACCAGGACAATCCCAACGGCTATTACGAGTTTGAACCGGTCAAAAAAACCAAGGAAGATGCATCGTGGCTGGCGGGTGCGGGCGGGCGGGTGGTCAAGATGGTCTACATGCTGCTGTATGATCTACCGAAGGATCACTCCTATCGGGTGGTATTCATGCGGCGACACTTACGCGAGGTGATCAAGTCACAGGAAGTGATGCTGGAGCACAAGGGTAAGCAACGCGGCGACCTGCCCGAAGAAAAACTGCTCGCCCTGTTTGAAAGCCAGCTCAACCAGTTCTACCAGTGGATCGAGCGCCAGCCCCATTTCAAAATTCTTTATGTGAACTATAACGAGATTCTGCAGGACGCCCGCCCGGCCGTGCAATCCATGAGCGAATTCTTCGGCAACGAACTAGATACTCAAGCGATGTTGAACGTCGTCGACCCCAACCTCTACAGACAGAAAATGTAACATAGAGATATAGAAAAAAAGGAATCAGAAGGGGAAGAGAATTAATTCTGGTGAATATTTAATCTCCATTTTCATACTTCTATTCTTAAGGTTGCTACAGCTTCCACGACACATATTTTATGTCGGTGTATTCGTGCATGACGTAGCGGCCGCCCTCGCGTCCATAGCCGGAGGCTTTGATGCCGCCAAATGGGGCTTGCGGGGTGGAAGGGGCGCCGTCGTTGGCGCCGATGATGCCGTAGTCGAGGGCTTCAGCCACGCGCATCAGGCGGCTGGCGTCGCGGGTGTAGAAGTAAGCCGCCAGGCCGTAAGGCGAAGCATTGGCGAGTGCGACGGCTTCTTCCTCGGTGCGGAAGGCCTGGATGGGTGCCACCGGCCCGAAGGTCTCCTCGTTAAAGAGAAGCATCTCGCGATTCATATTCTGAATGATGGTGGGGGCGAAAAAGCGCCGAGCCAGTCCGTCGCGCGGCTGGACCAGGCTGCCGCCGCAGCACAATTTCCCTCCCTTGTTGAGAGCATCCTGAATGTGATCTTTCACTTTGATCACGGCGGTGTCGTCGATGAGCGGGCCGATGCGCACGCCCTCTTCCCAACCGGGGCCTACTTTTAGCGTGCTGACCGCCTGCTGCAGCATTTCCACGAAGGTATCGTGGATGCTGTGGTGGATGAAGAAGCGATTGGCACAGATGCAGGTTTGGCCCATGTTGCGATATTTGGTGGTAATGGCGCCAGTGATGGCGGCTTCGAGGTCGGCGTCGTCGAAGACGATGAAGGGGGCGTGACCGCCCAGCTCCAGCGAGAGACGGGTCACATGCTGGGCCGACTGGCGGATCAGCAGCTGACCGATCTCGGTCGAACCGGTAAAGGAGACTTTACGCACCAGCGGGTTATCGAACAGCGCTTTGGTGATGGTGGTTGAGTCGCCGGTCAGGAGGTTGACCACGCCGGGAGGGAAGCCCGCTTCGAGGGTCAGCGCACCGATGGCCAGGGCAGTCAGCGGGGTCTGGCGGGCCGGCTTGATAATCATCGTGCATCCAGCGGCCAGCGCCGGCCCCAGTTTGCGGGTGATCATGGCGGCGGGAAAATTCCAGGGGGTGATCGCGGCGGTAACACCGACCGGCTGGCGCAGCACCAGCAATCGTTTGTCCGCGGATGAGGCGGGGATCATCTCGCCATAGAGGCGTGGGGCTTCACCGGCGGCCCAGTCTATGAATCCGGCGGCATAATCAATTTCGCCGCGCGCTTCGGCGAGCGGCTTGCCCTGCTCACGAGTCATAAGCTGCGCCAGCTTTTCCCGGTCGCGGAGCATCAGCTCAGCCAGTTGGCGCAACAACCGTTCGCGGGTGGCGGCGGGTTCCTTCCGCCACGGGGTATAGGCCCGTTGTGCCGACGCGATGGCCCGCGTGGTTTCCAACGCCCCGCAGCGGGGAACATCGGCCAGGGGCTCATCGGTCGCCGGGTTGGTTACTGTGAACGTCTCACCGCTTTCTGCAGCAACCCATTCACCATTCAACAGATTCAAAGTTTGCATATCCAGCCCCTCCAGTCGAGGAGTTGTATAAGTTTATTATATCGTTCGCAATTGGAAATGATTATTTGATTTTTATTATGTCAGCAGATTCGCGGCAATTGTTCGCCGCTGAGCATATCCAGCACGCGCTCCACGCCGAAGGGTGTGCGGAGGTGGACGCGGGGTGTGCGGCTGGTTGGATTCTGCAGCACGGTACCGATCCGTCGGGCCGGCCGACCGAGTGGGTGTTGCTGCCAGCAAGCCAGAGCGGCGTCAGCCTGGTCCGCCGGGATAAATGCGACGCACCGTCCTTCACAAGCCACCTGCAGCGGATCAAGTCCCAGCAGTTCGCAGGCTGAGCGGACGGCACTGCTGATCGGAATATCCGCTTCGGAGATTTGCAGGGTCAGTCCGCTGCCTTGGGCGATTTCGTTGAGGGCACTGCTTAATCCGCCGCGGGTCAGATCGCGCAGACAGTGGACCTCGATACCGTTGTTGAGTAGGCTGTGCACCAGTTCGTGCAAGGGGGCCGCGTCGCTGGTGAGCGCCGATTCCATCCGCAACCCTTCCCGCTGAATCATGATAGCCAGGCCATGCCGCCCCAGATCGCCGTTGACCAGGATGGAGTCGCCCGGCTGGATTCGCTGGGCGTGGATGTGTACACCATCGGGTACCAGTCCGATACCAGCCGTGTTGATGAATATGCCGTCGCCCTTGCCGCGTTGCACCACCTTGGTATCACCGGTGACGATGCGCACGTTCACCGAGTCGGCAGCGCGGCGCATCGATTGCAGCACCCGCCAGAGCGTTTCCATCGGCAGGCCTTCCTCGAGGATCAGCCCGACACTGAGGTACAGCGGCAGTGCTCCGCTCATGGCCAGATCGTTCACCGTACCATAGACCGCCAGCTCGCCGATGTCCCCTCCCGGAAAAAAGAGCGGCTGGACCACAAATGAATCGGTGGTCATCGCCACTCGCCCATTCCCCAGAATCAGCAGGGCGGCATCGTGCGGTGCTTCCGGCAGTGACAGGGTCGATCCCGGCAAGCCCCCCGCCACTCCCTGCAGTGTCGGCAGGATCATCTTGTCGAGCAACTCATGCATCAGTGTCCCACCACCGCCGTGGGCGAGCAGAATCTGCGGATAATCCGTGATCGGCAGCGGACAATTCAATTGCAGGATTGTTTCGTTCAAGTCGATTCCTTCACATGCGATAACGATAGTAGGCGGCGCAGGCGCCTTCGGAGCTGACCATTGGGGCGCCCAGCGGTCGTTGCGGGGTGCAGCGGGTACCGAAGGCGGGGCATTCATGAGGCTTTTTCTGCCCCAGCAGGATCAGTCCGCTGATACATTCGCCGGAATTTTCGGCAACCTGTTCCGTGTTCAAGGTGAATTTATGGACGGCATCGTAATTGCGGTAAGCCGGGGTGAGGCCCAGTCCGCTGCGGGGGATATCGCCGATGCCCCGCCAGCGCCTCGGCACCACTTCAAAAACGTCGCGGATTAAATCCTGAGCCGCCCGATTGCCTTCATCGCGAACACTGCGTGTATATTGATTTTCCACTTCCGATCGGCCTTGTTCACGTTGGCGGACCGCCATCAGCACGCCCTGCAGAATATCGAGCGGCTCAAAGCCGGTCACCACGATGGGGACGCGAAATTTTTCAGCAAGTGGCTGATACTCTTCGCAGCCCATGATGGTGCAGACATGTCCGGCGGCGAGAAATCCCTGCACCCGGCAATCGGGCGAATTCAGTAGCGCCTCGATAGCCGGCGGGACGAGCACGTGCGAAACCAGCAAGCTGAAGTTGTCCAGGCCGAGTTGAGCAGCTTGACGCACGGCCAGGGCATTGACCGGGGCGGTGGTCTCAAAGCCAACGGCAAAAAAAATCACCTGCCGTTCGGGTTGCTCCCGGGCCAGACGAACCGCATCAAGCGGTGAATAGACCATCTGCACGTGGCCGCCGGCGGCTTTGACGCTCAATAAATCGCGCTGCGAACCGGGCACGCGCAGCATATCGCCAAATGAGCAGAAGGTGATCTCCGGCCGGCTGGCGAGGTCGATGGCCTGATCGATGATCTCGATCGGTGTGACGCAGACCGGGCAGCCCGGCCCATGAATCAGCTCGACTGCGGGGGGCAGTAACTGGTCCAGTCCGAAGCGCACGATGGTATGCGTCTGTCCGCCGCACACTTCCATGAGTGTATGCGGCTGGGTGGTAATGCGCTGTAACTCGTCCGCCACTTTGCGCACCAGCGCTGCATCGCGATACTCGTCCAGATACTTCATGATCCGCCCAATTCGTTATTAAGCTCGTCGATCTGTTGCAGATATTCGAGAGTCTGGCGGGCTTCAGTTTCATCGACGATGCTGATGGCCAGTCCGGCGTGGACCAGCACGTAGTGCCCCGCCGTGGCTTCCGGGGTGGCGGCCAGCGACACCTCCTTGATCACACCGTCAAAATCAACCCGGCCGGTGCGCGTCAGGAGATCTTCGCCGTGGATACTGATAATTTTTCCCGGAACCGCCAGACACATAAACATAGCCTCATATCAGAGTGTGGGTTCCCCGTTCGATTAACCGCTCGCAGGCGTTTGCGGCCCTGATTGGATCGTACGGGCCACCACGGCTTGGCCCAGGGCAATCCCGCCGTCGTTGGGCGGCACGCGCTGCGGCCAGTAAACCTTGAAACCCGCGCACTGCAATAAGCGCACGGCGCGCTCCAGCAAATGGCGATTCTGAAAACAGCCGCCGCTCAGGACGACAAGGGTTTCACCGATTCGTTCGGCGACCGCTACCATCGTGCGGGCCAGCGTTTCATGAAATTGTAGCGAGAGCAGCGCGGCGGGAACACCCATTATATAATCATTCAGCAGCGCTTCGATCGTTTTTTCCCAGTCGACGGCCAAACCGCTGGACACATTTGAAATTTCAAAGGGGTAGGCGGCAGCGGCAGCAGCGGAATCAACCACTCCCATGGCGAATTGCAATTCCATCGCCGCCTGACCTTCAAAGTGCGTTTCCTGTCGGATGCCTATTAGCGCTGCCACGGCGTCAAATAATCGTCCGGCGCTGCTGGTGCGCGGCGAGTTGATGTTTTTTGTCAGCATCTCGAGCAGGATGGCGAGCTCTGGTTCGCGCAGTTTGAAGCCCGCGGCTCTTTGAAGATATTGGCGTACGCGCTGTTCGCCGCCGATTTCATAAAGCAAGCCGACCGCGCAGCGCCACCCTTCGCGTACGGCGCGTTCTCCGCCGGGCAAGGAAAAGGGGCGCAAATGGCCGACGCGCTCGAAACCATCGTAGCGGCAGCGCAGGAATTCCCCGCCCCAGAGAGTCCCGTCCGTTCCGTAACCCGTGCCGTCCCAACTGATCCCCAATACCGGACAGTCCAGCTCGTGCTCCGCCATCGCCGCCACGATATGAGCATAGTGATGTTGTACCGCCTGGACAGTGGGACGTGATCCGGGTGTGGCGCCAGAGCCACGAGCGCCAGCGAGGGGTTGGGCCAGCGCATAAGCGTGGGCCAGGCGCGTGCTGATATAATCGGGATGCAGGTCGCAGGCGATGAGCTGCGGCTGGGTGTCGTACAGGTTCAACAAGGCGTAGGTGGTCGCTTCGTGTTGCTCGATGGCGGCGGTCGTTTCCAGATCGCCGATATGCTGGCTGATGAACACGTTGTTACCCAGTGCCAAGGCGACACTGTTTTTCAAATGCGCCCCCACGGCCAGCACCGTTGGTCTGGAATCACTTGGTCCCTTAATGGTGATGGGCAGTGGTGCATAGCCGCGCGCCCGCCGCAGAATCATTTCACGATCGAGCACTACCTGGGCGACCGAATCATCGACCGGACGAACAATCGGGCGATTGTGCACCAGCAGCAGGTCGGCGATCCCGCCCAGTCGCCCAACGGCCTCTTGTTCATCGTAACACAACGGTTCGTCGCTGATATTGCCGCTGGTGGCGACCACCGGCCGGCCTAACTCAGTCAGTAGCAGTTGATGCAGCGGACTGTAAGGCAGCATTATTCCGAGGGAGGGATTTCCCGGGGCGACACTGGGCGCGATCAGATCGGTATTTTCCTGCAGCCTGTTCCCGCTGGCCCGTTCGCATTTTTCCGGCTCCTGTCGTCTGTAGTCTACAGTCTGCAGTCTTCTGCTCAGCAATACGATCGGATGGGCTGGTGATTGCAGTAGGGTTGCTTCAGCGTAATCGATCCGGCCAAGGTGCTGCGCCTGCTCTAGGGTTGCAATCATCACCGCCAGCGGCTTTTCTTCGCGATGTTTTCGTTCACGCAAACGTTGTACAGCTGGCTCGTTGGTTGCATCGACCAGCAGATGAAATCCGCCGATGCCCTTAACCGCTACAATCAAGCCTTCACGAATTGCTTGCGCGGACTGGCATAAGGCATCATCGCGCGTGCTGATGGTTTGGCCGGTGTTGCTCCAGAGGGCCAGTTGCGGTCCGCATTCCGGACAGGCGTTGGGTTGAGCATGAAAACGTCGATCCGCCGGATTTTCATATTCCTGCCGGCAGCGCGGACACATGACAAAACGCGTCATCGAGGTATGAGGTCGATCATAAGGTAAGCGCTCAATGATCGTGTACCGCGGGCCGCAATTGGTGCAGTTGGTAAATGGGTAGCGATACCTTCGATCGTGCGGATCAAGTATCTCCCGCAGACAATCCCCACAGGTCGCGGTATCCGGCAGCACCAGCACTTGCCTGACACCGCCATCAGCACTATGACGGATTTCAAAAGTAGAATAACCGATCGCGTCGAGGTGGGTAATTTCATAACTGGTGATCTGGGCCAACGGGGGTAACTCATGCAGTAATTTTGTTTGAAATTGATCGAGGACGCCGGGTGGGCCTTCCACCTCCAGATAAACCCCCTCGGTGGTGTTGTTCACCCAGCCGCACAGACTCATTTCCGTGGCCAGTCGATAAACAAAAGGCCGAAACCCCACCCCTTGCACCACTCCCCGTATCAACATCCGCCGACGAGTAGACATATCCGGTGCGTTGCCGATTGGTTGAGTTTGATGAGCGTATGCTGATTCCACAGTCAGACGATCCTATATTGCTGCCTGATAATTACCTAATTGAAGCATTTCTTTTCAGCAACATTTACAAGCAATGCGGGTTCCATCTCGAATGATCGAGGAATGATCCGCACTCGGATGCGGTCGTATGCGGTATCCACGATATGACAACTCTCATTTATACCTGCCCGCGTGCACTGTAAATGACTTCTGGTCATCGATTTGCGTATTATAGTGATCGTTTATCACACCTGACTCCGAATAGCAGCTTGATCTCGGTCGCCAGCGCACTCGTTGGCACGCAGTGTGCTGTTGGAATATCCGCAAGAGCCGGATGATACAGGTCTTTCATGGGTGCTATCGCACCACGACGTGTTGCTACAGGTCAAGGAGTTGAATTCATGAGCCAATCGCGAATGGCCACGTTGGATGGCAACGAAGCAGCGGCGAGTGTTGCTTATCGTATTAACGAGGTGATGGCGATTTATCCGATCACCCCCAGTTCGCCGATGGGCGAATTCTGCGATGAATGGGCGGCCAAGAAGTTGCCCAACATCTGGGGCGTGGTCCCCGGTGTCACCGAAATGCAATCGGAAGCGGGAGCGTCGGCGGCTGTACATGGTTCGTTGCAGGCGGGTTCGCTGGCGACCACGTTCACCGCCTCGCAGGGTTTGCTGCTGATGATTCCGACGATGTACAAAGTCGCCGGTGAGTTGACCAGCTTCTGCATGCACGTCACCGCCCGTACGCTGGCGACGCATGCGTTGTCAATCTTTGGCGACCATTCGGACGTGATGTCAGTTCGCCAGACCGGGTTTGCGTTGCTCTGTTCCAACAGTGTGCAGGAAGCGCACGATATGGCCTGTATCGCTCAGGCCGCCTCACTGGAAAGTCGCGTGCCATTCTTGCATTTTTTTGATGGCTTCCGCACTTCTCACGAAGTCGCCAAAATCGCCATGCTCAGCGACGAGGATCTCCACTTCATGATTAGTGAGGATCTGGTGAAAGCGCATCGGGCTCGGGCGATGACTCCGGATCATCCCGTCCTGCGTGGTACGGCCCAGAATCCCGATACCTTCTTTCAGGCCCGCGAAGCCTGCAACCGCTTCTACGACGCCTGCCCGGAGATCGTCCAGAAATGTTTGGACAAATTTGCCCAGCGGACCGGACGGGCTTATCACCTTTTTGATTACTATGGTGATCCGCAGGCGGAGCGCGTCATCGTGCTGATGGGTTCGGGTGTGGAAGTCGCCCAGATGACCATCGACCATCTGCGTAACCAGGGCGAAAAAGTCGGTCTGCTCGCCGTACGACTGTATCGCCCCTTCGCGGTGGAAGCCTTCATGAAGGCCCTGCCTAAAACCGTCAAGACCATCGCCGTGCTCGATCGCACCAAGGAACCCGGTTCCGCCGGTGAACCGCTCTATCAGGATGTACTCACCGCGGTTCGCGAATGGAGCGATGCGGGCATCAGTCCGCTAGCGAAAGAGCCGCGTATCATCAGCGGTCGCTACGGACTGAGCAGCAAGAATTTCACCCCGGCGCAGGTTAAAGCGGTCTTTGATGAATTACGCAAAACGCAACCCAAACGCCATTTCACGGTGGGCATCGTTGATGACGTGACGCACCTGTCGCTCGACGTGGATGAAAACTGGGATATCGAAGCGGATGACGTGGTGCGGGCGGTCTTCTTCGGCCTGGGCGCTGACGGTACCGTCGGAGCCAATAAGAACTCGATCAAGATTATCGGCGAGGAGACGGACAATTATGCCCAGGGCTATTTCGTCTACGATTCCAAGAAGAGCGGAGCGATGACCACATCGCATCTGCGTTTCGGCCCGCGGCTGATCCAGTCGCCTTATCTGATCAAGAAAGCGGGCTTTGTCGCCTGCCACCAGTTTGTATTTCTGGAAAAGGTGGACATGCTGGAATATGCCAAGCCCGGGGCCGTCTTCCTGCTCAATTCCCCCGTGGGTCCGGACCGGGTCTGGGATGAATTGCCGCGTGAAGCGCAGCAGCAGTTGATCGACAAGAAAATGAAATTTTATGTCATCGATGCCAACGACGTCGCTCTGAAAACCGGCATGGGCACGCGCATCAACACCATCATGCAGACCTGTTTCTTTGCTATCTCCGGCGTGCTGCCGCGCGAAGAAGCCATTAACCAGATCAAGAAGTCCATCAAGAAGACTTATGAAAAGAAGGGCGATGAGGTGGTCAAGCGGAACTGGGCGGCGGTGGATGATACGCTCGCTTATATGTATGAGGTCAAGATTCCCGCCCGGGTTACCGCGACGAAGAAGATGCCGCCGATCGTGGCGGAGCAGGCTCCTGATTTCGTGAAGCGGGTCTCGGCCGTGATGATGGCGGGCAAGGGTGATTTGTTGCCGGTAAGCGCGTTTCCGGTGGATGGAACCTGGCCGACCGCCACCTGCCAGTGGGAAAAGCGCAACATCGCCCTGGAAATTCCCATTTGGGATCCAGCCGTCTGCATCCAATGCAACAAGTGTGCGCTGGTCTGTCCGCATGCTTCGATCCGGGCTAAGGTTTATGATGAGGCGTGTTTGCAGGGGGCTCCGGCGGAATTTCGCAGCACGGCTTTCAAAACCAAGGAATTTGCGGGCAAGAAATTCACCATACAGGTGGCTCCGGAAGATTGTACCGGCTGTAAATTGTGTGTCATGGTCTGTCCCGCCAAGGACAAGTCCAATCCCAAGCACAAAGCGATCAACATGGAGCCGCAGCCGCCGCTGCGCGACCGGGAGCGGACCAATTACCAGTTTTTCCTCGATATTCCCGAATTAGATCGCACCGCCATCACGCGGCTCGATGTCAAAGGAACTCAATTCCTGCTGCCGCTCTTTGAATACAGCGGCGCCTGTGCCGGCTGCGGCGAGACGCCCTATGTCAAACTGCTGACGCAGTTGTTCGGTGATCGACTGATGATCGGCAATGCGACGGGCTGCTCGTCCATTTATGGCGGCAACCTACCGGCAACGCCTTATGCTCAGGATCGTAACGGTCGCGGGCCGACCTGGTCGAATTCGCTCTTTGAGGATGCGGCTGAATTTGGTTATGGCTTCCGCTTGGCGGTGGATGCCCACATGGAACACGCCCGTTTTCTGCTTCAACGGCTGAGCAGCCAGATCGGCGATACGCTGGTTGAGGAGCTGATGACGGCCGATCAGGTGGGCGAGGCGGGCATCAAAGCGCAGCGCAATAGGGTGATTGAATTGCGCAAGAAACTGGCGGCCATCAAAACGCCCGAAGCGCAGCGGCTGGGTCAGCTCGCTGATTACCTGGTGAAGAAGAGCGTCTGGTCGATGGGCGGCGACGGCTGGGCCTATGACATCGGCTACGGCGGTCTGGATCACGTCCTGAGTATGTATCGTGATTTCAATATTCTGGTGCTGGATACCGAAGTCTATAGCAACACCGGAGGTCAGGCCTCCAAGAGCACGCCGCTCGGCGCCAGCGCTAAATTCGCCGTCGCCGGCAAGGGGATCGGCAAAAAGGATCTGGGATTGATGGCCATGAGCTACGGTCACGTCTATGTGGCCAGCATCGCTTTCGGCGCCAAAGACAATCACACCGTGCAAGCCTTCCTTGAAGCGGAGAGCTACCCCGGACCCTCGTTGATCATCGCCTACAGCCATTGCATCGCCCACGGCTATGATCTGCAGTTCGGTCTGGATCAGCAGAAGCGGGCGGTCGATAGCGGTATCTGGCCTTTGTATCGCTATGATCCGCGTCGGTTACTCAATGGCGAAGCACCGCTGGTGCTGGATGCCCCAGCCGGCAAGATTCCAGTCAAGGAATACATGAGCAACGAAACGCGCTTCCGCATGGTCGAAAAAATCGATCCGGAACGCTTCCGCCAATTGGCCATACAGGCGCAACAAGCCGCCCAGCGCCGCATCGCCGTCTACGACCACATGGCCAAACTACAGGTGCCGAAATCGAATGGAAATGGTTAACAGCCGGGGAGAAGGAAAATGAATTTAACCACAAAATATCTGGGAATCACGTTGCCCCATCCGCTGGTGGTGGGAGCCAGTCCGCTGGCGGATCATCTGGACACGGTACGGCGTCTGGAAGATGCCGGTGCCGCGGCGATTGTCATGCGTTCGCTGTTTGAGGAACAGATCGCCGCGGAGGTGATGGCGACCTATTCCGCCACCGCGTCCCACGCGGACAGTTTTGTCGAGGCTCGCACCTACCTGCCCGAGCCGGAGGATTTCGTCCTCGGACCGCAGGAATATCTGAATCACCTCAGCCAGGTCAAACGGGCGGTGCGCATCCCGGTATTCGGCTCGCTGAACGGCACGACGCCGAGCGGCTGGCTGGATTACGCGAGTATGATGCAGCAGGCCGGTGCCGATGGGCTGGAGATTAATCTCTATGACGTGCCCATGGACCCGGACGACAGCGCCATGGAACTGGAGCAACAGGCCGTCGAGGTGATTCACAATATCAAACGCAGCGTGCAGATACCGCTGGCGGTCAAGCTGCCGCGCTTCTATACCTCGCTACCCCATTTTGCCCGGGCGCTGGTGAAGGCGGGGGCGGACGGACTGATCCTGTTTAATCGATTTTATCAGCCGGATATCGACGTGGATAATCTGGAGTATATTTCGCAGTTGGAGTTGTCCAATCCCTCGGAATTGCGCTTGCGCCTGCGCTGGCTGGCGGTCCTCAGTTCGCAGTTGACCTGTTCGCTGGCGGTGACCGGCGGGGTGCATACCGCGCTCGATGCCATTAAAGCCATCATGTGCGGAGCTGATGCGGTGCAGATGGTCTCGGCGCTGTTGCGCTATGGTCCGAACTACCTGGCCACGGTTCGGCGGGAGCTGGAAGACTGGCTCTCTGCCCGGGAATATGACACTCTGGCCCAGATGCGCGGCAGCATGAACCTCGCCCGCTGCCCGCAACCGCAACTGCTCTACCGGGCCAACTACATCCACCTGCTCCAGACCTGGGAAGCGGAATAAAGAAAATTTACGTCTGCAGCAAACGATAAAACAAGAGCCGCAAATTATTTTTTGCGGCTCTTGCTCACTTTATCAGGCTCGCCGGACACCGGCAGCTATTGAATATTATTGCTGCTCGCTACCGACCCTCCATAGGGTTCCCGTTGGATACACACCTCCGTTGCGATGCGATAGGTCAACAAGCCGCTGTCGCAATACATGGCATAGGAAATAGCCGACAGTATCAAGCTGCCGATTGAAGTCGCTATCGCGGTGGGCGAAGCACCGCCTTTGACTTCGTGCAGTTGTGCGGAATTGAGATTCCGGAGCGATTCTTTCACGATGGTTAATTTCTCAAAATGACGATTACCCATTGTTAACTCCTTGATATGATGAGCGATCCCGCCTCCCAGGCAGGATTCGTATAATCTACACGCATTGCAAGAAAGTATTTCACAATATTAGTAATTAGCACCATTTAATGTCATTTTACGGTGTATTATATTATGCGTATTATTAGCTTATTATATTCAGTTGCAGCCTTTTGGGGTGCGTGGGGCGCCGATAGTCGGGCGAAATAAATTGCGAATATTAGAATCGCAGCGCTGCACTTAAGCAGTGTATATCATGTACCGGGAGGTCAGGTGTTACTGCGGGATCAGCCGTGGCGAAATCCCACACGGCTCACAAAGCCGGAAGAATTTGAAATATAAGATTTGTAATTTCAGGCACACCGATGGACAGACAAAATGAAACTGCGCTCATGTCGGATTGGGGAACGATGGGACATGGAATCAGCCGGCCACCCGCTGGAACGGGACCAGCATTATTCGCTGCTGCCCAGGTCGAGCTGGAAGGCATCCTGAATCAGCTGGTTTTCGGCTTTTTCGTGGGCTTTAAGGCAGTCGATGATTTCGTCGGAGCGCTCGCGGATATGGGCGATCTGCTGCAGGCTGGGGGCGCGGCATTCTTCGACAAACATCTCCAGTTCATAGCAGAGATGGCGCATCTGGCGATGTTCTTCGCGCAGGCGGGCGATCTGCGGACTGAGGGTGGGGCGTTTGTCGACCACCGGTTTCATGAAGCCGCCCTCTTCCTCCATTTCAAAATGGCTGCGGAGCTGGGTATGGAAATGGCGGAAGTGAGAAGCAAAGGCTGTAAGCCAGTGATCGCCGTGGGCATCGGGTTTGGACGCCATGCGCAGGCGGAGCAGGTCCACCTCACGATCCAGTTCCTCATGGATTTTTAATGCCTTCTGGGCGATGGTGGCGTCGTCCATGATCGTACCTCATTTCCAAAGTGGAGACCCGGTCGCTTAGCCGACGAAGTAGTCCGAGAAAGGATGTCCTGATTATAGCAGGCCGAGCTTCTCCATGCGATAGCGCAACTGGTCGCGCGACAGGTGCAGGAGTTTGGCTGCTTTGGTCTGATTGCGCTGGGTACGATCGAGTGCCTGACGGACCAGTTCGGCTTCCACTTCCTGCAGGTCGACACCGTCGGGGGGTAATTGCAGTCCGCGCAATCCCAGGGTGGCGGTTTCTTCCGGCCGGCCAAGAACAAAATCCTTGGCGGTCAGGACGTTGTTCTTGCTGAGGATCACCGCCCGTTCGATGGTATTGCGCAACTCGCGGACATTGCCCGGCCAGGAATAGCTGTGCAACCGTTCAAGGGCTTCCTGGGCGATACCGGTGATATTGCGGCGATATTCGCGGTTATACTCACTTACAAAGAAACGGGCCAGCAATTCGATATCGCCGTCGCGGTCGCGCAGCGGCGGGATGGTGATGGTGATCACGTTCAGGCGGTGATAGAGATCTTCGCGGAATTTATTCTCCGCGACCGCTTTTTGAATATCACGGTTGGTGGCGGCGAGGATGCGCACATCCACCTGAATATCGCGTACGCCGCCGATGCGGCGGAAGGCTTTTTCCTCCAGGAAACGCAGCAGTTTGGCCTGCAGCGCGGGGGGCATATCTCCAACTTCATCGAGGAAAACAGTACCGCCGTGGGCCAGTTCGAACAGGCCCGGCTTTTGTGATTTAGCATCGGTGAAGGCACCTTTTTCGTGGCCGAAAAGCTCGCTTTCCAGCAGCGTTTCACTCAGCGCGGTACAGGTGATATTAACGAAGGGACGATCCGCCCGGTCGGAATTGTAGTGAATGGTTTTAGCCAGCAGGTCTTTACCCGTGCCGGTTTCGCCCAGCAGGAAGACAGTGGCGGCGCCGCTGTCGGCGATGCTTTTAACCAGCTCATAGAGTTCGCGCATGGGGGGGCTGTCGCCCACCAGCTTCTGCAAGCCGAACTGGTCCTTCATTTTTTCGCGATAGTCGCGGACCTGGCGTTTGAGGCGGGTGGTTTCCAGACCGCGTTCCACCTGGGCCATGAGCTGGTCGATCTGGAAGGGCTTGCTGACAAAATCAAAGGCCCCCAGCTTGATCGCCTCCACCGCGGTTTCAACCTTGCCATAGGCGGTCATCAAAATGACCACCACGTCGTCATCCAGTCGGCGGATCTCGCGCAGCACGTCGATACCGGTCATGTCGGGCAGTTTGAAATCAAGCATGACCAGGTCATAGGTCCGCTGGGTGAAGAGCTGCAGCCCGTCACCGCCGCCGGCGGCATCATCGCAGGAATAGCCTTCGGCAGTGAAACGCTGTTTGAGCGACCAGCGGATCAATTGTTCATCTTCGATGATCAGCACCCGGGTATGAGTCATGGCAGAGGTACCTCGCGTTCCCGATCCGATTGAATATAGGGCAACAGCAGGCGGATCGTCGTGCCCTGGCCCGGCTGGGTGTCGATGGTGATGTCGCCGCGATGGGCCTTGATAATGTGATAGCAGATCGGCAGACCCAGACCCGTGCCGCGGGCTTTGGTGGTATAAAAAGGTTCCATGGCCCGGCGGAGTACTTCCGGCGTCATTCCCGGGCCATCGTCAATAATCTCCACAATTACCTGCTGTTCGGAGCGGCGAAGTTCGATGACTGCCGTTCCACCTGCCGGGCGGGCTTGCGCTGCGTTGAGCAACAGATTGTGAATCACATGTTCAAACTGGTCGGAATCGAGCAGCGTCGTGACGCCCAGTTCCATCCCGCGGGTCACGATGTTCAAGGGACGGATGGCGGGATCCTGGGTGATCAGTTGCAGGGAGTGGTTGATGACTTCGCCCACGTCGGTCAGGCGGCGATCGGGCGGCTTGGGTCGGCTGTAGATCAACAAGTCCTTGACTGCAGCATCCAGCCGGTCGATCTGACGCAGGATTTCCTGCATGATTTCAGCATGCGGATGGCCGGGGGGCAGGTCCTGAGAGATGATCTGGATGGCGCCGCTGATCCCCGCGAGTGGATTTTTGATTTCATGGGCCAAGGAGGCGGCCAGTCGTCCGATGGTGGCCATATGCTGCACTTCGTCGAGCTGCCGTTTGACGGCCCGTTTGTCAGCCTGTCGAATCTGTTCGATATGAGTCTGATGATAGGAATCGAGCATGATGGCCAGCTCCATCTCCAGCAGTTTATTAAGGGCCTCCAGCAGCGGCGTCTCGTTCGGAAGTTGTCGCTCGCGGATCCGACGGGTCAGTTCCTGGCGGATGACGCTGATGCCCAGAATCATGAAGCGCTGGGGCAGACCGACTTGAACATGGCGTTCTCCGATTCGGTAACGGTTAAGAAAATAGTCATTGTCATAGGAACCGCTCAGCAGTTCTAACAGCCAGAGTTGCAGAGTATGACAGAGCCGGGGCAGGATTTGTGATTCAGGTTGAACAACCGCTCGTGCTTGGGGGTCATCGAGTAAGGTCTCGTAAAAGCGATCCACAATACCGGCCAATTGGGGTTGGAATATGCTGCTGAGCTGGCCCAGCAATTGGGCATCTGCTGAGGAAAATCCAACCCAGCGTTTGAGTTGTTCATGATCCAGCCGGTACATGAAGGACATTGTAATGTAATTTGGTGCGGTTGGGCAGTTAACGCCTCCGACCGCTGCTCAGGACCGATTCGTGACGACAATGCTACCCTCCTGTGTAAACACATGGGCGACTGATAGATGAAAGCAATCAGCACAATGTTGACTAAATTAGTCCAGATTGTGCAAAGTATGGACCCTGCCGGTGGATGCGGATTGAATCATTTTTGGCATCGCAAGTGCTGTTAGCCTGGCGATGAGATGTTGTCAGCAGGAGAGAGAACCACCACGCGATCCGCGTTATAAGGCGAAGTTGTGGTAAACTTTACTTGTCAGCACTGATGCATCTGTTGCATTGGGCGGATACGAAATCGAGATTTGCCGCCGATGTTTGTGCAGAATCACATGACGACCAGACCCCGCACCGTGGGACCGGAAGAGCTGGTCAGCAGTGCGCGGCATCTGCTGGAACAATACGGGATTCACCAGTTGCCGGTGGTGAATCAACAGAATCATCTGCTGGGGCTGGTGACGGAGCGAGAGTTGTGGTTGGCAGATCATTATGATCACCAGGCCGGTGCGGAGTTGCGGGTTGAGGAGATCATGCAACCCGAGCCGCCGAGGATTCGACCGGATGCACCATTGGAAGAAGCGGCGGCGCTCTTCACGCAACAGGGGATAGATGCTTTGCCGGTGACCCTGGGAGCGGAGCTGGTCGGGTTACTGACGTTACGGAATCTGTTGCGGGCGTTCAATACATTATTAGGATGGGAACAGGGCGGCAGCCGCATCGAAGTGGCGATACCACTGGGGGCCGCTGACATTGCCAACGTGATGGAAACGCTCTCCGAGGAAGATGAGATTGTCAGTGTGGTGGCGGCCCAGTTGCGCCAGGATGGTGCTGAACCGGTGTTGTACCTGCGAACGCGGAGCCTGCATCCCTGGAAGATCGAGAAGCGGCTGCGGGAACGTGGAGCGATATTGCTGATGCCGGAACGTCCCAAGCCGCTGGAATAAGCCCCCACCGGCGATATCACGGGAGTAACCACATGAGTCAACACGCAATGGAACAGGGCCTAGGTCTGGAACGACTGGTCGAACGACAGGTGCGTAACTGGGAGCTGGCCCGCCAGCAGCAGGATGACCAGACCCCCGCCGTGGAGACGGTTCATGATTTTGTGGCTTTTTCACTGCAGGTGGGATGTGGCGGCCGGACCGTGGCGGAGGAACTGGCCCGGCGGTTGAACTGGCCTTTTTTCGATCGCCAGTTGCTGCAGGCGATGGCAGGTGACGATGCTCTGCGCCAGCGACTTTATGAAACCATGGATCAGCGCGATCAAAGCTGGTTTGAAGCGGCGGTGCGCGGGCTGATCAACGGGCCTTATGCCCAAAATGATTATTTTCGCCGGCTGTGCACGACGATGCTGGCGCTGGCGCGCAAGAGTCGAGCCATATTTGTCGGTCGGGCGGCCGATCTGGTCCTGCCGGCTGGGCGGGGTTTGCGCGTCCGTCTGGTGGCGGAAGAACAGCGTTGCGTTGAGGGTTATATGCAGGAGCATGATCTGACTGCTGCGGAAGCGCGGCAAGCCATGCAATCCATTCGTCAGGAACGGACCGACTTCGTGATGCGTCATTTCGGCGAACGGGCGACGCAGCCCAGTCGTCATGATCTGACCATCAACCTGACGCTCTTTACCCAGGAACAGGCCTTGGAGCTGATTTTACTGGCATTACGACAGCGCCGCCTGTGGACATGACCATAGTTTTTAATGGCCTGCCATCCGCCGAAGGAGCTTAGGGCGGAAGCATACGCCACGAACCAGCCTATAGCGGATACGATCCTCGAAATCGAAACAAAAAATTCTTATACAGGGAGTTCGACGGTGGCCTCCAAATCATCCAAGCCGGGAATTGTCGTTACGAGTAACGGGCGCGATCTGCTTGCCAACAACTGGTACAACAAGGATACCGCCTTTACTCCGCAGGAGCGGGAATGGTTCGGTCTGCGCGGTTTGTTGCCTTCGCGGGCGTTGACTATTCAGGAACAGGTGCATCTGGAGATGGAGCATATCCGCTGCAAGCAGGATGATCTGGAAAAATTCATCGGGCTGTCGTCACTGCGCGATCGCAACCAGACACTTTTTTATCGCGTACTGGTCGAAAATCTGGAAGAACTGATGCCGATTGTCTATACGCCGGTAGTGGGGTTGGCGTGTCAGAAATACAGCCACATCCTGCGTAAACCCTACGGTTTGTGGATCACCCCGGAGGATGTTGACCATATTCCGGATATTCTGCGCAATTCACCCCACCAGGATATCCGCCTGATTGTGGTAACGGATAACGAACGCATCCTGGGGCTGGGCGACCAGGGCGCCGGCGGCATGGGCATCCCGGTCGGCAAGATTTCGCTGTACATCGCCGGAGCGGGCGTACCTCCGCAGGTTTGTCTGCCCATCAGTCTCGATGTGGGTACCAATAATAAAGAACTGCTCAATGATCCGCTTTACTTCGGCTATCGTCAGCCGCGCTTGCGCGGCAACGCTTACGAGGAATTTATCGATCGGTTTATAGAAGCGGTGATCGAGGTTTTTCCGCGGGCGTTATTGCAGTGGGAGGATTTTCATAAGGACATCGCCTTCCAGAATCTGGATCGCTATCGCAACCGGTTGTCGAGTTTTAATGATGATATTCAGGGCACCAGTGCGATTGCGGTGGCGGGTGTGCTCAATGCCTGCAAGGTGACGCGGATTCCGCTGGGTGAGCAGCGAGTACTCTTTGCCGGCGCGGGGGCTGCAGGGGTGGGTATCGCCCGACTGGTGAAGATGGCCATGGAAGCGCAGAATGTCCCCGCTGAAAAAATCCGCCGGGCCCAGTTGATGCTGGACAGTCACGGGCTGGTGCATGACGGTCGTACGGACTTGAGCAGCACCAAGCGCGAGTTTTCCGCCAGTCGCGAACATGTCTCCGCCATGAACTGGGATCTAAAACGGGCCGACTCGCTCCTGGAGGCGGTACATCACTATAAGCCGACCATCCTGATCGGCACCACCGCCCAGCCGGGCGTGTTCACCGAAGAAATCGTACGCGAGATGGGCAAGCATGTCTCCCAGCCGGTCATCTTCGCCTTGAGCAATCCAACCAGCAAAGCAGAGTGTAAACCCGCAGATGCAATCCGCTGGACCGATGGCCGGGCGATCTTAGCCACGGGCAGCCCATTTAATCCGGTAGAGCATAATGGTCGGCGTCATTTGATTGGCCAGGGTAACAATGCTTTCATCTTTCCTGGATTGGGACTGGGTGCCATCGTCTCGCAGACCCGCATGGTTACGGATCGCATGTTGCTCGCGGCGGCGCTGGGTTGTGCGGAAGCGACCGATCCCGGTTTGCTGGAACAGGGATCGCTCTATCCCAACCAGAGCAAACTGCGTGAGGTCAGCTTTAAGGTGGCGGGGATTGTGGTGCGTGAAGCGCGCGACGCGGGACTCGGCCGGCTCTTCAAGGATGAGCAGATTGATGATGCCGTTCGCAACTTCATGTGGTATCCCGAATACGAACCACTGATCCCAGCCTGTCGTCTCCAGTGAGACAATTGTTCAAGTTTGTATAGAAATTATCGGGCGGCAGATGATCGGCATTAATATGCCGCCCGTTGTACAAGATCGCTCTTTCGGTGAATCGGGCTAGTGATAGGATGCCGGCATCGAGTAGTCACGGGAAATCCGACGATGGTGATGGATCACGAATGGCAGCAGCGCTATGCGAAGAAGGTGCAGACCGCAAGTGAAGCGGTGCAGCGGGTGCATTATGGTCATCGCGTGTTCATTGGTTCCGGTGCGGCTGAGCCGCAGGAGCTGGTGCGGGCACTGGCGGCCCGGGCGGATCTCTCCGATACCGAAATTGTACATATTTTAACGCTGGGGGTGGCGCCCTACGCGGATGCCAAGCTGGATCAGAAATTCCGGCACAACGCCTTTTTCATCGGAGCCAACGTGCGCGAAGCGGTGGCCCAGGGGCGGGCCGATTACACGCCGATCTTTCTATCGGAAATTCCCCGTTTGTTTCGCAGCGGGCGGGTGGTGATCGACGTGGCGTTGATTCAGGTCAGCCCACCCGATCGTTTTGGTTACTGCAGTTACGGGGTCTCCACCGACATCGTCAAATCGGCGGCGGAGAGCGCCCGGCTGGTGGTCGCCGAAGTGAATCAACAGGCTCCGCGGGCGTTGGGCGAGTGTTTCGTGCATGTCGATCAGTTGGATGTACTGGTGCCCTGCGATTACCCGCTGCTGGAAGCACCCCAGGGCACGCCCGACGAACTCTCCCGCCGCATCGCCAAACATATCGCCGATCTGATCGAGGATGGAGCCACGCTGCAGATGGGCATCGGCACAATCCCGGACGCCGTGCTGCATTTTCTGCATGAGCGCCGGGATCTGGGTATTCATACGGAGATGTTTTCCGACGGCGTGATCGATCTGGTGGAAAAAGGGGTGATCAACAACGCCCGCAAGACACTGCATCCGGGCAAAATCGTCGCCAGTTTTGTGATGGGATCGCGGCGGCTGTATGACTTCGTGGATAACAATCCGCTGATTGAATTTCATCCGAGTGAATATACCAATGATCCGTTCAATATCGCCCGCAATGACAAGATGGTGGCGATCAATTCAGCACTGGAGGTGGACATCACCGGCCAGGTGTGTGCCGATTCGCTGGGGCTGATGTTTTACAGCGGGATCGGCGGGCAGGTGGATTTCGTGCGCGGTGCGGCCCGGTCGCGCGGGGGCAAGCCGATCATCGCCCTGCCCAGCACGACGGCGGATGAAAGCATCTCGCGCATCGTGCCGATCCTCAAGCCGGGTGCGGGAGTGGTGACCAGTCGCGGTGACGTGCATTATGTGGTAACGGAGTTCGGGGCTGCTTATCTGCACGGCAAGAGTATTCGTGACCGGGCGCTGGCGCTGATTCAAATCGCCCATCCGAAATTCCGACCCTGGCTGTTGGCTGAAGCGCGGATGCGGCGGATGATCGGCAATGATTACATCGACCTGCAGATTTCCACGCCGACCTATCCGGAAGAACTGGAGAAGTGGATCGATCTGCGCGACGGGTTACGCGGTTATCTGCGACCGTTGAAAATGACGGACGAGCCGGCCCTGCGCGAGTTGATCTATGATCTGTCCGATGAAACGATTCGCCAGCGGTTTTTCGATTCGCTGCATCTGCCCTCGCGCGAGCAGCTCAAGGAGTTGCTGCGGGTGGATTACCAGGGGCGGATGGCGGTGGTGATGAAGGCCGGTCGCACGGATGAAGATGCCATCATGGGTGTAGCCAGTTATGCAAACGATCCAGCCACCAACCTGGCCCAGATCTCGCTGCTGGTGGTGGATGCCTGGCAGAAACGGGGCGTGGGCTGGGCGATGTTCATGCAACTGCTGGAATATGCCTGTAAGAAAGGACTGAGCGGACTCACTGCGGATGTGCTGGTGGATAACCAGGCGATGATGCGTCTGTTTCACAAGGCGCCACTGACCATCAGCAGCCGCCGCGAGGGAGCCGTCTATAAATATACGATGCTGATTCACCCGGAGCTATAAACGGATATTAAATGGCACCGCCCGACAGCGCGGTCCGCGAGCCTGTTTTTTAACTGAGGGAGCAGACAGTATGACACCGACACAGACGATTCCATCACCGCCGGAAGTGGTGGGGCGTGATCTGGAGCCCATGTTTTGCCCGCGATCCATTGCGGTGCTGGGGGCTTCGCGCCGTGAAGGGTCCGTCGGCCACGCCGTATTGCGGAATCTGATCTACGGCGGGTATACCGGGGTGATCTATGCGGTGAATCCCAAAGCCAAAAGCATACTGGGTTTGCGCTGCACGCCGTCGCTCAGCGCCATCGACGACGAGGTGGACCTGGCGGTGGTGGTGACTCCGCCGGAAACGATCGAGGGTATTGTGCAGGAAGGGGCCGACCTGGGCATCCGCCATTTCCTGATCATTTCCGCCGGATTCAAGGAGATCGGCGGCGAGGGGGCGGAGCGCGAGTTACGGATCAGACAACTGGCCCGCGACCGGGGACTCTCCATTGTCGGGCCGAATTGCCTGGGACTGATCAACACCGCCGTGGATGTGCAGATGAACGCCACCTTCGCCACCCACATGCCGCGACGCGGGCCGCTGGGGCTGATCTCGCAAAGCGGGGCGCTGTGTACCGCGCTGCTCGATTATGCGAAGGGGCGGGGCATTGGTTTTTCGCGGTTTGTCAGCTTCGGCAACAAGGTGGATGTCACGGAGATCGATCTGCTGCGGACGCTGGCCCGGGATCCGAATACCAAAGTGATTCTGATGTACATCGAAGATTTGTCCGCCGGGCAGGAGTTCATTGAGGCCTGCAACCAGATTGCCCAGGGAGACAAACCCAAGCCGATCCTGGTGATCAAGACCGGTCGGACGACGGAAGGGGCGGCGGCGGCGGCCAGCCACACCGGTTCGCTGGCGGGTTCCGATGAAGTCTATGAAGCCATCTTCAAACAGGCCCGGGTGATTCGCGTCGAGAGTGTCGGGGAGTTGTTCGATTGTGCGGAAGCATTTATAGATCCGCTCCTGCCCGCGGGGCGGAAGACGGCGATCGTGACCAATGCGGGCGGGCCGGGAATCATGGCCACCGATGCCTGCATTCGCCACGGGCTGACTATTCCGCGGTTTCAGGATTACACGCTCAAGTCGCTGCGCTTCCAGATGCCGCCGACCAGCAGCATCAAGAATCCGGTCGACGTCATCGGCGATGCCAAGCACGATCGGTACCGGGCGGCGCTCGATGCGGTCACGGCGGATGAAAATGTGGACCAGGTGGTGGTGATTGTCACCCCGCAGATGATGACTGACGAGGAGGAGATCGCCCAAGTGATCGCCGAGATCAAGGGGTATTCGAGCAAGCCGATCATCGGCGTACTGATGGGGCTGGTGGATGTCCAGCCGGCGGTGGCAGTGTTGCAGAAGCATGGCGTGCCCACGTTTATCTTTCCGGAAAATGCGATGCGGGCCTTGTCGGCCAAAGCCCGTTACGCCGAATGGCAGCGGCGGCCGATCAGCGCTTATCGCCAATTCGAGGTGCAGCGCGAAGCGGTGGCCCAGTTGTTTGATCGTGAACTGGCGGCGGGGCGGACGCAACTGGTTGAACTGGCGGCACTGGAGGTGCTGCAGCATTACGGAATGGCCACCGTGCCATTTGCCCTGGCCCGTTCAGCCGACGAAGCGGCGGCGGCAGCCAATCAGATGGGTTATCCGGTAGTGCTGAAAATATCCGGACCGAAAATACTGCATAAAACCGATGTGGGTGGAGTGCGGCTAAACCTGATTACTGAGACGGAGGTGCGCGACGCTTACGACGGAATGATCACGCAGGTTCACCAGCATCTGGGCCAGGAGGTGGAAATCTGGGGCGTGCTGGTGCAGAAAATGCTCGCCAAGGGCAAGGAGATCATTCTGGGCATGACGCGTGACCCCAAATTCGGCCCGCTGCTGATGTTCGGGTTAGGCGGCATCTATACCGAGGCGCTGCGCGATGTGGCTTTTCGCCTGGCGCCGATCCGCGAGAACAGTGCCCGGCAGATGATCCGTGATATCCGCTCGGTGAAATTACTGGAGGGCGTGCGCGGCGAGCCGCCGTCGGATATGGAGGCCGTCGCGGAATATTTATTGCGCTTGTCGCAACTGGCCACCGATCATCCGCGAATGGCGGAGCTGGATATCAATCCGTTGATTGTCTATGGCCGAGGTCACGGTGCGATCGCCGCCGACGCCCGGGTGATATTGAAACAGTCGTAAGTCGAAAGACAAAAATCGTTACAGCAGCGCCCAGGAGAGCAACATGGTAGAACGCTGGCAGGATCGATATGCGGATAAACTGATGACGGCGACCGCGGCGGTGAAACGGATCAAGCCGGGCGACCGGGTTTATGTGGGCAGCGCCTGCGGTGAACCGCAGGAGCTGGTGCGGGCGCTGGGCAAAGCCGGCGGCGGGCTGAGCGATACCGAAGTGATGCAGATACTGACGCTGGGGGTCGCGCCCTATGCCGACCCCAAATACGCGACCAATTTCCGGGCGAATGCCTTCTTCATCGGCAACAGTCTGCGCGGGGCGGTCAACGAAGCCCGCGCTGATTATACGCCGGTGTTTCTATCCAAGGTTCCCCACCTGTTCCGCAGCAAGCGCGTGCCGATCGATCTGGCGCTCATAATGGTCAGCCCGCCCGACGCGCACGGGTTCTGCAGTCTGGGGGTATCGGTGGATATCACCAAAAGTGCTGCCGAAAGTGCCCGGATGATAGTGGCCCAGGTCAATGAGCAGATGCCCCGGACGCTGGGCGATTGTTTTCTGCATGTCAACCAGATCACCGGACTGGTGGATCATTCCGAGCCGCTATTAGAGTGGCCGATGATACCGGGCGATGATGCGGTGACCCACGATATCGCCACGCATATTGCCCGGCTGATTCCCGATGGGGCGACGCTGCAGATCGGCATCGGCCGGGTGCCCGATGCGGTGCTGAGTCTGCTGCAAAACAAGAGCGATCTGGGTATTCACACAGAGATGTTCTCTGATGGAGTGATGAAACTGGTGAATGAAGGGGTCATCACCGGTCGGCGGAAAACCCTGCACAGCGGCAAGATTGTCGCCAGTTTTGCCGCCGGTTCGCGAGCGCTGTTTGAGTTCATGAATGATAATCCGCAGATCGAGATGCGCCCTAGCGAATACACCAACGACCCGCGCATCATCAGCCAGCATGACCAGATGGTGGCGATTAACGCCGGCATTCAGGTCGATCTCACCGGCCAGGTGGTGGCCGATTCGATCGGCATGTTGTTTTACAGCGGCATCGGCGGCCATGCCGACTTCATGCGCGGGGCGGCGATGTCCCACAACGGCAAGCCGATCATTGCCATGCCCAGTGTCGCCGAAACACCGGATGGGGTCGTATCGCGGATCGTGGCCAGCCTACCGGAAGGTGCCGGAGTGGCGACGACGCGCGGTGATACCTATTACGTGGTTACGGAATATGGGGTCGCCTATCTGCATGGCCGCAACCTGCGCGAACGGGCCATGGCGTTGATCAACATCGCCCATCCTGATTACCGCTCAGAACTACTGCACAAGGCTAAACAACGCCATATCGTTTACCCGACGCAGATTCTCCCGCCGATCCACGCCCCCTATCCAGCGCAGTATGAATTCAGCATCACGCTGAAGGACCATCGCGAGGTGTTCATCCGCCCGATCAAACCGTCGGACGAACCGATTCTCAAGGATATGTTCTATTCACTGCAGGAGCGCAGTCGCTATCTCCGTTTCCACGGGCCGATGAAGGCCTTTCCGCACACCCGGCTGCAGGTGTTCTGCAACGTCGATTATGATGACGAGATGACGTTGATCGGGCTGACGGGCCAACCGGGCGAAGAGGAAGTGGTAGCCATCGGTTGTTTCATCCGGGAAAAAGAACACGACGAGGCGGAAGTGGCGTTCACGGTGCGCGATGATTGGCAGAACCTGGGGTTGGGGACCACGCTGTTCTGCAAATTGGTGGAGATCGCCCGCCAAAAGGGCATCGACACCTTCCACGCCGAAGTGCTCAGTGAAAATATTCTGATGCTCAAAGTATTCCACAACGGTCCGGCAGCTGTTTCCACCAAGACCGAGGAGGGCGTGGTGCATATCACCATGGACCTGCGACAGAAGACCTGACGCGGAGTTAAGCGGCGCTACCGGGTTATTCCGGTACCGGGACGGCGCCATTTACTACACCGGCTACGAAATTGGCGAAGACACTGGTGACCATGCCGGACACCACGTCGGAAGCGGTGGCTTTGAAGTCCACACGGCATCCGCTTTGCGTGGACAGGAATAGTATCAGGGCGACGATGAAGCCATATCGGACTTGGCGTAGCATAGTTGTTGCTCCCGCAGAAAAGACCTGGAGTAATTCAGTCGACTCAGTTGACATTGAACAAACCGTCAATCGACTGCGTCACAAACTGGGTAAATATGCTGTTAATGTATTGCTGGGTTCCGGCGTTGACCATCTGAATGAAACCCGCATCGCTCAGTGCGTTGCAGCCGGTGGCTTGAAAGCACCAGCCGCCCAGGAGAGCGGCGAGGGTCATTAATCGAATCTGCCAGCGTGGATGCATGTTAGACTCCTTCCAGAAGTGATAGGTGCTGCGAGTGCTGATGGATATTATGCCTGGAATAAAATGAAATGCTACTCTGTAGAAAGTAATTTATGGATCATTTTATGTCGAGGGTATTTTATAGAACTTCACAATAGCTATTTACCATTACCGTGCTGATCACTCGTTCAACCCACCGGTAATATCCTCTTTAGTACCACAGTAAATTCGTTACCATCACCGTTCTGGAGTAATCATCCAGGTATACGATTCGTATGGAATATAATACCGGTTTGATATGAATTGTCGGAAATTACCATCAGTCAGATGGCGTCCGTCCGGTGCAGGTCGATAAATAGCATTGCAACAGTCGCCGCAGCTGAGCGGGTTGTATGGGTTTGGAGAGATAATCATTACAGCCGGCGCGCAGGCAGCGTTCGCGGTCGCCATCGAGGGCGTAAGCGGTGATGGCAATGATCGGGGTAATGTAACCTGCCGTGCGCAGAAAACTGCTGGCGGTATAGCCGTCCATATCGGGCATCTGCATATCCATCAGGACCAGGTCATAGGCATGGTCCAGCGCCAGTCGCGTCGCTTGGCGACCGTTGTCAGCCGTTTCCACCTGCAATCCTTCACGGCGAAGAAGCAGGCTGATCAGGCGCTGATTGTCGGCACAATCTTCAACGAGCAACACCCGTCCGGTGAGTGGCTGGGGAGCAAGCGTCGGTGATGAAGTAGTATCCGTATGAACTGGCGGCGCTGCTTCAATGGGGGTGTCGATTCCGGTCGGAATGATCAGGGTGAAAGTGGAATCCACTCCCGGCTGGCTCTGAACCGATAATTGTCCAGTCAGCAGGTGCGCCAGACGACGACAGATGCTCAGTCCCAGCCCGGTACCATGATGGTGCAGATCGGCGGCTTCCTTACAGTTCTGAAAGGGTTCAAAGAGGCGGTGAATCTGCTCCGGTTCAATGCCGATGCCGGTATCCTTTACTTCAATACTGAGGTGGGTGGGGGTTTCGTCGGGGCCGAGGTGACCTTCGAGGCGCAGCCCGATTTGGCCTTGGGGGGTGTATTTAATCGCGTTACTCAGCAGGTTGAGCAGAATCTGCCTCAGGCGAGTGGGGTCGGTTTGAATCAACGTGGGTACATGGTCGCCATAGCTGATTTCCAGGTGCAGTTCTTTTTCCAACGCCCGCACTCGCATCAGAGAGGTGACTTCAGCCACCAGGCGATGCGGGGAGCAGTTGGTGTGGGCGATGTGCAACTGATTGGCATCGATTTGGGCCAGATCGAGGACGTCGTTCAGCAAAGCCAGCAGGTGCTCACCGTTGCGAATGATGGTCTGAACATGGTGCAGTCGCTGAGCGGCCGGCAGATGGGGATCGAGCAGCAGCTCCGCATATCCCAGGATGGCGGTCATCGGCGTGCGGATCTCGTGGCTGATGTTGGCGAGAAAGAGACTTTTGGCCTGATTGGCCACATCCGCCTGATCCTTGGCCTGACGCAGCGCCAACCGGCTGCTGCGCAATTCCATTTCCTTGTCCTGAAGCGGGGTCAGATCGCGAATAATCGCCACCACCTGATCGGGAAATCGGGGGTGGCGATTCAGCGAAACCTGGACTGGAAAAGTAGAGCCGGCTGCTCGCCGACCGGGCATTTCCAGCGGTTGAGGGCGCTGGAGATAATCAGCCAGGATCGTCGCCAGTGACTCACTCGCGGTTGCGGCGGTGGTCATTGTCAATAGCAGATCCACAGGCCGACCTGCCAGATCACTCTCGCGTTCATAGCCGAACATGCGCAGCGCCGCCGGATTGGCCAGTCGGATGATCCCCTCCTCCTGAAAAATCAGCACGCCGTCGCTGAGTGCCTCCAGCAGCGATAGAAAACCGAACTGGTTACCGGCAACGGTCGCCTGATCGGCTCCACAATGGCGACGGCAATGCTCATCATCATGCGAGGACGCGGCGGCGGTTACCGGCCATTCGGCTTGTCGGGCTGCTGGATTCATCAGTAATCAACATCGGCCCACGTCTAATTCAAAATTGACCATCGCGCAGCACCTGCGCTCAGGAATGAAAAAATGCTGCGCAATAATTAATTCAGATGACGTATTTTCGAAGCGTTACTCTGGAGCGAGCAGGGTAATGGCTGCTTCAAGAACAAAGTCGTGATTGTCATCATAGCTGGCGGCGGGAGCGATGGAGTAGCCCGCGGTCGGTTCAATACCCACATCTTCCAGTGGAGTGATCTGGTCAGCACGAAAAGCTTCCCAGCTGGGGATCCAGTAACTGGCCACATCGTCAATGGTGAATTCCTGGGGCGAGCCGGAGCTGCCGCGCGTCGCGTCACCGATCAACGTGATACCGTTGGGATTCTCGTGCATCATCAGCACGAACCACTCCGCCGAACTCATATTTCGCTCGCCGATCAGGCAGGCGGTGGGTTTCAGCAGCAGCTGGTTTTCCGCGGGTTGCAGGCGGTGTTCCTGCCAATCGCCGAAATCGTTATGGTTGGTGCTGTCGTTTTTCGAGCGATGATAGCCATAGACATAATCACTGTCGGTGAGGTGGCTGGCGAGGGTGGCGGCGATGGTTTCATTGCCGCCGTTATTGGCCCGCACATCGATAATAAGCGCGCTGGCCAGTGCATAAGTGGCGTACAGATCATCCGCCTGGCCGGTGGTTAATCCGTCCCATTGCTCCGTTTCGAAAGAGTCGATGCTGAAATAAGCGATATCTCCCTCGAGCCAGCCATGCCATAACGGATAATCACCCCAGCGCTCAACACCTTCAGGGTAGCGGTTGGGATAGTTTTGCTCCACCGGGCGGGAATATACTTCAACGCTTTGGCCGGCGGCATCGTACAGCCAGATGTGCAGATCCTGCAGCTCGGCCAGCAACGGAACCAATTCCTGCACAAACTGCTCAGCGGTCAGGTCGGTCGTAAAATGGGGGGCATATTCAGCGCGCAATGCGTCCCAATCGGTCTGCTTGGCGGAGAAGTGCGCATAGTGGCGGTCAAAATCATTCCACACCTGCTCGAACCATTGTGTAGCCGTGGCTGCGTCGCTCTGGTTGTCGTTGTTGTTGTCAGCGGGTGCGTCAAAATCGAGATCCTCCTCACCCAACGATACATCAATAATGAAATCGCTGAGGACCTCGACATCGGTTTCATTCATTTCCTCAAATGATCCGCCGGGATGTTCCTGTTCGCTCAACAGCGTTTCCACAATATCGTCGATGCTGCTGGAGGTGAAGTTATTGCTGGTGGGGGTGTGGCAGGCGGTGCAACCTTGTGACTGAAAGGCCGCCGCGCCGAGAGATTCACCGCCGCCGGCGGTGTTATCATTGATGTTGTCGGGATCGAGGTTATCGTTCAGATTTCCATTGCTGCTCGGTCCGCTGGAACAGCCCCATCCACTCATCAGGCAAAGCATGAACCCGCCCAATCCCAGCCACATTTTATGAGTGCGCATGGCCTTGCTCCTTGAGGTGTGCGTTGTTTCAGGGAATGAGAGATCGCGATGGACACATAGCATAAACCTTTCAGAATGCGGCGTAAACGGCTGCTTACAGCACTCTTTTAGTTCGATTACTGCCATGTTGATGAGATGGAATCCGCAGTAGTGCGTGAAATCTCTAGCTTCCGTTGTCTATTTAAATTGAGATTGGGTCCGCTCATTCATTTTAATCTCCGGTGTATTGCTGGCATGTTGATTGTAAACACCTTGGCTAATTCACGTCTCGATGAAGATATCAGCAGCGAAAGGCACGATATTTCGGAGAGTTCCTCATGAGCATGGCTGCACACCCGATGACACAGGTATCGACCACTCCCGCAGTAGTGAATCGCTGGCGGGTGGTGGTGGGTGCGATTCTAATTCAGTTTGCATTGGGGGCGATCTATGCCTGGGCTGTTTTTACCAAGAAGCTGGAGTTAAAGGATGGATTGTATGGCTTCAGCGCCCAACAGACGCTGGCGATTTTCTCAACGGGACTGGCGACTTTTTCGCTGGTACTGCTGTTCGCCGGAAAACTGCAGGCGCGCATCGGGCCACGCAAGACAGCACAAATAGGCGGAGTGGTACTGGGCTTGGGATATATACTGGGCGGGCTGCTGGGTTCAAGCTTCGGGATGCAGTGGTTGTTCATCGGGCTGATCGGCGGAGCGGGAATCGGTCTGGGTTACGTGGTGCCGATCGCTTGTTGTGTGAAATGGTTCCCCGATAAGAAGGGGTTAATCACCGGGCTGGCGGTAGCGGGGTTCGGTTTTGGTGCCACGATCTGGGTGAAACTGGCGGGTGGGTGGAAAGAGACCTTCGGGGGATTCAAGGGAGGGTTGTTTGATCGGCTGCATGAGCAGATATTCGGACTGCCTGATGTGCAGGCGGTTTTTCTGGTGTATGGTGTGGCTTTTCTGCTGATGGTGCTGTTAGGAAGTCTGACCATGGTGAATCCGCCGGTCGGATGGAGTCCGGCGGGTTGGAATCCCCAAGGCCGAGGAGGCACGGGATCATCACTGGGGCAGGTGGATTTTTCTGTTTCACAGATGGTGGCGACTCCCCAATACTGGGTGATGATGGTGATGTATATCGGAACCGCCATGGCGGGGTTGATGGTGATCGGGTGTATCAAGTTATTCGGGATCGATAATCTGCTGGCCAATCAGGCGGCTGTCGACAAGGATGCGGCGGGGATCATGGCGGATACGGCGCTGGTTTTTCTGGCCATCTTCAACGGTCTGGGGCGCATCATCTGGGGATTGATTTCTGACAAGACCGGACGGAAGGCGGCGCTGTTGCTGATGAGTATGTTGCAGGGAGCGATGCTGCTGGCTTTGTTCAAAGTGGCGGGAAGTGAAAAGGGTTTGATTCTGGCGGCCAGTGTGGTGGGATTCAATTTCGGTGGCACGCTGGCGCTCTTTCCCTCGGCGACGGCTGATTATTTTGGGAATAAGCGGGTGGGAGTGAACTATCCGTTTGTGTTTCTCGCTTATGGAATCGCCGGGATCGTCGGCAACTTGCTCAGTGCTTATTTCAAGGATCTGAAAACGACCACCGCCGGTGGGGTGGAATTATGGAGTAAGCCTTTTATGGCGGCGGGGATAGCCTGTCTGGTGGCGGGGTTGCTGGCGCTGGCCCTAAAGCCGCCCCAAGCCCCCACACCAGCACCCACTTGAACAAAGTTGCGGTTTCGTTGAATATGAACGGCCGATCCGCCGGAGTGTTCCGGCGGGTCGGTTTTTTTGTGGTTCGGGTACAAACCAGGGAATTAAGGAGCTGAACATGGCCGGCAAGCGCGCGCGAGTAATTGCGGTGGTAGCGGGTCTGGTGTTGAGTGGTTGGGCATGGGCGAGAGATGAGCAGCATAAGCATCCCCAGCCGACGGGCCCGACACCGCTGGATGCCTTCAAGAAACTGGCGGGCGAATGGGAAGTGGTCGATAAGTCTCAGGGGGAGTCGCAGATTATTTTCAAAGTGGTTTCCAATGGCAGCGCCGTGATGGAACACATGTTGCCAGGCACCGATCACGAGATGATCACCATGTATCATCTGAACGGGCCGGAGCTGATGCTGACCCATTATTGTGCGGCGGGCAATCAGCCGCGTATGAAAGCAACCCACGTCAGCGACAAAGAAGTGACCTTTGAATTTGTGGATGGTACGAACATGCAGCCGACCGACGGCCACATGCACGCCGTGAAATACACTTTCGTGGATGACAACCACTACACGGCAGAATGGACCTATTTCGAAGGGGGCGTGGATAAGGGCGTCACCAAGTTCGACATGGTGCGAAAGAAATCGTAGTAAGTTTATCCAGACGGCGGATTTAGCGTGCGAAACAAGAGACGCGCAGACGGTAGCCCGCGTCTCTTTGTAAATGAGTTACAGGTTTTTATTGTTAACCGGCAGGGGCGCTGATGGAGCAATGGTTGCTGGCATTTTTACTGGCGGTGATGGTGGCGGTGCTGGTGCTGCTGGTGGCGGTGTTGAGGCGGCAGGCTCCGGCTGATCCGCAGCAGCAGCTCGCTCAGTTTGATCGTCTGCTGGTGCAGATGCGCGACGCGTTCGGGGCGGTGTCAGCCAACGTGCTGACCCAGAGCAACCAGCAGTTTCTAACCCTGGCGGATGAGAAATTCAAACCCCTGCGCGAACAACTGGAACGCTACGAGGTTCAGTTGCGCGAACTGGAAAAGACGCGAGCGGAAGCTTACGGCGGTTTGCGGCAGCAGGTGGGTGAGTTGCAGCAGCGCAGTGAGCAGCTCGGCAGCCAGGCGGGGATACTGGCGGCGGCGCTGCGCCAGAGCGGCCCCAAGGGGCAGTGGGGCGAAGTGAGCCTGCGACGGATCGTGGAGCTGGCGGGTTTGAGCGCCCATTGCGATTTTGTGGAACAGGCCGTACAAGCGGATCGTACTCGGCCGGACCTGATCGTCCATCTGCCAGGCGGTCGCCAGTTGGCCATCGACTCCAAAGTAAATACCGGCGCCTATCTCGAAGCGATGAGTTGCGTTGAAGAATCGCGGCGCGCACCGTTGTTGCAGAAGTATGCAGCCGATGTACGGCAGACGATGAAAAAACTGGGGTCGAAGGAATACTGGAAGAATCTGACGCCGGCGCCCGAGTTTGTAGTGATGTTCATGCCGGGTGAGGCGTTTTTTGCGGCCACCCTGGCGGAGGATCACGATCTGCTGGTGGATGGTATTGGCCAGGGAGTACTGCTGGCTTCGCCAACGACGCTGATCGCGCTACTATTGGCGGTGCGGCATGGCTGGCAGCAGGAGCAGGTGGCAGAAAATGCCCAGAAGATCGCCGACGCCGGACGGGAGTTGTATGAACGGCTCTGCACGCTGGGTAAATATATGGAGGACATTCGTGGCGGCATCCAGAAAGCAGCCGATGCCTATGATAATGCGGTGGGCAACTGGGAAAAGCGTACTTTGCCCAGTGCCCGCAAGCTCAAGGAACTCGGGGCAGCGGATCCGCATAAGGAAATTCCGGAATTGCAACCAACGCAGATGCAGATACGATCGGTGAACACACCTGAAGAAGCATAAAAAAAGCACCCGTCCGAGCGGGTGCTTGAGTGGGCCATTCTCAATCAGCTATGGTTAACAGCCGTAATTGGCCTGGTCCTGGTCGAGCAATGATTGATATTCGTCGATGGTATAACCGGTCGCGGCTTGCAATTCTGCGTCGGTCACACATCCCTGATTAAGCCACTGCTCGTCGAGACTGAGCACCTGGCAGTATTCATCCACTTCCTCTTCTTCCACGGTCTCACCAATCATGTTGAGCAGGGTCGCTTCTTCCTCGAGCAGGCTGTCACAGGCCGATGTCCCGCCGCCGTCGCCATCAGTCTCACCCCCGTCGGTGCCGCTATCGCAACCACCCAGTTGCAGCTGGTTTTGCAGATAATCCTCATATTCTGCCAGCGTCATGTCAGTATTCTGCTGCAGCTCAGTTTCATCGATGCAGCCGCCGTTGACCTCCTGAAGAAGAATATTGGTCAGCTGACAGAAGAGTTCATCCTCGCCCTCATCGAAGGAATCTCCGACCTGGTTTTTGATGTCCTCCTCGTCGGCCAGCAATTGTTCACAGGAGGCCGGGCTGCCATTTTCGTCGTCCGCACCGGTGTCATTGAGGAAGGCGGCGATGGCACTGATTTCCTGGGCAGTGAGGTTTTCAAAGGTGGTATGGCCGCCGCCTCCGCCGACCGCCGCGGTAATCGTTGTATTGCCGCTGCCGCGAATATCAGGTCCGCTGCCGCCGCTGCCGTCGTCACCGTGGCATTGGGCGCAGTGGGTGGCGAAGAGTTGTTGGCCTTGGGCGGCCAGTTGGCTGTCGCCGCTGCCTCCCAGCCCACCGCTGCAACCGATCAGCCAAAGTGTCAGACCAGTCAGACTGCTACGAATAATTTTTGAGTGGTGTTGTTTGATCATGTGTAGTTTCCTTATATGGGGGAACGGTAGAGGAGTACGACTGCTCAAGGCGATTGCATTGAGCAGCCTAAGGAGCCGCGCCATAGCTGTCAAGGGAGCCGTCGCCCGGCCATCACACCGCGTGTTGGCAACCATTGGAGCGGGCTTGGTGGCTGATCGCAGGATTACGGCGGCATTCTTCGCAGGTGACATCCGGGGCCAGTCGGGTGACGTGGCTGAGGGCTAGCTTAAGATCGTTGATGACATCCTGTACGTTTTCAATGCCGACCGAGAGGCGGACCAGGCCATCGGTGATGTGGGCGCGTTGGCGGGCATCGGCGCCCATCGATGCGTGAGTCATGCTGGCGGGGTGCTGGATCAGTGATTCCACGCCGCCCAGGCTGACCGCCAAGGCACACAACCGCACGTGGCTCATCATATTTTTTCCCGCTTCGATGCCGCCGCGGAGCTCGAAGCTGATGACCGGTCCGCCGCCGCGCATCTGCCGACGGGCCAGCTCATACTGTGGATGGCTGGGCAGATATGGATAACGGACCCACGCCACTGCAGGGCATAGTTCCAGGAATTCAGCCACCTGCAGCCCATTGGTGCATTGGCGTTCGATCCGCAGCGGCAGGGTTTTAATGCCGCGATGGACCAGGAAGGATTCGAAGGGTGGCAACACTCCGCCCAGATGATTGAGAATTTTCCGCATGGGGCGATAGTGTGCTTCGTCGCGCACCACGACCGCACCGCCGATCACATCCGCATGGCCATTGAGCGCCTTGGTCAGGCTATGGACCACCACGTCCACTCCGTAACGGAATGGTTGCTGCAGGACGGGACTCATGAAGGTGTTGTCGCAGATGACTACCGCACCATGCTCATGAGCGAGTTTCGTGATCGCTTCCAGATCGGTCAGCACCAGTGTCGGATTGCCCGGTGTTTCCACATAGACTACTTTGGTATTGGGTCGCAGTGCGGCGCGAACCGCATCGAGATCATCGGTATCGACGAAAGTGGATTCGACGCCATATTTGGCAAATACCGTTTCCACCAGCGTGCAGGTCGGACCGTATAGCGCATCGCCACAGACGATGTGGTCGCCGGCCTGCAGAAAAGCGGAGAGCGCGGTGTGAATGGCGGCCATCCCACTGGCACAGGCCAATGCTGCGTAGCCACCTTCCAGTGTGGCGATCGATTTCTCCAGCGCCTCAACCGTGGGATTGCCCATCCGGGAATAAATGTAACCCGGCTGGCGATTGGCAAAGAGCGCCGCCCCATGATCGGCATGTTCAAAAGCAAAGGTGGAAACCTGATAGATCGGCGGCACGACCGGGCCGAACTCGTAGTGATCAATACCGGCGTGAACCGCCTGCGTATCCGGGGCGTAGTCGTGTGATTCATTCATCGATGCTTCCCTTTCATCAACAGGCAGGCAGGGACTACCACAAGCGGTTCAAACAGCGCAGAACAACACTTACTTATGTGCTGAGCATGTTTCATGCCACGTCTTGTCAAATTTACTCACGGCATGGCGGTGTGGGTATTGAGGAGGATTCCTCACCACCGGCAGATAAATAGCACTATATACTTATTAATTTTGATGCGGGGTAGCGGGGTGCGTATCGTTCAATAGTCGGTCCACATCTTCCATAAGCCGAGTCAATTTAAACGGCTTTTCATGGATGCTGGTCGCAGAATGGAGATGGGCCGCGCGGCGTGAGCAATCGCACATCGTCTGATCCAGGGGCATGCCGCACATGACCAGAATCGGCAACGCGGGGTGCAGAACACGGGCCTCTTGCGTGATCTCATCGCAGCGTAATTGACCACTGCTGCACCCGATCACCAGCAGATCGTAATGATGGTCACGTAATTCAGTCAATGCGGAATATTCGTTACTGACCGCGGTAACCTGATAGCGGCCTTGGCCAGCCTGGATCAGCGACCAGCGGGTCAGCGAATCGACGTCGACAATCAGGATGCTGGGTTTGGCAACCATAACCGATCTGCTTTTCGCGTCTGGATGCGACCGGAAACTGCAATGTTCTCTAAATTATTTTATGACATGCGTCATGCCAGTAAGAAGCAGATTGAACCGCCGCAGATAAAATTTATTCGCTATTTCAAAACGACGGGAAATAACGTGATTTTCCGGACCAGGTGATAGATAGGGTTGTAAAATGGCGAATTGGCCATCGTCGAACCAATCGACGGCGGCTGTGAAACAGGGAGTGGATTGAGGAAATATCAGCGTCTGTTATGGAGTAAGCGGGTCGTTACAGTTCCTCGAATTTGACCGTGAAATGGCGGAGTTGAGGGGGTTCTTCGATAATTCGCAGGCCGCGCAATTCGTGGCGATGTTGATGGAGTTCGAGAATCGCTTCCACCACATAGTCGATATGAGACTGGGTATAGACGCGGCGGGGGATGGCCAGCCGGACCAGTTCCATAGGGGCCGATTTGCCGTTCTGGCCGAACATCACACTGCCGATTTCAACCGAACGGATGCCGGCGTGGCGATAGAGACCGACAGATAGCGCCTGGCCGGGGAACTGTTCCGCAGGCAGATGATCGCAGAATGATTTGGCATCAATGTAAATGGCATGGCCGCCGGGGGGTTCGATGATGGATATCCCCGCTGCCAGCAGCTTCTCGCCCAGATACTCCGTGCTGCGGATGCGATAGGTGAGATAACCTTCATCGACCACTTCCTGAAAACCCTGGGCCAGGGCTTCCAGATCACGACCCGCCAGTCCGCCGTAAGTCGGAAATCCTTCCGTAAGTATCAGATTGTTGCGGGCGTCGCGCACCAGTTGTTCATCGCGCAGCAGCAGCACTCCGCCGATGTTCACCAGCCCATCCTTTTTGGCGCTGATGGTGGCGCCGTCCGCCAGATCAAACATATCGCGCACGATGGAAGCCACCGTGCGATCCTGCATGCCCGGCTCGCGCTTTTTGATGAAGAAGGCATTTTCCGCAAAGCGGCAGGCGTCGAGGAAAAAGGGAATTTTATGCTGGTGGCAGATATTCCGAATTTCGCGGATATTCTGCAGGCTGACCGGCTGCCCGCCGCCGCTGTTGTTGGTGACGGTGATCATGCACAGGGGAATGCGCTCCACGCCGACCCGTTCGATGAGCGCCTGCAGCTTGGCGGGATCCATGTTGCCCTTGAAGGGATGGTTCGAGCGAATCTGATATCCTTCCTCGATGACCAGATCCACCGCTTCGGCGCCGCTGTGTTCGATGTTGGCCCGGGTGGTATCAAAGTGGTTGTTATTGGGGATGACCTTGCCAGGACCGCCGACCACGGAAAAGAGGATGCGTTCACTGGCCCGGCCCTGATGAGTGGGCAGGATGTGAGTAAAGCCGGTGAGGTGGTGGACGGAATCATAGAACCGGTAAAAGCTGATCGCCCCGGCGTAGGATTCGTCGCCGCGCATCATACCGGCCCATTGCTGGCTGCTCATGGCCCCGGTACCGCTGTCCGTCAGCAGGTCGATCAACACATCTTCCGCGCGGATGGCAAAAAGATTGAAGGCCACCTGGCGGAGCAGTTCTTCACGCTGGGCGCGGGTAGTCAGCTTGATCGGTTCGACGACTTTGATACGAAAAGGTTCAATGATGGTTTTCATAAAGACCGCCTGAACAGCACGGTGAATCGCGGATGGGTGTCGGAATTATTGTCGTATATTACCGCATCGAGGGCAATAAGCGGGCGGGGGCTAAATCGGGGTGTTCTGCCCGCCGGCCCAGGATAAGGTCAGCCGCCATTCGCCCGACGGCATAGGAGCTGGTGACCCCGTGGCCGCCGAGTCCCGCCACATGAAAGAATTGTGGTTGGCGCGGATCGAAACCGATAACAAAATTGCGATCATCCGCGAAGGTGCGCTGGCCGACCCAGCTGGTCTGGATGGTCACCTCGCGAAGCCAGGGTTGCAGTCGCTCAATTTTGTCCGCCAGCATGTCGAGCACCGCGGGTTCTTCGCTGTAATCCCCGGGTGGGGCGATGATCTCATCGCAACCGCTCAATAGCAAGCCACCCGATTCAGGGCGAAAGTAAAAACCATTTTTCTCATCCCATACGAAAGGCCAGCGGGGATTGACCCAGGGCTGCGGCGGGGTATTGAACAGATGGCGCTTGCGGGCGGTTAGGGGCAGTCCGCCCAGTTCTCCCGCCCAGGGCCCAGCGGCGTTGACCAGCAGCTCGCAGCGAATTTCTCCCCGGTTGGTGTGGGCCACCATTTTTCCGGAAGTATGTTCCCAGCGGAGTAAGGTGGTGTTCCACAGTACCTGTTGTTTCTGGAGATAGTGTTGCAGCAATCCGGCGACATCGACGATGCCATCCTGCGGACACCACAGCGCCCGGCCGCTGGCATTCGGCACCCAGCGGCTGACCTCCTCTTCGCCCTGACCGACCAGCAACAGTCCGGTGGCCTCATAGCGGGCCAGCTCGCCGCGCCGTAACAATTCCGCACCTTCACTCATCAGCGGTTGTATGGCGGATTCGTCCGCCAATTCACGAATCAGCGACGCATTGCGGCCGGAGGAATGTACGCCGGGAGTGGCCTCCTGGTCGATCAGCAGAATCTGCTTCCGACCGGTGGAGCCCAGATGATACGCCGTGGCTGCTCCCGCCAGACCCGCACCAATGATTAATATTTCCGTTTCTATCGCCGGCGTTGGAGACAATCTATAATCCTTTGAGAAGTCGTTTTTGACACTCGGAATGTTCTATTCATAAAATGGTGGTTTACCTGGTAGTGCCGCGGAGCAGTATATGACTACTTTATCGCTCACCCGTCCAGCCGTCGATCCCAGCCTCGATCTGGAAGGGGAGATCAGGCGATTGAAAGACGAGCTGCACGCGGTCATTCTAGCGCATTATTATCAGGAAGACGAGATTCAGGATATCGCCGATTTCATCGGTGACAGTCTGGCGCTGGCCCAGTATGCCGCGAAAACCTCCGCCGAGGTGATCGTTTTTTGCGGCGTCCATTTTATGGCGGAGACGGCCAAAATCCTCAATCCCGACAAACAGGTGTTGCTGCCCGATCTGGATGCGGGCTGTTCGCTGGCGGATCGCTGCCCGGCGCCTGATTTTGCAGCTTTTTTACGTCGCCACCCCGGTCACTTTGTGGTCTCCTATATCAATTGCAGCGCGGCCGTAAAGGCTCTGTCCGATGTGATCTGCACCTCCAGCAACGCCGTGAAAATCGTACAGCAGATTCCCGCGGATCGGCCGATCATCTTCGCTCCCGATCGTCACCTGGGCCGCTGGGTGATGAAGCAGACCGGTCGGCCAATGGTTCTGTGGGATGGTTTTTGCGTGGTGCATGAACAGTTTTCGCAGCGGCGTATCTGGCAGCTAAAAACACAGCATCCGCGAGCGCTGGTGATCGCCCATCCCGAATGTGAAGAGGCGGTGCTTGGTCTGGCGGATCATATCGGTTCAACCAGTTCGCTGCTCAACTTCGTAAAAAACAGTCCGCACGATGAGTTTATTGTGGTGACCGAGGCGGGCATTCTGCACCAGATGCGCAAATCCCGGCCGGAGGCGAAGCTGATTCCTGCTCCGCCCAGCAGCGGTTGCAATTGTTCACTTTGTCCCTATATGCGGTTAAATACACTGGAGAAGTTGTACCTGTGCATGCGCAACCGACAGCCGGAAATTGTCGTGGACCCGGAAGTCGCTGCCCGCGCCCGTAAGGCGATCGAATTAATGCTCAGCTGGAGCTGAAATATTATAATCCGTGTACGTCACCCTGAACGATTATTCGCGAATCCCGAACCACGAGTCCCGATATGTTCGACACCCGCCGCTATCTGACCCTCTTTCATTATGCCCGCACCCCGCACATCCTCACTGACGTGCTGGTGATCGGCGGGGGCATCGCCGGCTTGCGGGCCGCACTCGCGGCGGCGGAACAGGCCTCGGTCATTCTGCTGCACAAGGAAGAGATACTTGAATCCAACACCCGTTATGCTCAGGGCGGTATCGCGGTTCCGACCAGCGACCCCGATAGTGTCGCGTCGCATATTCAGGATACGCTGACCGTCGCGTGCGGTATCGCTCATGAACCGGCGGTGCGCTTCATGGTGGAACAGGCGGCGTCGCGGGTGCAGGAGCTGGTGGATTGGGGGGTGGTTTTCGATCAGAAGAATGGCCGACTCGCCTACGCCACCGAAGGCGCCCATTCCCAGCCGCGCGTGCTGCATTCCCAGGGCGATGCCACGGGTCAGGAATTAGCCCGCGTGCTGGTTGAGCGGGTACGCAGCCATCCACACATTCGCATTTTTGATCATTGCTTTGCCATCGATCTGCTCACGATCGAGGGGCGGTGTGTTGGGGCGGTGACTTTCCATCGGCGCTATGGCCATCAACTGCTCTGGTCCCGACAGACCATCCTCGCCAGCGGCGGTTGTGGCCGGGTCTATCGGGAAACAACCAATCCGGCAGTAGCCACCGGCGACGGACTGGCGATGGCCTTTCGCGCGGGTGCGCAGCTGCAGGATATGGAAATGGTGCAGTTTCATCCGACGGCGCTGTATGTGGCTGGCGCCAGTCGAGCACTGATCAGCGAAGCGGTGCGCGGCGAGGGTGGTCTGCTGGTCGATCAGGCGGGGCACCGCTTCATGCCGGAGTATCATCCGGCGGCGGAATTGGCCCCGCGCGACGTGGTCAGTCGCGCCATCCGCCAGCACTTGGCCAAAACCCGCACCAATAGTGTCTATCTGGATGTCCGCCATTTTCCGCGCGGAGAATTTCGCCAGCGGTTCCCGACCATCGCCCAGATGTGCAGTGATTTTGATCTGGATGTGGAACGGGATCCGATCCCGGTGCGGCCGGCGGCCCATTACATGATCGGCGGAGTCAGCAGCGATATGCAGGGGCGGACGACATTGCCCGGTTTGTGGGCGGTGGGTGAAGTCGCCGCAACCGGGGTGCATGGGGCCAATCGGCTGGCGAGTAATTCGCTGCTGGAGGGGCTGGTATTCGGAGCGGAGGCGGGGGTAGCTGCTGCGGCGGATTCAGCGGTAGCGATTCGACCGGTGGCCATCGAAAGCACCGCCACCCAGATCAGTCAGGCCCGGCTAGACCTGCCCGATTTGCAGAACAGTTTGCGCAGCGTGATGTGGCGAAACGTCGGCGTGATGCGCGACAGCGACCGATTAAGCGAAATGATCGGCCTGGCTAGGGGCTGGGGGAGCTACCTGTTCAATAAAGTGTTTGATTCACCCGACGGCTGGGAGACACAGAATCTGCTGACGCTGTCGTTTCTGATCGCCCTTTCCGCCCGGCAGCGTTGCGAATCGCGCGGCGTTCATTTCCGCAGCGATATGCCCGAACCCAATGAGGCACAGTGGCGCATCCACGTCGCGTTGCAGCGCACCGCCGAGCAGTTTCAAATCTTCAATTTTCCGGTTTGACTTCCCCGTCAATTGATGGGGTAGCTGAATCGGCAGGTGTTGTTGGTTGATCGGTCATGCTGGCCACATCGTGCTCTTTCAATATATTCCGATCAACCAGTACTTGGTAACAATCGATCCAGGATTTCTTCAATGCGTGTATTTCATATTTTTCGCCGCATTCCGGGCAATGGTGCTCGTCTGGCAAGCTGCTCAGATCGTAACCACAGTGCAGGCAGAATCTATAATGATTATCCAGCAGGAGCTGGCAGAAACGGCGGAATGCCCTTTTACGGTTGTTAAAAGGGATGGAAATGAGCGCGATAATAATGACTACTAAAGGAATGGTCAGCTTGGGGATATTAAAAGTTCGTTGAAAAAAGCCGAACATCTGGCATAAATAGAGGATCATCATAGCCAGAGTGATACGTCGGATTACCTGATTCTGTTCCAGATAATAAGTCCAGAGGCCGCGCGGCATTCCTTTTGGGCAGATCCCCAACCACAGGTGATAACCGGTAATGTAGGGATAACACTGCATGAGTCTAATCGCTTCTGTTGACGAGGTGAGAGGCGGCTAGTAATTGATTTCATGCCGACAACACAAAACGTTAACGGCCACATCGAGAGCGGCGTTAAAACCTTGGTTGATCAACGGTATATCCAAACCGCGGCGCTTCCTGTCGTCGGGATTATCCAGAGTAATATTGTCTGTAATAAAGAATATAGCACTTAGGGCTAGGCGCAGCGTGGAGGCGACAACGGCGGCGGAGGCACATTCGCAATCTGCTGCGACTACCAATTGATCATATTGCTGGTAGATTTCCGCACCTTGGCGGTTGGAAGCATCGGTAGTGAAAACATAACCATGGTGGAAAGGGATTTGTTGACGATGAGCCGCGGTCATGAGAGCGTGAGTTAGCGTGACATCCATAGTGGCGGGGAATTCGATCGGTTGATAGTAGCGTGAAGTGCCTTCACCGCGCACAGCTCCGGCGGGAATGATGATATCGCCGACACGAACCTGTGGAACGGTTCCGCCGCAAGCACCAAACAATATCACCCGCTGTCCGCCGTTGGAGTTGATTTTTTCCAATGCGTTGGCGGTACAGACATCACCCATGCCCGCATATATCAGGGTAATGCTCTGATCACCGATTCGGAGATTGTAAACTTCGCGATCGGTATTCTGGCCGACATCAAGCGCGACGTGGTCGTACCGAGCCAGAATTGCCGGCAGAAAACTTCGCCGCCCGAAAGGTAGAAGTAAGACTGACTCCTGACAGGAAAAGGGGAAGGCATTGGTATGTTCTGATGAGCGTATCCGGCCCACGCGGAAACTCCAGCCATCAATAGGATAACATTCTCTGCCCGACCGTTATTGACTCTTGAAGATTCAACTTAACAACGAGCCGCCTGTCTGCGTGCTTCGCACAGGACGGCGGGCTTTAGCCCGCGCGATGTCCAAAAACATAGTAACATCTGTATTTCGCGGAATTTCTCTTGTTTGTTTTGTTATTCAATCATCAATAGGAACATTATACCATGAATGGTAATTGATGACGTTATTCGCCGCCGCCGAGGGCGGGGCCTTTGATGGCGGTGAGTTGGCGGACGCAGTCGATCACCGTGCCATCGACCCACTTGACGGCAGCCACCACCTTGTCGGTGGTTTCGGGCGGAGCGGGTTGGCCGCCGACCAGATCGTCAATTTCCTTTTTAATAGCGGCAATGGGGCGGATGGGCAAGCCGGAATTTTTTGTGGCCTCGAGCAGGTCGGTGCGGCGCGGGTTGATGGCGATGCCGCGTTCGGTCACGATCACGTCGATCAGTTCGCCCGGCCCGCAGAGCGTGGTGACGTGATCGACGATCACCGGAATGCGATCGCGCATGGCGGGAATCGGCAGGATGGTGCAACCAGCGAAGAGGCAATTCTGCCAGCCGCCGATGCCGTGCAGCAATCGACCATCGGAGTGGGTGACCACGTTGGCGTTGAAATCCAGATCGACTTCGGTGGCGCCCAGCACGCAGGCATCGACGAAGGTGGCGAAGCAGCCTTTGCCATGATAGTTGTAGCTGGTGAAGGGGCTGGTGTGCACATGCTGCGGGTTGTCACGCATGCTGCGCACGCCGTGCAGATCGAACGTCTGACCGTCGAGAATATAATCAGTGAAACCTTCCTGCAGCATTTCGACCAGATAACGGGTGCTGCCGCCGCGAATGAAGCGGGCTTTGATTTTCTGCGGTTTCATCATCTCCTTGACATAGATGGCAAAAGCCAGGGCCGTCCCACCTGCACCCGCCTGGAACGACCAGCCGTCTTTCATGATACCGGCCGCGCGAACAAATCTGGCGGTCAGTTCGGCGATGTAGAGCCGGTCGGGGCTTTTGGTCAGCTCGGTAGTACCGGAAACAATCTTCGCTGGATCGCCGATGCAATCCATCACCACCACCTGATCGACATGGTTGCCCTGAATCTGCCAGGGCACACAGGGGAAAGGAACCAGGTTATCGGTGACCATGATCACCTGATCGGCGTACATGCTGTCCGCCAGGCCGAATCCCAATCCGCCACAGGCACTGGGGCCATTCACGCCGTTGGCGTTGCCGAAGGGGTCGCAGGTCGGTGCTGCCAGCACGGCGATGTCGATATGCACCTCGCCATCCTGAATCGCCTGCCAGCGCCCGCCGTGGCTGCGGAGCACGCCCAGTTCGCGCATCTTACCGAGTGTGCAGTGATCGCCCAGCGGTCCGTTGAGACTGCCTTCGACACTGCGCAGCACGCCCCGATCGAGTAGTTCGATCAGCGGTGCATGGCAGGGGAAAGCGGCACTGGGAAACCAGCGTAGATTTTTCACGCCCAGTTCCGCCGCCGCTTTGAAAAGCGGCACCGCCACTTTGTCGCCGTTGCGGAAATGGTGATGGCTGGAAATCGTCATGCCGTCGCGCAGGCCGGCTTGTTGGAGTGCCGTCTTGAAAGCGTCGATGTTGGCCCGTTCACCACCACCCGTTGATTGACTATTGGCAGTTACTTTGTTGCCGTCGAGCGGGTAGTTTGCCAGGGTGCTGATGGGCGGTGCTGCTTTGCATCCGGTGGGTTTATATTTTCCGACGCCCTGAAAAGGCACGGCAGGGGAACCATTTATCTGTGTCGGGACCATTCTGCCCAATGCGTTCTTTTTCATCTCGATCGACATAAAATTGCCTTTATATATTGTTCGTTTGGATGCTGCTGTTTAGCGGTCGAGCATTTCGGCCAATTTCACCACGCGGAGGGCCCGTTTGACCACGGGTGGGTCGATCATTTTGCTGCCCAGGGCCACCACCCCGAGACCTTTTTGAGAGGCTTCGTTGAAGGCGGCGACGATTTTTCGGGCTTTTTCCAGTTCTTTTTCGCCCGGAGCGAAGGCTTCATGGACCACGGCGATCTGGCGCGGGTGGATGCAGCCCTTACCTTCAAAGCCCAGCGACTTGGCCTCCAGCACACTGGCCCGCAATCCCTCCATGTCGTTGATGTCGGAAAAAACGGTGTCGATGGCCTGGACGCGGGCGGCTTTGGCAGCGTTGATCACCTGGGCGCGGGCCCAGAAACTTTCGCGACCTTCGGCGGTGCGTTCGCAGCCGAGGTCGGCCGTGTAATCTTCCAGGCCGATGGTCAAGGCGCAGATGTTGGTAGAACTGGTGGCGATTTCATAGGCACGGATCGCACCGAGAGCGCTTTCGATAATGGGCATGAGGTAAACAGGCGCGGGGTCTGCGGGAGATGATTCGCGCGGGCTGAAGCCCGCGGCTCTTTGGGCAACACTGATTTTATGGATATGGTCATCCACCGTGCGGATCTGATCGGGGGATTCGACCTTGGGAATCAGGATGACGTGGACATTGTGGGGAATAATGGCGTCGAGATCGAGCAGGCCCACCTCGCCCTGGTTGATGCGGACCATCCGTTCACTGCCGAAAAAGTCGAGCGTACGCAGCGCGTTGCGCACCAGCAGACGGGCAGCATCTTTTTCCGGCGGAGCGACACTGTCTTCCAGATCGAGGATGACTCCGTCGGGCTGATGGATGCCGGCGTTAAGCATGAATTTCGGTTCGTTGCCGGGCAGGTAGAGTCGCGTACGGCGGAACCGGTCGCGCTGCGTATTCGCCGTGCGGGCATGTTCGGAGAAGGGCGGCCAATAACCGTCACCAACAGTGAATCCGCCGCGCCGCAAGGCGCACTCCAGCCGGGCCATGATGACCCACGGCAAAGCTCCGCAGTCTTCCATTTCCACACGGAGGTTTTTGATTTCCAGTTGGTGCAGCATGTCGGTGATGAGTCGGCGGTTGGCTTCGCCATACATCGATTCGACTTTGCTTTGCAATTGCAGGTCGAGTCCGCCGCCGGCAGCCGTTGTGACACGGAACCAGCAATCCGAACGCACATCCTTGCCTCGACGACCCGCTTCTGCGGTGACAGGTGTTGTTGCCACGTTCAATTCCTTTACGAACTTTAGTGTTGTCCGGCGAGCAGGCCGCTGCCCAGTCCGACAGCGATCAGAATAAGCAAAATCGATACCACCCGCTGCACATTCGCATAGGTGGTTTTTTTCAGAAAATGATTCCCCAGCCAGGAGCCGATAAAAGCAGCTGAAGTGGCAGTCAGGACAATACTTAGATGATTTCGCAATGGGTTGGCCATTTTTTCAAAATAGGTGGCCAGGCGAGTCAGATCAACCAGTACAGCGATCACCACGCCAGTGGCGATAAAGGCCTCTTTTCCTAATCCGGCTTTGACCAGAAACATGGAACGAAACGCCCCCTGATGGCCCGATAGTCCTCCGAAAAATCCGCTCAAAAATCCTCCGATTGGCAGATATTGCGGGGCAATGGCGAGGTCTCGTATGGCGGGCAGAAATTCGAGAACAACGAAAATGAAAATCAGCAGGCCGATGATCAGGTTGATCGGATCGATTTGCACCACGTGCCCGCCGAGCCTATATGAACCCAGGGGTTCAAGTTCTCCCAGCCAGAGCAGTAGTTGCGCTCCAGCGAAGGCCGCGATCATGGCGGGCAACCCAAACCTCAAAACCACCCGCCACTGCGCCTGACGGCAGGTCAGGCTTAGCTTGAAAAAGTTATTGAGCAGGTGCACCACAGCCGTCAGGGCGACCGCTTGCGGGGTGGGAAAAAACAGGGCGAATACCGGCAGCAGCAGCGTGCCCAGACCGAACCCGCTGAAAAAAGTCAGCCCGGCCGCTCCCGCCGAGACGATGGCGATTATCAGATAACTTCCCCACATGATGCTATTGTCTGTCCAGATGTGCGTAGACTCAAGCCGAGGCTGCCATTACCGAAGGAATGGCCTTATATTGCCATTTGCAGAATTTTCTTCCAGAGTGATGCGGCGACCGGCATGACGGAAAGGCGGCTGTTGCGGACCAGCAGAAACTCGGAAAAAGCGGGGTCGGCTTTGATGGCGCTCAGGGTGACGGGATTTTTCAGAGTCGTATCAAAACGCAAATTGACAACCACCCGTTTGGCAGCGGGATCAGAGGGGTCCGGTTGAGGAGCGGCGGCGACTTTGGCCAACGCGACGATGGCTTTCTCGCCGACGGTGTGATAGATCAGGACCGCATCGCCCTGTTTCATGGCCCTCAGGTACTGTTGAGCCTGCGGATTTTTTACGCCAGTCCAGGACGTTCGTTTATCCCGCTGCAGGTCGGCAGCTGAATATTCATCGGGGTCGCTCTTCACCAGCCAGTGTTCCATAGGCTCATTATAGACCATCAATGAACTGTGATCGAGCCATTGAGTGATTCAACTTTCAACTCCGCTCCGCCGTTGCCCAGTTGAGCTTGCAATTGAGTACTTTTTCTACTGATTATTTTGGCGGTGCGGTTGATTTCGATTGAGCCATTTTGCGTGGAACAATTGAGCGAGGCGGAGATTTCCGCAGCCAGATCCAGGACGATGCCGCCGTTATGGCTGCTGATCGCTCCGCCCACGCTGCCGCCGTTACGCAGATGGGCGAAGATCTCACCGTTGTGTGATTCCAGCCGGACCTGTGCGGCGCGAGTGGTCACCTCGATCCGGCCATTGTGTGAGGCGGCCTGCAATTCACCCACCCCGTCACGCACCGTCAGGTTCCCGTTGTGGCTTTCGATGTGGAGGTTCCCGGCGATTCCGCTGACGAACACGTCGCCATTGTGCGAAGCAGCCTGGAGTTGAAGAGTTTTGGGCATCTGCACATGCAGCGTCACCTGGAGCTGCCAGTGGGCCGGATGCAAGGGTTCGAATTTGGGACACAGGTTCTGATCGCCTCCGCTGATGCTGGAATCCAGTTTCAGCGCGGATAGACAAGACCGGGCATCGGTTTCACTTCGCCCGCCCGCTTTGATCCGCGCTTCCACCTGGATCGGGGCATCGGCCTGCTCCACCGCATAGACTTTGATATCACCGTTGTGTGAACTGGCCACCAGCCGCTCGATATGAGCCGAACTCAGCTCCAGCGTCCGCACCTCCTCCACCCACACGGTCGGCCCACAACCGGCTAATGCCAAACTACCCAGAAACATGGATATGCTCAATCCGATACGATTGCCTGATAAAAGGTAGCTCATTCCTGATTCCTGCAAATGATGAAAAAGTTGATCAAGATATATTAGCTTCGTACTAGCGAGTTAAATATTTTATTGTGAAATCAATTTATCTGTTGTTCCAGGTTGAGGAGGAATTGTTTTCGCCAGAGTCCGCCGCCATAGCCTCCGAGTTGGCCATTGTGGTTGACGACGCGGTGGCAGGGGATGAGGATGGCGATGCGATTATTGTGGTTGGCCATGCCGACGGCCCGCTGGGCGTTCGGGCGGTTGATTTTTTCAGCCAACTGGCCATAAGAAAGCGTTTGGCCATAGGGAATATTCTGCAGCGCTTTCCATACCCGCATTTGAAAATCAGTACCCTGCACACTGAGCGGAACGGTGAATTGTTGTAAATTACCGGCGAAATAGCCATCCAGTTCAGTTTGCAATTGCTTCAAAACAGCATTACTTCCGGGGAAGAGAGGTTCTGCCGAGTTATTCACCAGTTTCTGCAGTTGGGCGGCTGAGCTCTGGCGATCGACAAAATCCAGTCGGCAAAGCGCCTGTTCGGTGGCGACTACCAGTAACGGGCCGATCGGGCTGGTCAGCAGCTCCACATGTCGGCAGGCGGTGTGGCGGGCGGTGCCAGGCGGCTGACCGATGATCCGACGAAAGGCATCGCGAAATCCGCTCTCTGATTCAAAACCGCTGGCCAGACTGGTGGGTGTAACGGCGCTGCCTTGCTGCAGTTGAGTCAGTGCCGAGCCAATCCGTTGCTGACGTTGATAGGCTTGGAAGGTCATACCGTAATGCTCCTTGAAATAACGCCGCACGGTGGCGGGCTGAAGTTGCCGGGTGCGCAATTCACGATCGGTCAGCCGCTGGTCGGGGTGGAGTTGCATCTGTTGCAGTAGTCTCGCAACCCAGGCAGGCGCCTGGCCATTGGTGTGCAACGGGCGGCAGCGTTTGCAGGGGCGATAACCAGCCCGCTCGGCAGCGGTAGTGGTGTTGAAAAATTCCACGTTCCGGGGAAGCGGTTTGACCGCGGGGCAGGAGGGTCGGCAGAAGATGCCCGTGGTGCGTACGGCAAGAAAAAAAATACCGTCATACGACGCGTCGCGGCGCTGGTAGGCCCGAATCATTTCGCGGCGGGGGGGCATGGTTTTCATGCTGCCATCCTAGCCGCTCAGCCGGCCCGCAGGCTACCGATTTTTGAACACGATCCTCAAAAATATCACAAAACGGATTCAATATTGCGATAATGAGCATCGCGCGAGTGAAAGCCTGCAGCTTTTTTTTAATTTTACTCCCCAGGAAGTTTATGCGTGAAAAAACTCGCCGGTGGCGGTCCCGGCGAGTGGATGTTAATGAACAGATGCAACTGCTATGGATGTATCCCCGGACCGGGCCCGGGCCAAGGCCAGATCTGTATGGCATCAATCGGTCCCTGCACCCATTCAGCATATACGGGGTATACACGAATCTTGCAGCGGTCATGGACTTCGTCGCAGATCAGCGTTCCGCAGGGATCAGCACCATCCGCACAATCACCCGCACCGGAACAGCTTTCCACGCCGTTGCAGAACAGACCATCGTCACAGTCGGCGGCTTCCAGACATTGCACACACTGATCATCCGTTTCGCGGCATAATTCGTCAGGACAGGGGTCCGTACCGCCGGAACAATCACCGCTGGCCAGACAGACTTCCGAACCGTTACAGAATTCGGTGTCGAGGCAGTCACTGTCGCTTAAGCATTGCACGCACTGATCATCAACCTCACGACACAGTTCGCCCGGGCAGGGATCGCTGCCGGCCAGGCAACTGCCATCCGCCAGACAGCTTTCGCTACCGTTACAGAACTGGTTGTCGTCGCAGTCGCTGCTGTAATAACATTCGACATCGTCGGCCGTAACGCTGAAGGTATACATCTGGCTTTGAGTGGGGGAATCGGTTTCATAGACCCGGACATAATAGTTTCCGGTCGGTACCAGGATGTTACTGATGGTTTCGGCCAGGCCGCTGGCTGCCGCTGAGGCGGTCGCCAGCACGGTCGTACCGTTGGACCCGATGAGCTGCACCGCCAGGTTGGCCCGGGTCAGACTGTTGGTGCTGCTGCCCGATGGACAGGAACCGCTGCCCGACTGCTGGTTGTCGTCATAGGTCAGCCCTTGCGGCGTTACCGTAATCGAGACGCGGCTGGGACCGGCGACATCAAACTCAAAGTAATCCACTTCCCCATTGGCATCGATGGTGCAATTGGAGGAACTGGTGGGATTGCTGCCCGAGATCGGCGTCGGCAGGGTGCAGGTGGAGGTGATGGCGGCATCGGAAGCGTTACCGATAAACGTAGCGGTGGAAGCGGTATTGTCGCTTTCAAAGGAGTCACCGTAATGGCGCTGCCCGGCCCGAATGTCGTCGTGTCGCGGGCCGTCAAAACTGGTGCTCAGGATCGGTTCCATCAGGAACGAATTATTATTGGAGCAGACATGCTGGATGCCGATACCATGACCCATTTCATGGGTGATGGTGTTGCGCAGGAAGCGGTGGGCATTGGAGGAGCTGCCCCAGCTTTCCGCCCGGTCCAGAACCATATCTCCGGAAGAGGGGAAGAAGCAATAGGCCAGTACGTTGCTCGATCCATCGATCGGTTTCATGCTGATGCGCATTTCACCGCGTGTGGAAGAGCCGCCGCTGCCCCAGGACGCGCCATCATCCCAGTCGTTGCCTCCGGTGGTGATGCGTGTAAAAGTGATGCCGGTCAGTTCGGACCAGCGGTTGAAACACTGCTGCACGCGGTTGATCCAGGTAGCCCGACCCCCCTGCGAAGCGAAGAGCGAGTCCATCCGGCTGAATAATTCGCTGGGAGCGGTGGATTCACCAATGCCGCTGCCAATGCTCAATCCATCGGGCACAAAACTCCAGGTGATGGTGCGGGGGGAACCCTGGCTTCCGGACCAGCGGCTGCCCAGCCAATATTGTGCATCGCGCCCGAGGTCATTCTGCGCCGCATCGGAATTGGCCCACAGCTCGAAGAGTTTGGCTTCCATTTCAGCCATATAGTTGGGATCGGTGCCCGGCGCAAAACAGGTCGCCAGCGGTGGGACGAATTTCGCGGCGGCACGGTGGAGCGGTTCCGCGGTGGGCGCGGTCATCGACCGGCTGCTGGCCAGCGCTCCCAGTCCGGCGGTGCAGAATAAAACAAGGTAGATCAGACGTTTCCCGATTGCGAGTTGCTGCGGCGTTCGTTCCATGGAAATGACCCTCTCGAAAAGTGACAGGATAATACCGCGTTGCTCTGCGAAACGACGCGGTGACAGGTCGATGGTCAATATTTATGAGTGTTCGGGCGGCGACCAGACTCATCCACGGAACCAGTAGGAAGGATACGGCTTGATGGCATACTGGAGATGGAACGCCCGATACGCGATGCACTGATTTCATCATAGCGAAATGATTTTTTATTTGTAAATATCCAATCACCGAAAAAAAGAAAATCTTTTGATAGTTTGTTCATCAAAGGGCAGAGATCTGATGAACGGTGCACATTATTCATATCTATGCATTTCATTCCTGATGGATATTTTCCAGAAACGCTGATGAATACTGCTCTGTGGATCAATCGCGGCATTCACGTTACTTATTGTCGCCCATCATTAAGCGCGTCATTTCGACGGCTGCTCAGTCATTTCGGCTTGTGGTGATAATAGTCATATCGCCTTCGCCGGCGACTCTGTTACTTTCAGAACAGATTGCGGGCTTCAGGGTAGGATCACAATCTTAAACCGGAATGAGTATGGCGCCTTGATGGTCGGCGAGGTGCCCCAGGGCATCAGGCGTGGGGCGGGGCGGTAGATTGCCCGACGGGTACAATCGTGGCGGGTTCCACCATCAATACCACCGTGCGCATCTCGGCACGGGTGCGGTGTTCGACACAGTGTGGTACGACGATACCCTGATGCCGCTGTAAAGCAACGGTACGATCGCGGAAATCGACCAGCAGGCAACCTTCCAGCACAAAGAAAAATTCATCTTCGCGCTCATGATGATGCCAGTGAAACTCCCCACGGAATACCCCCATCCGAATGACCGAATCGTTCACCAGGCAGAGCGACTGGTTGAACCACTCGTGGACACATGCGCGCCCCAACTCCCCTACATCCATCACCACTCCTGGCGAAAAGGCGATATCGGTACAAATCACATAATCGGTTCTTGGTGCCATTGATCGAGTCCTCATCCGTTGAGCAGAACGCGGCTATAATGTCCGACTTCGAACCTCGTGAATCAATCGAAAAACGTCCTACCTGACCCAAACGACTAAGGTACATTAACCATAATCTACTGCAGGGAAGGGGGCGGGTAAAACTCATACCTTGCAGCTGTCAATCTGCTATAACATTAGGCAGGGGCAGCTTGTCCAAATGGCTCCTGTCGCCGGCGAGTATTCTATCACCTTCTGGTCGGCGAATGACCATTCTTAACAGGGAAAGGAGATTCTCCAATGAGCATGAAGCCCCTCTCTTCTTGCATGATGGTGATCTTGTGCCTCCTGCTCTCCGGCTGCCAGCAATCGGCACAGAGTGCAGCTATGCACGAAGAGAAGGCAACCTTGTTCAGCGGCTTGGGCACTCATCAGCGGGTCGTCACGACGAGCTCTTCAATGAGCCAACGCTACTTCAACCAGGGACTGGTCTGGATGTATGGTTTCAACCATGATGAAGCGATTCGCTCCTATACAGCGGCGGTGCGTCACGACCCACAGTGCGCCATGGCGTGGTGGGGCATCGCCCTGAGCAATGGGCCGCACATTAACAATCCGGCAGTGCCGCCCGAGCGAGCGGCGGCTGCGTGGCGGGCACTCCAGGAGGCCGTGGCCCAGATTGACCACACGACTCCGGTGGAACGGGCCCTAATCCGGGCGCTGCAGAAGCGTTATGCCGATACCCAGCCCGAAGATCGAGCCCCTCTGGAACGGGCCTATGCCGCCGCCATGGGCGAGGTCTATCGGCAGTACCCGAACGATGCTGATGTGGCCACCCTCTATGCCGAATCCCTCATGGATCTGCATCCGTGGGATTTATGGACACAGGATGGGCAGCCCAAAGAAGATACCGAAGAGATCATCCGCGTGTTGGAGAGGACCATTGCCCAGAATCCCAATAATCCGGGTTCCCACCATCTCTATGTTCACGCAGTGGAAGCCGCCCATCCGCAAAAAGCCCTGGCCTCCGCGGATCAGCTCCGTCGTATGGTGCCGGACTCCAGCCATTTAGTGCACATGCCGTCACACATCGACGTGCTCACCGGGAACTGGAAGGGCGCCTGTGTGCAGAATCGCCTGGCCATTGACGCCGATCGGGCTTATCTGCGCGTGGCTCCTCGACCCGGCTTCTACCGCATGTACATGATCCACAACTACCACATGCTCTCCTTCGCGGCGATGATGACCGGCCGGTCGGAGGAGGCGATTGCCGCAGCTACGAATGTTCGGCAGACGGTCCCCGAAGATCAGCTCCGTGAATCCGCCTGGATGGATGGTTACATGGGCGCACGCTATGATGCCTTAAAACGCTTCGGCCGCTGGGATGAGCTCCTGGCCGAGCCGGCTCCCCCGGCGTACCTGCCGATCACCACGGCCATGTGGCGCTTCAATCGCGGACTCGCCTTTGCCGCCAAGGGCGAGGTGGAACTGGCCCTCCAGGAAGAGCAAGCCTTCCAGCGGGCAGTGGATAAAGTGCTGGCGGAGGCGCTGATGGCCATCAACCCCGCCCACGATATTCTACGCATCGCCCGCCACATGCTCCGCGGAGAAATCGCCTTTCGCCAGGGAGATATCAAGACGACGATTAGCGAACTAACCAGCGCGATCGCCATCGAAGATCAACTACGCTACATGGAACCGCCCGAGTGGGTGCAGCCGGTAAGGCATACGTTAGGAGCCGTGCTGCTGGCTGACGGGCGCTACCACGAAGCGGAGCAGGTATATCGCCAGGATCTACGCGAGTGGCCCGGTAATGGCTGGTCGCTCTACGGCCTGGCTCGAGCCCTGCAGAGCCAGGGAAAATCGGAAGAAGCGCAGCGCACGATGCGGGAGTTTGAGCAGGTATGGTCCGACGCCGACGTATCCATGACGACCAGCTGCCTATGCATCCCGATGAGGTGACGAGGTGTTGCGAGCGGAGTGAAATGTCGAGTCGAATCGGGCCATCGACGACAGGAGGAATGAGGCACGCGCTGTTGGCGGACGTTGTGCCAGAAGTCGGATGCGGCTGGAGTCTGTCTTGACGAAGTGTCTTGGTGCGTCCTGGCGTCGGCCGGCCGTGCTGCCCGCAGGGCCGGTTGATTCGGAGGTTTCTATGTTTTGCGGCTGATTATTGCTTGGCGCGAAGTTCCTGCAGCTTCTCGCGCACCTTATCTGCGTGGCCGGCGGCAGAGACCTTGGCCCAGTGATGGGCGACTTTTCCCGCCGGATCGATTATCACCGTGGAGCGGATCACCCCGATGCTCTTTTTGCCGTACATGTTTTTTTCGCCCCAGGCGCCATATTTTTCCATCACCTTGTGATCCGGGTCGCAGAGCAGCGTGATGTTGAGCTGGTGCTTCCGGATGAATTGCTGATGGGTTTCGGCGTCATCCGGGCTGCAACCCAGCACGACTGCGTCGAGCTTTCTGAAGGCGGAGATTCCCTCGGTAAATTCGCACGCCTCCGTGGTGCAGCCGGGCGTGTCGTCCTTTGGGTAAAAATAGAGCACCACCCACTGCCCCTGGTAATCACTCAGTTTGACCGGCTTATTGTCCTGGTTCTTCAATGTAAACGCCGGTGCCTTCTGACCCGTTTCCATTTGGTGACTCCTTACGGGGTAGTTAGTCTGTGCCCGCATCCCCAGTGGCTGGTGATTCTTCTACAGGCTTCTGGGTTGGCACTATAGCGGATTGTCTAATTCTGTATTGTTCATATTCCCGACAGCGAAAGTAATTCCGCAATTGTTAGCGCATCCAGAATATCCAGTACAGACCCATCACAATGATGATCGTGGTTAGGGACACCACCAGCCCAAAGGAATAGCCCGGACGAATGCTGGTCAGCACCCGGAACGTCAGACCAGTAATCACCAGGCCCGTTATCATCGCTATCGTTGTCGGTTTCTTCAGCAGGCCCCACAAAAGTCGGACATTCTGCTGCTGCCGTAAAGATGCGGCATCCTGAAATAAGGAAAATAACTGGGCCAGCATCATCAGGATTCCATACCAGACGGAGTAATAATAACAAACCAGACCAGTACCCAGCAGCAGCGCAAAATGTTTGATCGGTGTCACCAGCAGGAACTCAATCTGCCTGATGTCCTTCTCGATGCGCTGATCAATTTGACGAGGCTTCCTGCGGGGGACAACCATTCCGCACTCCGGACAGGTGACCGGGTCGCCGTGCAGACCACGCAGATTATATCCACACTGCGGGCAGGGTTTGTTCCACCAGATTTTCTGACTTCGCCGGGACATGTGTATGACATAGCGTAACTATTCAGGCGAATAAGTCTGTTTGTCGAAGACCACCGGTCCTTCGTCAGGGATGGTCACATAGTAGATATCGTTGTAGCTGGTGGGCGGATCGTCATCGTCGCCGCCCAGCCGGCTGTAGAGTTCCTGCAGGTTGCCCGACTGCACGTTCTCAATGACCGGTCCGGTGTTGCCGACAAATAGAATCACTCCGCCCGCCTCCGTCGTGGTCCATTTTTCCACCAGGCTGTTGGCCAGCGCTTTGGTATCCACTGTTTCGATCTGCGAAATGACGGTGACTTCGATGCCCAGCAGCTCCGCCAGTGGTTCAACGGTCTGCAGATTGCGGGTCAGGTCCGGGCTGTAAATCGCGGTGATTCCTTCCTCCGCCAGCAGATCACGCAGTACTTCCGCCCGCGCCAGCCCTTCCTCATTCAGCGGCAGATCGTTGGGTGCCGGCTCCACTGGATCACGCTCCGCGTGGCGGATGATAATCACTCTCGTCGTGATCCCCGGCGGCGAATTCACCGGCTCCGTCGAGAGCTGTGCACAACCCGACACCAGCCCACTCCATAACAGAATCCAGCAACAAAGAAAATTCCACTTCATCGGCCCCTCCTCGTACCTGATGTTATCTTTCCACGATTGCCGACCATTTTTACCGGCTCCAATATCACTTGTCCATCAGTTGTAAGCAAGAATGCTTGTCGTAATTGAACGGGCCGTCAGGAAGGAGATTGGTGAATTGTACCACGATCGTGTGAATCCTGAAGCAGTGGCAAGTTGAAGGGCTTTCCACATTCCGGACAGCGCGGTTTATTCAAGCCACGCAAATCATAGCCGCACGAAACACAGATATTATTCGGCCTGTACGACCAGTGGCGAATTGCCAGATAGCAGATATCCAGCAGGCCCAAGCCTGTCAATATCAAAAGCAGAAGTGCCGCGCTTCCCCAGAATAAATGAGGTACATAACCGATGACCACTGTCCCTTTGAGTAGGGGTGTCCTGTATAACAGTGACAAGGTACCGCTCACCATGCTCATTCCAAATACTGCGGCAGTTATATATAGGTTTCTACGGAGCGATTTTTTCCAGGGGCTGTCTTTCATATGCATATATAAAACGGGAAGTTAAATGTTTTCCTTCCAAATATACCATTTTCCGAAAAAATGCTGATAACTTTCTCCATATTGAGGAGCAGGCGACGTTGTGCAATAAGCAAAGCCGGCTTTGTTAATGAAACCCACACTGACTATTGAAAACTTCACCCCGTTTTTCGTCGCCACTATACGATCTGAATAATAGAGCCCGATCCACCCGGTTTGGGGCACTGTTCCCTGATTACTACTTGTCGCCTGTAATGCTAAACGATCCATAGACGACTTGGACAAAAAGAATGAGCAATAAAGTGGGATATTCAGATAAATCAGTAACAGCATGGCGGTGAATATCAGCGGAATGACCAGCCAGTTACGATGTTTCTGCTGTTTGACCAGAGGCCGAAGGTGGGTTGACATGCGGACCATGCCCGCCAGAAACAATTTTGATCCATATACACCAATCACAATCATCCAGGAGAAAATTGACAACAAGAATAAAATAGCCCATCCAAAATAAGCATTCTCCAGTAGAGCTAGAATGGCACCGATAGTTGCATAAATGTGCAAGAGTTTTCCAGGTGGTTGCGACAAGTAGATAAAGATACGATCCGAACGGCCAGGCTGCGGGGCGAGCACCTCTTCCCAGACGAACTCCCGGCCACACTCCGGACAGCGATTGGTCGTCAGACCCACCAACAGATACCCACAATGCTCGCAGCGCGGCTCAATATATTCTTGTTGGTCAACCGTTGATTCGGATGAGTACGCAGTATCCATAATTATCATCAAACACAGTTGCATTGAGTAGGGTAGAATTCGATACCACCCTACTCAACGCAATTTACTCTATTTATCCTTTATACATAACGACATCAATTTTGATACGTCTTTGGCGTTGTCGAGGGAGAAGACGGCCTCTTTAAGGTCGCGTTGTCGTGAGGTGGTCATGATCGGTCCGGCGAGGGCGCTGAACTTCGTTTCCAGTTCCTCGACCGTCATCGGGTCGCGCGGGTCGCCCTTGGGGAAGTCCATCGCATGAGTCAGTTTCTTGCCGGCAGTCGTGGTGATCGTCACGCGCGTACACTGCCTGGCGGGGAAAGCCTTCTCGAAGTCGGTATTGGCCACCACCTTGACCTTCTTCATCTGGCTGCGCAGGCGCTTGTCCCACAGCTTATCTTCCTTGAACTCCAGCGGAGTCACGCGGCCTTCGGCCACTGCGGCGGCGATGCAGTAGGGCAGTGAATGGTCGGCCGATTCCTTACTCTGCGGATCATACTTGGCCGGGTCGCTCAGAATGTCCGCCGCACGGGCGATCGACTCGATCAGGATATTCTCGACATCTTCAGCCTGGAGGTGGTTCGTCTTCATGATGTGCAGCGTGGCGGAGACCGGCGAGTGCATCAGCGCTTCGATCGGGTAGCTCTTCATGCCACAGTCGGTGATCATGAAGCGGTCGCTCAGCTTGTCGGTGATCCAGCTCCAGTCCCAGCCATCACCGAGGCAGTGCTTCATCCCTTCCTTGCCTTCCAGTACGCCTTCCGGACCGGTATAACCGCGAGCGGCGAGCAGGGCGGCTTCCAGCCCGTCGCGGCTGGCCAGCGGACTGACCGTGTTCTTCATCATGGTGAGCTTGCCCGCCACTGCACAGCCCAGCGTAAAACGATGGCACGCGGCGATGCCGATGGCGTGCTGAATCTGCTGCCAGTCGAGGTTGAGTAACCGGCCCGCCACCACCGGCGCTGCATACGCCATCAGCGTCGCATGATGCCAGCCCCGCTCGCGAATTCCCGGCGTGGCGATGTGACACAGCCGCATGGTGATCTCATAGCCCAGCACCGTGCCGAGAATCACATCGCGCCCGTTGAGTTTGTTCTGCTCGGCGATGGCCAGCGGAATGCCCAGCAGGTCCGACGGGTGCGAGGGATCCTGCTTCCAGTAGATGTCGTTATAATCCATCGAGCGGATCATCAGGCAGTTGAGCAGCGTCGCCGCCAGCAGATTCATCTTTTCACCGCTGCCGATCAGCGTGCAGTGGCCGCCGCTGCCCAGTTCACGATAGTGCTGCTGAAAAATCTGGCAGTCGTGCACCTGCGATCCGCCCAGCGCACAACCGATACTGTCATATAAAAAGCGTTTGGCGGCCTCGATCGCCGCCGGCGTCAACTGCTCATACTGGAACCCCGCCGCCCATTTCGCTATCCCTTCCGTCATCGTTGCCATATAATTCTCCTTGAATATTCCTGGATGCGAACCAATATCGATATTATAAATCTGATATTCAAGATTTGAAATTCAGGTGATAAATCTCGAAATGAAAAAAAAGCGGGCGAAACTGCTGATCAGCTTCGACCGCTTGGATGGATTGATATTGGGTATCTTCGTGCCGGAAGGGTTCAATTACTGCCGAATGCCTTCGAGGCTGACGATCAGCCGGACCTCGTCGCCGATGCCCTCCAGCATCTTGTTCATGCCCCAGTCGGAGCGTTTGATGGTGAAGGTGGTTTCAAAGCCGCGGCGATACCCGCCCCAGGGATCGGCTCCGTACCCGGTGTGGTCCATGGTTACCGTCAGCGGCTTGGAAACGCCCATGAAGGTGAGCGTACCCGCCACCTCGAACTGGTCTTTTCCTTTCGGGGTCACCTTGTCGCTCTTGAATTCGATGGTGGCGAATTTGCCGACATCGAAAAAATCGGCATTGCGGAGATGGTCATCGCGATCTTTGTTGCCGGTATCGACGCTGGTGGCCTGCAGTTGCACGGTGAATTGGCTGTTGGCTGGGTTGCTCTCGTCGTAGCTGAACTCCCCGGCAAGCTCATTGAACCGACCATAGGCATAGCTGACATTCATATGCTTCACCCGGAAAATGACCGACGAATGCACCGCATCGACCTTATAGTTTTCGGGGCTGCCTGCCGGCTGCGCATTGGCTGCCGACCACACCGCACTCCCCATCCCCAGCATCGCGACACCTGCCCACCAGAATTTCATACCGGCTCCTTTCACACAGGGAAATAATTTTCAGAAATGGATTTCCGACGCGGCGGATTATAGTCGTATGATCGGCGGCGGCTAGTGATCTTCGTCAGCCTCCGCTCCATTTTTCCATCAGGCGATATCCCAGCCCCAGGGCCATGAGGCCGACCCCATTACCCATGATTATGTTCCACAAAGCCAGGTGAAATTGGCGATCGTTGAACAGGGCGAAGGTTTCATAGCCGAAGGTGGAAAAAGTGGTGAACCCGCCCAGCACTCCGACCAGCAGCAACAGGCGATAGCCTTCCCGGTTCAAAAACGTACCGGAAAATCCGCCCACCAGCAGTCCGAACAGCAGGCAGCCCAGAACATTCACAACAAATGTGCCCCACGGAAACTGATCACTGGTATAGCGCTGCACCAGCCCGCTCAGCAGATAGCGCAACACACCCCCCGCACCGCTGCCCACCGCCACCAGTAATAATTTCTGCAGCATACCAATTCCGCCTCAGGTATCAGTGAGCGGGGTGATCGCCCCCGCGTCGGGCAATAGCCAGGTGGAAAGTTGAAAATAAAATAGCAAGGTCAGTGCATCCGCCGTCGCCAACACCACCGGCCCGGAGGCGATGCGCGGATCAGCCTGTAAGGCCCGCATCACCATCGGCAGCAGCACTCCCAACAGACAGGCGGTCACAATCGCCATTACAATACTTACCGCGATCGAACCCGCTACCAGCGGTTGCCCTTTCCAGCCCCACGCGATCGTACCCACCAGCCCGCCGCAGGAGACCCCCAGCAACAGGGCGATGATCAGCTCCCTCCGCAACGCCTGCCACAAGCAGCCCCAATCCACTCGCGTTCCATGCAGATTGCGCAGCGTCAGCGACATGGACTGCATGCTCACGCTTTCAGCCAGGGTCAGCACCATCGGGATGAAAAACGCCAGCACCAGAAAATGATCCAGAAACAATTCGTATCGTGCGGTCAGGAGGGCACAGATCAACCCGCCGGCAATGTTACATAACAGCCAGGGAAAACGGCTGAAATAGCCTTGCCGGATCGAACGGCGATCGGCCTGATCCAGCTGCACACCGATGAGCTGAAAGATATCCTGCGACTCCTGCCAGTTGATCAAATCGCTGAATTGATCGGTGAACATCGACACATCGACCACGCCCACCAGCCGCTGCTCCTTATCCACCACCGGAAGTGCCAGATATCGATGCTTCAGAAAAAACTGCCCCGCCTGGGCCAGCGGCATTGATTGCGGTATGCAGATCACATTCGTGACCATCAGCTCGGTGAGGGGAGTTTCCGGCTTGGCCATCAGCAGCCGCCGCGTCGGCACTACGCCGCGCAGCTTGCGATCGTCATCGACGATATAAAAATAAACAATCCGTTCCTGCAACTGACCGGCACGCAGCGCGGTCAGTGCCTGGGCAACCGTCTGTGATGCGCTGAGCGCGGTAAATTCCCGCCGCATCTGCTCGCCGACCGCCCGGTTCATCACCAACTGTTCCATCATCACTCCTGAAATAATCACCAGGACACCATGGCACACAGTAAGGCAGAACGGCTAAAACAGCAAAATCAAAAAAACAGATAAGCTGCCAACCGCACCATGAGTTCGCTTATTGGATTTCCTGATTCGGTATTATATGCTTCCTTTTTTTTGGTGTCTTTGAGGCTGGGTGGTTCAATATTATTTCTTCTTACCCAGGAAGCAGGCGATGTCGAAATCGATGAAGTCCACATGATGGAAGATCAACGATTCGGGGGTGCGTTGCACGTGATCGCCCTCTTTGCTGTGGGTGGCGACGATGTGCATCACCTCGTCGGGCAGACCATGCTTCCAGCATAGTCCCACGCCGCTGAAGGGGTGGCGAAGCATCTCCCCACGATGACCCTTCACCACTTTGCCGTCACGCCGATCGAATTCCACCAGCTTGCCCACATCGGCCAGCAGTGCTCCGGCGATCAAGTGGTCACGGTGGATCGGCATGCGGCTGCCCCAGACGTTTTTCAACACACCCGCCACCGCGATACACATCTGGACGCAACAGCGCACGTGTTCGAGGTAGCGCATGTCGATATCGCCCGCCAGCAGCGTAAACGGAATCGCCTCCAGCTCCTCCCGTGTCCACTGGTTATTCTTCATCGCGTCTTCCCACACGTCGATCACCTTTTCCCGCAGCTTGGCGTCCAAAATTTCCGCCAGTTGCGGAAACATCTCTCGAATGGTGTCGCGCATAAATAATCCTTTCATAATAATTTTCAACGGGTGTCTGCAATAGGCTACCCACTGAAAGCGAACAGGTCCAGCATGGTTAATAAGCGATTATGCGTACAAAAATTTAGACAACCGAGGGCTAATTTGTCACGTTTGATATAGCCAAAAACATCTGAAATCGGCTTGGGGCAATCCAGATCATTTTTAGATGATCGTCGATGATCAAACACCAAAAGGAAGGCGTATTCTTCTTTCGCACCAGCAATCCCTTTTGGAGATCCAGCTCTATTCCGTTCAAGATATAGTATCCGCATTCCAACTCTTCCGGCAGGATTACCTCTTCAATATCCCGCACCGCCACACCGGTGTTGTGAAAATATTTCCAACATTGGGGAGTTGATTGAAACCATCCAATCGGAGTGTGCATCTGTAAATGATTTGCATCTAAAGGCAACTTCAGTTCACCGGGTTCGGGGATTTTCTGGTCGTTATATTCCAGCAAATATATGTTTCCAGAACAGACCGGACAGCGGAAGAGATAATACGTATGAACCATCCGCCAACCCTGGTTTTCATAGACTTTGGGTATCGGGCAGCACAAAACAAATAGCAGTATTCCCGCCGAAGCATAAATAATCCGTCGTTTGGTAAATAGAGACTTCATGTTTATTTACGGATTTTACGGACAATATTATTCCGCACATTAAACGCCCAATGTCTTCCAAGCCCATTTGTTGATAGGATTGCCGGGGGTTGTTACGGCTTTTGCAGCCGTTGCATAATCGCGGGCCACATTTTTTCGAAATCATCCAGCAATTGAACAAATGCTTCGCGTTCCGTTTTAATTCGTGTCTGGTCGATGGCATCGTTGGTGGTCCAGCTGCTGGCCAGTTGCCGCTGTGCGGATGTTTTTTCCAGGGCACCGTAAATGTAACCAGTGCGCACGTCCATCAGGATCGCCGAAGCGGTGCTGGTGACTTTCACCTCCTTGTTGGGCGACAGTCCCAGCGTGACGACGGTAAGCGGTTTGAAGTGGTCGGTGTCATAAAACTCGGTATCCATTGTATAAACCAGGATCATGTCAGCCTGCAGCGCAGCTGCCCCTTCACGCAACTGCTCGCCGGAGTGTAGTTCAGCACTCAGCAGCAATCGATTCAGTGTGCCAACCTGGGCCACCTGAGACAATTCGCCCAGGCGGTGATAATCCTCTTCTGTCTCGATATCACGGACGGTTACAATGCTGTAATTGCCGTCGCCATATCCACTGCACCGATAGGAGCGATAGTAGGGGCCTTGTACTCGGACCAGAACCAGGTGAACCGGGAGAGTTGCTGCCGGTTGGCGCTCGAAGGCAGCTTTAATATCCTGATCCGCAATCAGCTTCAAATTCGCGTTTTTGCCGGGAGTGAGATAAGCTTCAGCGCATCCGGAACCAACCAGCACCAACGGCATCATCAGAAATAGAATCATTGATACTGATTTACTCATTTGTATTCTCCACCATCAAGTTCCCAGCCTATTGTTTTTTCCTGTACACTTGGCGACCTCTGCGGTGAATCATCTTACAGCGCGGCGATCTGCTCGCGGATGACGTTTTCAAATCCGCCTTTGATCACCAGTTCCTGCGCGACTTCACCCAGCGGAGAAAACGTGTAGACTTTTGTCTCTGAGGCGGAGGTTGTCGTATTGGATACGCGCGGGCTTAAGACCACGGCTCTTTGAACAACGATCTGCGAACGTGAAAAATCAATTTTAGACATCCAGCCGGTGCGAAGAGTCAGTGTTTTGTCGCCGGCGAACGTCTTCTTCAGATCATCCACCAGTTCCGGGCACTCGATACACACATAGCCATTGTTGAACGCATTGCGTTTGTAGGTTTCGCTGAACGAACCCGCCAGCACCAATGCGATGCCGCGAAACTTCAGCGCGGTGGCGGCCTGCTCGCGCGAGCTGCCCGTGCCGAAGTTGTATCCGCCGACCATCACATCACCCTGGCGAGCGATATTCTGAAACTGCGGATCGTAATTGAGCATGGCTACTTTGCCCATTTCGTCGGCGGGTAATTGTTTGTAGGTGTAATCCTTGCCGTAAATGCCGTCGGTGTTCAGGTTGTCCTTCGCAATCCAGAGCAGTTCGCCTTCGACCGCCGCCGGGAATCCGGGCAGAATATTGACCGCTGCTCTTTTACTTTCTGAGCCGCGAGCTTCAGCTCGCACGGACCCTCTGATAGCTCCCGCATTCTTACGCCACGCGGCATCCGCCTGAGCGCTGATCATTCCCGCCACCGCCGACGCCGCCACCACGACTGGGCTGGCGAGGAAGCACCTGGCTTTGGGCGATCCCATCCGCCCCTGAAAATTGCGATTCGTCGCGCTGATGCCGATCTCGCCATCCTGCAGCACACCATCACCCAGTCCGATGCAGGGTCCGCATCCGGGCGGCAACTCGATCGCCCCGGCATTTATCAGCGCCGGCCAATAGCCCATCCGGATTGCTTCAGCCTGCACTTCGCTGCTGGCGGCGGCGATATAGAGTTTCACACCGTCCGCCACTTTGCGATTGCCGATCACTTTGGCAGCTTCCGCAAAATCCTGAAGCCGTCCATTCACACAACTGAGGATATAGGCTCGGTTCACGCGAAGCTGTTGCTTTTCGATTTCCGGCAGCGGTGTCATGGTCTTCACTTCATTAGGCCCGCTGACGTGCGGAATGACCGTGCTCAGATCGAGCGTGATTTCCTTGAAATAGGTTGCGTCTTGGTCGGCGGTGGGGAGTTCGGTTTCGATGCGTTTGATAATATCGGGGGTCAGTCGCGGGTTAGAATCGCCGCGTTTCGACATCACCGCTGCCCGCTGCAAAAGATAGTCATGGGTCACGCGGTCATATGGGAAGATGCCCACCAGCGCGCCCCATTCGGTGGTCATGTTGGAAATGCTCATGCGCTCTTCGATAGTCAGATGGCTTGCACCCGGACCGGTGAATTCCAGTGCGCAATTGAGCACCTCGTCGTGATTGAAAAAGCCGCACAGGGCGATGATCACATCCTTGCCGCTGACGCCCGGCTGCAACTGGCCGGTCAGTTGCACGCGCACGACCGGAGGTACCTGCCACCAGGTCCGCCCGGTGGCCCAGATCGCGGCTGCATCGGTGCGCACCACCGGCGTGCCCAGCGCTCCCAGGGCACCATATAAATTGGAGTGCGAATCGCTGCCGACCACCAGCGTGCCGGGCAGGACGAACCCTTCCTCGACCATGACCTGATGGCCGATTCCTCGACCCACACCGAAGAAAGCGATGCCCTGCTGTCGGGCAAACTGCTCGATCTTCGCATAGGTCGCCAGGTTTTCCGGCGAGATGTTCTGAATATCGTGATCGATGCAGAAAACGGGCTGTTGCGGGTCGAATACTTTCTTGGCGCCCATGCTGGTGAATTTGGGAATGACCGCCGCGGTGTTGTCATGCGTCATCAGATGGGCTGGTCGCACCGACAGATAATCTCCCGCCCGAACGGTATGCCCTTTATGCGATCCGATCGCGTAGCGTTGCGCGATTTTCTCAACGAGGGTCTGCCCCATGATGATTTCTCCATAGATAGAGTTCAGGTGTGTCTCGCCATTGTACCACATCAACAGCAGTCGAAAAATCAAAACAAGTATGATCGTGCAGAATTTACGCCGCACTGCGATCGTAAGGGAGCGGGGTTAGATGCTAATGATAAATGTTTCCAGCAGGGTGGTAAATTCATCCGGTCGTTCGAGCGGGGGGACATGGCCGCAGCGGGGAATGATGGCCAACCGGGCGCCTGGAATTTTCTGCTCCATTTCGCGGGCGATGCTGATCGGCGTGATGGCATCCTGTTCGCCATAGATCAACAGCGTCGGTACCGTGATGGTCGGCAGCAACGCCGAGTAATCGGGGCGATGGGCCAACCCGCGCGAAGCCGCCGCCACACCGATCGACGAAGTGCGGCACATGATCTCATACCACTGCTGCCGAACGGCCGGATCGATCTGCTCGCCAAAGATCGGCCCGATCATCGTATCAACCACCGCACTGCTGCCCTGGGTCAGCGCCGCCTCGGCCAGCTTTATCCGCCGAGTCACTCCTTCCGGCGTTTCGCTCTGATAGCGCGTGTCGCAGAGCACCAGCGCCCGCACCCGCTTGCGGTGCTGCTGATAAAAATCCTGAGCGATGATCCCGCCCATCGACAGCCCCACCAGCACCACCGGACGCTTTTCATCCAAACCATCCAGCAGCTCCGCCAGATCATTCGCCATACGGGTCATGGTCATCTCGTCGCTGACACTGCTTTGACCATGACCACGCAGATCGGGCACGATGCACCGCCACGATTTCGACAACCGCGGGGTCACCTCCGCCCACATCGCCCCGGTCAGCGGATAACCATGCACCAGCAGCAACGGATCACCTGTTCCGCTGACCTCGCACCAGAGTTGTCCATCGCGTACCGGCACATACATGGGTTATTCATCCTTCGCCTGGTTGGTGAGATAATTCTGGATGCCAATCTGTTCGATCTGGCTGAGTTGTCCCTCCAGCCAGTCAATGTGCGCATCTTCATCGCGCATGATCTCCTCCAGCATGGACTTGGTGGGCATGTCGCCCACATTATTGGCCTGCTTGATGGCTTGGCTGTACATTTCCCAGGCACCTTGCTCCGCTTCCAGATCGCTCGCCAGTTGCTTGGCCACATCCGGACCGATATGAATCTTGTTAAGCTTATCGACCTTAGGCATCCCTTCGAGAAAGAGGATTCGACCAATCAGCTTTTCGGCGTGTTTCATTTCCTGAATGGCCCGTTTTTCTATCGATTCATGCAGCCGATCGTATCCCCAGTCGGCACACATCTCCGAATGGACCATGTACTGGTTAATGGCCGTCAGTTCATCCGCCAGCAGATCGTTTAACGTGGCGATCAGTTGATCATTGCCTTTCATGTAATTTCTCCTGATTAAGCATCCGGTTTGAACCGGCTGCTATATGTTTCAAACCCAGAGGACAAACATGGATTCAGCGCAATTTGGCGATAATGGCATCGGTCATCTGCTGCGTAGTGGCGGCGCCATGTTTGAAGACCTCCGGTCCGCCCGTTAGTCGCAGCATATCATAGGTTCGGGTTTTACCCTCGGCCACCACCGCGGCGATGGCGGTACGGATGCGGTCCGCTCGTGGTTTCTCGCCGATATGATCCAGCATCATGGCGGCGCTCATGATCATGGCGATCGGGTTGACGATCGAGGGACTCAGCTTTTCATATTTGGGCGCCGATCCGTGGGTCGGCTCAAAGACCGCCACCTCGCGGCCGATGTTGGCGCTGCAGGCAAACCCCAGTCCGCCCACCAGCCCCGCGAAGCCATCCGACACGATATCCCCGAACATGTTGCCGGCGACGATGACGTTATAATCCTCCGGATTCTTGGTCAGCCACATCATCATCGCATCGATGTTAGCATCCCACACGCCCATGCCCGGATAATCTTTGGCGATAGCCTTGGCTTCCGCCAGCATCATCCCGCTGGTCTCACGCACCACGTTGGGCTTTTCGGCGATGTTGATGCCCTTGAAGCCGCCCGCTTTCGCATAATCAAATGCTGCTTTCACGATTCGCCGACAGGCATTCCGTGTGAAGATACGGCAGGAAATCGCCAGGTCTTCGCCCGGTACATGCTGAAACGCCTTCATCTTTGGATGGGTTTCCAGCGTGTCGCGCACATTTTTCGGTGGATTGGTCCATTCCACTCCGGCGTAGAGACACTCGGTATTCTGCCGGAAGATCATGGCGTTGATTTTCGGTTCATCGATCTGGCTGTTGGGCCGGCGACGCACAAAATTCAGCGGATTTCCGGGAAAAGAAATGCACGGCCTCATGCAGATATCGAGATCGAAATGTTGCCGCATGGTCACGATCGGACTGTAATACTGGTGACCTTGACCCTGCAGCGCCGGTGAGAGTTCAGCCGCCGCTTTATCCTTCGGCTTGCTGGTGATCGCTCCGAAGAGTCCGATCTGGTGCTTGGCCAGCAGGTCGATGGTGCGTTGCGGCAGGGCGTTGCCCTCGCTGCACCAGAAATCCCAGCCGATATCCCCATTGACATATTCCGCCTCGAAACCCACCGCCTTTAACACGCGTAAGGATTCCGGTAACACCACTTTGCCGATGCCGTCGCCCGGCAGCGCTACGATCGTTCGCTTCATGGTTCGATCCTTCCTTATTACTCAACCCTGTACTGTCAGCTGTTTCGGTATCAATGCGCGGATGAATTCTATGTCACTACTTGGAGAATATATACAACCCCTGCCAGCCGGCTCGTAATGTGGTCTGATGTTCAACGCCGGCGGGTACGAAATGACATTCACCCGCCCGATAAGTACGCATCAGGCCGTTTATACTCTGATCCACCTCGCCGGCCAACACCACACCCCATTGATCCTCATGCTCATGCACATGCGGCGGGATGACGATCTCCCGCTCCGCCAGCATGATCAGCACCAGGCCTTGCTCGTTCTTCAGCATCCAGCCGCGCATCCCCTCAAATTCCATTTTTGCTTCAGGCCAGTGCTGTATGAAGGGCGGTAAGGTAAATTTATTCATAGACGCGTCTCATGTATCAATCTGAGATTTCAAATTTAATAAACCAGGAACCCATCTCAATAGCACCAAGGAGCCGCAGGCTTGAGTCCGCGCGAATCCTCATTGAACTTTTTTGAAACCAGCTCTAACAACAGACGACGAACGACGAACAACAAACGTCGATCAACGCTTGGCTTACGCCGGCACCCAGGCCAGGTCGAGAATAGTATTCGTCGGCTTTTCCGTGTTAAATACCGCTTTGACTTTCATGCCGAACAGCGGCTGGCCCTCCTTCAGCCAGCTCATCAGTTTGGTACACACACCCTCAATCTCCACACTGATCAGCGGCGTGCCCGGCGGCAGCTTGAACAACTCGCCCGGATAAGTCACCACCGAATGAGTGAAGATCGTGCCCACCTGCGGCGCTTCAAACCATTCCATCGGATGCCAGCAATCCGGGCATTCACTTCTTGGCGGCAGCCACAACCGTTTCTCGCCGCAAGTCGGGTTCGTGCAGCGCGTCGCCATGATTATCTTTTGCCGCAGTCCCTTAAAAAACCGGCCCCACCCACCGTAACTGTGGATGTGGTACCAGGTCTTGGGATTCTTCACCACCAGCGGTTCTTCGTTGAGCACTTCCAGTCTTGCTGTAGGCCATTCCATATGATTAGTTCCTGGTTGTTGGTTGTTAGTGATTAATACCTGCGATCCAGGGTTCACGGCTTTTCCAATATTGCGCAGGTCACGTGACTGCCGGTTCCGGCGTGACTGATCGCGCAGGCACGTCGGGCCTTTTTCACCTGCAGGCTTTTCCAGTCCGCCGGCTTGGTTTTACCATAGCGTGTCCACATCTTCGGATCACCGTGGAACTGGTCATACTTGCCCTGCAACTGCCACAACAGCTCCACAATCTGGAAAATGCCGGTCGCTCCGACGGCGTGCATCGTGCCAATCAGGCCGCCCGAAAGATTGGTCGGCAGCTTGCCTTCGTAGTACGCCTCGCCGCTATCAATAAACTCCCGCCCGCGGCCATAGGGTCGCAGGCCAATGTCTTCATACGTTTGAATATCACTGATGGTGAAAGCGTCGTGCGTTTCAAGAATGTCGAAATCCTTCACCGGGTCTTGGATGCCGGCCATGTGGTAGGCCAGATAGGCTGCCATCCGCGCCGCCAGAAACGAACTGAATCCCGGCCACTCGTGCCGTCGCCCTTCCAGGAAGTGATGGTAGGTTGCTTCCGTTTCGTTGGGCAGCAGCAGGATCGGCATGTTGCGTCGATCCGCCGTGCGCAGCGTGTGCGATCCGCCGCAGATCGCTTTGAGCAAGATCGGCTGGTCGGTAAGTTGGTGCGCGGTCTCCTCATCCGCCAGGAACAACACTGCCGCCCCCACGCTCATCACGCAACATTCCAGGAAAGTGAGCGGATCGGAAACGACCTCGTTCTTCAGAATATCGTCGATCGTATATTTGCCGGGATTCTGCGAGAAGGGTGAATAGTGGGCGTAGAGGTGATTTTTCACTGCAATTTTGGCCAGCGACTCGTGCGGCACGTTGTTTTCGTACTGATAGCGCTTGGCCATCAGCGCGTAATAGGCGGCGTACATCCAGCCCAGTTCGCTTTCGAAATCCTTGCAGGCCGCGCTCGCTATATAGCTGTTGCCCACCTTGGTGCTTACTTCATCCATGCGCTCCCAGCCCACCACCGGCACCAAACTGGCGTACCCGCTGGCAATCGCCTGGGCCGCCGCCAGCACACTCGACCCGCCCGTCGCTCCGCCGGTCTTCACTTCGATATTGCCCAGCGGATCGAAACCGAGATAGTCGTGCACCTTGGCCGCAGCCAGCAACTGATCGCCGAAATGATCGGCAAACTGCGAATAGACGCACCAGTTGACCATCCGCCGAATCTGTTCCGGATCAACCTTGAGCTGGTTCTCCTCGACCGCCATCCGCAGCGCCTCGGTCACCAGCTGGCAGCTGTTCTTCTCCGGATATTTTTTGCGAAAATCGGTCAACCCTCCTGCCACGATATAGACCGGCCGCTCCCATTTCGGTATCCGCAAGTTCCCTTTCCCAAATTTGATCATATCGCTTTCTTCCTCCGTTACGCGGGATTCACCCGCCGGTTGATTTTGGTAGGGTGGGCTTGCCCACCACCGCCTATGCTAAAATAAGCCTTCAATCAGCCAATCTATCCATAAACATGAGGTTATTAACAACACCGCATATCCACGAAGCCAGTAGCCAGATTCATTTCTTGAAACCGCAATCAACATTCTCACCAACACAGCAACATCAAGTATCACCGCAGCCATTATTTTGATTTGACTATGTGAACACAAACAAGGCAGCAGCATAATCTGCAACAATAATGCCAGCAGCAGGACCAGCAAAATACTCATGACTGAATTTACCTGGCGAGGTTTGATGATTGTTTCCTATTGATTATTCCTTCAGTACTCCTATTATTATTTTCTTCTCCGCGCCCTCTGCGTCTCCGTGGCGAATCTTTCTCAATCCGCCGGAAAGGCCCGGGCCATGGCGTCGAGATAGCGCCACTGCTCGCTGATGAAGTTGCGGATCAGTTGCGGATCGACCTTGGCTGCGGTGTAGCGCTTTTGCCGTGAGATATAGCTTTCCAGCGGCGTGCCGTCCGGCCGGGCGTTGATCCGGTAACGCAGCCCCTCATAAACCTCGTACAGCGGAAACAACCCGCAGCCCACCGCGGTACGAATCAGATCGATGCCTTCCGCCGGTTCGCTCTTCCAGCCGGTCGGGCAGGGTGACAGCATCAGCAGAAAGCGAAAACCCTTCGTTTCGCGGGCAATCCGCACTTTGCGCAGAAAATCATCACGGTGGGCCAGCGACAAGGTTGCGGCATAGGGAATCCGATGCGCCGCCATGATGCCCATCATATCTTTTTTCTGTTCGACCTTGCCGCGCGGCGATGTGGAAGTGCGCACCCCTTCGGGCGTGGCACTGGAGCGCTGTCCGCCGGTATTGCCGTAAATCTCGTTGTCATAACAAACGTAGATCATATCTTCATTGCGTTCCGCCGCGGCGCTGAGCGTGGCGATGCCGATATCATAGGTTCCGCCATCTCCCGCCCAGCAGATCACCGGATTCTCCTCACCGTTCATCCGTAATATCTGGCTGATGCCCGTCGCCACCGCCGGTGAACTCGCAAAGGTGCTCGCCGCCGTGGGGACGCCATAGGCTGTCGTCGGAAACGCTCCCGCCGTTACGATTCCGCAACACGCCGGAATCACCATGAAGGGACGCTCTTCGCTAAGTGCTTCATCCAGCCAATGCAAACCCAGTGACATCCCGCAACCGGCACAATTGGTATTCCCCGGCCGCAGCACATTATCGCAATGCGTCTTCGAGACCGGCGCCATCGCTGTACTCATACTTAACCCTCATAAACTTTCAGCAGGGTGGTTTGGGCCACCATTAATAGCTATGCCGCCACTTCCTTCCAGACGGGATCACCAGCGGTTTGTCGTGATTGCAGTTCATCCACGATGGCGCTGATGTCCTGCGGAGTGACATCGCCGCCGCCCAAACCCACCAGATAATCCTGCACCAGGATATCGGGCCGATGTTGCAGCGTGGCGGCGATTTCGGTCCACATGATCCCGCCCGATCCGGGTGAATAGTTGCGGTCCAGCACGCCGACGCGCTGGGCCTGCGTTACGGCGCGCAGCAATTCCTGTCGTGGGAATGGCCGGAACATCTTCTGCATGATCAGGCCGATCTTCTCACCGCGTGCTCGCCGCTCTTCCACGACCCGTCGTAGGGTGCGCGTCATGGTATTGCAGGCGATCAACACCGTTTGGGCATCGTCGGTGTATTCCGCGGACAGCGCCCCATGCGGGCGGCGGCCGAAAACCTGCTCAAACTCATTGATCGCCTCCGCCAGCACCTCCGGCACGCGTTCCATCGCCTCCTGAATTTCGTGGCGGTGATGGGTCGTTTCCTTCGGCCAGGTCAATCCGCCTACCGTCGTCGGCCGGGCATGCGTGAGCTGATGCGGCACGCGGCAGGGCGGCAGATAACGATCCACCAGTTCCTGTTCGGGCAGATCAACGATCATCTGGGTATGCGACGTGACAAATCCATCCTCCGCCACCATCACCGGCAGCAACACCCGCGGATCCTCACCCACGCGAAAGGCCAGCAGGATCGTATCCACCAGCTCCTGATGCGACTCGGTATAAAACTGCAGCCACGCCGCATCACGCAGCGCCAGACTGTCTCCCTGATCGACCCAGATATTCCACGGCGGCCCCAGCGTGCGGTTTACAGCGATCATCACGATCGGCAGGCGATAGTAACCCGCCGCGAAAACATTTTCAGTCATATAGGCGAGTCCGTTGCTGCTGCTGGCGGTAAAGGAGCGGGCCCCCGCCAGCGCCGCCCCGATGCAGACACCCATAGCGCTGTGTTCGCTCTCCACCGGCACCACCGCACCTTTGGTGAACTCGAAACCGCGCAGATATTCCACGATCTCGGTCTGTGGCGTAATCGGATAGGCCCCCGCACCGCAGCCGCGACCGCTGCGATTGGCCTCTCCTGCCAATGCCAGCGTATACCCCGCCGCATAATTGCCCGTCACCAGTTCCCGTCCCACGATTTACCTCCGGAAAATTGAACCACCAAGACACAAAAACACCCAGAAGAAACGAAAATAAAAAAATCAAAAACAGAAAAACACCCAAGTCACTTTATGGAGTATTGCATTTGAGTTTTCTGTTTTCATTGCTTCCTGCTCTTTGTGCCTTGGTGGTTCCTCTTATAACTCTGCCATGTAGATCACACCGCGCGGGCACTGCGTCGCACAGATCCCGCAACCCTTGCAGAAGTCATAATCAAAGCGATAGTCCCGATCACCCCGCCGTTGCAAAATGCCTTCCGGACAATAGGTCAGGCAGGTGTCGCAATTATTGCACACGCCGCAACTGAAGCAGCGCTGGGCTTCGGTCACCGCCGGATGATGGCCGGGCTCGTCAACATAACCCTGCCGCACTTCGACGAAAGTCCGCCGCCGGGTGGCCGGCGCGACCGCCGCCGATTTTTCGCGTAGCGCATGTTTGAACAGATGCATGGTGATCTGCGCCGGCTGGGCGGTTGGTTCCGGTTCGGGGGGAAAGAGGTCTTCACCCGTCAACGTGAGGTGGATATGCAGCGCCGCCCGCCGACCGTTACCAATCGCCGCCGTTACCGTACCTTCATTCGTGGCCAGATCACCCCCGGCGAAGATCGGTGCCGCCGCCAGTCCCAGTAACTGCCCATTCTCGGTAATCTCCGACCCTTCCGGAAGAATCGACAGATCCGGGCTTTGTCCCAGCGCCAGGAGCACCAGATCACACGGCACATCAAAAATTGCATCTTCGCAGGTGTCTGCCACCGGGCGGGGTCGGCCCGATTCATCCGGTTCGCCCAGTCGCATCCGCTGGCAGGTCAACACCGTGCCGTCACCGTTGTTCTGCAACTGCAACGGTGCGACCAGTTCGCTCAGCTCGATTCCTTCTTCAATCGCTTCTTCAATTTCTTCCGCGATCGCCGGCATCTCCGCCCGCGTCCGCCGATAGATCACCTGTACATGTCGGGCACCCAGCCGCAGCGCCGACCGGGCCGCATCCATGGCGGTGTTGCCTCCGCCGATCACCACCACCCGCCGATCCTGCAGAAAGATTTCGTGACGCCTCGCCTGATCCAGAAAATCCAGCCCCTCCATCACCATATCAGCATGCAGGTTGCCCAGATTCAGGGCCCTCGTTTCCTGCAGACCCGTCGCTACAAACACCGCGGCATATTCCCGCGATAAACCCAGCAACCCTTCCCGCTTGATCCGCACTCCCTTCTGCACCTGAACGCCATGGGCGATGATATAGTGGATCTCGCTGTCCAGCACTTCGCGCGGCAGACGATAGGTGGGAATGCCGGTCCGCAACACGCCGCCCAGTTCCTGACCGGCTTCAATCAGCGTCACGGGGTATCCGAGCCGGGCGAGATGATAGGTCGCACTTAATCCGGCCGGCCCAGAACCGACAACGGCGACCCGCTGCGGGCGAATTGGCCGCAGCGGTTCCGGACGTCGCCCATGATCAGCGGCGTAGCGTTCGATCTCGCGAATATTGAGCGCTTCATCGTATTCGTGACGATTGCAGGCGCTCATACAGGGCGCCGGACAGACCCGCCCGCACACTCCTGGAAAGGGTGAAGTCTCCAGTAGGGTCGCCAGCGCCGCATCAGCATCTTCACGCGACACCTGTTCAACAAATGTGCGTACATCGTTTCCTGCCGGACAACCCTGATTGCAGGGCGGCGTTAACTGGCGACGTTGCGGGGCGCGGTTGGCCCAGTCGCCGGTGTGAATGCGCGGCTGCGAACCCACTACTTCATCGAACAAACCGGCAACCGCACTGCCGGCGGCTGGACCCGTCGCCGTAGAAAAAACGAGTGAGCCCGCCAACTGCTGCATAAGGACCTGTTCATACGCCTGCTTGGCGGCGGTGATATTTCCTCCGCCAAACTCCAGTTCCGCCAGTGCCCCGGTCACATCGGCCCATTCCAATCCCAGCACCCTGGCCACTGCACCCAGCAGCGTGGTGTTGACGATCGGTACCGCTTTGGTACCCAGACCATTGGCCACGGCGATTCCTGTGGCATCGATGGTCGCCAGCCGACGTCCGGCGAACTGCTCGGCATATTGTTCGGGATGATCCGGCGTATTCAGTACGATCCAGCCATCCGTCTTCAAGCCGGTCGTGATGCGGGGCGCGATCAGCGTGCGATCCAGCACCACCACATGGTCCGGCTCGCGAATCTGATTGTGGTTGGTGATCTCCTGTGAATCGATGCGCACAAAAGCTTGCACCGGAGCGCCGCTGCGTTCGGCGGCATACACGCCAAAAGCCTGCACCTGTTGACCTCGCAGAAAATAAGCAGTGGCGATCAGCTTGGCCAGCGTCACCCCGCCCTGCCCGCCGCGTCCGTAAAGAATCATTTCCATCATGTGAGAACCCGATCCGGAGTTGATGTTGGGTTTCAACGGGGGGTACGACGGTCTGAACAACCGCCTGCACCCGGCATACTGACAGGTACTAAGCAATCGTCATACCACAACGGACCGAAAAGAACCGCAATCGGTGTGGCCGAAAATGTTAAAACGAGCCATCAGCAGCCTGTGCGTTCGAGGCGGGACGAATCCTGCGGTTACAGAGTGAAGGGAATGGGCCAATTCGCACCTTGCATGCGGAAAAACGCCGTCACTATAATCAGACGATCAGACTGGGCCGGGGGTGGCCGACATCGATAAGAAGCGGATAAACCGGGTCGTGATGATGGCAGGTCGCTGTCTTAGAAGGAACCCGTCGGCGTATAGTTCAGCAGGCTGGATAAGCCCGCTGCCAGGAAATTTGACGCCACGTTTTCCAGGAACGATTGTGTGGCACTGCTGAAAAATGCCTGGCTGTCAAATACGCACGAACCGGTCTGCAACAGCACACCGCAACCCACACCCCAGTAAAGCCATCGTCGGAATGATCGGTAGATGGTATTCATGGCGGTAATGCTACCACTCTCCAGTCGTGCTGACAACATCATCTCAACGGAGGACTGTCACTGCAGGCCGTTAAGCGGCGTGGCTCTAGTTAACTGGTGTAGTCTGATTGCTGATCGGCTGTTCCAGGATCACTAGTTCCGCTGCGGTGTAGACCACCACCGGGTCAACTGATCCTTCCAGCAGCACCTGGCCAGTCGCCCGCACACCGACATAGCGGCCCAGGAAATTATCCACCTGGATGGTGCTGTCGGGCGGAATTTCCACATAAGCGAGGGTGTGTTCATCGCCGCTGTTGATATCCAGCAGGCGATAGCGCTGGCGGCCGGCCACCGGATTGGTATAGGCATAGCTCTTGACCAGCTTGCCGCGCACCGCGAACTCCCGTTCCAAGGGAATGGGCGGCGGTTGCAGCTGGCTGCGTTCTTTCTGGAATTGCTGCCGCTCAGTCTCCATTTTGCGGTTCAACTCGCGAATTTTCAGAATCATCTCCATTCGAGCCTCGACCCGCTGCAGTTGCTCAATTCGTTTTTCCGCATAGAGCTTGGCTTCACGATCATCTTCCTGCGTGGTCAGCGGCCCGAAACGCTCGATCAGCTTTTTCAGATCGCGGCTTTCGATCGGTTTTTCAAATTCCGTCTTCAACTCGCCCTCAATCACCTTGATCTGCTCGCGGAGATCAGTCTTGGTGATATGGGTCGTGGAAGGGGCTGGAGGTAATGTTTGCGCGGCGGTTTCATCCGCCGAGTCGGGTTGTTCGCCGGGTTGAGTCGTCGTCACAGCCGCGGGTGTAGTGTTTTCGGTTCCAGCCGGCAGCAGGCGAATAAATTGCTCGCTGATCCACAGGCGTGAACCTGCTGGTGGCGGGATGCGATAGTAGTCACCCAGTTCGCCCTGCAGGGTGACGCTCTGACCCTTGCGCAACTGGGTCTGCTTGGCGTAGTAGGGTCCGCCGCTGAGATCGCTTCCGACACGCACCCAGACGCGATCGGCATTGATCACGCCCTCGCCGTCGTTGCTCGGATCGACATACTCTTTGGAGACCAGGCTATAGCAGCCGGTCGGCGGTTCAATCGCCACCCAGTCATGCAGAGTTTCATAAACGCGCACGCGCACACCGCTGCTCACCTTGGTGACCGGATAATAATTGGTCGAAGGTCCGCTGCGCACATAAACATTTTCGCCCGTCACTTCGCCCCAGCGCACCGTGGCATCAGCTTCATTCGCAGTTTCCGGCGTGGTGGTTTGGGAGGGTGGGGTTTGCTCCTTGCTGGGGGTAGCAGGTGCTGGTTGCGTAACCAGAAGGGCACCAATGATCATCATCAGGTGGAGGCTGCTCATGGTCGTTTCCTCAGATTTGGCTCGGCGGATCGCAGATCGCCAGGGGCTTACCGCCGCAGGTTAATTCGGTATGGTAGCAAATTCGATGGGAAGGTGTCTATACAATCCCGGTGTTCGGCACGGGTATCGTTTCATCGAGCCGCGACCGTAAGGGAGCGGTCTTCAACAGGGTGTGTTTGAATTTTGGTTCAAACGATACCAGTACCCGGTGTTCGTTGCCCTCTGCAAGCGGAGGGGGATCGGTTATGCTCCTGACATGCCGCGTGATTTACAACCGCAGATCATGGTGCAGAAATTTACCGGCTCGCAGCAGCCAAGTGTCGAACAGCTGTTGCTGCAGCTGCGCACGCGACCGGGATTAGTGGCTCTGGAAAGTCTCTTGCAGAAAAGTGGTTATGGCCGCTGGTCGGTTGTGAGTTTTGAACCGTCATTTCAATTCAGTTGTCAATCACAGAGGGACGCAGACCCGTTCACTCAACTTGAATCTCTGCTACCCGCATTACCTGTTAAAACCCAACCTGTTCCTTTCTGCGGTGGTTGGCTGGGTTATATTGGTTATGAATGTGGCGGTTTTCTGGAAGCAAAGATATCTAATGATATTAACAATAATGAGTTACCGTTAGCATGGTGGGGATGGTACGATCAGGCGCTGCTGTTTGACCATCAACAGAAATGTTGGTGGGTAGTCGCCGCCGATATTGACCCGTCATTCCGTGATCAGCCGGTTTCAGATCGTATTGCATTGTTAATTAAAGAGTTGCAAGCAGCAGCACAGCAGTCAATTCCCGCTCAACAGCTCTTTACGGCCCGGTTTATCGACCAGACCATCAGCCGTGGTCAATATATTGACCAAGTTCATCAGTTACTGGCCCACATTCGAGCCGGGGATATTTATCAAGCCAACCTGACCCTCCGGCGAAGCTATGAGTGCGCGGTTGAACCATTCGATATTTATCGTCGGCTGCGCATCACCAACCCCGGTGATTACGCGGCCTTCATTGATGGTGGGGAATGGCAGGTACTTTCGTCATCGCCGGAGTTGTTCCTGCAGTTGCGTGGTTCGGAGTTGATCACTCGACCGATCAAGGGCACTCGGCCACGCGCTGCTGATCTGCTCGTCGATCAACATTTGCGGAATGAACTGCTCGCCAGCCAGAAGGACCTGGCGGAATTAGCCATGATCATCGACCTGGAGCGTAACGATCTGCACCGCGTCTGCGAGCGGGTGATGGTAAGCTGGCCACCGGACATGGAGAGCTTCGCCACCGTTCACCATCTGGTCGCCACCGTGCGCGGCGAAGTTAAGTATGACCACCGGGAACAGGCGACCGGCAACAGACTGCCGGCAGTGGATAGCAGGCAACAAGAAAATAATTTGATCAGCAATGAGCGGCGTGCATCAACCCACGCGGAGCTATTTCCCGAATGGCGACCAGCAGTGCGCAGTGCGGTTGATATTTTGCGGGCGACTTTTCCCGGCGGATCGATCACCGGTTGTCCCAAGATTCGGGCGATGCAGATTCTGCAGAATCTGGAGCCGGTGCCGCGCGGACCTTATTGCGGGGCGATCGGTTATCTCAGCGTGGATGGCCAGATGTGCTTGAATGTCGCCATACGCACCATGACTGTCAAAAACCGTTTGCTGCATCTGCACACCGGCGGCGGCATTGTGGCCGACAGCGACCCGGAAACCGAATACAACGAATGTCTCGCCAAGCTCAGCGGCCTTACCGCCGCGCTGGGAGTCAGTGAAGATTCACCATAGCGCCACGGGATCACGGAGAGTGGTAAGGGGTAAGTGCGATGAAGATTGAAATAAATAATCGTCTCCTGGAAGCAGGCGAGGCGTCAATAGCGGTGACGGATGTGGCGGTGCATTATGGTATCGGGTTATTTGAGACCATGCGCGGGGTGCAGGGTGGGGTGTGGCGATTGGAGCAGCATCGGCAGCGGCTGCTGAAATCTGCGGAGAAGCTGCAATTGCCCATCACCCCGGAAATGTTGCCAGATGATGGTCGGGTGCGACGTCTGCTGGCAGCCAACGAACTGAGTGATGCCCGGGTGCGCCTGACGGTGACCGGCGGGGCGCCGGTTGCTGCAGGTTTTCACCACAGCGTGATACTGAGTACGGCTCCCTTGGAGTCCTATCCGGTGAATTATTATGAGCAGGGAGTGACGGTTCTGTTGTCGCCTTTGTTACAACAGAGCAGCGATCCACTCACCGGCCATAAGACCACCAACTACTGGAACCGGCTCAATGTACTGCAACGGGCCCATCAACAGGGTTGCGTCGAAGCACTCTGGTTCAATGAACGGCGGGAACTGGCGGAAGGTTGCATCAGCAATGTATTTATTGTGCGGAATGGTGAACTGCTCACTCCGCCGCTGGATACTCCGGTCCTGCCGGGGATCACTCGACAAGTGCTCATCGAATGCGGCGCGGTTCAGAGCCTGCCCTGCCGGGAAACAGCGCTGCATATTAATGACCTGCTCGATGCTGACGAAGTGTTGATCACAAATTGCCTGATGGGCGTCATTCCCGTGGTGCGCATCGAGCGCCGATTGATCGGTGCGGGACGACCCGGCCCCATCGCCCGCCAACTCCATAAATCCTTGCAGCAGATCATCTCCCGTGAATCCACACCGTCATCAACCAACGAACAGGAACGATAACCCGGAACTTATCAACCAGCTGCTGGACTATATATACTGTTACTGGAATTCCAGATCTTCAGGGTGAATCACCGCGAATAAACCAGATTTCGAAATGGAGAGAAACGATGCGAAAAATTCTGATGATGAATTTGTTGGTATTGTTGGGGGCGTCGACGGGGTGTCTGATGGATATCAGTTCGAGCAGTACCGTATCCGGGCGCTCGTTGCCGAATGAAGAAATGGATCAGGTGATGGAAGGCCAGACCACACGGGCCTGGCTGGTTGAGCATCTGGGTGAACCCTGTGAAACACGCACGCTCGACAACGGGCTGACTGAACTGGTCTATCGCCAGGAACTGGTGTTGCGGGAAAACTTCGGTGTTATTTTTCTGATCAACGCCCACAAAACGACGACCACCACCCAGGAAACGATTTTTCAGTTGAAAGATGATGTGGTCATTCATTTCTTTCGACGGGCGGTGATACAGAATTGTGAGGCCTGATCTGCATCTACGCAGATGATCATGGTGGAGTCGGCGATTCTTGTAGATCGGCCGGCTCCGCTATGTTTTACAGAATGAAAAAAGGGTGGCTTGGGCGAGTCGGTGGTAATCGTTGATGTCGAGAATAATCGAATCAGTCAGTGAGCCGGCGTTGAAGGCGATACGATCATTCGTAAAAATACTTTCCTCGGCATAGAGCGGAAAGGGCAATATCGGCGGGCCGAAGGGCGGGACGCAACCGGGAACCAGGCCGGTCAGCTCGAACAACTCCTCTTTCGTCGCGAAGCGCGTCTGCCGGACGTTAAGATACCGGCGAATTTTTCCCGAATCCAACCCCAGCGCTGCTGAGATAACAAAGAGCCGGAAATCATCACCACATTTCAACAACAGCGCCTTGCCGCCGACTCGCAGCTCCTCCCCTCGAGCCTGGGCCGATTCTTCGGAAGTATAAGTTGGCGCGTGATGCACCTCTCGAAACTTGGCCCCTTCCACCGTCAGCCACTCCCGGATTTTCCACAACAGCGTACTCATCCCCGCAGTATACCATTGCCTCCGAATGGCCGCGCCGCCAGGTAACAGCCATGAAAATTCCCCGCTGCCTGAGGAATTACCCCACATGAAGCGGAAAATCAGGAACCATGCCAAAAAGTGTTTCTCGCTGGAACCACTGGTATCCAACATGCCATGCACCTGATGGATAGACCCTGGGTGAGTCGCGGTTCAGTCCGCCTGCCGGGGTGCCCATGCACACGAATCGGATCAATGTAGTCGGACAAGGTCAATAAACGCACAAGGCAGGTGCTGGATGGAACTACTGTTGGGTGATGAGGCAGTGGCGCTGGCGGCGGTTCATGCCGGTATTCGGGGTGCTTTTTCATACCCCGGAACACCGGCCACTGAGATTCTCGAAGCGGTGCAGCAATTCACCCGCGGTCAGGAGAACGTGTCGGCCGACTGGTCCGCCAACGAAAAAGTCGCCTACGAAGAAGCGCTGGGTATGTCCTTCACCGGTTATCGCGCGCTGGTTTCGATGAAGCATGTCGGCCTCAACGTGGCCGCTGATCCGTTTATGAGTTCGGCGCTGACCGGTGCTCATGGCGGGCTGGTGCTGGCAGTGGCGGATGATCCGGGTATGCATTCTTCGCAGAATGAACAGGATAGTCGCTATTACGGACACTTCGCCAAAATTCCCATCCTGGAACCCTCCACCCAGCAGGAAGCTTACGATCTGACCTGGGAAGCGTTCGAGTTATCCGAGAAGCTGCAACTGCCGGTGATGATCCGCATGGTGACGCGTCTGGCCCACAGCCGGGCCAACGTGCAGACTCGCGCACCGTTGGCGGGCCATTCGCTGGGCCGCTCGACCGCGACGCGTGATTGGACCTTGCTGCCTGTCAATGCCCGCCGGCGTTTCGGCCGCCTGCTCCAACTGCAGGATGAGCTGCGCGACTATTCCGCTCACACGCCGTTTAATCGCTTAATGTTGCGCGGTCCGATGGGAATTATCGCCACCGGTCTGGCCAACAACTATGTGCTCGAAGCCTTGCCGACGGATCATGCCTTCTCACTCCTGAAAATAGGCGTCTATCCGCCGCCGCTGGAGATGATCCGCACCCTGGTTTATCACTGCGAAAATATTCTGGTGGCGGAGGAAGGTTATCCCTATGTTGAGGAGCAGTTGCTCGGTTTGATGGGGGTGCCCGGGAAAATTATTCGCGGGCGAACCACCGGGGCGTTGCCGGCTCAGGGCGAATTGAACACCGATCTGCTACGGGCGGCGCTGCAACTCAAGAGCCTCTCTGCCTATCTGCCAGCTACCGCGTTACCGGCGCGGCCGCCGCAACTATGCCAGGGTTGCCCCCATTGCGATACGTTCAAGGCGATTGTTGAATCCTCGCGTGACCCGGATCAACCGTATCTGTTCAGTGACATTGGTTGTTATACGCTGGGTGCGTTACCGCCCTTCAACGCGGTGGATACCTGTGTCGACATGGGTGCGTCGATCAGTATGGCGTTGGGGGCAGCCAAGGGCGGCGCTCATCCGGTCATGTGTACGATTGGTGATTCCACTTTTATCCACAGCGGCATCACGCCGTTGATCGGCGCCATCCGTGAAAACGCCAACATGACCGTCGTGATACTGGACAACAGCACGACCGGCATGACCGGCGGGCAGGATGTCCTGGTCGGAGGCAAGGCTTTGGTTGATCTGGTGCTGGGCTTGGGCATGAACCCGCAGCATCTGGTGGTGATCGAACCACTCAGCCGGCGGCATGACGAAAATATGGCGTTGATCCGCCGGGAGATCGACTATCGTGGGTTAAGCGTGATCATTGCCCAGCGCGAATGTATCCAGACCGCTCGTCGCCCCGTGAAGGAAAAAGCGGCGGCCGCTTCACCGGCTTGACAGTTGTAACGATTTGATCGGCGTAGCGGGCACCCATAATGATCAGAGCCGAAATCACCAACGACCGGGCGAACAGAGACACAGGCTTATTAGGGTGAGTATTCAATCATGGAATGCAATCTGATATTGGCGGGTGTGGGTGGACAGGGGATTCTCACCATCGCTCAGGCGCTGTCGCTGGTGGCGATTCGCCGTGGCTGGAACGTGAAACAATCTGAAGTGCACGGCATGAGTCAGCGGGGCGGCGATGTGCAATCGCATCTGCGGCTCGCAGATCAACCGCTCTATAGCGATCTGGTGCCGCTGGGCCAGGCGGATATGGTCTTGGCGGTTGAACCGCTCGAAGCCTTGCGCTATATCCAGTATCTGCGTCCGCACGGCGCCCTGGTGTCCAGCAGCGGCCCGGTGGTCAACATCCCCAACTATCCGCCGATCGAAGAAGTGTTGAGCCAGGTCACCCGCCATCCGGATCATCTGCTGCTCAATGCGGATCGAATCGCGCGCGAAGCGGGTTCCGCCCGGGCCAGCAACATCGTCATGCTGGGGGCGGCTTCGGTCTGTCTGCCCTTCGAGATCAATGAATATCAGGCGGTGATCAGCGAGATTTTCATCACCAAAGGCGCCAAGCTGATCGAAACCAACCTCCGCGCCTTTCAACTCGGCCGAGCCGCCGGACTCGCTTATCGGGAAGCTTTGCGCCTGGGCAGCACCCCGGCGGCGGTGCGTACCTGGCTGGATACACTCAGCGCCGAGCAGATGCTAAACGGGGTGACACCCGATCCGACGCTGCTGGATTTGGTAGGTGCAGCGGGTGATCTGACCACCTCCCAGCAACAGGCTGTCACCCAGATCCTGGATCAAGCCCGCAATAACCAACGTCAACAGCTCTATGAACATGAAATCTACGCCCTCATCGAACTGGTAGGAGCCATCTCTCCTCCCGCCCATGGCTTCGTGCGAACAGGCGAGATCGTCAAGAGTGAGCAGCTGGCCCGTTTTCGCGGGGATCAGGTGGTGCTCAAGCTGGTATCCAGTGATGTGGTCCACAAGACCGAAGCCGGCGGGGTGCGCTTTGTTGCCCGCGAGGTGGATGCGGTCAATCGTGAACTGCGCCGGATGATCAGCGTTCAGCAACAGCAAGGCCACCACGTCGAAGGCGTCCTGCTGGTTGAGTTTATTCCGCAGGCTCGGGTCGGTTTCGGCGGGGAACTGTTCGTGGGTATCCGCAACACGCGCGAGTTCGGCCCGGTGATCGCCGCCGGTCTGGGCGGAGTCGACACGGAGTATCTCGCGACAAAAATGCTGCCCGGCATCGCGGTGGCCAAAGCGCTGGCGGTGGACACCAGCGCCGAGCAGTTTTTTGAGTTGTTTCAGAAAACCGCTGCCTACGAAATTCTCGCCGGCCAGGTGCGTGGCCATCAACGGGTGATCTCCGACGGTGAATTACGCCGCTGCTTCCGGGCCTTTATCGCCATCGCCCGTGCTTTTTGTAATCCGACTGATGCAGCCACTCCGGCTCTGGCGGAAATGGAAGTCAATCCCTTCGCTTTCGCCCAGCAGAAGCTGGTGCCGCTCGATGGTCGCGGCCGTCTGGGCCTGGCAGGAACACAACATCCCGCCCGTCCCGCCGCCCGGATCGAAGCGTTGCTCGAACCACGTTCGATTGCCGTGCTGGGGGTTTCGAGTAAGCGCATGAACTTCGGACGGATTATCCTCAACAACGTCAAAGAAGCCGGTTTCCCGCTGGAACATCTTTACGCCATCAAGGAGGAAGCCGGACCGATCGACGGCGTACGTTGCTGTTCGACGATTGCCGCAGTTCCTGAAAAAATTGATCTGCTGGTCGCCGCCACTGCCGCTGCTGAAATTCCCCAGCTGATTGATGAAGCGGTAAAAGACAATAAGGTGGCCTCGGTGATTCTGATCCCCGGCGGGCTGGGTGAGAAAGAGGGTACCGAAGCCTTGTCGCGGGAGCTGCACGAACGGATCGCCGCTGCCCGACAATTGCCGGGCGGCGGGCCGGTATTTCTCGGGGGCAACAGCATGGGGCTGCGCTCCGTTCCGGGCCGTTACGACACCTTCTTCATCGCCCCCACCAAACTCGATCCGCGACGACAGGCGGCGCCCAAACCATTGGCGCTGATTTCGCAGAGCGGTGCTTTTATCATCACCCGCATGAGTAACGTGGAAAATCTCGATCCGCGCCTGGCCATCTCGGTCGGCAACCAGAGTGATCTGACCGTCGCCGATCTGGTGCAGGTGGTCGGCCAGCGCCGTGATATCGATTGCCTCGGTGTATATGTCGAAGGATTTAACGATCTGGATGGTTTGTCGTTTATCCGGGCGGTGCGTGAAACGGTCGCCAGCGGCAAGGTGGTGGTGTTTTACAAGGCGGGACGTACGTCCGCCGGTCGAACGGCTGCCCAGGGCCACACCGCCAGCATCGCCGGCGATTACGATGTCTGCCAGGCTGCCGCTGCTCAGGCGGGGGCCATCGTGGTCGATACGTTCAAGGAGTTTGAGCAGTTGCTGGAACTGGGCAGCACCCTGCACCAGCGTTCCGTGCATGGCCAGCGGCTCGGTGTGATCAGCAACGCCGGCTATGAAACGGTCGGTATGGCCGACACAATCAAAGGGGCCCGCTATCAGATCGAGATGCCGTCGCTCAACCAGCTCACCACGGAAAAGCTTACTGCGGTGCTCAAGCAGCAGAAACTCGACGGGCTGGTTAACGCCCGCAATCCGCTCGATCTGACCCCGATGGCCAGTGATGAAGCCTATGAGCAATGTGCGCGGGTGCTGCTCGAAGCCAACGAAATCGACGCGCTGATTATCTCCACCGTACCGCTGACCACGCAATTACACACCACGCCGGATGAAATCGTGGCTGCCGGTTCCTTGCCGCAGCGCCTGGTGAAGCTGTTTGCCGAAGCACAGAAACCGCTGATCGGCGTGGTTGATGCCGGTTCGCTCTATGATCCACTGGCCCGGAAATTACGCGAGGGCGGCGTGCCCGTTTTCCGCAGCGCCGATCAAGCCGTTCGCTCTTTGGCCCGATACCTGACCCATCGCAGCATGCACAATGGCCAGCCGATCAATTGCTCCTGCCCACCCGCCATGCACCATTGCTCCACCGCCATCTCATTATAAAACAGCACCCGATAGGAACCGGGTGCTATATGAAATTAATCTTCGGGTTGTTCTGGAATTGGTTATCTTGCTGGTGCGTGACAGGAACTCATACCCGCCAGATTGTGTATCTTCAACGCGTACAACATAATGCAGTAACAGAGCTTGTATAATTGGCTTTGTTAACCGGGGGGGGGGTATAATGATTGCATGCTCAATTTATCGTCAGCCCGTTTTCTACTTGCCTTGACGCTGATGTCTGTTGAACCAACCAGCGCACCTGTGGATTCTTCTCCGGTTGTGTCGGTGACAGAAGTGGCTCGTCAGGTCGGTAATACTTATCGACTGCTTCACGATCTATCCTATGAACTGGTTGTTCACAAAGGTGGGGTGGATGCCGAGGGTAAAATCTTTCCGGTGGAGGAAAAAATTCGGGCACAGGTGTTGATGTCGGGAAGAAAATTAAATCTACAGGTTACTGTGGCAGGGATAAAAAAGTATTCCAAGATCAACGACGGACAATTCACGGTGGAATGGAATGCTGAAATGGAACAGCATGTCCGTTATGCGCAGCTCAAGCCCGGAGATCTTGGCTACGGCAGTATGAAACTGGAACAAGGTGTTGAAGGCTGCCTGATTGGAACCAGCTTGGAAAGCTGGGTTGACGATGCCGAGCGGATTAGTTGGTTTGAAAAGAAAATTGCCGCCGGCCAATATACCGGAATTGATGAAGTCGAAGAGCACCCCTGCCTGGTTGTTCATTGGAGCGAAATCACTCCCGGGTTGCAGGAGTCGAGCCAGGATCTGGTTGAACATGTCTACTACATTGATCGCGATAGTTTTCAGATTCGACGCTGGGATACGATTCAGCAGACGTCTTTGCTGAGTGACAAGATACTGGAACGTGTCGAAAGGAAACGCTTTTATTTAAATATTTCTACCACTAAAATTACTGAGGATGCATTTAAGGCGGAAGTCATGAATTCGGAACCTTCGACTTCAAAATGAGGAGGAAGTGCTATGGCATCAGTAGTATTGTCCGTATTAATGAGTGCGATGAGCATATTGACAGTTCGCCCGCATCTTCAACAAAAAACGACATCAGTCGTGTCTGCATGGAATGTAGATGATAGTAGTGATGGCGTGTTTTCTGCTTATCAGGATGACAATTACATTGTATGGTCACGGGAATGTGAAGAATTAGATTGTTATTATCAGCTAAATGGGTGGTATGATAATCAATATTATGATTTTCAGAATATCATATTAACGCAGTCTGATAATTATCAGATTGAATGGAATGGATGGTCAGGGTTGGATAATCAAAATGGTGTTTTACTCTTTGTGCCGGTAAACGATACGCTGGTTTCTATTGAATTTCGTGGTGATATCGATATACGCGTTACCGTAACGCTTGAAGATATAATTAACTACTCGTTTGCTGGTATAGCAATTGATGAACAACTAGAAAATATTACTCGATCAATAAGTTCACTTGGAATATCAAAGCGCGAAAGAATTCAATCTGAATGTAAGTGTACCGGAGTAGAACCAAGCGGAACTTGCTCGCAATCACAATGTGATACCGCGGAAGATTGTACCGCCAAGCAGTATGGGAAATGTAAAAACGTACTGAGTTCAATTACGGCAACATTACAAGTTCAACCCATTGAAGCGGTCGTCGATCCATCGCCAATCATAGCGCCATAGCGCCGGTTATGAATGCGGCGGTCATCTCCTTCGCGGATTATGGCCGGGAGCTTTGCGGAGATTGTTGCGGCGGAGGTCGATGCGCATGAAAGCGCTGACCACACGGGAGAGATTCTGCAGCAATCGCCGGCCTTCCGGAGTCAGTTCCAGGCCGACAAACTGGAACCCCAGCGCCAGCTTGCTCTGCGGCAGCGGTTCGCTGTGACGATACATAGCTTCGAGTGCGATCGGAGTGGTGCGCGGGTCGGGCTGGAACTGGATGGCCACCGTGTCGCCCACTTCGAGGCAGGGGTCGCGGCTGACATCAAAAATGACCCGACATCCACCGGCGGACAAATCCATCAGCAAACCGATATGATGCGGGCGGTTTTTCAGGTCGGCGGGAGACAGATCGTTGATGCAGCCGTCCCACAGATGAACTTCGATCCGCCGTCCGGAAGGCACCTGGGCCCGGTAGTAGACCCGCCGCTGCATCTCCTGGAGTTTGATCGGCCAGGGAATCTGCAAGGCTGGAATCATCACGCTTTCACCGGCGTCGAAGGTCAGCAGCCGCTCCACTTCCACCGAGCACATGCATTTCTTGTGACCGCGGCGGAAGGAGATGCCGATCTTGTCACCCGGCACCAGTTCGGGCGGTGCCTGCCCCGGTTCGGCCAGCGGCTGCGTGATGATCAGAAAATGCCCTGCCGAATCGGCCTGCAGAAACTGCGATTTATAAGTCACCCAGCCGGCGTCGAGCCGATGTGATAGAACAATCGGCGTATGACGGTCGGCGGCTTCGGTCAGTATCTGGTCCTTCTTCTCGTCTTCCACATTGATGAGTTGGGTCATCTTAAGTCCCCTAAGAAGTTGTGCTGTTGGGCGGGTTGGCGGATGGTAAAGAAATGCTGCAACAGTTCGTGCTGCGGATCACCCGGTTCAAACTGAAATTCCATACCCACGATCATCTGGCCGGGGGAGGAGGCGGAAAAAATCCGGCAGATCTGCACGGGCAGCTTATACCATTGTTCCGGTTCGTCGAGGTTGAAGCAGACGGTCCACATCTGGCCGACCACCATGGCGGCGGCTTCATTCCGGGGCAGCTGGCAGGCGAGTCCCTGCGGGCTGAGGTTGTAGAGTCGGCCGCTGCTGCTCTGTAGCGCACCATCTTCCTGGCGCAGCAATTGTATCTTGATGCTCTTGTTCACCGCGGTGCGTCGCGAGCGGCGGCGCTGCTGGACCAGGATCGTTTCCGGCCGCTGCAGTTGCAGGTAGCAGTGGCTGGCGTGTGGCTGAACCGCGGTGATGCAGCTGTCGAAAAAGTAGTGGCCGTCGGGCAGTTGCAGGTCTACCTGGCAGTAAATGTTCAACAGTTGCAGGGGATCGATCTGGTCGATCGGCGGCAACTGCAGTTCCAGATGTTCGGGCGTGCAGTTCAGCAGTTGCGCGTCCAGCCAGCGGCTGGCCGGCCAGTGTTTGGGTTGCACCGACACCTGGGCCTGTGTCGATTTGGCCTGTTGCATGATCTGTTCAGACTGTTCGCGGTTGAGTTCGATGGCATATTTCATGACTTTCGCTCCTGGGCGAATCGGACGGATGCCCCTCATTCCTCTCCGTCACGTTTTCTCTTCAGTTGCTTGGACACAAACTGGGACATCTGGCGGATGGCGTGGCGCATGGCCGTGGCATTGTTTTCCGCCAGATATTTCAGGCCCATGATGTACCCGTGGCCGTCCAGATTGCGCACATAACGCAGTTCAGTTTTGAACTGGAAGGGCCGCGGCAGATCGGGTAACTCAAATTGGATCAGATATCGGTTGCCCTTCTTCAATTCGTGCTGCCCCAGATCGATCACGATGACCGCCGCCCCACCGGCGGAGATGTTCATCAGTCGGGCACTGAAACCGGATTGACCGGGCGAACTATCGAGCGGCTGAAAATGGGCGACAATTTCCGCACACCGGCCCAGCGACACCCGGAAATCATGCCGCCGTTCCTGGCGAATAATCTGGACCGGCAGTTCCATGGCGAACCCTGGAATCCAGACATCATCACTCAGGGGCACGCGGTGCTCCTCGGCAATGTGCGTGCGGAAGGCATAGCGCTCACCATCCTGAATGAAAAAAATCGTCACATACATATCCGAGGTGAGTTCCAGAGGCATGCCCAGGTAGATCGGTCGATCGATGTAGACATAGCGCTCGTCACACGCCAACAAACGCATGCGGGCCCGTTGCCGGTGACCTTCCCGCGATTCCAGCTCGATCTCGGCGGCGCACCGTCGCCGACAGGCCTGCTCCAGAATTTCCAGATGAGCATGATGCGTGGTGGAAGACGGCTGTTCCATTATAGAATCGACTCCCCATTTCGCAGCTCGAACACTGCGCCCCTTCGCCAAGAGTCGGCCTCACTCCAGGGTGAGGTCGAAGCGGAGATCAGTCGGCGGCGAACCGCCCGGGTGAAACTCCGGATTCCAAGTGGCGGAATGGAACCGTTGGTAGTTTACGATTCACTGGAGGGAGAGGGGGCTTGAAGGGCAGCGATTTTGTCCTTACTCGGACGGTGGGCTCCGGTTATCGGCACCAGAATGCCCGGCAGAGACCAGATCAGCTGCAGGATGCGCATGGCAAAACCCAGGAAGAGGACCTGCGAATAGTTGCCATAAACACCACGGAAGAAAATCTGCAGCGCCCCATCCATGGTGCCAAAACCCTGCGGTGAGACGGGAATGGCGGCGACGAGTAAAGCCATCGCCAGATAGGCGAAGTAGCCGGGCAGCAGTGCGGAATCATCGCGCATGCCCAGGCCGATACCCGCCACGGTCATGGCGGCGATGGCCAACCCCTGCAACAGCAGCGTAATCAGCAAAGCGCTGATCAGCAGCGGTACATGTTCGCGCATCCGCGTGGTAGCGGCGTCGATTCGTTTGATCTGGCTGGAGAAGGGCAGTTTTTCAATCAGGCGATCCACTTGCAGTTTAGCGCGAACGCGTCGTGAAAAAACCACCACCGTGCCCACCAGCAGCCCGGCGGTCAGCAGTCCGATCACCGGCCACCAGCGGGCCATCCGCTCGTCATTCAGCTTCATCAGCATGGCGATCGCGGCGATCAGAATCAGGCTTACCAGCCCGACCGCCCGATCGAGAAAAACCATGGTCACGGCTTCAGTTTTACGGTTCGTGTGGGTGGAGACGTAATAGGCTTTGAAAATATCCCCGCCGGTAGAACCGATGGCGATATAATTCATGAAATTTCCGGCAAACGACAGCTTGATGCCTTCCCAATAGCTCAGCGGGATATCCTGCGCCCGGATCATCCAGGTAAATCGGATGGACTGAAACAGCATCACCGGCCCGAACATGACCAGGGCGATCAGGATCAGACGCTTATTGCTGCTTTGCCAGGCGCTCTTCAGACCGATATGAAAATTGGGCGTTCCTTCCCTGGTTTTCGCCAGTTCGCCCAGTGTAATGGTCCCCGGAGCGGCATCAATCTGTATGGTCACCTGGCCGATCTGGGCTGGATCTTCAACCCGCGGATCGTTGGCCACCTCCGCCCAGTTGGTGATGGTTACCTCCCGGTTATCGGGCAGGCGGGCCCAGTCATTCAGACTTACCTCGCTCAGCACCCAGTACATCGCGGCCACGCACACCACAGTCCGCAGCGTGATCGAGATGATTTTTTTCAGGGGTGTGGCCATGGGTTCTCTGCTACCGGTTTATCCTGTGAACGGATCTTGCTGTTTATCGGAAACAATCTTCATTCATCATTCACTATTCATTATTTCTGGCTGGCCCAGGCACGCCACTGCACCTCCAGCGTCCGGGTGGAAAGCCCTTTATAATGTCGGGCCAGGGTGTCTTCAACGCTGTCGCCTTTTTTCAGGTCCTGGAGCAGCCGCACAAAAGCTTCGCGATCCCGGCTGATCAGATAGGTGACCACGCTCTGCGCAATCGGATACCATTCGCCAGGCGGGCTATCGGTAAAGGTGAAGAGCGGGGCGATGGTGAGATTGTTCTGGGCATAATAACGGCCCAGCAGGGCGGCGTTTTCACCGCTGCGGCAGCGCGGGCCCATCACCTGTTCGGAGATGTATTCCGCGAAACCCTCCTCCAGCCAGGCGGGCAACTTCCTGGGGGACTGGTAACAGTGCATGAAGGCGTGACTGGCCTCATGCACCATGGTGGTGGCGAATTGATCGATCTCCGCCGGTTTGTTGCCCAGTCGCCTCAAAACCACGTGGGCATATCCATTACTCATGGTTCGCGTATAGGCCAGCGCGCTGGCGGCGTTATAGTCATCCAGTTCATCAGCAAATTTCTGGTAGCGGCTTTCGCTGGCGAAACAGAAGATCGGGCACTTGCCCCGCCAGATCGGCGTGTCGCGCGGGAATCCGAACTGGTCGCACATGGCGGAGTATAGCTGCTCCGCCCAGTCGGGAATCTGGTTGCGGGTGCTTTCAGGCCAATCCGTCCAGATCAGAAAATTTCGCGTCTCCAGCAGCACCAGGTCGGGCGCCAATTGCTCCCGCACCTTCTCACCAAATTCGCGATAGAGCTGCACGGCCCGGCGATGCTCGTCCTCGGTGAATTTCAGGTAGCGCGGATCATCTTCCGCCGCCTGGCCGCCGCCGATCACACCCGGATCATCCGTCTGGTTTTGCTGCGGGATCATCCGGTCGTTGTTTTGGGGTTTATTCTGTTCTTTGGCCCGGCGAATCTCCCGCCAGGCTTGCTGGATGCGCGCTTCATAGCTTGGGTCACGGGCTTTGGCTTTGTTGAATTCGGCGGTGGCGCTGCTGTATTCGTTGCGTCTGGCGAGAAACAAACCGAGTTGAAAATGATCCTCCGCGGTCAGGTTTTTTTCACTGCCTCGGGCACTGGTGAGAATTTTCCTCCGCGCCTGATAGGCTGAATTCGTCGTGACGATATCCCAGCAGATCGTCTTGGGTATGCCCTGCTGGAGCAGCACCAGCCCCTGATCGTCATACTCGCTGACCAGTCCGGCCGCCTCTCCGCCTGCCAGCAGCTTCAGCGTCACCGACACTTTCCGCCCATCATCGGCGCTGAGTGTGGCGGCACTTGGCCAGAGAAACAGGACCATGATCGTTGTGCAACGCATCGCTATCTCGCAGAGAGCTGTTGTCTATGGCCGGTTGTCGGTCGTGCTTACCGTGAGAATTTCGATGCCGTCGATGCGGCTTTGCAGCTGGTTCAGATGGCTGGGGCTGATGCGCACCGCCAGCTCGATGGCGTCGTCATAATATTTTCGGTCGAGTACCTGGGCATGTTTATCGAGAAAAGCCAGCGCCCGCCCGTTGCCCGGTCCGATACGAATGGTCACGTCACGGGCCCGCAGGCGGATTTTATCGAGCACCAGGTCGTGTAATTCGGCGAGACCGTCCCCGGATCGGGCCGATATCCGTAACGTCGGCTGCACGCGACTTTCGATGATCTGGAGTTCGGCGGGGTTCTGCACCGCGTCGATTTTATTCAATAACACCAGCGTCGGCTGGTCGGTACAGCCCAGTTCCGTCAGCACCCGGTTGACGGCGTTCATTTCCCGTTCGGCATTGCGTCCCGCCACATCCACCACATGCAGCAGCAGGTCGGCGTGCAGCGCCTCTTCCAGCGTCGCCCGGAATGAAGCCACCAGGTGATGCGGCAGATCACGCACAAAACCGACCGTGTCGCTGACCAGCGCCACCTGCCCGCCGCTCAGTTTCCATTGACGTGTGAGCGTGTCCAGCGTGCTGAAAAGTTTATCCTGCGTCAACGTCCCCGCGCCGGTCAGCGCATTTAACAGCGTGCTTTTTCCGGAATTGGTGTAACCCACCAGGGAGAGGGTGAATTCATGACCGCGCGAACGCACTTCGCGCTGTTTGCGCTGGTCGATCTCCGCCAGCCGATCCTTCAGGATAGAGATGCGTTTACTCACCAGGCGGCGGTCGATCTCGATCTGCCGTTCGCCCGGTCCGCGCGTGCCGATACCGCCGACCATGCCCGCGCCGCTCGCCCCGCCCGCTCCGGCGATCCGCTCCAGGTGGGTCCACATGCCGCGCAATCGAGGGGCTGTATATTCCAGCTGGGCCAGTTCCACCTGCAGCTTGGCTTGGTGAGTGCGGGCCCGTGCCGCAAAGATATCAAGAATCAATTCGCTGCGATCGAGTATCTTGCAGCCGATCAACTGCTCCAGTTCGCGGATCTGCCCCGGCGAGAGATCGTTATCGAAAATCACCAGCGTGGCCTCGCTGGCCTGGGCCCGTTCGCGGATTTCTTCCGCCTTGCCCGAGCCGATGTAATAGGCGGGGTCCACCCGGTCGCGCCGCTGCACGATATAATCGACCACCTCCGCTCCGGCGGTTTTGGCCAGCCGATCCAGCTCGCCCAGCGGATTGTATGGGTCCGCCTGCGAATCGGGCAGCAGCACGCCCACGAGCAACGCCCGCTCCGACTGCACCGCCAGTTCTGTACGCGTCAATTCCGCCATAATTTATTATCATAGAGGGGATTTGAGGAGACGGCTACTCATGCGGCTGCTCTGCGATGATCCAACCCGCCAGCACTACCCAATAACATTGATACATCAACATATAACGGGGTTGGGATTCTAATAATCCATGGACGACCAGTCCGCTGATGATGGCGAACAACGCCACCCACCCTTGCAGGTAAGAAATATTTTCCTCGACATATACCGAGCCGCGGGTTTTAACCTCCGCGGACTTATTTCTCAGGAGGATCGCCAGCACCACCGCGCCATTCAACCAGACAAAAAACAGATCGCAGCCGCCGGCGCTGAGGGAGCGAATAATTTTGCGCACGGCCGCCGGCAGCGCTCGCCCCGGCGCATCACACACCAGCCCCGCCGGTTCATGGTCGCTTTCCAGCAGCGTGTACCATTTGCGCGCCACCCGTCCCATGGCCGCCACCGGATCTGCCTGAATGAATCTCCCGCCCTCCCGCCAGCCCAGCAGATGCATCTGCAACTCATCGCCGCCCGCAAGCCGATGCAGCTCCGCATAACCGGCGTTGGTGTAGTAACGTCCCGCCTGCGGATGAAAGCTGCGGTAAAAACTCACTCCCGCCTGGGTCGAAAGCACCGGCTGTCCCAATAGAAACAGATTGCGCACCAGCCAGGGCGTCAGCAGCAATGCGACTCCGACCATCACCCCACCCCAGCGGCGGATGAGCATGGCTCGACCCGGCAGCAATCCCGCACGCGACACGCTGGCCAGCAGTGTGACCGGAATAAGCAGCAGCGCCGAAGGTCGCACCAGAATGGCCGCCCCCAGCAATAATCCTGATACGAATGAAGCAGCGACGGGTCGAGTTGTCGAACGAACCAGCAGATACCAACTGCTTACCAGCAGAACACCCAGCAGCGCGTCATAACCCAGCAGCAGCGCAGCGAACCAGCGCGACGGCCAATACGCATAGAGCAACGTCACCAGCAATGCCGCAGAGGAAACGCAAAAGCTGCTATCAGCATTCAAAGAGCCGCAGGCTTCAGCCTGCGTGAAGCTACCGTTCTCAGTTTGATCATGCCTGGAACCTGGTGAATAGATTTTCGTTGCCAGTCGCCACATCAGCAGATTGCTCAGCAGCACCAGCAGGATATTCATCATCCGCGCCGCCCCGACCGTTTCACCGAAGAGCAGTTGGATGGCAGCCAGGTAGATGGCCATGCCCGGGGTCTTATGGGCCACCTGTAATTCGCCGAAAGTGGCGGGATATCGATATTCACCGGTCGCTCGCAAATGACTCGCCTGCCACCAGTAGGCGCCATAGTCGCTGGCCGGCTGCGGATCGAGCCAGGTCGCAAATAAAATCTGCACCACCGTGGGCAACAGCAGCATCGCCCAGCCAACGACTGGCCGACTGCACACGTGCAACAGTCGGTCCAGCAGTGCAGGCAACTGCTTCCGGCTCATCCATGCCGCAGTCAATCCCGCTATCACCGGCAAAGCAAAGATCTTCGATTCCAGCCGGACCGCCCGCACCGCTTCAATACTGGTCGCCAGCAGCATCGCCGCCGCACCAACCAGCACCAGAAATCTTAAGTAACGTTGCCCTGTTACCGTCTGCATCCAATAGCTCGCCGGGTGTTATTGAGATAGCCATTATTATCGGACGATTTGGCGGTAGTGGTCAGCGTCAATCTTTCAAAATTCGCAAGCTGCACTTCTGCGGTGACAGAACCGATAAAACGCGTGAGGTATTTCAGTTTATGGCGATTCAACCACAACTGGGTTCCCTGCCTCTGGGCTGGTCGGGAAATGTTCCGCAGGCAGCTGCCTGGCGTGAGTGGGTTATTCGGCAGATCAATCGTCTGGCGGCATTGGGCTTCTGGTATGTGATACTGGCGGTGATCTGGGGTTCGATCGGCTATATCCAACTCAAAGCGGCGGATGGATTGAAGTCGGGCCTGGTATATGGGGCGGGTCATGGTTTGGGCGTGGCTGCTTTGCTGCTGTTGTGGGTTTGGCCTTCGGTTCGGCGACAGTTGCGTGCTCTGGCGATGTGGTTTCGCCGACCCGGTCGGGTGCTGCTGCTCCTCGTAGCGGTGACAGTAATCCGCACGCTCTGGATTATCCTGGTGCCCACACCGGCCTATAGTGACGGGGCCTGTTATGAGAGCTTGGCCCGATCGTTGCTCGAAACCGGCCAATATTACAACGGCAAAAATTACGCTTATTGGCCGCCCGGCTACCCGATGTTGCTGGCTGGGGTATACGCACTTTTTGGCTATTCCTGGTTCGCCGCCAAAATGGCTTCGGTATTGCTCGCCGCGCTGACGGAATATTGCGGCTGGTTCTGGCTTCGGCGCCAATTCGGTCAGCGGGTTGCTGCCGTCGGGTTGTTGCTGCTGGTGGCTTGGCCGGCGCGCACGTTTCATCTCGATATTTTCAGTTACGACGACCTGACCATGGCCTTGATGCTCCTCGCCATGGTGGTACTGCCCGAGTCGGTAAACAAACCGGGTTCGGCGTGGCGATGGGCAATAGCGGGCCTATTGATGGGTTTTGGAATATTGACCCGGCCGCCGTTGCTGCTGGTGGCGGGGGTTATGGTCGTGTGGTGGATCCTGTTCCGCATTAAAGGTCCGCGGGCTTGGTGGCGGATAGGTGCCTTTACGGCAGGGATACTCTGTTTTCTGTTGCCTTGGAATATTCGCAACTATCACCTCTTTGGCCAGATCGTGCCGCTGATGAACAATTCCGGTATGAATATTTATTCAGGTGTGGCAGCCGGTGGCGGAGGAGTATACGCCAGCCGCCTGGATCAGGAAGTGATTGATCTGGTCGGGGCTGACGCTGCGTCGGATGAACTGATTTTTGATGCGACCTGTAAAAAGCTGTTCTGGAAGGCGATAACGGCTGATCCGCTGGGATCGATGAAAATCTGGTTCATCGATAAACCGATTCATAACTGGGGTTCGGATAACTGTGTGGCTTGGCTCGAGGGTTACCAGGCCATTTGGCCGCAGCCTTCCCGCCTGCCGGAACTGCTCAAGGCCGGCACCTTGACCCTCAGTAACGGTTACTACCTGGTGCTGATGCTGCTGCCGCTGATCTGGATCCGCCGCGTGGCCCGCCGGCTGGCTGCTCATCCGCACCTCGGTTATGTGCTGCTGATTTTTCTGCTTGGTTTCGTAATACATACCGTCTTTCAGGCTCAGCCGCGCTACCATCTGATGTACATGCCTTTCTGGGCGATGACGGTAGCCATTCTGTTATTTCGGGTGAAATCATGCTGCGATAAAACCACATAACTATTTATTGTATATTCAGTTATATACTAATTGTCTCTGGTGAATCATTTTGTGAAATCGATGTGTTAGGGTCGAGTTGCGGTTGGATATTCTCCTGTAGCGGGCTAAAGTTTGGTGGTGCGGGGTTAAGCGGCTCGCCGATATGTATAAGACATGTAGCTACCCGGTGCTGCCGGGGCGCGGTCGAACATCTGACATCTTCAGGGTCTCATCAGCGGAGTTGCGCTATGTCCCATTGCGTGCGATCGTTCATGGGGTCGGTACTGGTACTGAGCAGCCTGTGGCTATTGAGCGGCTGCCCCACACTGAATATCAGCGGCAGTTCCGGAGGGGGTGGTAACGAACCTCCGCCCGGCGAACTGATCGAATGGCCGGCGCGGCAGGTGGACCCTACCACGGAAGATACCGCCGGATTCAACCAGGTGGTCAACGCCGACATGAATGGCGACGGACTGGTTGATCTGGTGACCGCCGCCTATGAATCGCAGCCGATCCAGGTACACCTGCAGCAACGCAATGCCGACGGATCGATCAGCTTCAACAGCTTCAGCGTGGCCGGTTCCGGGCCGATCATGCGCGTCAGCCAACTGGATGTCGCCGACATCGATCAGGACGGCAATCTCGATATCATCGTCGCCGCCCAGGACAACGGCTTTAATCCCTTCGATCAATGCGCCAATCAGCAGTGTTCAGTACTGATCCTCTTTGCCCCGCCGGATCCGTCCGATGCGCTCGCCTGGCAGCGCTTTAATCTCACGGAGTTGTTCCGTTGTGAGTTGATCAGCGATGAGCCTTTCACCTTTTCCGAGGTCGGGCTGGATGGCAACGAACGCTGTTATACTTCGCTGGATGTCGGTGATGTCAATGCTGACGGCTTCCCCGATGTGCTGGCGGGATTCAATGGCTGTAATGATGACGAAGTACCCACCAAGGAAGTACAACTGTGGATTAATCCGGCAGACAACACCATCCGTGACAATGAAACGCTGGTGGGTTCGACGACCATCGATACCGATGGTGACGGCGCACCAGACACCTGCGCCGCCGACGTGATCCGCCCCTGGCAAAAACTGATTCTGCAGTTGGATTTTGTGGACATTGGTGCGGTTCGGCTGTCCGATATCGATCTGGATGAGGACCTGGACGTGGTGGTGTTGCGCGTGGAGTCGAAGACTTACGATCTGACCTGGCAGGATAATCCGCTGATTCCTGAGGGCACGGCTTTGGAGGGCTGGTCCCAGACCACGCTTCATCCCATCGGTGAAAGTGACACCGGCCTGGACCTTTTCGAGACTGGTGATCTGGATGGCGACGGGTTTGAAGATATGCTCGGGCTGACCAAGGGTGACCTGCTGATCAAGTGGTATCGTCATCCGAAGAATCCGGCCGCCCAGCAGTTTCCCTGGGAAGTATATAATCTGGTGCAATATAATAATTTAGTGCCGACGGCGCTCGACATCGCGGATGTGGATGGCAACGGCCAGCAGGATGTGGTGGCCGCGGCTGATGGACGTCTGCGCTGGTTTACCCCGTTGGGTCAATCACCCTATGATCCCTGGTCGGAGCAATTTGTGATCGATGACCCCGCCATTCCTGATGGTGCGGGTGTCGGCGGTGAGGCACCCTATCCACCGATTAATAGTGTGCAGGCGGTGGATATTGATGGTGACGGGCGGCTGGATATCGCCGCGACGTTTGATCGGGCCGGTGTCAATGATGATGCGCTGATCTGGTTCCAGAATCTGGAACTGACTTTTGAATAGCCCGCCCCCTCATTAAGTTTCTGTGGAAGATCCCAACACCCGGCTAACCGGGTGTTTTTTTATCATCGTATCGAGTCCGATATTGCTTACGCGGTAAAAAAGTATCAATACGGGTCGATTCCCGCTGCTCGCCTGCCTACCATATATTATCGATCGAGTCCAGGATTTTCCGTGGGGCTTTCATTGCTGGAGGGGGCGCGCTGTGGCTATGCAGCCATTTGTATTTATTGATCTCAATACGCAACGCGATTTTCTCGACGCCGGCGGTAGTTGCCCGGTGTTGCAGCTGGATCGAGTACGTGCGGCGCTCTCGCGATTGTTCGCGCTGGCCCAGGGCTATCATCTGCCGGTGATCTCGGCGATTGATGCCCATCGTGAGGGTGAAGCCCCCAACGGCATGCCGCGTCACTGCCTGGAAGGAACCCTGGGGGCGAAAAAAGTCTCCTCCACACTGCTGCGGAAGCGCACCCTGATCGAAGCCAACAATAATTTCGATCTGCCGCTCGATCTGCTCAGCCGCTACCGCCAGGTACTCTTCATCCGCCGGACACGCGATCTGTTCGAGAATCCCAAAGCCGATCGGCTGCTCTCCACTCTCGAACCGCAATCCTTTATTGTCTTCGGGGTCAGTTCCGAACGCTCATTGCAGCAACTGGTGCTGGCGTTGTTAGCCCGTAACAAGCCCGTCTCGATTGTTCCGGAGGCCTGCGGCTATTGGAACGAAACCGATGGCGAGATGAGTCTGCGTCAGCTCGTCGCCAAGGGAGCGGTGGAACTGCCGCTGGCGGAACTTGAACCACTCCTGCAGCAGCATTGCACTCGTCTCCGCCCGCGCAGCCTGCCGCGTAAAGGTGCGACCCGCCGCCGGGCACTCTCCCGCAAATAAACTGCTAGAAGTGGTTGCATAATTCCAAGAGCCGTGGGCTTTAGTCCGCGAGAAGCCCTATTGGCGATTTTGAAACCAGCCCTAATTAGTCACACGCTGGAATTATGGCAGGTAGTTCTTCAGCAGGGCGAGCGTCTCGGGTTCGTCCAGGTCGGCCTTGCCGAAACCGCGCACTCCACCGGCGGCAACCGCTTCCTCCTGGGCCGATTCAAAATTACTGATCATCATCAGCGGAATCTGTTGAAGCTGTGGATCGGAGTGGTTGCGAATCTGGCGGATCAGTTCCAGGCCTTCTTCAGCGGTGGCATCGAAAACCCGGTTGATCAGTACGAGTTGATATGGAAATTCCGCCAGTAATTGCCGGGCCTCAGCCAGGCTGACGGCGAACTCCACCCGTGCGGGGAATCGGCTTTCGATCAGACGGCTGAGCGCCTGATGATCCGGCCCGCAATGGCCTACCGTCAATACGCGCCGGATAATACCATCCATCCGCAATCCACCGAAAAAGGACCTGTTAACCCGTCCGGTTGAACGATTTAGCCTTACTGCCACGCGGGGAGAAAATTATTATCGTCTGCTTTTGCCTTCTCAGTTATCGGATTCTATGATTAATTGAGGTCTCTGTACAAGCCTTTATAAATTGCGGCAGTCTATTTAACGGCGATCAGAATGATCGGTCGTCCTGATCCTGTTTCAGGAGCATGCGGGTATGTGGCTATGGGAAAGGGTTAACGAAGTGATCATCGGACCCGGCTGGGGCTTATTGGTCGGGGTTCTCGGGGTGTGTTGCGGGATGGTGGCGATGCGCTATCTGCATCGTCGCGCCGAACATTCGCTGCAACTGCTGCCCCTGCGTCGCACTCTGTCTGGCCGCCGCGACTAGGCACGGTCTAATATTCACTCTCCACCGGACCGCCTGCTTCCCGCCAGCCGCGCATGCCGCCATCCATGGATATCACCTGCTGATAACCCATTTTCTGCAGATTCTCCGCAGCCAGCGCCGAACGATATCCGCCCCCGCAATAGAGTACGATCGGGGCATTGACGTCAGGGATGGCCCGTTCGATATCGCGCTCGATCACGCCTTTGCTGAGGTGAATCGCCCCGGGGATATGACCCTGCACAAATTCATTGTCTTCGCGCACATCAATCAGGAAAAACTTTTCACCGCCCAGCAGCCGGGCCTGAACATCGGCTACGGTGCACTCCTGAATGCGACCGCGGGCGTCATTGACCACCTGTAGAAAACGACTGTTGTGCTGCTGGGCCATGAGGCACCTCCTCGATCATATTTACCCGGTAGGTGCGCTGCTGTCAAAGCGAAGAGCCGGCGCTTCAGCGGCCTTGCGTTTCACGGTGGCGGGCTTCGGCGGAAAAAATCAGATACTTCACATATAAAGTCAGATTGGCCAGAATATCACGGGCCCGATAGCAATCCCGGGCAATCTGCTCCTGGCGGGAGATGGTTTCAGCCAATAACGGCTGGAGTTGATCCTGCTGTTCCGGCGTGAGCTGGGCGATCACGCGGGACATGGCTTCGAGTTGCTGCTGATATGCGGCGGGTACTCTGATGGGTGACATGATCGGCGCCCCCTCCTATCTAATAGTAGGTTGCGCAGGTCCGTATGGGAAGATAATTTTCAGCTCCGCATGAACTTGAAGGCGCGCGGTCGGAATGGTCGTTACAGCTTATGCAGTTTAACTCAGCCGGGCGGCCCGCAGGAGTTGCTGCAGGCCGGTGATATCCGTTTCCGTGAACGCCCCGACCTCGTGACTGTCCAGATCCAGCACGCCGATGGGTAGCGAACTGCCGTCATAAATAGGCAGCACTGCTTCGGATCGATCGCGCGGGTCGCAGGCGATATAGTTTTCACCCAGTTCGCGCACATCATAAACCAGCAGCGGATGATTTCGGAGAAAGCATTGGCCGCACGCTCCATGCAGGCCGATCGGCGAGCAGGCCGGTTGGTCGCGGCGGGGTCCCAGCAGCAGTTGATCCGCCTGCGGGTCTTTCAGGTAGAAACCCACCCACGATACTTGTTGTTCATGCAGCTCGTCCCAGAGCAGATCAACCATCAATTGCATGCGCACCTGCCGGTCGGTCACTTCGGTGCACCGTTCGGTGAGCTGTTCAATCAGTCGGGCATAATTGCGCTGCATTATGCTGGCCTCAGAGATTAGAGTATAAAATCGGTCGACAGAAAATTGCTCTGCCGCGTGCGCACGATATCGGTGATCAACCGTTTGTTCAGTTCGTGATCTTTGGCGGCGACCAGCGTGCGGATCGAAAACACCCGCAAGGCGTCCGACACACTGAGCGTGCCTTCCGCCGAATCCTTGCGCCCGGTGAAAGGGAAGATATCCGGCCCGCGCTGGCACTGGCTGTTGATATTCACGCGGCAGACCTGATTGACCAGCGGATCGATCAGTTCCGCCAGCATATCGACATCGCTGCCGAACAGGCTGACCTGCTGGCCATAACTGGAATCCACCACGTAGCGGATCGGTTCATCGATTTCCAGAAAATTCTGCACCGGTACTACCGGCCCGAATTGTTCTTCGCGATATAACCGTGTGGCTGGGCTGACCGGATAGATCACCGCCGGATGATAATAGGAGTTGCTGGTGGCTCCGCCATCGCGATTGCACAGCGTGGCTCCATCCTGCAGAGCATCGGCGACCAGCTCCGCCATTTTCTGCGGCTTGTTCGCTTCCGGCAAAGGGGTCAGCCGCACCCCCTCGTTCCAGGGCAGGCCGAATTTCCATTTATCCAGTTGCGCGCCGAATCGCGAAATGAAATCATCGGCGATCAGCCGGTGAACCCAGATCATCTTGATCGCCGTGCAGCGTTGCCCGTTAAAGGATAACGACCCCAGCAGACATTCTTCAACCGCCAGGTCCAGGTCGGCACTGGGCAGCACGATGGCGGCATTTTTCGCATCCATGCCCAGAACGCTGCGCAGGCGATGCGGCTGGGGATGCTGTTTCTTCAGCAGGTCGGCCACCCGGCACGAACCGATGAAGGCTAGCACGTCCACCAGACCGCTGCTCAGCAACGGTCCGATGATCACCTGACCCTCGCCGTAGACCGTGTTGACCACGCCCGGTGGGAAACAATCCCGGAACAACTCCAGCAGCGGCTGATGCAGCAACACGCCGATCTTGGGCGGCTTGAACACCACGGTGTTGCCCATGATGAGAGCCGGAATCATCGTGGTGAAGGTTTCGTTGAGCGGATAGTTGTAAGGCCCCATGCACAGCACCACGCCCAAGGGGGCCCGGCGAATCTGGCCGATAATGCCCTGGGCGACGGTGAAGCGCGAGCTGGTGCGATCCAGCTCCTTGAGGGCATCGATGGTGTCGCGGATATACTCGACGGTGCGATCGAATTCCTTGGCCGAGTCGGGATAGCTTTTGCCGATCTCCCACATCAGCAGGCGCACCACCTCGGTGCGGCGTTCCTTCATGCGGCGGGCGAATTCCTCTACATATTTGATGCGCTCTCCCACCGGCAGAGTTGGCCAATAACCCTGTCCCTGGCCATAGGCCCGCACCGCCGCCTGCACCGCTTCCAATGCTTCCTCCCGGCTCAACAGCGGATAGCGGCCGATGGTCGCCGGTTGCACCTCCGACCCCGCACGCAGATAAATGGGTGAGAGAACCGTCTGCATCGGGCCGGACCAGTTCCGCAATTCACCGTTGATCAGGTACTCACGCTGCTCGATCGGCTGGTCCAGGCGATGCTCAGCGGGAATCGTCTCGCAGCTCACCCACATCTGTTCAAGCTGTTCGGCGATGCTCATTTCGTGATCCTCCAAGCGCCGCGGGTTTCAGCCCGCGTGTATCGTGTGCCGCAACCGATCGGAATGGCCACGCTCGTCATTATACTGAACGTTCTGCTGCGTCATGCGCTGACTGGAAATAACGCGTTCAATTGCTCGTTCACTTCGTCGCCGATGTTCACCTGCAGCGCCCGCAGATTATCCTCCAGTTGTTCCGGGCGGGTCACGCCCAGGATTACGCTGGAGACCGCCTCCTGCCGCACTACCCAGGCGATGGCTAATTGAGCCCGCGAACAGCCCAGCCGATCAGCCAGCGCTTTCATCCGCCGCACCCGGTCGCGGTTTTCGGCGGTATAGCGATTCTCCTGCAGCCATTCTTCCTTGGCCATCCGCGAATCTGCAGGCAATCCTTCGTCATATTTTCCGGTCAGCAAGCCCATGGCCAGCGGACTCCAGGTCACTGCCCCCAATCCCGCCTCCAGCACCGCCGGACGAACCTGCTGCTCAAATTTTTTCCGCGCGATCAGACTGTATTGCGGCTGCTCCACCTGCGGGCGATGCCACCCCGCCGCGCGGCATAACTCCTGTATCGCGCGAATCTGCCCGCCGCTCCATTCGCTCGTCCCCCAGTAGAGCACCTTGCCCTGCCGCACCAGGTCATCCATGGCCCGGGCGGTCTCTTCCAGCGGGGTTTCGGCATCATAGCGATGGCAGAAGTAGAGGTCGAGATAATCGGTGCCGATCCGCCGCAGGCTGCGCTCCGCCGATTCCATGATATGCTTGCGCGACAAGCCGCGGTCATTCGGGCCGTTGCCCGTCGGGTAGAAGACTTTGCTGGAAATCACCAGGCTGTGGCGAGGCCATTCCACCAGCGCCCGGCCCATCACCTCCTCCGCCGCACCATGGGCATACACATCGGCCAGGTCAAAAAAATTGATCCCCGCTTCCACCGCACGTCGCACCAGCCGTTGCACCAGTGTCCCCTCGGTCAGCTCCTTGCCGAAGGTCAGCCAGCCGCCCAGGCTCAGTACGCTCACCTTCAGCCCGCACTGCCCCAGCGACCGATAGCTCATCCGGATCGTTTCCGCCATACAGGCTCCTGCCCATTTCAATGGAAGGGGTTTCAAAATTCAACGAGCCGCGGGCTTTAACCCGCGCGAAGCTTCAATGGGTGATTTTGAAACCAGCGCTAGCGCGATTTCACTTTAACTGTTCCGTCCGGTGGGCCACGACTCGGTGAGCCGTGTGCTCTTTGGCTACTACTGATGAAACCGTGACACCTCGACGACCCTGTTACATAAAAACTTGATTCGCTCTGGTCTTCTCGCTGGTGCATTGTAGAGCAGTCCGCAGCAGAAATAAAAAACCCGGCCCCTGGAGATGGGACCGGGTATTCATTCGCAGCTTGCATTACAAGCCGGATAGGCGTCTGATCGTCAGGCGATCACTCGCTGCTGCCGCCGCCGGGACTGGTCAGCGGACGCAGACGGCCGTACCACATCACACCGTCGATTTCGTCGAAACCGGTCGTGTTGATCTGGAACGGGTTGCCCGTGGTGGACTTGTAGGGTCCGAGGAAGCCATCGGGAACATCGGCGACTGCGGTCACGCCGTCACCGTAGTACTGCAGCGAACCACCCGTGTCGGAAACGCGGGCGGTATGGCCATCGGCGAAGAGCATGTTGGAATAACCACCCACCACGCCCTTGTCCTTGGCTTTGTGCAGCGGAACGATGTCGTTGAACTCATGGCCCGGACGGGTCGAGGCGGCACCCAGCACGGTGGTATATTCCACCCAGGGACCGGCCAACGCCGAAGCGCCGAAACCATCAGTAAATGATTCAACGGTGAACTCACCAGCCTTAACGATCTGACGGCCAGCATAGAGGTTGATCTTATCAGCCATGGCTTGGGTCAGGGTCGCTTCCGCTCCATCGCCTGCACGGGAATCACCCATCACGGCGATACGATCGGCACCGACGCTGGAACCGCTCAGGTGGAAATCAGCCAGCGGGCCGTCGCCATCCAGCGGGCACTTGCTGGGGTCGGGACCGTTATTGTTACCGTAGGCATCTTTTAGATCATAAACGGTACCACCGGTCGAATCGGGCAGGGGGTCGCCGCGAGAGAACTGCCAGGTGGTGGCAAAGTTGGTGTTGTAACCTTTGTTCCACAGTTCCTGGGCAGCAGCCGCACTGGCGGCATCAATTGCGGCATCGATGATCGGGCGGGGGGGATTGACATCCGTGGTCAACGGGCCCCAGCGGAACGGATTGGGACTACCGGTGCCGCCAATCGCTGACGGACAGGTGTAATCCACGACCTTCTCGTTGATCTGCCACTGATTGGCCGGGCAGAGCATGTTGCCGGGCACGGCAATCTTCAACTGGATCAGGTCATTTACCCAGCCGAACTTGCGGATGTCGCCGTCGCGCAGATAGTCAAACGCACTGCTCGACATCGAACCCTTCTTGTCCTGGTTGGCATAGATCTGGAAACCGGAGGCGAACGTACGCATGTACTGTCCGCACACCGAGCTTTTCGCCGCTTCTCTCGCCGCCGCCAGCGACGGGAGTAGAATGGCGATCAGCAGGGCGATCAAGCCCACCACCACCAGAAGTTCCACGAGAGTGAAACCTCCGCGCTTTGCTAAACGCTTCATACTCGATCCTCCATTAGATTTACGGAATAAGAGACGTGAGTGGCTCACGTTTATAAATGGGCGCCACACCCATAAAGGCCACGGCCGATAATCTACCCACCCTTGATTAGGAAATGATGGCTCGCATATGAATTTTCTGTTAAGAGATACAGGGGGTAAAAGGTATGAAATTTAACTCTCTTAAGATGCAACCAGTTACAGGGCTTGTTCTAAAAGTGAGATTTTTGGGAAACCTCTACTTTTTCACAGGGGCACGGATGCATTATTTCTGTGAATTAGTGTTGTGATATCAGGCTGCATGGAATGCTGGTTGCTTCTAAACATAGACAATACAGGTAATTACCTGATTTCTAAGAAAACGTGTGAGTCGGTTATCGTTGAGGCCTGGGAAGGGCATGAGCCAGTATCGGCCAATTTCCTCGCGCCTGCTACTCAGCTAAGGTTCAGCGATCGGTGGACGAGTATATATAATCATCATGGGGACAGCGACCCGACGCAGAGCAGAACCGGAGCAGGGGCTGCTGAACGGTTGACCAGCGGTTGGTCAACGACTGACCAAAGGCTGGTGAACGATTGACCAGCCGCTGGTCAACGACTGACCAAAGGCTGGTGAACGATTGACCAGCCGCTAGTCAACGACTGACCAAAGGCTGGCGTAGGGTTGACCAGCGGTTGGTCGATGAACCACCGCTTGCGGACTTCGTCAACAGCGGCGCCGGGACGACGATCCCTATTCCCACACCGCACCACCCTGCTCCGTAGCGTTATGATCCACTTCATGATTCCTCGACGATAACTGGACCCAGGAACGCTCTTCACACACACTCTAAATATAAACAAAACATGCAGTTACCTGATTTCAAAATAATCAAAAAGCCCGGCTCAGCGAAATGAGCCGGGCTTTGAGATAAGCAACCTGATGACCAGTCAAAGCGTCGTTGTCATGCAGATTTCAGCAATCATGGGCCCCCGGGGTCGGGAGAAAAGCTGGGGGGCGGTACCGGTCCAATGTGGGTCGGCTCGATTTTGATCGGAGCAATATGACTCCAGACCGGATAAGCCCGAATCACCTTGGGAACCGTACCGCAGTTGGTGGTCAGACCGGGGCAGGCATTGGTACTGCCGCCACCCATGACGGTGAAGACGGCCTTGATGTCATTGCAGTTGACGATCAGGTCGTTGTTCATGTCGGCGCTCAGATCGATCGACTGAGCATCTTCCAGATTGGACCAGGTGCCGAAATTGTCGAACACATATTCGGCATCGGTGCAATCGACGCGACCATCCTGACCATGCGGTTCAGCACCAGGCCAGGTTTCTGTGCTGGCACCGGCGGAAGCCACATCCGCCCGGGAAGCACCGTAAGCGTAGTAACTGAACACCGTGCCGTTCGGACGATAGATCACGGTGTTGAAGAAGTTGCTGTCATTGCCGGTATAAGTCCGCCACTTCAGATCGGCGGTGTAGAATCCATTCTGGCGGGTCAGTTTGCCCGAAGCGGGATTCAGCGCCAGACCGTCCAGGAAGTAACGCACGTCGCGGCAGTCGAAATTACCATCGCCATTGAAGTCGCCGATGATATCGATCGATACCGGATTGCCGGTGGTGGAATTGGCCAACGGAGCATAGGTGGGGAAGTTGGGGTTGGCCAGCACATAGCGGTCATAGTAGGCCGCCATCATCGCCGGCACATCATTCACATTCCGCAGACCGTCGCCGTTGAAATCACCGATCAGCGAGCTGCGCGGAGCGACGGTGTTCAGGTTGACGTTGTAGCCGATGAAGACGCCCGGATGAATAGTCAGATAACCGGATGATCCGTTCGTGCCATCGCTGTAAAAACCGGTGGCGGGATAGCCACAGTCGCCCGGACGGGGGGCCGGCCAGGCAGTGGTCGGAGACGCCGTACGAGTCGGGCTTTTGCTGTTGGCCGTACCGTAAGCCGGAGCACCGTCGAATCCGGTCTGATTGGCATAAGTCCAATCCGCCAGATCTGGATTATAATCAGGGTTGGTCACAAACACATCGGGATTCAACGGATCAGGAGTACAATCCAGAGCACCGGCCAGGCTGAACTGCGTCGCCAAATACTCGCCCGGCGTACCGTTATTAGCAGGATCGCTGGGGGCAGTGATGAAGGCATCGATACTTGCGGTCAGGTTGTTCAGATAGTCCTTGGCCGCACCATCACGCATCGCCGGTACGGTGCTGCCAGGCAGCCCCGGATCACCGACGCTGGCAAACGTTTCATTCCCGCCGATCAGGAAGCCGGTGGCGGGATCACAGTTTAACAGCACGCTGTCCTTGTTGGGACGAACATAATTCGTTCCATCGAAAGAGACGCTGAGAATTTCATATTTTCCCCCCTGGGCATCCGCAATCGCACGGCTGGAACCTGAAAGTCCGGTGTAACCGATCGCCAGACGACTGTTCTGCACGGCGGCTTCTTCACGGCTCGAACCACCCATGTTGGTTACCTGGAAATCGGGGCCGATGTTATCGGTGATGGTCAGCGTCTCGCTGGACTTGATATCCAGGTTATCGCCACGACCAAAGCTCGGATCAATACCCAGCGAGTTCATGGCCCCATTACGGGTCCCGGAACCGGAATCACGGGTGGCTGCCACAATATTCTCACCGCTGGGCAGACGACCGGAAACAAACAGATGCTGCAATTGGGCTTTGGTCACATTCTCAATACCCACACCCCGATTACCAATGATGGCAATCGGCACCCAGGCGATCGGCGTATCATAGACGGTGCGATCATCCGGGCTGGCCAGATTCAGGTTCAAGCTGCCATAAGTTCCCGGATCGGTCGGGTGAGAGAGCGACTTCAGGGCGTTGCTCTGATTGGCATTCCAGGCCTTCAGGCTGTTGCTGCCGTAACCGGTTTCGACCGGATTGCGATCCCAATGGGTCGTTCCCGATTGTTTGACAAACCAGGTGGTCGGAACGTCCATAATGCCCAAGTGAATCTCATCCCGGAAAGGATAGGGATTGGCGGTGCAATCACCGGCGGAGGTCCAGTCGAAACGGTTGATCAGCCCCACATCCGGCTCGGGCGGACAGGGCGGGAACCACTGCGGACCACTACCGAAGTAGGAGCCTTCCAGATGGCTGCGGACAAATTCCGCCAGACCGTTGCCCGAACCCACTTCGCGCACGTTAACCAGCCACCAGGTGGTGCTGAGCGTCGTGCTGGCCAGTTGATCCACAATGCCGCCACCGGTGAACACGCCATCACCGTCAGCGTCAATGTAATCGTTGGTGGAAGCAGGAGCACGATAGAAGGCATCAAACAAAGTCGCTCCGCTGATGTTCACTTCACCACCGGCGCAAATACCTGAGCCATCAACCACGTCGCAAAAACTTTCCGGACATTCGGAATCTTCCTGACATTCCTCGCCGACATTGGAACCGCCATCACACAGACCCCAATCACATTGGGTACCACTGGTACACACCTCGCCATCGCCTGCACCACCCTGACAATACTTGGGATTATCCGCCCAGGCCGCCTGGCCGGTCGCAAATACCAGCGCCGACATCATCATGATGCCCCGCCAGGTTTGCTTGTTTTTTGCAAAAAACTGATTCATAATAAGTTACCTTTCTGTTTAAGTTTCGTAAGACAGGTTGTCGGCGAGGTCTGGTTTCCACACGCGGACCCCGTGCGATGACCTGTTTTTCCATCCGTGGTTTTACCCCGGCCGCCCTCCCGGCAACCGCTTCATGTTCAGCCAGTGACTACTTCGATCACCATTGCATAAATCCGTATCAAGATACTGATCACACCGAATCCAATTTCTCCACTTTGTCAGTCAACGTTATGCTGCAGCTGCCCAGCGTTGACCCCCACCTCCTTTCCTGTCCCACGCCTCGAGAAATCTGGAAAAATACCAAGTGCCCGTCCGCCACCACAGCGGGCTTAGGGCGTCCCTTCGGAATAAAACTTGTCCGGATCCTGATTAAGCACGCCATCCTGTGCGGAACCGAGAATGCCGTTTTTACCCGTGAGGGAATAGATCTTTGTGCCCCATTCCAGCTTGTCGAAAGTTTCCTTGGGGGTTTTGCGTTCGACGTGGGTATCAACATACATGAAGTTGACCGTCTGCCCGGTATGATGCCGGCCTATGTAGTTGATGGGTTGCCAGATGGGTGCTTTGGTAATGGTATAGCCAAATTGAGCCGAATCAATTTCGGCCAGCGGCCTCATCCCGTAACCTAGGTCGAGTAATGCGCTTTCTGCATAATAAAACAAAGTGCTGTTGGGAGGGGCGAGATACATATCGTCCCCGGAGCTTAACGAATAAGCGGGAACAAAGGGGCGATGGCTGCGGCTGGCGACCATGCTTCCTCCGGCATCTTTGGCCATGGTCCGCCAGTTACGCGGATATTCGGCGAATAAAATGGTCTTGCCGTTGTTGTCGATCTTGTTTTCATCCACCAGGAAGTTGTAACGCGGACCGCCGGAGGCGATGGTATCAAACTTATTGCGAGGCATGATGAAGCCATTGGCCATGAAGGCCATCCGCGGAGCCTGGCGATCACTGGGCGGGTTGAAACCGGTAGGTTGACCTTCCTGGCTCGCCGGAGTCTGCCCCCCTTCCCAGTTGCGCAGGTCTTTGCCGGGGTTGCTGGCGGGGTGCCCACCGTGCGGAATGGAAGGGCAGGTGAAGGCTTCTTCCTTGGCCGCTCCATTACGGTAGAGTAAAAAGGACCAGTGCTGATAACCGTAAGAATTATCTCCCTGCAGATCCCAATTCACATTTCCTTCTGCATCACTCATATACAGATAGGAAGGGGGGTATAACCCATCGCTTTCAAGCAGATAGATGCCCACCGCCTTGCTGACATCACCGAGATGGGTGGCGCAGACGATCGCCCGGGCTTGCTCCCGCGCCGATGCCAGACTGGGCAGCAGAATACTGATCAGCAGCGCGATAATCGCGACTACCACAAGTAACTCAACCAACGTAAATCCGCACTTTCGGCGCATAGCATCCCCACCATTCTTAAATGAGTTGAGAAAAATACCACACTGAACGGAAATGAAATCTACCAGTCATCAGGTCGAACTGGAGCAGTTATAGAATGTTTGTATTAGAAATGTATTAATGGTCGGTGATAAAAAGGTGAAATTACTGGATAGATAAAAGGCAGAAAATATATCTTATTGTCGGCCAATGAGAATAAGTTAAGAAGCCCGATCTTATTTTTTTATTAGTTTTTACCCCAAAGGATTCATTATAGAGATGTTCTTCTATCCACAAGGAGATATACATCATACGGACTATATATATCGTGGTAATAAAATAAGCAGGGTGAATTGCTCGACATATATGAATAATGCCGCCTGCAACTTATATAAAATCAGATAATGATCTGCAGGTCCTGGTGGTGGACGATGATGTCGCCATCACCCGATTGCTGTTGATGGGAATTGGACGGGCTGGTTTTCAGGTAGCAGCGTGTCATGGTGGAGAAGGGCCGGGCAGTGGCTGCAGCAACACACACCTGGACTGGTGATACTGGATCTGGAGATGCCCGATCTGGCGGGAATGGAACTGCTGCGGCGGATCAAGCAGCAACGCCGGCAGATTCTGGTGATCATCCTGACAGCCCATGGATCGATACCGCGGGTGGTCGAAGCCATGCGCCTGGGGGCGGATGATTTCTGGGAGAAACCGGTTGATCCACAGACCCTGCATGAACGGCTGTTTGTCGCGCGTCGTTTCTGGGAAGCCCGGCACCGACTGACCACCTCTACCGGGTTCGATCAGTCGGGAGGCGGCTGGATCGGCTCCTCGCCGGTGATGCAGGAGTTGCTGCAGCAGGCGGTGGAGCTGGCGGGGCGTTCGGTTACGTTGCTGATCCAGGGTGAATATGGAACGGGCAAGGAACAGTTGGCCCGTCTCATCCATCAGCTCAGTCCTCAACAACCGCATCCCTTCATGCCGGTGGATCTGACCACGCTGGCTTCACCGATGTTCGAAAGCGAGTTATTCGGCCATGTGACGGGTGCGTTTACCGGTGCGATCGACAATCGACCCGGTCTGATCCTCGCTGCTGGCGCGGGCACGCTCTTTATCGATGAGATCGCGGAACTGCCGCCGGTCCTGCAGCCGAAACTGCTTCGTCTGCTGCAGGAGCATGAAGTTCGTCCGGTCGGTGCGGATCGGGCGGTTCCGGTACCCGCCCGCTTCATCATCGCCAGCAGTCGCGATCTGCGCGCCGCCGTACAGAACAGTACTTTCCGGGCTGATCTTTTTGAACGGCTCAACGTGGTGGTCTTAAACCTGCCTCCGCTGCGCGAGCACCGCAGTGATATACCGGAACCGGCCGCAGGCTTTATCGCCAGACATGCGCACGAACGGCCGGAAGTGAGCGGTGTCAGTGCGGAAGCGTTGAACAGAATGTTGGCCTATGACTGGCCGGGAAATGTGCGCGAACTGGAGAATGTGATGCTACGGGCGTTGATCCTCGGTCGTCAGTCGCTGATCATGCCGGAAGACCTGCCGGTCACCTTGCAGCCGCTCACGGAAAACTCAACGATGTCTGGAACGCTGCAACAGGCGGAAGCAGTATTGATCCAGCAGGCGTTGTTACAGGCGGAGGGGAATCGTCGAAAAAGGCGGCCCGGCAACTGGGTATCAGTCCGGCCACCCTCTATCGCCGATTGCGCATTGCTCGGAACAGAACAAACAATCAGCGCGTTTTAATTTTATCCGTTCGGTCCGGTGTGCCACGGCTCGGTGAGCCGTGCAAGCAGGGGTTTTCACCATGGCGGATACGCACAACTGACTCACTCTGCGGGATTCGGTTGCTTTAACCAGAGTTGGTTTCAAAATCACCAATCAAGGCGTCGCGCGGGCTGAAGCCCGCGGCTCTTTGAATTTATAAAACCACTTCCACTCTAGTTGCGGCTGCCCTGGGCGCGCAGCAGGTAATAGATCAGGGTCAGCACGGCGGTCAGGGTTGCAGCGACGTAGGTCATCGCCGCGGCGTTGAGTACTTTGCCGACGGCGGCATCTTCCTGGCCGCTGACAATACCGGTCTGCATCAGCACTTCACGGGCCCGGCGGCTGGCGTTAAATTCCACCGGCAGATTGATCAATTGAAACACGACCACGGCCGAAAAGAGAATTATTCCGGCCCAGATCAATCCGCTGAAGCTCATGAATAAACCCAACATGACCAGCACCCAGGATAGATTGCTGCCCACGCTGGCCAGCGGCACAATACCATTGCGCAGTTTCAGCGGTGCATAGCCGCTGTCATCCTGTAAAGCATGTCCGGCTTCATGGGCGGCGACGCCCACCGCAGCGATCGATCGGCCATGGTACACATCCGGACTCAGCCGCAACACTTTGTGACGGGGGTCGTAATGGTCGCTCAACATCCCCTGGGCCAGCTCAATCCCCACGTGGTTCAAGCCGTGGCGTTGCAGAATCTGCGCCGCCGCCTGCGCCCCGGTCACTCCGCTGCGCACCGCCACGCGCGACATCTTCCCGAACGCCGACTTGACCATCCCCTGGGCCCACAACGCCAGCAAGATCGCCGGCCCGACTACGATCAGATACATCGGATCAAATATCATGGCTACCTGTCTCCCGTATCACATCAGTACAAAACGTCATTCCACAATCTCTTCGTAATATTTAATGCCAAACGGAATCATTATATTGCTGCTTTTCATTCCATTTGGTGAATTATAGTCGACCTGAAACAAAACAAGCACCCGGTCGCCCGGGTGCTTGCGTATCATCAATCACTGATCGGCATTACGGGCGAATTACATCATGCCGCCCATGCCGCCCATCCCACCCATGCCGCCGCGGCCGGCGGGGGCTTTTTCTTTCTTATCGTCCTTGATCTCGCTGATCACCGCGTCGGTGGTCAGCAGCAGCGAAGCCACGCTCATCGCGTTCTGCAGTGCGACGCGTTCCACTTTGGTCGGCACCAGCACACCCATCTTGATCATGTCGCCATACTCGCGGGTCAGCGCGTTATAGCCGAAATTCTGATCCTTATGCTCGGCGACTTTCATGGCCACAATCGAACCATCCAGTCCGCCGTTTTCGGCGATCTGCTTGATGGGTGCCCACAAAGCCCGCTGCAGAATTTCCACTCCCGTCCGCCGGTCGCCCTCCAGTTTCTTGGCCAGCGTTTCCAATGCGGACAGGCAGCGCAACACCGCAACGCCGCCGCCCGCCAGAATGCCTTCTTCCACGGCTGCCCGGCAGGCATGCAGGGCGTCCTCGACGCGAGCCTTCTTCTCTTTCATTTCCACCTCGGTGGCTGCTCCGACGTTGATCTGGGCGACGCCGCCGCTGAGCTTGGCCAACCGCTCTTCCAGCTTTTCCTTGTCATAATCGCTGGTGGTGAGTTCGATCTGTTTTTTGATCTGCTCAATCCGGCCCTTGATATCGGCGGTTGTGCCGGCGCCTTCGATAATGGTGGTGTAGTCCTTGTCGATGGTGATGCGCTTGGCTTGGCCCAGATCCTTCAGCTCCAGCTTTTCCAGCGTCAGACCCAGATCCTCGAACACCGCCTTGCCGCCGGTCAGCACGGCGATATCGGCCAGCATCTCCTTACGCCGATCGCCGAATCCCGGAGCCTTCACCGCCGCACACTGCAACACGCCGCGCAGCTTGTTCACCACCAGCGTGGCCAGGGCCTCGCCTTCCACTTCCTCGGCCAGGATCAGCAGCGGACGACCGGCCCGGGCTACTTTCTCCAGCAGCGGCACGATGTCCTTGATGGCGCTGATTTTCTTTTCGAAGATCAGGATATAAGGTTTGTCCAGTTCGACGGTCATCGTTTCGGGCTTGTTGACAAAGTGCGGACTGAGATAACCCTTGTCAAACTGCATCCCTTCCACCAGGTCGACGGTGGTATCGAGGCTCTTGCCTTCCTCGACGGTGATCACGCCATCCTTGCCGACCTTCTCCATCGCCTGGGCGATGATCTTGCCGATTTCCGTATCCTGATTCGCCGCACAGGTACCGACCTGAGCCACCTGCTCGTTGCTCTTGATCGGAGTGCTCATCTTTTTGAGTTGCTCGACGACGGTATCGCAGGCCTGTTCCAGACCGCGCTTCAGTTCCATTTCATTGGCGCCGGCGGCTACATTCTTCAGGCCTTCGTCGTAAATCGCTTCGGCGTAGATAGTGGCGGTGGTCGTACCGTCTCCGGCGACATTGCTGGTTCGGCTGGCCACTTCCTTGACCATCTGGGCGCCCATATTCTCAAACGGATCGTCCAGTTCGATCTCCTTGGCCACCGTCACGCCATCCTTGGTTACCGTCGGGGTGCCGAATGATTTTTCAATCACCACGTTCCGCCCGCAGGGACCGAGGGTCACTTTCACCGCCCGGGCCAATTGCTTCACGCCCCGGCGGATATGTTCAGACGCTTCCATGTCATACGCGATCTGCTTGGCTGCCATATTGCTCACTCCTCATTTGAATTGAACCACCAAGGCTTCAGGACACCAAGTTGTTCTTGAATTTGTATTATTCCCGATGCTGTGGTGGTAAATGTTTTAGTCTTTGCTGCTCAGGACGGCGAGGATGTCGCCTTCGTCCATGATGATATATTCCTTGCCTTCCACCTTCACTTCGGTGCCGGCGTAGCTGGTGAAAATCACTTCATCGCCCTTTTTCACCTGCAGTTCGCTGCGCTTGCCGCTGTCCAGCAATTTGCCATCGCCCACCGCCCGGATCATGCCCCGCTTGGGTTTTTCCTTGGCGCTGTCCGGCAGGACAATGCCGCCGGCGGTCTTTTCTTCCGCTTCCAGACGCTCGACGATGACTTTGTCACCCAAAGGCCTGATGCCCAGTTTGCCCATGGACTTAACTCCTTACAAAATATGAAATTAGCTGATATTCCTGATCCGCCGGGAAGCGGTCGTTGCTCGTCAGTCCGCTCGATCTGGAGACGGTCTGCACTTGGCCACATTACAAGGCTGGTGCCAATGGGAAGACAGAGTCTGTGTGGACATAACTATATACATTGCAAGCATTAATGGTATATGCTGTGCTTGAAATTTACCTGTAGAGGCCTGTCAAATCCCGTTTGGAGCAGTCGGCTACTGTCACTCTGGCAGTAGCGGTGGCGGGGCGGAAACGCGCGCACTGCTTTTGGCCAATGCCAGGCGAAATGCCGATCGATACCGACGAAGCAGAATATAGGCCCAGATTCCAAATACCAGATAAACCACCCCACCCGCACAACCCGTAATAACAGCGATCCCGATCCACGCAGCACTAAAGGGGGATGCTGCCGGGAGCGCCGGGTTGGTGGTCGAACTGGGAGCCATGGTTGGGTTTAGTGTAAAAGTTCCCTGCCCGGAACCAGGCAGTGTTTTGGCAGCGACCGCCATACCAACAATTCCGCCCAGGCTGGTTAATATCACCAGAATGCTTAAACCCCATTTCACGATCTGTGTGGAACGGGCCAGGTTGACATCCGGTATTCGCAGGGCAAACGAGCGGGCATAAGAAAATTCACCCCAGGTTATGAGCGGACCTGTAATCAGACCAAGAATAGAACCGATCCAGAGCAGTTCCGGCTTGCCTATCTGTTGCGCGAAGATATTGTTGATTGGGACGATCGTGCCGACAATCGTTGCCCAACGGATCACTTTACGCCAGGTAACTTCTCCTTCATTGAGGGAGATACGGGGTTCCTGTGTGGTTATCAGAAAAACAGCAGCCACGTTAAAGGCAGCCCCGGCGATGGGAAGCAGAACACTGAAAAAAGTAATAAAAATCCGCGAAACAAAGAGAGAGAGAATACCCGCCAGGATGGCCAGCAGAATCACCCCTAACAAGCCGAAAACGATGTAATAATACAACATGTCGGCGCCGAGCTTGACCTTGCGCAGCCAGTCGGGGTTGGCGAATTCGAGCAGGTTGGAGTGGAACGATTCCCGGATGTAGGTTCCACATTCCGGGCAACGCCCGCTGGTCGGCAGGCCATGCAGGATGTAGCCGCACTGCACACAGAAGACCTCATGGCTGCTGACGATGGCCATGTCGTCCTTGGTGTATTCCAGCGGCGTCAGTGGCGTAGGTTCAATGGCCGACATGCGGCAATCTCAAAAAAATACCCGCTGTATCAACAGCGGGTATTGTCTGATGATCAACAAATTTGAGCAATCGGAGTTATTTCACGCGCGTCGAGACGATCTGCATCGACTTGGTTTCCTTCTGATCAGGTCCCATGCTCCAATAGAATTCCGCAACAGTTTTGTCCTTGCCCATTCGCTTTTCCACCATCTTCATCGGGCAGGGACCCATGCCCGGAACCGTGCAGGTTGCGTTCCAGGTCATGGTTTCAGTGGCGGCATCCCAGGTGCCGATCCACTTGCTATCCAGGCCGTTGTAGCTCATGGTATCCACCCAGGTCATTTCATAATTCTTGGTCATGGTGTTCCAGGTGGTGACCCCGAAGCCTTTGAAAGTTCCCTGATCGCAGTGGCTTTCCGTTTCAAAGGTTAAAGCCAGGCCATCGAGAATGACTTTGCAAGTGGCGCGTCCCTTGGAGACTTTAGGTTCCGGACCGGTCGTAAAATCGGTGATTTCCTGATCCCATTCGCCAGCGCCTTCCTGCATCAGTTTGTGTTCCGGTCCTACGGTAACCGGTTTCATCTCTATGGAAGGCTGGCCTTCGGCGGGCTGTTGGCCATGGGCGTCTCCATGTGGGTCGGCCTTCCGTTCTTCCTGGGTATACGCCTGGGTAGCCCACCAACCCATGCCGATCATCGCCAGACAAATCAACGCTGCTCTCTTCATTGGTCTTTCTCCTGAAAACTTGAACCGGGTTAAATTGACGGCAGTCGGATTACACACGCGACTGTGATGTACTCAAAAAGGAGATGAAATTATCTTTACGTAAGGTTAATGTTAGGTTTTTACCTGATTCTGCTGAGGCTGTCAATAATTACGAACAATAATTGTGCGAAATATCGATTGCTTAAAGTCAACTATTAACAGCGTTGAAAATAAAGTAATTAAGAAGCTACTCAGGATGGTTACGGGGCGAGTAGAATTATAATGACATGTTAAATAATAAGTTATAAGAATCGTTGACATTTGGGATCATAGTTATACGATACATCAGCGAATTGGAGGCAATGATAAGGCAGACTTGATATGTCTAGTTTCCCCGGCGATCGACAGGTGGTGATCGCACCCGCCAAGATAAATCTGACGCTACGAGTTCTGGGGAAACGCAGCGACGGCTACCATGAACTGGACAGCGTGGTCTGCAAGGTGGACTGGCAGGATACGATAGTCGTAGCGGGTGGCGCTGCGGCGAAGATTGAACTACGATGCACCAGACCCGACATACCCACCGATGGGCGCAATCTGCTCTGGAAAGTGACACAGCGCCTGGGCCAACGGAAATCCCCTTCCGAAGCCATTGTAATCGAGCTGCACAAGGAGATTCCTGTCGGAGCCGGTCTGGGCGGAGGCAGCAGCGATGCGGCGGCTTTATTACTGCTGCTGAATCAGCGTTGGCAGTTGGGGCTGACTGTGGCGGAACGGCAAGCCGAGGCTGCAGCCGTGGGTTCAGATGTGCCCTTATTTCTGGTTCCCGGAACGGTGCGAATAGGCGGTCGGGGCGAACGGGTCGAACCGTTCCGGCTGGCATTTCGTGGAGTGCTGCTGCTGGTCAAACCAACATTCGCTATCAGTACGGCAGCCGTTTATGCCGCCTGGTCATCGCCGGGCGAAGCCATCCCCACCCCACCTCTCGAAAATATGAAGCAGTGTACGTCGGCAGCGGCGCTCAACGGGCTGCTGTTCAACGATCTGGAAACGAGTATTTATCAGGTCGAACCGCGCCTGCGGGCGCTCAAACACCAGTTGGAGGAATTAACCGGACAGCGATTTCACGTGACGGGCAGCGGCTCCACTTTGTTCACCTGCTGTGAGGATCCGTCCGCCGCTGGGCCACTCGTTCAGCGAGTGCGGGCGTTGCCGGTGGAACAGGTGCGAGTTGCACGAATTCTGGACCCTTAGCCACCAGTGAGGATTCACCATGGAAATTTCGGAAGTACGCGTCAAGCTGCTCAGCAACTCCAAGGAACGGTTGCGGGCCTTCTGCAGCATCACCTTTGACAATGAGTTTGTCATCCGTGATTTGAAAATCATCGACGGAGTGAACGGCATCTTTGTGGCCATGCCCAGCCGCAAGCTGGCGGATCGATGTGATAAGTGCGGTACGAAGAATCATCTGCGTTCACGGTTCTGCAATGAATGTGGCCGGAAACTCGACGGCGATCGCGTGCGGAAAATGAAACGCCGCAAACTGCACGCCGATATCGCCCATCCCATTAATACGACCTGCCGCGAGCGGATTCAGCAGGCGGTGGTCAAAGCATTTGAGGAGGAGCTGGAAAAATCGAAGTTACCCGGTTATCAGCCGGTTTCATTGGGTGATGAAGATGATTTTGACGTCTTTGAAGAACAGGAAATGGTCGAGGTGTCGGAAGGCGCGACGGAGGACGCAACCGTCGGTCATGGCGACGCCGTCGAACCGCTTGTCCCTGCGGAAAATCGGACAGAGCGGCCGGCGCGCGAGCAACGCCGAACGGCACGACCTCAGCCTCGGGAGGAGGCCCCCGCTCGAACACCGCGTACCGAACGGGTACCCGTCACCAACGAGCGATCCGGCGATCGGCGGCGGGAACGCGGTCGATCGGAAAATTATGACAATGCTGGCGGTTATGATGAATTAATCGCCGAGTTGAAGCGGGATGCTGCCAAGCGGCGCGGCGGACCGGTGGAAGAGGATACCATCGACGAGCCGCTCGACACCGTGGAAGAAGAAGTGCTGGTCCCGGCGGCGGTTGAAGTGGAAAAACCCGCCAGCCCGCCGGTACGCACACAAAAAAATGAGGAACGTCCCGGCAATCGATCAACCGAATCCACGCCGACGGATGATTTCGGAGCCGGCTTGGTTTGACGTCGAGTCGTATTTAAATAATAAAACCCCGGGCTGTTATCCCGGGGTTTTTTATTAACCTGTTGAGAATTGGTTATTCGCGTTCGGCGTCAGCAAGCAGTTGCCAGGCCACCTGGCGGGTTTCATCCGGGTGAGCGCTGCCGCTGGTGCGATAGCGATACAGATCGGTGCTGTCCAGCGGGGCGTGATGGCCGTTGCTGCCGGCCAGTTCCGTGGCCACTGCATGATGGGCATCGCGCAGCGGCATGCCGGCGAGCACTTTTTCTTCCATCCGCCATAAGGCATCAATACCCCCGTTGAGCAGGTGGACCCGTAATCGCTGCGTATCGAACTTCAACTCCTCGATAAAGGCGGACATCAGTTCGATGATCTGCATGGCTTGCAGCACATTGCGGATCAGCACCGGCTTGAGACACTGCAGATCACGCTGATAGCCGGTGGGCAGACCCTTGAGCAGCAGCAGTGCTTCATTGTGGCTGTTCATCAGCAGGCTGCATTGCCCGCGGATCAGCTCCATGGCATCGGGATTGATCTTATTCGGCAACATCGATGAGCCGGTGCCGAAGGCCCGCGGATAAATCACCCAGCGATGGGCGGTCTGGGCGAAACTGACCACATCGGTCGCCAGCGTCTGCAGATGCAGCCCGATGCGGCCGATCATGGCCAGCAGATCGAGGCACTCGTCACGTGTGGAGGTGGAGTCGAGGGCGTTGAGCGACGGCTGGTCGAAGCCCAGTTCCTGCGCCTGAATCCGCCGATCAAGCGGAATCGAGGAGCCGGCCACCGCGCCGCTGCCCAGCGGGCAGAAGCGCTTCCACTGCGCATAGTGCAGGTGCAGCAGTTCGCGGACCCGTTGCAGGGCCAGGCCATGGCGCAGAATCCACAAGCCCATGCTGCCTGGTGCGGCGAATTGGCTGTGGGTTTGCAGCGGGCAAATCAGTTCGCTCCATTTTTCCGCCTGTCGGGCACAGCGTTTGATCAGCTCCGCCAGCGCGCCGGAGAGCTGTTTCGCCTGGTCCATGACGTAAAGCTTCAATACCGTTGCCACCTGATCGTTACGCGACCGGGCGGTGTGAATCTTGCGCCCGACGGCGCCCAGTTGTTCAGTGAGCTGCAGTTCCACCCAGGTGTGCAGGTCCTCCGCCGGCGAGTCGGGGCAGGGCTTTCCGCACCACTGCTGGGCCAGTTGATGCAAAGCCGGCAGGACCTGCTGCTGCTCGTCATGCGTGAGAATGGCTGCTGCGGTCAGCGCGGTAACGTGGGCCCGCTGCTGCTGCAGTTCATACGGCAGCAGCACCCAGTCATCCAACAGACAATGGTTCAGTTGTACAAACAGTGGATGGAGTGGTACATCCTGTTTCCATAAGGTTGAGGTCATCATCGGTTTCCCCCTGAAATGGTTGGCCAATATTTGCCAGCCAGCTCAGCCGGATGAAACCTCCGGCATCGGCATGGGCGTAGCTGCTTTTTTCAAACGTGGCGAGCTGCTCGGTGAAGAGCGCCCCCGGACAATCAATACGCATTGCGTGTATCTGCGGCTGCAGGCGGAGCGTCACCGTACCGCTCATGCGGCTCAGTACACTGTCGGCGGCTGCTTCCACCACCTGCCGCTGCGCGGAGAAATATTCCCCGCGATAGAGCAGGCTGGCGTATTCGTGGCCGAGGCGCACATACTGGTCGTAGAGCGGTTTGCTCAGGGCGCAACGGGCCAGGGCGTCGGCAGCGGTGTGCAGCAGTCTGGCAGCGGGATTGATATACAGCCCGCGCGACTTGATGCCGGTGAAGCGGTTTTCGATGATCAGGTCCCACGCCCAACTGGCGCCGCGATACCAGCGGTTGAGCTGGCTGATCAGTTCCAGCAACGACCACGCCTCGCCGTTGACGGCCACCGGTGTGCCCTTTTCAAAAGTGATCTGCAGTTGCTCCGGACCGCTGCGGCCTTGATCGCCGCCGGCAAAGCGTTCCTTGACGGCCGCCAGCACCTGCTCGACGTTCAGCTCGCCCGACGGGTTTTCCAGGGCGCTGCCTTCCACGCTCAGATGCCAGAGATTTTCATCGAGACTGTATTCCTTCTTGGCCGGAAAGCGGTTGATCCCGCGACTCTGCAGATATTCGACCAGGTCCTGCCGCCCGCTCATGGCCCATACTTTCCAGGGGGCCAGAATGGTCATCTCCGGAGCCAGTGAACGATACGCGTATTCAAAGCGAATCTGATCGTTGCCCTTACCCGTGGCGCCATGCACCAGCGTGGTGGCGCCCAGTTGTCTGGCCACCTGAACCTGGGCCAGGGCGATCAGCGGGCGCGTCAGGGCAGTGCCCAGACGATAACCTTCGTAGGTCGCCGCCAGGCCGAGGGCGTAGGGCAGTACGGTCCGGCTGAGTGCGGGCGTGACATCGACACAGCAGGCGCTCTGGGCGCCGAGCTGACGAGCCCACTGCTGGGCTGCGGCCAGATCCTCATCCTGGCCCACATCCACTACCACGGCGTGAACTTCGTAGCCGCGCTCCACCAGCCACGGTACGATCGCCGAAGTATCCAGTCCGCCCGAAAAACCCACTACGCATTGCTTAGGATTCACGCTCTGGTTCTCCCGTTCGTTTCTCACCAAACCACTGCCGTAGCCGTCGCAGGGCCACTTCCTGCGTCCGCCGGCTGCGCGTCGCCACAAAGATCACATCGTCACCAGCCAAAGTGGCCAGCAGCCCGCCGTCCGGAGCATGGTCCAAAGCCAGGGCAATCGGCTGGGCCTGACCGGCGGCGGTCTTGATCACGATCATGTGCGGTCCGCACGGCGTGATCTCCTGCACCACGTTGGCATAATCCCGTATACTCATATCCAGCGGCGTGGATTTCTGCAGGCGGTACAATCCGCCGTTTTTCTGCACGCCCAACTCCTCCAGGTCCCGGCTCAGCGTCGGCTGGGTGACCCGGTAACCCTGCTTACGCAAATGCTCCTGTAATTGTTCCTGGGTGCCCATCCGCCCCGTGCGGATCAGTTTCTTGAGCAGCTCCAGACGTTGATGCTTATTGGCCATTGGTCACCTCCATTATACATAATATGCACATGTATGCAACATCGAAATTAATTTTCATTCCGGGTGCGGTCCTGCGGGTTCCGGGCGGAAAGCTGGGCGAGAGCCAGCAACAGGGCCTGAGTGCCGCAGCGACCGTGTCCCTGGGCCTGGACGGCAATATACAACTGTCTGGCGAGGGCGAGTCCCGGCAGGGCCAGCTGCATCCGTTCCGCTTCCGCCAGGGCGATGCCCAGGTCCTTGACGAAATGATCCACAAAAAATCCCGGGGCGTAATCGTGGCGCAGCAGGCGGGGGGCGAGGTTCTCCAGGGTCCAGCAGCCGGCGGCCCCCGAGCGGATGGATTGCAGCATCGTTGGGCCGTCCAGACCGGCCCGCTGAGCATACAGCATACTTTCGCATACTCCGATCATGGTGCCGGCGATCACCAGCTGGTTGCACATTTTGGCATGTTGGCCGCTGCCCGCCGGACCCTGGTGGACGATGTTCTGGCCGAGGCGTTGAAACAAGGGCAGCACCTGGGCAAAGACCGCCGGATCGCCGCCGACCATGATGGCCAGTCGGGCTTCGCGGGCACCGACATCCCCGCCGGAAACCGGGGCATCGAGCGCGGACGCCCCGCGTGCGGTGGCGGTCGCCGCGATGTCACGGGCCAAGCTGGGTTCCGTGGTGGTCATGTCCACGAAAATCTGACCGGATCGCGCCACGGGCAGCAGCCCATGTTCGCCGAAATAAACGGCCCGCACATCGGCAGGAAAACCGACCATGGTGAAAATGATGTGGGCGTCACGGGCGACGTCGGCCGGCGTCTCCGCCCAGCGGGCGCCGGCCTGGAGCAGCGGTTCCGCACGGCTGCGGGTGCGCGAATGGACCACGATCTCGTGGCCGGCCCGCCGCAGATGTCCGCACATACTGATTCCCATTACGCCTGTACCGATCCAACCGATGGTGTTCATGTAGTCACCTGAGATGAAAATTGATGATATTATGCAATCAAGTTTATAATTATATGCAATTGGGTCGGGTTGCCCAGTCCCGGTGCTCATCCACTCTGGACAAAGCCGGGGCGGGGTGGAGAATGCAGCTGATGAACGGTGGAGTACTCATCCCAACGGCGTATCGGCGACTGGGGCTGGCGGTGCTGGTCTGCGCGATCGGGCCGACGCTGGCTTCGCTGCTCTATCTGCAGGCTGCGGATTCACCAGCCCAGGTTCGCTGGATCTACTTTTTAAGCAAAATCCTCCTTAACCTCCTCCCCCTACTGAGCTGGTGGTGGCTGGAACGGCGACAGGTAACGTCCAGTCAGCGCCATATAGGAATTGGTTCGACAGTCGCTGATATAAACCACGTGCGGACTAAAACCCGTGGCTCATTGGATATGATGGTGGGTTTGGCGAGCGGAGTGGGAACCGGTTTGGTGATGTGGGCGGTCTATCTGGGGTTGTTTCGAGGGTCGATCGATGCTTCGACACTGCGCGAGCAGGTGCGGGCCTTCGGTGCGTATGATTATTTTTTACTCTATGCGGTATTCCTGGCGGTGATTAATTCGGGTCTGGAGGAATATTACTGGCGATGGTTTGTTTTCGGGCGGTTGCAGGCCATTTTGCTGCATCTGTGGCCTAGAAAAAGACAACGAGCATTGATAGTGGCTATGGTTTTTTCGGGTACGGCTTTTGCCAGCCACCACTATGTCGTACTGAATCGCTATCTGCAGAATAGCGGGTTGGCGGCGATTTTATCGCTGGGGATTGCGGCGGGCGGTATGATCTGGGCCTATCACTATCATCGTACCGGTCGAATATGGGGGATCTGGATCAGCCATTTCCTGGTGGATGTAACTGCGTTTACCATCGGTTATCAACTGCTGTTCGCGGGCGCCTGATTGTGTATAACCGGTGAACAGACAGGTAGTTCTGATAATTTTCTGGTCATGGGCAGTCTGAATCGGGTAGAATGTGGGGCGGGTAATTGAACAACCTTGGGTAATGGCGAAACAATATGGCCCGACCGGTCTTACATATCACGCTGGAATCTGATCGTCCCAGCCAGGCGATGAGCGAGCAGCTCGCGAAGTTGACGCTGGCTGAAGAACGCCGGACCGATTGTTATCTGGGATTGGCGGAGGTGGTGCGTCGCGGTGTGGAGGGGTGGTGCACGGTGCTGGTGAACCTGGGCGGTCTGCATCCGGGCGATCAGGAATTTCTGCAATTCATGAACCGGCGGTTTCGTGCACTGGCGGTTTATGTTTACGGAACGGAATCGAGTGAAGTCACGCGCGAATGGGCTATGGCAGCAGGGGCGCGGGAGTATATCACGCCGAAGCAACTGGCTGGAATCGCGGAGCAATGGCGGATGATGGGCGAGGTAGAAGGTAGTGAAACTGTTGAACGCCTGGATAGTTCGCGACTAACCGATCTGCTGGTGGAGGAAATCATCCGGCCGGTGGAGAGTGCCATCGAACGACCCAGGCCCTCCGCCAGTAAACCAACACGATTAACACCACTCTCGCCGGTGGTGACTCCGGAAGAAGAAGATTTACTGACGCAGCGGCAAAGGGTCCGCCGCCAGAAACAATCAACACCGCGCATGACCAGTTCTTCACCGGCGGTTCCCGCTGAGGAACAATTTTCAGCGCCGGAACTTTCGACGTTGCTGACTGAAGAGGAATTGCGCGCGCTGCTCAGCGAGCCGATCATACTACAGGAGCAACCCGGCGGTCGTTCGGGTGTGACAGAAAGCGAAGACGAGGGTTAAGTGCGTTTTTCGGAACAAGCCTCGCCATTTGGACATCGGCTGCTGGTCGTAGCGGATCGACTGCGCATGGCGGCGCTGCTGGAGCAGCGATACCCGACGGTGCGCCTGGCGGTGGTGCCGACCTATATGGCGGGGATTGCCGAGCTGGCGAATGGGCCGGTGCATGCGGTGCTGGCGTGTGTTGATCCGACCTTTGCCTCGCTGGAACGGGCGATACGCGGGCTGCGGATGGCGATCGGCGAGAGCACGCCGCTGGTGTTGTGCTGCCCGCCGGAATGTGAGCCGATGAGTCGGCGGGCGCTGGAAGCCGGGGCCGACGATTACCTGATCTTTCCGCCCGATCCGCGAGAGCTGGACCAGTTGCTGTCGCTGCAGCCCAGCGCGGGGGCGCTGGTGACGCAGCCGCCGGCGACCAACGTTCAGGAGATGGTGGCGCTGGCTCGTGTGCTGGAGAGTCTGACCCAGTCACCTCATCGGCTGTTGCAGCAGATGGCGGAGTTGCTGGCGGGGGCGCTGGGGGCTGGCTGGGTGCAGGTGCTGGCGGATGGGCTGAGCGGCCTGCATGGTGTGCGTAGCGGCGAGCCGGTGTTGCAGGAAGCGATAATTCGTGAAGGGCAGAAGATCGGCGAAGTGCAGTTAGGCTTGCCGCAGCGCGGCAGCTATGACGGCGGGCAGGTGGACAAGTTGCGTTACCTGGCGGGGATCTGCGGCCACGTGCTGCACGCCGCCAAACGTCAGCATCAGTGGCAGCAACTGGCGATGACCGACGATCTGACGCGGCTGCCTAATCGGCGCTACCTGATGAATTTTCTCAATCGCACTATTCAGCGGGCGGCACGCGAGCGCTTTCGTGTGACGATCTGCCTGTTTGATATCGATGATTTCAAGATATACAACGATCAGTTCAGCCACGATGCCGGCGATGAGATTTTACGCCACACCGCGCAACTGCTGCTCCGTCACTGCCGGGTGGAGGATGTGGTGGCCCGGCTGGGGGGCGACGAATTCGTGGTGGTCTTCTGGGATGCGGAAAGTCCGCGGGTCAGCGGCAGCAATCACCCGGAAGAGGCGATCGCGGTGATGAAGCGCTTCACCGAGGCGCTGAAGAATCATGAGTTCGGCTGCCTGGGACCCAAGGCCCGTGGACGGCTCACCGTCAGCGGCGGATTGGCCAGCTTCCCCTGGGACGCCGCCGACCCGCAGGAACTGCTCCTCAAGGCCGATCAGGCTCTCCGCCAGGCCAAGGAACATGGCAAGAGCCGCTTCCAGCTCGTTGGTCAACTCCCCGATTCCCCTGCCTGAAGGCAACGATACCCGATATTTTTGTGCGGTAGCGGTCGGCGTCTCCGCCGCCTGTCTGGGGTCAACATATAACGATATAACGGCCGACACGGAGGTCGGCCGCTACAGACTAACGTTGACCGCATAGTTGCCTCGGCTCACAGAGCAGTAACATACTTTACCATCGCTCCATAGCGAAGCGGGATTATTGTTAGCCACACAACAGTGGGGTAAGCGCTGTCCGGGACGATTCATTACTGTGGTATTCAATCATTGTGGATTGCAACAGTCATAATAAGGCAGGACTGCCCATGAGCCGAAACGTAAAACTCATCGGTGGCGGGTTACTGGGTTCGTTCATTTCGGGCATGTTGTTCAGCAGTGAAATGGTGGGTTTTCTTCAGCCAAGTCTACTTCCCATCTGGGTTGTTTGTTGCTATATGGCCACTGAACTTCAACTTCGTTGGATTTATGTGATGCTGGCTGGCTTATGCATTGCACTGATGGGCGGTATGGCTATCTCTTTACGATTAACTTTATTGATGGGGGCTCCAAGGGATGCGTTTATGATGGTACTACCGATTATGGTCGCACTTGCGGCAGTACCAGGAATGATGTTGATGTTGTTAGCGCAATGCGTACGTTATATCAATGCCGTGATATGTCGTAACCAACACTGAAATATCGGGTACTGGTGTCGTTTGAACCAATATTCAAACACCCTCTGTTGAAGACCGCTCCCTTACAGTCGTGGATCGGTGAAACGATACCAATACTGAAAAATCCGCGGGGGTGACAACAGATGAAAGGCGGGCCTGTTGCTTTGAGCAAGCATGATCGCATCAACGATGATGCTTTGCGATTCGAGGTATCATGGAGCTCAGGCTTTGCTGGTGACGATGCGGAGCAAGCCGACGGCGCCGCGGATGATCAGGCTGATGACCAGCAGGAACAGCAGGGTGGCGACGGCGAAGCTGAGCAGGTTCCAGATATTGCGGATGGTATCGACGGTGGCGTTGGTGGCCAGTCCGACAATGGCGGTAATGAAACCGAGCAGCAGAATGGCGCCGACCGATCCGCGCTGGTTACCGGGCAACGGAGCCATGCGCACGGTGAGGCAGATGAGCAGGTAGGCGAAGAGCCAGCTTTGCCAGTGGCCGAAGTCACTGGAGAGGATGGCGCCGCTGAAGCGTTCCACCATGGTGAGGCAGCCGCGCAAGGTAGCCCAGAAAGCGGAGAGGCTGGTGGGCAGCGCGGTGGTGAGTTGCCCGGTGGAGGAGGAGCCGCTGACCTGATTGGTGAGGGTCGCGGTCAGGACATCCTGGCCGATGGTACTGACCACGGCATAGATACTCAAGCCGCAGGCGAGGATGGGCAGCAGAGCGATGATGATCGGGCCGAAGACCGGCACCTGTGTTTCGGGGTTTTTGTCGGTGGTGGGTTCGGCGGTTTTTTCGTCCTTCATCAGGCTGGTGTTATTGACCGTACCGCCGGTGATCAGCAGACCGAGGATATGGCCCAGTTGAGCGACCAGCGTCCCGGGCAGCAGCAGAATATTGATCACCTTGGATTGGATCAGGCCCGACCACAACTGGTAGACTCCGTGCGCACAATAAACCACTACCAGCAACCAGACCGTCAACGCAGCGTATAACATGAGTCCATCCCCGTTTCGTTTGGCTTTATGATTGCACGACCACGCCGTGATGGATTTATCGGCGAGGAACGCAGCGGGAGTACAATGGAATGAGGCGGAGAATCCGTGAACTGGAGTCCGGTGGTTGATTCGTCTATGATTAATGGAGTGGCTGGAGCTGGTTTCAAAATCACCAATTGAGGCTTCGCGCGGGCTAAAGCCCGCGGCTCATTGAATTTTGAAACCACTTCTAGATTAAAGGGGTCCGCATGGGCTGAAGCGCGGCTCTTTAAAACATCTGGGATATTCCGGTCAGGATGTGATTGTGTCACAGCAGCGGGGAATCGGGTGAATTCCTTTTTCGCAGAAACGGTACGACTGGGCTTACGCAACCTGCGTCTGCACAAGCTGCGCTCGGCGCTGACGGCGCTGGGGATCATCTTCGGCGTGGGAGCGGTGATCTGCATGCTGTCGATCAGCGAGGGAGCCAGCGCCGATGAAATGCGTCTGATTGAGCTGCTGGGGACGCGTAATATCATCGTGCAGTCGATCCGGCCTCAGCAGGCCACCCAGGTGGCCGAGAGCCGTAACACGCGCATGCTGGAATATGGCGTGCTGCGGGATGATGTGGAGATCATCCGCAATACGCTCCCGCATATCGTGGAAGTGATCCCGATGCGGGATGTGGCCTTTGCGGTGCGGCGGGGTGAGACGAGAGCACCGGCTGCGGTGGTGGGCACCACGCCCACGTTGTTCGAGCATGTGAATCTAAATATCTTGCCGGGCGGGCGGGCGCTGTCCGACCTGGATAATAAAACGCTGGCCCAGGTGTGCGTGATCGGCGATGAAATCGCCAAGGTCTTATTTCCGCTTACGGATCCGATCGGTCAGACCCTATTGGCCCAGACGGACAGCGGCGGCAATTCCATTCCTTATGAGGTGGTGGGGGTCCTTGGGCGGGTGAAGACGGCGGGAGCGCCAGGTCGCTCGACGCAGGAACGCGATTTCAACAAAGATGTCTACATTCCCATCGCCACTGCCAATGCCCGCTATGGCGACAAGATGGTTCGCCAATCCAGCGGCACGCGCGAATGGCTGGATGTGGAATTGAGCGGCCTTTATATCGTGATTGATCAGATCGAGAATGTCGAGCGGGTCTCGGACCTGGTCCGGCGAGTCTTTGAAAAAACCCACGATAAGGATGATTTCGATATCCGCGTGCCGCTCGCCAGCCTGGAACAGGCCCAGCGCAAAAAGCGGAATCAGCAACTGGTGTTGGGGATCATAGCGGCGGTCTCGCTGCTGGTCGGCGGCATCGGCATCATGAATATCATGCTGGCGACGGTGACCGAGCGGACCAAGGAGATCGGGATTCGTCGGGCTTTGGGTGCGAAACGGCATCATATTGTCTGGCAATTCCTGGTAGAAACGGTGGTCTTAACCACCATCGGCGGTCTGATCGGCATCGCTTTGGGCTGGGGAGGGGCCAGGGTGATCAACGAACTGGTTCAATGGGAAACCATAGTCCATACCTGGACGGTGATGGTCAGCTTCTGCCTCTCGGTATTGATTGGCATCTTTTTCGGAATGTATCCTGCCATTCGGGCGTCGCGGCTTGATCCGATTGTGGCGCTCAGGTACGAATAATGAGCCAGCGGAATTTTCCGCAATGGCTGAATTCCGGGATTGTGAATTTCGGGACGATGCTACGGTTAGACTTGATTATCGGAATTCATAACTCAATTCAAATGAGAAAGTTCTAAAAAATTTGCTCCTGATTAAAGCCGTGATATACTCAAGATTGTAGAATCGCGCACTTCTATTCCCCCTTAGACAATCCGGCCAGCGGTAGAACAGATGGGCTGTTGCAGTCCGGGTGGTTGAATTGAAGTGTTGAAAATCGAATCGAACTATTGTCACAGGAGCTGATTGAATGCTCCGCCAGGCACCGGACCCGTTGAGCGGTCCAGGAGGGAAAGATGCCGGTTGTGACTCGAGAAGCAGTGGTCGGTGTTGCGCCGATACCGACAGCACCATCAGCAGCGGTACCATCGCCGACGGCACAGTTGCCGTCAGCGCAGTTGCCAACGGAACAGGTGCTGGCCAAACTGGCGGGCGAAGAAGTTCGCCAGTTGCAGCAGTTTCTGACCACCCCGCTGGATTACCATTATCAGCCGCAGTTTGATCAGCCCGATGCCGAACAGCATTATCTGGGCGTCCGGACGCGGCGCGTGACGGGGATAACCGATCACGCGCTGGTGGCTTTGCCCGCCGAAGCGGAAGCGGATCTATTCATCCGTTACAGTTACGTCCGCTATCGATTGGCTAAGGTATTTACAGCGTATGCGGGCAAACGGCTGACGCTGTCAGCGAGTCGGGATGTGCTCTACTGGGGCCGATGGACTCAGAAACTCCGGGCCGAGATTATTCAGAAGAATGTGCCGCTGGTGCTGTCGATGGCTAAGCGGACCAAGATGAACGGCCTGGATTTCAACGAGCTGGTCAGCGAAGGCAATATGGCCTTGATCCGCAGCGCTGAGAAATTTGATCCCCGGCGAGGCTTCCGCTTCAGTACTTACGCCTGCCGTGCCATCCTCAAGAGCTTTTCCCGCGTGGCGATGAAGACCAGCCGATATCGTACCCTGTTTCCGGTGGAGCTGAACTCCGATCTGGAACGGAGTGATTTTCTCGATCGTAAACGGGTGGGGACGGAAGAAACCTGTCTGGATGAACTAAAACAGATTTTAGGGGCCAATGTGGCCCAGTTGAGTGATATTGAGCAGACGGTTATTCGGGAACGTTTCGCGCTGCAGGCGCTGCCGGATCTGAATGGCGGCAAAACGCTGGAGCAGGTGGGCGAGCTGATCGGTGTGACCAAGGAACGGGTCCGCCAGATTCAGAACAAAGCGTTGAAAAAAATTCGGACCGCCCTGGAAGAACAGTTTCTGGCGGCCTGATCGATTTAATCCCGGGAGTGTGTTCCTCCCACCAGACTGAGTGAACCCGCCCGCCGAGGACCGGTTGGGCGGGTTTGCTTTTTTTACTGAGCATTATCCGGCAAGAAGGTCGAGGGGTGAATGATACTGTTAAACCGCTCAGAGGTGGCTTCAAAAATGGGAATATTGGATATGCGTAGGCTAAAGCAGTTTAAGTATTAATGTACCGGGTCATCGTGTGCCACTGCTGTATCAGCAGTAGTGAAGCCCAACGCGGCTTACAGAGCCGTGGCACACCGGACGGAAAAGATAAAATTTAACCGCGCTAAAACCCTCCGGCTTGTGCGAAGCACGCAGACAGGCGGCTTTTTGAATCTTGGATACTGGTCGGTTTTACAGAGCCGCGTCCGTAAGGGAGCGGTATTGGTTCTGAAAGTGAGTATACTTTTCAAAATATAGACCAGTATCGAATCTTGGTATCGTATCTGATCTGCTGACCGGCGCTGACTAAGCGGTATGTAGATTAAGTCCGATTAATATTTCAGCTTATGAGTAATATACGGTGACCGAAATCAATCACCGCATCAGAACGTGGTTTTGTCTTTTATTAATGTAAGTATACTATTTGCAATTAATTATACTTTAGTGGAAGTGTGGTGGGCTGCCAGGTAATTTCCCGAAGTGGTTCAGATAGATGCAGTGGTATGTCCAATTTGAGGTGGGGTGACACTATTATATCTTTAGTGGGGGCGGGCTTGGCTTCCTCCACCGGATAATTCTTAATTACACTTACTCTCAGCCCAATTGATGGAGGTTCATAGCACATGGCCAAACGGGTGTGGATAGCTAGCTGGTGTCTGATCCTGCTGGTGGGATGTGACGGATTAATTAACACCAATAACAACTCGAACGAAGCGTCAATTGACAATGCACCCAAGGATACGGAGTCCATCAGTCTGCGCCAGGTAAAATCCGAAGAGGACTGGCAGGACTTTTTTGTGAAGCAGGTTGAATCGCAACGCAATCGAATTGAGGTTGAGGAGTGTACGCAGGTTCTGGCTGTGGATGATCGGGAAAATGCACCTGAAGGAAACGCCGAAGGGGGCGATGGTGGTATCCAGCCCACTCCGACAGATGATGCGGATGGTCTTTCCGGAGAGACCGGGGCGCCGATTCTGGCGGATGACGGCTCAACGAATGGCGGCCAGGCGCCGACCGAAGACAGTTCGGTTGATTTTACCGGCACGAATCTGCAGGAAATTGGCGTGGATGAAGCTGACGTCGTCAAGACCGATGGTGAATTTATCTACCTGCTGGTCGGCTCGGAGTTGCGGATCGTCAAAGCTTTTCCAGTGGAGGAGTTGGCCGAGGTGGCCAGCGTGGAGTTGCGCAAGGCCTCCAGCTGGGGCACAGAGCTGTATCTCAACGGTAATCGGCTGATTGCGGTGAGTCAGATTTATCGCGGGTACGAATGGTATGGCCCGTGGGTCAGCAGCGATGTTGCCGGGAATGCTGCCCAGCCGGTAGAGAATAGTGCTGACGGAGTGGCGGTGGGGACGGATCCGGCTGTTCTGCAGAATGCACTCCGTGCCCAGGCGCAGAATGCGACTGGAGATGATGCCGGCGGCAGCAGTGGCAACAGCGGCAGTGTTGTTGCTCCGGATGTTGATTCAGTAGAGGGGAATGATCAGGTCAGCATTCTGCCGGTGGACCCGGCTGAAGATCCCTTCGTTTATAACGATCGGGCCATGGTCGCGGTGATTGATATCACCGATAAAGCCAACCCGGTGATCGAATCGCGCTGGGAGTTTGACGGCTATTATTCTTCCAGCCGCATGGTCGATGGCGTGTTGCACCTGGTGCTCAGCCAATACCCCTACATCCCCTTCGATCTGACTCTCAGCAACGCTGCGGAGATCAGCTGGGAACGGTTCATTCCGCAATATGAAGTGACCTTCTTCGGTGAGAATATCCGCACGGGTGAACTGGTGAACTTTAATAACTTCTACATTCCCGTCAACGCCGACGGGCAGGATCTTTACGGCGGCTATTCCATCACCACGGTGGTCTCGCTGGATACCAATAGCCGGCAGGAGTCGTTCCAGTCGGTAGGCATCCTGGCGGATACCGGAACGATTTACGCTTCCACGCAGGCGTTGTATGTGACCGATCCGGATTACAGTTATGGCTGCGAATACCGGGAAATGCTCAATATTCACAAGTTCGCCCTGAGCAATGCTGGTACGCGTTATGTAGCTAGCGGCACGGTGGCCGGCCGGTTACTCAATCAATTCTCGCTGAGCGAATACAATGATTACCTGCGGGTGGCGACTACTAACGGCTTCCCCTGGGCGTGGGACGGCAGCACTTCTGAAAACATGGTGTTCGTGTTGCAACAGGATGGTGAACGCCTGAAGGTCGTCGGCGAACTGGATAATATCGCCCCTGGCGAGCAGATTCAGTCGGCGCGCTTTATCCGGGATCGTGGATTTCTGGTTACCTTCCTGCAGACCGATCCGCTCTTTACGATTGATCTGTCGGATCCGACCGCCCCGCAGGTGGCCGGCGAACTGCATGTGCCCGGATTCAGCGAATATATTCACCTGCTCGACGAGAATCATCTGCTGACGCTGGGTCGGGCCGGCACCGAAGAAGGGCGCATCCTCGGGTTACAGTTGTCGATATTCGATATCACTGATTTTGCCAATCCACAACTGCTGACCACCGAGCAGATCGGCACCAGCTGGAACACCTATTCCGAAGCGGAATACAACCACAAAGCCTTCACCTGGTATGAGGCGGAAAATCTGCTGGCGATTCCGGTGTTCATCGGGCCGGATTATGGGGATGGTTTTATCGAAGAGGCACTGGATGCAGCGGGTGTGGAGATCAAGCAGAATGCCGATGAGGAAGTATTTTTCGGAGTGCAGCTCTATCATATCACGCCGGAAACGGGGATCGAACTGCTCGGCCAGATTTCGACCGGCCCGCTGAATTATGGTGAGTATCCCGCCTATTATGGTGCGACGCGCGCGCTGTTTATCGAGCAACTGCTCTACGCGGTGACGGAGATCGGGGTGCAGGCGGTATCGATCACCGATCCCTCCACTATCCTGAACAGTATCGAGATTGAAGGTTCGCCGAATTATTACTATGTCGGTGATTGTGTGGATGGTGATGGGGTATGCAATGTGAACTGCTGGCCTTACGAAAAGCAGGACTGCACGAATGAGCAGTTGTGTGAAGTAGGGGTCTGCTGTGCGGATGACGGGTGGTGTGATCGCGATTGTCCGCAAGCGGAAGAATGTTCTGACGAGGAGTTGTGCTGGAACTTCGGCCGCTGCTGTCCCGATGACGGGTGGTGCGATGGCGACTGCCAGGCAACCGATGTCGACTGTGAAGAAGTCGTCACTGCTGAATAGACGTCGCCCTGAACGACGGAATTTATCAAGCCCGCAGTCCTATGGCTGCGGGCTTTTTTTGTTGGTTGCGTCGGCGCGTGGGGTATCTATACTAGCAACCTCAAGGTGGAGGAGAGCCTTTCTGAAACGGACCCCGCTGCTGATGATCTGTCTGATTGCCCTGGTAGACCTGGTGAGCTTTGGCCTGGTCATCGGGGTGGTGCCGATCTATCTGAGCGGGAAACCCGATAGCGGCATGCTGGTGGGGCTGGTGATGGGTTCGTATGCTCTGGCCCAGTTTCTGTTTCTGCCGGTACTGGGTCGCTGGTCGGATCGCTGGGGGCGGCGGCCGATTCTGCTGTTGAGTATCAGCGGGAGTGTGGTGGGCCATGTCCTGCTGGCGATCGCCTTTGCGCAGCATTCCATTCCCATGATGTTCATCTCGCGCATTCTGGATGGAATAACCGGGGCCAATATCGCGACGGCGCAGGCCTACATCGCCGATATCACCACCGGGAATGAGCGCGCCCGTGGACTGGGAATATTCGGAGCAATGATCGGATTGGGGTTTATACTCGGCCCGCTGATGGGTATTGGATTAATGCATCTGGGAGCTATGATTACGGGTCAGGCGATCAACGCCTGGCCGGCGATTGGAGCGGCCATCTTCAGCACCACGGCGGGTCTTTTAATCTGGCGACTGCTTCCTGAACCGCCCCGGCACGAATCGGCGCAACGTGATCTGGGGTCCACCTGGTCGGCACTGCGGCGTGTCTCCCGTCATGATCGTGTCCGTGAACTGCTGTTACTACTGACGACGATGACCTTTGCTTTTATCTTTCTGGAACAGTCTTTCGTACTGCTGCTGATGCAGCGCTTCAAGGCGAGCGAAACCTGGGCGCTGATGATACTGGCCTACATGGGCTTTTTGATGGTGCTGGTGCGCGGCGGATTGGTCGGGCGGCTGGTGCGTAAATATCGTGAGCCGTATCTGGCGGGAGTGGCGCCGTTTCTGGTGGCAGCGGGGATGCTGTCGATCGCGTTGACGGAGTTTTGGCCGCTGACCGTGCTGTTTTTGCTGGCCTGCGTGCCGATTGCCGTAGGGCGGGGTCTGGCGGAGCCGGTACTACAGGGATTGCTGTCGCGACAAAGCAGCGCCACCGATCAAGGCATCGTTCTGGGGGTAGCTAGTTCGCTGGCCAGTCTGTGCCGCGTGATTGCCTTCCCCTTATCCGGTCGCATATATTCTCATCATCTCTCCGCGCCCTACTATCTGGCCGGTTCGATCTGTCTGCTGGCGGGTTTTTTTGCGCTGATAATTCGCGGGAGGCAAATGGCGGCGATCGAGCAGTCCGGTACCGGTCAGGTTACACGATTGAACCCAGAATCAGCATAAATGGCAGGAACAGTGCGATCGCCAATCCTACGGCTGCGGGGCGTCGGGCAGAACGATCCTGACTGCTCAGGGCGACAATGTTCAGCACCAGCCCTGCCAACCATAGGAGCAGGATCAGCAACATCGCGCCGGCCAGGACCAATCCAATCAGCGGTTTTACACTGGTCAACTTGATGAATTCCTGCTGAATATCAGCCGGATCAGTGGTGTCAGTGACTGGAGCCAGCAAGCTGGTGGTCCAGATCGAGGTGGCCATCATCATGGCCAGGGCTATCGCCGAAAAGAACAGGCCTAGTATCGCCACCTTCCGGTAGCGCTGCGGAGGGACAGACCGCTGCGGCGTATATATAGCAGTCGGGACGGTGGGTGGTGACGGTATCGCCGAGCGGGCCATGGGCAGCGGGCGAGACGAGCCGGGCAACGTGCTCTGCGTAGGTGCGTTGACCACGCGCTGACAGAACGGGCAGCCGACCTGCTGACCAGCCCATTCATCATCCACTTCGACGGGCTGCTGACACATTGGACAACTGAATTGCACCACCATGCAGGGAGATATACAACGGGCGGCGGCGTTGGTCAATTCATACTGCCGGACGGATTCTTCGATCAATCTGAACTTGCGCGTTTTCCAGCCGCTCAATTACGGCTTATCTGTTGATATCGTAATGCAATGCGTTACTTCCCGACGCGCCGGGGACGGCGAGCGCAATTTATGCGTACGATCGGCGGTTTCTGCGGATGATCTGAGCTGCTCAAACCGCCGAGTTGATCAAGCGATGGGTAAGGGTTGGTCGATAGCATGGCGGAATACAATCTGTTGGAAGGACCGTCTCATGGATAAACGACAACTGATCAACGCCATAATGGAAATCAACCGTACTGCCCGTCCGGATTTCCTGATCCAGTTTGACGAGGAAGAGTTGCACGCCTACCTGACGCGGTTACGCCGGATCGAACATGAACTGCAGCGGGAACGTGAGGGGCTGCTGCTCGAACCGTCGCCGGCGTTGGGACTGAATTAGCGAGGAATGCTGGAATCGCTTTCAAAATTCAAAGAGCCGCAGACCTGAGTCTGCGCGCTGCGCCTATGTTCAATTTTGAAACCGGTGCTGCATCCGGCCAACCTAATTTGGGGCCACCAGTTTTTCGGGCAGCTTGGTGCGCATGTTGCCGGCATCAAATTCGGTGATTTCCGCACCGGGTGGCACGAGGAATAAAAACACCAGTCGATAGTCGCCTTTCAGGTCTTCATCATCCACCACCTGATAATCACGGATCTGGCTGCGCAGCCAGGCATCTTCGGGGAAGTATTGCACTTCCATATAGCGGTTGCCGCCATGGTCACACTCCACGACCAGGCCCGCAGGCCAGTAGACATTGCCATGGCTGTCATAAACCCGCCACTGCTTGAGCACCCGTCGGGCGAGGTTGACGGCATTGCCGAGGACGGTGTTGGCATGCAGTGCTTTGACGTTGAGCTGCAGCAGGCGCATGTTGTCGGGTACTACGAGCGAATCGAGTGGTTGCCCCTCGGGGTCCAGGTCCTTGGCATCGGGTTGATTGCTGTTGGCGGGTGCTTCCTGTTTGTCGATTTTGGCGACGATGTGTCCGGCGGCCAGGCTGGTGCCGCTCACCGCATCCGCCGAACCGGTATAACGCTTCAGCGTAATGCCCAGCTGGTTGCCGAAAAACGAACCGCGATCAGAGGGACGAACGGCGGCGGTTTTGGGGCCTTCACCGGTGGTTGAGGGGGTGCCGTTATCGGTAGGCGGCGGTGGCGTATTGGTCGCGACCTGAGTCGGTGGTGGAGCCGTGGTGGTGGATGGACCGGCCTTAACCATGGTGCTGGTCAGTTCAGCACGGCCACCGCGTTTGTATTCCATGAAGCGCATATTGAAGTCTTCCGGGACTTCAAACACGAACTGCATCTGGCTGGCTTCGGAACTGCCATAAGACCAGGCAGGTTTCATGGTGATCATACGGCCTTCAAATGGTCCCAACCCCTTGAGCGTGTATTGCTGGGTTTCATCGGTGGTTTTGGATTCACCCACCAGGCGGACCTGGGTGGCGGCGACTCGATGATAGCCGTCCGTATCCTTGGCGGAGCTGTCGAGGGTGGCTTCGATGACGATCCACTTGTTGCCTGCGGGCGGGCCATCGATGGCGGAGTAGGCCGACTGCTGACCGAAGCTGGCGCTGGAGTCCAGTTTGTAGAGTCGGTTGGTGGTGTATACGGATGAAATCGTGATACTACCCAACGGGACATTCATACGCGAACCGCTGGCGGCGGTGTTGCGCATCAGGTTGAGCTGAGTGACAAAATCGGGATTGGTTTTGAACCAGCTCTGTTCATGGCCGGCCAACGTGGTGTCGGTCAGGTAACCGCATAATTTCACGGTGAATTTATCCGGGCTGAGGAAGAGGCAGAGCGGGTCCTTGGTTTGGCCGTTTTCATCGACGCCCTCATAGCCGAGAACCGTCGGTCCCCAGGGGATCATCAGGATGGACATACCGGCCATGCCAATCGTAATCAAACCGACAATAATGCCACAGGCTAACGAGCCGCCACGATCGATAAAGAGCGGCAGCATGGTGTTACGTGGAATCAGCGCGTCCATGGCCAGTCGGAAGAGCAACAGCGAAATTCCGAACAGACCGCCCAGCGCGGCCGCGTAGGAATAGTCACCCAGTGGCTCCAGCAGCAATTCCTGGGCGACATATTCATGCAGCCCCAGAGCCAGCGTTCCGCAGAGGATGCAGCCGACCGCCATGATCAGGGCACTGAAGAAGCCCTGAATGGTCTGGAAGAAGATCACGCCACCCATAAACAATAATAGAAATAAACCCAGCCAGGACATAAGTACCTTCTCCTGTGGTGTTGAGCTAGACGCGAACCGATTCTTTTTTCAAGCCGCGCAGCACTTCGCTCATGCTGGTGGTCCCCTCCATGGTTTTGATCAGCCCCTCTTCCTGTATGTAGTACATTTTATTCTTACGGGCTTCGGCTTTGATCTGCGTAATGGTGGCGGTGGAGCCAATCAGTTGGCGGAGGGTATCATCCACCACCAGTACTTCAAAGACGCCGAGACGGCCGGTATAGCCGGAGCCCTGACAGGTGGGGCAGACGATCTCACGGCCTTGCTTATCGTAAACCTTCTGCGTCGGCGGGCGATAGAAGTAGTCGATTCGATCCACCGGCAGGTTGGCTTTGCGGAGCAATTCCGGATCGGGGCGATAAGCTTCGCGGCAACTGGGACAAAGCTGGCGGATCAATCGCTGGTTGGTGATGGCCAGCAGTTCAGCCGCCAGGGCCTTGCGATTCTCCACCATATCGATCAGCAGCTCGAGGGCTTCAAAGCTGTCGATAGCGGTCATGGCTGCGTAAATTTTTCGACCGTCGCGGCTGCCTTTGACGGCCTGGCGAGCGGCTTCTTTTTCATCCAGCTCACCAATGAGCATGACATTGGGTTCCCGCCGCAGGATGGATTGCAGCCGCCGCGGGTAGGGAGCTTCCTTATTCGTCGGATCGAACACGTTTTGTGTGATATTGTCCAGTTCAAAGAGAATCCGCTTTTCCAGGGTGTGGATATTCTGGATATAGGCATCGTGGCGGCGGATCATGGCGTAGAGGGTGGTCGTGACTCCGCTCTGGGGAGGGCCGCTGGCGATGATCAACCCTTTGGGCTGGGCGATCAGCTTTTCGACGGTTTCGACGCGCTGCGGGTGCATGCCCAGTTCGGCGAGTGGGCGGATCTGCTCCTTATTGGAGAGGCGCAGCAGCAAACGTTCGCCGGCGGTGGTGCCGGAAGTATGCACTTCGATCATCGAGGGTTCCTCGCCGCCCAGTAAGGCCGCCCGGATATTGCCGCGTTGAGGCCGGCGACGTTCTTCCGCTTCCAGTCCGGCGGCGGCTTTTAAGAAAGTGATGGCTTTGCGGCTCTGATCAGCGGTCAGGAAATCGCGCCGTTCCGCCAGCACCCCATCGATGCGATAGGTCAGCTTGGTGTCTTCTCCACTGGTGCTGAGGTCGACTTCGTTGGCCCGCCGCCACATGGCATCGTAGAGCAGATCCTGGGAAGCGGTAAACTGTTCGGCGCCTTCGAAATCATCGGGCAGGGCGACGGGTTTTTTATCATGATTGAACAGGCGAACGCGGTATTCGTGTTTACTGCGATCGAGTTCCGTTTTGCTTTTGCTGGTCATCAGCCGGGAGAAGTGCTGGGCGGTGAGTACCCGAAATTCCTTGGACACTCGATGATTGCGGTGGGCGACATAGAAGAGGATGCCTCCGCCGGCGATCAGCATATACAAGCCCCAGCCGGCGAGGTACAAGGCCCAGCCCTGCCAGGGAACCATCAGCCAGGCGATGATGCCCAGAATACCGGTGGACAAGCCCAGCAGGTTCCACTTCTCGCGAACGGTACGTACTTTTTCCGCATCGCGGTCGATCCACTGGATACACAAGGCCCAGAGGATAAACACACCAGCCATGAACAGGATCTTGATCGGGCTGGCAAACATCGCGGCAAGTATCAGGTCACTCATGATCATTTGATCCATACTTTCCGGTGTTGGTTCGTGTGCAACACCCTGCGACGGTGAAAGGATCACCACGGGCAGCGCCCAGCAACGATACCGCGCCGCATCGCACCAGCGTCCGGCGGTTCGAGAAGGGTCTCCATACCCGGGATCATTTCCCACCACCGGTCGGGGTTTGATGCGGTGGGGATGATGCGCTGATTCGACCGGGTTGCGGAATGCAGTTTTCCAGCACGCGATCGTCGAGGCGAGCGGGAAATGCGACGCAACCCCCATAGTCCCATTCGTGGTACTTCAGTAGAAGAGCCACAAACGACCAGGCGCCTTCCAAGTGGCGGGGAACCTTCATTTTAAGTTTTAAGTCTGCGGCTGCAAGGCGTATTAACCAAAGAGTCGAGTTCTGCGGGGACCGATCCGGAATGTGGAGCGATCGCACTGGAATTTCGGCGGACGGAAGGAAGACAGCTATTTTATTAATCACCGTAAATATAATATGTGCAATAAGTTATAACGTTTATCGATGTGGTTTGCATCTGGTTAGCAATAGGCTTCGGGCTGGCTCACAGCTTGGCGGAGATACGGTTATCATGGAGGCAGGAGCAGGGATTTTCTAATCTGGGAAGGCAGGTCAGGAGCAATGCTGGATATCAAATATATACGCGAACATGCCGACGAGATCCGGCGTGGGGCACAGGCTAAGCGCATCGTCTGTGATGTGGATCGTTTAGTGGCGTTGGATAGTCGGCGGCGGGAGCTGCAGTTGCAACTGGATCAACTGCGGCAGCAGGTCAATGAGATGGGGGGGCAGGTGGGGCTTTATCGCAATCTGAAATGGTACGAGAAACAGGGACTGAACAAAGAACAAGCTGAACAGAAAGCCAATGAACTGCAGACACAATTAGCGGATATCAAGCAGCGGATCAAATCGCTGGATGATGAGGAGTCGCGGGTACTGCCGGAGTTCGAACAGTTGATGCTGACCATTCCCCAGCCGCCGGATCCGGAGGTGCCGCTGGGTGAGGGTGAAGGCGGTGATGAAATCCGGCGCTGGGGTGAGCCGCGGACGTTTGATTTTGAGTTCAAGGATCATGTGCAGTTGGGCCAGCAACTGGGTATTCTCGATCTGGAGCGCGGCGTCAAGCTGGCGGGTTCGCGCAACTATGTATTGATGGGTGATGGGGCGCGGTTGTACGCGGCAGTGCTGCGGCTGGCGGGCGATCTGTTGATTGAACGCGGTTACCGTGCCATGCAGGTGCCGGTGCTGGTGAAGGAATCGGCGATGTATGGCACCGGTTATTTTCCCACGGGGCGCGAGCAGGCATATCTTTGCGAGCGCGATGAACTGAGTCTGGTGGGCACTGCTGAAGTGCCGCTGACCGCCCTGCACAGCGATGAAATACTCAACGAAGGGGAGCTGCCCAAACGCTTTTTTGCCCAGAGCTGCTGTTTCCGGCGCGAAGCGGGAGCGGGTGGCAAGGATACTTACGGCCTGTATCGCGTCCACCTGTTCGACAAGGTGGAGCAGGTGATTCTTTGCCGCAATGATCGCGAGGAATCCCGGCGGTTCCATGCGGAAATCCTGCAGAATGCTGAGGATATGATGCAGAAGCTGGAGATCCCTTACCGGGTGCTGAATATCTGGACCAGCGATTTAGGGATGGGCCAGGTCCAGAAATTTGATATCGAAGCCTGGATGCCCTCGAGGAAAAGTTATGGCGAGACACACAGTGCTTCCAGATTTTATGAATTTCAGGCCCGGCGGCTGAATCTGCGCTATAAAACTGGCGACAAGAAAAATCATTATTGTCATACGCTGAATAACACCATGATCGCTCTGCCGCGCGTGCTGATTCCCCTGCTGGAATTGAATCAGTTGCGCGACGGCACGGTGATGATTCCGTCAGCACTGCGTCCATATATGAATGGTCAGGAGCGACTCACTCCGTCTTGAGATGAGTCAGGTTACTTATATTTCTTCGGGTCGGGTTGGCAATATTCCCTGCGTGCAGGGGAAAGGAGAGCAGTCGTGGCGAATCAGGTTAAACGGATTCCGGATGGGCACTATACGCTCACTCCGCATCTGGTGGTGCAGAACTGTAAGGAAGCCATGGGTTGGTATAAGAAGGCGTTGGGGGCGGAGGAAATCTGTCAGATGACCACGCCCGACGGTCAGTGCATCGTGCATGCGGAGATGAAAGTCGGTAATTCCATGTTTTACATGTGCGAAGCCAATCCGCAGTGGGGAGCGCGTTCACCGCAGATGCTGAACGGCACCCCGGTGACCCTGCATCTTTATGTGGAAGATGCTGACGCCGTTTTTAACCGGGCGGTGCAGGCGGGGGCTACGGTGACCATGCCGCTGGATAATGCCATGTGGGGCGATCGGTATGGTAAATTCACCGATCCCTATGGCCACTACTGGTCGGTGGCGACTCATATTGAAGATGTGACTCCGGAAGAGATGACGAAGCGGATGGAGCAGATGTTCAGCGGCAAGCACAATTGCGGCTGACAGGTAGCGAACAGAGCGGCAGTCGCACCAGAGTGTAAAACTGAGCAGGCTAAAGGTCGATCTGCAGATCGACCTTTTTTATTATCTCCGGCTGGAAACCGGCCGCAGAGAAAGGCCGGTTGTGATTCGGCATCCGCGTTCACGCGGACTATAATATTGATTATTGATTTCCGGCAGGAGGAAGCAACAACCGTGGAGAAATCACTGGAATGGTGGATTGGGTTCAATGTTTTCGTGCTGGCCATGCTGGCGCTGGACCTGGGGGTCTTTCATCGCAAGGCCCACGAGGTGCGGTTTCGGGAGGCGGCGATTTGGTCGATGGTGTGGATCGCGATGGCGTTGCTGTTTAACCTCGGAATCTGGAAAGGGTGGTTAGGTCCTTATGAAGCGGCGGAACGGGCACAGCGGGCCCAAGAATTTCTGGCCGGTTATCTGGTTGAAAAAGCCCTCAGCGTGGACAATATTTTCGTCTTTGCGGTGATCTTCAGCTACTTCGCGGTTCCACCCATTTATCAGCATCGGGTGCTGTTTTACGGTATCTTGGGGGCCTTGATCTTTCGGGCGATATTCATTTTCACCGGCGTGTGGTTGATTGAGCGCTTCGAATGGACCCTGTACATATTTGCCGTTTTTCTGGTGCTGACGGGAATCAAGATGATCTGGGCGAAGGACAAGAAGATGGACCCGGAACACAATCCGGTGGTTCGGCTGGTTCGCAAAATATTTCCGGTTACCGATGAATACTTCGGGCAGAAATTTTTCACGAGGATCGCGGATCGCCTGTGGGTGACGCCGTTGTTTCTGGTGCTCTGCTTTGTGGAATTTACGGATATCATCTTTGCCGTGGATTCGATACCGGCCATTCTGATCATCACTAATGATCCGTTTATCGTTTTCACTTCGAATGTGTTTGCCATCCTGGGATTGCGGGCCTTGTATTTCTGCCTGGCGGGATTCATACAGATGTTCACTTATCTCACTTATGGGTTGGCCTTCATCCTGATGTTTATAGGCGGGAAGATGTTTTACCAAGCCATTTATAAAGCTTTGCACGGCGTGGAATATAAGGTATCGATCGGTCTTTCACTGGGGGTGATCGGAGCACTGCTGGCGTTATCGGTGGCGGCTTCCTGGACTTTTCCGCCGAAAAAACAGGAGCAGGTCACGGTTTGATGCGGGTAATACAAGAGGAGCATGCTGTCGTGATGGTGGTCTGTGAGTTGGGAATTTCTGCTGAACGTCTGCAGGCGGTGGAGGAGGAGTGCCGGCGGCGCGGTTTACAGCCGCAGCGATTGCAGAGCGGGTCACGGTATTTCATCACTCTTGCGGCGTTGGCGAATGATCATCGATTGGCCCTGGAGCACTGGCCGGGCGTCGAACGTCTGGTTCCAACGGTGAACTCGTTCCGTCCAGAAACGGACTCGGCACCGCTGGCAGCGCAGCAGGTGGTCTTGCGGCCGGAAGGAGGCGTGCTGGGTGGTGTGCGGATTGGTGTAATTGCCGGTCCGTGCAGTGTGGAAGATCGGGCGATGCTGCTGGAGACGGCTCATGCCGTGCGGGAGGCTGGGGCGATCGGGCTGCGCGGCGGGGCGTTCAAACCGCGCACCAATCCTTATAGTTTTCAGGGGCTGGGGGAAAAGGCGCTGGAGTTTCTGGCCGAAGCGCGTGAACAGACCGGACTCGCAGTGGTGACGGAAGCGATGAGCGTACAACAGGTGGAGCTGGTGGCGCGCTATGCGGATGTGGTGCAGATCGGGGCCCGCAATATGCATAACTTCGTGCTGCTGAGCGCGGCGGGGCGATGCGGCAAACCGGTACTGCTGAAGCGGGGCTGGAGTGCCACACTCGAAGAATTGCTGCACGCGGCTGAGTATATCATTGCCGAGGGCAATCCGCAGGTAATCCTGTGTGAACGCGGCGTCCGCACTTTTGAACAGCATGTACGCAATACGCTCTCACTGAGTATCGTGCCCGCACTGAAGCAGCATACCCCGCTGCCGGTGATCGTCGACCCGTCGCAAGGGACCGGGCTGCGGGGGTTGGTGAATCCGATGAGCAAAGCAGCGCTGGCAGCGGGGGCCGATGGTCTGATCATCGAAGTGCATCCCCGACCGGACGCAGCACTGACCGACGCCGAGCAATCCGTCAGCCTGGAGCAGTTTGGTGAGTTAATGAGCGAACTGCCGGCCTTGGTAACCGCTTTGGGCCGGGAAATGGCAATAACAAACGACTAAGTCGTCGCCGGGGCGACTGCCGACTTTCCCATCCAGCGTAAGACGATCTGCCGGGTTTCCACAAACATCGAGAAGAGAGCAGGAATCAATATCATCGTAAAGATGGTGGCCACCAGCAAGCCAAAGAGCATCACGCCGCCGAGTCCCTGATAAAGTTCGCTGCCGGCGCCGGGCATGAAGACCAGCGGAGCCATGCCGAAGACAGTGGTCATGGCGGTCATCATGATCGGACGGACGCGGGTCCGCACGCTGACGATGATCGCCTCCTGGGCCGCCATACCGTAACGCATATTATTCAACGATTGATGTACCAGCAGAATGCCGTTGTTCACCACCACGCCCAGCAGGATGATAAACCCCAGCATGGTCAGCGTGTCAAATTTGATCGGTGAGACGGCCGGGTTCATCAGGCTGATCTGGTGGACCACCGCCAGTCCGAGGAACCCGCCCACCGTGGCGGGCAACACGGTGAACATGATCACGAAGGGATAAATGTAGGATTCAAAGAGCGCCGCCATCAGCAGGTAGGTGATGATGATGGCCAGCATGCCGCGACTGGTCAGGACGTTAATGAGCGATTCGAGGTTCCAGCCGGTGACATGGCCGAATAAAGCCCGCCGGGTCTGAATCAGTTTGTCGGCGTTGCCGGCCGTGGTGGTGAACACATTGCTGCTGATCTGCCCATTCCGCCGCATGGAGCCGATGATCTCATCTTCAATGATAGCGGTAGCGGTTTCGAGGGCCATGTCGGCGGGCGGGCTGACGGTCAAGGTCACGCTGGGCATGGTTTCGATGTGATTGATCTGTTCGGCGGCGGTGGTGCGGTTGATTTCGACCACCGTGCCGAGAGGGATAATCTGGCCGGTGGGGGTGTAGATCGGCACCTGGGCCACCTGTTCCGGTGCGGCGTCGCGGGTCCCCTGCACCAGCAGGGTCATGTCGATTTCATCACCCTGATCACGGAATCCGCCGGGGATAAACGCGCCATCCACACAGGCGGCGACGATACGACCGACATCATAGACATTGAGGCCGACATTGGCCAAGCGGACGCGGTCGGGAACGATGCGCACTTCCGGTCGCCCCAGCGAAAAATTGGTGGGATCACCGGGCGGATAATCGAAGCGTTGCATGATGGCGAACTGGAGCTGCTCAGCGGCGGCGGTGACTTCGCTCAGGTTGTTGCCGCGGATTTCCACCTGCAGGCTGTTGCCCTTGCCGGAGATCTCACCGAAGAGTGAACTCTGAAAGAAGAAACTGAAGGTTCCGGGGATGCGGCTGCCCGCTTCAGAGAGCAGATTCTCCAGCGGTTTGACTTTGGTATCCTCGCGGCTGGTCGCCCCCATGAAACAGCGTCCGCCCCAGGCGACGTAGAAGAAATTATCAATCAGAGGAGGTGAGACTTCATAACTGCGCAGGGTGTCTTCCGCTTTTTTCAGATTGGCCTCCGCCGCTTCCACATTTTTGCGCAAATCCTCCGAAGTCGGTGATTCGCCTGCAGGGGCTAACTGGGCGGGAGGGGTGGTGGATGATCCCGGCTTTCTGCCGGCGGTTAAAGCCGCTTTGGCTTGCTGTAACTGGTCTTTGGCTTGGGTCACCGCCTGAGCGAACTGGGGCACGACTGTGGATTGCCATTTTTCCGCCTGTTGCCGGGCGGCAGATTCTTCAGATGATCGGCCGGTGTGGTCATCGTCATTCTCCGGACGAGGAGCCATGAAATACGGTGAAATGGATTCTTCGATCACATTTCCCATGCGCCCAAATTCACCGAGCGAATATCCGGGTGGAGTGATAAGAAAACCGAATACCAGGTTGCGATTTCCACCGGGCAGATAATCAGTCGGAACCAGCAACAGGTAACTGCCGAGCAGCGAACCACCGATCATCAGCGAACTGACCGCCAGGCGTCGGATCCAGTTGTGGTTGATCCAACTGACCAGTCGACCGATCAAGCCGGCGCTCCAGCTGACGTTATCTTTGGCGGAATCTTCGAGGGCTTTGCTGGTGCCGAGGTGACTGGCGGCAACGGTGGGGATGACCAGTAGCGCTACCAGCAGGGACAGTCCGACCGCCGCACTGATGGATATGGCGATGTCGCGGAAGAGTTGCCCGACCTCTTCTTCAATGAAGATCACCGGCAGAAAAACAGCCATCGTGGTCAGCGTGCTGCCCAGGACTGCACCCCATACTTCGACGGCGCCATCCAGCGCCGCCTGAGCGCGCGATTTACCCATCAGGCGGTGGCGGTAGATATTCTCCAGCACGACGATGGCGTTATCGACGACCATGCCGGTGGCAAAAGCCATCCCCGCCAGCATGATCACATTCAGTGGACGCCCCAGCAGGTTGACGATCAGAAATGCCCCAATGATCGAGAGGGGCATGCAGAGCGAAACGATGCCGGTGGCGCTGATGCTGCGCAGGTAAAATAGCAATACGATTATGGTCAAAGCACCGCCGATGTAGATATTATCAGTGACCATGTTGATGGCCTGGTCGATATATACGGTTTCATCATAGACCTGCACCAGTTTCCAGCCATGACCCATGGGTTCGAGCAGATCCTTATTAACCTGTTTAATCTGCTCCTTCAGATTGTTCATGACCATGATCACATTGGTGCCGGTCTCGCGGCGAACCGGTAACGCCAGAACCGGTTGCCCCAGCGAGCGGACGAAGGAATACTGCTTCTTAAAGGTGTTTTCGACTTCCGCCACGTCGCGGACATAGATCGGACCGCCCAGACGGTAAGCCACAATGGTATTGAGCACCTGATCGACCGATTCATACTGACCGATGGTTCGCCAGGAATAATCGTTTTTGCCGCTGGCCATCGTGCCGGCGGAAATATTATGGTTCTGCTGACGCAGCGCCTGTTCGAGTTCGACAAAGGTGATTCCCCGGGCAGCCAGTTTGGCGGCGTCTACGCGGATCTGCACTTCGCGCTCGCGTCCGCCATATACATCCACACTGGCAACGCCGTCCGCCCGTTCCAGAATGGGTTTGACATTGTCTTCGACGAAATCCTTGAGCGTGGCGGGATCATCCTGCTTATCGGTGTAGAAGATCAACCAGGCAATCGGCGTGTTGAGGGCGGCGTCCGCTGCTTCCACTGTCGGTTCATCAACATCATCGGGATAACCGCTCACCTGGCGAAGTTTGTCGCTGACATTGCGCAGAGCAACATCTTTATCCGTCCCCACATAGAATTCGAGGATGACTTCGGCACGGTTATCGGTGGAGGCGGAGGTCATCTTCTTCAGGCCGGGTACGGATTTGAGTTTTTCCTCCTGCCGCTCGACGATCTCCCGTTCCACTTCTCGGGGACTGGCTCCGTCCCAGAAAGTCTGAATGGTGATCTTGGGTTCATCCACGTTGGGGGTCAACTGAATGGGGATGCGGACAATGCTCAACAGGCCGAAGAGCGTCAGCAGCAACATCGCCACTGCGACTTTTACCGGGTTCTCGATCGCGTATTTGATAAAGCCCATAATGGTCGTTCGTTCGTTGGTAGAGGTTCGTGTTTTTTAACGGAACAGTACATTTATTCCTGAGGAGTTTGATTTGCCGGACGATCTTCCGCCACGGGTTGGGTGGAGGAGTGATGCATCGCGGCGGAAGGGGCCTTCTCCGCGGAGGAACTTCCGGCTGGGGCTCCACCCGCCGGTGGTGTTTCCACAGTCAGCAGGGCCTCTTCCTGCACAATCATCACCGGCGCGGGGAAGGGCATCAGCCGTTCATTGCCCCGCGTGACGATACTCATACCCGGGGCGATATTGCCGCTGGTGATGGCCACCCATTGCTCCATTTCGGCGCCGAGCGTGACCGGCATGGGAATGGCGAGCGTTCCCTGCGGACCGGCATCGCTGATCATCCAGATGCGACTGACGCCATCCTTGCGCACCACGGCGTCCTTCAGCACGGCCACGCTCTGTACCGCCGGGCCGCTGATCAGCGTCACCCGGGCGAACATGCCGGCACCGAGGCGATGTGCCCGATTATCCAATTCAACTTCGACCGGAAAAGTGCGGGCGGCTTCATCAGCCTGCGGGATAATATGTTTGATCGTGCCGGTCAGCACTTCGCCCAGAGCATCAATGCCCACTGGAGCAACGGCCCCTACCTGCATGTAGGGAAAGGCGGTTTCCGGGGCATAAACCCGCACCTGCACGGTTTCCAGATCGATGATCTCAACGACTTGATCACCGATTGAAATCCACTGCCCCACCTCGGTGTAGAGCCGGGTGATATAACCGTCAAACGGGGCGGCAATGCGGATTTTCTGCAGGTTGGTTTTCTGCAGTTCGACGATTGATTTCTGCTCGGCGACGCGCTGCTGGGCTTCCACCACGCTGCTTTGGGCAGCCAGATACTGGGTCTGGGTGTCGGAGATTTCCTTTTCGTTGGCCTTGGCTTCGGATTGCAGGCGAAGCATCCGCTGGTTTTCAAAATCCCAGCGCTGCAGCGTCGCCTGAGCGACTTCGACGGCGGCTTCCAGACTGCGCAGCCGATTGACCGCGGCTTCATATTCCAGGGTGAGCGTGTCGTCCTGCAGACGGCAGATCAACTCGCCCTGGCGGACAAAATCACCCTCACGCACCGGCAATTCGATGACCAACCCCGCCACTTCGCTGCCGATCAGGCTGGTGCGGTTGGGTCGCACCGAACCGACGACGCTGGTGGTGGCGGGTAATTCCTTCATCACCGCCGGGGTGATCATCACTTTGCTGACCATCTGGCTGAAGGCCGGTGTTACCGGTGTAAGTAACCAGAGGACGGTGAATCCGAAAACGCTCCAACGTGGCTTCAACATGCTAGTCGTCCAATGCTTATCAAATGGATATTATTTCGAAAAGTTTAGTATATTCGATCGGGCAGGTGTTTGCCAGAACACTCGGTATTATAGTCAGATTCTATCGTTGAGTAACGCCGTGCGGTGACCGCTGTGCTGATTCAATCGAGGTAGGTCGGAATATGGTGACCTTGCGGCAATGCTGGAGCGGTTTGAAGCATCTCCTTTTTCCGGGATGTTGCGCACTCTGTCTGGATGAACACCTGGAGGCGGGGCCGCTCTGTCTGACCTGCTGCGGACAGTTGGATCTGCAGCGAGCCGAGCCGTTCTGTCCGCGTTGTGCAGCGATGAGCGGCCCGGGATTGTCACCCGACGGACGGTGTGGTAATTGTCGCGATCGAGTTTATCACTTCGAGGGCAGCTGCCGGGTGGCCGGCTATGATCGTGGTTGGCAGTCGCTGATCCGGCTTTATAAATTTCATGGTGCGGAATATCTCGATCAATATTGTGCGGAATTGCTGGCTCGGCGGGTAATGCAGGAGTCGTGGTGGCCGGCGGTGGATGCACTGGTTCCGGTTCCGCCCCATTGGCAAAGGCGGCTGATGCTGAAACCTTACCTCGCCGAAGCGCTCGCTCGGGATGTGGGCCGGCGGGTGGGTCGGCCGGTATGGCCGCTGTTGCAGAGAATCCGCTGGCAACGCTCGCAGATTGGATTGAATCTGCAGCAGCGACTGGAGAACGTGCGCGGTGCTTTCATGCTGCGCCGAGGAGCCCGGGTCGCGGGGGGTACAGTGGCGGTGGTGGATGATGTGATGACCAGCGGAGCCACGCTGCAGGAAGTCGCCCGGGTGCTGAAGGCCGCCGGAGCGTCGCAGGTTTATAATCTGATTCTGGCCCGAGCCGGCCAACAGCAGATACAATGGCAATTGGCTTAATGATGAAAAGGGTGGAGGATTTGAAGATCACAGGATTCGAGTCTAGAACCGGTTTCATAATTGAAAATACGGGCATCGCGCAGGCTAAAGCCCGCGGATCGTTGAATTCTGAAACCGGTTCTAACATATTTTATCAGAAGGCGGGTACATCATGCTGGTGAGCTTGGAAGCGTTGGCCGGTGCGAAGGGAAAGGCGAAATTCTGGGTGTTGCCGGTTTTTGAAGGCGATCAGATTCTGTTACGCAAATACGATGTGGAGAAGACTGCCAAGGCGTGGGGTTTTTCGGGCAAGAAGGGGCAGGCGGCAGCGGTGACTGCTTCAAGTGGCCAGCCGATCTTACTGGTCGGCGCGGGGAGCAGGAAAGAGCTAAGCGCTGAAGGTGTCCGGGTGCTGATCGCCAAATCGATCACCCACGGCGCCTTGCAGTCTGCCCAGCCGGCGAATGTCTTGTTCATCGCCGCAGGATTGCAGGCTGAAACGATTCCCACGGAACATCTGGTGGAAGCATTGGCGGAAGGGGCGGTGCTGGGTAGTTATACCTTCAACCGCTTCAAAGCCAAAGGCACCGAAAAAGACGCCCTGCCGTTTACGCCCGCACGCTGGATGGTCGCGCTCGATAAGGTGCGGGCGTTGGATCGGCAGCGTTTCGCGGCTGGGTTGACCATGGCGAAGTGGACCAACTGGGGCCGGGATCTGCTCAATCAGTCGCAGAGCCATATCACCGCCACGCGCCTGGCTGAGGCGGCCCGCCGCGCCGCTGCGCAGTTCCGCGGCGTGCGTTGCGCCATTCTTGGCCGGCGGGAGATTGAAAAGCTGAAGATGGGCCTGCTGCTGGCGGTGAATCAGGGCAGCAGCGAGCCACCGCGCTTTATTGAGTTGCATTATTCCGGCGGCCGCAAAGGCGACGCACCGATCTGCCTGATCGGCAAGGGACTGACCTATGACACCGGCGGTTACAACCTCAAACCCGGCGACAGCATGAAAGACATGCACATGGACAAAGGCGGAGCCATCGGGGTGCTGGCCACGTTCTTTGCGGCAGTGGAGTTGAAGGTGAAGAAGAATCTCATCTGCCTGGTGCCCAGCACCGACAATCGCATCGGCGGAAATGCGTTTGTGGCCGGCGATGTGTTTGTGGGACTGGGCGGGATCAGTGTGGAGATCGACAATACCGATGCGGAGGGGCGGCTGGTGCTGGCGGATGCGCTGGCTTATGCGGCGCGGTTCAAACCGTCGCACATTGTTGATATGGCCACGCTCACCGGTGCTGCCGTGGTGGCGCTCGGTGATGAAGCCAGCGCTCTGTTCAGCAATGATGATGCACTGGCCAATGGTATTCTGCAGCATGCAGAACCGGCTGGCGAATTGCTCTGGCGGATGCCGCTGTGGGATAAGTACAACGACAAGATCAAGAGCAATGTGGCGGATATCAAGAACGCCGGCGACCGCTGGGGTGGGGCAATCACCGCCGCACTCTTCCTGAAACGCTTTGTGCCCGAAAAATCCCGGTGGGCACATATCGACATGGCCGGCAAGATGAAAGTCCGTCCCGGTTTTCCCTATGCCCCCGCCGGACTCGGACACGGCTTCGGCCCGCTCCTGCTGGCCCGCTGGCTGCGCGAACTATGAGTAAGGCACAAGGCTTACTAGAGTACAGCAATTGATTGGGGAAAAAAACGGGTGCGAGAATCGCTACTCGCACCATATCATCAACTGAATAGGTGCATCAAATAATGCACCTTGTAACAGTTGGACGGATAAATCTTACTTGTCGAACTTGCTTCCCTGGATCGGTTCGTGCGTCGAAGCATGCACCAGCGGTCGATAGACCGTAATGGAGTCGGTGGGGTCCAAGACACCATCATCATTATCATCACAAACCAGTACTGGATTTTTATTGTTTTGTGCATTGAGCAGAACTGTAGTTAGTCCGGCAGATGGAACTCCTACCGTAAAAGGCGTCGACGAACCATCGTCGCCATAGACAGAAAATCCAGTCGCCATACCTTCGCCATTATAAGTAACGCTGCCGATGGTTCCTTTATAGCATTCGCCCGGTAAATCCGGCCGATCTTGAGCGGTAACCATGGCTGACCAGCTCCCCAGACACAATGCACTAATCAACAGTATCCGACCAGAACGACTGAAGACTGATTTCGTTAACATGCTCATTTTCCATTCACTCCTTGATATAAATGAGAGACAAAACTCTGGATACTGCACACGCAGTATCCCTAAAGCTTTACTGCTGTTTATGGGTCTTTAGCCAAGTTATCGAGTGAATATCCCCGTAGTCCCCTGTTGGCTTTTCAGCTTGCCGCCCGAATGCCTAACGAAACACTAAGCAGGAATCGGAACCTGTATCCGCCAAAGTAAATCAACGATTAGAGTAAATTAATATCAGATATGCAGTATATAAGACGTGTACCTTTGGTCATTAATAGCGAAAATTATATCTAAGAGCGTGTGTGAAAAGCGTTTCTGGGTCCAGTTATCGTCGAGGAATCATGAGCTGGATCATAACGCAACGGAGTAAGGTGGCGCGTTGTGGGAATAGGGATCGTCGTCCCGGCACCGCTGTTGACGAAGTCCGCAAGCGGTGGTTCACCGACCAGCGGTTGGTCAACCTCACGCCAGCCTTTGGTCAGTCGTTGACCAGCCGCTGGTCAACCGTTCACCAGCCTTTGGTCAATCGTTGGCCAGCCGCTGGTCAACCGTTCACCAGCCTTTGGTCAGTCGTTGACCAGCCTTTGGTCAACCGTTCAACAGCCCCTGCTCCGGTTCTGCTCTGCGTCGGGTCGCTGTCGCCATGATGATTATATATACTCGTCCACCGATCGCTGAACCTTAGCTGAGTAGCCGGCGCGAGGAAATTGGCCGATACAGGCTCATTCCCTTCCCAGGCCTCAACGGAAACCTACTCACACACTTTCTAACGGTTAAGCGAACAATCGACAAAGCTGGCCAGCATGAGGGCGTTGAGCGCGATGACCCGCCAGCCGATCCAGGGGATCTGATAGAGCAGCACACCGATAAAGGGCATGATCAGGCCACGAATGCCGGTGAGCGTCTGGTGAATGCTGAGGTAGATACTGTCTTTGGCAGAATTGGAAAAACTCATGTGGCCGATGTCCCAGGCGTAACGACCACCCGACTCGGCGATGCCTTTGACGGCCCGCTGGTTGCGCGAGTTATAAAAAGGCTTACTTCTGAAGTTGATTCTCTAAATCGCGGGCGCGGGAGACCAGGTCGAGGAACTCCGCGCGGTAGCCGCTCGCATCTTCGCCCAGCGTACTTCCGGCGATTTCCAGCACGGCGTCGTAACTGAAGTCGCCGACAAAGCTGGAGTGGCGCAGCAGCATTCCGAAAGCAGCCACGGCGCTTTGGAAGGCGAAATCATCCGACGCATCCGCGAAGGACTCCCCGCTATCGGTTACCGGTAATTCAATGAGCTGACTGGTGTCGCCGTCGGGCTGCTTGTAGCGCAGCTTGATAGTGAGTAATTCGCTGCTGGCGGCATCCGGAAGAGTGGCGGGCGTCTGATACTTGAGCGGATCGACAGTCGGGACGTCGGTTTTTTCGCCGGTGGGAACCAGTTCATAGAGAGCGGTGACGGTATGGCCGGCGCCGATTTCACCGGCGTCTTTTTTGTCATCATTGAAATCCTGGTTCTGCAGCATGCGGTTTTCGTAGCCGATCAGGCGATAGGCACTGACCTGGGCGGGGTTGAACTCGATCTGAATTTTGACATCCTTGGCGATGGTGACCAGCGTTCCGCTGAGCTGCTCGACCAGTACTTTCTGGGCTTCGAGTATCGTGTCGATGTAAGCATAGTTGCCGTTGCCCTTGTCGGCTAGCTTCTCCATGGTCGCATCTTTCAAGTTGCCCATACCGAAACCGAGCACCGTCAGGAAAACACCATCCTGGGCCCGTTCTTCGATGAGTCGAACCAGGTCGCCCTCACTGGTGAGGCCGACGTTGAAATCGCCGTCGGTGGCCAGAATGACGCGATTGATGCCGCCGGTGATAATATTTTCTGCGGCGATATTGTAGGCCAACTGCAACCCCTCGCCGCCGTTGGTGCTGCCGCCGGCCTGCAGTTGATCAAGCGCTCGAAGGATGGCCGGAGCATTCCCGCCGCCGGTGGCCGGCAGGACCAGCCCGGATGCACCGGCGTAGACCACGATGGAGACCACGTCATCACGGCGGAGCTGGTGAGTAAGCAGGGTGAGCGCCTGTTTGACCAGGGGCAGCTTGTTATCGGTAGCCATCGAACCGGAGACATCGAGCAGGAAGACCAGGTTGGCGGCGGGGCGCTCGTCGTTGGAGATTTCCCAGCCTTTCAGGCCGATGCGGGCCAGTCGATGGTGCGGCTGCCACGGACAACCCGCTACCTCCACATTGACGCTGAAGGGCTGATCTTCAGGCGGCGTCGGGTAGTCATAATCAAAGTAGTTGATCAGCTCCTCGATACGTACTGCGTCGGGCGGCGGCAACTGGTTTTGTGTCAGCAGGAAGCGCCGCACGTTGGCATAACTGGCGGTATCCACATCAATCGAAAAAGTCGAGAGCGGCTCCTGCATCACCAGCCGAAAGAAATTTTCTGTAATCGAGGAATAGGCTTCGGTATTGAGAAGATAATCCGCCATCCACCAGTCAGTTGAGTTGGTGTTTACTAAACCATTATGAAATCCTATGCCCTGGAGACCATCCAATACGCCATCACCATCGGAGTCAAACTCGCTCAATATTTCCCGGATGTCTTCTGAATGTGAATAATTGGCTTTACATACCAAATTGTGTTCGATTAAATCACTTTTTATTGAAGGCAAAATCAGTACCTCTGCAATATTAAAGGGAGTAAAATTAAAGGTTTCTATGCGCGTGAGCGTCTGAATATTGTTTAAAGTGTCATCACCGAGTTTGCCGGTTGCCGAGTAGGCACGAGTGTCAGATATTTCATCATCACTTCGCGGCACAAAAAGCGGAGCCATAAATGGATCATCTCTTGCCGTGCCGATAAACGAATCCGAATTAATCGAGAAATCGATGGCTTCATCTAATGTATCCTGACTTGATAAGCCGTTGGCAGAATCACCCGTTTGTAGTGAACTGACCTGAGTGCCTGAATCATTCAGCGGGGTCCCTAACTTACCATCGTCACCGAATGGTATTTGCAATCCAAAGCTAGGTTGATCGTCTGCACGCGCCGTGGTGAGATCGTGAGGCGTATCAATTGCGGTTCGTTGGGCCAGTACCCAATGTTGAACCTTGGAAGGAAGCAGAGACCAGAGACCCATTCCTAGAGCCAGACAAGCGGCCAGTGGAAGAACATACGGATAAAGTTTCATGAGAAGGGATTTTGAATTCTGGGATTTTACAGCGGGTTTCTGCAGATTCTGTTTTTGTTCAGTGGTGAGGCTGAGTGGGGGTTCGGAGATGAATTCCTCTTGCAGGGCTTTGATAGTGGTGCGGATCTCTGCTACCGCCTGCTGCAGTTCGGGGGAGTGAGCGATGGCGTTCTCGAGTTCGGTGCGCTCGCCTGGTTCGAGTTCATTCAGCACATATGCAGTCAGTTGTGGGTCGTCATGATGGATGTTTATCATGGTTGCACCTTATTTTCTTTGTCTTGGCATTGGCATGCTTCATTCGAATTCACATGCCCACCCTTTCGGAGTACCGAGTTGCGGGCATGGCTCCCGTTGCCGTTCTTTATATTCGGGCTGACTACGGGTTGTGTGCCACGGCTCTGCGAGCCGTGCATGATGCGGTATTCATCTAATTCAACACGGCTCATAGAGCCGTGGCACACTTATCCGATATTCGGTCGACACAGAGATCTACCACTACAACAGCGCGTCGCGTAATTTTCGAATCGCCGTATGCATCAGGTAGCCGACGTTGCTGATGCTCTGCTCGGTTACCTGGGCGATCTCCTTGTAGCTCAACCCGCCCTGGAAGCGCAGGCGGACCACTTCCTGCAGATTGTCCGGTAGCAATGCGAGAGCAGAGAGCATGCGGCTGCTCTCTTCATGCTGCTCGATGTGGGCGACGGGTTCAGGAAGCTGGCTGATGCTGATTTCGCAAGGTGAGTCGATAATCGTCATGCGCGTTTCCTTCCGTCGAACATCCAGGGCCCGGTGGCGACAGACGGTGAAAAGCCACGGAGCCAGTTGCCCATCGAGCGGCGGCGTATCGGCAGCGCAGAGTCGCAACAAGGTCTCCTGCACCACTTCGCGGGCGGTGTCCAGGTTGCCGGTCAGGCTGTTGGCATAGCGCAGCAATGCCGCTTCATAGCGCGTCAGCACCTGCCGGATCAGTTCGGGCTGATGGTCTTGGTCCTGCACACGATCGATCCTTAGCGGGGTCGGGTGTGTTCAACCGGATAGACGGCGAAAACACGATTTTATTAGGCGAATAATTTCGAGAAAACCATTTTACCACTGGCTGGCTTCGGACACCCGTCAGGCGGGAGTGGGTTTCTTTTCGGTGGTGAGGTAGAGTCGCCAGTAGCCGTAGGTGGAGATGGCCAGCATCAGGGCACTGAGCGGGATGACCCGCCAGCCGATCCAGGGGATCTGATAGAGCAGCACGCCGATGAAAGGCATAAGCAGTCCGCGAATGCCGGTGAGCGTCTGGTGTATGCCGAGGTAGATACTGTCGTTGGCAGAATTGGAAAAACTCATGTGGCCGATGTCCCAGGCGTAACGACCACCCGACTCGGCGATGCCTTTGATGGCCATGGCGACGATAACCAGCGTCATCGATTCGCTGACCACGGCAATGGTCAGCATGATCCGGCAGAGGGTCCAGACGCCGACCTGAATGCCGCGGAAATAAAAGATCGGCCAGCGGTCGAAGAGTTTGGCCCAGAGCGGACTGGCTAGGAGTAGAAATAATTGGGGGATGAAGGTGATGACCCCGGCGGCTTGCAGATAGCTGATGCTGAACACCTTTTTGAGGATCAGTACAAAAACCGGATCAACCAGCAACACTCCGGACCCGCCGATAAAAAGCCAGGAGAGATACTCACGAAACAATCGATCTTTCTGAAGGGTGTGGAGCGAATCGCGCCAGCCGGTAGAGATGACCCCCCAGCGAACCGCAAACCAGCCGGGCAGGTTAAAGGTCGGCTCCAGCGATTCCGTTCCCAGTCGATCATCGGGGCTTTGGTCGATGGGCCACTTTTCATCACGCACCCGCACCCGCCGATAGAGCCAGGCACCCAGTAGGCCGATCACACCGGTCAGCGGCAGGATGAGTGCGTAGGCATGCGCCCCGCCCGCCCCGCCCAGCCAACGCAAATCGATGGTCAAGCCCCAGAGATCACCAGTCCCGTCCAGATAAGCGCCGATCAGTGCCACCCAGATTGCTCCGCTGAGAATCTGCCAGATGGTGAAGCGGCCGAGAATCCGCCCGCGATAATTATCGGGATAGTTCACTTTCCAGATCATGGTGCGGATGGTGTTGGTGCCCTGGATCATCACCCAGGCCAGGATAATCTGCAGGGCAAAAAGCAGCGCGGTCAGCGGCCACTTCGGTGAAGTCCAGCGGCACAACCAGTCGGGGGTTTGTTCACCGGTTATGCGGTCGGCGAGCGGCGTGAGCAGAAACGAGAAGAGGATGACCAGCGTCGCCAGTTGGAAAAAGTAGATCACCCGCCGCTTACCCACCCGCCGGGCCAACGCCGTCCACCAGAAGGAGAAGAGAAACGCTGAAGCCATGGCGGCGTGCATGGCGCTGACCAGCAGCGGTGCGGCTTCAAATTTCCGCAAGGCTACATAGCTCCAGAACTGGCCGTTCAGTCCGCCCCACACCACGCCCCAGACCGCCATGTAGAACAGCTCGCGGCGGAAATTCCCCCGCACCGCAAAAGGCACCTCGCGGTAGCCCAGCACCCAGGCAACAGACTCTCGCACCACATGCAGCATCGCGACATTGTAGTAATTCTGCGCCGGTGACTACAGTCTGTCGAAAAAGTGGTTCTCAGAATGGTAAGTCGCACGCAAAAAAATGCCTTGGATCACAAGATCCAAGGCATGGTGGATGATCAGGTGCGTTGATAAATGCGTTAATGCCAGCGGGAGAGGCGGGTGCGGCGTTCGACCATGAGGAAGTGGTCGACATCGTCGTTCATCATGTCGAGTTCGCGGACAAATACGCTGCGATACATATGGGCCCGCTCGTCACCATTGTGGCCGTAGCTGCTGGCGCAACCGGCACTCCAACCCAGCAACCCAAACGTGAACAGCGCCATCAGAAGTTTTGTCCAACGCATTTTTTCCGCCTCGCTGATTGTGGTCTAAGTTTGAACCATCGGCCGAAGCAGTGACCGATAATATGTTATGCTAGTCGTCTTGTGCGGATGGGTCAATATACCGACAGACAGGTAAATTGGTCCAGGTTGGTGTCTCTAATAATTGCAGCAACGCACCCGGGTCAATCGTCATCTTCCTCGTAATCGAAGATCGAACCGGTTGCCGGAGTGGTGGATAAGCCGCTCTGCTCCGACGCAGGCCACTCCTCTGCCAATCGCGAAAGCCGTTTGCCGGGCTGAAAGGAGACCACCGTTTTAGGTGGCACGCGCAAAGGCTCGTTAGTGCGGGGATTGCGCGCGACGCGGGCCGCTCGGCGTTTCACTTCAAAGACGCCGAAGTTGCGTAATTCGATGCGCCCCTCACTCTCCAGGGAACGGATGATGGCATCGAGCACATGCTGGACAATGATCTTGGCCAGCCCTTGATCGACGCCATATTTCGTGGATACTTCGCGAACAATCTCTTTTTTGGTCATGTTCCAAACCCTCTGGGGGATTAGAGCGGGCTAAGAAATGACGTAAGCCCTTCTGTACTAACATGATGGTTACCCAATTCGCCGCTCTTGTCAAGCTTAAATTTGTAAACCGATCCATCCATGTACTCAATCGGCAGAAATCCACAGCCACTTTTAATGGTCGTCGAAGGTCGACGTAATTTATGTAACTCGATATTATATAAATAGTTCCGGTCTTGATATTCGGCCAGTATGGTCTACTTAATAAAACGGAGCAGAAAATAAAAGCCCATGAAGTGCAATGGATTAGAAATACGCAGTTTTGTCGATCCGATGTTTGGTCAGAACAGCCGTGTGGTGCATCCTGAGGATGAGAAGTGTTGTTGGGTGATTGATCCGGGATTGCCACCAGCCACCGCGCAGTTGCTATCTTATATTCGTGATCAGCATCTCCAGCCAGCGGCAGTGATGCTGACGCATGCCCATGCGGATCATGTAGCCGGCGTTCCGGAGGTGTGTCGTGCCTATCAGGATATACCGGTCTATCTGGCGGAAGTGGAGTGGGCCTTTCTCGACGATCCCAGCAACAATCTTTCGCAGATGATCGGCGTCGGGCTGGTGGTGCAAGTGGAGCGGTTGAGTGATTTGATGGCCGGCAGTCAGTTGACGCTGGGATCATCCTGCTGGCAGGTGCTGGATACTTCGGGCCATTCACCCGGCGGACGTTCGCTTTATTGTGCGGCCCATCAGGTAGTGGTGGTAGGTGATGCACTTTTTTCAGGCAGTGTGGGGCGCACGGACTTTCATCACAGTAATGCAGACCAGATGTTTCGAAATATCCGCAACCAGTTGCTGACCCTGCCGGACGACACATGTGTTTTGAGCGGTCATGGGCCGGACACCACAATCGGAGAGGAACGCCAGAATAACCCATTCCTGTCGTAATTATTTGCCCGCAGGCGTTACGGCGTAAAAGTCATCCTGCCGAATGAGCATCTGGCTGGGCGATGCAATTGAGGTCAGCGGGGTGAAATTCCGATGGATAGTAAATGGAAGTAATCGAACTTCACGATCCAGGTGCGCGCCGAGCGCCCACCGATGCACCCGCCACATCTCAATATTGTTGTTCAACGAGTCCGATAAATCAGCAGCATATTCAACAGCCGATTCAACATTGCTTTACTGTGGATACGGAAGACTGGGCCCAGGGGTTGTTGCATGGGGAGACGCCGATCACCGGTCGTGTGGTGCATAACGTCGAACGAATTTTGAATCTGCTGCAGCGCTTCGGGGTGAGGGCGACTTTTTTCGTATTGGGCAAGGCGATCGAAAAATATCCGGTGATTACAGAGATGATCGCCGCCCAAGGCCATGAGATCGCCAGTCATGGTTATGGCCATGAGTTGGTCTTCAAACTAAGCCCGCAACAGTTTCGTACTGATCTGTCGAGGAGTATCGAGCTGATCGGAGAACAGACCGGGCGCGCGCCGCTGGGCTATCGCGCTCCGGCGTTTTCCATAACGCTGAAGTCGCTGTGGGCCGTGCCGCTGTTGATCGAGATGGGCTTTCGTTATTCATCGAGTATTTTTCCATTTGCGGGGCGGCGGTATGGAATCGCTGAAGCACCGCGTTATCCCTTCCGCTGGAGTGAGTGGTGGAAGACGTTGCATGATATTGCTCCTACGACGAACGACGAACAACGAACGACGTGCCTGGGCGGGGAGTTGTGGGAGTTTCCGCTGACGACGCTGGCGGTCGGCAATCGGCGGATTCCGGTGGCGGGCGGTGGGTATCTGCGGTTACTGCCGGTCTGGTTTCTGATGCAGGCTTTTCGCCAGGCTGAGCGGGCCAAGCAGCCGGCGGTGATCTACATGCATCCCTACGAACTGGATACGAACGAAGTGCGGGAGTGGCTGCAGGCGGGGCTGCCGATTTCGCGGCTGACCGCTTTTAAGCAGAGTCTGTTTCGGGGGCGGGTGGCTAACCGGCTGGCGGCGATATTACAGCATTTCCGGTTTGCCCCGATGGCGGAGGTGCTGCGCGTTGCGGCTGGAAAGTCGTCACTGAATCCCTGATACTATGGTTGAGGTTGAGCGGTTAGATTGATAAGACCCGCTTGTCGGTATGCAGCGCTGATCAGGATTGCTGCAAAGTGGAGCGGGAGATATGAAAGTAACGCTCCCTGACGGTTGCGGCTCTGATGAATGAACACGGGCGAGGTCGAGAGCTGAGGATTGATCGATGCACGTGACGGTGGTGGGTTGCGGATATGTCGGGCTGGTGACGGGCGCGTGTCTGGCGGATACGGGTAATTTTGTCATGGGCATGGATATCGATCCGCAGCGGGTGGAGATGATGCGTGCCGGACGCAGCCCGATCTATGAGCCGGGTTTGACCGAGATCATGCAGGAGAACATCAAAACCGGGCGGCTGAAATTTACCACCGATATGGCGGAGGCGGTGCGGCAGGCGGAAGTAATTTTTTTGTGCGTGGGTACCCCGCCGCGGGACGACGGTTCGGCCGATCTGAGCATTATGCGCCAGGTGGCGGCGGAAGTAGCCCGGGTGCTGGCTCATGAAGCCATCGTGGTGATCAAGAGCACCGTTCCGGTCGGAACGGGGGAGCAGATTGAAGCGATTTTTCAGCGAGGTTTACGGCACCAGGTGGCAGTGGTAAGCAATCCGGAGTTCCTGAAGGAAGGTTCGGCGGTGGATGATTTTCTACGGCCGGACCGGGTGGTGATCGGTGCAGATGACGCGGCGGCGGCGGAAGCCGTGCGGCAGCTTTATCTGCCCTACGTGCGCAACCAGAAGCCGATCCTGATCATGAGCCGGCGAGCGTCGGAGATGACCAAGTATGCCTCCAATGCCTGCCTGGCGGCCCGGATCAGCTTCATCAACGAAATCGCCAACATGTGCGATCAGCTCGGTATCGACGTGGATGAGGTGCGTCACGGAATGGGCACGGATTCGCGGATCGGTTTTCAGTTTCTCTATCCGGGCTGCGGTTATGGCGGCAGTTGTTTTCCAAAGGATGTGCAGGCGCTGGCGGCGTTTGGCCGGGCGGCGGGTTATGCTCCGCAACTGCTGGATGCTGTTCATCAGGTGAATGAGCGGCAGAAGGGGGTGTTGTTTGAGAAAATCAACCGGCGGTTCGGCGGGGAACTGCGGGAGAAGCATATCGCCATCTGGGGAGTCGCCTTCAAGCCCAAGACGGATGATATCCGCGAAGCGCCGGCGGTGGCCTTGATCGATCGTCTTTTGGAAGCGGGGGCCAAATTGCGGGTGCACGATCCGCAGGCGCTGGCCAATGTGGCCCGGCGATATGGGCAGCAATTTGTCTATGGAGACGATGCCTACGCCCTGGTATCGGGGGCGGATGCCCTGGTGGTGGTGACGGAGTGGAATGAGTTTCGCAATCCTGATTTCCGGCGGTTACATGAAGTGATGCGGCAGCCGATTATCTTTGACGGCCGAAATCTGTATGATACCAGCGTATTGCGGCGGTATGGTTTTGAACATTATCCCATCGGGAGACCGGGGATAGGCAACAGGGAACAGGGAACAGAGAAAATATAATAGAGGGGAGTTGATGAATCATCGACTTCGCGCGGGCTAAAAGCCCGCGGCTCATTAAATTTTGAAACCAGCTCCTGGCAACAATAAATAAGAAACAGGCAACAGGCAGCGGATAAAGGAAACAAGGAACGGGCGACAGGGACATGTCGATATGCGGAATCATTTTTGATCTGGATGGGGTGCTGATCGATTCGGGTGCGGCGCACCGGGAGTCGTGGAAGCGCCTCGGCCAGGAGCTTGCCGAAGAGGTTACCGATGAAGCGGTGACGGCCTGCTTCGGCAGGCAGAGTCGTGATATCGTGACGATTCTCTTCGGTGAAGAATGGAGCGCGGAAGAGGTCCGCCGCCTGAGTCTGCGCAAGGAAGAGATTTATCGGGAGCTGGTGCGCGGACGGATCCCGGTGATGGCTGGGGCAACGGAGCTTCTGGAATATTACTGGGACAACGGTTTTCTGATGGCAGTGGCTTCGAGTACTAGCCGCGAGAATATCGATCTGGCGCTGATGGAGATGGGCGTGGCGGATCATTTTCAGGTCATCGTCAGCAGCGAGGATGTGCCGATCGGCAAGCCGGATCCGACGGTGTTCCTGACGGCGGCAGAGCGATTGAAACTCGCTCCGGAAGAGTGCATGGTGATCGAGGATGCTCCCGCCGGGGTGGAGGCGGCGAACCGGGCGGGCATGCCGGTGGTGGCGATCACCAGTTCGCATCCGGCGGAGAAGCTGCAGCACGCCACGCGCGTGATCCAGAAGCTGACGGACTTGATTCCTGCGAGTGGGTGAGTTGGGTTTAGTCAGGTGGGGCAGGGAGGCGCCAGGTCGCCACATGCCGGAATCGCCGCCATATCCAGAAGCATGGTTGCAGCGGATGGCCGCACTGCACCAGCAATTCGAAACACATATCCAGTTTACGGGTAACAGTGCGGAAGCTTTATGGAGCTGGCAGCAGGAGCGGGTGCGCGAGCTGCGCCAGGCGCTGCTGTTGCACATGCCGGCGATCTATCAGCCGCCGAAGTTCCGCAACACACCGCGCGCCGGGCGGAGTGGTTTGATGGCCGGGGAGCTGGAAACGGACAGCGGGGTGTGGCTGCCGGTCGCGATGCAGCAACCGGCGACTGACTGGAACGGGGCAGTTGTGATTGTCCTGGAAACGAAGCCTCAGGAGCAGCAGTCGCTGGCGGAACAGTTGGCGGCAGCGGGGATGCTGGTGGTGACTGTGCCGCTGCGGAGCGGGTTGTGTGTGGGGGGCGTGGAAGAATTGGCGGGACGCTATCTGCGAGTGGGGCGGTCGCTGCTGGGCGAAACGGTTTACGATTGTCTGCGGGTGATCGATTTCATCGAGAATCATGAGACCTATCAGACTTACGAGGTGGCGTTGATCGGCTGGGATGAGGCATGGGGTGCGGCAGCGGTGGCGGCGGCGCTGGACAAGCGGGTGCGCTGTCTGCTGGTGGGTGGAGTGCTGCCCGGGGAGGAGTATGCTCGTCCACCCAGCGTGGTGGGTCTGGAACTGGCCCTGGTGGTGGAGCTGGCCCTCGGTTGTTTTGTGCCGCGTCATCTTTACGGTCGATCAGATCGATATTCTTTGCCGATGATGACCCGCCTGGCCCGACTCTATCAGACCACAGCATCCGCCGAACGGTTTCGGCTGGTCGATGCAACCTCAGCGCCTGATCTGGCGGAACGGATCGGCTTCATTCACAACAGCATCAGCTAATCTCCAGGTGAATCTTAACATCACGGAGCAGTAGCCGAACCGGATGCGGCCATGAGGCTACCGCGCGGGCTGCAACCTGTAGCTCATTGAATTTCCCATCAACCACAGCAGCTCCATTCAGATCAGGCAAAACTTGAGTAAAAGTTACTTCCTGCTGCCAGCGAACCAGGCGTTTAATCAATACCGGTTCGTGCGGTTTGCAGCTATGGATCAGCAGGTTATGAGGGGGTCCGCGCAGAATTTGCCGCATTTCACCAAGGCTGATTTTCGGACCTGATGGCATGCAGTCTGACGCGGGATTGGTCGATATTTCACTTGGCACATTATCGGACAAAGCGCATGAAGCAGGTGTCAATATTTAACTTGTGGTCAAGGTTGAACCGTCCGATAGGTTGGACTGGATCAGATGCTTGGGCGAGTCGAAATTCAAGCCGAAGGTCCACAGATCAACCAGAATTTCAGGACCTGAGAGCAGGAGGATCAACCTTGACGCGGCAGAATTTTTTATCAACGGGCTGGTGGTGTGGAGCGTTGTGCAGCGTGGTGCTGATGGCGACCGGCTGCCAGATGATGCAGAAGAGCGAACCTGTCGAGCAGACGGCAGAATTGCCGCCCCCGCCGCCGCGTCCGGAACTGGTTGCGGGTGGTGATCCGGCGATCACGCTGTTTGGTGAAATTCCGGCGGTGCCGACCGAAGATTATGAAGCTCGCGCGGCCGTGTCACTGCGTCAGCACAGCTTTCCGCCGGAAGGCAGCGATTTTGATCCGGCGATCGCCCGTAACGGCCGGCAATTGATTTTCTCATCGACGCGTCATGCACTGACCCCGGATGTGTACATCAAGGATGTGGATGGCGTGGCGGTGACGCAGTTGACCACTGATCCGGCCAGCGACATTCAGCCCTGTCTGAGTCCCGACGGTCGGCGGTTTGCCTTTGCCAGCGACCGCAGCGGCAACTGGGATATCTGGATCATGAATATTGACGGCCAGCAGCCGATTCAGGTGACCACCAGCGAGGCGCATGAAGTGCACCCGACCTGGTCGCCGGATGGCAAATATCTGGCGTTCTGCAGCATGCCGGAGCGCGGCGGGCAGTGGGAGTTGTGGCTGGCCAGCGCCGAAGCCGGTGCGGTGAAGAAGTTCATCGGTTATGGACTCTTCCCGGACTTCGCTCCGAAAACCAATACGCTGCTCTATCAGCGGGCCCGCAAGCGCGGCAGCCGCTGGTTCAGCCTGTGGACTTTAAAGATTGTGGATGGCGAACCGCGTCTGCCGACGGAAATTCTGAGCAGCGCCGAATATGCAATGATTCTGCCCGCCTGGAGTCCGGATGAAAAGCAGATTGCCTACGTGGCGGTCAGCAATGTGCCGAGTGTGGTGCAGGGTTCGCGCAATCCACTGCAGCAGGCGGATATCTGGATGGTGGATACGGATGGCCGTGGTCAGGTGCGCCTGACGGACGGCCTGGGCGCCAACTATGCCCCGACCTGGAGCAAAGAAGGCCGTATCTTCTTCACCTCCGATCGCGGCGGCGGCAGCCGGGAAGCGGTGTGGAGCGTGATTCCGTTGCGTGGTCCGATGGGTCCGCTGCAGCAGGAGAACAACGAACTGTTCAGCAAGACGGATGAAGATCGGGCGGACTATGTGCGCGACAACGATACCAAGGAAGGTCGCGTGGAGACGGTGGGTTGGCCCAATGCGGAAAACCCGGAAGAGTGATATCAAGTGGTGGATAAGATCCGCGCGGGATAAAGCCCGCGGCGCGGAGCAAAGATAATCAATTTGTGAAGGTCGTGAGAGCAGACGGAGGATCCGTCGGTGAGATGTTCAGGGAGGAATCTGACAAGTGCATATGTGCTCCTGACGATCAGCGGCGGAATGCTGTCGGTCGGATGTCAGCGGAAGGCGGAGCCGACGCTGGTGGATGTACGTCAGCCGATGGTGATCGCGGTCGCTCCGGTGCTGAATCACAGCGGATCACGGGATATCGATACGCTGAAGCTCGCGGACCTGATGATCAGTGAACTGACCCAGGTGCCGGGGGTAACGACGATCCCGCTGAATCGCGTACTGGCCCAGTTACAGGCAGCCGGTCGGATGCGGGTGGAATCGCCCGCCCATGCGGTCGAGCTGATGGAGAAGCTGGGAGCTGACGGGATCGTGGTGATGGCGGTGTCGGAATATGACGCCTATACCCCGATTCTGGGACTGACCGCGCAGTTGTACGGATATGGGCTGGATGCCCAGCAGCGGTTTGACCCGGAGGCTCAGTCGCGGGCGGCCAGTCCACTGGATTACCAGGGTCTGCCGCAGGAACCGCGCGTGCAGTATCAACGTGTTTTTCTGGGCCGGGATGAAGAGTTGGCCGATGAGATTCGGCGGTATGAACGGGATCGTCAGGTGAGCGGCAGTCCGCATGGCTGGAGGCTGATACTGGCCAGCCAGGAGGAATTTCAGCGGTTCTGCTGCTATACGACGGCTCGGGCATTGATTCGGCAAGAAGTTACTCAGGTTCTGGCCCGGGTTGATCGAAATAGTAATAGAGAGGTGGGACAGCCATGAAGGTGGTACGGCAACTGTCGCTGGTCAAGGGTACACAGCAGTATGTGTTCCGGTATCGTGCCGGCGAGGAAGCCCGGATCATCAATGCCTTTGCCGAACTGGCTGTCGATAGCGCCAGTGAATTTGACTGGTTCGATGCCGCGGTGCTGAGTTATCAGATGGGGCGGCGACTGGAGCGGGAACTGGAGCCGAACGAGCGGACCACGGAGCTGGCCCCTGTTCGTCGACGGGTCGAGGAGTAATGCTGAACCGCGCGAGCCCGACGGACCCCGGGCCGCCAATCAGGTGCGGGAGTAAGACCCCGCCGGTCTTCGCCGACTTTTTAGTGAAAACACTATGAGCAACGCCATTCCCGTTATTGACGAGTTTCTGGGTTATCTGAAATATGAACGTCATTTTTCACCGCACACGGCCAAGTGCTATGCGGCCGACTTGCAGCAGTTTTGCGAGTTTGTGGCGGTGGATGAGGGTGCAGAGGCCCCGCCGACGCCGGCGCCCTACAACACGACGCCCGCTTATGGTGCCGGATCAGCGATGCCCGGAGGAGCAGCAGGGGGCGTGGCGGTGGATACCCAGCTGCAGAGCAAACTGCTGAAGGTTGATCCGGAAGAAGTGCGGCGATTCCTGCTGTATCTGAATCGCCAGGAATATTCCAAATCAACTACGGCTCGGAAGCTGGCCACGTTGCGGAGCTTTTACAAATTCTGTCTGCGGCGGGGTTATGTGACCAATAATCCGCTGGCTTCCGTGCGCACACCCAAACAGGAAAAGCGGCTGCCGAAGTTTCTGGAAATCGATCAGATACTGAAGCTGTTTGCGGCGCCGGATGACGGCACGCTGCTGGGGGCGCGCGACCGGGCTATGCTGGAGATCATGTTCTCGACCGGCGTGCGCGTCAGCGAGCTGGTCGATTTGCGATTGAACGATATTGACTTTGTCGGTGAATGCATTCGCGTGCGGGGTAAGGGCCGTAAAGAGCGCATTTCACCGGTATCGCCCTCCGCCTTAAACGCGTTGCGACGATATATTGAGGTTCGCCAGCGCGATTTGCGCTCGCTGCAGTTCAACCAGGAGATGCTGTTTATCAACAAACATGGCCAGCGGCTGAGCACTCGCAGTGTGCGGCGTAAGCTGGACAAGTATCTGATCAAGGCGGGGCTCGATCCGGCGGTCAGCCCGCATACCTTGCGGCACAGTTTTGCAACGCACATGCTGAATAACGGTGCGGATTTGCGCAGCGTGCAGGAACTGCTGGGTCATCGCTCGATTTCGACTACGCAGATCTACACACACCTGACGACCAAGAAATTGCGGCAGACTTACGAAGAAGCCCATCCGCGCAGCTAGCGAGTGAGCGCGACGACAATTGACGCAGACCGGAGCACTGGCCGCCTGTCGCTGAAAACGCGATAGACGGCCAGTAGTTTATATAGAAGGATTAGGGGGTAAACGAGGGTTCCAGGGGGCTGATTTCTGCGCTCGAAGTCTCGAACGGTATCATTCCAGAGGTGGATTCCAGATTACGATTTCTGGCTACGCGCGGACTAAATCCGCGGCTCGATGAATGTGTAAACCGTGGTGTAGTCCTCATCCTCGTAATTCATTTCGCTGCATTAGTGCTCGTGTTCATGTTCCTGGCAATGGTCGCAGAGGAAGTGGCTGCTCTTTTTTCCGGCGGCGGCAGTGGCGGGGAACTCATAGGAACAACATTCGCATTCCTGCAGTTTTTCATGATCCAGAGTCTGCTTGAGCCATTGGGCAATGGATTCGGGAACGACGCCCCGACCTTTGCAGATTGGGCAGGCCTGGTAGAAATGGCTCAGAATGGCTTTGCGGATGAAAGCCGATTTGTCCGGCAGTTGATTAAGCAACTCCGCGAGATGCTCATCCGCCCGGAAGGAGATCACGACTGGTTTATCGTTACTGGTCGACATGACGCAACTCCAGATTTATCTATCAAACGCTACTATACGGATTTCCAACGGAATCGATAAGTCGCAGTCCGCTTGATTATAGGGCGGATTCGTGAAGAAAGCAGGGCAGGATAAATGATCACGCAATCGAAATGTTGAAGAATTAAAGAGCAGGTCTAAAAACCAAGTGCCTGGCTTTGCTTGCATTTTAATAATTACAGCAAATAGGTGAATATCGGCATAATGTCAGCCTTTCCGCTAAATCTATGACAGATTAGTCAATTGAAAATGCTACTGGCCGATAATTATGGTGTCGGAGCATATTGGAGCATAATGAGTTGTTAATGACTGTCCCCATACTGGCCGCTGCCACCGGCGGATTACTGCACGAAGTAACCTCGCTGGGTTACCTGGTGCTGATCGTGGTGCTGGCTCTTTTGGGATTACAGATTCTGCGGTTTCGATCTTATTTTGCGCGCACCTGGGATGCGGTGGACAAGCGACTATCGGAAGTTTTGTGGCGGACGCGCAACAGCGACACCCAGGAATTGAAACGCCGCACCGATGAACTGACTCGCCAGCAGGAAGAGACGATGGAACTAGTCCGGACACTGGCGACCACGATTGACTCGCAAATGGAGTTATTGCGTGAGGAGTTGCGTTCCAGCCTGTCGAAAGTGGATTATGTCGATTCCAAAAAGATGGGGCAGCAGCGGTTGATCGTCTACCAGCTGGAGCGGATGCGCAAGCAGCTTGATGCCCTGCGCCTGGTGGAAGGTCGTCAGGCACAAGCGATCTCCGGTGGGGAGGAGATCAACAGTTGGCCCAATCGTGACGCACTGCGCGCCTGGGCCAATCCGGAAGCCGCCGATGAATTTCTCACCCAGTCGGGCATCAATCCCAAACTGTAAGAACAATAAAAAAGGCCCGCAATCGGGCCTTAAAATAATCGTCGAATGATGCGTGTCGCGCTAATAGAGATAATCCATCGCTTCCGGGTCATCAACACGATATCCCGGATTGTAGTCATCGCTGCCGATAGGATTCAGCTGATCTCGTAACGAGGCATATTCGATTAAAATCAACTCTTGCTGTTCCTGAAGTTTTTCAAATTGTCTGACTAGGTTACCCAGGGGTTTATTCTGAGCCCGACGTTGTTCGATTTCCTTAAAAAGTGCTTCGCGCTCTTCCCAGACCAGTTTTAGTGCATCCCAGGTTCGAGCGATCTGGAATTGCCAGATAAGAAAGAGAGTTCGTTCGCCCAGGTTACCACCCAGTTGAGCCGCCGTACGCGTATCTTTTTCGACGCGATCGGACTTGCTCATGATCCCTTTCCAGTCACCATAATTGGTGAATTTGGTTTTCCAGTTGGCCCGGATAAATTCCTGGGTGGTGGAAATAATCGATTGGGTGATATCAGAAATTGCCTGCTTAAAAACTTGAGGGTCGCTCAAGGCTTGGCCTTTGTACATGCCATCTTCGTGCTGCTCCAGAATGAAGTAGCGACCGGTGGCATACCACTGGATACCCTCAATTTTCGCCTTGCGCAGATTACGGAAGGCTTTAGTGGCTTCAACGTAATTTCCACTCTGCAGCAGATATTCGCTGTTGAGGATCTGAATCTGTTCCTGAATAGGTTTGGGTTTAGCCTTAAACTTGATGGGATCAAGCAGTTCTGATAGATAACCGCCGCTTTTCTTGAAGTCACCTTTTTCAAGCAGATTAGCGATGACGACCAGTTCATTCTCTTCGATCTGCAACTTTTGGGCCAGACTGACCGTATTGCTGTATTTTTCAAACGGATTTTCCGGGCGCATGGCCAGCCGTTTAGATTTCTCAAAGGAGAATTTGAGCGGAGCACCGGTGACCGCCAGTTTAGCTTCAATGGTGTGGGTCGCGAATGAACCTGTCAACCGGGAGCCATCCGTACGATAGATTGTCTGTTTGAAATTCTCGGTATCCACCCGGCGGATATCGCTGAGCGGCAGGGTAACCTCTCCGGCCGAAGCATCTTTGAATTTCACATCACCCTTGATATCCGTGAGATAGAGGCGGGTACCTTCGCCATCGATGATCAAAGCATCCAGATTAGGGTAAGTGACCGGCTGTCTGGGTTTGCGGAACAGAACGCTCTTCACATTGGACATTTCGATTGTCGATTCCTGACCTCTGGAATTGAGAAATTTGAACTTGATCTGGGAGGCATCGCCACTGAGGCGCTCACCGCCATCCAGCAACAGACGGGCGGTGCCGTTATCGTTGATAATAAATCCGGCATATTGAAGGGGAATTTTGACTTGACCCAGAGCGGTTGCCCAGGTCAGTTCCTGCTCCTTGACTTCGCCCTCCATTAATCCGCCATCCGGGAATTCGACGATCTCCTTGCTCTCCAGCCGTTCCCGACCGGGAACGAAAACTTCTTTTCGGCGATTGAGCAGCAGGTGCAGGAACGGACCTAAATCAGTGGTGATTTTATTGCGTCCCAAGGCGGCGCGCAGCAGATCAGCAACCACATCCGCTGGAATCTGACCACCGGCGATACCACCGGATTCACCCTGGCCGAAACCGACTTCCACATTCACACCGATGCAGCGACCTTTGGAGTCGACTAATGCCCCACCGCTGTTGCCATGAATAATCTCGACATCGCTGAAGAATTTCTTGATCCGCCCGGTGGGGGACTTAATGATGCGGGTCACGTTGCCGGGGGCAATAGTGACTGGAGCATGTTTATCCTTCTGGGTAGCCATCTGATCACCATGGGGAAAGCCGACGGCAAAGACGCGCATACCTTTTTCGACTTCATTCGATGGAATGAGCTCGAAGTAGTGAGGGGAATCCAGTGGTGCGCCTTTGTCGTTATAGAGCTGCAGGATAGCCAGATCGGCAGACCGGCATTGATAAAGTCGCTCGGCTTTATATGTTTTTTCCTGGTCGGTACCGCCGTTAACTACAACGCGATATTGAATTTTTCCCAAAGTGGCTGCTGCGGCGAAGGGTTCAAGCGGGTCGGTGGAGCTATGAGCCGGATCAACCACATGGTTATTGGTGATCATCAGACCGGTGGCGTTGATAAACCAACCGCTGCCCGAACCGAGCGGGTCGATCTTGTCTTCACCCTGCACCTGCGAACCGAGCCATACCTGACCGGCAGCCTTGCGGACATGATCACGGACTTCGTCGGACATTTCCTGGGCCGAGACATAGGCCGGTAGGGTGAGCAGGGTCAGTATCCCCAGGAAAAAACGGTAAGTGCCATGTGACCAAAATACAGATGCAGTCGTATTCATAATCAACTCCAGACTCCGCGTCCGTTAGAGCCGCCTGATGGATCCAGTACCAGACCGGCTAAATTAATTTATTCAGAACCATGCGACAGTCAATCGACGAATAGTGTTACCGGGTACATGGCTGTAAATCGCCAAGTTACCCCTTGAACGGTATCCAGCCACCGCAACCCATGATAAAAATTGATCTCGCCGCATCCCAAGAGTACATGAACTCCCAACGGCAAAGAAAATGATATACTGAAAATTGTACAAGGGAGATTATATTCCGGTGGCAAAATTGGAACAAGTCCAGGGGAATAAGTCGAAACCGCTGATCAACCCTGCAGAGGTGCGCTATCAGACGGCGCGGAGTCCCGGTCCCGGGGGGCAGAATGTGAATAAAGTGGAGACTCAGGTAACAATTCTGTTTGAACCGGCGAAATCTCCCAGCCTGACTGACGAACAAAAGCGTTTAATAATCCAGAGATTGAGTAACCGGATCAGTCGAGAGGGGGTACTGCGCGTCACGGCGCGCAAGTTTCGTTCGCAACAGGCCAATCGCGAGCTGGCTTGGCTACGACTGCTGGAATTATTAGAAAAAGCCTTAACAAAAACTAAACAACGCCACGCTACCGCACCCACCCGCGGCAGCCGGCTACGCCGATTGGAACAGAAGCAACAGGTCAGTCACAAGAAGCGGCAACGCCGCCCTCCCGCTAATGGTGAATAGCCTCACCCCCGGCGGAGCGGATTTCAGTATAGACCTGCTGATAGACAGCCAGATCGCCGCTGCTCCACAGCAGGAAGCGGACTTCCTGCGGAAGGGGAAATTCGCTGAGAAACCGGGCGACGGTTTGCAGGGCGATATGGGCGGCGGTGGTGATCGGGTAGCCATACACCCCGCAGCTGATGGCGGGGAAGGCGATCGTGGGGAAATGATGGTCATAGGCCAGCTGAAGAGAGTTTCGATAGCAATGGGCGAGCAGTTCGGGTTCACCGGATTGGCCGTCGCGATAGACCGGACCGACGGTGTGAATAACAAAACGTGCCGGCAGATTAAATCCTGGAGTGATTTTGGCTCCACCAGTCGGGCAACCACCCAGCGTCCGGCAGAATTCCAGCAGTTGCGGTCCGGCAGCCCTATGAATGGCGCCATCCACTCCGCCGCCGCCCAGCAGGCTTTCGTTGGCGGCGTTAACAATGGCATCAACCGCTTCCTGAGTGATGTCGCCCTGTTTGATGATAATCCGACCCGCCGGGCTTATCATGATTCGACTGCCCGTTGCATGAGTAGGAGGCGTTGCACCGTTTTTCCGTTCTGCTTGCGTTCCAGCAAGGCGAGCGGCAACGGGCCGGGCAGGTAACGATGGATGCGCTGATGGCCTTGGGTCCAGCGTTGGCGTAGTTGTTGCTGCGGTGGAGTCTCAGCCCAGATATCAACAGCGACCGGTCGATCGGTGAATCGAATTTCCGTCAAAATTGCCTCGCGCGGACTAAAGTCCGCGGCTCCTCGTTGCGCGACGAATTCGCTGAGCGCGTGGTTCCATTGCTCCAGTGGGAGTTCCATTTGCAAGCCGATGAATCCGGGCAGCAGCCGCCGACTTCGCAAAACGACATGGGCTCGCCAGCCGTCGGGCAGGTCGAGGATACCAAAATAATCATTCTGCTCCCAGATGCGGCGGTCGCGCTTTTTCTCCAGCCGCTCCCGTTCCCAGCCGGTGGCTTCCACCGTATCGCGAACATATTGGCGGAGCAGATCCTCGGTGAGGTTAGTGTAGGAACTGCTCATGTACGCGTACAGGAAACGCAGCCGATCAGGTCTGCTCGCGTGATGCTGAAACCACTGGTTGAGCTGGGCGAGGTTGCGAATCCGCCCCATAGCCATGCTCTTGCCGCCGTAACGGGCTTTGTGCAGGTCGATCAGCAACGGCTTGATTTCATCAGCACCATCCCGGATCAGTACATTTTCGGCGTGCAGGTCCATCGGTACCAGCGAGCCATCATGCAACTGCGCTAACCAGCGGGCCACGGTCACAATGATATAGTCTAGTTTTTCGCGCCCGCCGGTTGATGCAGATCCGCGCGGGCTGAAGCCCGCGGCTCGAGGGGAATGTTTCCACCAGTACTCGGCGAGTGAGCAGGAATCGGGGATATATTCACTGAGCAGGACTGTGGGGCCGATCCGCCCGCCGCGTTGCAACCGGCCGAAAGCGATCGGCCTGGCTGCCGGTAAGCCTTTGCGCTGGGCATACCAGCCCGCCAGAAATTCGCTTCTGCCGGCCGGACCCAATAATAGCGCCTTGACCAATCCCCAGCCGCGCGGGGCGTTGAATATCTTCGCTACCACCTGCCGCTCACCCACCGCCACCCGCCACACGCTCCGCAGCGGATTGATCTTCAGCAGTTCCGCCTGCTCATACTCATGCAGTGCCAACCACGGGATTGGTTGCTCGGTCAGCTCATCCCACGGCGGCAAGACCATCCACGACCAGCCGGCGTGTTCGATCCGCCGGATCGGGTGAGCGGGTTCAAGTGATATTGATGCTGGAGAATCAACCATGCGGGAATTGTACTACCGCCCTGCTAATTCGTCTTGTTCACTGCCAGAAATAATTACAGTAACCACTCCGCTAGTGCATCCAATCCGTTATTGATGAGCCAGTTATTTGAGGGGTCGGGGAGTTTTTAGCCATGTCCCAAGACCTCGGATTTAATGGCCCAGGTTGATTGACGTTTGCGATAGGCTTGAAGCTGGTGCATCTGAACAGCCAAGCCCATCGCTGCAAAAAGCCA
>JAJVHX010000011.1 GCA_022072405.1 Phycisphaerae bacterium | reverse complement strand
ATGGCTTTTTGCAGCGATGGGCTTGGCTGTTCAGATGCACCAGCTTCAAGCCTATCGCAAACGTCAATCAACCTGGGCCATTAAATCCGAGGTCTTGGGACATGGCTAAAAACTCCCCGACCCCTCAGATAATTAAATATATGCGCAACTATCCTTACTTCCTTTTTACAATCGTAATTCCACTTGGTGATTGGGTGTCGGGGTGGTTAGAATTCCGGCATGCTGATTGGAGTACTAGCCGATACCCATGACCACCTCCCGATGCTCGACCGGGCGATGGAAATTTTCATCCGGCGGGATGTCCGTGCGGTGCTGCATGCCGGGGATATCGTCGCCCCCTTTGCGGCGCGGCGGCTGCTGCGCTATCGCGGGCCGATTTATCCGGTTTATGGAAATAATGACGGCGAACGGGCCGGCTTGCAACAGGTGCTGCCCGCCATCGCCGACGGGCCCCGGCGGCTGGAACTGGCCGGCCGGCGGATCGTTCTGCACCATTTCATCGACTGGTGCAGCACCGCCGACCTGGAATGGGCGAACATCATCATCACCGGCCACACCCACCAGGTGGTCAATCGCAACGAAAACGGTACACTATTCCTGAATCCGGGCGAATGTTGCGGCTGGGTCTACAACCGCTGCACCATCGCCCTGTTGGATACCGAGCTGCTCCGGGCCGAAATCCTGGACCTCTGAAAGGGGTTTCCCGTGCACCGTATATTATTCTGCATACTTATGATATTATGTATCGGGGCGCCCGGCTGCGTGCGGCGGACGGCGCGCTTCACCACGGAACCGATGGGGGCACGGGTGTTTGTCAACGATCGGGAGATCGGTCGTACCCCCGCCACCATGGAATTTCTCTGGTATGGGGATTATGACGTGATCTATCGGCTGGACGGCTACGAAACGGTCCGCACGCATGTGCGACTCGATCCCCCGCTTTATCAGCTGTTCCCGGTTGATTTCATCGCCGAAGTGCTCTGGCCGGGCGAAATTCACGATCATCGCGAAGTGCCCACGCAATCACTGACCGTTCGAGAACCGGCGGACCCGAATGAACTGGCCCGGCGGGCCCGCGAATTCCGGGATGAAGCCCTGACCCCGACCACCGCACCGACGACGGAGAGCAATGCCACGCCACCCGGAAATTAAACGTGTTCTGATCATCGGTTCCGGCCCGATCGTAATCGGCCAGGGCTGTGAATTTGACTATTCCGGAACCCAGGCCTGCAAGGCCCTGCGCGAAGAAGGCATCAGTGTCGTACTGCTGAACAGCAACCCCGCCACGATCATGACCGACCCGCAGACGGCGGACCGCACCTATATTGAACCGATTACTCCCCGATTTCTGGAACTGGTGCTGGCCCGCGAAAAACAGCGCGGTACGCCGATCGATTCGATTCTGCCGACGCTGGGCGGCCAGACGGCGCTGAATTGTGCCATGGCGGCGGTAGAGCAGGGTTTGCTGGAAAAATATGGCGTCCGGCTGATCGGCGCTGATTATACCACGATTCATCGCGCGGAAGATCGCACCGCGTTCAAAGAAACGGTGCTGGCTGCGGGACTGGAGGTGCCGCGCTCCGGCGTCGCCCATTCCATCGCCGATGCCGAAGCGATCATACGGGATATCGGGTTACCCTGCGTGATTCGACCCGCCTTTACGCTGGGCGGCAGTGGCGGAGGCCACGCCCGTACCCGTGAGGAATTTGATTACCTGGTACGCAGCGGACTTGATGCTTCCCGCAATCATGAAATTCTTGTCGAAGAAAGCGTTTATGGATGGAAGGAGTTTGAACTGGAATTGATGCGTGACCGGCGTGATAACGTCGTCGTCATTTGTGCGATCGAGAATCTCGATCCCATGGGTGTGCACACCGGCGACTCGATCACCGTCGCTCCCGCCCAGACGCTGACTGATCGCGAATATCAGCAGATGCGCGATGCCGCCATCACAGTAATGCGAGCCATTGGTGTGGAAACCGGCGGTTCCAACGTGCAGTTCGCGGTGCATCCGAAAACCGGCCGACTGGTCGCCATAGAGATGAACCCGCGCGTCTCCCGTTCGTCAGCACTTGCATCCAAGGCCACCGGCTTCCCCATTGCCAAAATCGCCGCCAAACTGGCCATCGGTTATACGCTCGATGAGATCACCAACGACATCACCCGTGAAACCCCCGCCTGCTTCGAGCCGACCATTGACTACTGCGTGGTCAAGATGCCGCGCTGGACCTTTGAAAAATTTCCCGAGAGCGATCAGACGCTGACGACGCAGATGAAGAGCGTGGGTGAAGCGATGGCCATCGGCCGAAGCTTTGCCGAGGCGTTTCAGAAATGCATCCGCTCGATGGAGATTAAACGCAACGGCCTGGGGCTGGATCAGCAGGATCGTTGGCTCGATGACCATGAACAGCAACAGGCCGCCCGAACCGCCGATCCCGGTTTGCGCGGCTGGCGCCACGGCGAAGCTCCGCACGATTGGAAAGAATCCGCCGCGGATCACTGGCCGATCGATGAAGCGATTATCCATGATAAATTGAGTAACCCCTCACAGGGCCGGCCCTATTACATTCGCTACGCGTTCAAGCTGGGCTGGTCGATCGATCGCGTTAATGAATTGACTCAGATCGACCGCTGGTTTCTCGCTCAGATCAAACGCATTGTCGATTTCGAGGATCGACTGTTGCGCAGCGGAATGGACGATCCGGAACTCGAATCCGTCTACCATGAGGCCCTGAAGCTGGGTTACAGCTTTGCCCAGTTAGCCCGGGCCTGGCGCTGTTCACGATCGCAAATCCACGCCCTGGCGGAGAAATTTCAAGGCCATTGCTACAAAGCGGTTGATACCTGCGCGGCAGAATTTGAAGCCTACACCCCCTATTTCTATTCAACGCATGAGACGCCCTATCTGCTGAATGGAACTCGCCAGGTGGATAACGAAGCCTTTGTTCCGGATAAGCCGGCGGTGATGATCATCGGCGGCGGGCCGAACCGTATCGGCCAGGGCATCGAGTTCGACTACTGCTGCGTCCATGCCGTACAGGCGGTTCGCGCGGCGGGCCTCACGGCGGTGATGATCAACTCCAATCCGGAAACGGTCAGCACTGATTACGACACCAGCGACATGCTATTCTTTGAACCCCTGGTGCTGGAAGATGTACTGAATGTCTGCCGGCAGGTAAGGCCTAACCTACGCGGCGTGGTGGTACAGTTCGGCGGTCAGACCCCGCTCAATCTGGCCCGCAGCCTGGCGGAAGCGGGATTACCGATCTTGGGCACAACACCGGCAGCGATTCACCTTGCGGAAGACCGGGCCAGTTTCCAGAAAATCATGGATCAGCTGGGGCTGGTCCAGCCGCCCAGTGCCATCGCCCACACTGTAGAGGAAGCCGTACAGGCCGCCAGCCGCATCGGCTACCCGGTGCTGGTGCGGCCATCATACGTACTCGGCGGGCGGGCGATGGAAATCTGCAACCAGGAAGCCGACCTGCGCCGCTACATGCACACCGCTCTGGGTGCGTCCGATCTCGATGCCCAGCCGACCATCCTGATTGATCAATTCCTGCAGGATGCCATCGAGGTGGATGTGGATGCAGTGGCTGATTACGGCGTGGTGCCCGGCCATCTGCATTGCGCTATCTGCGGGGTAATGGAACATATCGAGGAAGCGGGAATTCATTCCGGTGACAGTGCCTGTGCCCTGCCGCCTTATACTCTTTCACCAGCCATCATTGACGAAATCAAACGCCAGACCCGACTCCTGGCCGAAGCCCTGCAGGTCTGCGGACTGATGAATGTCCAGTTTGCCATTAAAGGTCGGCGGGTTTATGTATTGGAAGTCAACCCGCGGGCCTCTCGCACCGTGCCTTTCGTCAGCAAGGCTACCGGTGTTCCCTGGGCCAAGGTGGCGATGGAAATCATGCTGGGCGAACCGCTGGCCAAAATACTGGCCAGGTATGATTATGAACCGGATCGCCCGACCAGCCACGTCAGCGTTAAAGAAGTGGTTTTCCCCTTCGAAAAATTTCCGGGTGTGGATGTGGTCCTCGGGCCGGAAATGCGCAGTACCGGTGAGGTAATGGGGATCGATCGCAACTTCGCCCTGGCATTTGCCAAAGCCCAGATCGCCGCCCATCAACCACTACCGACCAGTGGTACGGTTTATCTCAGTGTGAATGATGGTGATAAAGCCTTCATCCTGCCGATCGCCCGGCAACTCAGCGATCTCGGTTTTCAACTGGTCGCCACTCACGGAACACATCACCGTCTGTGCGCCGCCGGACTCACTTGTGATCTGGTGGCACGCATTTCCGACAACCCGGACAATAACGCTGTGACCCTGCTGCAGAACCACAAACTGCAATTGCTGATCAATACCGCTACGGTCACTGGGCGATTCACTGACGAAGGGCGGATTCGCTCCGCCGCCGTACGCTATCGTGTTCCCTTGATTACCACGATGACCGAAGCTCAGGCGGCGGTACAAGCCATTACCGCACTGCACAAAGGCCAGCTGGTGGTGCGGGCCTTGCAGGATTATCTGGAGTAAGCATGGATTCGCCGGTAATCTGTAAATTGGCTCTGGAAGATGGCAGCGTGTTCAGCGGGCAATTGTTCGGCGCGCCCGGAACCAGTTGCGGCGAAGTGGTCTTCAACACCGCGATGACCGGTTATCAGGAAGTGCTGACCGATCCCTCCTATCTCGGCCAGATCGTTACCATGACCTACCCGCTGATGGGCAATTACGGCATCAACCCGGAAGACATAGAATCCAGCAAATTACATCTGGCCGGTTTTATTGTCCGCGAATTGCCTCCGCAGCACAGCAATTTCCGCGCGACTCAGCCGCTGGAGCGCTATCTCGCCAACCATGGAATCACCGCTCTGCAGGGCGTGGATACCCGGGCCATCACCCGGCGGTTACGGGTTCATGGGGCGTTGCGCGGCGTGCTCTCCTCCGAAATACTGGATGACGCCATTCTGCTGCAGAAAGCCCGCGAACTGCCCTTGATGAGTGGCCTGAATCTCGCTTCGCGCGTCGCCGGACAGGCCCAGCGAGACTGGCCTACGCACCTGTCCGGCAGTCACTACCGAATTGTCGCTCTGGATTGCGGCATTAAATACAACATTCTGCGGCAGTTGAACGAACTGGGTTGCAGCGTCATTGCGATGTCCGGCCTCTCCTCCGCTGAGGAAATACTCCATACGGAACCGGATGGTATTCTGATTGGCAACGGGCCGGGTGACCCGACCGCCGTGGATCAGAGTATTGCCGCCATCCAGCAACTGATCGGCCGGGTACCGATATTCGGCATCTGTCTTGGCCATCAATTGCTCGGTTGTGCATTAGGTGCAAAAATCTACAAGCTGAAATTCGGTCATCACGGCGCCAACCATCCCGTGAAAAACTTGGTCACCGGCCGGGTTGAAATCACCAGTCAGAATCATGGCTTTGCCGTCGACGCCGACTCACTCGCGGATTGCGGAGCCGTGGCGACTCATATCAATCTCAATGATCAGAGTCTGGAAGGATTTGCCCATCGCAAACATCTGCTCTTCGGTGTGCAGTATCATCCCGAAGCCGCCCCCGGCCCGCATGATGCCAGTTATCTCTTCAAACAGTTTTTGAACATGATCGCCTACCGACAACCCTACTGCCAATTGACCCTGGATAGTTGAACACCGTTGCCGATCAGACCACGCCGCGTTCATGCAGATGCAGAAACCAGCCGGCCGCGCCGACCGCCCCGGCATCATTGCCCAGACTGGCTAGCCGAATCTCCGGCTGATCATTCATCATTCGCCAGGTGCGCTTTTCAAAATGTTGACGAACGGGTTGAAGCAATATTTCTCCCGCCGCCGAGATGCCTCCACCCAGCAGAACTATCTTGGGATTAAACGCATGTTGCAGATTAACGATGGCGATAGCAATCGCGCGACAGGCTTCGTCCCACAACGCCAGCGCCACTCGATCTCCGGCTCCCGCCGCCCGCGTAATGTCTTCCATCTCCAAACGGCCGTTCTGCCGAAAGAGGGTGGCCAGGATTTCTCCCCGACCGGAACGGGCTGCTTCTTCCGCTAACGGAACGAGATATGAACTGGCCGCATAGGATTCCAGACACCCCTGCTGGCCACAGCGACAATGGCGTCCATCAGGCACGATAATCATGTGCCCCAGTTCGCCCGCATTACCATAATACCCCTGTACGATTTCGCCATTACAGACGATACCACCACCGACGCCCGTACCCAGTGTGAGCAGCACCAGATGTTCGGCGCGTTGACCGGCGCCCACCCAGTCTTCGCCATACGTCGCTGCAGTCGCATCATTCAGCAAAACCGCAGGCCTGCCGACACGCCTTTGTATTTCATCGCGCAGGGGAATATTTTCCCAGCCGGGAAGATTGGCTGATTTGATAATGATACCCCGGCGGATATCCAGCGGGCCGGGTGAACCGATTCCAATACCCACCAGACTGGCGACATTCACTCCATTCGTCTGGCAGATCGCTTCACATAGTTTACTCATCCGCGTGATCACATGCTGAGGACCCTGCTGGGCTTCAGTCGTATAACTTTGTTTGGCCAGCACGTCTCCATGCTCATCCACCAGTACCGCCTTGATGTTGGTACCGCCGAGGTCCAGACCTAATATTCGTGATCCAGGAGGCACAGAAGCATACTCCAAAGAGTCAATGGCTGTACGCCGCCAATCACCCACGGGGAAAGTTAGAGTCTAATCATTATGGATTGATTCGGAAAGTAAATCATTCCGTACGATATCTGGGCGGAATACCAGTGACTTGGTTGCCTCACCCCAAAGCTGAGAATTGCAACTGACGGCAGGAGAATCAGTTTTCCATTTCGACGAGTTGGCGGATGGATAATTGACGCAGGATATCACGATTATTGTTGACCAGTTGTGAGAACAATCCCTGGAGATGACTTTTCACTCGCTGAGCACCGTTGATGGATTCTTCCAGCAGTTGATTATAATCAGGCATGGACTCCAGCGCGTTAAACACGTCATAGAGCGTAATATGATCCGGGGTGTGATTCAGCACAAATCCACCAGCCCGACCACGCTCGCTCTTTAAAATTCCGCCACGAGCCAGTAATTGAAGTATTTTCAGTAGATATTCGACCGGAATACCGTAGGCTTCGGCAATGTCACGACCCTGAACCGGCTTGCCATTCGCATGTTGTGCAACATAGAGTGTCGCAAACACCCCATATACGCTGGTTTTTCCAATTCTCATACCCGACACCTCATAAGGTAAACAACGACCATACGAGTCGGGTGCCAACATCGCCCCGGCTATTAAGTCGCTATTTTCCCAGCTACTTAATTACATTCAGCCCTAAATTAGTACTTTATGTTTGGGTTTAGATCAAGAGAAAAAACGTAGGAATTATTTTGAGCCTGTTTCAAAGCTCTGGGATCGAGCATCGTTATCGAATTCACGGTGAGGATTGCATTGCGTGAATTTCAGAGAAAGGATATGGTGCAGCAAACTGAAGAAATTGGCCATTAACCACATAGAGGGACTATCCGTTGCAGCATTCCACTCAGGCCATCCATGCCAAAGCGATCGAACTTGGGAAACTGGCCGTCCAGATGACCACCCAATCCGGGGCTGGTCATCCTTCCAGTGCCTTATCATTGTCACATTTGGTTACGACTCTCTTTTTTGAACACTTACGCTTTGACCCGGATAATCCCTGGCATCCGCAGGCAGACCGGCTGGTGCTTTCCGAAGGTCATGCTGTGCCAATCGTTTATGCCGTTTATGCCGACATGCAAGGACGTGTCGGCACCTCGCCCTCGAATAGCCATCGTTTAAGCATAACCGATTTGAACGGCTTGCGTGAATTTGAGAGCGTATTGGATGGACATCCCAACCCAGCCGAAGGATTCCCCTTTTTCGATGCGGCGACCGGTTCACTGGGAATGGGCTTGTCGGTGGCAGCGGGTGTGGCTTGGGCTGCTCTGCAGGATGGTTCCCCAAGGCGGGTATATTGCTTCATCGGTGATGGCGAAAGCCGTGAAGGGCAAATCTGGGAAGCCGCAGATTTCACTATCGACCACAAGCTGACCAATCTCTGCGCGATCTTCAATGCTAATGGCGAAGGCCAGGCGGGGCTGGTTTCACCACAACAACATGCCGCCAGATTAATCGAGAAATTGCAGGCATTTGGCTGGCGGGCGGTGGAAATCGATGGCCACGATCCGCAGGCAATCCATGCAGCCTTCGTCGAATTTGAACAGACCGATCGCCCCTTGGCCATCGTTGCCCGAACGCGTAAGGGCTGGGGCGTGCAACCGCTGCTGGGCGGGAATTATCATGGCCAGCCGGTTCCGGCTGCTCGCCTGGCAGAAGCCTTCGTTTCACTCGATGAACAGCATCGCCAACTGGGCAGCTCACCCGCACTCGCTGTGGAATTGCGCTCACCAATCTCCATTCCTCCTCGCTCCACCACTGCATCCGCATCACCTGCCATTCAGTTGCCTCCGATCACCGCTGCGCTGGAACGGGTCGGCTTGAGTGGCGCCTGGCAGAAAGGAAAACTGGCGACCCGACGGGCGTATGGCGCGGCGCTGGTAGCCCTCGCCGATATGGATGAGCGTATTGTCGTTCTCGACGGCGACGTGAGCAATTCGACCTTCGCGGAGATGATGGCGAAAGCTCATCCCCGGCGATTCATCGAGTGCAAGATCGCTGAGCAGAACATGGTCTCTGTGGCGGCAGGTCTGGCGGCAGCGGGGAAAATCCCTTTCGCCAGTTCGTTCGCCAAATTTCTGGCCCGGGCAGCCGACCAGATCGAACTGGCCGCCATCAGCCGGGCCAATATCAAGCTGGTGGGATCACACAGCGGTTTGGGTCCGGCTTCGGATGGCCCGTCGCAGATGGCACTGGCTGACCTGGCCTTCTTTCAAAGCATCGGCGCGGTGGATAATGGCCGTCACCTGCCCAGCTGTGTCATCTTTCAGCCCGCCGACGCCGTGGCGACCTATCGCTGCGTTGAACTGATGGCCAACTGGCCGGCGATGTGTTATCTGCGCACCCACCGGCCCGATGCTCGCATCATCTATAGCGTGGATGAACGCTTTGAGGTGGGCGGCAGTAAAATACTCCGACAGGGGAATGCAGTCATCCTCGTCGCCAGCGGTTACCTGGTCGGTGAAACGATGGGTGCCGCTGAATCACTGGCCCAGCGCGGCTGTTCCTGCACCGTGATCGATGCCTACAGCCTGCCACTGCAAAGTGCGCCAATCCTGGAATCGGCCCGAAATTGCGGCGGTCGAATCCTGACGGTGGAAGATAATTACGGCGGCGGATTCGGTACCGCCATCGCCGAAGCGGCTGCAGCAGCCGGCTCGATTACCGTTCGCCAAATACAGGTGCGGCGAATTCCGAAAAGTGCCCGCACTCCGGAACAATTGATGAACGCCTACGGCGTGTCGGCCGCAGCGATTGTTGAACAAGTCATTGCCTGGTCAAATGAGGTATGAGGGAACTATGTCAACGGCATTTACTGTTTATCAATTAGCTATGCATGCCCCCGATGGAATGTTCAGCCTGCCGATCAATCTGATTTTTGGACTGGTCGTACTGGCAGCTGTGGCCTGGGCGTGGCGCCGGCTGCAGCTCAAACAACAGCCTCAATTGGCCTCCATGATGGGCATCATGGCTGCCTTTATCTTCGCCGCACAGATGGTCAATTTTCCCATCTCTTCCGGCACCACGGGCCATCTGCTGGGTGGAACGATGGGCGCCATTCTGCTCGGACCCTGGGCGGGCACCATCGTCATGGTCATGGTGGTAATGTTTCAAGCCCTACTGGGTGATGGTGGCTTGACCGTGCTCGGACCCAACATCTTCAACATGGGACTCATCGGCACCTGCTTCGCCTACTTTGTTTATCGCCTGATTGTCGGTCAGTCAGCCAGTACGGGACGGCTTCTGACCGCTGCCTTTTTTGCTTCGTGGCTGGCGGTGGTGCTGGCCAGTATTTTTGCAAGTCTGCAATTGGCTGTTTCGGGCACGGCGTCATTGGATAAAGCCCTGCCCGCCATGGTGGGTGTCCATCTGTTCATCGGCGTGGGTGAAGCCCTGATCACCACGGCGGTGATTGCTTTCATACTGCGCACGCGTCCGGAGTTACTTTACCGCCCCACGGGAAATCCGCTCTATAGCACACGACCGTTCGTGGCGCTGGGATTGGGTGGCGCACTGGCGGTCTCTTTCTTTTTGTCCCTCCTGCCGACTCTGTGGGATTATCCCGACGGTCTGGAATATGTCGGCATGCAGAGCGGCTTCATTCAGGAAGAAGCGGAATATGATGACGCCAAGCTCAGCGCCTGGCCCTGCTATCCACTGGGGGTGCGATTGGTCTCTGAGGCTGACGATGTGATCGTCGCCCATCGTTACGATAATTATTCGACTCCGCTGGTAGAGGGTGATCGGTTGCTACAGATCAACGGTATCGTCATCCAAACATTGCAACAGATTGCCGACCTGAATTTATCCAGTAACCAGAACATCGTTAGCTGGCAACGAGGTTCAACGACTATGGATGCAAAACTCGGTGGTTTACTTCCACCCACTGCGGGCGGCCAAGGCCCGCTGCTGGCGCTGCTGCCGGATTACTCGGTTCCCGGTGTGCAGGGCTGGCTGAGCACCAGCCTGGCGGGGGTCATCGGCACTGTGGTGATGTTCATCGTATCGCTGTTCGTCGGCCGACTGATGGCTCGTCCCAGTGCAGTGCAACTGGCTTTGGCACAACTGAATTACGATGCAAATACCGATTCTCTGCCGCCCCATTAATATCAGGGTGTGTTGTGCATGAAAAGCCGCTGACAATTTCATTTCCCCCGCATTCATTTCTGGAATACATGGAGCCGCGCCTCAAGATCGTGGCTTTACTCTGGTGGGTAATTCTGGTGGTCAGCGTGTCCACAGGAGATCCCCATCAGCTCGGATATTTCGGATTATCAGCCGGTTTATTACTTCTGCTCAACCATCGACTGCTCGGCAAATTCCTGATGCGCTGGCTGCCGTCCGTGCTGATGATCCTGCCGTTGTGTATTTTTCTGCTGTTCCTGCAGCAGGGTCGTACGCTCGTTCAATTCGGACCCTTCACCATTACGGAACAGGGCTGGACCATTGCCCTGCACCTGTTCAGCACGGCCCTGTTGTGCATGGCGGGGGTGGCATTATGCTGGGCCAGCTCCAGCGAAGCGGACCTGCTCTGCGCGTTGCAGGGTCTGGGGATGCCCCGCCCGCTGGTCGCCGTCTTCGGATTCATGTTGCGATATCTGCACGTATTGCGACCGGAATTGCATCGTCTGAGCGATGCCCGACTGGCTCGGCAGATCGGACACCATACACCTGGCGCCCTGCGAATCCCAGCCCAACTGATCGGCGCCTTGTTTCTTCGTTCCCACCAGCGTGCTGAGCACGTAGCCGAGGCCATGGCCGCACGGGGCCACGATGGGCAATGGAGAAATCTAATCCACTATCATTGGCATGGACGTGATCTGTTGGCGCTGTTACTCTTCTTTTCTATTACCCTGATCATACGCTGGATTTAATCCGATGAGTACCGCGCCGATAGACCATTCACCACCCGCCTTACGCCTGGAGGAATTGTATTTCACCTACCCTGACGGTGTGCAGGCGTTACGTGGTGTGGACTTAACGATCCACAAAGGTGAGCGGGTCGCATTGATCGGGGCCAACGGTTCCGGCAAAAGCACCCTCCTCAAACAACTGAACGGTTTGTTGCGCTCACCACATGGACGGGTGGTCGTCGGCGGTCTGGAACTGAGTACTTCATCACTGACCGAAATTCGTCGGCAGGTGGGGTTTGTTTTCCAGGATGCCAATGATCAGCTCTTCTGCCCGACCGTGGCGGAAGATGTAGCCTTCGGTCCATTGCACCTGGGATTGCCGATGCGCGAAGTACTCCAGCGTGTACGCTGCGCTTTGGAACAGGTGGGGTTGTCTGAATTCAGTCATCGTGTGCCGCAACGACTGTCTGCCGGCGAAAAAAGTCTCGCTGCCCTGGCTACTGTTTTAGCCTGTCAGCCAGAAATTCTGGTGCTGGATGAACCGACCGCTACACTCGATCCCTATCATCGTCGTCGGATGATCGATCTGCTGCGTTCCATTCCGGTAACTCAGCTCATTGCGACTCATGATCTGGATCTGGCTTGGGAGCTTTGTCCCCGGGTGGTGATTCTCAGACAGGGGCGGATCGTACAGGATAATTCAGCCTCATTATTATTGTCCAACGCGGAACTGCTGAAACAATATCAACTTGAATTGCCTCTGCAATTGCAGGGATTGGCCAGCAGCCCCATCTCCGATCCGGTCACCTGATGATTTATCAACAACCTGCCGGCGGTGTTTTCGTTCGGAACAATTCCGCCACCTGATGGTATTGCTGATTGTGCGGATCAGCCTCAGCCAGCGCTTCATGAGCCTGGACCAGCAGTTCGGGAATGGTGGCGGTTGATTCTGCCTCCGTGCTGTGTACCTGCCAATGCAGGGTAGCCGGCTGCGTACGGGTCTCAAGCTGCAAATGCTTCGTCAGGTTCATCTGTTCCAGACTATGACGGCAGCGTGGTGAGATATTACTGAGATATAAATTAGAAGGATGTTGTTTGCTGTGGCAACTGACCAGACAGCCGGCAAACGTGCTGTCCAACCATTCACATTCTGATAAATCAATGTGTATGGCCAGCGGTGAGGGAGATTGCAGCTCTGTCAGTTGATCCAGCAGTAGTGGAGCCTGCTTAAAGGTCGCCGGTCCGTAGATCTGTATCCACACATCCTGACCATCCTGCGCGATCTGTATAATCGACGGGTTCATACCCGACCCTTCCAAAATATGATGATTCTTCAAGGTAATAGTAATATCGAATCAGAGAGATACTAAATTAATTTCCCATACTATAGGACGCAAAGTCCATAATTACATGTACTACCATGGGAGACATCATCTTAGAATAATAATTATGTTTGACTATCTACCTGTGATATCGGATAGTACTCCTAGCGATTGAACAGAATCGCTTTCGTCCTTCTCCTCCTTCCTCTTCTCCTCAGCCTTGGCGACGCTCTTGGAAGCGGAGCTAGGGTTTTAAAAGACGCGGTGACGATCCAATCATTTTGCGAGTTACAGAGACAGTTTTTTTCAGTTAGTAACCGCTTATCCACAGCTGTGATTTTTTACTTAACTGATTGATATTGATCGATTATTGACATTGTCAATGCTTTGTTTAAATACAGGCAGAGCCGCTGTAAATACGCCTTAACTATTGAATTCATCAGATGATAATGCTATTATCGCACCATGCCAAAAACCAAGTCGGCAATCAAGACGAATCGTGCCAAGGCGAAAGTGGCAACTCCAAAAGCCAAGAAGAGCTCCCCTTCATCCACCAATTCAACTGGAATACGAAATTATAAATCTGCACTTAATTTTATTGCCGCGTTTACAGATTACGAATCGATGAGCAAAGTGAATTATAACTCCACCACCTTCAACCTGGCGCGCATGAATCGGCTGATGGCTTCACTGGACAATCCTCATCGCAAGCTCAAGACCATACATATTGCTGGAACCAAAGGTAAAGGTTCCACAGCCACCATGATCAGTAATATGTTGCATGGATCAGGATACAACATCGGGTTATATACATCGCCCCACGTGATGGATCTGCGTGAACGGGTAATGGTCAATAATGTCTGGATCAGCGAATCGGAATTCAGTAAACAGATGGCCCGTATTGCTCCGATTGCCCGGCAGATGAAAGGTTCAACACCGACTTTCTTTGAGATCATGACCGCGCTCGCATTTATGTACTTTGTGGAAAAAAAGGTCGATCTGGCAGTGATCGAGGCCGGGTTAGGCGGGCGGCTGGACAGCACCAATGTGATTCGCCCGGAAGTATGCGCCATCACCAGTATCAGCTACGACCACATGGCCCAGCTCGGCAATAGTCTGGAGAAAATCGCCGAGGAAAAGGCGGGCATTTTCAAGAATGGTATCCCGGCTGTAAGCGCACCTCAGGATCCACAGGTCAAGAAAGTGCTGAAAAAAGTGGCAGCTGATTGTGGTGCACTGCTGAAGTTTGCGGGTGACGATCTGGAATTCAGCTTCCGTTTTGAATCCTCGCGTATTACCGGCCCGCATACCCGGGTCTGTTTAACGACCCCCAACAGCCGGTTCGAACATCTGCAGGTTCCATTACTGGGTGAACACCAGGCCATTAATTGCGGCCTGGCCTTGAGTATTCTGGATACCCTCAAAACCCGTGGGTTTCAGATCGATGACCAGCGCGCCGTAGAAGGTTTATCCAAAGTCAAACTTCCCGGACGTATGGAGATCATCAACACCAAACCGCGAATTCTCGTAGATGGCGCCCACAACGCAGCCAGTATCGAAGCGTTAATGCGGACCATCGGCCAGAATATCAATTATGATTCCATGATCGTGATCTTCGGCTGCCGCGAAGGCAAAGATATCGAAGGGATGATGAAACATATTCAACTGGGAGCGGACAAGGTTATCTTCACCCGCTTTGAATCGCCGCTGGCAGTTGATCCGCCCACCCTGGTCAATCTGTACTCCGAACAATCCGGCAACATGGCCCAGGCCGCGGAGCGTCTGGAAGAGGCCATGGCTATTGCCCAGGCGGCCTATTCGATGGATGATCTGATCTGCATCACCGGGTCATTTTATCTGGTGGGTGAAGCCAAGCGCAAATACACTGCCGGCACCTATTCATCTCATCTGGCCTGACAACCGCCATGACCCTCACCAGCGTATTAATAGATCAATTGCAACGCACCCGGGAATGGACCCTGAAGTTACTGCAGGACATATCCGGTACGGACTGGACCTATCAGATAAATCCGGGCGCCCAGCATGTGCTGTGGCTGTGCGGTCATCTAGCCACCTCGCAAGACACGTTGCTGTTTCAGCGCTGCCTGCAACGTGAGGTTCTGGATCCCGAATTTCGCCGCCACTTTCCGATCGGCGGTCCGATCAGAAGCCGGACGGAATATGGCTGGCCTGCTCCTGAACTGGTTTTGCAGAAAATGGCGGACATGCAACAATCGACCATATCCGCAATCAGGGAGATCGACCCAGCCATTCTGCAGGAACCCGCCTTCGGTGCACAGGGCAGCAAGCACCCGCACTATGACACCAAGATCGGTGCGATCAATCATATGAATCGCCATGAAGCCTTTCACGCCGGTCAAATGGCGCTGATCCGTCGTATGCTGGGGAAGCAATTCCTGCGCTAAGCCTGCTGAATCAGTTCCTGTTCGTCCCCCTCAATCCCGGTCGGTATAATACCGGCATGAATCAGCCCGCCTCATCTGATCCATCTTCATCCGGTGAGAATTACCGCGGTATATATCGCGGCGGACTCATCCGTATGCTGGATATTCCACCCTGGGCGGAAGGTGTGCAGGTAGAGGTTCGGCTGACCACCGCGACATCACACGCACCGGACGTGGAACTGGGCCTGGTGATTATTGCCGGATTTGGGCTGGCGGGTCGATGGGTGGCTGATATTTTTGACCGCCATAAAATTGATTATGTCGTCGTGGAAAAAAATCCCGATACCGTCCAGCGGCAGCAATTGTTGGGACGGCGGGTGATATTGGGAGACATTTCCGATCCCTCAACCCTGCAACAAGCCAATATTCTGGAAGCGGATATTCTGGCGTTGACCATACCCGATGAGGAGGCGGTGTTACGCGCCACCGAGCTGGCCCGACGTCTCAACCCCCGTATCTACATTGTCGCCCGTACGCAGTACACTTCAGCAGGCATGGAGGCGACACAGTTGGGCGCTGATGCGGTAGTCAAAGCGGAGCAAGCCGTCGCCCACCGCTTTTATGAATTGCTGCTCCATAAAGTACAAACATCTGTTAACACCAGATCTGAACCTACACCGCTGTAGGCACCTGCACCCGCGTCATCACACCAGCCCCCCGCTACAGGTGATTCGAATCGATTATTCGCGGAGTAATGATTGAATGGTATTGGGATTTCGGATCAAATCCTGCAGATCAGCCAGTTCCGTCTCCCGCGCCAACTGGGCCATAAACTGATTGAGTATTTCCAGGCGTTGGTAAGCTAATCGGCGGACCTGTTCAAAGCGGAAGGAATCACGAATCCGTGCCGGCCAGAAATGATAATCCCGTTGCCTCTCCCAGGTGATCAGTAAATCCTGAATCGAGCGCCCCTCTTCATTATGGCGAATCATCATCAACCATAAAGCCATCGAGCCGATCTGTTCCAATTCACAGGCATCGTTCAGAATCTGGGTACCGAGCTGGGCGTCGGCGTGACGACCGTTTTCACGCAAAAAACGGCAGACCATCTCCAGTCGCTTGACCGGCAGGCGGCCATCCAGCAACGACTGGACATGAACTGCACGCAGTTCACGATGAATATCGGTTAGCGGTCGGCTAAAAATCTCATAACGGGCACAGACTTTACCCGTCACCTGCAAAACCCATCCCAGCGGATGGAAGATGGCCGCAATTTGCAGGGCTTCCCGATCCACTCCGTTGGTAGCCGATCCCAGCAACCCACAGATTAATTCAACCGCTCGCGAGGTGCGCTGGGCCTGCTCCCAGAGCAGACGATCAGCCTGACCGTTTTCCTGCCGCAGCAGCAGTTGATTTTCCGCCAGTTGGGTGATGGCTTGCATGGTCAGCATGGCCTTAAAACCTGTCGCAACACGATCTGGTGGCCGATGCGTTCGTTGATGTTCCCCAGTGGAAGAAGTGAGGCGCTTTGTGATCGTCAGGCGATGCTGCTAACCCACGACCGGGCAGCGAGAGCTTCTGTACCGTTAAGGGTTCACACGATACGAACGCGGTCGGGCACTAACATTTCACAACCACGTTAGATCTGTCTTACCTCAAACGAGTTGGCCGGTACTGCACTCAACTCGATTACATCGTACTGGTATACAGATATATTAGTCGCATCCGATCAGTATCTTACCACAACTAAACTAAAGGGGGAGAGAGAGATTAGAAAAAAATCGACTTGCAGTGTCGGCGTATTAGTACAATCTAATCTAAGTTATTCAATTACTTGGTAATAACAATTACGCTTCCGAGCTGACCAACCGGCAGATTCAATGAGTTGTCTGATCTGCAATTCACTTAGCTGATAGGTGGTTCCGGCAGCGGATACCACGTTTTCTTCCATCATCACCGAACCCATATCATTCGCACCGAAAAATAAAGCCAGTTGTCCGATCTTGGGACCCTGGGTTACCCAGCTGGATTGAATATTAGGAATATTGTCGAGGAAGAGCCGCGCAATGGCCAAGGTTCGTAGATATTGATGGCTGCCGGCCAATACAAGATGCTTACCATCTGGTTCGTTGTTTGACTTTGGTTCCATAGCAGCCACCCGACCCAACGGCGTATTTTCCGGCTGAAATGTCCAGCAGATAAAAGCCGTGAAGCCACCGGTTTCATCCTGCAATTCTCGCAGTAGTTGCAGATGTTCGACACGTTCTGCGTAAGTCTCGATATGGCCGAACATCATGGTAACACTCGTGCGCATTCCCACCCGGTGGGCTTCGCGCATCACCTGCAGATATTCAGCGGTGTTGGTTTTACCGACTGAAATTTTTCGGCGAACTCGATCCGCCAGAATTTCCGCACCGCCTCCGGGGATGGTGTCGAGTCCTGCTTCCTGCAAGCGCAATAAAACTTCACGCACCGGCAGGTTAAACATCTGATGAAAGGCCCAGATTTCCGGTGGGCTGAAGGCGTGAATGTGAATGGCGGGATATTCGCGCTTGAGATAGCGCAACAAATCAAGATACCATTCGAAAGGCAAATGTTCTGCAGGCACCAGGCCGCCCTGCATCAGAATCTGAGTGCCGCCGATGGCGAGCAGTTCTTCAACTTTATCACCAATCTCGGCAAAGGAAAGCACATAGCCATCCGGTAAACCAGGTCGGCTGCGTCGGGTTCCCGGCGGATCCGCTTTGAAATTACAGAATGTGCACTTGGCCGTGCAATAATTGGAGTAATTGATATTGCGATCGACCACGTAAGTGCGGTAGTCCTCAGGATGAAGTTGTCGGGTCCGAGCCAAGGCCCGCCGGCCCAATTCATGCAGGCTGCCTTCTCGGAACATTTCCCGCGCTTCAGACGGTGAAAGTCGTGCCGTCGTCGAGTTGGCTGGTTGCAGCGTCGTTACACTCATATCCATCACTCCACCACCATCTGTTCCAACGCAGGTGTACGGTAACCGGTTATTGTGGCACTTGGAGCCAAGCCGTGCTGACGGACTAGATCAAGGAACCGCACCAGACCTTCAACATGTTGATCAGTCATAACAAATTGCAGATAACGCTGAAAATAATGTTGCGCGAGTTGCACCGGCCAGCCATGGCTTGGGCCATACTCAACGGCCAATTGCCCCGCCTGTTTCACACCCCGATCCCGGGCTTGTTCGAGCAACTGGCTTAAGGACGTATACTCACGCTGCTGCCGGCCGGCCCAGACGGCGAACACGAACGGCAGTCCCGTCCAGGTTTTCCACGCCCCGCCCAGGTCAACCTGATAGCGATAATCCTGCCGATCCACTGCCACCACCTTGTCACCAATCAACAGCATACTCTGCGGTGTCGTTTTCGGGTTGACGGCCTTATAAGGAACCACGCGCAAAGTGCGATGATATAATTCCCGCCATAATATCTGCACCAGTGCCACGGAAGTGTGTGATTCGGGATCCACCGCCAGGGTTTCAATCTCCTGCGGCGGGATACGTGAAAAGACTCGTACGGTAAGCGTCTCGCCGTGGCAGGCGATGGCGGCGCTGGCGATGATAGTCAACGATGCTTCGGGGCGAAGCAGATCGATCACGGGTATCAAAGCGGCGTCAAACCGCCCGATCAGCAGTTCATCCGCCAACCGCGCCGGCACGGCAAAATGGAGCCGGACGGCAGGATGGCGCTCCAGTCCGACAATCAAGGGCCGAGAATTGAGATAGGACACCACCCCCACCTGCCAGGGGGTTGGCAGAGAATCCGGAGTTTTTTTGGAAAAATCGATCATGAACACGCCTTAACCGTCAGGCCCTCGCTTGCCAGCCGTCGCTGGTGATTATAAAGTTGTGCTTCGGCTTCGCCAACCGTGGATTCTAGCATTTTGAATGGTCAACCATGCATGTGAATTTTCAAAAAACCTGTTATCTGCTGAGTGGGCTGTGCCTCGTGCTCGGCGGCTGCTCATCGACGCCTTATAACCGAATGATGATTACGGATTACCGTAGCGGTGGTCAGGCGGCGGAGCATTACGAGGATTTCACCGACGCCTATTATCGACTGGCGAATGATGGCACGGCTGATATTATTCTGCGCAAATCCGCCCCCCTGCCCCAGGATCCCCGTGCCCAGTTGCAGCAGATCGTCCATCTGCGAGCGGTATGGAAACCTTTTCCCGGCCGAACCCACGCCGAATCGAGCATGATCAATACACAGATCTGTTACGCCATCATCAGTACCACCATGGCAGTCAGTTACGAGGGCGGCGGATTCATGGATTACTCGCCGAAAACTTTCAGCGACGTGGTGGTGGGCAAGCTGGAAGCCGGAGATCTGCAGCCCACGCGGCGCAGCGGCGCCGGGTTGGATATTTTTAACACGGCCCGTATCAGCGGCCACTATCGCGTCACCCGCGACGATCGCAAGGTGACTCGACTGATTAACGAGATCAATCGGGCGCTGGGTGATCCGCCTCGATACGAACCCGACCGTTCCGCCCCGGTTTTCTGACTTCACCAGCAAGCCGCGGCTGATTAGGATAACATCATGAGTAAAAAACGCTACCTGGTTACCGGAGCATTGCCCTATTCCAACGGCCGACTGCATGTGGGTCACATCGCCGGGGCTTATCTGCCTGCGGACATCTATGTTCGCTTTCTCCGCGCCTGTGGTCATGATGTTTTGTTCATCTGCGGCAGCGATGATAATGGTGTGGCGGCGTTGAAAACGGCCCGCGAAGAAAATCTTCCGGTCGAGGAATTAACCGCTAAATACAATGAGTCACAGCGGCGGGCTTTCGAAGGACTGGGCATTCATTTCGATGTCTACGGCGGTACACATCAGCCGCGCTACACCTCCACGCACGAACAGCTGTCTCAGGATTTTTTCCGGAAAATTCACGATCAGGGGCTGTTCGTCAAGAAACGCACCTCACAACTGTATGATGAACAAGCCGGGCAGTTTCTGCCGGACCGGTTCGTGAAAGGCCATTGCCACCACTGCGGATCAGCCAACGCCTACGGGGATCAGTGCGAAAGTTGCGGCCAGGCGATTGATCCGCTGCTGCTGGTCAATCCGATCAGCACGCTGACCGGTACGCGACCCCAGCCGCGCGACACGGTGCATTGGTACATGCAACTGGGCCGCCTGCAAGGCCGGTTGCAGCAATGGCTGGAGAGTAAACGGAACAACTGGCGTACGGGTGTGATCAACTTCGCGCTGGGGCAGATTGAAGTCGGCTTGCCGGAACGGGCCATGACCCGCGATCTGCACTGGGGCGTCTCCGTACCGCTGGATGACCCGGATGCTGCGGGCAAGGTGCTCTATGTCTGGTTTGATGCCCCGATCGGTTATGTCAGCTTCACCGCTCAGTTGCTGCAGGATCGGGGTGGTTCACCGGTGGATTATGCCCATTACTGGAAAGATCCGGATTGCCGTATTGTTCATTTTATCGGCGAAGACAATACGATTTTTCACGCCATCACCTGGCCGGCCATGCTGCTGGCCACGCATGATTCCGATTCGATCCAGGGTTTGAAGGGTGAATACCAGCTGCCGCATGAAGTAGTAGCTAACAATTTTCTGAACATCAAATTCTCCGGCAAGGAAGAGGAAAAAATTTCCAAATCACGCGGGACCGCCATCTGGATCGAAGATTATCTGCAACAGTTTGATCCCGATCCGCTGCGTTATTACCTCACCGCTATTGCGCCGGAAAGTGCCCGCACCGCCTATGACCCGGATGATTTTTATCATCGTAATAACAGTGAACTACTGGCCACCCTGGGAAATTTCTATAACCGGACACTGACCTTCGCTGCTCGCTACCTGGATAATAAGGTTCCCGAAGCCAGTCAACAACAAGCTCTCGAGGATCAGCAGTTGAATCATTGCCGCTCCGCTCCGCAGCAGATCGCCGCCGAACTGGAGCGCTGCCGCTTCAAATCAGCCTTGGCGCTGGTGATGGAACTGGCCCGCAGTGGCAATGTTTATTTCGACGCCAGACAACCCTGGAAAAGTCGCAAAGACAATCTGGTGGATTGTGCCACAACGATCAATATTTGTCTGCAGACCTGCCGCACGCTGACCACACTGATGACGCCATTTTTGCCTTTCAGTGCTGAGAAATGCGCCCAGATGCTGCAACTGCCCGCAGATTATTCCCGCTGGTCAAGTGCGAACGACTGGTTACCGCCGGGCCATCTGCTGGGTGTGGCCGAGATTCTGTATCGCAAGCTCGAACCGCCGGCCGAAACATAACTATGCACCTGACCCACTCACAACTGTGGATCATCAGCGGAATTTTCTTCGCGCTGGTGGCGATGGCTATCACGTTGATTCTCTGGCGGAAAGGATCGTCACGAATCTGCGCTGCCTGCCAGCATCCCAATCCACCCCAGGCCCAATTCTGCGGCCACTGTGGCCAAGCGTTGCGCCGATGAAGACGCCTCCATTACCCAGACTTCGGGCCGAACTCTTGCGCTGGTATCGGCGGAATCAACGCCCGTTGCCCTGGCGGAACTGTCCCACCGATGTCTACCGCCAGATGCTGGCGGAGTGTATGCTGCAGCAGACTCAGGTCGCCACCGTGATCCCCTACTACGAGCGCTGGCTGGAACGCTTTCCTACGATCCAATCTCTCGCTGCTGCGGAACAGGATGAGGTGCTGAAATACTGGGCGGGACTGGGCTATTATTCACGGGCGCGTAATCTGCATAGCAGCGCTCAACAGATCGTACAGCAGCGCGGAGGGAAATTTCCTGGGTCGGCGGAGGAGTGGATGCAGCTGCCGGGTATTGGCCGCTATACGGCCGGGGCCATCTGCTCCATCGCCCAGAGACAACGCCAGCCGATTCTGGATGGCAATGCGCGCCGTGTACTTAGCCGATGGTTTGCCTTACGCGCCCAACCCTCGCCACGCACTACCGCAAAATTGTGGCAGCTGGCGGAGCAGGTGATGCCAAAGAACAACTGCGGTGATTTTAACCAGGCCATGATGGAGTTGGGGGCTACAATCTGCCGGCCACGAGAACCGCATTGCGATACCTGTCCGGTCACACGCTATTGCCAGGCCTTTCAGCAAAAAATCGTCCAGAAGATTCCGGTTAAAAAATCGACACGCAGCACACCGACAGTACACCTGATCTGTGTCGCCATTACCCATCGTCACCGTATGCTGATTCGCAGGCGCCCGCCTCGTGGATTGTGGGGTGGGTTGTGGGAGCTGCCCACGCACCCGGTTTCTGCACGACAGGATCGCACGGAGGCTTGGCAGCAACTCTGGCAGGAATTATGGACGGGAAATAATGCCCAACAGCCTGAAGTTAACTGGTATGATTCCCGGGTGCGTCACCAGCTGACCCATCGAACTATCGAGCTAACCATTGGTCGGGTGAATATGACCTCATGGACGAATAAGACACCCGTGACCTCGGCACGCTGGATCAAGCCTGCCGAACGTAATGACTATGCACTTTCACGGGTGATGAGTAAAATCTGGGATTGGGTGGTATTGTAAACCTTTTCTCCGGAGTTTTATGCTGGCAGTAACCAGAATATCAATCTGCGTTATAAATGCGGGTGCATTCAAGATGGTTCGACCATTAAAAATATCCATCGGGTCAGTAATCAGTTGCGTTGTGCTGCTGAGCGGTTGTCTTCAGCCGGGAACTACTGCAACGACCAACAGCGGGCTGGTGGCTGTGCAGGTGATGGATGGTGCCTGGCGAGTTCCAGCCGCCATGACCGGTAACCTGGCCTGTCCGATCTACGATCCGGTCAATAATCGGTTGCGGGTACGCGCTGCTCGTGCTGAAACCATCGGATTTGGTGTGGTTTACACCGCTGATAAGATGCGTTTAACCAACCTGACGGTGCAAGCTGATGCTCTCAGCGGACCAGCAGGAACACTGGACGCCGGCTTGATTCAGTTTTATCGCGTGCTGCCCGTAACTTACGATCGCTTCCCAGGCTGGCAGATCAAAACCTATGAACCCAATGAGCGAACCCACAACATTCCCGACGTGCTGATCCCCAGCCAGGCACCGCGAGAAGGACAACCATACCGGCTAAATAGCGGCGAGATGCTGCTGATGTGGGTTGATATAGAGATCCCGATCGGCACACCGCCCGGCCAATATAACAGCCGGCTGCAACTGGCCAGCGGCACGACCTCGCTCCGAGAAATCCCCCTCAGTCTGGAGGTAATGCCCCAGACGTTGCCTGCCGATGTACAACCAGCGCTGGTCGGACCGGTCAACCTGCCGCTACTCCTGGGCCATCACCTGTCGATCGACGGTGAACCCTACGTGCCGGAACGGATCTTGCGCGATGCACCGCTCTACAACGAATCGGTGGCACTGGTCCACGAAACTCTTCGGCTGCTGCAGGCCCATCGCATCACTCCGGTGCTGACGCAACTCTACCCGCTCAGCAAGCTGGACGAACGGGGAGAATTGACGCTCGACTGGCAGGATTATGATCAACTGGTGGGGGCACTGCTCGATGGCGAGTTATATCCGCAGCAGCAGCCGCAGCGCTACTGGATGGTGCCTTTTGATGAAAAATTTCCGACGCCGCCAGCTTACGATCCGCTCAGTTCGCCCAGTTATACACGCACGGTGTTGCAGTATCTGACGCTGGTGAGCGAACATTTCGAACAGCGTGGCTGGCTGGAGCAGGCGGTGCTGTTTCTGCCCTGGGATAAGCAGTGGACCGATTCTGCTATTAATCGGACGCGGCTGTATGCGGGCATGGCCCGCCGGGCGGCGCCGAATTTAAGCTTGCTGGCGGAGTTGCCCCCGCAAAATCTGCAGCCCTTCGGCTGGCAGGATTATCCCAACGTGGAATTGGGCGGTTATGTGGATATCTGGTGTCCACCGGCGCAGTTTTATGATCCCCAGGTCTTCAATCAGCCGCAGCTACGATCAGCCCGCAAATGGTTGAAACTGGATCGCCCGCCCTATTCCGGCAGCATATCCCTTTCCGCAACCGACACCGTTATTCGGCTGACCGCGTTGCAGGCTGGCAGGCTCGGCGCTGAGGCGGTGTTGTTGCCGGAAATAAATCATTGGACGAGCGATTTCCAGCAGCGCGACGTGGTCAGCCAACTGGCGATGAACCCGCCACCACTATTATTACCGGGTGAGTTTTGTGGTTTGGCGACGCCGGTGCCCACTTTACGACTGAAGCTGCTACGGCAGGGGATACAGGATTTGGCCTGGATGCAACTGGCCCGCGAACATAGTCCGGAGAGCAGCCAGCTGGTGGAAACCCTGCAGCAGTTTCTGGTTCGACGGGGTGGAGCCCAGGCTTATGGCGTGCATCTGGCCAGCGGAGTATATGACGGCTGGCAGCGCGAAACCGTCTGGTGGAATTACGCCCGCGATTTGCTGATCGACCTGCTTAATCGTGAACCATCCGGGGCGCACCCCGACATAGCGGCTGTTTTGCAGGATATCCCCTGGCAACGTTTTCTGGATGCCAATCAGCAAGTGACTTTGCAATCGTATGGCAGCCGTATCCAGTTACACGCCGGAGGGACCGGCCCAGCCAGGCAATTCCAGATTGAACTGCTGCTGGCCATCAACAATCAGAGCCTACAGCCGATTCGCGCCCGCATCGATTTCGGAGCTTTACCAATCGGCTGGAGCAGCTCCCCCGCCTCACCGGTGCAGCTGGTTCTGCCCATGAGCACACAACCGATCACACTCACCGCCACGGCGGAGTCCATAGCTACCGGGCCTGATGGCGTGCTGTATGTACCGGTGATGATGAACGTCAATGATGGTGAAGCGATCACCAGCCAGGTACGCGTGACTCATCTGACCGCCCGCCGACTGCGAACTCCACCGGTTCTTGATGGCGATCTCGCCGACTGGCCGATCGGAGTGGGCAATGTCGTGGGTAATTTCACTTCGATCAGTCAATCCGCCGTCCGCTCCACCGCTCTGCCCGTGCGCGAACCGCAGGATGTGATCGGCTTTGTTGCCATGGATGATCATGATCTCTATTTTGCTTTCCATTGTTTTACGCCGGACCGGCTGGAAACCGCCGCGACACAGCGGAATTTTGTTACCTATGAAGACCGCCTGCCGATCGGCGAGGAACTGCTTGAAATTCTGATTGATTCGAGCAACAGCGGATCGCGCGCGCCGAGTGACCTCTATCACCTGGTGATTAAGCCGAACGGTTCGGTAATGGCTGAACGCGGATTGCGTTGCTGGCCGCAAATCGGACCGATCAGTGACTGGGCTGCGCAGGTGGAAGTGGCCACCCGGATTCTCGATGACCGCTGGATCGCCGAAATCCGCCTGCCGCTGAACAGCCTCGGTGATCGAGCATCGGGTGTTCGCAGCTGGGGCATTAATTTTGCCCGATTCAATCTGCAGACTTGGGATTATTCCACCTGGTCCGGCGCCCAGTGGGACGCCTATGATCCTTTATCACTCGGCAATATGAGCCTGGTGGATTGAATTGCTGAAAAACATGACGGAAGAGTTTTTATATTTTGATAACAACGCGACGACCGCTCCGGCACCGGAAGTGCGCGCCGCTATGACGGACGCATTGACTCATTTGTATGGCAATCCATCGAGCGGCCATCGGTTAGGACAGCGTTCGGCGTTTGCAGTGGCCCAGGCCCGGCGGCAACTGGCCCGTTGTATTAACGCTCTGCCAGCCGAGCTGATATTTACTTCGGGCGGTACGGAAGCCAGCAATCTGGCGATCTTCGGACTGACCCAGGCTCAACCGCAGAAACGTCATCTCATCACCAGCAGCGTCGAACATGACGCGGTTAACCAGCCCCTGCAGCAACTGCAGACACAGGGCTATGAAGTAACCAGACTGGCGGTGAACGGTGACGGCGCCTTCGACCTGTCCCAGTTGCAAGCCGCATTACGGCCGGACTCACTTCTTGTCTCCCTGATGCTCGCCAATAATGAAACCGGAATCTTGTTACCGGTGGCTGAAGCAGCCCGGCTGTGTCGTGAAATGGGTGTGTTGATCCACACCGATGCCGTACAGGCGATCGGTAAAATTCCGGTCGATGTACAGGAATTGGGAGTCGATCTGCTCAGTCTCTCGGCTCATAAATTTCATGGTCCCAAGGGTTGCGGTGCATTGTATGTGCGGGCAGGAGTGATACTGCACAGCCAAATGCTGGGCGCTAACCAGGAACGTGGCTTGCGGGCCGGTACCGAAAATGTGCCGGGAATAGTCGGACTGGGTATGGCGGTGGAACTGGTATCGGCACATTTGCCGGCCGCGCAAAACCGCATGACCCAGCTTGGGCAGCGACTGGAATCCGCCCTGATCCAACTGGTTTCAGACGGACGGATCATCGGGCGGCAAGTTCCGCGATTGCCCAACACTTGCCTGCTGCAGCTGCCCCGCACCGCCACGGAGGAACTGCTGATTGCCCTGAGTGAACACGGAGTCTGCGTTTCGACCGGTTCAGCCTGTCACAGCGGTGCATTAACGCCCTCGGGTGTACTGCAGGCCATGGGGTTGGATGACCCGGATTATGGCGGAGCTTTGCGCATCAGCTGGTCACGCTATACGACCATGGAAGAAGTGGATCGTTTGTTACAAATCTTGCCCGTGGCTATGAATAAAATACAATCGCCCGTATGAGGACACCCTTAACAGCCCTTTGTCAGGATCAGCAACCATGAGCAGTGCAGTCCAGGGATTGATCGGTATTATCGGCGGCACCGGACTGGGCGACGCCCTCTGCCAGCCAGGCCAGGGAAAAATGGTTGAAATAACCACGCCCTATGGCCCACCCAGCGGTCCGATCCTGCTGACTGAATGGCAAGGCCAACCGCTCGCCATCCTGGCCCGTCACGGACCGGGTCACCGCTTTAATCCCACGAACGTGCCTTACCGAGCTAATATTTTCGCCCTGAAAAAAATCGGCGTCACTCACCTGATCGCCAGCGGCGCTACCGGCAGTCTGCGCGAAGAAATCCACCCCGGTGATCTGGTGATTCCAAGCCAACTCATTGATAACACTTTCCGGCGAATCAACACGTTCTTTGAGCAGGATGTCGTCGTGCATGTGGAGTTCAGCCAACCCTTCTGCCCGAGTTTGAGGCAGGCACTGCTGGCAGCGGGCAACAGTCTGCCAACGCGCGTGCATGCGGGTGGCGTATATGTCTGCATGGAAGGGCCGGCGTTTTCGACGGTGGCAGAAGCCAATCGTCATCGCCAATGGGGCGGCGATCTGATCGGCATGACCGCCCTGCCGGAAGCCAAGCTGGCCCGCGAAGCCGAGATGTGCTACACCCTGGTGGCATTCCCGACCGATTATGATTGCTGGAAGCCGCATCAGTCGGGCGTCGCCCCGCAAACCCTGCTGCAGGAAATTCTGCAGAATGTGCAGTCGGCAACGCAACTGGCGATACAGTTGATCAAGAACACGGTGGCCCAGCTCGCCGGACATCTGCCCACAGCATGTTCGTGTCAACAGGCCCTCAAGCTGGCCATCTGGTCCGATCGTCGGCAGTTGGATAAACGGAAGCTGAAACCGTTGGAACCGCTTCTGAACCGTTACCTCGAATTTCCGAACGAATGAATCTGGGCATGAAGCACATTCTGCAGAATCGGCTGTTTATTGCCTTATTAGGGCGAAAGCTCAGGAGCGTGCTCCGGGCGATCATAATCGTCATCCTGCTCATCCCCACCGGAAAGGTCTCAGCCCAGGAGCCGCCTCTGGTTGATGAACCGCCCGGCACCACCTCGCAGAATGTTTTTGTCAGCGACAGTTTCAAAGCCGAAGAATCCTTGAAGGACATTCAGCAACTGGTAGAAGCCCGACAATGGCCGCTGGTGCTTGACCAGTTGGAACAACTGCTGAAACTCCATGGTCGTCAGGTCATCGCCCGCGAACCCGGGCTGTATGTCAGCATCCGACTTTATATCAATGAACTGATCGCCTCCTGGCCTGCGGAAGGCCTGGCTGCCTACCGGAGTCGTTATGAATCAATCGCCGAACAAGCAGCCGCCGATGCGCTCGCTACCCGTAACCCGACGCAACTGATGAATGTCATTGAAGAGTACTACTGCACTTCCGCCGCCACACAGACCGCGAATATGCTGGCACAGCTATGGCTGGAAAGAGGTGAATTCGAACTGGCTGCGGAAATTTATCAGCAGCTTTTAAGCACCCATCCCGACCGTCAGGCCTCACGAACAGAATGGAGCGCGCGGCTGGTCATGAGTCTGGCGCTCGCAGGAAAACGATCGGCGGTGGACACCATCCTGCAACAACATGGGCCGGAACTGAAAGATTACCCCATGGAGTGGCTGGGGAAAAAACAAACCGTTGAGACGTTATTACCGGAATGGCTGGAGCAGGCCGAACAATGGCAAAGAAATGTCATTAAACCGCGAACCGCGGGCCAATGGCCGACCTGGGGAGGCGACCTGACCCGGCAACGCCTTGAACAACTGTCTTCCATGCCCTCCGCCCCGCTCTGGACCTTTCAGAATTTTGCCCCCAGCACCATTACCGGTGCGGAAGGTGTATTGCAAAGCAGCAGTTTTCGCAGTGCCCGCCAGAAAGGCAAATTCCTGGCATTGTACCCGGCGAGCGACGGCCAGCGCTTGTATTTTCAGGATCATTCCCGATTGTGGGCTTTGGCGGCTGACAGCGGTACGCTGGAATGGAACCTCTCCCCTATGCCCGAAAGCGGCAGCGAGCAGGTCTGGAGTGATCAGAGCATACCGATGCTGCTCGGTACGACAGTCACGGGCCACGAACTATTTGCCGTCATCGGTCACCAGCCGCTGACCTACTATGGCTATCAAACCAGCAGGGGGCAATCTGCCCTGCTCTGTGTCGAAGCTACTACGGGTGAGCATCGCTGGCAGGTCAGTCCGGAAGAATTCGGCGAAGATTCGCGTGAAGTGTATTTTGAAGGCCCACCCCTCGTCAGTGGCACCGGCGTATATACCATGGTCCGCCGGCGAAAAGCATTTGGTTTTGAAGATGCGTATCTGTGGTGTTTCGATCGCCAGGGTGCCTTACGCTGGAAAACTCACCTGGGCAGTTCATCTATCGGCGGATTCGGTTTTCGACGACCGACCCAGGCGATCATCAGCCAGTTCGGTCAACGGATCATCGTCGCTTCACAACTGGGCACCATCGCCAGTATCGATGCGGTAACCGGGCTGGTGGAATGGTTGCGCATTTATGAAACTAATTCCACTGGTGATGAAACCTCGGTCTGGTCGCAGAGCATTCTCAATAATCTCTGTTCATGGGATTACAACCCGCCGATTTTGATACCCAGCCAGCTTAGTCCGACGGACGAATCGATTCCGGCACAGCTCGCGATCATCCCCCTCGACAGTGATAATCTGCTACTGCTGAATCTCGAGACCGGCTCCATTCAGCAGAGCATCAACAAGAGTATACTCGCGAATGTGCGTACACTACTGGGCTGGCAGAATGGCCGGCTATATGGTGCCGGCGATACCGTCTGGGCCTGGTCACTGACCAGCGGGCAGATGCTCTGGTCCCAACCGCTGGATAGTGAACACTTAATGGGCCGACCGCTGCTGACCAGTTCAGCCATTATTGTTTCAACCGATCTGGGTCTGTTCTCCTATTCGCTGGAGGGCGAGCGAAAACTGATCGTCCCCTGGAGCAGCATCGAAGAAGCCGGCAATGTTATTCCTGTAGGGGAGCACCTGCTGATTGCCGGGAATGATCACCTGACGATGTACGGCATCCGACGGAAGGTTTTTGACCGGATGCAGGCGGAGATGGATGCCCAGCCGGATGACCCCTGGCCGGCGCTGCGCTTCGCCGAGGTGATTTATCGAACAGCCGCAACTCAGCCCCCCGGCGAACAGAAAACCGCCGATCTGGCTCAGGGCTGGACCATGGTTCAAACCACCGTGCAACGGGCTATGGCACCGTCCGGCAATACCACGGATGAATTTCGCAGTCGCCTGTTCCGCGACCTCCTGGATTTCAGCGACAGCTATCTGCATCTGGATCCACCCGATCGCGCGATGGCGACTCAATTGTTGATTCTCGCCGGCAACTGGGCGCCTGATCCCGCCGGTGCGGTGCAACAAAAAGCTCGGTTGGCCCAGCTTTACCAGGACGATCAGCAACCCGTCACCGCCGTTCGCGTCTACCAGCAGGTGCTTAGTGATCGCTCTTTGCATGATCAGCCCTGGCCGACCGGCGGGACAGAACCCCTGACGGCGCGTCGGGCCTGTCGCGAAGCCATCCAGCAGTTGATCGAGCAGCAGGGTCGGGAGGTTTATCGCACGCTGGATGAGCAGGCGGATGGCATTTTGCTGGCTGGGCTGCAGAGTCATGATTCACCGCGCCTGGATCAGGTGATCGAGCAATATCCCAACAGTCTGGCGGCGCCCAAGGCGCTGCTGAATCGAGCACAGTGGCTGCGCGACACCCAGCCGATTCAGGCGGCTCAATATTACTACCGGGCCCTGTTGCAATATCCCGCAGAGATAGATCAACCCCAGGCGATGCTCTGGTTGGCGGAGTGTTATGTGCTGGCGGATCGGCGTGATCTGGCCTATCAATGGCTGAGTCGCGGTACACAATTATTCCCGCAGGCTCAGGTCACGACTCAGGGAAACCAGCAATCACTGCGCAACTGTCTCGATGATCTGATACGCGGAGGCGTACCCTCCCGCCGCCGTTTACCCGCTATGCAACCGCCGCTGGCTCGCGCGTGGACTATACTCCGAGAGGAAGGCGATCAACTGCTGACGGCCGATTTTATCAATCATGCCCAGGCGGACTGGTCGCGAATTCTGATTCTGCGTAAACAGCAACTTACCTGCTATCGTGCCGCAGATGGTCAATCCGCCTGGTCGGTGCAGTTACCCGCAGGAGAGACACCGCGTCTGCTGGCCAATCTCCAGGGAGCCATCATCCTGGCTAATCGTTATCAGGTGCAGGCCCTGCAACCCAATGACGGATCGCTGCTCTGGTCGTATGGCGAATGGCCCGCACTGGCCAATGCGCCGAATACCGACTGGGAACAATTTCCATATTGGCTGACTCATGTGTTGCAGGATGATGTACTGGTGAGTTTACGCAGTGATGGCGAGGCAGTGGCCTGGGATATTTCCCGGGGCGTATCCCTCTGGCAGCGACAACTGGCGGACCTACCGCAGCAAGCCGTTAGCCTGGATGATTATCACCTCATCTATCGCTCAGTCGAAAATCAACTCCAGCGGCTGGTGGTGATCAACGCCGCCAATGGCGAGGTATTACATCGCATAGCGCTGACGTTCTCCGAACCGATCGTAGAGATTCGCCCGACACCAGTTGGGCTGGTTCTGCTGCTCTGCGGACAAAAATGCCTGGCTCTGAATCCCTGGAATGGAACGATTGAATGGCAGAAGACCTTGGGAAAGGATTTCGTTCATCAGTCCCTGTCTGTGGGGCTTGATGGCATTGTGTTGACGCTGGATGGCCTGCATCTGAGCAAGCTCAGCCTGCATGATGGTGAAGAGATGTGGCGATCCGCCCCGATCGGCAGGCGACCGGCATTGGTGCACGTACTGGATGGTCCGGATGAACTCTATGCCCTGGATAATCGACGGATTCTGAGCCTTGATCCCTATAATGGCCGGCTGCTGGGTGTGCTGCAGATGCCGGAAAATTGTTTTCTGGACTGGGCCGCCCTGGCCGCTGATTGGCTGGTGGTGATGATCCGGCAACCAGATCAGGATCAACTTAATCACTGGGCCTTCTTCGAACATCGACCCGTGCAGCTGGATCGTCAGCTCGACTTGCAACAGCACGGACAACAGGTAGGCCCGATGCCTCACCCGATGCAGGTCTGGCTCTATGATCATCTGTTGTTGACACAGGAAGCAGAGGGATGGGTGGGTTGGAAGGATCAGGCAACAAAAGGAACATCACCAAATTAGTCTTGCTCTAATCGCATACCATACATATACTTAAGTTTTTCATCCCTGATATAGGACCTGTGCATGAAAATGACACTGCTACCCAAATCGAAAGTATGCAATGTTCTCTGGTTGTGTATCGTGCTCCTGATCAGTGGGTGTGAAGGATGGTCACGGCGCGAGAAAACTACCGAAGCACCGTCTGCCCCCTCATCTGAATATCGTCAATCACTCGATCGACTGGCCAATTCTGCGGCGACGCGCGGCACGATTGGTGAACAGATACAGATTCAGGGTCTGCAGGCCATGCGTGTCCGGGGTTACGGACTGGTCGTCGGGCTGGATGGCCGCGGTTCGCGCACTTGTCCCGATGCGGTTCGTTCGCGACTGCTCAAGGACATTCGAAAATATGGTTTTGGTGATTCTCGGCTGGGATTGGAAGATCTTTCTCCTGAAAAAATGGTCGGTTCACCTGATACAGCCGTAGTGCTGGTGCAGGGTAGTATCCCATCGGCTGCACTTCGCGGCACGCGATTCGATCTGACCGTTCAAGCGCTGCCGGGAACAGAAACCAGCTCGATCGAAGGCGGCTTCCTCTATACCTGCGAGTTGCGTCTATTCCGTATGGTGGGCGAAGAACTGGTCCAGGAAGGCAAAATACTGGCTCGCGGTTCCGGACCGGTGTTTATCAATCCGTTCAACGCCAACCCGGAGAAACCCGTTGATGATCGCAATTTACGATTGGGTAAAGTGATTGGTGGCGGGCTGAATCTGGAAGATCGACGGGTTGGTCTGGTACTGAATTCGCCCTCCTACGCTCTGGCCATTCGTATTCAAAATCGCATCAATAACCGTTTTGGTGGAACCGATAAAATCGCTACCGCCGAATCACCAGCCTTCGTCAAGCTGCATATACCTGACAGTTACCTGGGTATGGAGGCGGAATTCCTGGCTCTGGTTCGCCATCTCTATCTCAGTGACGATCCGGCCTTTTCCGAACAACAAGCCCGCCGATTGGCGGATGAACTGACCGATCTGGATGCCCCGCACGACAATATCTCATTGGCGTTGGAAGGTCTGGGCAAATCCATCAAGCCCATATTGCGCAATCTCTATACCCACCCCCGCCCACACGTCCATTTCTATGCCTCCCGTGCAGGATTGCGTTTGGAGGATCGACTGGCTGTTAATGTGCTGCGTGAACACGCGAAAAATCCCGACAGCAACTTCCAGTTGGAAGCGATCCAGGAGCTTGGCCGGGCGGTGTCCGCTCCCCAGGCCGCCGAAACCCTGTACGAGCTGGCAGCTTCCGATCTGGATCCGCGCGTTCGTGTACAAGCCCTGAAGGGTCTGGTGGAACATCAGGATCTAGATGTGATGAATGAGGAACTGGGCCAACAATTTACGCTGGAATATCTGCCGATCAGTACCCAGCAGCCGATCATCTCCGCGCAGGTAGAGGGCCAGGCGCGATTGTACGTCATCGGCCAGGTACCGATCCGCACACCGGTCTTTTACATTCACCCGCATAATGTCGTCACCATTAACGCCGAAGCCGGGTCCGATCAGATCGCCCTTCTGCGCACCACTCCCGGCGGTCGAACCTCTCCCACTGTGGAAGTGCCGCTGGATACTTATGCTCTGATCAAACTGCTCGGGCAAAAAGCAGACGAAGACAAATTTGGCCAGGTTTCCGGACTGGGGCTGACTTACAATCAGTTGCTCGAAGTGCTGGCGTCATTATGCGAAAACTCGACCCTGGCTGCCGCCTTCCGCCTGGAACGTGTTTCGGCGCTGGAAATGATCGGCACTTCACAACGTCGCCTCGGCCGCCCGGAATCAGAATTGTAATACCAGATCACTCACCCGGTTTATCGCGAGAATTGTTCGGGGATTTTTCAGCTTAACCCAGGTTTGAACATACTGCACGAACAGCTAATCATGCGGAAGAAGCGATGCTTTGGACGATAAAACCATTGCTGTCAGTTGGGATAATATGTTACACTCCCCGAGTCGATGATCAGCCGGCGGGCGCGACGGCAACATTGACCATAACGTCCGGGACGGACGGCCAGCCTTGGAAACAGGGAGGTTTCCCCAACGCATGATCCTCAAGAAAGTCATCCTGAGCGGATTCAAAAGTTTTCCCGATAAGACCGAGTTTGATTTCGACGCGGGCATCACCTGTATTGTCGGCCCGAATGGCTGCGGCAAGAGCAACGTGGTGGACGCCGTGAAATGGGTGCTGGGCGAACAGTCGGCCAAAAGCCTGCGCGGCGATCAGATGATGGACATGATCTTCAACGGCTCCAGCAGCCGCAAAAGCAGCGGCTGCGCCCAGGTCGATCTGATTTTCGACAATTCCGATCGGACTCTGGCGGTGGAACAGCTCGAGGTGGCTGTCTCCCGTCGCCTGTTCCGCAGCGGTGAGAGCGAATACCTGCTCAACCTGCAACCCTGCCGACTGAAGGATGTCCGCGAACTGTTTCTCGATACCGGCGTGGGGGTCGATGCTTATTCGGTGATTGAACAGGGACGGGTGGATATTCTGCTCAAATCCAACCCTCAGGAACGCCGCCTGATATTCGAAGAAGCCGCCGGGGTCAGCAAATACAAAGTTCGCCGGCGGGAGGCGGAGCGTAAGCTCGAACGAACCCAGCAGAATCTGCTGCGGGCCCAGGACATTATCGATGAACTGGATCGGCGGTTGCGCGGTGTGCGTATTCAGGCCGGCCGCGCCCGGAAATTCCAGGAATATGATCAGCGCTATCGCGAACTGCGAGCCTCGTTCGCCCTGGCGGAATTTCATCGCCTTAACCAGACCCACCAGCGTCTGCAGCAGGAACAAACCGCCCTGTCGGACCACTGCATAGCTATCAACAGCCGCTTCGCGCAGCAGGATGCTGATATCGCCCGGTTGGAAACAGAATTGCTGCATCTGGACCAGACCATCGAACAACACCAGCAGCAAGCTTCGCAGTTGCAGGCCCAGATCACCACCCTGCAGGAACGCATCCGGCAGAACGAACATCGGCAGTTCGAACAGAAGGAAATGCTGGAGACTTATCGCCAACAGGCGGCTCAGGAGCTGGAGCGGCTGCAAAAGCTGGAAGCTTCACTGCAGGTTGAACAGGAGAAACTGCCCACCCTGGAAACCGAAAGTCGGCAGCAGGCGGAACAAGCCCAGGCCCTGTTGGCGGAAGATCAGTTGCTCTCCCGCCAGATCGTTCAACTGCAAGCCACCCTGGAAGATGAAAAAAGCGGAATCATCGATCTGTTGCGCGATAGTGCTGAACAGAAAAATCGCCTGACTGAGCTGGACCTGACACAAAACACGTTGCGGCAGAAAATCAGCCAGTTGGTTGATCGAGACAGCCAGATCAGTGTCCAACTGGAGGAATTACTGCACCGAAAAGCCGTCGCCCAGGATCACCTGCAGCAGGTGGACGAGTTGACCGGCCGGGAACAGCACCGGCTGGAGGAAAAATTACAGGAACTGGATCGACTGAAGCGGCAACGCCACGTGGTCGGCGATGAATTGATGACGATGAAGGCGGAGCGGAGCGGTTTACGCTCTGAACAACAGCTACTGCAGGATCTCGAGAACAAGATGGAAGGTGTGGACCAGGCCGTCCGCGACCTTCTACATCGACGTACTGCTGAACCGGACAATCACCGGCTGCAATCGATTATCGGCATGGTGGCGGATATCTTTTCGACCGACCTGGAACATGCTCAACTGATAGAGTCCGCACTCGAATACTGGGCCCAGCATCTGGTCATCGCGGACAGCGAACGATTTCTGGCACTCAATGGTGAGCTGGGCACGCTGAAAGGCCGCTTGCACCTGATCTGTCTGGATCGTCTCGGTCCGGTCATGAACGGGCCGAGTTACTCGGGGGCTACCGGTTTTGTAGCCCGGGCATTGGACCTGGTGAAATATCCCGAACCACTGGAGTACCTGGCGAAATATCTGCTCGGTCGCACCATTATTGTTGATTCACTGGCGACCGCATTACAGCTCTCCACCCAGGATACGCAGAACCATCAATTCATCACCCGGGACGGTACCATCGTGGATAGTCGAGGGCAGATTACCCTGGGTCCAAAATCAGCGCGCACCGGACTGATTTCACGCAAGAGCCGGTTACGCGATGTCAATCGACAGCTCCGCCAACTGGATCAGCAGATCAACGAGCACCAGGATCAGGCTCAGCAACTGACCACCGCTGCCGAACATCTCGAGCAATTGATCCATGAGTTACGCAATGCGATCTATCAGAATCACACGGTGCGGGCCCAGAGCCAGGCCGAATTACAACATGCTCAGGAAGCGATTCAACGGCTGACCCGCGAGCAACCCCTGATCACCGGTGAGGTACAGCTGCTGGAAGGCCAGATCACCGCGGCAGTCGAGGAAACCCGCCGCCACCGCGAATCGCTTGAAGCCCTCCAGCAACGGAATGTGGATCGCGAGACCGTGATCACTTCCTACCGTCTGCAGCTGGATCAGTTGGCCCAGGAGCGACAGGCCCTCTCCGAACGACTGACCACGGCGCGGGTCGAAGCCGGCAAACTGGCGGAAAAAAAATCAGCCACGCTGAATAACATTCATGCGCTGCAGCAATCCCTGGATAACACCCGTCAAAATTCGCAACAACAGGTGGAGCAGATCGTCCAGTGTCAGCAGCGTCTACAACAGGCGGCGGATGCCATCATGGCGACGCGACAGGAATTGGTCCGGCTGGAAGGCGAGCTGGCTGCTCATGAACAGCAGGATACCGCCTGGCGTCGCCAGCGAGAGGAACAACGCTTCGTACGTGAACAACTGGCTGAACAAAGCAAGTGTTTACGCCAGGAACTGCATCAGCAGGAAGAGCTGATCCATCAGCTGCAGATGAAGCTTCAGGAAGCGTCGCTCCGCCAGGATGAACTCTGCCTGCGGGTCCGTGAAGAACTGCAGATCGAGCTGGAATCAGCCTATCAGAGTTTTCAGGAACAGGAGCAGGACTGGTCGGCCGTGGAAACCGAGATTCAGGAATTACGCGACAAGATCAGCAAACTGGGCCATATCAACCTCGAAGCCATCGCTGAACAGGATGAGCTTGAGCAGCGGCTGACTTTCCTCAATACCCAGCGGCAGGACCTCGAAGATTCCCGACGGCAACTGGAAGAGCTGATCACCCGGTTGAATGACGAATCACGCGAACGGTTCGCAGCCATATTCCAGCAGGTCCGCGATCACTTCCAACAGATGTTCCGCAAGTTATTCGGGGGCGGAAAAGCCGATCTGGTGCTCGACCCCACCTGCCCCGACATCCTGGAAGCAGGTATCGAAATACTCGCCAAACCTCCGGGCAAGGAATTACAGGCGATCTCGTTGATGTCGGGCGGTGAAAAAACGATGACCGCCATCGCCCTGCTGATGAGTATCTTCCGGGCCAAGCCCTCGCCTTTTGTATTTCTGGATGAAGTTGACGCGGCCCTCGATGAAGCCAATAACGAACGCTTCAACGCCATCGTTCGTGAATTTCTGGATCAGTCGCAATTTATCATCATCACCCACTCCAAACGGACCATGCAGGTGGCAGGCACGCTGTACGGTATCACCATGCAGGAGCCGGGCGTCTCCCGACGGGTCAGCGTCCGTTTTGAACAGAATCGCGACGAAGTCGCTTCAGCGGTCGCATGAACGCTGCCCGCCTTAGCTGGGTTACCCATCCTTCTGTACTTCTACGCTGTGAATGAAAGCACAGTACTGCATATTGCACCACACCACACCTTTAGTTGAAACAGTCCTCAGAGAAGACATGCGGACTTGTTAAATCGGATATAGCTCGATCCCATGAATTTACTCAATCAATTTGGATTACATGTGCCAGTTGACTGCAGTACTGATCAACTGAAAATTCGTTTTTTTCGTACTAACCAAAACCTGCGGAATATATAATCCTTGAGTTTTTTGGGACACTATTTTAAAGTGCCGGAATAAGACCTCTCGAATAGCTATTTGTTTTTTGTCGCCGATCAATGTCGAATTATCCGAATCCGTTGTCCAATCAATCGTCAATTATTTTCGGCTGGATACAAAAGTAATGAGCTTTGTCCGGTTGTTGTTTGATACGTCAGATTTTCCTCCGCGATGGCACTGCGGCAACTGGTCGGAGTGGCATGGCTGGTCGCACATCATTGCGGATGTTGCTACCGGAGCCGCATATTTTACTATCCCCATCCTCCTGCTCTATTTTGTTACCCGTCGCCAGAATTTCCCTTTTCCGCGAACCTTCTGGTTATTCTGCGTCTTTATTTTCTCTTGTGGCTTGGTTCACATGACCGAAGCTGCGCTATTCTGGTGGCCGGCTTACCGCCTGTCGGCGTCACTGAAAATAGTTACAGCGATCGCCTCCTGGCTGACGGTATTGGCCATCATCCCGATTTTACCGCGTGCCCTGCGTCTGCCGGATGTGGGCGCATTGAATCTGCAATTGAAGAAGGAAACGATAGGACGTCATGATGCGGAAGAACATTTTCGCATCGCCGTGGAAGCGGCGCCCAATGCCATGATCATGTCCGATGCCCAGGGAAAAATCGTACTGGTGAACCGCTGTGCTGAACAGCTTTTTCATTATGATCGGAGCGAACTGTACGGGCAGACGGTAGAATTGCTGGTACCCAGACGCTACATTGAAAACCATATCCATTATCGTCAACAATACATGATCGCGCCGAGTATTCGTGCCATGGGTCGCGGCCGGGAATTGTTCGGACGGCGAAAAGATGGGAGCGAATTCCCGGTCGAAGTCGGATTGAATCCGATTGACACGGCTCAGGGGGCGATGGTACTGGGTGTGGTGGTAGACATAACCGAACGGCAACTGGCTGAACGAAACCGTGACAAGCACCGCCAGGAAAGCGAGGAATTCCTCCATATTGTCCGCCATGATCTCAAACGCCCGCTGGTCACGGTGCAGTGGAATCTGAACATTGTGCTGGATGAATGCAGTAAACTGCTGGGTTCAGAACATGGCGCCTATATTCAAACCGCACTGCAGGAATGCGTCCGTATGCAGGAAATGATCTCGGAACTGGGTGATCTGTCCAAGATCGAAAATTCTCCGGTGCAATATGAAAAAGTCATTCTGCCTGATTTTCTGGCCGAGGTTTTACGCATGTTTAATGCCCGGCTGGAAGAAAAAACTGTTCAGGTTCAAATCATCGCACCCGGTGCAGAAGTGATTCTCAGCACACTGCATGTTCGCGAAGCGCTGGAAAACCTCATCGAAAATGCCCTCCATTATGGCTGTACCGATCCGACTCCGCGGCTGACTATCCAGGCAACGCTGGAGGAGCACCGCCTGCTGATCGGTGTAGCCGACAACGGTCCGGGGATCGCGCTGCAGCATCATGTACGAATATTCCAGCTTTTCGAGCGTTTGGAAGATCAGCATTCCAAGGTTGCCGGTTCCGGCATCGGGCTGACGGCGGTACATCGGTTGATGCAACGGATCGGCGGCACGGTGTCGATTCGTTCGGATGTCGGTGGTGGTGCTGAATTCACCTTATCGATACCCTTGGGAGTACGTTTAGCAACATTGAGGTAGGAAAATGATGACCCTGGTTCCAAACATTACTCCGGATCAGAAAACCCACCAATCGAATGCCCCTCTGAAAATTCTGCTGGTAGAGGACGACTACGCCCATGCCAAGCTGATCCAGAAGATCATTCGCGAAATCGAGCGCCCGATCAGCGTGCTGCATATTTACGACGGTGAGAAGGCTGTAGACTTTCTGCTCCACTGGCCTCGACACCACGATCCTTCACGGGTGCTCATCCCGGATCTGGTTTTTCTGGATTTGAAGATGCCCAAGCTCAATGGTTTCGAATTTTTGAAACAGATCCGAGATAACCCCTTCCTGCAGGAGATGAAGATTATTGTGGTCACCACTTCCAACTCCATCAGCGAAATCTCGCTGGCTTATGAAAGCGGTGCGAATGGTTATATCACCAAGGCCGGTGATTATCAGGAATTCAAACAAAATCTGATCAGTGCGATCGATTTTGCCACTAACCGTTAGCATTATGGTAGTTGCTGTGTTGCAACCAATACGATTAACTATCCCCACACAGAAGTGATGACCCGCTGGATTGTACGATTAGAACTGCGATAAACGCACGCACTGTGAAGGACTCGAACCTTCAACCTTCGGTTCCGTAGACCGATGCTCTATCCAATTGAGCTAACAGTGCTTAGATGCATGATCCACCTCTAAACAGCAGAGTATTTTCGCTGGACAACGCTCCAAAGTCAACTATACTTCCCACTTTTCAACCGGCTGGTCGAACCCACCTGAGTGAACGACTTGCCTATGATATCAGGAGCTGCTTTTCGCCGGTTAATACATCCAGTTCAGATTGATCCAATAAAGGAATTACGGCATGGCATTGGAAGCAACGGATTTTTATAGACTGCAATCCTCCCTCAATTCTGATGAACGCCAGATTCAGGAGCTGGTTGGCCGGTGGGTCGATGAACGGGTACTGCCGATCATCGCCGATTGTTTTGAAGCTGGACGTTTCCCACGTGACCTGGTGCCGGAAATGGCGGAGATGGGCCTCTTCGGTCCGACGATTCAAGGCTATGGCTGTGCGGGGCTGAACAATGTCGCCTATGGATTGATCATGCAGGAGCTGGAGCGCGGTGATAGCGGCGTGCGGAGTTTCGCCAGCGTCCAGAGCGGCTTGTGCATGTATCCGATTCTGAGCTATGGCAGCGAAGAACAGCGAAATCGCTATCTGCCCAAGATGGCCAAAGGCGAACTCATCGGCTGCTTTGGCCTGACCGAACCCGATGGCGGCAGCGATCCCGGCAACATGAAAACCCGCGCGGTTCAGGATGGCGACAAATGGATTCTCGACGGGGCCAAGATGTGGATCACCAATGGGGACATCGCCGACGTCGCCGTCGTCTGGGCCACCACCAGCGAAGGCATCATGGGCTTTCTTGTTGATCGTGGCACCAACGGTTTTACCACACGGGAGATCAAACATAAATTTTCACTGCGGGCGTCGATCACCAGCGAGTTGTTTTTTGAGCGTTGCATCATACCCGACAGCCAACGGCTGCCCACCGCCCGGGGGCTGGGTGCGCCGCTCAGTTGCCTGACCCAGGCTCGTTACGGCATCTGCTGGGGAGCTATCGGTGCCGCCATCGCCTGTTACCGCGAAGCATTTCAATTCACGAGTCTCCGGCAACTTTTTGGTGCACCGTTGACTCATAAACAAGCTGTGCAAATTCGTCTGGCCGACATGGTTCGGCAGATTACCCTGGCCCAGCTCATGGTCCTGCAACTGGGGCGATTGAAGGATGCCGGCGAAATGCATCACGCCCAGGTGTCATTGGCTAAATGGAACAATTGTCGCATGGCGCTCGACATCGCTCGCGATGCCCGCGATCTGCTGGGTGCGGGAGGCATTGTGGCGGAATGCTGCCCGATCCGCCATGCCCTCAACCTGGAAAGCGTGATCACCTACGAGGGAACCGAGACCATACATCAATTAATCGTGGGCCGGGAGCTGACCGGCGTCAGCGCCTTTTAGTCGAGAATATTCCCACCACCTCCGGTTATTTTTTTTGGATGTCTCCCGCCCATGCCCTTTAATCGTGCCGTCATTATCGATGAGAATTTTGCCCGCCACGTAGCGCAGTGGGCCGCTGATCATTCCGCTACACCGACCCCTTTCGCTCCTGATCAGCCGCTATCCACTTCAACCTCGCTGACCGGCCAATTATTGCTCGAGTTGTTTGATGCTCAGTTGCAATCACGACATCTTGACTTACAGGCCCGACTCCTGCGCAGCCGCGATCAGGGTTTTTATACCATCAGCAGCAGCGGCCATGAAGGCAATGCCGTACTTGGAGAGCTGACGCGTTTCAGCGATCCGGCGTTCTTGCACTATCGCAGCGGCGCCTGGTTCATTCAGCGTAGCCGCCAATTGTCAAATCAACAGCCGCTCCGCGATATTCTGCTGGGAACCGTCGCCAGCAGCGAAGATCCCATCTCCGGAGGTCGCCACAAGGTATTCGGCAGCCGGTCTCTCTGGGTACCGCCGCAAACCTCGACGATCGCCAGCCACCTGCCCAAAGCAGTCGGACTGGCGGTCAGCCTAGTTCGCGCCCAGCGGCGAGGCTGGCCGCTCAACATTCCCGAAGACAGTATTGTCCTGTGCAATTTTGGTGATGCGACGATCAATCACGCCACCGCACTGACCGGCTTCAACGGTGCCCGCTGGTTGAGTTATCAGAAAATTCCCGTGCCGATTCTGCTGATCTGTGAAGACAACCAGTGGGGGATTTCCGTTAAAACACCCCCGGGCTGGGTGGAACATACCTTCAGCCATTTGCCCGGCTTCGCCTATTATTCGGCCAATGGGCTTGATCTGCTCGACGCCTTCAACACAACCTCGCAGGCAGTGCAGTACTGTCGAACCCATCGGGCACCGGTTTTACTTCATCTGCGCACTGTGCGGTTGATGGGCCACGCCGGCAGTGATCTGGAAATGGAATATCGCTCACAACAGGAGCTGGAGGAGGCGGAACGGCTGGACCCCTTGCTGCGCAGTGCAGAGCTGGTTATGACTCATGGTCTGCTGACGCCCGGTGAAGTGATCGCACGTTATGAACATTGGCGCAAGGAGATTCAGCGAATCGCCGATGAAGTTGTTCAGCGTCCTAAACTGACCTCGGCTGCAGAGATCATGACCTCTCTCGCCCCCTACTCACCGGAAGCCGTTCAAAGTGAAGCGGCCCGTTCGATAGCAATGGAGCATCGCCGGGTTGTATATCCAGAAGGTCAATTACCCGAAAACGGGCCGCCGCGTCATCTGGCGGTGATGATCAATTACGCGCTGCGTGAACTGCTGGCCAAGTATCCGCAATCGCTGATTTTTGGCGAAGATGTGGCTCGCAAAGGTGGAGTTTACAATATTACCCAGGGATTGCAGGAGGCTTTTGGAACCGGACGAGTATTCAACACGCTGCTGGATGAGACGAATATTCTCGGCCTGGCCAGCGGAGCTGCTCACCTGGGTATTTTGCCAATTCCGGAAATTCAATACCTCGCCTATTTTCACAACGCGTGTGATCAGATTCGTGGCGAGGCCTGCAGCCTGCAATATTTTTCGCAGGATCAGTTTCGCAATCCCATGGTGGTGCGCATCGCCTCCTTCGCTTACCAGAAAGGCTTCGGCGGCCACTTTCACAATGACAATACCGTGGCTCCGCTGCGCGATATCCCCGGTATCATCATTGCCTGCCCGGCGCGCGGTGATGACGCGGTACAGTTGCTGCGTAGTTGTGCAGCCCTGGCCCAGGTGGACGGACGGGTCGTTCTATTCCTGGAACCGATCGCACTCTATATGACGCGCGATCTGTATGCACCCAAAGACGGGCTGTGGCAGTCAAACTATCCCCCACAAGGCGAATCGGCTATTCTGGGCGAGGGACGGGTCTATCATCCCGAAGCCAGGGAGCTGACGATCATCACGTTTGGCAACGGAGTCTATCTGTCGATGCGTGCCGCTCGCCAGCTAGCCGAACAACACAACCGGCATTGTCGCGTGGTGGACCTGCGCTGGCTGCAACCGCTCAATGTTGAATTCATCGCCGAACAGGCCCGGATCAGCGGACGAGTATTGATCGTCGATGAGACCCGCCGGACCGGCGGATTGAGTGAAGGGATCATCACCGCCCTGATCGAACAAGGTTGCGGCCAGCTACCGATCGCCCGCGTCTGTGCCGAGGACGTCTACATACCATTGGGACCCGCTGCTCCGCTGGTACTGCCTTCGGAAGCGCAGATCATTCAGCAGGCGTTACAACTCCTGCATCGCTGATCCAACTGACGGCGCATAAATGGATCGGCAACATTGTGCCACCACCACAGCCCATTCCTCAACCAGACGGGGAAACTCCAACTGCGCGAAATGTTCTCGCGACAGGTGCTCCTGTAAGGCAGTAACCTGTTCCGGCGGCAGCCCCCTGTCGGCTCGATGGGTATTCAGTCCAATGCCAATAATCAAATCTGATATCACACCATCCACGATCATCGCCTCGGTTAAAATACCACCTACCTTACGACTATCGATCATCAGGTCGTTTATCGGTTTGACCTCTACCGGCAGGCAGGTGAATTGTCGCAGGTGATCTGCTAACGCATGGCCGATGGCGAGTGTGTAGCGATCTGTTGTAGGCAACGATTTAAATGCCCCCCGCAAGACGATGGTCATATAGAGTCCGGCTTCACGAGGTGAGGACCAATTGCGCCCACAGGTTCCTCGACCGGCGCGCTGCTTCCGGGCGGTCAGATAAAAATCGCCCACCGGAGCACGATGCTCAGCAAGCAATCGACGAGCTTCGTCGTTGGTGGAATCGACTATGTCGTAGTAGAGGGCTTGCATTGCCACCGTTTCCAATGCCGACTGGACAATTCCCGACCCAGGCGGCTGGCGATAAATGCAGCCGCCCGTTGCAACGCCGACATATCCACACCGCAGGCAATATTCATCCGCTGCAGCAGATAGACCAGGTCCTCAGTGGCCAGGTTGCCACTGGCACCCGGTGCGAATGGACAGCCCCCTAAACCTCCGCACGAACTATCAAAGGTGCGAATACCCAGTTGCAGACCGGCGACTACATTGGCCAGTGCTGTACCGTAGGTATCGTGCAGGTGCAGAGCAATACGCTCGGCTGGTACATGCTCCAGTAGCGCACCGATCGTGCGTTCAATATCCGTTGGAGCGGCCGCACCGATGGTATCGCTGATCGCCACTTCATCAGCGCCCAGATCAAGCAGGGCCTGGCTTAATTCGACTACCCGCGAGACAGCCATCTCACCTTCGTAGGGGCAGACAAAGCAGGTTGATAAATAAGCCCGTACACTACAACCCTGGGTGCGGGCCTCATGAACCAGTGGCCGATAGGCATCCAGCGATTCCGCCACGCTCATGTTGATATTTTTTCGAGCAAAGGTTTCAGAGGCGGCGGTGAAAATCGCGATGCGCTGCAGTTCACAGGCACGGGCCCGTTCCCAGCCTTTGAGATTGGGCACTAAAGCCGAGAATTGGTTCGAGGCGCTGCGAGGCAACAAAGCCAGTAATTCATTGGCATCGGCTAGCTGCGGCACCAGCCGCGGATGCACGAAGGAAGTCACTTCAATCTGCGACAGCCCCGCGGTCAGGAGATGTTGTATCAATTCGGCCTTGACCGCCGTTGGCACGATGACGGATTCATTCTGCAGGCCGTCGCGTGGGCCGACTTCGACTATCTGTACCTTGTCCGGCCAGTGGTGACTCATGATGCGAGCGGCTCCAGTTTGATCAGCGTTTCGTTCATCTGGACCAACTGCCCGACCTGGCAACAGATTTCGATCACCCGGGCTGCATGCCCAACCGCCAGAGCAGATTCCATTTTCATCGACTCCATCATCAGCAACGTCTGATGGGGTTCGACGCTATCACCCACCTGAATTTTGATCTGGCGGATCGTTCCGGGCATCGGTGCGGTCAGGCGATCTCGGGGGCCACCCGCCTGCTCAGCCGCACCGGCTCGCTGCGCCCGTGATTCAACGATGTCCAGTTCGTAAATCCGCCCAGCCAGCCAGACTTGTATCCGCGATCCATCGCGCCAAACATAGTAGCGCTGTACCTGCCCATGCAGACGCATTACCCCACCGGCAGGCTCGGTCTTGAGGAGTTCAAAATCGAAAGTGCGCTGATTGATCTGGGCTTGCAGGTCATCCGCCGCGTCCAGGCGCGTCCGTTCCAACGCCACGGTCCACAGGCTCGAAGTCTTTGCCGGTTGTAATTGCACGCGAATCATTCTATAGGCCTCGCCACGGGCCCGCAGCGGCCCACGGTCCGGTATCATGCTGTTCAGACCAGGCGGTACTCGAAGAAAAACGCGATACGGGTTTCACCGCAAGCGCCGCCGCCAACAATGCTGCATCCGGAATATTCTCCGGATCATCCACCGGCCAGTGCTGCTCCTGTAGAAAATGAGTATGCACCTGTCCAGCGCGAAATTCGGGATGGTCCAGCACCTGCGCTAAAAACGGAATATTCGTCCGTACCCCCAGAATGACAAATTGACGCAAAGCCTGAATCGCTTTATCTATTGCGGCCAAGCGCGTAGGAGCGTGGACGATTAACTTGGCCAGCATGGGGTCATAATGAACCGATACTTCACTACCGATGTTCACGCCGCTGTCGACCCGCACGCCACCACCCTGCGGTGATACATAAACTTCAATCTGACCGGTCTGGGGGCGGAAATTATCATTAGCATCCTCACTACAGATGCGGCATTCAAGCGCATGGCCGCGCTGCAATAATTCTTCCTGCTTCAACGGAAACGGCTCACCTGCAGCCACCTTCATCTGAGCATACACCAGATCAAGCCCGGTGATCATTTCGGTGACCGGATGTTCCACCTGCAAACGCGTGTTGACCTCCAGAAAATAGAATTGGCCGGCTTCATCGAGGATGAATTCAACCGTGCCGGCACTGGCATATTGAATCGCCTGAGCCGCGGTCACCGCCGCCGCGCAGAGTCGTCGGCGTAGTTCTGGAGTCAATGCCGGCGAGGGTGACTCCTCGATAATTTTCTGATGGCGTCGCTGGATGGAACATTCGCGCTCAAAGAGATGTATTACCTGACCATGGTGATCACCAAAAATCTGTACTTCCACGTGGCGTGGCCGCTGCAGATACTTTTCCAGAAAAACCCGGCCGTCACCAAATGCCGCACCCGCTTCACGCTGCGCCGATTCCAAAGCTTCAGCCAGATGATTGGCATCCTGTACCACGCGCATCCCTTTACCCCCGCCGCCGGCCGCAGCCTTGATCAGCACTGGATAGCCGAGTTTATCAGCCTGATACTGGATTTCGGAAAAACAATAATCAGTGGATGACCATCCGGGCACGACCGGTACACCTGCGGCGGCTACCGTTTCTTTGGCAATTATTTTGTCACCCATGGCCCGAATTACCTCGGGTGATGGGCCGATGAAAGTCAGGCCGGCGTTCTGACAAGCTTCCGCAAAATCCGCCCGTTCCGACAAAAAGCCATATCCGGGATGTATGGCCTCTACGCCATGAGACCGGGCAATTTCGATCAGCCGGTCACTCCGCAAGTATGTTTCCTGGGCCGTCACCCCGCTCAGCGGATAAGCTTCATCGCACGCAGAGACATGACACGCGGTCCGATCGGCTTCAGAATAAACCCCAACCGCCGTAATCCTCATCTCCTGCAACGTGCGGGCGATTCGAACGGCAATTTCACCGCGATTAGCAATAAGTACTTTTTTGAACATGATTATTCTGTGTGCATCCAGCCTGGCGTGCGCTTATCCAGAAAGGCACGCAGTCCTTCCTGCCCCTCCGGACTGATACGTATTTCCGCGATGCGCTGAACGGTGAATTCCTCCACCGCAGGCCAATCCTGTCCGGCGACACGACTGAGAATCTGCTTGCAGGCCGCCATTGCCTGCGGTCCATTGCGGCAGACCTGCTCTACAATTTTGGCGATCCACTGATCGAGTTCCGTATCGTCGGCACAGACTTCCTGAATCAATCCCAGCTTCAGCGCTTGAACAGCATCGAACAATTCCGCTGTGAGTGCATAACGCCGGGCTTGGCCGGTACCGATCTTTTCGATGACGAAGGGCGAGATGACCGCCGGTACGATGCCCAGCTTGACTTCGCTGAGGCAGAACCGGGCTGAAGCGACCGCCACCGCCATATCCGCCGCCGCGATCAACCCGACACCCCCGCCATAGGCCGCGCCCTGCACACGGACGATGACCGGCTTGGGCAGCTCACGTATGGTCCGCAGCATATTCGACAGCAGGCGGGCATCGGCTACATTTTCGGCCTGGGTGTAATTCACCATCCTCCGCATCCAGTGCACATCGGCACCAGCACAGAAACTTGGCCCGGTGGAGCGAATCACTACCGCCCGCAGATCGTCTCGAACGGCACACTCCTGCAATGCTGCGGTAATCTCCTGCATCATCCGGTCATCAAAGGCATGGTGCACTTGCGGCCGATTCAGCTCGATTTCTGCAATCGGAGGTTGATGGTTGACTCGTATATTCATGCTATTCTTGCTCATTGCAGTTTACATGCGAAATACACTGCTGCGTCGCGGCGGGAAAGGCGCCTGCCAGGCAGCAGCCAATCCCAGCGCCAACACCATCCGCGTATCAGCAGGATCAATCACACCGTCATCCCATAATCGGGCAGTACTGTAGTAGACGCTGCTTTCTTCGGCATATTTCTGCAGCGTGGGCTGACGCAGTTCATCCTCTTCAGACGAGGTCAAAGCGGTCTGGCCCTGGGCACTGAGTTGTTCCTGCTTGACGGTGACCAGCACATTGGCAGCCTGTTCACCCCCCATGACCCCAATACGAGCGTTCGGCCACATCCACAATAAGCGCGGCTGATAGGCCCGGCCGCACATCCCGTAATTACCGGCCCCATACGAACCACCGATGATCACCGTAAATTTCGGCACGGCCGCATTGGCTACAGCCGCGACCATCTTGGCGCCGTCTTTGGCTATTCCGCCCGATTCCGCCTGACTGCCAACCAGAAAGCCGGTGATATTTTGCAGGAAAACCAGCGGCACCTGGCGCTGGCTACACAATTCGATGAAATGGGCCGCCTTCAAGGCACTGGGTGACATCAACACCCCGTTATTGGCGACGATGCCCACGGGATATCCCCAGACATGGGCGAATCCACACACCAGCGTTGTACCATATAATGCCTTGAATTCGTGGAAACGGCTGCCATCAATCAGGCGTGCGAGCACCTCGCGAACATCATAGCCGCGTCGCGGATCACGCGGGATCAGACCATAAATCTCTGCTGGTTCATAGGCCGGTTCTTCCGGGGAGCGCGTGCCGAGCGGGCGATGTTGAGCGGGCGGCAGATGCTCCACGATATGACGCGTGATCGCCAAAGCATCTTCATCATTCACCGCGTAATGATCAGTCACGCCCGACACGCGACAATGAACATCGGCCCCGCCCAGTTCTTCAGCAGAAATGACTTCACCGGTCGCGGCTCTAACCAACGGTGGTCCGCCCAGAAAAATAGTGCCCTGCTCTCGCACGATGACGGTCTCATCGCTCATGGCGGGCACATAGGCTCCGCCGGCAGTGCAGGAACCCAGCACGACAGCGATCTGTGGAATACCCAGCGCGGACATCTGCGCCTGGTTATAAAAGATTCGGCCAAAATGATCGCGGTCGGGAAATACTTCCGCCTGCAAGGGCAGGAACGCTCCGCCGGAATCGACCAGATAGATGCAGGGCAGATGATTTTCGCGGGCGATTTCCTGAGCCCGCAGATGCTTTTTGACCGTGATGGGATAATAAGTTCCGCCTTTGACCGTGGCGTCATTGGCTACAATGATGCATTCCCGGCCCTGCACCCGGCCGATGCCGGTGATCAGACCGGCGGCGGGTGTGTGATCGCTGTACAGCTCCCAACCCGCCAGTGTACTGAATTCCAGGAAGGGGCTGTACGGATCGATCAACCGCTCTATCCGATCGCGGACGAAGAGTTTTCCCCGACTGCGATGACGAGCAACCGCACTTTCACCACCCCCCATCCGCACCCGGGCCAAGCGCTCTTTCAGTTCGGCCAGCAACGAGAGGTAATAATTCCTGTTGTCGCGGTATTCAGCATCGTGAGTAGAAATTTTGCTTTGAATAACATCCATAACTGTTGGAGAATTATCTTGGGAACTATGTAATTGGTGAACCGGTCTGGTCCGAACCTGATCGTAGTTGCCAACTGCGAATTACACCATGAGAGTGCAGCCGGGTCAAACCAGGATCCGGCGGCTGTAGACCGCCCATTCGAGGAAAAGAACCGCAAGCACCGCCACCAGCAGCCAGGACCAGAGCGGTCGAGTAACGGGCAGAACAACATCACGAGATTCGACGGCAGCTCCACCGATCGCAAAATTGGCGGCTGGTTGAATGCGGCTTTCGGTGGGACTGAATAGATTAACCGCATATAACGTCGAACCCTCCGCGGTCGGTATGGCCTGGTATATACCGACACGATCCGTCTTGCCGTAATGGGCGGTGGACAATTTGCCGACCGTCAATTGATCCGTAACCTGATCCGGCCTGGAGATATCAATGGAATCGGTGTTCGGCTGGGCCGAGACCACCAGCGGATCACCCGGTCGCAATCTTGCTTCCACTTCCGCTTCAACGCTGCCCGAAAGATACTGCACTGCGTTGCTCAGAAAATAGACGAAATGTTCGCGCATCGGCCAATCGGTATTGATATATTTTCGCTCGGCATCGAACAAACCAAAAGCCACCAGTATCATCCTTCGGCCCTGTTCATTTACCGCCGCGACCACCGTGCCCCCCTGCCCATCCATCAGTGATACGGCATGAATCGGCAGCTGCAATTGCTGATACTGGGCGATTGCTATATTCTGTGGTTCGATGAAACGCATCACCGGGTGGGTATCATCCCAGTTAAAGACATCATCATCTTCGATGGTCGGTCCCTGCCCGAAACCAGGCAGATTGGGCACCACTCCGAAAAAAAGAAAATTGCCGAGAGGCAGCGTTCCCGGTCGCCAACCGTCAAAAATGACCACGTCGTGCCGGGATCGCCCGGCCGGATTCAGATCATCCTGCTGCTGCTCATATTCTTCCGGAGAAATTTTTTCAAACTCCACCCAATCCATGGCGTGCATGGCCCGATCCAGCCACAGATTTCCCGGACTGACCAGAAGTGCCGTAACGCTGCGGGGCGGCTCGATAATAGCCCAGGCTCGATTATCTACTGACAGACCATCGAGGCGACCGATCTGTACATCGATGATACCGCTGCCCGCAAATTCAACTTCGTCGAAGGAAACGATCTGCAGACTATCTTCCGCGTTGAAATTTTCCGCATTCGCCGGTGCCACGCCCGGTCCCAGTTTGATGCTTTTAATATCCTTGTGTTGACCCTCGACAAACAACTCAACATCCAACTCCACAGGATCGGGTCCGAAATTCTGCACCCCGGCGACGACATTCAGTATTTCCGGCCGTTCGTAATAGCGGCTGGCGGACAGCGACACCACTCCCACATTGTCATTGTTGACGGCAACATTGATCAGTTCCATCTGCATTTTGTCACTGCTGACACTGGCTACATCTTCGATCTGACCATCGGAAAAGAGCACGATCTTGGCCGCCGGTGCCGTAGAGATGGGACTATTGGGTGGCGCGTCACGGCCCATCAACTCCGACTGGGCATGAGCCTGCGCCAGAGCCATCGCCTCCTGCAACCGACTCAACCCCTCGCTGGAGGTAATCGAATCAATAGCACGTTCCAATTGCGGCTGGCTCCGGGTAAATGGGCAGATCACCGATGCCCGATCATTGAACGCAATCAGTAATCCACGGTCATACCCCTCATCATTCATCCGCGCAACAGCCTTGAGCGCTTCATCCTTGGCTCGTTCCAAGCGGGTACGGCCGTCAGGTTCACGCACATTCATCGATGCCGAACGATCAACCAGCAGAATCAGCGATTTGTTCAGATTTTCAGACTGTTGCCACAACGGTCGGCCCAACGCCACCGCGCAAAGCAGCAGCACCAGAAGCTGTAAGAACAATAACAGGTTTCGCCGCAGTTTCTGAAATGGCGCATTGACCTGCAGATCCTCGATCGCCCGCTTCCAGAATATCGTTGAGGAAACCGGCTTTTCCTGCCGCCGGAGCTTCAGGAAATAGAGCAGCACCAGCGGCGGGACCGTCAGGCCGGCAGCGATCGCAATTGACCAAACAGAGAGAAAACTCATAAACTGGTCAGCCCCATGTGTGTTATTTCAACAATCCCCGCCGCCGCAGGTAACTTAATACCAATTGATCAAAAGCCACATCCGTCGAAGCGAACAGGTAGCTCACCCCCCGGCGGCTGCAATAATTTTTCAGACCCTCACAGTAGCTGCGGACATTCTGCTTGTAGCGGTTGATCAGCGCCCGGGTCACTGTGATTTCCGCCAGGTCGTTATCCTCCACATCCTTCAGCTTCAGATCGCCGATGAAGGGCGGCTCCAGCTCGTCCGGAGCCAGAATCTGGATCAGATACAAATCCAGATCACGTCCCAGCAGATAGCGCAGCCCCAGTTCATAACCGTTTTTATCCAGAAAATCACTGAGGATCACCAGGATGCCGCGTTGGGGATGGCGGACGGCAAAATGCTTGCAGGCATTGGCGAGGTGGCTGCCGCCTTCCAGCGGAATCGCCTGCAGATAATCCATCAGGAGCGGTGTCTGGCGCTTGCCGCGCATTCCCGCCATTTCATACGCCAACCCATCGTTGTATGCAAAAACACTCATGCGATCGTAATTACATAACCCGATATAAGCCAGCGCCGCCGCCACCCGCTTGGCATACAGGCCCTTGGTAACCGGTTGCCCCCAATCCATACTGCGCGAGCAATCCAGCAGAATGCTCACATGTAGATCTTCTTCTTCAAGAAACAATTTCAGAAAAAGCTTGTCCAGCCGGGCGTAAATGTTCCAGTCGAGAAAACGCAGATCATCACCGGCGACGTAATTGCGGAAATCGGCAAATTCCACGCTTTCACCGCGACGTTTACTCCGCCGTTCGCCTTTCATCGACCCTTTGAAAATTTTGCGCGTGGTAATCTCCAGCTGCTCCAGCCGGGCCATCATCTGCGCATCCAGCAGACTATTCGATTCAGTGCTGATCATTGGGTTGACTCTCTGAAACCTGGTTTGGTGCGCCCTCGGAATCCGCCTGGGCAGCACTCAGTAAGATATAAAACTGGGGATTGGGTCGCATACCCAGTGCCTCGGCTTGAAGTACGGTGCGCCAGGCATCGTTATATTGCTTACTAAAATAATAGGCAACGGCCAGTTTGGCATAGCCTTCCGGACGAGATGGATTCACCGCCACAGCCTCCTGGTAATAATGTACCGCCCGAAGATATTCTCCCGCGTCCATTAACAAATCGGCCAGAGCTTGCAAGACACCGAAATCATAGGGGTAAATATCATAGGCGGCGCCATAATGGGAGTAAGCTTGGTCTTTGAAACCTGCCCGATGATAGGCACTCGCCAACCCGACGTGAGCAGAAAATGATGTCGGGGCTGAGAGAACCGCCATTTCCAGGCAGGGTATGGTTTTGCTTAAATCATTCTTTTGAAGCCAAAATAATCCTCTGGCTAGTAAAACTGCATTATCCTGTGGGGCACGCTGTTCAACTGCGGCCAGCATGCCATCCGCTAATAACCAGTTCTTTTCTTGTGTGGCTTCCCGAGCCACAGCCACTTGCATCTCCAACTCCCAGTCAGTTGAGTCGCCAGGTAACTTCAATGGCCAATTGACCACAATCGCTGCCAGCGCAGTCACCATAAGCCCAGACCAACGAATACGAGGCTGACCCCGCCACCACGTCAAGCCCCCACCAGCGGCCAGCAGGGCCAGAAGTGGAAGCAGTGGCGCCCGGTAACGACCACAGGGAAAGAAGATGATGATCGCCAGTCCATATAATAATAGTGTCAACCACACCCAGCGCAATTGCACATATGGCCGCCAGCTGAGAGCTGACCACAACGCTATCGGAAATAACAATCCCCACGGAAAACTGATCGCCCCCCACCGCCAGATCAAGGCCGCGAGTATCGGAGAATATTGACGCTGAACGTAAATATTTTCATTGCGTGGTTGTTCAGCACCCGTCAGCAACCAGGCAGCCTTGTCGGCTAAGCCGCATAGAAAATTGACCGGATTCTTGGAAATGTAATCAACGGCTTGCGCGCTGAAATATTGATCAAACCCAGCCTCACCACGAATCCCTTTCTCCATCCCCGCTCGTCGTAATAGAAACCAGGGTTCCCCCGGACGCAGCGCCAAGAGTTGATCGCGTTGCGCATGATTACCCAGATAAAAATTAACTCCGGCATTTGTCGAGATGAAAACCAATTGGCCTGCTAACATTGAATTCCGTACGACCACCGGCCCAATGGGGATGACAACTCCACCGAAAATAACCAATGCTAAAAAGCCGGTTCGCCTAAGGGTATAAAGCCGCTGCCGGTTTTGCATTAACAAAGCTATCAAGGCTACTACGAAGAGCACCAGTACATCGGGACGAACCAGGGCGCCCATGCCCAGTACAATTCCTAATAGTAGCCAGACAATCCATTGACCGGTGCGCAATCCCACTAGTAGTAACCACAGACCGCACACCAGACAATAGGTAATCAGTACAACAGGCAATAATTGGGCATTGTAATAGAGTAGCGGCCCCAGAATTGCAGTGATCAATCCACCGAACAGTCCTGCTCGTCGATCAAATAATTCCTGTCCTATTCCATAAACTAGCATACAGGTTACCATTCCGAGCAAAGCCTGAACTATCTTGATGACCCATGGATTTAGTCCGACCAGTCGATATATCGCCGATAAAAAAAGTGTGTACCCCGGAGGCTGAAAATAAGCATCGGTAGGATGAAACGACCCATTGGCTATAGCAACGGCCTGATCATGATAAACCCGCGCATCGATGATCGGGCAGGAAAATGTCGGGTCAGACCGACTGGAAATAATATAGGCTAGCTGCCATGAGAGCGCCCAACCTCCGATTAATAGCCAATGCCCAATATATCGTGACCCCGACCGGTTTCCATCTGACGTTGGAGTAGGTACTGATTTGGCTTCAATTTCCGATCCTGCATCCAATGGCATACTCCGGTAAAACCGTTAGCTCAATCACTACCGTTTAGTTCCTAAATCCGTGATGGCAGGATTTGCACTCCTGATCCAGTCGCACCATTAATTGATCCAGATCCGCAGTCGGCGGTGACTCGCTCTCCATCAACAGCAGCAGATCACCGGTTATGATCACCGCCCGAGTCAACCCCTCCTGCAGAGCAGCGGGACGATTGTTCTGGGCCCCTTCCTCCGCCAGCGCCGTAAAATAGTGATACAGAATTTTACCCTCGTTCGCTGGAGCGAGATCCGGGTGATCAGCGGGTGTCTGCCAGCCCGCCTGCTGAACCAGTTTCAGATGATCCACGCTGCGCGCCACCCCCGACATCAACTGTGAAAATCCGCCCACCTTTGCCACACTGGGATAATCATCGCGCGGCGCACCCAGTTCCTCGACCGTGGCCACCTGGCGTTGTTCGACGGCGGCGATCAACCCGGGATATTCCTCCGACATGCCCGCCTGAAACATCCATCTTTTAGCCTGTTCCGTTGGGCATTGCCCTGACCCCACCAGAATATAGGCGCCGGCGGCTGGTCCGCGATGCAGACCCTTGTAACAGTGCAGATAGATTGGCTTGGGCAGATCGCGATAAGCGGCGATCAACTGTCGCCCTTCCTCCGGTGTGATTCCGTCATAGCCGATGGGCAGATGGACATAGCGGATACCGAATTGCCGGGCAAGCTCCACTTCCGGCCGAGCACCATCCACGCTGATAATCGTGTGGATACCCATCGAGCGCAACGTCTCAAAGGCTTCGCGGGACTCCGGGGCTGAGCCATTTATCAACTGATCGTTGAACTGCGAAACGTTTTTCAGTCCGGGATAGGCCTGCTTGAAAGTCTGCTGTTCGACAGTTGGCGGGTGACATACAGGCTCCTGGCAGGCCGAACCGAGTAATAGCCCAACTGTGACCATTCCCAAAAATCCGATGATTCTTACACGCATTTTAGCTCCTCGTAATAACTATGCAGCAGCACCGCTCATCGTTGGGGTCGCCTGAATGATTTCGGTCAAAACCTGGTCGACATCAATACCTTCCGCCTGGCCCTCAAAATTCAGCAGACAGCGATGGCGGAGGCAGGGCAGGTAAACCTTTTCCACGTCCTTGAAGCTGACGTTATAGCGGCCGTCGAGCAGGGCCTGCACCTTGGCGGCCAGCGTCACTGCCTGAGCACCACGCGGACTGCTGCCCCAGCGGATATATTTGTTGGTTGGCCCCACCGCCGCCGGCCCACCGGGATGAGTGGCCATCACTAGCCGAATCACATAGTCCTGCACATGCGGAGCGATGATAATCCGCTTGATCAGGTTCTGAGCGTGGATGATCTCCTCTCCCTGCATGACCGGCTTGATTTCCGCCTGATAACCGGTGGTGGTACGGTTGATGATCTCGTTCATTTCCTGGTGCGTGGAGTATTTGACGATCAGTTTGAAGAAAAAGCGATCCAGCTGGGCTTCGGGCAGTGGATAAGTACCTTCCTGTTCAATGGGGTTCTGAGTGGCCATCACGAAGAAGGGTTCCTGCAGAGCATAGCGCTGGCCGGCGACGGTGACGGCATGTTCCTGCATGGCTTCCAGCATGGCCGACTGGGTCTTGGGAGTGGCCCGGTTGATTTCATCCGCCAATGCCAACTGCGCGAAGATCGGCCCCTGCTGAAAACGAAATTCCCGCCGGCCGGTCTGCGGATCCTCCAGAATCATGTTGGTACCGATGATATCTGCGGGCATCAGGTCGGGAGTAAACTGGATGCGGCTGAATTTCAGACTCAACGCGTGGGCCAGCGAACGGATCAGATAAGTTTTACCCAGTCCCGGCACGCCCTCCAACAATACATGGCCGCCGACGAATAGCGCGGTCAGCACGCCTTCGATAATTTCCGCATGGCCGACGATGGCCTTCTCAATTTCGCCTTTCACTTTTTCAAACTGTCCGCGAAATTCGCGAGTTAGTTTCTCCACCTGCGGATCTATGGTACCAGCCATGATGAACTCCAGTGATTAGTTGGTCATTAGTAATTAGTAGTTAGTCTTTAGTTATTCATAATTAGTGAATAGTCGCTAGGTTATACTTTCAATCTTTGACATTCTGCTGCCCATTGCCTGTTGCCTATCCCTTTTTGTCAGTTGCCTGTTCCCTACTGTTTTTTATCCCCTTCCTGGTCGTCCATCTGATCGCGGGCGCGTTGTCGTGCGCGACGGAGTCGTTCCATCGGGCTTTCCACGCCCATTTCGTCGGGCTTCTGTTCCGGCTGGCGGACAAACTTTTTCGGCGTGGGCGTGTCATCAGTTGCTGCTCCGCCGAGCGCACTGCGCAAATCGCCCGCCTGTTGTTGCGCCGCTTCATCGCCGACATCAAAACGTACACCGCTGTCCGCATTTTCTGTCGGGGTCAGCGGTTTTACCTTGCGAGCCTCCAGCGGATCGAGACGGACTTCGCCCTCCCCGGTACGTTCATCGCGCACCCGCTCGCGTGTTCCTTTTAATTGCTGCAATGAACCGGCGGAGGTATGCCCCGCACCGCGCAAAGCCACCACACTCGAAGTAAAAAACTCCAAAGCCGGTCGGATCGAGCGAAAGCGGATGCTCCAGCCAACCAATTCACAAAACGCAATCACCAGCAGCGTACCCCACACCGCCGACCAGCCCATCCGATAGACCACACCCAATCCGAAAAGCAGCACCACGAACAGCAGCACTTCAATAAAAATGGACAGCGCCACCATCGATGCCAACCGTCGCACGGCTACGTCGATCAGAAAAAGCGGTAACAGCACCCAGGCCAGCACCCATTCCCACACCGGCTGGCGGGAACGCGTTTCCGGAAGATCGTGCCGAAAAATCTGCGCGGTTTGAAAATCACCCACATCCCATAATTTACCTTCTGCCGTATCGACTATTTCCTGCAGCAGGGCATCATTCGCCGCCAGTTCTTTGTATTCCGGCGAATAGGGCACCGCCAAGCCGGTATGGGCGACACTCGACGCGGCGCCATTCTCCACTACGCTGATATTGGCTACATATTGTCCCGTACTGTTAACATCGAACTGTCCTTCATATTGTCCCGGCCCAACCTGCGTCAGCTTGATCTGCTTGATCTCACCGCTGTCCGACTGGGCCACGGCGGCCTGCAGATGCAGAAAATTCAGGTAGTTGGAATCGGCATCCAGTGCGTTGACGATGATCCGTCCGACATTACCATCCAGGCGGGTGGTGACATCGTAGTTACCGCGCTTGCCTTCGCTCATGCTCCAGCGAACCAGCTGAGCCCAGAATTTGGAATAGCCCGACCACTGGGTCCAGTTGCCCCCCCAGTGCGACCAGTAGCCGCTGGTAAAGGCCACCGTCTTGCCCAACCCCACCCGCCAATGGGCCAGTACCGGATCATTCCCTTCGCTGGTTTTTCGCACCAAGGGCATCTCCACCAGCGGATCGGTCTTGGGCGACGTCAGTACCATGCCATTCAAGGGCGGTAATCCCGCATCGAGCGGGAAACCAGTCCATACTTCGCTCATACCGTAATAAACCTGCGGCATGAACGGTTCTTCGATCAGCAGCGGCCGCCGTACCACCTTGGATTCCTTGACGAATATCTGCGGCAGCGCTTTGGGATTGCGGGCGGCATAAAAACGTCCGCCCGTATCGGTGGCGATCTGCCGCAGCGTCGGTTCCATGACATGGCTGCCGTAACCGATGCCCACCGTACTGCAGGTGATCTTATTCTGGACCATTTTGTTGATGGTGGCCTGGCTGGGCGGCGAGGCGTCTCCGTCGCTGAGGATGATCATGTGGCGTTGGGCGGCGTCTTTGACCTGCATCAGGCTGGTAACCGCCATTTCCATGCTCGGCCCGAAATCCGGCATGTCGCCGTTTTCCATCTTGTCGATGGCGGTTTTGATCATCGTTTTATTGGTCGCCAGTTGCATCGGCACATCCCAGATGACTCCGCGCATATGACTGTAGGAAACCAGTCCGAAATAATCCTTGCTGCTGATGGTTTCCACTGCTTTGGCGGCGATCTGCTTGGCGGAAAAATTCTGCCGCGGCATTTCGCAACTGTGCATGACAATCGCCAGTGCCCCGCGTGGAATGACCTGCCGATGTTTGATCTCGAAATCAACCGGCATGATTTCCTCGACGGGCGAACCGATCCACCCGCCCGCTCCAAAGGCTTCATCGCCGCCGGTCATGATCAATCCGCCGCCCATCTCCCGCACGTAAGTGATCAATTGTTTCTGCTGCTCATCGGTGAACCAGTTGGCCCCGATGTTGGAAAGTATGATCGACGAATATTGCATAAAACCGAGCAGGTCCAAGCCCTCGGCATCTGCAATATTCAGCACCTCCACCTCGATTTTTTCATCCTGCAGCGCCCGGACCAGCGCCAGATCATCTTCCTCCCGCAGGCTCAACAGCAACACTTTTTCCCCGCCGCCGACAAAAGTGAAGGCGGTGGCCCGGTTGTTTTCCGGGAGGGTATCTGCGCTCTCCTGATCGGGTCGAAAGACCAATTCAAAACGATGAGGTTTGCTGCCGTGTACCGGCACTTTGAGGGCAATGAGATTTTGGCCTGGCTCCAGGGTCTGCCGGGCCAGTTCGTCCGGCAAGGGTACGGCTTCACTGTTGTGTGTCAGGCTGATCGTCCCTTTCACCGGCATGTTGGAGGGATTAATCAGAATGGCCCGCAGCGGCACCAGATCGCCATCTTTCACCAGACTGGGTACGACCAGTTTTTCCGCATAAATTTCTTTGCTGCGGATATAGTACATGGGCACGACATCGACCCCGACGCCGCTGGCTTTGGCCCGCTGTACCTCGCCCAGAATATCGCCGACGTTATTATTGCCGTCACTGAGAATGATAATGCGTTTGGCGGTGTCCGGCGGGAACAGTGCCATAGCCATGCGCACCGCTCCGGCGATATCAGTCCGATCCGGACGCAGTCCTTCAGGCAGCACTTCGATAAAAATATTGCCCCGCATCGGAAGCTGCTCGACATAGGACTGGGCATCGAAGGTGAGCACGCCGACACGATCTTCCGGGGGAATGGTCTTGACCACCTCGCGTATGAATTGCTCCTGGGCACCGTACAATTCCTTGGGAATACTGTTGGAGCGATCGAGCAGGAAAAGAACAGTCAGATTTCGGTTGGTGTGTTCAAATTCAATGCCGGCCGCACAGGCGATCAGCACCGCCAGCACCAGGCAACGGGCTGTCAGCGCCGTAAAACGCAAACGCGCGTCCAGCGAGCGCAGCGCCCGCCACGACACCACCACCAGCAGCGGCAGGGTCAACAGCAGCCACAACCATTCAGGCCGTTCAAATGTCAACGAAATGGAACTCACGGGCGCACCATCTGAAGGCGATTGTTCAGCGAATCCACAATATAGACCAGACCATTGGCTCCTTCCGCCGCGCCCCAGGGTGAATATAACTGGCCGAGTTCCCGACCCGGCGTGCCCCAAGTGCGCAACGATTTACCCTCGCGATTGAACCACTGTAACCGATGATTGCCGTATTCCGCCACCAGCAACGTGCCATCGCGACAGACATGTAGATCATAGGGAAAACGCAGTTGACCAGCCCCGTCACCCAGTTCGCCGAAACTGGTTAGAAATGTACCATCGGGTGCGAAGCAGACGATGCGGTGGTTGCAGGAATCCGCCACCCAGATATTGCCTTCTGCATCGAGATCGATTTTATTCGGGCGATTAATGCGCATCCCCGCCACCGGCACTTCGCCGATGGTGCTGATCACCTGCCAATCCGCCGTGAAATGAGTGATGCGATCATTACCGCCATATTCGCTGACGAAAATGGTCCCGTCCGCCGCTACTTCCACGTCGGTCGGCAGGCGGAACTGGCCCGGTTGATCCCCCTCACCGCCGCGCGTTTCCAGCAACTGGCCATCGGCGGTGAATATCGATATCCGGTGATAGTGGGTATCCGCCACCAGCACCCGGCCATCAGGGTGCACCGTCAGACCGACCGGTTTGCCGGACTTGTAATCCGGCATCCACCAGCCGACTTCGAATTTACCATCCTGGTCGAAGCGTTGAATTCGTGCGCTTTTATCGACGACATAGAATTTGTCGCCTGCCGCCATCGAGATGGCCCGTGGATAACTGAAATCGCCCCACCCCAGCCCGGTGGTTCCGAAAGCCTGAACCACACCGTTGGGCCCTGCTTCCCGCCGACACCCCGCACCGCTCAGTAGCGCCACACCGACCAGCCAGACCACCAGCAGCTTTTGACTGCTCACTCGTGGAAATTGAACCGCCTGGATCAACATCCGTCCTCTGTAGTCTGGGGGAAATTTCGGTCAGCGTGGTTTTATGATTGCACGTCTACACAACAGGACGCCGATGCGATTGCGGGATGCGGTTTCAAGTGACTGCCCCCGCTGGATCTAAATCCGTACCCGATTATTCTGTGGTGTTATCCGCGGCTTCCTCGTCCGCAGGTTTCGCACCATCCGCCTGGTCCGTACCCGAAGTCTTATCTTCAGTAGACTTGGCTGGTTCTGCCGGAGCTTTACGATTCATTTCCTGGCGAATCTGCGAAAAATAATCCTTCACCAGGCGCTTGTACTGATTGGGAACTTTGGCCTTGTTGACAGCATCGGTAGCTTGCTGCTCGGCGGCGGTAATCAACTGCACTTCATCCGAAGTGACCTCACCCTTCACCTGTTCACCATCGACAAAGCGTTTGCTGATGATGCTGCCCTGCAGCGTGTTGACTTTGGTACGTTCTTTCTTGAAGCGAACGTCAATGGCTTCCTCATCGGCGACGCCGCCCTTACCTTGGCCCTTACTGCCCATGCCGCCGCCTTTACCTTCACCTTGGCCTTGGCCCTGACCCTGACCTTTTTTGCCGGTCCCGTTGCACTGGCTGCAACCGCGCCCATTGCAGTTGGGACATTCATCTTCCGATTCATCACCCTGATCGCCATTCTGGTTCTGATCGTTATTGGCCAGTTCATCCTTCATCTGCTGCAGATCCGCCAAAGTCGATTCCATCTCAGAGATCTGCTGCTCCATACTCTCCATATTATTGAGCATTTCGGACGCCTGTTGCAGTTGTTCGGAGGCATCGCCCGTGGAAGATTCGCCCTGCTGGGCCTGTTGCATGGCCTGAGCCGCCTGCTGCATCTGCTGGCCCATACTATTGCACTGTTTGCAGGCCTGCTGCATGCTCTCCAGCTTTTTCTGCATCTCCTTGACCTGCTGATCACTGGCCCCCTGCTTCTTCATCTGATCAGCCATTTTCTGCATATCCTGCTTGGTGAGCTGCTCGGTCGCTTTCTGCGCGGTTTTCTCATCAACACCTGCCTGCTTCAGCTCCTGTTGCAGTTGATCTTTCTTTTCCTGCTGCTCAGCGGCTTTCTTCAACTGATCCGCCAGGTTTTTCATTTGCTGTTCCATCTGCTGGGCTTTCTGCGGATCCGATTTCTGCTCCAGCTTGGCCAGCTCTTCCTGCATCTCCTTAATCGCATCCTGGGCGCTCTTGAAATCGCCCTTGGCCAATGATTGCGTCAGTTTTTCCGTCGGCGTCTGAGGTTGCTGAGTCGACTTGAGATTGCGGAACATCCGTTGCAGTTCGCTGAGCTGTTCGGAATTGGCGTTATCGCGCTGCTTGCGCAGCTCGTCAGCCATGTCGTCAACTTTCTTGATCGCCTCCTTGCGAACGCTTTCGGGGGTCTGCAGTTTTTCCATCGGCAGATCATCGAGGCTCTTGAGCTTTTCCTTCAAACTGCTCAGTGACGGGTTCTTCTCCGCCAGCTCCTTGAGCGGCTGAAGTTCGCGCTGGATGCGCTGCACTTCCTGCTTGCGGATTTCGGCATTTTTCTGGTCACCGTTCTGATTCGCCTGCACGGTGGATTGCAGCGGTGAAATCGGCAGGTAGCTGAATATCAAAGCCAGGACCATAGCCACCGTCGCAAAGGAGAGCGACGACGGCCAGCGAAAACGAATGAACGAGCGGGCACTGACGCGCTGACTGAGCGACTCGGCATCTTCAACTACCGCCCGGGCGAAAACGTCTTCCAGTGGCTGGCAGAACAATCCGGTGCTGAGCCGTTCCTTCAGACCCGCAGCCGCATCGAGTGCTGCAGCAGCCTGCAACTCATTCTTCCGCAGAACCCAGGCCCAGATCAGCGACACCGCCAGCACCGCAGCAGCCAAGCCGGCCAAAATTAAAATTTTTGGCCACTGCCACTGGAACAAACGGTCAAGAATCACCACCACCGACCAGACCCCTGCCGCCCCGAGTAACGACCAGCCGAGAGCGTAAAACCAGTCATTCACTCCCAACCGGAATTGTGTCTGGCGGATATTGCGCTGTAATGAAGTCATGAGGCGCCCCTTATTAGTCAATTGATCTTAGGATACCTCTGTTTGAGTGACAAGCACTCTATATTATTCAAATTACAATCTTTACAATTGTGGCCACTGGCATCATGTTATTAGTCGTGAAAAACAATTACCGATTCCCAAGAAAATTTCGGCTGATTCGGCAGACAGATTTTTCCCGAATCTACCAGCAACGGTGTCGTCAACAAGGCCAGTTAGCCACTATCTATATCGCTGCCAATGGCTTAGAACAGTGCCGGCTAGGGCTTAGCGTCGGCCGCCGACTGGGCGGGGCAGTGGTCCGGAATCGCCACCGGCGTTTGATCCGGGAAGCTTTTCGCCTGCTGCGGGCGGCCCAGCAATTTCCGGGTTTCGATGTGATCGTCATTCCACATTCAACCCAACCGCCCACACGGGTGGAATATCAGGATGTTCTGCAGGAGTTCCTGCCGCGACTGATCGCCAAATGGTATCGCCTGCACCCCCGGACTGAGCCGTGATGGCCGCTGTCACGCCGCTATTTTTCATAACTGCCGACTCTGCTATGATGTATGGTCTGTAGCCGTGGCCCGCAGATGAGGTATATGACTTGAGTTGCTTACTGGAAGGAAAAAAAGGGCTGGTTTTCGGGGTCGCCAATGACCGCAGCATCGCCTGGCATATTGCCCGACAGGCCATGCAGCATGGGGCGGTGTGCGGTTTCGCCTGTCTGCCTGGCGAAAAGAATGAACGTCGGGCCCGCAAAGCCATTGAGGAAGGCGGCGTCACCAATCCCTGGCTGGTGCCCTGCGACGTCTCCAACGATGAGAGCGTCCATAAGGCCGCCGAAGCCGTTCGCTACCACTTCCAGAACATCGATTTTCTGGTTCACTCCGTCGCCTATGCCGATCGTGAATTTCTGAAAATCGGTTCTTTCATCAATACGCCACGGCAGGTTTTTTCGCAGGCTTTGGATATCAGCGCCTATTCACTGCTGGCGTTGGCCCAGAAATTTTACCCCATCATGAATCCCGGTGCTTCTATCATCTGCATGAGTTATTATGGCGGCGACAAGGTGATCCCCGGTTACAACGTGATGGGCGTGGCCAAGTCGGCCCTGGAATGCGTCACCCGTTACCTGGCTTATGATCTGGGCGACAAGGCCATTCGCGTCAATGCCATCAGCGCCGGCGCGATCAAAACCCTTTCCAGCATGGCGGTGGGCGGCATCGATACCATGTTTGAACATACCGAACGCAAAGCCCCGCTCAAACGCAATATTACTGCCGAGGAAGTGGGCAAAACCGCTGTTTATCTGCTCAGCGACCTGTCCAGCGGCGTGACCGGCGAAACGCTTTTTGTCGATTCCGGTTTCAACATCGTCGGTTTGTAAGCATGCATTTTCCCGGCAATACCAAAAAATAATTTACTCAACAGCTTCGATGGTGGTCTACTATCTGACCAGAATAACGCGAAGCTGTACCACGGCTTTGTGAGCCGTGCGGGAACAGTGGATATTCATTACCGCTAATAAGATGGCAGGTGCCCACGTGGATCTAAAATTGAATCTCGCTACCGCCCCAATAACCGAAACAGGTATATCCCCGCAATGATTGCGAACAAACCGATCAGACCCCAGCCTGCTAACCACCAGTTCCGTCCCGACGCAGCAGCACCGGATCTGGTAAGGAAGCTGATGCTGCCCCACACCCCGGCGATGATCATGCCCTGACCGAGCATGCGCAGAGGATGACCTCAGCAGAAGCGATCAGCCAGCACCAAGCCGCCAAATGGTAATAATGCGAAGAGACAAGCGATTTTAACCATACTCATATTTTCCTGCCCTGCCATTGATTTATCAGAGTTGAATTATTGCAGCAGCACAATACGGTCAATGAAGATTTACCAGCGGCTCGCTCACGAGTTGCCGGGGAAGTTCATCACTGGGGAGTGCTTCGATCGGCAGATGGGGAAAATGAATCCAGAGCAGACCGAAGGCAACGACGATGGGAAAGCTGGTAATGACCACTCCGGCGGTGGCCAGTTTGCGTCCCAGGGCACGGTTCTTCCGACCGACATATTCGCAGATGCACAGCACCAAGGTTACCAGAATAAACTTATAGACGACAAATCCAATCAGCCCCCAGTTGCCCAGAATACTGCTGGCTAATAAATTCACTTCTCCTCCACCGCGATGCAGAATAATCCACGTCAACATCAGGTCCAGTGCCGACAGGAAAACAAACCAGACGTAGTGGTTGGGATAGAGAACGGCCTTGGGCTGTACCTGCGGTTCGGAAGGCAATAAGAAGCTGGTCTGATTCATGACGGGCTGACTCCCGCACATTTCTGCAACGTGACCTTTGATATATCGATATATCGGTCAGTTCATCTCCGAACTTGTGGTAGAACCGACCATCCGCAGATCAACAATCAGCGGCAAATGATCCAGCGCCCGACGGTCTTCGGCCAGAACAATATCATCTGCCAGGAGTTTATAGGCACCCAGAATCGCCGGGTCCAGCGTCAGTGTATTGAGCACCCAACCCTGTACCAGTTCCATCACACTATCGGTATACAGCACATAATCAATTCGTTTGGGTTCATAAGGACTGCTGTCATCGCGCCAGGTGTAATCATCCGGGCCGACACCGTTGTGCAACAGGTGTCCGTCAGCCAGGTCGCTGCGATCCCAGTCCGGTGGTTCGATGGCTGTGAAACGCTGTTGGTCAGTGATTTGGCCGCGAATAACCGTATCGGACGGTTGCTGCCCTTCCACGGTGTTGAAGTCGCCGATGATAAGAATGGCTGTTCCCTGCGGCAGAGAAATTTTCCCTCCGGGCGCCGTCGCATCATAAAGCCAGGTCGCCACCGCATCGGCCTGCCAGCGTCGTTTCTCTTCATCACCCGGGTCGCCGCAGCATTTGAAATGATTATTAACAATATAAAGATCGCGATCGAACGTCTGGTCTGGCAGGTCCACCAGCCCCAGCGCCAGTTTCCGTTGTCCGGGCGGATCGGTCTCATCCTGCAGATAACTCAGCGGATAGCGACTGGCGATCACGTTGGTATGTCCTTTATAGGCTTGCCAGGTTCTGCCATTGGAAAGCGGCAGATATTCATCGAGCAGCTTGCCCACATCTTCCGCCGGACGGCGGATTTCCTGAAGCGTTACAACATCCGGTTGCATGGCCTGTACGATCCGCCGGAAACGTTCCGCACGCAACGCGTTCTTCTCCGGAAATATCGAGTCGAAATTGACGTTGTAATTCAGAACCCGCAAGTCACCCGGAAGCCGTTTGGCAAAATAACCCTGCTGTTCTGTCGGAGCTGCTTGCTCAGCCACCTGAGGCGAGCCGGCTTCCTGACGCGGTGTACCCACGCAGCCCGCCGCCAACAGAACCACCGCCCCGCACCCCATCCACCACTGATTAATCACAAAAACTTGTTTCATTGTAGCACCATCATAAAGAGCCGTGGGCTTCAGCCCGCGCGAGGAAATAACGCTATTCCAGGTTCAATTTTTCTCGCAGGAATAGCAGACAGTTGCCCTTGTCGATTCGTTCCTGCTGACCGGTATCGCGGTCGCGCACTGTAACGGTTCCATCCTGCAGCGTTTGGCCATCGACGGTGAAGCAGAAGGGCGTACCCGCCTCATCCATGCGGGCGTAACGCTTGCCGATCGACTGTTTCGGATCATACTGGCAGGCGTAGTGTTTGCGCAGGTCGCGGTAAATCTGCTCGGCGATTTCGGGCATCCCCTCCTTGTTCACCAGCGGAAAAACGGCCGCCTTGATCGGTGCCAGTCGCGGATGAAAGCGCATGATTTCCGGGCTGGGGCGCGATTCATCCACGGTGTAAGCTTCGCAGATGAACGCCAGCGTGCTGCGGTCTGCACCGGCGGAGGGTTCGATCACCGTCGGAGTAAAGCGCTCCTTGCTCTCGTCATCGAAGTAACTCATATCCTTGCCGCTGTGCGTCTGATGCTGAGTCAGATCAAAGCAGCCGCGATGGGCGACGCCTTCCAGTTCCTGCGGCTCATCGGAGAAGGGGAACATATATTCGATGTCGGTGCAGGCTTTGGAGTAGTGCGCCAGTTCTTTTTCATCCTGATTGCGCGGCCGCAGATTCTCACTCTTCAGGCCCAGCGTCTTGTACCAGTTGATCCGCACGTTCCGCCACCACTCCCACCACATCATCGAATCTTTCTCATGGCAGAAAAACTCGATCTCCATCTGCTCAAACTCCCGCGACCGGAAGGTGTAATTTCGCGGATTAATCTCATTACGGAATGATTTCCCAACCTGTGCAATCCCAAACGGAATCTTCACCCGCGACGAATCGCACACGTTCTTGAAATTCGCAAATATCCCCTGCGCCGTTTCCGGTCGCAAATATGCAAGTGATGATGCATCCTCCATAGCGCCATAATGTGTTTTGAACATTAGATTGAATTGGCGAGGTTGCGTTAGATTTCCGATTTTTCCAGTATAGGGACTTGGAATCAAATCGGCCTGTGAAGTCAATTCATCAAGCATAATCTTGCGGGCGTACCATAAACAAATTGTCTCTTGTTGTTCTCGTTTCGGTGCCGCTGCCATCAATGCAACTTCTCCGCCAAGATACGAAACTTGTTTAATCCACCTATATTCGAAAACACCTTGCTTGCGTTCTTTCCTGAGGATTTTTTCAAACTCCTCGGCAGCTTCTCTTACGCTAATTGCAACGCTTGTGAACTCAGGAGGAGACACCGAGAACTCAAAAATATTTTGATTCTCCAAACCACTAAATTCGGATTTCGGAATTTCCTTAATTTTCCACAATCCAATTAATTGATCTGCACGGAAACGCTGCTTGGTCTCTCTATCATCAATCATGGGGTCGGCGAAGCCGGTGGCGTGGCCTGAGGCTTCCCAGACTTTCGGGTTCATGATGATCGAGCAATCAACCCCCACCATCTGAAGATCACGGCCGCTTGGACCAGTCGGCGGATTGCGCACCATGTCGTTCCACCAGGCCTCTTTGATATTGCGCTTCAACTCCACTCCCAGCGGGCCGTAATCCCAGAAACCACCGATCCCGCCGTATATCTCGCTCGACTGAAAGATGAATCCCCGCCGCTTGCACAGCGAGACAATTTTTTCCATTTTCGTCGCATCAGCACTCATTTCACCCTATCTCCGTTGATCCGTCCTTCAGAGCCGCGCCCGTCAGGAAGCGGTCCTTCTTTTCGCAGTTCCGCTCCCGCACGATCGCGGTTCGGAACATGATCTCTTGTTAGCAATGCCGGTCCGATAAGGTCACTTATCGTATACGCCCCAACGCGATTTTTCAGCTTCATCTGTACCGGCGAGCACCGTCATCTGACCAGATGGTTTTCCGGTGGAAATCACCATTGTGCAGGGATATACTTGGAATGTCCACAGCACTCAAGTCGATGGGGGAAAACCACATCCTTGAACCTGTGCGACGGAGAGAAGCCCGTCACCCCGGAGGCGACGGATCACCATCCCAAGAGGATGAAGGAAACAGCTCCACCTGAGGGGCTGAGCGAGGGGAAGGAAGATGAACTGGGCACGCTTTGCGCCCTTTTTGGCCATTGAGACCAAAATCGTGGTCTTCACGATTTTTGCCTACATCTCACTGTGCTAAGGGTCGCCATCACCGATTATCTGACACCCGCATAAGCGACTCATGATCGGCGGACGTTCCGGATGGCTGACGCACCGGTTGATGGAGGTCGTCAGGATTCTTCGGCGGCAGTGCAACTGCTGCACTTTCCGGAAATCTGAAATCGATGTGAGAGCGGGATGAATTCATGCTCGCCGGCCAGCTCATCGCGCAGAACCTGAACGCGCGTGCTGGAAAATTCAATGATCCGCCCGCATTGCCGGCAGACCATGTGGTCGTGCGGCAACTCCCCCAGGGCAAATTCATAATGGGCCTGCTGATCACTGAAATGGACCTGCTTGAGGATTCCGCTGTCCACCAGCAGCGGCAGGGTTCGGTAGATGGTCGCCTTGCCCACCCGCAATCCGCGCTGCCGTAACTTAAAGAGCAGTTGCTCGGCTTCAAAATGCTGACCCATATTCAGCACGGCTTGAAGTATTTCGGCTCGCGGGCTGGTCAATTTGACATGATGACGGCGAAGATAATCCTGAAAGCTGGCCTCCGCCTGTTTCTTCTCTTCATTTTTCAGTTTCCGCGCCATGCTGCAATTTTATAGCACTATCCACCCCGGTCGTCCACTCCCCGGTGATCCGCAGACATCAGTCTGCACGTTAATTTTGGCCGGTTAGCGTTCACCGCCCAATATCCTCATTCCACAGTTGTGGATGCCGGGCGATAAAACTCGCCATCATTTCGATGCAACCGGCATGATTCAGGTCGACCACGCAGATCCCGCGCGACTCCATCAATCCCCGTTCACCGGAGAAATTCCGACTCTCTCCCACCACCACGGTGCCGATGCCGAACTGAATGGCTGCTCCGGCGCAGAGACAACAGGGCATCAGGGTCGAAGCCAGAATCAACTGGTCATAGTTGCTTCGTCGCCCGGCGTTGCGCAGGCAACTGATTTCGGCATGGGCCATCGGATCGCCCTGCTGCACCCGCAGATTATGACCTTGCCCGAGGATCCGCCCCTGCCGGTCGCCCAGCGCCGAACCGATGGGCAACCCACCCTCCGCCAGCCCCTGCTCGGCCTCAGAAATGGCGACGGCCATCAGTTGATCGAACAATTCCTTCACGGGAGACGGGTTATCAGGTTGCGAATTCATGGTAATAATCCATAGGCTAAGGTGAGATAGATGGTGATACAGATGACATCATTGGCCGCGGTGACAATCGGGCCGGCAGCGATCGCCGGATCGATGCCCAGCCGCCGAAAAATAAACGGCGTCACGATACCCAGACCGCTGGCCACCAGAATGGCGACCAGCATGCCATTCCCCACTGCCCAGGCAATCTCGCTCGCTTCGACATTCTCCGCCACTCGTCCGATGCGTTGCAGAGCGGGCATGGCGGCCCGGGCGATCCCCCAGGCAATCACGGCACACGCCGGAGCCATCACCAGTGCGATCCGTCCCTCGCGCGCAAACGCGAGCGCCACCCGCCGGGCAGCAGTTTCGCCGGTGGCCATACCCCGGATGATCACCGTCGCCGCCTGCACACTGCAACAACCGGCCAGCGCCCCGATCATGGGCAAAAACGCGACCAGCGCCGCATAACGCGCCGGATCGGTAAACCAGCCCGTACTGATCGTAATCACCGTCGCTGAACCACTGAGAAAGAGAAACGACGGCAGTAACCAGGCCAGCCTGATCCAGGAGACCTGTAATATGGACGTGGTCTCCTGCTCCGTCGGATCAGTACCGGCCATGCGAAAAATTTCTTTTTCCGCCTCTGCATCGGCCACATCCATCACATCGTCGACCGTAATCTGGCCAACCAGTCGTCCGCTCGAATCAATCACCGGCAAAGTGGTTAGATCATACTTGCGAAAAATCTGCACCACCTCTTCCTGATCCTGATGAACCGTGGCGTAAACCGGTTGGGGGATGTGCAACTCCTGTAAACGGCGATCCGCAGCCGCAACCAGTAACCGTCGCGGCGGCACTACCCCGGTCAGCTGCCACTCCGCATCAACCGTATAAATTCCAAATGCTTCAGCGTCGGGTAAAGTCGTTTCTGCAATGCTGGCCCGTGCCTCTGCCACGGTGCACTGCTGTTTCAGGGCGAGTACACGGGAATTCATCAATCCGCCGGCTGTGTTTGGAGAATACTTCAGCAGACGCCCGATTTCGGCAGATTGCTGTTCGGGCAACTCGCGCAGGACTGCGTCGCTCTCCTCCGGAGAAAGCGCCTGAACGACATCAACAGCATCATCCGGTGACAGTTCGGTCAGATATTCAGCGAGTTGCTGCGGGGGTAACTCCTCAACCAGTTCATCACGCAGTCGTTCGGTAAGCTCAATGAATACCGCTGCAGCGGTCGGACTATCCAGTTGATACAGGAGGCAGGAGCGCTGTTCTTCATCCAACTGCTGCATTAATTCAGCCAGATCGGCGGGTTCCAGTTCCTGAATCTCGACGGGCAGCGTCTGTACCGGATCGGTGCTGAGTGCCGACTGCAATAGCGACAGCATTTTTTCCGGCTCATTCACCGAGAAACTCCTTCCCGCATCCAGGGTAATTATGCAGGCGAGTTGCTCAATTGCAACCGGTAGCATAGGCTGTCGGAGATAGAATTTCCGATACTGGTATCGTTTGAACCCAAATTCAAACCCACCCTGTTGAAGACCGCTCCTTACGGTCGCGGCTCGGTGAAACGATACCCGTACCGAATTTCCCGACCGATGAGACCGCTGACACAATCGGAGCAGGACTATGGAAACCCGACGCCTCACCCCGGCGGAACTGACTTTCGAACCGCTGCGATCGAAGACCATCGCCGTACTGGGTTATGGTAATCAGGGTCGGGCCCATGCACTGAACCTGCGTGACCGAGGATTGCGTGTCATTATCGGGCAGCGCCCCGGCGGGCGGGGCTTTATACAGGCACAACAGGACGGTTTTGCTCCACTCTCACCATCAGAAGCCGCCACCCAGGCCGACGTACTGATCATGGCCTTTTCTGATCAATCCGCCCCGGAAGTGTTTCGCGATCTGGCTGATCTACTCCGGCCGGGACAGGTGCTGGGTTTTATTCATGGCTTTAATATCCATTACCGCACCATCACGCCACCTGATTATTGCGATGTGATCATGGTCGCTCCCAAGGGACCAGGTGCACAGTTGCGCGAACAATTTGTCGCTGGCGGTGGTTTAGCCTGTCTGGTCGCAGTGCATCAGGATGCCAGCAGTCAGGCTTGGCTTCTTGCCTCAGCCTGGGCGGCGGGAATCGGTGCTGACCGCGCCACCGCCTGGACGACTACCTTCGCCGCAGAAACCGAAACCGATCTCTTCGGTGAACAGGTCGCTGTAGTGGGCGGCGTGACCGCACTGATGTACACTGCTTATGAGCTATTGACTGAAGCAGGGTACTCTCCGGTACAGGCCTATTATGAATGTGTGCATGAAGTGAAATTCGTCGTTGATCTGATCCATCAGCATGGCCTGGCCGCGATGAGCCAACGGATCAGCGACACCGCACGATTCGGCGATCTCAGCTGCAGCCCGCGAATCGCCGAGGCGATCCGGCCAGTGATGCGTCAGATTTTAGAGGAGATCCGAACGGGAGTTTTTGCCCGTAACTGGCTGGCGGAACAAAGTGCAGACCTGCCGCTGACGCAATCCAGGCTCCAGCAGCGACGGCAACATCCCATCGAGCAGACGCACCAATCCCTGGCCCCACCCGTTTAGATAGTACAATATAACCTATTGCAGTACCTGCGATTATATTATTTTTTCAGCGAGACATCTGCTGGAATTGGGGATTGGTACAGCTCGGTTCTTGAATAATCTTGATAGTACGGTGGTTGGTCATAAAAATATTACCACTACGGTAACGAATTCGCCCATGGATTAACTTCATTAATTGGGACAAGTTCTATGGCCCACGTCACAGTATTCAGTGGATCTGAAATCAGATTAAGCGGACGGCGGGAGATCGTCCTCACTATATTTGGCGGGATCGATATCTATAAACCGACTCTAGCCAAACGCATCATGGAAGAGTTGCAGAATTTCCGCAACCAGCCAGCGCCGGTAACAGCAACTCAACCCGTAAACGATATCGACCGGCTGATCAATTACCTCTCCGGACGGAATCCCGATGGCTCGCATCGGACTCAGAGCCAGCGAACCACCTACATCCTGACGATTTTCGGAGGCGTCGATCTGATCGCACCCACGCTGGTCCAGGAATATCTGGAGATACGCGAACTGGTCAATTCCGGAACCATTTCACCGGCGGAATGGAGTGTCCTGGCGGGTCGCATGCTGGCTATCGAGGAAAATGAAAGTATTTCCTCGCTCACCCTCTTCGGCGGACTCTCCCATACCACGCCGAACAAAAAAGAAGAAGAAAAACAGATCAGCAGTGCGCGGAATATGGGGTTGCTTAATACTGATGAAGAAATGGCGCTGCGCAGTGTTAGCGGCCAGAATCGCCAGCAGGTTCGCTCTCTGCTTCGTCAGGTCGCGTTGGGTCGCTGATCTATATTCCTTCCAACCGCGATTACTCCGGCAGTTTCAACACCTGGCCGACCTTGAGCTTGGTAGGCTCTGATCCGATGAGCGTCCGATTCAGCTCATACAATTCCTTCCAACGCGGTCCACTGCCCAGCATTTTCTGAGCAATACTATACAAGGAATCTCCCGAAACCACCGTATATTGCTTGGCAGAATCGGTCTTCACTGGCGTCGTGGTTCGCTCGGTAGCTGCAGCGGGAGATTTCGGCGTTGTTATTGGCGCCGGAGTCATCTGCTTTCCGACGGCAGCCGGGGCTGGAGGAATCTGAATTTCCTGCCCGATCTTCAGCCGGCGGGGATCAAGACCTGGATTGGCATTCAGCAGTAACGGCACCTGAGCCTGGCTGCCATAATATTTCTCAGCCAGTTCGGCCAGGGTGTCGCCAGCCGCTATTTTATATGTTCGTGTCGGGTTTGGTTTGGGTGCCGCGGGTTGACTGGTTGCCGGCGGCTGAGCGGATGTCGTGTTGCGGCTGCTCTCCTGGCCTGGCTGTGAACCCTTACGATTCGGTAGAGCATTTTCTCGTGCCGGAGCAGATTGAGCAGGTATAACCGCGGGATTCACTGCTGGCTGCTGTTTGCCGGCTCCTGCCGAAGACTTTACCGCCGGTTGAGTCGTACCCGCAATCGTCTCCAATGGAGATCGGTCCGTATCCGAGGGTTTCACACCGCTGGACGCCGGTGGCTGTTGAACCTCATTGGTATTCGCCGACCGTTTACCGGGGAGCTGGGGCAATGAACCCTGGGCTGCAGGGGTGTTACTGGAGCCGACCGGTGATCCACTTCGCTGGGCCAGTTCACCTTCTACCGGTTGACCGGTTCGAGCCGACTTGGCAGCCGAAGGAGGATTACTTTCTCCAAACAATTCATTGATGACTTCGGTCTGACCGGCGGGCTTCTTCGCATTGGCGGTAACTGGAATCTGGTCATCATTTTTGCCACCATAATACGACACTGCCACGATCAGAATAATGGCACCGATGGCAATACCCACTTTTACGTCCGTGCGCATGAGTATCCTTCCTTGCTGTCCCCAGTATGAGTAGCTGCTTGTTGTCCAAGCCAAACTAGACCGCTGCCAGAACAATAGTAATTCGCAAAATGGTGATAATCAAGAAAACAACCACCACGTCAGAAGAAAGAAATGTGAAATGTTTTTTATAAACAGCCTTGCAGTTCACGGAAGGTCGCCGTCGGCACAGTAACCGTCTGCCAGGCACTGGAGCGCGACACGCAACGAGCCCGATACTCAGCCAATCGTACAAATCGAAAGGAATAACAGGCTCCGGAATAAGTATGATGCAGGTCGAACGGATGTTCATCTTCCGGCTGCGTCAGCCAATAAGCAAAAACCAGTACCGATTCGAACCCGCCCCCAAAGACCCTCTCCCACTCAGCCAGACTCTGCAGATCGTCTCGGGTCACCCAATTCTCCCAGCGACGCAGACCACCATTACCATCATAAGGAAATTTTCGCCCCTTCACGTCGACCAGCCAATGAGGGCCATCGGGACGATAGAGCAGAAAATCAAAGGATTTGACGCGACAACCGGAGAAAATGGCCCGCTTGGTTTCATCCACGGCGACATAAGGCCAGCCGCGCGAACGCACATAATCCTCAAAAGCCGCCTCATAATGTATATATCGCCTCGCCATCGTCAGTTACATATCACATCACAACGCTTCCTCACAATCGCAACCATCAAAACTTCACCTGTGATTAGCAGATACATCGAAAGCCATTTATCCGCAACTCATGGCAATACATAGTATTACAACAATAAGTGACCTGTATATGTCACTCTGTTGCGATCACTCAGTCAGGCGAGTTACCTAACATCTGCTTAAGTCGGCTTAACAGCTCGGTTTCCGCAGCAGCCGTTGACCAGTCTAAATGTTCAGCCACCAGTTGCTGCTGGCCACTTTGCATGTTTTTAAGTTGCAGCTGAGTGCCCATAATGAGCAGATACTTCACCTGCTGGCTGGCGGCTTCAGCGACCTGTTTTTTCAGGCTGGTCGATTTATAACTGTAGTTGCAGGCCAAGCCCAGTTTCATCCGTAACAAACTGACCAGTTTCAGCAAATGTACTGTATCCACTTGCTCTTCAACGGCAACGTAGCAGTCAAAACTCAGGGCCGAATCTGGCAGCAGATTCATCTCTGCCAATTGATCCAGCACGATGACATCTCCCATGCCGAACCCTACCCCGGAGAGTGCTCCACCGCCCATAGCGGAGAGCAGGTTGGCATAGCGCCCCCCGCCACAGATGGCCCGCTGCAGCGTACCCTTGCTGTAGGCTTCAAAGACGACCCCCGTGTAATAAGCCAACCCGCGTACAACTCCCAGATCGAAGACACAATAATCAGCAACACCCAGCGCCCGCAGATATACAAAAAGCTGCTGGAGTTGAGCATAGGCAGCGCCATCCGGTGAAGTGCTCGTTTTCAAAGTATTCTGGATGACCCGATGGGCTTCCGCGCCCCGGGCACCAGCCAGTTGGGTCAAATGCTGCTGTTGATCCGGAGTAATACCGCTGCGGCGGAGTTCCTCCTGCCAGACTTCATCGGGCTGTTTTTCTTTTTTATCCAGGAGGGTGTAGGTGGCTGGGTGACGCTCATTCTCCACACCCAGACAGTTCAGCAATTCCGCCAGGAGTGCCCGGGAACTGATGCGAATTTCCACCTGCTCGGGTGAAAAACCGGCGCTGCGCAAAAAATCAACCGCAACCAGTATACACTCCGCATCTGCCAGTGTTTCCGCCTCTCCGGCTGCTCCGATAATATCGACATTCCACTGCAGGAATTCGCGTAAGCGGCCTCGCTGGGGGCGTTCAGCGCGGAAAAAATTGGGCACGGCAAACCATTTGATCGGTTTGGGAAGGGCATTGGCGCGGGCCGCCACCATGCGTGCCAAAGTCGGGGTCATTTCCGGGCGGAGGGCCAATTGCCGCCCTCCCCGATCTTCAAAGTTAAAAAGTTCAGAGACAATTCCGTCGCCGCTCTTGGCGGTATAGAGTTCGAGATATTCAAAGGTCGGCCCGTCATATTCGGCAAAACCATGGCGACGAGAAATCTTCCGCCACATACCCATCAGCCAGTTACGCCGAACCATCTCCTCCGGATAAAAATCACGCGTACCTTTGACATTCTGAAACTTCATTTCGCCTCTTTTCTTCGTCGAGCGAACAGTGGGCTGTTCTTGCCGGGATTTCAGGGGGTCGGGAAGTCCCAGGCGAACCGATGCAGTTGACCCTGGAGATCATGTACCGCCAGAACAGCCGAGGTCGTGCCGGTGCGGTTTATCTGCTCGATGGTCGGTTCATATTGCAACTCGAGTTCACCGGCTTGATCCGGCCCAACCACCACGAAACCCGGCCGATCCTCTTTCTGAACAAAAATATCACTGCTGCTGCCATCATGCCGCGTCAAAGTCAGCCGGGCCAGGCTCCAATCCAACGGTTGGGACGGGGCGGCAAATCGATAGCAAATCCGGCATTGATAAATCTCCAGCCGCAGATGGCCGTCAGCGACTTTGTCATCAGGTATGTCGCTGGTCGATTCGGTACGCAGCCAGCGTCCAGCGATCTTCATGTAATCGCGCTTGTCCTGCTGCAGATAGGCCTCCGCCTGCAAGGTCACTCGTTGCCCCGAAGCCACCTCCCCCAGCGGGATCTCGAACTCGAAGCGATCGTCAATATTGGGGCGGGTTTCATAACGTTCTCCGCCCATCAGCAGCACTGCATAATCGGCGGCGTCCCACAGCGACACCCGCCGGCCATGGGTATCCAGCAGAACAAAACTACAGCGGACGGTCTCCCCGACATGAGCCTGCTGCACCCGCTCGATACACCAGGGTCCGTCCGCCGACCATCCGGTATCGGTCGCCAGCGAGCCCCGCATACAGCCCGTCGTCAGCACCGGCAGTAATCCAATAGCCAGCCGTAGAAGCCCGTCTCGGGGATAATGAACCGGATTCGTCCTCATATCAATCATTCCCAATGATTTTACAGCCCTTAAGAACCTTGCGTATGATATTCAACAGCAGCTGTTATCCGATTACTATAAAGGTCGTGTGCATGCGTATTATTGCCGGAAAATGGCGAGGTTCCAAATTGCTCCCACCCCCCGGAGATAACTCCCGGCCGGTGCTGGATCAGGTCAAGGAGGCGGTCTTCAATATTCTCGGAGCCCGACTGGCCAGTCCGGGGATCCTGCCGCCGCTGGCGGTGCTGGATTTATTCTCCGGCGTGGGTTCCTTCGGGCTGGAAGCATTGTCGCGCGGAGCGGCTTTCTGCACCTTTGTGGAACGCCACCGCGAAACCGCCCAGGTACTCATGCAGAATGTTGACAAGTTGCGCGCTCAGCACGAATGCGAAGTGAAGATGAATGACGGCTGGCGGTTTCCCGCATTGATGGCCCGCCGGGCTGAGCCGATTCGCCTGGTGTTCATTGATCCCCCCTATCGTGATGCCCAGCGTGTCGGTGCCGGTTCGCGGGTTCAGCGTCTCCTGAGTTCACTGGCAAGTTGCCCAGCCCTGGAGGCGGAAACGCTGCTGGTGTTGCGCCATCCGCTGCGCAGTGTCGCTGGGGCAGAAGAATTTCCTCATCAGCAACTCATCGACCAGCGACATTATGGGGAAATGACCATCAGCATCCTGCAGCAGGCCACTCGCCCATGAAACCAACCCGACTCACCACCCGCGACGCCGCCCGGCAGATCGTTGACCGTCTGACCGGTGCCGGTTATGAGGCGCTCTTTGCGGGCGGTTGTGTACGCGATCTGCTGTGCGGATTGGAACCCAAGGATTACGATATCGCCACCAGCGCTACTCCATCCCAGATTCTGGAAATCTATCCGCATGCCCTGCGCGTCGGCGTCCATTTCGGGGTGGCCATTGTTCGGCGGGGCGGGCAGAGCGTGGAGGTGGCCACTTTTCGTAGCGACGGTGAATACCAGGATGGCCGGCATCCGCGCGAAGTGCATTTTACTTCGGCCCGGGAAGATGCCCAGCGGCGGGATTTTACCATTAACGGCATGTTTTTCGACCCCCGTAGCGAGCAGGTGATTGACTATGTCGGCGGCCAGGCTGATCTGCAGGCCCGGTTGATCCGGGCCATCGGCGAACCACCCCAGCGCTTCCGTGAAGATCATCTGCGACTGTTGCGGGCGGTGCGCTTTGCCGCCCGACTGCAATTTGAGATCGAACCCGCCACCTGGGCTGCGATCCGGGAATCCGCCCCGCAGATTCGTACCATCAGTGCCGAACGCATCCGCGAGGAACTGGAAAAAATTCTGAATCACTCGCAACGGGCCCGCGGCTGGCGGTTATTGGTGGATTCCGGTCTGTTGACGTTTCTCTGGTCCGAAGCTGCCGAATTGATACCGGAAGCCGGATATCGCGCTCGGTTGCTCGAGACCGCGGCAGAGGAACTGGATTTTATTGCCAGCTGGGCGCTATTGCTGCATGATCAGCGGGCGGAAAAAGTGGAATTAGCGACACGACAGCTGCGTTTCAGCAATCAACAGCGGCGGGATGCGCTCTGGCTGATACACAATTTACACCGTTTACTGGCTGGGGAAATTCAAACCCTCGCTGATCTGAAGCTGCTGCTGTCTCATCCGCGAGCCACGATGTTATGGAAGATATGGAGGAGCTATTTAACTGCAATGCAGCACTCTACCCATCCCTACGAGGCGCTGATGCAGCAGGCAGCCGCCATCAAACCAGCCGATATAACCCCCGAACCCCTCATCAATGGCCACGACCTGATCGATATGGGCATGCGAACCGGCCCGCACATTGCCCCGTTGCTGGCGCGACTATATTACCGTCAGTTGAATGGTGAGTTTGCCAGTCGTGAGGCGGTGCGGGAGGCGGTGAAACAGATCATGGCACTGCGGAGGGAATAACTTCACCCACTCAGGGCCCGCACTTTGTCATAGATCGTGCCGATGCGGGTGATGCGCAAACCGAAATTTTCACCCACCTTGACCGCGTGACCCAGTCCGATCACCCGATTGGTCACCACCAGTTCCAGCTCGGCATCAAAGCGCTTGTCGAATTCGATCACCGATCCAACATTGAGGGCCAGCACTTCCTGCATGTTCATATGCCGTTCCGCCAGCTGGACAATGACCGGAACCGTCAGTTTCAACAGCCGCTGTACCTGTGGCGATAAACCATTGGCCGATGATCGGTTTGAAGTATGATGCAGCGTGGGAACCGACACCGTCGGTGACGGCGCGGAGGCAGAACCTGCCAGCGATTCTGCTTCATGCAACAGAGCATCTATGTCACTTTGAGTGGCCATCATGAAAATACTCGACCGCTACTCGCGGGTAACGGCTATATGCATATCGGCAAGAATCACCGTCCGCCTTAGGGTTACGTCGTCCGCCGAAGGGTTAATTTCGGGTTAGCGTTGGTAAAAACAGTCTGAAAATCGCGTACCAGGCTGATTATCAAGGTTGATATCAAAGACGGGTCGGGCAGGATTAACAATCAGGATAGCCGGCGGACACAGACGCTGGCGTTATGGCCGCCAAAGCCGAACGAATTACACAACGCCACATCGACGCGCATATCCCGTGGCTGATTGGGCACGTAATCAAGATCGCACTGCGGATCGGGATGCTCCAGATTAATCGTGGGCGTGATGATATTCCGCTGCAAAGTCATGACCGTCACCACCAGCTCCACCGCCCCGCTGGCCCCCAGCAGATGACCGAGGGCACTCTTGGTACTGCTGATCGCCAGGCGACGGGCATGATCACCAAAAACCCGCTTGATCGCGTTGGTTTCCGCCACGTCCCCGAGCGGCGTACTGGTGCCGTGAGCATTGATATAGGAGACCTGGGTCGGCTGAATACGGGCATGCTGCAACGCCGCCTGCATCGCTCGCACAGCACCATCGCCCTGCTCATCCGGCTGGGTGATATGGCCGGCGTCGCTGCTTGCGCCCACCCCAGCCAGTTCAGCATAAATCCGGGCTCCACGATTAAGGGCATGTTCCATTTCTTCCAGAATCAGCACCCCCGCACCTTCACCCATGACAAAACCATCGCGATCCCGATCGAAGGGACGAGAGGCGTGCCGGGGATCATCATTGCGTGTGGAGAGTGCTTTCATGGCGGAAAAGGCTGCCAGCCCCAGAGGGGTGACCGCTGCTTCGGCGCCGCCCGCATACATGATATCCGCTTCGCCGCGTTTGATAGCCCACAGTGCATCACCCAGCGCGTGTGCTGCTGAAGCACAGGCCGTCACCACCGACGTACTTGGCCCCTTGGCCCCCTGGAAAATGGAAACGTTGGCGCTGGCCGCATTGCCCATCAATTTGGGAATGGTAAAAGCGGAGACCTTGCTAGGCCCCTTTTCCATCAGTCGCTTGTATTGTTCTTCAATCTCCAGCAATCCGCCGATACCCGAGCCCATTATCACGCCGACCCGGGTGGCATCTACGCGAGCCATGTCCAGGTTGCTGTCTTTCCAGGCTTCCTTGGCCGCCGCCACGGCCATTTGGGCGAAACGATCCAGCCGTTTTGCTTCCCGTCGATCGATATAGGGATCGGGTGAAAAATCGACACACTCACCGGCAAAGCGCACATCGAACTGGCTGGCATCGAACTGGCGAATATGATCAATACCGCTCTCCCCGCGCAGCAGGCGCTCCCAGAACGTCTCCAGGTTACTTCCCAGAGAAGTAATGACGCCCATACCGGTGATGACTACCCGCCGTTCGTTCACCCTGCACCCATCCGTTTAGGACTTGCTGGCTACCACGCCCATGATGAAATTCACCGCATCGCCGACAGTCTGGATCTTCTCCGCTTCCTCGTCGGGAATGCTCATATTGAATTCATCTTCGAACTCCATCACCAGCTCGACGGTGTCGAGCGAATCGGCGTTCAGATCGTTGACGAACGAGGTGGTCGGTTTGATTTCCGCTTTATCCACACCCATTTGCTCGGCGACAATGCCCGCTACTTTCTGAAAAACTTCGTCTTGGGTCGGCACAACGCATCCTCCTGAACCTGTTATCCGGCAATTAATTATTTTCCTGTTCCAAGGCCCTGTTAATATACTGAGCCATACACAAATTGACAACAGCAGTTGAGCTGCCGCCTCACCACGACATCTGTGGCTCGAAGGGGCGAGTGCCCCAATCTACATATGCATTCCGCCATCCACCAGGATGACCTGCCCGGTGATATAGCTTGAACCTGGCCCAGCCAGAAAGAGCACTACCTGAGCCACTTCCTCCGCTTCACCGAACCGGGCCAGAGGGATGATCTTTTTGGCATTTTCCTTCAGTTCGGCCGATAGAATTTCGGTCATATCGGTCGAAATAAACCCCGGAGCCACCGCATTACAGGTGATCTTGCGTTTGCCCAGCTCCTTGGCGACTGACTTGGTCAGGCCGATCATGCCTGCTTTACTGGCGGAGTAGTTGGCCTGCCCGGGATTACCCATCACTCCCGCTACACTGGCGATATTGATGATTCGGCCATACCGGGCCCGCACCATGTGCCGTGACACGGCCCGCGTCAGCCAGAACGAGCTGGTTAGATTCGCGGTGATGACCTGCTCAAATTCCTCATCCTTCATGCTCATCATCAGCCCATCGCGAGTGATTCCGGCATTGTTGATGAGAATATCGATCCGCTGGTGGTTTTCCGCCGCCTGCTCGACAACTCCATCTATGGCGGTCCGCTGAGTCACATCCAGAGGGGTGGCGATGATTTTACCAGGCAATTCAACGCGACGCGCTTCTTCCGCCAGTTCGTTCAATTTGGCAACATCGCGAGCACAGGCCACCACCGTCGCCCCTTCACCCGCCAGCGCCAGCGCAATCGCCCGGCCGATACCGCGACTCGCTCCGGTAACAATCGCGACCTGTTCTTTGAGTTGCATCATGGGGCACCTCCCGCCGTAACGGTTTGATAGCTCCGCAGTGTATCCAGACTATTGATGTTGGTCACATTTTTCTGCCGGTCAATCTTACGGATCATGCCGGCCAGCGACCGTCCCGGCCCTACTTCGACAAACTGTGACACCCCATCGGCAATTAAGCGCTCCACGCATGGCTGCCAGCGAACCGGCGAGAATACCTGACGATAAAGCAGTTCGCGCGTCTCGTCGGGCGAGGTGTGCAGTTGGCCATGAACATTGGAAAGCACCGGCCAGCGCGGCGGCTGAAATGGCGTCCTGGCCAGCTCCACCTGCAATTTCTCGGCGGCGGGTTTCATCAACGCGGAGTGGAATGCCCCCGCCACTTTGAGTGGAACCGCCTTACCACTGCCCTGCTCGATCAGAGCCACCGCCCGGGCGCAAGCTTCTTTGTGACCGGAAATCACGATCTGTCCGGGGCAGTTGAAATTCGCCGCCTGCAGAACCTGCCCTTCGGCCACCTGGGTGCATAATCGTTCCACCGCGGCACCATCCAGCCCCATGATCGAAACCATGCCACTGGGCTGCGCGACGGCCGCCTCCTGCATGAATTTCCCGCGCTGATGAATCAGCCGGATCGCGTCTTCGAGGGTGAGCGCTCCCGCCACCTGCAAGGCAACATATTCACCCAGACTCAAACCCGCCGTGGCGGCGACTGGAATGGAACGCCTCCCGCCCTCATTCATTGCCGCCCAGATCGCCAGGCTGGTCACCAGAATGGCTGGTTGCTGGATATCGGTCGATTCGAGCCGTTCTGCCGGGCCTTCAAAACACAACCGGGCCAGATCAAAACCGAGAATTTCATTGGCGACGTGATATACCCGGGCGGCATGGTCACTGGCTTCCGCCACATCCTTGCCCATACCCACGATCTGGGCACCCTGGCCCGGGAAAATATAAGCTGTTTTCTGACCATCCATACCGGCAATCCCAAATTCATTCATTAGAAAACCAGCGGCTGTCGCCCATACCGCACAACCCTGATGACTACTGGCTCACACACGAATGACCGCACTGGCCCAGGTCAACCCCGCACCAAAGGCCGCCAAAAGAATGATATCACCTGATTTGATGCGACCCGTCCGCCGGGCTTCATCCAGACACAACCCGATTGACGCCGCCGAAGTATTGCCATACCGATCAATATTAATCACTACTTTTTCTCGCGGAATGCTCAGCTTTTCCATACCGGATTCGATGATCCGTTGATTCGATTGATGCAGCAGGAAGAGACTGATATCGTTCACCGATAAGGCGGTCTTTTTCAGGGCATCTTCAATTACCGCAACCATTCGGGTCACAGCGAATTTATAAACCTCGCGGCCTTGCATGCGAAGCACATGCAACCGTTCGTTGACCACTTTGTTCGACACCGGCTCGCCGGAACCACCACCGGGGATCCAGATCAACTTGGCTCCGCGACCATCGGCCCCCATATGACTGTAGAGTATGCCTTGCTCCGGATGGGGCGCCGCAGAGATAATAACCGCCCCGGAACCATCTCCGAACAGAATCGCACTGGAACGATCCTGCCAGTCGATGACGCTGGACAGATTCTCCGTACCCACCACCAGGATATGGCGATACTGCCCGTTATGCATGAACTGGGCCGCAATGATCAAACCATACACAAACCCCGAACAGGCTGCTGCTATGTCAAAAGCCGGTATCTCCCGACAGCCCAGTTCCGCCTGCAGCAGGCACGCGGTCGCCGGTAATGGATAATGAGGCGTGATCGTGCCAAAGACGATCATGTCCAGATCAGTCGGCTGAAGCTGGGCATTGGCGAGGGCTTGTCGTGCCGCCGTCACCCCCATGGTCAAGGTCGTCTCACCCGGAGCCGTAAATCGCCGCTCACGAATCCCGGTGCGCGTGTAGATCCACTCGTCGCTGGTCTCCACCCGCTTTTCCATGTCCTGGTTGGTCACGACACAACTGCCGACGCCGCTGCCGGTGCCGCTGATGATTATATTGAATTGAGGGTTCATGCCGGGGAGGTCTCTGCCGTGGCGGCCAACCGATCAGCCATGACGGCGTTTAGATTGTCCAGAACCTGCTCGCGAGCGGTTCGGAGGGCATTGCGAATGGCCCGGGCATCACTGCTGCCGTGACAGACCAGAGCCACACCATTGAGTCCCAGCAGCGGTGCTCCGCCATACTCCGTATAATCGTGCCGTTTCCAGACCCCCGCAACCACACGATCAAAGGCCGGCTTGATGGCAGGATCAGCCTGGGCGATCTCCTTGGCCACCGTGCCGAATATACCGCGCGACAACCCTTCAAATAACTTCAGAATAATATTACCCACGAAACCATCGCTCACCGCCACATCGCAGACCCCTTCAAACAGATCACGCCCTTCAATATTACCGATAAATTCCAGATGGGGGTCGTTGCGGATCAGTTCATTGGCTTGCTTAATGGTGTCGGTGCCCTTGACGTTTTCCTCACCGATGGAGAGCAGCCCCACGCGTTGTCGCGGCATCTTCTGGACTTTCTGCGCGTAAAGCGAACCCATGATGGCATATTGATACAGGTGGTGGCCCTTGGGCTGAATATTGGCGCCGACGTCGATCAGCACAAAGGGGCCGTTAAACGCCGGGATCGTCACGGCAATACCCGCCCGGGCTACGCCGGACATGTTGCGCAAACGCAACTGGCAAGCCGCCGCCCACGCCCCGGTATTGCCGGCGCTGATCACCGCATCCACTTCGCGGGCCGCCCCCATCTGGGCACAACGCATAATTGAGGAGTCTTTTTTCTGCCGGAGGGCATCGACCGGCGGTTCATCCATACCGATGACCTGCGTTGTGTGTACCACTTCCAGCCGGGAGGCATCATATTTCTGCTTCTGCAGTAAAGCCGAGATCCGTTCCTCATCCCCCACCAGCACGACGTGGAGATCAGCAAATTGCTCGAGTGCAGCTAGGCTACCCTCGACCACCACGTCGGGAGCGTAATCACCACCCATCGCGTCCAAGGCAATTCGCATGGCCGATCAACTCCTGTTCGGCGGGACGGCGTCCGGAGTATCCGGTCGTTGTCGCCGTCGGATCCTCCTGGTAACTCTATTCTTCCTTGGTCTTGCGCTTCAGTTGCACTTTGGCATTCACAAAACCGCAGTTTTCACAGGCCGCATGCGGACGCTTGGATTGGCCGCACATCGGACAGCTCACCGTGTTCGAGGCTGTCAGGGCGTGATGTGAGCGACGGGTCAGTTTACGGGTCCGGGACATTTTCTTAACTGGTAACATACAGGCCTCGCCTCGATTATTCTAAGTCGTAGAAGATCAACAGGATAACGTAACTAAACCCCGTGCCCAACCAAGCCGCTCAGTCCGGGCACTTCATGCAGGGGAAGGCATAAACCTTATAGACTACTGTAGTTCGAAAAAATCGTCAAGATAATCCTGCCCTGATCGGGCTGCGGGGCGGCAACATGATTAATCTAACTGTTTGCGAAATCGGAATATGCTGAAACTCAGAATGGCAGCTGCACAAGCCGTCAGCCCCAGCACCTGTGGCCATAAATCCCACAGATCTGCCCCGCGCAGGATGACCCCCCGCAGGATTTCGATGAAATAGGTTGCCGGCAGGCAAAACGTCGCCAGATAGATCGGCAGCGGCATTTCCGAACGCGGAAACATAAAGCCACTGAGCAGAATCGAAGGCATCATTATCAGGAAGGCAAACTGCAAACCCTCCACCTGAGTGGTGGCCAGGGTCGAGACCAGTAATCCCAACCCCAGAACCGTCACGATGAATAAACTGCACAGGCCGATCAGCAACATGATGCTGCCGTTGATGGACACGCCGAACACCAGCACCATGATCAGCAGCACCAGCAGTAGTTCACCCAGGGCCAGGATGCTGTAAGGAACCAGCTTGCCCAGAATCAACCCACCCCGTCCGACCGGCGTGACAAATATCTGCTCCAACGTGCCCAGTTCTCGTTCGCGCACGATGGAAAAGCTGGTCAGGAAAAGAAGCACCAGTTGCAGAATGATCGCCACCAGTCCGGGCACAAAGAAATGCGAACTCTCCAGGTTGGGGTTATAGAGCAGGCGGACCCGCGGATCAATAATCGTCGCCAGCCGGCCGGTGGGATCACGTGCCGGAGCCACCTGCAGCGCTTCGCCGAAGGCCCGCGCTTTCTGCATGGATAGCGCACTGGTTAACAACACCACGGTGTTCTGGGCCGTGGTGGCCACTTGTGAATCACTCCCATCGACCAGAACCTGGATGGCGGCTTGCTGACCGTAAAGCAATTTCTCCGAATAATCGGCAGGTATCAGCAACCCTACTTTAGCACGACCGCTGGTCAGGGCACGACGAAAGCTTTCCTGGTCCTGTACCTGTTCGCGCACCTTGAAGGTCTCGGCGCTTTCCAGAGCTTCGATCAGCCGACGGCTTTCCTGGCGACCGTCCAGATCATAAACCACCATCGGGATATGACGAATGGTCACTTCGATGGCGTAACCGAAGATCATCAATTGCAGTGACGGCACTGCCAGGGCAAAAAAGAGGGTGCTCCGCGAACGGCGGATATGAGCGAATTCCTTGAAAAAGATGGCCCAGAAACCGCGCATGCTATTGATTCCGCTTATGGTTTTTCATCGAGCAACGGTCAATCCACCATTTTCATCACGCCACACCCTGTTGCACCTGTTCCCGAGTCAGAGTAACGAAGACATCCTCCAGCGTCGGTGCGATCGGCCGAACCAAAACCGTGGGATCACCGCTCCCCAGTTCGCGTTGCAGGCGCTCCGCGGTCCATTGTTCCTCCGCGAGCAAATGGATCGTATCGCCAAAAAGCGTGGCATCAAGTACGGCCGGCTGGCGACGGGCGCGCGCCAGCAGGTCCAGCGGTTCGGCGGCCCGCATTTCCCAGCGACGGGTTCCAGGGGGTGTAACCGACGGCATGTTTTTCAATTCCTGAGGCCGGCCCAACGCCACCATGCGCGACAGATAAATATAGCCCACGTGCGAACAGCGCTCCGCCTCATCCATATAGTGCGTAGTGACAAACAAAGTGATGCCACGATGGGAGAGGTCGAAAAGCAGATCCCACAATTCCCGTCGAGCCACCGGATCGATACCGGCGGTCGGTTCATCGAGAAAAACCAGCTCCGGTTCGTGGATCAGCGCACAGGCAAGGGCTAACCGCTGTTTCCATCCGCCCGATAGATTACCCGCCGGACGATCGATATAGGGCGCGATCCCCGTCCACGCCACCACCGCCTCTTCCCGTTCGCGATAGCGTTGCGGCGGCAATCCATAGACCCGTCCGTAGAATTCCAGATTTTCCCGCGAGGAAAGATCGCTGTAGAGGCTGAATTTCTGCGACATGTATCCGATGCGACGTTTGATCGCCTCGGGTCGCAGCCGCACGTCTTCACCCAGCACAGTCGCCTGGCCATGGGAAACCGGCAGCAGACCGCAGAGCATGCGGATGATCGTGCTTTTGCCGGAACCGTTTGGCCCCAACAGCCCGAAAATAGTCCCCCGTTCCACGCGGAGATTCACATCACGCACCGCCACAAAAGTTCCGAAACGGCGCGTTAACTGGCTGGTTGAAATTACCGGCGAGGCGTTCAATGGTCTGATTCCAAAAAAACATCCGCCGCCATCCCGACCCGTATTTTGTCGTGTACACCGGTCAGATTCACCTTGATCCGAAAAACCTGCTTGCTGCGTTCTTCGGGAGTCTGAATATTTCGCGGCGTGAACTCCGCCTCGCGGGCGATGAAAACTATCTCGCCGGTGAACTGCTCACCGGGGAAGCTATCCACCTGCAGAGTGACCTGCTGTCCGAGATGTATCTGGCCAAGGCGATTTTCCGGTACATAGGCCCGCACCCACAGGCGCGACAGGTCGAGCAGTGCGACCGCCGGCGCGTTAACCGCCACCAGGTCGCCCGCTTCCAGATCGAAAGCCTCCACCGTACAGTCGCAAGGCGAGGTCACCTGCAGTTCGGTGATCTGTCGCTCGATGATGGCCGCCTCCGCCTCACCAGCCTGCACCTGGGCCTGCGCCTGGGCGATATCTTCTGCACGATTACCGGCGAGCAGCAATTGCAGTGATTGCTCGGCGCTGGCCAGTGCGGCCCGGGCTTCAGCGATATCTTCCTTACGGCTGCCCTCCACCAGCAGGGCCAGTTGCTGTTCGGCGCTGGCGGCGGCAGCTTCGCTGCTCTTCAGCATGCGGGTCGCGTTATCGATTTCCTGTTGCGCGGAGCGACCCTCCTTGGCCAGGTCGCTGATCCGGGTATATTCCGAGCGGGCAAATTCGAGGTCGGCCTGGGCCTGTTTCAACTGCTGGCGGGCGATCTCGGTCTCCGCCGGTCGCGGTCCCGCTTCCAGTTTGGCCAGTAGCGCCACGGCTCGATCCCGCTGGGCACGAGCCTGCTCGATCTCTTCCTTGCGATAACCCGCCTGCATCCGTTGCCACTGCGCCTGCCGGGCCGCCAGCTCGGCTTTGGCCCGAGCCGACCGTTCCTGCAGATCAAACGGATCGAGTTGAAAGAGCCGGGTCCCGGCTGAAACCTGCTGGCCTTCATCGACAAATACTTCTGCCACCCTGCCGCCGATGCGCGACCCGACGCGAACTTCCTCCGCCTCGATAAAACCCGACACCACCAGCGGCTGATAGCGCTGCTGCGTCCAGACCAGATAAGCAATGATGCCGAGCGCCACCAACACCATCGCAGGAATTATTTTTTTCATGAAGATCAATTCCGAAATTGTGTTACTCGCCATTCGCTATTCGTAATTTTTCTTCAATCCATTTCCGCGCTGCCGCCAGAGCTTCGTGCAGTTTTTCGGAATGCTTTCCGCCAGCCTGGGCCAGTTGCGGCTTGCCACCGCCCCCACCGCCGACGATCGGCGCTACGGCTTTGATCAGATCACCGGCACCGAGCTTCTTCGCCACCAGATCATCGGTCATCGAAGCAAAGAGCAGCACCTTCTCACCTGTCGGACTGGCGAGAAATATCGCCGCCGATGACGCCTTGTCGCGCAGATAATCGATCGCTTCGCGGATCTGCTCCGGTGGAGCGCTGGGAATTTCGCCGACGATGGTCAGCGTGGTCGTCGGTTTTACGGCACCTTGCGGGCTGAAGCCCGCGGCTCCTTGTGCATCGCGCAACAGCTGCTCTACCACCTGGCGGACACCTTGACCTTCCTGACGGGCTTGCTGTTTGGTGAACTGTTTGATTCGCTCCTGCAGAGTTTCCAGTTTATCGCGCAGTTCATGTTTGATCAGCAGCGGATAGCTTTCGTTATTGACGCGCTGTTGAAAATCCGGCAGGCGATCAGCCAGTTGATCATCCGGCAATTTGGCCATTTCGTGATATTCCTGCTGCTGCCGTCGGGCGACTTCATCCGCCTGCCTGGCCACTTCACCGGCCACGCCGATGATTCGCCGCACACCCTTGGCGACCGCGGATTCTTCCAGAATACGGAACTGACCGATTTCAGTAGTACGCCTGACGTGAGTTCCGCCGCAGAACTCTACCGAATAATGCATCCATTTCTGATCCCTGGGGTCGCTGATCATTTTTTCGATCGGTGCTCCAATGGAGACCACCCGGACATGTTCGGGATATTTTTCTCCGAACACCGCTCGGAGAGTGTTGATGGTGCGGGCTTCTTTCTGCGGAATAATGGCGGTATAGACTTCGTAATTTTTTTCAATCTGCCCGTTGGATTGGGTTTCAATCTTCTGCAGCTCTTCGACGGTCAGCGGCTTGGGGTGTGAAAAATCAAAGCGTGTTTTCTCCGCATCAACCAGCGAACCCTTCTGATCCACATGATCCCCCAGCACCTCCCGCAACGCCCAGTTCATCACATGCGTCACGGTATGATGCCGCATAATGGCGATACGAAGTCGCTTATTCACTTCAACTCTGACATCATCACCGGGCTTTGGATTACCTTGGATCAGTCTTCCGACGTGAGCAATAGCCTGACCATATAACTCAGTTCTTATTACTTCCACTTTCCAATCATTTCCGATGATTCTCCCCTGATCACCAATCTGCCCACCCTGTTCAGCGTAAAAGCAGGTTCGGTTCAGATAAAATTCAGTCTCCTCACCGGAAGGAAGAGGACTTATCGCCAGCAATTGAGCTTCTATTCTACATTCGGAGTCATACTTATAATGATCGTCACATGGTCCCAGGTTGAGCAGCCTATCTAGTTGCGGGCGCGCCTCGGTCGAAATCTTCCCCGCTCTAGCCTTGTCTTTCGCCTCGTCCATCAAGTGCCAATATCGTTGTAAATCAATGACTAGACCCTGTTCTTGGGCCATGATTTCGGTGAGGTCGATGGGAAAACCGTAGGTATCGTGAAGTTTGAAGGCGAGTTCACCGGAAAAGACTGGTATATCGGAGGTTTGTTGATATGACGAGTCCGCGCGGGCTGAAGCCCGCGGCTCATTGAGAATCTGTTCGACTGCTGCATCAAATAAAACAACGCCGCGTTCGTAGGTGCGGCCAAAGGATTCTTCTTCGTCGCGGATCATCTCAGCGACGCGCTCGGACATGGTTGCGAGTTCCGGGAAAACGTCCTGCATCGTTTCGACCAGGGTGGGCACCAGTTTATACAAAAAGGGTTCGTGAACATTGAGATACTGCCGACCATAGCGCACGGCGCGGCGGAGGATACGACGCAAGACATAACCGCGACCTTCGTTGCTCAGCATGGCGCGATCGGTCAGTGCAAAGGTGAGGGTACGAATATGATCGGCGATCACGCGAAAAGCTGTATCAATCATGATCTGCGGATCGTGTGAATCCGGATGATCCGACTTGAGCTTACCCGTATAACCAGGGGCACCGGTCACCTTCTGAATGGCAGCGAAGATCGGGGTAAAAACATCGGTATCGTAGTTGCTGTCCTGGCCCTGCAGGATGGCACAGAGGCGCTCAAAGCCCATACCGGTATCGACATGTCGGGCGGGCAGCAGCGACAACTGCCCGGCGCTGTCACGATTATACTGAATAAAAACGTGGTTCCAGATTTCGATGACGCGAGGATCGCCGGCGTTGACCAGTTTGTTCCCTGACAGATCCGGCGTGCGATCATAGTGGATTTCGCTGCAAGGCCCGCAGGGGCCGGTGTCGCCCATTTCCCAGAAATTATCCTTCTTGTTGCCCGGGTGAATCTGATCATCGGGCAGAAATTTACGCCAGATGTCGCGGGCTTCATGATCGGGTTCGAGGCCTTCGGCGGGATCGCCTTGAAAATAAGTCGCATGCAAACGCTTCGGGTCCAGTCTCCAGCGCTGGACCAGCAATTCCCAGCCCCAGGTGATCGACTCCAGCTTGAAATAATCGCCGAATGACCAGTTACCCAGCATCTCAAAAAAGGTGTGGTGATAGGTATCGTGGCCGACGTCGTCGAGATCGTTGTGTTTGCCGCCGGCGCGGATGCACTTCTGCGTGTTGGCGGCGCGGGTGGGTAACCCCGGAACCACGCCCGGCCAGTGATCCACATCGGGCATCTGCTGGCCGAGAAAGATCGGCTTGAACTGGTTCATGCCCGCGTTGGTAAACAGCAACGTCGGGTCATCGAAAGGTACCACCGGGCTGGAGGGCACAATGGTGTGGCCTTGCTCGCGGAAAAAATCAATGAATTGCTGCCGAATCTGTCGTGATGTCAACATGATGCAGGTGTCCATTCGTTACGGTATTGATGACAGACCATTTCGACCGGACATTCTAGTCGCCCGACCGTAAAAATAAAAAAGCCGATCGAACCGGCAGCTCGATCGGCAGCAGAATCAACCTCCGGCGAATCATCGCCAAGTATTGGCCAGTTCGGTCACCACACCATCCTGCAGACTCAGCGTGATGAGATAGGTTTTTTCACCCAGCAGGGTTTCATGCACATTGAAGAAATAATCCAGGAAACGCAGTTGATAGGTGACTTCCGAGCTGACGCCCTGGCCGGCGAGGGTGAAGGAGAATTCGTACAGACCATCCTCCAGTTCCACTTCCTGCGGCAGAAACGCGCGCTCATAGCCATATTCGTTCCAGTAGTTTCGCCACACCGGCAGGTTGGTCTGACTGCTGCCGTTGGGCAGTTCTACATCGATGTCGATATTGGCTTGACCCCCGTTGGAATTGCGCCAGCCAGCCACCACTTCCAGCGGATGTTGATTACTGGCTCCGCCCGATCCCGGCTCCACCGGATCCAGTAGGCTGTTGTAGACGACCCGGGTTTCACCATCAGTCACATCCAGGCCGATCCGGCCGCCGTATTTTCCCTGCAACGTCTCCTGCTGTTCAAAAATATAACAGGGAAATTGTACCGCCAGATTCAGGTCTGCCAGCCGCGCCGCCCCATCGAGGAACAGATCGAGCTGATAATTGCCATCTTCGAGGACCACTTCTTCCGGAATAATGATCGATTCAAAACCCTGCTCCGCCCAGTAAGTCCGCCAGACGGGCATGGCATCACCGTTGGGCAGGTAGAGGTCCAGCTCCACATTGACTTCGCCGTTGGTAGCGTGTCGCCAGCCGACCTGATATTCCGCACCGTGCAGCATGGTCGGCTGACCCGCACCGGTTTCATTACCCTCCAGCCAGCCGTTATAAACCACCCGGGCAACGCCATCCTGAACATCCAGCACGATGGTGCGGAAGTAGCGCCCCTGTAATAGCTGATCGACAGAAAATTCATAACCGAGAAAATTCACATCATAGGTGATTTCTGCGCTACGCCCATCGCCATCCAGATAAAAATTCAAGCGATGCAATCCATCGGCAGCTTGAGCAGCCGGCAGATTGACCGCTTCCACGCCACTCGGCCCCCAGTAATTGCGCTCAATCGGCATTTCCGTGCCGTCCGGCAGATACCAGTCGATATCGATATTCACATCGCCGGCAGTGGTATTCTGCCAGGAAGAAGTAATGACAATGGGAGCTTCATCAGCCGGCGGCCGCACGGTGACCAGCACGGTATCCACTGCTTTGGCTCCGGATAAGTCGGCCGCCGTGAGTTCAAACTGCATGCTCTGCGGGGTTTCAACCGTCGGAGCGCGGAAGCTCAACTGCTCCGAAGGCAGCCCCTGCAGCACCACGACCGGACCGTCCAGTTGCCGCCAGGAGTAAGTCAATTCATCCAGGCGATTGGGATCGAAAGAGGCACAGCCTTGCAGAACCACCTGGTCGCCGGAGAGCACCTCGCGATCAAAGCCCGCCTGGGAGACCGGCGCACGATTGCCCTCGACCAGCACGCGCACCTGCGATTGGCTGGTCGCTCCATCCGGACCGCTGACCCGCAGATCGAACACCAGCTCCACATCTTCATTCTGTTGCGGTGTCAGGAAACGAGGAGTCGGCGAAGTGGGATCATCCAGTTCCACTGCCGGGCCGCCGATCTGATCCCAGATAAAGCTGAATTGTTCACCCAGGTTGGATAACGGCTGATTGACACTCAATGCCGCCACCTGACCAGACAAGACCTGCTGATCCGGACCGGCAGCCACCTCATCCGTCTCAATCGATCCGCCGCCCTGATCATTCGGAACATCACCGGGTTGATCCGAACTGTTGAAGTTGTTCAGCGGCACGCTGTTATCATTGGGAATAGTCTGACTGGCCGAATTATCATTCGCATTTTCATCACTTCCGTTCGGCGTAGTCGTCGCGGAACAGCCACTCAACACTATCGCCACCAGCAGACTCGCCAGAACTGAACACCACTGATTCCAATTGGAATATTTACCGGTCTGCCAAGACTGGTTCTTTCTCCATTGAACAGTCATACACTGCTCCTCCTGGTCTGAATAATAGCCGTAGTCCATGGGTCAGGGTGATTTTTGAGAGGCGCGAAAACACATGGTAATAGGTGAGACAAAGTAATGTCAACAAAGTTCCCGTTCCGGTGTCGGAACAGTTACAAGGCTGTTTTACTATTCTGGAGCTGCATTATTGGGAATCGCGAGCAGCCAGCGATGCCAGATCCGCGAGGGTAACCTGCACCTGCAGGGGTTTGTTTTCGCGGTAGACCAGCAGGGAGATGGTTTGGCCCGCTGGAGTGGCGCTGACCAGCCGGACCAGTTGCTCCGGCGATTGGACATACTGCGATTCAACCTGCACGATCAGATCGCGTTCCTGCAGACGGGCCGTTTCGGCAGGAGTGGCGGGATAGACCCGGGTGACGACCACGCCCCAGGGATTAGCGCTGCTGATCTGCTTGAGCAGTTCCGGTTCGGCGTCCCGCACATTGACGCCCAGAAAACCATAGGGCACACTTTCGCCACGACGCAGATAATCGACAATAGTACGCGTGCGATTATCAATGGGAATCGCAAAGCCCAGACCCTCACTGATCCCGGAGGTCGTTTCGATCGCCGTGTTGATACCGATCACTTCGCCGCGGATATTGAAGAGCGGTCCGCCGCTGTTGCCCGGATTGATATCCGCGGTGGTCTGAATCAGATTGCCGTAATATTTTTTGCCTTCTTCTTCCAGGGCTTTGAGAGATTTCCCCAGGCCGCTGACGATGCCATAGGACAACCCCATCTGTCCATCGCGCGCGAGTCCGAAGGGGTTACCCATGGCCAAGGCCCACTGTCCGACCCGCACCTCCGCTAAATCACCCAGCCTGGCCGGTTGCAATTTTTCCGCATCGATGTCGATTACCGCCAGATCGCTGCGGGCATCACGACCGACCAGTCGGCCGGTGTGACGATGACCACCCGCCACGGTCACCAGTATCTTCACACCATCACGCACCACGTGATCGTTGGTCAGGATCAAACCTTCCGCCGTGAGAATGACCCCGCTGCCCACCGTGGGAATTTTGCCGCCGGCGTCGTAACGCGTCTCAATGGCGACTACTGATGGACTGGTTTTTTCAGCCAGCTGCACGAAAGCCTGTTGCACCTTCTCCAGATCAGCCAACAGATCAGAGGTTGTAGATTGATCAGGCTCGGTAAGGCTTGTTACTGAAACGGTCGTCTGCTGGTCGGCGATGGACCCCAGCGCGGCTGCCGGTTCATCCGCCCAGGCCCTGGTCGATTGACCAGCAGCCATAACCACAACCATCATTAGAAATTGACAGACCCGCACCCGGTGGGCGTAACTTCTCCCCATGGCTTCTTTCTCCTCTCGGGCTTCGCCTCCTTAAGGGCCAAGCCCGGCTCCACGGGTATTATAGGCTGGCTAACTTCAGATGCTACAAGTCTCTATGTACAGGTCCAATAATCATGACCATGGTGAGCTGTCTGCGGAAGGTCCACTAATTTTCCGAGTCGAAAAATCGCTTTGTGGTAGTGTATAATTGGGAAGGACACGGCCAGTTACTCACCCTCAATCATTTCAGTGAGTAGTCTGGTTTCTTTCTGGTGAACACGGGGGAACTCATGAAGCGCCAATTTTCTTTGCTGGTACTATTTCTATTCATGGCTGGTTGCAGTACTCCTGCCAACGACAACTCCGCCAATGACAATTCCATTACTCCACCAGCTGGGGGAGGCAACGGCAATTTCAACCTAAATGATAATCTGGCGGGTCTGCCTGAATGTACCACCAATGCCCAGTGTGACGACAGCCAGTTCTGTAACGGAGTGGAAACCTGCGCAGCCGGCGTCTGTCAGGTGGCAACGGCCGCCTGTACCGAAGACGAAATTTGTGATGAAGCAGCGAACCGCTGTCTGCAGTGCCAGTCATCGGCAGATTGTGATGATGGCGCATTCTGCAACGGAGTGGAAACCTGCAATACGCAAACCGGCGAGTGCCTGGCTGGATCGGCCCCCTGCCAGACTGCCTGTCTGGAAGCGTCTGATACGTGTGCACCCTGCGTCGTCGCGGCGGATTGTGGTGACGATGATCCCTGTACCCAGGAGCAGTGTATCAGCAATAATTGTGTAATCAGCGCAATTGAAGGCTGCTGCCTGCAGGATGACGACTGCAACGATGATGATCCCTGTACGGATGATGTCTGCAATGATTCCATCTGCGAATTTGAAGACAAGAATTGTGATGATGGCCTGTACTGTAACGGTGCGGAAACCTGCGCCGATGGCGACTGCATTGATGCAGTAAATCCGCCCTGCTCTGCTCCCCAGACCTGCAATGAGGCGGCCAATGTCTGTGAGGGCGACCTCGGTGGAGGGGGTGGAGGCGGAGGAGGCAGCGGTGGAGGGGGTCCGCCTTCCGGTGAACTTTGTCTGGAAACCTGCCCCTACAGTGGTGATGGGGAATGTGATGATGGTGGGCCAGGTTCAACTTTTGCCGCTTGTTTCTATGGTACTGATTGTGCGGATTGCGGTGAGCGCACTTCCTATGAAACCAATGCCGATATGTGTGCCGACATTCAGCAGTGTTGTCCCGCACAACAGGGCGATCTGCTCTGTCAGATAACCTGCCCGGAAACGGACAGCGACTGTACCCACTGCGTCGCCGACAGCCAATGTATTGTTTTCGGCTGTTCAGAACCCGATCCCGACTGTACCAACGAGCAATTGTGCACTGAATACCTCGTCTGCTGTGAGGGCGACTACTACTGTGACTCTCTCTGCCCGCAGCCGGATGCGGACTGCACCGATTGTCCGGCCGATGGTACCTGCACGCTCGGATGCGACACGCCCGATCCCGACTGCACCAATGCCGTGATCTGCCAATTGAGCGGCGGGCTATATTGCTGTGTCGGGGATAGCTGGTGCGATGGCCCCTACTGCCCCGAGCCGGACGCGGATTGTACGGATTGCATTGGTGGTGATGTGTGCATCGAAGGCTGTCAGCCGGCTGATCCGGATTGTTAACCAAACATCCGATACTAACCTGCCGGACAGCGATAGCCGAAGTACGCCAGTGTTATGACACGTGCCTTCTTCAGATGGTTGGCTGACTATAATGCAGTCAGTCAGAGAAGGGTACATGATTACCATCCGACGCAGCGAAGAACGAGGTCGTTCCAGCTTGGGCTGGCTCGACAGCCGTCATACCTTTTCATTCGGTGATTATTACGATCCAGACCAGATGGGCTTCCGTACCTTGCGGGTGATCAATGATGACCGCGTGATCGCTGGTCAGGGGTTTGGACGTCATGGTCATCGAGACATGGAAATTATCTCCATCGTTTATGCCGGCAAATTATTGCACCGGGATAGCCTCGGTCATGGTCAAACCCTGCGGCCTGGAGATGTACAGGTTATGACCGCAGGGCATGGAATGATGCATGAGGAGTATAATGGTTCAGAAACTGAACCCGTTCATTTTTTACAACTCTGGATTCTACCGCAAGCGCGTGGACTGGAGCCTGCATATGCACAGAAACCATTTCCCATCCCTCAGCGACTTAATCGCTGGCAACAGGTCGCAGGTCCGGCAGATTCAACAATCGCAGAACCGCTGACCATTCACCAGAATGCCACAGTCTGGTTATCTCGACTGGAAAAAGACCAGGAAATAACGCACCGTTTCTTAAAGGACCGAGCGGGCTGGCTACAGGTTGTGGATGGTGAAATCACGTCAGGTGGTAAGCATTTGAAAACCGGTGACGGCGCAGCCATTGACCGGGAAGCTGAGATCGTGGTTCGAGGAGCATCTGCATCAGCTGACCTGATCCTGTTTGATCTGATATGAGATTATCAGAATCACTTCGCCATTCATCCGGCAGGCAGGCCATACTGCTTAAACTGAGGCGCTGGATGTCGAGGACATGGCAAAGGCCGCGCGGATTTTCTGCACCCGCTCGTTAATCGACGGAGTAAAGCCAAACCGCACTTCATCGCGAACTTTCTGAATCTTGGCCATCCGCTTAAATCCCTGGTTCATCCCATGAATAAACAAAGCGGTAGTCAAACTGCGAGTCCGCAGAAAGGTACGCAACGTTCGCTTCCAAACCCAGGGAACGGACGCAGCGGTATGGCGTAACTCGTAGATCATCTCGTCCAGCTGGTGAGCCGTCATCTTACTGGGATGATAAACCGTCTCCACAAAAGTATAACGCTCCCAGTCGGAGGGATAATTGGTGGCAAAGATACGACCTTCCGCCATGAACCGGTCATACATCTTGGTTCCGGGCAGCGGGGTCAGATTGGTGATCTGAATCGTGTCTATGCCCAGATCGACCGACTGCCAGGCGGTCTCTGCCACCGTTTCTGCAGTATCCTGATCCGCACCCACGATAAACCCGCCAAAAACGCTGATCCCTGCGCGATGAAAGCCTTTGATCAAGTCTCGATAGCGATCGAGATTTTTACGATTGATTCCCTTATGATAATCTTTGAGGCTTTCGCGGTTCAGCGTCTCAAACCCCACCAGCATGCCTCGGCACCCGGCCTGATAGGCTAGACGTAACCCTTCCGCATCATCACCCATGTTGATGGTGGTCTGGCTGAACCACAAGCGCTTCTTGCCGCGCCGGATGATTTCCCGCAGCAGTTCCTTAGCCCAGATGGCGTGCTTTTCGCCCACCCCGAAGAAATTGTCATCCACGACGAAGATAAACCGCTTGGGTGTGGTGTTCCATTCCTCGATGATCTCGTCGATATTCCGCCGGCGGATCGGGGCCCCATTAAAGGTGGTCACGCTGCAATATTCACAGCCGACCGGACAGCCGCGTGAGGTTTGGATGGCGGCGACATCATACCGACCATTGACCGGCAGCAGATTCTGCAATGCGGCGCCATAGTTCCGCTCGATGGGAGCCAACTGCCCCTGATAAAGGGATTTCATTCGACCCGCTGCGGCATCATCCACAATCGTCGGCCAAATCTCATCACACTCCCCAAGCGCGACCGAGTCGAAATGTTCGAGCGCTTCGGTGGGCATGGCGGAAGCGTGCGGCCCGCCCATGATGGTGCGAATACCTTCCGCACGACATTGCGCCGCCAACTCATATGCCCGCGTCGCTCCACTGGTATAGGCCGTTATACCGACCAGGTCATATTGCCCCCGCCGTAAGGTCCGGTCGGAAGCATCGAAACCGAATATTTCGTCGATAATATCAACGGTATGGCCGGGAGGCACCAGTTTAGCCAGTACCTGCAGACCCAACTGTGGAATCCGTCCACCGATGGTGTGATAACCCTGAGTACGGCGGGCAATCGGGTTGATCAGCGCAATACGCATAGACACCTCTATCTTCATCAAAATCTGAATTTGGCGATGTAACGGACAGTGACTCATCCGGACCGAACCGCTGCGCCCACGAACGTAAATCCACTGTTGTCAGGCCATTATCTTAGGCGCTGTATGACTGCTTGACAAGCAAATTCATGAAATGGCTGTTAGCCAGACAGCAGGCTCCTGCCTCTCATACCTGATTTATCGGGCCGGCGGAAGCGATTTATAACGCGAATTACTTGCATCTTGCGGTTCTGAATTTTACCTTTTGCTCAGTTAGAAAACACTTCAATGCAGTCCGACTGACCTCGGATGGTTGACCCGCTCGTCCTGTCCGCAGTGCGACGAGCTGGGCTGATGGCATTTCATAACCTGTATTCCGAATTCGACTCAATGATGAATCGACACGAACCCTCTACCAGATGGTTCCACACAGATTGTACTTGTTGAAATGGCATAATCAGATGGTGATCTGATTATCGAAGATAACACCCTCTATCCAAGGAGATACACATGGGTCGCAGCAATACCTCACGTTTGTCACTGAACAAGGAAACCATGCGGAATCTGACTGAACGGAATCTGGAAGCGGTAGTCGGCGGTCTCGTCCCAGGTACCGGTACTTGTGCGGGCAGTGGTTGCGAAAGTTGTGCCTCGTTGCATGGCTGCCACACCAAGAAGGCTGGTTCCTGCGCGGCGGTCATTAATGTAGCAGCTGTACCAAACGTGGCCGTGGCAGGTAGTGCAGGAAGTATTGTTGGATTCTAAGCAGATTGACGGCTAAGACTATTAATCTGGCCGAGCAGGGACCGGGAATCGACCCGGTCCCACATTCTCAACATTTCAAAAGATTTGATTAACTCATTTCTAAATAACGGACTGATCAACACATCCGACACGCCCTTTCAGGAGGCACGTTCATGGGTCAGAAAGTAAATCGGTTGCGATTCAATCGTGAGACACTTCGCAGTCTGAATAATCAAATCCTGGCTCGCAATCTGCAGACCCCGGAAATGAAACAAGCCGCTGGTGGTGTCCAATGGTCTGGATATTGTTCACAGGCGATATGGCTGGCGATGACCTATATTGTTCCTTCATCCGAATTAACATCGATCGTGGATGCCAGCGGTGAAGTCACGCCCCAGACACCCAGCATTGTGACCACCAGCAAACCCTATAACAGCGATACACCGGCCAGCGGCTGGGCCTGTGTCGGCGGCGGGAAGACGGTTCGGACTTGTTTTACGGATAACTGCTGATCAGATGATAGGATCATGTACTCGTAACTGCGATTTGCGCTGGATGAGGGTCTAGTGAAAATATATTGCAGTATACGATTAGCCTTGTCCGGTGATACCGGGCAAGGCTTTTTTCATGTTATGTAATCATTGTCCCAGGAAATTGAGTTGATGAGGTTTTTGCGAGTTACCCAGACCCGCCAGCCGCGCGGTGAATGAGAAGGACTGCCCGGCCTTCAGTAGTGCGGCATTGAACTCTGTCGGCAGACTCAGCACAATATCCGCCGTCAACCCCGGTTCGGGTGGATTCATCCGCAGCCGAAGTTCGATCCGCTGCCCATCTGCACCGCCGGAATACCCCAATATCGTGCCGCTCCAGTTGACCACCCGGTTGGCAAAGTCGGCACTGAAGCGCTGCTGGGCGACCGCCGCATTATTAGACTGCACAGCCACACCACAAGCCTGCTGAAATTCCGTCCAGCTGATCTGCCGGGGCGTATCGCTCTTCGCGGTGGTTCCGGATCCTCCACCCCCTCCGGTTGACCCGGTCGGGCCATACATGAAACTGAACACATAAACCATCAAGCCGACGGTAACCAGCAATCCGACTAATCGTCCCACGCTGCACCTCCGCCTGTACTTTATTCCATCGGAACCAACTGGCAAGTGAATTCTTGATTTATCTGACCTGCAGGATGACAATTCTGCTCATGGCTATCCGAATCCGGGTTACCAGGTTTCCCTGAAAGGATGATTGATGATCCGCTACCGTTCGATGCTGGTAATATTAATCACTGGTTTTACCCTGCTGCCGGAACTATCCCATAGCAGTTCACCCCCCACGTCGGCCACACCTGAAGTGGTGCGGTACAATTTTGATCAGGACTCGTCCGGCCAACTGTCCGTCGGCTGGAAAATCGAAGGAACCAATCAGGAGGGTCCGCTGGCCACCTGGCAGGTACAGGCCGATGAGTCCGCACCCTCCAAGCCGCAGGTGCTCACACTCACTGACGCGAAAGAGGGCGCCAGCGGTACCTTCAACCTTTGCTGGACGGAACAACAAAAGTTTGAAAATGGCCGGATCGAGGTGAGCTTCAAAGCACTCACCGGCAAAGAGGACCAGGGCGGCGGACCGATCTGGCGGGTGATCGATAAAGACAATTACTACATCTGCCGCGCAAACCCGCTCGAACACAACTTCCGCGTCTACTACGTCAAAGATGCCAAGCGCAAGATGCTGGCCAGCGCCGAGGTCGATATCCCCACCGGCGAGTGGCAGAAGATCGTCATCGAGCAGGCGGGGAAAAAAATCACCTGCTATTTGAATGACAAAAAGCTGCTGGAGGTTGAAGATGAGACCTTCACACAGCCGGGCGGTATCGGCCTGTGGACCAAAGCCGACGCGGCCACTGCATTCGATGATCTGATCATTGCTCCGATAACCGTTGCTCCGGAGAACTAGATTTGTGTTGGGCAATGACCCACCCTACAAGGTGAAATATGGCCGAAGAGAAATCATCACGGAATTTCATACAGGAAATCATAGACGAGCATAACCGGAGCGGGCGGTTCGGGCGGAAGGTGCATACGCGGTTTCCGCCGGAGCCGAACGGTTATCTGCACATCGGCCACGCCAAAAGCATTTGTCTGAACCATGGCCTGGCGGTCGAGTATGGCGGCCAATTCAACCTGCGCTTTGACGACACCAACCCCGAAAAAGAAGAGCAGGAATATGTCAACAGCATTATCGAGGATGTGCGCTGGCTGGGGGCGAAGTGGCAGGGCCTGCGCGACGACGATCCACAAGCCGGCGTTATCTGGAGCAGCAATTATTTTCAGCAAATGTACGACTGGGCCGTCGAGTTGATCAGGAAAGGCAAAGCCTACGTCTGCGACCTCTCCGGCGAAGAGGTCAGCCGCACGCGCGGCACGCTCACCCGGCCGGGCACAGCCAGCCCCTACCGCGATCGCAGCGTCGAAGAGAATCTCGACCTTTTTGAACGGATGCGCAAGGGCGAATTTCCCGACGGCAGCAAAACGCTGCGGGCCAAGATCGACATGAATAGCCCCAATTTCAACCTGCGCGACCCGATCATGTACCGCATCATGCACGAAACGCACCATAACACCGGCGACAAATGGTGCATCTATCCGATGTACGACTGGGCCCACGGTTTTGAAGATAGCATCGAGGGCATCACTCACTCCATCTGCACGCTGGAATTCGAGAATCACCGCCCGCTCTATGACTGGTTTATCAACACGGTCAATGAAGGCCGCACTGATGACGGCAGCGGGCCATGGGGCAGGAAAATTCACCATCCGCAGCAGATCGAATTCGCCCGGTTGAACCTGACTTACACGGTGATGAGCAAGCGGCTGCTTTTGCAACTGGTCAAGGAAGGCCATGTGCAGGGCTGGGACGACCCGCGCATGCCGACCATCAGCGGTTTCCGCAGACGCGGCTACACGCCCGAAGCCATCCAGAATTTCTGCCGTGATATCGGTGTCGCCAAGTTCAACAGCGTGATCGAAATGGTGCGGCTGGAAAACGCCATCCGCGATCACCTCAACCAGATCGCACAACGCCGCATGGTGGTGATGGACCCGCTCAAGGTGGTAATCACCAACTACCCAGCCGATCAGGTGGAAGAGATGGAAGCCGTCAATAATCCGGAAGATGCTTCTGCAGGCACGCGAAGGGTACCCTTCAGTCGCGAAATCTACATCGAGCGCGACGATTTCATGGAAAATCCGCCGAAGAAATATTTCCGCCTGGCCCCGGGTGCGGAAGTGCGCTTGCGCTACGCTTATTTCGTCAAGTGCACGGATGTCGTTAAAGATCCTGCGACGGGCGAGATCAAGGAAATTCACGCTACCTTTGATCCCGCGACGCGCGGCGGCAATAATCCGCCCGATGGTCGCAAGGTCAAAGGCACGATTCACTGGGTCAGCGCTGCTCACGCCCGCCCCATTGATGTCCGCCTCTATGATCACCTCTTCAACAAGGAAAACCCGATGGAGATTCCTGTTGGCGGGTCGTTCCTCAACAATATGAACCCGAACTCGCTGACCCTGGTCAATGCATTGGCAGAACCAGCATTAGCTGATGCCAAGATGGGGGAACGTTTTCAATTTGAGCGACAGGGATATTTCTGTGTGGATAGGGATTCCACTGCACAGCGACTAGTCTGCAATCGCACCGTGACGCTTAAAGACACCTGGTCGAAAATCGAAGCGCAAACACCGCTAATTATCAAAGGCGGGTGATACCCCACCCTGCACCTGGCTGGCTCCGCGCAGGCTAAAGCCCGCGGCTCCTTGTCACTCTAGAAATCGGCTCACTTCACTGGACGGTGAACCCACCATCAACTTTCAGATCATGACCGGTTACAAATGAGGCGGTTGGCGAACAGAGCCAATAAACCGCAGCGGCGATTTCTTCCGGCTGGCCGGTCCTTCCGATCGGATGCATACCCTGCAAATCCTTATGCATATCCGTACCTGTCCCACCGGTAAATCGATCCAGCATGGGAGTTTCGATGGCTGCCGGAGAGACACTGTTCACACGGATGCCCTGCCGCGCATATTCCACTGCTGACCCGCGCGTCAGTCCGATGACGGCGTGTTTACTGGCTACATACAGGGCGATCCCCGGCAGCGCGATCGAGCCGGCCACGGACGAAGTATTCACGATGGCTCCGCCGCCGCTTTTGATGATCGCGGGAATTTCATATTTCATGCTCAGGAATACACCCCGCACATTGATATCAAAGATGCGCTGGTAATCTTCGGTGGATTTTTCAGTCAGCAGACCACCTGGCTCCTCAATGCCCGCATTATTGAAGGCATAGTCAAGGCGGCCCGTTAGTTTCGTTGCCTCCTGCACCATCAATTTAACATCCGCTTCCTTGCTGACATCCGCCTGCACAAATTGGCCTTTGACTCCATGTTTGCGAACCTCCTCGGCAACTGCTTCACCTTCCTTCACCCGCCTTCCCGTCAACACAACGTTGACGCCGTGCCGTGCGAATTCCAGCGCCGTCGCCCGACCGATACCCGATGTTCCGCCTGTAATCAGAATCGTCTTGCCCAGCATCACGGCCATTCTCCTTGAAAATAGGTACTGGCATCGTTTGAACCAAAGTTCAAACATACCATGTTGAAGACCGCTCCCTTAGAAAGCGTGTGATGAGGTATTCGTTGAGGCCTGGGAAGGGAATGAGCCTGTCTCGGTCAATTTCCTCGCGCCTGTTACTCAGCTAAGGTTCAGCGATCGGTGGACGAGTATATATAATCATCGTGGCGACAGCGACCCGACGCAGAGCAGAACCGGAGCAGGGGCTGCTGAACGGTTGACCAGCGGCTGGTCAACGACTGACCAAAGGCTGGTCAACGACTGACCAAAGGCTGGCGTAGGGTTGACCAGCCGCTGGTCGATGAACCACCGTTTGCGGACTTCGTCAACAGCGGCGCCGGGACGACGATCCCTATTCCCACACCGCACCACCCTACTCCGTAGCGTTATGATCCACTTCATGATTCCTCGACGATAACTGGACCCAGAAACGCTTTTCACACACGCTCTTACATCGCGGATCGGTAAAACGATACCGGTACCTGAAAGTCTGATTATAGACCGCAACCCGGTTAAGAATTGGTCAGGTTTTTTTCATGATTGCCGTTTTGAATTATCGCCTTCTTGAGGTATATAATGCCGATGTTTCAGGTCGAATATATTTATCGATTTCCACATCCAGCGTGTTCGATAAGAAAACGTGTAGTGCTCTTATGATTTATTTACGCCATCAGCCGTCCTACCCACTGAATTTATTCGTTGATCACCTGTGGTATTTCAGCGGATTTCAGCCTGACTATCGGCGGGAGCGGATGTTGCCCCATGGTGGAACCGATCTGATCATCAATCTCGATCAGATACCCAAACGGCTTTATGATCGGGACCACCTGCAGAATGAACAGATCTTTCGATGCAGTTGGATCTCCGGCCAGCAAACGCGCTATATTCTGTTTGACGCCCAGATGAATTCCGCATTGATGGGGGTGCGCTTTCGAGCCGATGGGTTGTACCCTTTTCTGCAGATCCCGCTGGAGGAGTTTACCGATCGCGTATTGGAATCGGAATTAATTTTCGGTGCACAGGCCCGAGCGCTTTTTGAGCAGTTACTCACCGTCAGCAGCCCGCAGGAAAAATTTTCCATACTCGAAAATTTTCTGCAGACGCGCTTGCCTCAGGAGACCCGGCCGATTCATACCATCCGTCGGGCACTGGCGATCTGGAACAGGAATCAACGATTATTATCACAGCGCGAATTGGCCGGCGAACTGGGAATCTCACAAAAACACCTGATCAATCTGTTCAAGCGACATGTCGGTGTAACGCCCAAAGCGATGGAGCGATTAACCCGCTTTCAATGCGTGTTGCGTCGCTTGGAACAGAGCCAAACGCTCGCGTGGCCGCTGCTGGCGCAGCACTGCGGATATTACGATCAGGCTCATTTTATCAAGGAGTTTCAGAATTTTGCCGGATTGACCCCCACCACCTACCTGACCGAGAAGGGGGAATATCTGAACTTCATGCCTGATGATCCCTTGTCAACAGGTTAATTTTTTACAATAGACTCCGAGTATTCCGATTTATCCTGCCACTGAACTCTATTAAGGAGGATCAGGATGAATTGGTCATATATACATTTCCCGGCTGTAGTTGTCGCGGCGCTATCGGCCTTCGTGATTGGAGGCCTCTGGTATTCACCCCTGCTGTTCGCCCGGGCCTGGATGCAGGCTAATCATGTTACCGATGAGCAGATGCAACACTTCAGCAAAGCACGGGCTTTTGGCGGGTCGCTGGTCATGACCCTGTTGATGTCATTCAACCTGGCGATGTTTCTCGCTGACGAACAAACGGACTGGCTATGGGGACTAATGGCCGGCGGCCTGGCCGGTATCGGCTGGGCGGCGATGGCGATTGGGGTGGTGGCACTTTTTGAAAACCGTAGCTGGAGATATATTCTTATTAACGGCGGCTATCAGGCGATTTCCTTTATGGTAATGGGGCTGATCCTGGGAGCCTGGCGATAATAAATCAAAATGTTAATGGAGTGCTGATATGCAATTCTGCCTGAGCATAATGATGTTGGTGGTTACATTCCTGGCTGCCCGGCCAGAGGAAGGCAAGGTATTCAAAACGGATGCCGTTGAGCTGGTAGCCGGACGGGAAGTGATCGGCCAGCAGGATTTTACCGCTCAACATGGACGCTTTACCTATTGGTTCATGAACGCCGCCAATCGCGATACCTTTCTCGGCGATCCCACCCGTTACGAAATTCAACTGGCTGGAGCATGCGCCCGCATGGGGCCGCTGAGCAGCTGCAGCCGAACAGATATTTTCTGGGTCTACGAGGGAAAGATTTACATCTTCGCCTCAGAAGGTTGTCGTTCACGTTTTCAAAAGGCCCCGCAGGACTTATTGGAAACAGACGAACCCCGTCCCAATCCTCCCTCTGCCGAAGCCGCCCGCAAAGGACGGGAACTTATAGAACGAGCGGTTGAGGCGCTCGGCGGAGCCGAGGCGTTTGACGCCATTTCTTTCTACCAGGAAATAATCGATGACGTTCATCAGGAGGGCGACAGTAAGCCCGATCATTTCATACAAACAACTACCTTTCGCTTCGTGGATGGCGCGATTCACTACCAGTGGACCTGGGCCGACGACCCGCCACGGGGTTATTTCGCCACCCCCGCAGAAGGATATTTATTTGATGCGGACTCCAGGCAAATCATGGAACCCGTGGAAAAAGATTCCCTGTTTCGCAGGTATGCCCACCATCCGATCAGGTTACTCCGGTTACGTCGACACCCTGATATGGTGATCTGGTCCGACCCTGAGTCTTTGTCGGCTGATCCATCCACTGACGTGGTTCAAATCTGGTTTCAGGGGGTTCACACGACTCTGCATCTGGATTTCGCGAGCGGGAAGATCATCAGCCTGAAATATCGAGGCCGGGACGCAAATCTCGTAATTGCTGACCTGGAATATTCCCTCAACGATTACCGTACTTCGGGAAAATTATTGTTACCTTATCGTTATGATCTGATTCGAAGCAATAATAGTGTGCAAAAAGATGGCGGACATACTCTTAATATGATCAATGTGAATAATTCGAATCTGGGTGATCTATTTTTGAAGTAACAAATTGTCTGTCATATAAATAAGTTCAATATTCAGGAGCAGAACATTCGATTAATAACAATTCGTAATGAAAATAATGATGTGGTTTTCAACAATTAGCAATTGCGGATCATGCACCTGACGGGCATAATATGCCCCCAATTGATTCAATGACCGGGACTGGTCGGCATGGCGCGGGCCTCGCCACCCCCGGAGGTCATGTCGTATGGAGGTTTAACTATGAACGTTCGTCGTTTTGCGTCGCTGGTGGCGCTGGTGGGCATGCTGGTCCCGATGACCGGCTGCTGGAACAGCTTGGCTGGTAACATCTGGCTGGGCTTCGGAACTTCACTCGGCTCACTGCCCGGCAATATCGTTGCTGGCTATGTGGCCAATCTGCTGGGTCTGCCTACTGGCTGATCTGTTGTGAAATGATCTGTACTGCAGCGGTTATTTTTACGCCGCAGTCAGTTAACAACTGTCTGCCTTCTGAAATGCTTACCCCTTGAGAAAATTCAATTTCTCAAGGGGGTTTTTTTGGGCGGTGCATTTACCTGTTACTCAATTTTTCCCCGAATGAGCAATTGTACCCAACACGATTGACTGCCATGCATCGGCAACAGAACCTGTAGCTTCATTGAAAAATTCATAGCCATACCTGCCATATTGTTGCGCTCAGAATATTACAAAAACGCTAGTTGATGGTCGCCGACATGCATAATCTAATTTGAACCTGGCAGACGGGTGGAGTATACTTCACCACATTGGTGCGGTATTGGCTGACAGAGGTCGGCCGGCATTCCAGCTCAACACCAGAAATATGTAAGGCCGCTTCCCACTCAGTAATTGCGGGAGGGTGGCCCTGTATACTCGCTGACGGCTCGTATAGCCAAATAACAGCGAGGGAAGTGTTTCGTAAACAAACTCGCATGGTGCAAATTTTGGAAGGAGAATCATGAACGCATTTCGAAACAATTTGTGGATGGTCGCTCTGACCGCTGGATTTTTGAGCATGGGATTGCTCGCCGGTGGCTGCGGACCGACGGGCGGCGGTAATGAAAATGACAACGTCGTGGAAAATGAAAACGACAACATTGAAGAGAATACCAATGATAATGTCGTTGAAAACGAAAACGACAACGTCGTGGAGAATGAAAACGTAAATGAGAACGTGAATGACAACATCGAGCCGGTAAACACCGCGCCGGTCGCCGACGCGGGCAGTGATCAATCCGTGGCCGGCGGCAGCACCGTCCAACTGGATGCCTCCGCCAGCAGCGACGCTGACGGCGATACGCTGTCGTTCGCCTGGGAACAGCTTCCCGCTGCTACCGTGACGCTGACTGGTGCTAACACCGCCACGCCGACGTTCGAAGCACCGAACGAAGATGCGACTCTGGAATTCCAGGTTACCGTGTCCGATGGTGAGTTAACGGCCGCGGCGACTGTGCAGGTGACCGTCAGCCAGGTATTCCCGCCGACTTTGTTTATCGCCAACTTCGACGGCGATAACATCACCAGCTACGCCAATCCGTCAACGGTGAATGGTAACATTCCCCCCACCACGAATCTGGCGGGTGTGCAGACCGGGATTACCGATCCGGCGGATATCATCGTAACCGTCGAGCAGGTCTTGATCGTCAGTAACTTCGCGCTGGATTCATTAACCAGTTACGTCAACGCGACGGAAACCAATGGTAACCTGGAACCGGACGGCAACGTTACCGGTACCGCGACGCGACTGGATGACCCCACATCATTAACGGTTAACACCGGTGAAGACCTGATCTTCGTGGCCAACATCGCCAGCAACGAAGTAACCGTCTACGCCAACGCGTCCGATGAATCGTTCAACGGCAATCAGGCGCCGATCCGGACTATTTTCAGCCTGGACATCAGCAACCCGGTCGGTATCAACTTCGGTGCGAACGATGAATTGTATGTGGCCAATGCGACCACTGACGAGATTACGGTTTTCGCCAATGCCAGCAATCTCAACGGCACCATTGATGCCACCCGCATCATTCAGAGCACCGAATTCAATGATGTCTTCGATGTGTTCGTCGATGAGAACGACACCATGTTTGTGGTGGATTCGTTTGATGGTGAAATATACATCTTCGATGATGCCTCCTCCCTGAACGGGCTGGTCACGCCGGACTTCATCCTGACGGTTCCCGGTGCCGGCTTGCTCACCGCCCTCGTGATCGACAGTCAGGGCGTTGGTTATATCGCTGACTTTGCTAACGACCAGATCGTCGTTTATGACGATATCGCCACGCTGAACGGCACGCTGACCCCGGATCGGGTGATCAACGGCAGCCAGACGCAGTTAAATGGTCCGATCCGTCTCTTCCTGCTGGAGGAGTAACCCCGGATCATGATCGCTAAAGCAGCCCCCTCAATCACCGATGTGGTTGAGGGGGTTTTTCATTTTTACCGGTTGATGGTCACTCCGTCAGGGAAGGTGACTGGGCGGTCAGTGCGTCAGACAGATTCGGGTGAATATCGAAAACATGAGTGAGTTGCGTCACTTTCAGCATTTCGTGGATATGGGCTTTGAGCGAGCAGAGGCGCAGGCAGCCATTGGCCAGTTGCATCCGTTGATGCAACCGTAGAATGATGCCCAGGCCGAAGCTGGAAAGGTAATCCAGTTGGTCGGCGTCAACGATCAACAGACGAACCCCCTGATCGATATGATGCTGGCAGTCCTCCAGCCAGGGGGTCGGCGCAATCGTATTAATCGAATGCGTCAGACGCACGATCAGGACATCGGTTCTTTCAGGATGACGATCAATCATTACCATATTACGACTCGAATAATAGTCATGTCCCGGTCTGCAGGCGCAGGGCTTGTTGAATTCGTCGCCCGGTTCGCTCGTGCCCCAGCAGTTCGAGGGTTTCACTGATGGACGGGCTGACCGTCGTTCCACTCACAGCCACCCGGATCGGCTGGGCCAGATCGCCGAATTTTATGGACCATTGTTCCGCCAGTGACTTCAGCAGTTGATCCAGGGAGGCTGTCTCCCAATCGGCATGCTGCTGCAACGCGGCATCCAGCTTTCGCAGGATGGCAAATCCCGCCCCATCATTACGGCGGAGCACTTTTTCAATGGCTTTGGAATCATAGGTGATCGCCTCATCCGGCAGATAGATAAAACCGGCTTTGGTCAGTACATCTGAAAAAGTACGCAGTCCTTCACATGCTCGCAGAATGGCTTGCAATTGGGCATCACCGGCCTGTTGCATGGGATGTTGATTGACCGCAAGAAAATCACGAAACGCGTCCAGCCGCCGAGTGGAGCTGACCGTTGCCAGACCCGTGGTGTTAAAGGCCAGCAGCTTGTCGCGATCAAAACGGGCATTGGTTTTGCCGATACGTTCCAGGCTGAAGAGCTGTACCATGTCGTCGAGCGAAAGCTTTTCCCGATCCTGACCCGGTGACCAGCCCAACAGAGCGACGAAATTCAGAATCACCTCGGGCAGATAACCCGCCATCCGAAAGTCGTGAACGTCAATCTCCGGAGGCTTTTCACCCTTGGCCAGTGCCTTTTCTTTGTCGCGTTTGCTCATCTTGGTGCCGTTGATATTGAAAATCAGCGGCAGATGAGCGTAAACCGGCGTGGAGAATTGCAATGCTTCCTGCAGCCCGACATGCTTGGGCGTATTATTGAGATGCTCCTGGGCCCGTAATATATGAGAAATCTTCATCAACTCATCATCGATGACGCAGGCAAAATGATAAGTGGGAAAACCATCCGATTTGACGATGACAAAATCTTCCAGATCCTCCGCCTGCACGACGACATCACCCAGTATCGAATCGTGAACGGTGATAGCATGGTCGGGCATGCGGAAGCGCACCACCACCGGTCGACCGGCGGCCCGGGCCTGCTCGGCATCTGCGCGCGTCGGGAATTGTGCTGGACGGGGATACCGGAAAGTGCGTTTTTCCGAACGCGCCTGATCACGCATTACCGCCAGTTCCTCAGGGGTGTCGAAGGTGAAATAAGCCCAGCCCTGATCAAGAAGTCGCTCGGCACAGGAACGATAAATTTCCAGCCGTTCGCTCTGAAAATAGGGTCCATAGGGCCCCCCTATTTCCGGACCTTCATCCCAGTTCAACCCCAGCCAGCGGAGATCCTGCAGAATCTTCGGCAGGGAGTCAGCCACTTCACGAGTCTGGTCGGTGTCTTCAATACGCAAAATAAACTGCCCGCCGCACTGGCGAGCCAATAGCCAGTTAAACAAAGCCGTCCGCGCCCCACCGATATGCAGATACCCGGTGGGCGAAGGGGCAAATCGAACCCGAACAGCAGATGATGACAAGTTTGGTTCCTCTTCTAACGTGTAAGCATAGTGAAAGCGGCGACGAGGGTTCTGTTATCCGGCAGATTCGTGCGGGCCTTCGGCATCGATAATTTCACCTTCATCCGCCAATGATGTACCCGGCCTTTTACGTGATCGCAACCACGCCTGCCGCAGCGGCCCGGAGAGAGCATACACCAGCACCAGAACGCCCACCGTAATCTCCGGGTAAACCCAGACCCCCACCAGTATGAACAACACCCTGATCATGCCGGCGAACGTTCGCCGCCCGCGCAGATAACGATTGACGAAATGGAAATACTCATAGCGGCTGACCATCAGCAGACCCAGCACCACCGCCAAGATCGGCAGACTGACCAGCAGCATATCGCTGAGTAACCCGCCCTGGGCCCCCGCCATCTTGGCCACCACCGGCCGCCGGACCGCATCATAAAAGAATACATGATCATGCAGAATTACCAGACAGGCCAAGGCCCCGGCCGCTCCCGGGCTGGGCAACCCTAGAAAAGTCTGATGGGCCTGCTCGACTTCCTGATTTTCCACGTTAAACCGCGCCAGGCGGAGCGCCGCACAGGCAGCATATATCGCCGCCGCCACCCAGGCGAGCCGCCCCAGAATATCCGAACTGAATGGGGTGACCACCAGCGGACTGCTCCCCTGCAATTGCCGCGTCAGCAGTGCGATCATCAACAGCGGCGGTACCACTCCGAAACTGACGATATCGCACAAGGAATCCAATTGCGCCCCAAAATCCGTGGTAAATCGGGTCCAGCGGGCCAAACGGCCATCCAGGGCGTCAAAGACCATGGCCAGAAATACCAGATAGGCCGCCATCACCAGGTGTGACGGTAGCAATCGTTCCCACATATTATTATGTAAGGTAATCACATCCGCCGGATTGTTGTTACCCCCCGCCAGCCACAAGGCCCGGAAACAGAGCGTGATCGCCCCGAAGCCGCAAATCAGATTGCCCAGGGTGCAGAGCGTCGGCAGCGTCTGGATATAACGCAGTCGTCGCCGCCGTGATGGGCGACGGGGAGGTCGGTTGGCCAGTTTGAAATTCATCTTCTCCACATTATAGCGATTTTTCCAGACAGACGAATTCGGTCAGCCCGCCTCGCACTTTCTGCCCGACGTGGACTAAAACAGTCAAACCTGGCTGATCCGGAATGAGTAATTCGGTCCCGGAACCGAACTTGATCATGCCGAAGCGTTGTCCGCTGGCATAGGATTGGCCGGGCTGGGCGTGACAGACGATCGTACGGGCGATGGCACCGGCGATTTGTCGCAGAATGATCGGCCCCGTCCAGGGATGCTGCGGTTGCAGTTCCAGCCTCATGGCTTCATTCTGATCGGATGATTCCGCCCGCAACGCGTTGAGGTATTGGCCGGGCTGATGTTGCACCGCTTGAACCTGGACCGCTGTCGGCATGCGGTTGATATGAACATTGAAAATGCTCAGGAAGATACGAATCCGCAGCGCTGCCCCACCCACCGCCTGGTCATGGGGCAAACGGTCAATCGCGGTGATGGTGCCGTCGGCGGGCGAGTAGAGCCTATCGGTGCGATGGTTCAGCGGACGTTCCGGATCGCGAAAAAAACTGATCACCCATAACCAGATCGGTAAGATCGGCCAAGCCAGCCATGGGGTTATCCAGCTGAGCAGCCAAGCCGCCCCCGCCAATACCACCGTCGCGATAAAAATAATTCGCCAGCCTTCTGGTGCAATCGGAAAACGCACGCCGGAACTCCCGAACCTCTATTTTTTCGCGTATCAGAATAGTCGTTAACAATATATTTTACTAAAATACCCTCTGAGATACACTCCTCCAGGACAGGAAAGGGATTTGATATGAATAACCGGCGAATATCAGGAATCTTGTTGATCGGTTGCTGGCTGGTGATGGCCTCCTCAGCAGTAGCTCAGGATGCCGCTGGTGAAAAAGATTCCTCAAAATCCTCCAGCACCTTTACCGAGACCACCCGCACCCAGACCGTAGCGGCCATCAATCGGGCGATGGATTTTCTGAAAAATACCCAGGGTCTGGATGGCAGCTGGTCCCATCAGGAACACCCTGATCCCGCCATTACCGCCCTGGTGGCGCAGTGTTTCATGCAGCATCCTGATTACGGTCCGGATCATCCCCTGGTACATAAAGCCATGGATTTCATCCTGACTTTTCAAAGGCCTGATGGTGGTATCTACCCGGAACAGGCCGGCCTGCCCAACTACTACACCAGTGTCTGCCTGATGGCTTTGTCCAGTTGCAAGGCGGAAAAATATCGACAGCATATCCCCGCTGCCCAGAAATTTCTGACCCAATCGCAATGGGATGAAAGTGAATCGATCGATCCGGACAATGTCTGGTATGGCGGGGCGGGTTACGGCCACGGTAAACGGCCGGACCTCTCCAACACGCAAATGATGATCGAAGCTCTGAAACAGAGCGGCCTGTCTCCCGATGATCCGGCTTATAAGAAAGCAATCAAGTTTATTGAGCGCTGCCAGATGAGCAGCGCCGTCAACGATCAGCCTTTCGCCCGTGGTGCCAGTGACGGCGGTTTTATTTATTCACCCGCCAACGGTGGCGAGAGCAAAGCAGGGACCCTCGAAGATGGTGATCAGCCCCGCCTGCGCTCCTATGGCAGCATGACCTACTCCGGTTTCAAGAGTTACCTCTACGCCGGGCTGAGCAAGGATGATCCGCGTGTGCAGGCCGCCTGGCAGTGGATTCAGAAAAATTATACACTGGATTCCAACCCCAACATGCCCGGCAGCCATTCACTGGAAGGCTTGTATTATTATTTTCAGGTTTTTTCCAAGGCCCTTTACCATTGGGGGCAAGCCGACATCACCACCCCTGATCAGCAAAATCATAATTGGCGTGAAGACCTCTGTCACAAGCTGGTTTCGCTGCAGAACAGCGATGGGAGCTGGGTCAACACTGCCGACCGCTGGTATGAAGGTAACCCCTATCTGGTCACCGCTTACAGTGTGTCAGCCCTGCAGACCGCCCTGCAGGCGCCCTGACGATCAGGGTACGTCGCAGGTCACAGCCAGGTCAGCGAGTTGATCGTAGCCGAAGTGTCTTAAGATCTGTTCACCACAGCCCCGGGCCAAAGCAACCTGTTCATCAAGGGATATTCCGCCCGCTTGCGACCAGCGTTCCACACTCTCCTGATGTGGCGCCGCGTGGAGTCGGCTCTTTTCATCACCATAACCCTCATGGTGCCGGTAGCGGCCATATTGCATCATCGAGGGTTCGAAAGGAACCTGCAGGAAATCGCACATCCGGCGACAGGCTGCTTCCGGGTTGGCACACAGTTCTTCGTAATGGATGATGGCAGTGCTATCGGGGTGCGCTTGCTGAAAATCGTATTGCGTCATTAATTCCCGGGCGACGCGCTGGCTGATGTCGGCGATGCCGGGCGATGTAATTTTTTCCCAGGTATGAAACGACCAGACCGTCCCGCGCGGATCACGAAGTAACAGCAAGTATCGGGCCCGGGGAAAAAGCATCGGCAGATATTGTGCAATCCGCAGGTAGAATGGGGTTTTATCGATCAGCAGTTGCGCTTCGGGAGAGCGAAGCCGGTTGTAAACTTCCGCAGCAAATTGGCGAGCGGCGACCATAAATCCATCCTGATTCACCAGCCCCTGTAAGGCCGCCGCCGCCTGAGCTGCATCATAGCCATCGCCCGGTCCCCGACCGTTCCACATATTAATGAGCGGCATGAGGAACCAGGTTTCGGCAGGACTGCATAATCGCGGATGGCTGTCGATTATTTTTCGAAGCAGTGTAGATCCGCTGCGCATCGGGGCCAATAAAAATACCAGATGATCGCCTTCGGGTGTGATTCTCTGCACCGGCAGGGCCGCTGATTGAGCGGCAGGCGGGCGGGCCTGGGTCATTTTACTGATCACCGGTACAACGGCTCTCCAACGCTGGGCCCAGGTATGGTCCCGTAGCGTCCGGCGATAACCCGCTGCCGCGATCGCCGCGCCGTGATCCGGTAATGCCAGCGTGGCCGATAATTTTTGGCGGGCTTCTGCCGGTGTGTGAAAGATCAGGATTTCCCGATCGGCCTCAAACAAATCCTCAACACCCGCACGATAACCCTGCAGACATCCGCACCGGCTGGCGGTGATTTCAAAAATCTTCGAGTTCAGGCTGCAGTCATCTTGCCAGCGCATGACATTCAGTGCGAAACGGGCCCGCGCGTAGTAACGATGTTGTTCATCATAGGGTACGCTAGCCACCGTATCACCCTGGAGGCCCCACGTGGAATAATCCTGGGCTCCTACGCGCAAACAACGAAAATAGCGCGCCAGATAGGCGACCATGAAGGGCCGTTCCCACGTTTCAATGCTCCGCACCAGTTCAGTCAATTGTATGTAGGGGACCGGTTGGCGGATGAGTTCAGCGGCGGCCTGGGCAACGGCGACATCCTGTCCGGCTGCTTGTTGCAGATGCAACAGCGCAGGAAGATGACGATTCGCCAGGCGCTGCTCGATCATCGCATGTATCAACTTTCGAAATCCATGCTGCTGGCTGGTGTCACGTTTACTGCACCACTGTTCGATACGTTCGCCCAGACGAGCAGCCTGGTCCCGTCGAATTCGTTGCAGATCCGGTTCCTCTTTCTGCAATTCTTCCAGCATTAATGGAGTGGGATTCGGATCACCCCCGCCGGAAAATATCACCAGGTCATAATCAGGCGTTACGGCGGGATCGGGTTTGAAAGTGTCAGGATTGACCCCGTTGGGTTGATGCATCACCAGGCTGAAGTCCAGGATTTCCGCCATCTCCGCACCGGTATAGCGATTATTAATCAGATGCAGTTGTTGCGGGCTGTTGAATAAACCCCGTCCCAGCAGACTATGCAGGCTGCCGCCATCCTGCCAATGAGGTGCGTCCCACCAGAATTGCACATGGGGATGATGAATCGAATCGAACCAGCTGACCAAGCGCTCTTCCGGATCAACCAGTACCGGCAGACTGAGCATACCGTTCGCCCACATGCCGAACGAGGCATCGATCCGATTCTGTTGAATGAACCGCGTCAACAGGTGGGCCAGGTGGGTGTTCAGTTCGTTCGTTTGCAATGGGTGAGATTGGACCAGGCTCCAGAAGGGTTGCAGTTCGAAATATAGCACCTCCTCGCCCAGTTGTTGCAACCCAGCCGCCATGTCCAGCAACAGGCCTCGAGAATTCGTGCCGGGATGCAGCAGTGCCAACCAGCGCATCATGATCCCTCAGGGTATCGTTAGTTCACCGCACCAATCGTGTATCACACCGCCCCCGCCGGCGAGCGCGTCGATACCGACTGGAGAATTTCCTCCAGCAATTGAGGCACCGTGCGAGTCAGTCGCCAGTGTGGATAATGGGCGCGTAACTTGGCCAGATTTGTGTAATAGCAGATGTGGTCGCCGCGGCGGGCCTGCGGCTCATAATTCGTCGGCAGCGGTCGAGCCAGCATCTGCTCAAGCAGGATCAGCACCTCGCGGATGCTGACGCTGTTGCTGCGTCCCCCGCCGATGTTATAAACCTCGCCCGGGTGCGGCTGCTGATAGAAGGCATTAATCGCGGTGAGCACATCGCTGCTGCAGATCTGATCGCGCACCTGCTTGCCTTCGTAACCGATAATCGTGTAGGGGGCCCCGCTCCAGGCGACGCTCACCAGATAAGACAGAAATCCATGCAACTGCACAGCGCTGTGATGCCGGCCGGTCAGACATCCGCCTCGAAACACACCCGTTCGCAGGCCGAAGTAACGCCCATATTCCTGTACGAGCAGGTCGGCAGCCGCCTTGGAGGCGCCGAATAAGCTGTGCAGGTTCTGATCAATGCTGAAATGTTCGTCGATGCCCTCGGCATAAGCCGCCTCGGCGAAATCGTAACGCAACGGCCCGCAGTGCAGGCGCAGCCGATTGGGGCCATCACCATATACTTTGTTGGTGCTGAGATAAACAAACACCGCATCGGCCTGGTATTGCCGCATAGCTTCCAGCAGATTCAGCGTTGCCAGCGCATTGGTTTCAAAATCATCGAACGGTCGACTGGCGGCCAGATCGTGTGACGGCTGGGCAGCGCTGTGTATGATCAGATCAAAAGTTGTCGAACCCATCAGCTGCAGGACCCAGCGGCGATCGCGGATATCGTGAAAGTGGTGCTGATATCCGGGACAGGTCGAGCGCAAACGCTCCAGGTTCCAGCGAATATCACCCTGCGGTCCGAAAAAATCCGCCCGCAGGTTGTTATCAATACCTTGAACGCTGGCACCGCGCTGATGATAAAACTCCACCGCTTCGGAGCCGATCAGACCGCCACTGCCCGTAACTAATACGCGCATCATTATCCACCTGTCCAATGCCAAGCACGACCACTCTTAGTGTTCATCGACGAAAAGCGATTGGAATATGCAGTTGCGTTACGAATCAACATTCCGCGGTAATCATCGACGCAGGCCATGAATGATATAGACCCTTGTGAATGGTTGGTTTAAAATCCACTGACCGATGGTTAACCACAATTATTGGGGAGTTACTGATGGCTAAAAAACGTACTGAAGCCCTATTGACCGACCTGTTGGCCCTGCCGACCGCTCCGTTTACCGAGGGACTGGTGCGGCAATATCTCCGCAATTTTTGTACCGACCAGCCGCACGTCGACTGTCGCAGTGATGCGGCAGGCAACATCCTGGTCCATTACAAACATCCCGCGTCGAAAATTCGCCGGCCGGTCTGCTTCGCCGCTCATACCGATCATCCGGGATTTCGGGCCTTGCGCATGACCGGGACCGGGGAGTTGCTGGCAGAATGGCATGGCGGGGTTCCACCGGAATACTTCCCCAACGCCAAAGTGCGCTTCTGGACCGGTACCCAGTGGGTCCACGGTCGAATTACGAAAACCCAGGTACGATCGCTGGGCTTGATCAAGCCACAACCGATGGTTCATCAAGCAACCATCGCTCTGACCAAGCCGAAGTCAGCCGTCATTCCGCCGAAATCACCGGGAATGTGGGATTTTCCCGATCACCAGATCAAAAAAGGGATGATCTATGCCCGCGGCTGTGATGATATCGCCGGTTGTGCGGCGATGGTTTCCTGCCTGGATCAGCTCATTCAAAAGAATGTTCGCAGCGAGGCCTACTTTCTCTTTACGCGCGCCGAAGAAGTGGGCTTTATTGGCGCCATCGCCGCCTGCCGACTCAAGACCATTCCGCAGAAATGTCTGGTGGTGGCCATCGAAACCAGCTCTGTTTTACCGGGGGTGGTAATGGGTGGCGGGCCGATTCTGCGAGTGGGTGATAAAGCTAGCATCTTCACCGCTCCGCTGACCGCTTGGTGCGGCCGGGTAGCAGAAGATCTGCAACAGCAGGAACCGGACTTCAAATTCCAACGTAAATTGATGGATGGCGGTACGTGCGAATCAACCGCCTATGTTCATTTTGGCTATGATGCGACCGGGCTATGTCTGGCGTTGGGCAATTACCATAACGTGGATCGCCAGAAAAAAGTGCTCGCCCCGGAATATATTCATCTGGATGATTATCAAGGGCTGGTACGCTGGTTCGTGGCGCTCTGCCGGACGCGCACGCCCATCCCCCATCATGATGAGCGACTGGACAAGCGGCTGAAGCTGCTGGAAAAACGCTATCAGCGTCTGCTCATGTCCACTCAATAAAAAACCGCTCGCGGCTGGCACGAGCGGTGGTGGTGACGAGGGGACGAATGTTGAACTTCGGTTTACAAGCCGTCCAGTGATTGATCGCTGGTCGCCGGGGCAGATTCGGGCGAGGCGGTCGGAGTCGTTGCAGGCGGCGTATACTCACGATAGGTGGTCACCTGCTGCGAAACCCATTGCTGGCCGTCGAAGGTCGTGGCAGTGGACATTGAGCGGAAGAAATCCATCTTGGCAAACACCGGACCCAATTTACCGATCATGTTGAAAATAGTCCGGGTCGATTGCATTTCCGGTTGAGGCGGAATCATGGCGGAGAACATCGGCATCATACCGAATGACATGGCCATCTCCTGATGCCAGTTGCGCATGTCCGCAAAAGAGGCGGAACTGATCGGACCATCAAGCTTCAACCCCTCTTTCTGGAAACGTTCGTTTTCGGAAATATTGGGATTCTTGCCAGCCGCGGTCGCCAGACATTTATTGAGTGCCGCCGCAGTGCTGCCGATGATCAGCCAGTTATCCTGCACACCATACTTCAATCCGCCGCCCAGCATCATCAGCATGGGATGACTGAGGGTATAAAACTTTTCCGCCTGCACATCGCCAGCCGGCAGAATCTGCATCTGCGGTCCTGCTTTGGCCAGCCAACCGTTGATCTGCGTGAGGGCCTGTTCGCCATCCTTGACCTTGATCATGAAGACAAAATCCGCGGTGGTGAAAGGAGTCATTACGGCCGGCGGCAGCGTCACTGCAATCATCTGACCATTCAACCAGCCGAATAAATCCGCGGCGGGATGAAAATTCACTTCCTGCTGCCAGTTGGCATATTGATTCAGCAGATCAGGCCCACCGGGAATCTCCTCTTTGATAAATCCCAGCACCCAGTCATTGATCGCCGACATATCCACACCGGACCAGGCCCAGAAGGAGGACGCCTCTTTGGGGATGTAGCGGAGATAGTCGGCAATCTGACCATTATTGGTAACGATTTTGACGATCGGTTTGCTGACGGCGTCCGGCTTGAGTCGCGCGACGGTATCCACGTACTGCTGCAAGCCCTCCGTCCGACTGGTCATGGCCAGGTAATCAATAAAATCAAATTCATCAATCAGGCGGATAAATATTTTCAACCCGTCCAGTTCACTGAATTCCGTTGCGGGAGCAGACGGCTGAGATTGGGCGATGGTGGAATCAGCAGCTCCGCCGGGTGTGCTGTTACGGCTTTGCTGTGCAGCCTGCAGCTGACTTTCCCGGATTTCGGACAATCCTGATTTGAGCAACCCCAGAAAATTGGCGAGATCAAAATACATGACTCCGTCTTCCGCAGGCGGCAAGGCAGCGAATGCCTGCTGGAATTTGGGTAGATTAATTAACGCATCATCGCGGGGCGATTCATTAAAGCGGGCCAGAACATCCTGAGCTCCGGCGGAATTGCTGGAGAAAATGATCAGGTCGCCCTGATTAATCAGATACAGTCCCAGCGGCGCACCACTCAGCTCCAGCGACCATAATTTAGCTTGATTGATCTCACCGTTCGTCAGTGTTACCGATTCGCACAGACTATCCAGTTCCTGCAGAATGGCTACGAGGGCCTGCACGTTCTCCTGCACGGTTTCTGATTTGGCCAGAAGAACCATCGTATGCTGCGGGAAAAAACCAGGCATGGGCATGCCGTTGGTGGAACCCGGTGCGGTGGGACCCTGAAAATAAATTCCTTCGCGGCTCATCAGGTCACACCATTTAACCTGATCGATCAGTTCCCAGGCGCGATCCCAGTGTTTTGTGAAATTGGCTTGTTCTTCCGGTGAAGAAAGTTCAGAAAGAATCAGTTGTTTGAGATCCTGATCCAGCCGGACTTGGCGAAGAGCTTCCAACACACCCGCCCAATGCTGGGAGACGAATTCGGCTTCCGGATTGTAGGTCCAGTGGGTGTATAGCCATGTATTTCCCGGCACGGTCTTGGCCAATGAGAATTTCTGCGAATCGAGCTGCGACGGACCACTGGCCAAAGCCAGCGAGCCTGAACTCAACAGCATCACGAACGCCCCAAGTATGGCTGATTTATTCCTGAACATCGATCTGCTCCTAATGAATCGCACAACGTAAATCATTACATGACAATATATTACATACTACAACCGCTTTAATGAATGGCTGGCTTTATTCCTGCCTGCTGTAGAACAAACGAGCCGCGATGATTAACCCCACGCGACGGGTACTGAATTATGACGTTGAGGGCGCCTGGGCTTCTACCAGTACAGCATCACCGCTGGCACTGCACTTACCTGCCGCGCTGCGTTCGTGACGTAAGTTGATCACCGCGTTGGCCCCTTTCATGGCAGCAACCGCTTTGATTCCTTCGAGTGCTTCTTCCGGGCGGCGAAAGCCTTCCACATAGACCGCCTCGATCTGTTGTAGAATCAGATAACCGGCGATGGTCGGAGTGCTGGAGGTGGCGATGATTTTTTCGGCTGCGGTGCGGCGTTGCTGGGCCAGATCGGAATCGGGTCCGGCGTATTTCTGCAAACGCGGATGAATGTGCGGCGGGCGGCGGGATTCGCGCCAGCGCAGAACCTGCCAGATGACCACGATCACTGCCGTGGCGATCAGCAGCACCAGATATGCCAGATCATTACCGCTCAGGGCGAGCATGAATTTCACCGGTTGAAATAGGTGTCTTCGGCGCCGAATCCAGTTGATGGCCGCGATAGGCAGTGCCTCGCCAGACGGTACGAGCCCGGCCGTTCAATTTCAACATAGCATTCACCAGCATGGTCAGTGCGACCACCGCACCCAGAAAATAACCCGGCAGATAACGCACATCACAGCGAGCCAGGCGATAAAAACGAAAGAGCAGCGAAAGCTGAATGGCCACGGTTCCAGCCGCGGTCAAGGTCAGCCACATCCAGGGCGTGCCACCGCTCATCAGCCAACCCAGTACGCCGATCAGCAGCGACACATAAGGAAAAATACTGGCCAGGCTGAGCACCGCTGTAGAAATCAACAAACGGCGCAGCGAGCCGAAACAACCCAGGAATATACGACTCCAGCCCCGCCAGGTGGAGCGAAAATCAGTATACATGCGTGTCTGATATAAATCCTCATTCTCCACGACGCGCAATCGCCGCCCCGCCTCCTTGGTCAGTCGGGCCAGGTGCATGTCTTCGTTCAATTCCGTGCGCACCGCTTCATGGCCGCCCAACGACTCATACAACTCGCGTTTCATCAGCATGAACGCACCGTTGGCGTAGGCGGCTTTAGAGCGCGGGTCATTTACTTTTTCGGGACGAAACCACATCACCATGATCGCAGCACAGACAGGCTGCAATAATCGCTCCCAGAACGTCCCGGTCTCAAGCACCGGCAGGATGCATAAAAAATCCACCCGTTCCTGCAGGGCATAATGAACAGCCGTGGTGAGGGTACGCGGGGAGAGGAAATGGCAATCGGCATCGGTGAAACAGAACCACTCACCGTCGGCCTGCTCCACACCGACCCGCATCGCATTATTCTTACCGAACCAGCCCTCGCGCAGCTGAGTCACATGCAAGGCGCGAAAACGCTCGGGATGGCGGCGGGCGAGATCGTCTATTATTTCGGCAGTGCGATCCGAACTGCGATCGTTGATGGCGATAATCTGTAGTGCGGGGTAATCCTGGGCGATCAGTGAGCGGACACAGCGGCCGATGTTGGCTTCCTCATCTTTGGCCGCTACCAGAACGGTGATCCGGGGTAGATCTGCCGGCCAATCCGATGCACTGGTGGAGGAGAGGCGGACCGCCGTACGCCGGCCACGACTGACCGCCAGATGACGACTGCCCCAGATCAGGGCTACCAGACCAAGCAAAATCAGCCATATCAGCCACCCACTATTCATATCGGCAGCACGAACCTCCTGAGGGGTCAAAGCGGTGAATTATGTCCCAACCCCCCACGATGGGCAAGCTCTTGGATATTAGTCTCGACCGCACCCCACGGTGAGTCGTAGAATTCTACAAATGAACCGACCGGCTTATTTTCTGTTTGGCGTGGTGGTGGCAGCGGGCGTAGCCGCCCGACTGGGTCTGTTGTTGATCCTGCCTGAACGTTCCTGGCCTGGGGCGGCCCTGCCGGATGAAGTCCAATACTGGCAGGCGGCGGAGAGCCTCGCCAGTGGTGAGGGATTGGAGGATGAGTTGGGCTTCCGCGCGGGACGCATGCCGCTCTACCCAGCCTATCTCGCGTTATTCGCCCATGGGTCATCAGGTCGCTTGTGGGCGCTGGTGATTCAGGCTGTCTTCGGGTCGCTGGCGGGCGGCTGGATCGCACTACTCATGCGGCAACTGACTGCCGATCACCCGCAAACGAAGTGGCTGGCAATTATCGCCGGACTCTGTACCGCTTTGGACCCCTTCCAGGTCTACTTCAGTCGCTTTCTGCTCACGGAGACTTTTTTTACCGCCGCCTTGTGCGGCCTCTACTGGTGGTGCCGACCGATGATGAGTGCGGCTGCACCCGTGCCATTATCGAGATGGGTTGGAGCGGGCGTATGGATGGCACTGGCTATCTATTTGAAACCCTCCGTTGTCTGGTTCGGACCGCTGCTCGCGGTTACGATGTTTCTTTTCTGCAACTCCAGAAAAAAAGTTATTCTGGGAATTATCTGTAGCAGTGCTACAGTACTGCTGCTGCTGGTCCCGTGGGCATGGCGAAATGAACAACTGCTTGGACGGTGGGTGTGGTTGACGACACGCCGCGGCATCTCGCTTTATGATGGTGTCCATCCGCATGCCACGGGTGCCAGCGACCTGGGCAAGATCAAGCTGCTGCCGGATGTGCGTCAGCTATCAGAGTTGGAATATGATCAGTATTTTCAGACTGCGTCCCTTACCTATATACGTCGGGAGCCGGGGAGAATCGTGCGGTTGGCAGGGATCAAGTTCCTGCGAACCTGGAGTTTGTGGCCCAACGCGGAAGGATATCGAGCCGGCTGGATGCGCTGGATTGCGGGCAGCTGGATGGTACTTCTGCTGAGCAGCCTGGTGGCGGGCCTGGTTCGCTGGCGAGCGGCGTGGCGGATGTTGCTGTGGTTGTTGTTACCGGTAATCTACTTCACCCTGCTGCACATGTTGTTTGTGGGCAGCGTGCGCTATCGCCTGCCGGTAATGCCCCTGGTAGGAATGATCGCCGCACTCGGATGGTTCCGACCCACTGCCGACCTTCCGATGGAAAGCGCCGCCACGCAATCTACCAGGCATTAGATTGAATCGTTCATGAGCGAAGAAATTTCATCCCATGCACCTCGATCAGCGCCTCCCTCGGGCGAGACTGCTGCCTGCGCTTCGCTGGGCCGACGGGTCGTGGGCTGGCTGGCGCTGATTCTGCTGATGCTGATCGGACTGAGTTACTTCTACCTGACTCGTCCACAACGACTGATTGGCTTTGCGGAGCAATACCTGCAGGAACTGACCGGCGGCCAGGTGCATATCGCCGAGGCCTCTTTTTCGCTGTTTGAGGGCTTGCAGCTGGGTAACGTCAGCATTCAGCAGCCTCCCTCGATTCAGAATCTGACATTGCCCGATCACCAGCATATCACCGAGGTTTTTCAATGCCGAAGTCTGCAATTCATCCATGATCCGATGAGTCTGCTTATGGGCCGGCTGCAAATCTCCGAAATCCGTGCCGATCACGCTCATCTGCATCTGGTCTGGAATCCAGCCACCAATGAGATCAATCTGACGGAATTGTTGCAGCATCGCCAACTGTTGAGCGGCCCGATCGAAGCAGGGATGGCGGGTGAGTTATGGCCGCAGATTATCATGCGCGACCTGCAATTTTCATTTTATCGACAAGTCGGAGCCGGTCTGCAGTTTGTAGAAGATGCCCGACTGGACCTCTACGCGGCGCAACGTCGTTCGGCAACACCGGTCTACCAGATCAGTTGGCAGGAACTGCAGGCTCCCGGTGCCCAGGGCAGGGTCAAACTCGATCTGCTCAGCGGCAACCTCGAGTTCGAACCGGGTAGTGAACCGCCCTGGCTGCCGGTTGAATTTGTGGTTGCAGCTCTCCCACCGACCACTCCCCAGGTCGATCAATGGATCAGCCTGCTGAATCTGGATGGTGATTTTCGTATCGAGAATTTAAGCATTGGCAAACAGGCCGGTCCGTTGGGCGCCACCGGAAAAATCGTACTCCGCCAAGCCAGCCTGTCGATCCCCATGGACCTCCAGGAGGAATCGCAGCCGCCTGAGCAGCGCTTCTTTTTCTTCGATCAGGTGTCGGGTTTTATTGAGATTACCAACCAGCAGCTGCAGGCTCGTTTTCAGGGGCAATTGCGCGGCCGTTACTGTTCGGCTGAACTCAAGATTCTCAACATGCCTACGACTGACCAGATGCTCAGCGCCTCCGCCTGGGAACTGGCGGTGAAATGCGATGATTTTCTGCTGTTGCGTCCGGACCCGGTTCATTACCCGCAGGAACAACGGGTCATCGAGCGCTGGCCGGCCTTGCGGAATTTCTATAAGGAATTTCAACCCTCCGGGCGGGTGCGGCTCAATCTGGATGTGGTCAAGGCGGCGGGTACTGAGGCGAATCCGGAATTGGCCTTGGCCCGTTTCGATATTCTCGAAGCCACGCTCTGTTATTTTCGCTTCCCTTACCGCGCGAATGATGTCACCGGTACGATCGTGATGGATCGGACCGGGCGGTGTGATCTGATCGATGTGGTCGGACGACACGGCACGGCTCGTATCGCTGCCAGCGGCATGATCGAAGCGATCAACGATTATTCCGGTGTGGATTTGAAATTTGAAACCCGCAACGTACCGCTGGATGAGGATCTGCGGGCCGCCCTGCCTGAAGACTATCAACAGATCTGGGAGCTTTTCGCGCTGCAGGGTATGGCTCACATGCAGGTGCATATTTTCCGCCCCAATCATCTGGGCAGACCTTACCCGGATTTTGAAGCGCGCATTTCCGCCGAATTACTGGATGGCCAAGCCACTTTTGTCGATTTTCCTTACCCGATCACCGGACTGCATGGCCGGATTAATATTAATGATGCCATCGAAGTGAAGGAATTGCAGGGGCGCTGCGGAACAGGGACGGTCGTCTTTAATGGATTCGGCGGACAGGCGCGCGAGCAGTTGAATCTCGATATCCGCTGGACAGCGACCGATCTACCCCTGGATCAGATGTTATTTGAGGCGATCCCTACGGATGAACGACAGCTCCTTGAACCCTTCACCCTGTCGGGAAAACTCGATTTACAGGGCCGGGTCTTTCGTCCGGTTGAAGAATCTTCTGCCCGATATGAACTAGAGGCGGAGCTGAAGGATGCCCGCCTGCGCTATCATCTCTTCCCCTACCCGTTGCAGAACTGCAGTGCTCGACTGCGAATCACGCCGGAACAGTTTTTGATGCGTAATTTTCTGGGTCATCAAAACCGTACAGCCGTTACGGCGAGCGCGGACATCAATCTGGATCGGCAACCGCCTTCCGTATCGGTGGATCTGCAGACCCAGGGACTTACTCTGGATGAGACGTTACGCAAGGCGTTACCGGAAAATCTGCAGCGCCTTCAGCAACAATTTGATCCCCAGGGAGAGGTGGATCTGCAATTGCAATATCGTCAGCCGGCGACCTCCCCGGATGAGGAACTGAAGGTTATCATCACCGCCCGGGAAAACGACCTGCACATACCGGGTTTTACTGGCCGATTGAACAACGTTCGCGGCCAGATTATCGCCACTCCGCAGAAAACCGAGATGATCGGGCTGCAGGCGGACTTCGGTGAAGCCGAACTGGAAATGAGCGGTCACATCGATCTGGCGGCCGGCGAGATCAGCCGCGGGCAACTCCGCCTGTATGGCTGGAACTGGGAAGCCGGTCGCTCCCTGCGCGACGCACTGCCCCGGGACTGGCAGAATCTATGGGACACGATCGACCCGGAAGGATTATTCAATTTTCGCCTGCCGGAACTGGCTTTTGAACGCGCCGGACCCGGGCAGCCACTGCAGTGGCGTTTGCGCGGACAATTCTCGCCGGATGATATGAGCCTGCATACTGGAATCGATATCAACCAATTATTCGGTGATATTGATTTTACTGCTGAAACGAACCCACTTACGGATGAACTGTTGCTGCGTGGCCAACTGCAGATAGATGCGGTTACGTTATTTGAAAATCAATTACAGAAATTGACCGGGCAATTGATTTACGATCAGGCTCAGGGACTGCTCGCCCTGCGACAATTGCAGGCGGATCTGTATAACGGCCAGGTGCGCGGTACGATCCTGATCGACCAGCTTCCCGATCAGCCGCAATATGACGCGATCATTCACTTGCGCGGCGCCCGCTTGCAACCGATGATCGCCGACTGGCAGCAGCAGAGCGAAACCCCCACCACAGAGGATGATTTCGGACTGGTCAGCGCGATTCTTGCGCTGCGGGGTGATGCGGCGGATCCGGAAACACGACGAGGTTGGGGAACGATGCGCATCGACCGGGCGGCGCTCTACCAGTTACCTCTGCTTCTGGCGATCCTGAATGTAATCAACCTGGCGCAACTGGAAGAAGGCGCGTTTCAGCAGGTGGAGTGCAGCTATTCACTGGAGGGTGGTCAGATTCTCATCAACGATTTGCTGCTGAACGGCCAAGCCATCTCATTACGCGGCACCGGTAGTCTTACCTGGCCGGAGAAAGAATTACGACTCAAGATGGTGGCGGTCGGGCCGGAAAACGGCTTCCGCCTGCCGGTTCTGACTCATATCGTGGAAGAGGCGGCCAGTGAATTATTCGAAGTGGAAGTCGGCGGCACACTCGACGAACCGCAAATCAAAGCCCGCCCGCTCCGGACCCTCAATCGCACCCTGCATGCACTCTTCGAGAACCCACCGGAGGAATGATCAAAATTAATCTGAACATTCAAGCGCCGAGCGGCTAAATACCCGCGGCTCCTTGAATTTTGAAATCACTTTTTTATTCCTGTTCAAAGAGGGATTGCTGGCCGGGAACCTGATCGTGGGCAATTTCTTTGACCGATTCAATTTCATCGATCATATCATCCAGCCCCTGGAACTCGCGGTAGACGCTGGCGAAACGCACATAAGCCACCTGATCCAGTTCGCGAAGATGGCGGGCGACCATGCTGCCGATGGCTCGCGAGGGGACTTCCCGCTCGAAATTCTTGAGAATCTCATCCTCGATCATCTCCACCACTTTCTGCAGAACCTTCTGGGGTACGGGGCGCTTATAGCAGGCGTGACGCATGCCGTTGAGTACCCGTTCCGGGTCGAAAGGCATACGGCTGCCATCTTTTTTGATGACGGTGATGCGATTATCTTCCTCAACCCGTTCCTTGGTGGTGAACCGCCGACCGCAGGCGACACATTCCCGGCGGCGACGGATGGCTTTGCCGCCATCGGTCGTACGTGAATCGATCACGCGATCTTCACCCACTTTGGAGCAGGCGGGACATTGCATGGGATATCAAATTCTGCTATAGCACGATTTGAGTAGTCTGGGCGGGCCCGATGCCCAACCCGCTACATATAGTACCAATCCAGGGGCTGGACTACCATAAGCCGCCTGCTGAAAGACTTGGAGCGATATGCCGACACCGCTGATAGAAAAACGGGTGAGCGAAATCCTGCTGCTGGGCTATTCGATGGCCGGCGAGGAGACGGTGATCGCCGCACCGGAGCTGAATGTCTGTTTTGACATCGGTAAAGCCCCTGCCGAAGTGCTCTCCTGCGATCACTTATGCTTATCGCATGGCCACCCGGACCATGCAGCCGGTTTGCATTATTATTTTACACAGCGCTATTTTCTCGATAATACACCCGGTACCTGTTATCTGCCTGAACATCTGCTGGAGCCGGCCCAGGACCTGATGCAGGTCTGGGCGCGCATCGAAGGACGCTATACCCAGGCGAATCTGGTGGTGGCCCGGCCTGGGGAGGATATCCCCATACGCAAAGATCTGTTGCTGCGACCGTTCCAGGTCAATCATGGAGTACCGGCGTTGGGCTTTGCCGTGGTGGAAGTTCGTCACAAACTGCGGCCGGAGTATAACGGTCTGACTGGACCGCAACTGGTCGAGTTGAAAAAGCAAGGCCAGTCGATTGATTATCAGATTGAAATTCCACTGATCGCCTATTGCGGTGATACCGCGGTGGGTGATTTTCTCGATCTCGATCATGTCCGCAATGCCAAGGTACTGCTACTGGAATGTACTTTCTTTGATGATGAACATGTCAGCCGGGCCCGGGCCGGCAAACATATTCATATCCATGATCTGCCGAAGATCATGCCTCGGCTGCGCAATCCACATATTGTGCTGTTTCACCAGACCCGCCGCACTTTCATTGTTCACGCCAAACAGCAGCTCGCTGAACTGCTCAGCCCCACTGACCGCGAACGTGTCGTGTTACTCATGGATCGCCCCCGCAAACCCCGACCGGAATAGTTCAACCACGAAGACACGAAATCACCGAGTGATAAAAAATACTTCCATGTCACTCGTGTCTCGGCGGTGAGCTTCATGCAATCGCGGTGGTGACTTCTTTAAGCAGTATGGCGGAATCGAAGTTATCGGGCAGGCGGGCGAGTTCGAAGAGACGGGCCTGAGGAGCGATCGTCTGGGCCGCTTTACGGCATTCGGTCGTCAACAGGCTGGAGAGCAACATCACTTGATCATGCTCCTGAAGCGGATGGAGTTGAGCCATGGCCCGCTCCAAAGCCCCGACCGGAGCTTCGATTGACGAAATTACCAGCGTGCGGTGGCCGTTGCGATGGATCACCCAGCGATAACAGCAGCGGCTATCAGGCGATGTATAAATCGGATAAGTATCCTGAATGTCATTGCACAGGTCGCTCAGGCTGTCGGCGATCAGGCGATCCAGTTCCTGCGTGGTCTGCAGACATTCGCTGGTACGCCAGACCCGCACTTCAGGCAACGCATGAACAGGCAACGGCGTCCTGTTGTCCGTTGCGATCGGCGGATCGGTAGCCGCCCCAGTGACAGAAGCGGATTCCACCAGTTCAGGTTCACTTTCCGCAGTCTCCGGTGAACTGATCAGATGCAGTTCCGGTGGAACCACCTGGGCTGGAGATTCCGGCAGTGGTGTCGTTGGTTGAGAGTGAATGAAATCAAGCAGTACCTGGCAGAAAGCATCCAGTTGACCGGCCCCATCGTCGGTCAGATAGGTTTCAGCAATCAGGTTGCTGGTTGGCCATTTCTCCTCGAGGCTGAAGCCTTCAAAATCGACTCCCCGACCTAGAAAACGCCAGCCCATGTTCTCCAGCCGGACGGAAATTTCCGTCGCCTGCAAGGCTGACTCCGCCCGCGCTACAAAACTGCTGATTTTGTAATTCGGCCGGCTGGCCACCAGCGCCTTGATGATTTCGTAACCCCGGACCAGGTTCTGCGAGGAGGGTTCCACGATCACCGTGGCGGCCGAGCCGGCTTCAATAAAAGGCGATTGACACCACCCGTTGCGCGTGAGCAGGACACAAACCAGCCGCCGAACCGACTGGTGCAGCAGGTGTCCAACTTCTTCAAATTTCTCTGCCTCGATGGCTTGAACTATTTCCCGTCCCCAGTCGTTGCGTCGTGCAGGATCAAATAGACCGATTTTGATACCGGCATCACCTAACCAGACCACGGTCACCCGCTGCCCGCGATTGGACCAGTAGTCGGCATAGCGGCTGACCGCCTCAACCGGATCCTGTTCGGGGCTGATCAATACCGGGTTATAGTGGATGCCAAGAATTTCCGGAGAGAGAGCCGCGTTCTCACGATCACCGTCCGGGGAGTGGCGCGGTGAAGTGGAAACAGGTTCATTGCTGGCGGCGGGGCCGAGGAGCAGGTCGGCCAGGTCGCCGATATTCCACGGGCGACGCGAACGAGACATCAGGAAATCTCAACGACGGAGTTTATTTCACCAAATTCATTGCGTTCAATGCGGGGATTGTATGGATCGCGGGTCCAGCGGCCGTCCACCACCAGGCGGTAACTGTAACGCCCCTTGGTCAGATTCAGCCGGGTCATGAAATGACCGTTCCCGCTTTGTTTTGTCATCGGGGTATCCTTGGGACACCAGTTGTTGAAATCCCCTGCCACCAGCACTTCCTGGGCTCCGGGCATGTTGGTGTGCAACTCCACACCGCCCGGTACCGATTTTACGCCATATATTTCATTGATTTTCTTTTCGATCAGGTCATGACTGAGCGGTGCTTTTTCAGTACTGCGCGGCGGACTCATGACCGGCTTGGCTGGAGCGGGAGGAGCGACTGTCTTGGTACCGCTACGGGGCTCGGATCGTGACCCTTCCATCGAGGTTTCACGGGTTGCATGGCCGTTGCCAGAGCCATTACCATTATCCCGCATACCATTTTTGCCGTTCTTGCCGGCGGGAACCAGTACCGGCCGCGACGCCAACAGTACTTCCGCACGGGCCGCCAACAACTCCGCCCTGCGGAGCAGGTCCTCGTGGACTACGGGCCGTTTTTCCATCTCGATCAGTTCGCGGGCCAGACGCACAAAATCACGGCAACCCATGCTGGCAGGGTCATACTCGGTGATGGGTTGGCCGATGCTGGCCCCCTCCTTCAACTTGGTATTGAAATTGATATAGGAACGCAGCATGTATTTTTCATGCAACCGGCGCATTTCATTCAGAATTTCCCTGGCCAGTTTGGTGCGGACATCATAAGAATTGGCCAGCACGCGAATTTCGACATCGCGATTGGTGCGGTGGTTCAGATCTTCGATGGTCTGTACCTGCTGTTCCAGACCATACAGCGAAAAGTAGCCGGTCTCCACTGGAATGATTGCTTCCTGAGAAGCCTGCAATGCGTTATAGGTCAACAGACCGACATGCGGAGGACAATCGATAATGCAGAAATCATATTGCGCCTCAACACTGCGCAACGCATGGCGGAGATAGAGATCACGATTTTCAGCATTGGCGAGAACAGTCTCCAGCCGAACCAGCCCGATCGACGCCGGCAACAGATCGAAATGGTTGGCGATCTGCCAGATGGCCTGATCGATTTCGACCGGTCCGTTCGGATGATCCTGCAACAGCACATCGGCCACACTGAACTCGATCTGCTCGTCAGGAACTGCCAATCCGAGTGCACAGTGACCTTGAGGGTCCATGTCCACCAGCAGGACGCGCCGATTCTCCTGGGCCAGACAGGCAGCAAGATTGATCGACACGGTCGTCTTGCCGCATCCACCCTTCTGATTCACAATTGCAATGGTTCTCATGAGCCTTGTCCTCAAGCCGCGTGACAATTTTTCGACCAGGCTGCTGGGCCAGAACCTTGTGACCGCAGGTATCGGCCTTTTCAGTGCTAAGGACCGATAATGGCCAGCACTCAAGTTATCGGCCCATGACTCCGTCAAACTTGATCCAGTTCCCAATACTGCCAATCGCGGTAGACCAGACCGGCTTCTTACGATTGTCGTTAATTATTTATATCTACTTGCTGATCATTGTGTTATGGCCAGTAATGCCCTGCTGGGAATATGTTTTCTTGGCTTCAAATTGAATATCAGTATGAAATCTGCAGATTCCGCTACGAAGCCAATAGGGCGAAATGAATACGTTTCGGCATGCGAATTGTCATCAATTCCGCGCTCATCGAAAAACGCAATCCCACACCACTCGTGATGCAATCTGCTGAGCACATCAGTAGTTGGTGAGCCGACCGTTCGTGGCGGCTGAAAATTTCACAACCGGGCCAGATAAGTACAACTGTTCGGTGGGCGCTGCGACAGCATTGAGAATGCGATATAATGAACTGACGAAGTTCCCGTAGCTCAATTGGATAGAGCGTTGGCCTCCGAAGCCAAAGGTTACAGGTTCAACTCCTGTCGGGAACGTGTACAGGCCCGCGATTCATAAATCGTTAACGAATTAAACTCATCGACCAACATTACCAGTATTGGTATTGACGGACTTATACTGCCACAAAGGCAGGTAATGTACTGCCGAGTGTCCTGCGCAGTTTCAACTGTAATGAATAACTGCTACCACTCCTCATGCCATGGCACACCGCAGACCGAGCTGTATCAGATCAAATCGCTCCCGTACTCTAGCTGGATTATTGCGCCGTATAAACGATGATTCGATCATGCACGATAATCGCCAAGTCGTCGTGGCTGTCACCATTGAGATCGGCGATCAGGATTTCACGCGGTTCAGCGCTTTCACTGTCCATACCCCGGAATTGTTTTTGTGCAAACACCTTGAACCGGGTGGCGAGCAGCAATTCCTCCTGCGGGCCGAAAGTCAGAATTTCGACGCGTGATTCCTTGGCTTCGGCCACCGCGATATCCGTCCGACCGTCATGGTTCAGATCACCAACCGCCAGATCGCGGAAACTGGCATCCTTGGTTTTGCTCTCGAAGGCGGCTTTCTCTAGCACCCGCAAGGCCGGCTGGTTGGGATAGATCAGGGCGAATTTTTCAGTGTCCGTGACAAAAAGCGATTGCTGCTCATTACCGGACAGCCGGGTCGTGGCCAGTTGCTTCAATTCAAACTTGCCGACCGGAAGCGATTTTTCCACCGCGTAATTATCATCGCTCTGTACCGTCAGCCAATGCAACTCCTGATTGCGGTTGTCGTACAGGGCGATCTGTGGCCTCTTGCCCCCTTCGGAAAAATAAGCTGATACACCGGTAATCTCTGAAGCAGAGGTCGGAGGATTATATTGTTCCACGACTTCCCATTGCCGATTTTCGTTGATGCGCAAAGCCCGGGCAAAGGTTTTCTGCGCCAGCAGAATTTCAGGTTTGCCATCCTGGGTTACATCCACCAGGGAAAGGCCTTCGATAGCGGCGTCCTTCACCAGGCCATCCTGCGAGGCCCCGCCACTGAGCCGCTCAAACTGACCCGAGTCCGTCTGCAGAAAAGTGACCAGTGTTTCATAGGGCGCAAAAACCAGCACATCCAGCCGACCATCCTGGTTGGCATCGACCAGCCGAATCGCCGCAGGTTCAGTCGTGAACTTTTCGATGGCAGCTTTCTGAGCTTCTCCGGCGTAGTCGATAACCAGCTCGTTCTTATCCAGTCGCCCGCTGATGGACTGGGTCATCAGGAAAAAGTCCTTATCGATGCGCGTGATATACGCCAGCAGATTCTGGCCCTGTTGGGCACCCGCTCCCAGATCGACGACCATCGGCTCGCCTTCGACCTTGAGCGCCTGCGGGAATGTCAGCCGCGATCCTTCCCACCAGCTGACCCCAATTGACTTGGCCTGAGCACTGACCGACAACACTTCGAACTTCCGGTCGTTATTCAGATCCCAGAGGCGCAGGTCGCGCATTTTGACTTGCCCGCCCGATTTGGCCGGCTCCTGCAAACCGACATCCGCGACCTGACGAAAGAGCAGCAACTGGGCAGCGGGAACATCGCTGGCAACCAGATCGTCCAATCCGTCGCCATCGACATCGCCAATGGCCAGCGGCCGAGTGGTGTTACCTTCACCGGCGGGATAGGCGAAATACCAGATCGGCCACTGCTCCGCTCCACCGCCTTCATTGGTGACGGCGAACTGCCAGCGGCGCAACCGTCCGGAGACATTTTCCGTTGCCAACAGGTCGGCACTTTTGCGGCCGAGAAAATTCTTGAGCTTGGGATAACGAATCGACGGCGTGGTAACGCGCTGCAGAGGTCCCAACTGGCCTTTCTCCGTCTGCAACTGGACCAGCAGATCGCTGCTGGAGAGGATGATCAGGTCGGCCCGCTGATCACCGTTGATATCCGCCACCTGCAGAGCATAAGGCTGGGTGGCGGCGTGGGCATAATATTCCGGCCGCGATAAACCGCCCTCGGGCAGTTGATAGAGCAACACGATATTCTTTTCGCCCAGCAGAGCAACATCATCACGCTGGTCGCCATTCAGATCGCCAATTCCTATCACACCACGCCGCCACAACCCATCGCGCACCCGTTGCGCGACCGGCTCACCGAAGGTGCCGTCACCTTTGTTCTTGAGCAGAACCAGTTCCTTGCTTTCAGTGTAGAATACGATATCCAGCTTCTTATCGCCGGTCAGGTCAGTCAGCATGATCGCGGCCACCCGGTAATTCACGGGCAGGGAGACCTTTTCGAAACGCCAGTCGTTTTCCAGTTCATTCACGTCATCGCTGCTGGAGTGGGCTGATTGACCCGCTGCCTGGTTACGCTGCAGCAGGAGTTCAATATTACTTTTGCGATTGTTAACCACGACGAGATCGGTGAGTCCATCTGCGTTAATATCACCGGCTTGCAGGTCAAAAATATCTTCGTCGATTTTGAACAACTCGGATTCAGAAAAGCCAAAATAGTTGGCCAGGTCATCCTTCTGCTGCTCGTTGAGCTGGGCTTGGGCCGTCAAAGGTGCGGCCAGTAACAAGATCAGCGGAATCATCAACCGAAGAAAACGATACGGCGTCGTATTCTGATACACTATTTATCCTCCCGGTTTGGAGAGCTGGTGAAATTCGCACAGTATTTAGAGCAGTTAAAATTGAGCGGGATAACCCTGCCAGTCACAACCGAATCACGCCCACCTGTGCATTGTAAATACCTCTGGCTGGGCATCAACCCACGAAGTTAAAGATAAATTAATTGAATTATGGGGTGTAACCGGCTTACATCGTTCCATAAATGCACCAGCGGTTTATGACGGGTCTGGTGATGGTATGTTTGGCCTTGTGGCGGAAACTATAATCGGCTATTCTGTGGCCCTTTACGTCAACCTCTGTTCAAGGATGTACGTCATGCCCTCAGCTCGATACTGCTCGCCAATTCCCTGTCGATATCTGCTCATGACTTTGTTCCTTACGGTGATCACCGCTCTGCCGGTTCACGCGGAGATCATCATTCTGAACAACGGCATGCGGATCGAAGGTCAGATTCTCAAAGATACCGGCGATAAGGTCATTATCGATCTGGGCTTTGAAATACTGACCGTGCCACGCGACCAGATTCAGTCGATCGATAAAGGTGAGGTTCAACAGAATGACGGCAGCGCCGCCAAGGTCACCGACCATCTTTATTGTGTCGGCAACTTTCAGCCGGCTCCGATCAGCGACCTCGCCCCCACCATTGAAGAAGCGGTGGTGATGGTTAAAACACCCTCGGGTCTGGGCAGCGGTTTTATCATCAACACCGAAGGCTACGTGATCACCAATTTTCACGTCATCGAAGGTGAAACCCGGATCACCCTGAACATCTTCCGCAAGGAAGGCAGCTCCTACCGCAACCATAAAATCGAAGAGGTGCGCATCGTCGCCACCAATGCTTTCCTCGATGTCGCCCTGCTGAAGTTCGATCCGCCTGAGGGAATGAAGCTGACGGCGGTTTGCCTGAGTGCTGCGGACAGTATCGCAGAGGGGGAGACGGTTTTCGCCATCGGTAACCCGCTCGGACTGGAACGCAGTGTATCGCAGGGGATTGTCAGCAAGAAAAATCGCCGGGAAGATGACGGGCTGCTCTACATTCAGACCACGACGCAGATCAACCCGGGTAATTCCGGCGGACCGCTGTTTAACTCCCGTGGTGAGGTGATCGGCGTGACCAATGCCGGTTATCTTTTCATGGAAGGGCTGAATTACGCTATTCCGATTCGCTATGTCATCGACTTTTTGAAAAACCGCGAAGCCTATACGTATAATCTGGACAATCCGGAAAGCGGCTATCAGTACCTCGATCCCGGCGCCCGCAAGAATCCCGAAGCTCCTGATTTTCTGAATCCGCAACCGACGCCGCAGCCGACCGGCGATACCAAGCAACCAGCCAAGAAATAACTTTGCAGAAAGGAACCTGATTATGATCCGTGTGATGGCCCTGACCAAAAACCTGCGTAAATTCCTGCTGCTCCTGCCGGCAGGCCTGATGCTCTTCGCGCAACCGAGTCAAGTCTCCGCCGCCACCGAACCTGCCCAGTGGGCCCCGAAGGATACCCTGGTGTTCGTGGAAATTCCCGCCTTCAAGGTATTCTGGGAGAAAACCAAACAACTGCCCACCTATCGTCTGATGACCGATGAAAAAACCAAGAGCGGCTATGAAAAGGTGTTCAAGAATCTGGATAAGGCATTGAATGATTATGCGAAGAAGCTGGGTCTGGAAAATGTGGACCAGCTGAAGGTTGAACCGCAGGGCGGCTGTGCGTTCATTGTCACGGCGACGGCGGCAACGGAACCCGGCAGCGAACCCACACCGCATCTGGCGCTGGTGGGCGAATGGGGTGAAAATCAGCCGAAAATTCAGGAACTCCTGGACAAGGTGACTGCTACGGCGGTCGAACGTGGCGGAAAGAAGGAAACTGAGGAATTCAAGGGCATTCAAATTACCACACTGGAACTGGTCGAACCACCCGCTCCCGCCACAGAAGGAAGTAACGATAACGCCACCGATGATATGCCGGAGTTTGAGTCGGATTCCGGGACGGGCATGCCCACAACTCCTCAGGAGATGGTGGTGCAGGCCCTCTCCGATATACCACTGCCGGAAAGCATCAGCTATGCCACCAACTCCACCACGACGATCATCGGTTCGGATGCAGCCGCTGTTAAGGAAGCCCTGCGGCGGGTACTGGGTGATCAGGAAGACAGCCTGGCGAGCAATGAGGATTATCAGGCCCTGGCCCGTCTTTGTGCACCGGTGGGTGAAGCCAGTCTGTTTGTCAACCTGCCTCAGATCATGACGATGGCTGCGGTCAGCGATGATGACAAGAAGGAAATGAAAGCCCTGGGTTTTGACAGCCTGCGGGCGCTGGTGGTTACTTTTTCACTGGCACCCAAGCCGGGAGTTTCTTCGGAAATGCGCGGTTTCCTGCCTATCACTGGTGACCGTCGCGGGATCGTCAAAATGGTGACCGACAACGTGATCTCCAAGCCGGTGGCCCCGGAAGCGACCATACCGGACAGCGCCCTGGCTTGCGGCTGGTTCAACATGCGGCTGGAAACCATCCTGGATGAAGTTTACAGCATCATGAAGGAGATTAATCCGGAAGATGCGGAAATGATGAAAGCCAACCTGAAAATGACTACTCCGGAAGGCGAGATCATCGATATGGAATCCGTGTTCAAGTCTTTCGCTGCTCCCTTCATGGGCTATTTAGCCATGTCCCCACCCTACGAACGGGACAACATTTCTTTCCTGTTGTCCGTAGGTCATTCCAGTCGTGATACCGTGGGTAAGATTTTCACGTTCATCGGGCCTTACTTCCAGAAGCGAGAATTGATGGGTCAATCGATTTATGATTTTTCGATGATCCCGGTAGGAGTCTCGCTGGCCCTGACGGAAAACCGTCTGGCGTTGGGCAATACGCCCGGCGTGGAAGGCTTGATCCGATCGGGTGGCGCGAGCGCGGGAACTTCACTGGCCAATGACGCCCAGTTCAAGCAGACCGCCCGCCATGCTCCGACGGAAGCCTGGGCGGTGATTTACCTGGACAAGATGAAGTCACTGGAGGCGGTCAAGGCGATCAAGGCCAAAAAGAAGGCGGATGAAGCAGCCGCAGCAGCCAATGATAATGCCAACGTCGAGGCGCCCTCTTTTGATTTCGACATGACCAAATCAATGATCGATGCTATGATCGAAGACCCCATGATGGATGTTGTGGATCTGGACGCGTTGCGGCCTTACATGTCCAGCACGATTGTGACCATCAGCACGACGCCCAAGGGTATCGCCATTTACGGCAACGAAGTGGAACCAGGCGCCAAATAGTCCGCCCGGAAGCGATTATCTGAAACTAAACTCCTGCGTCCCGTCGAGCACTGGCCCGGCGGGACTTTTTTTTGCCTACCCCCAGCAGTATGATGCCCTTTATCACTGAAAACAATCGATCCTGATGGACAGGAATCAATCGGGAGTAAATCGCCAATGCGTTATGTTGTGCTGGGTGTGGGACGCCAGGGATTGGCCGCTGTATATGATTTACTCCGCTACGGAGCAACCACTGAGATTCTCGCCGGCGATGTTCGATTTCGCGATCCGACAGCCATCCAAGCCACCCAGCACTTATTGAAAAAAATACTACCCGAAAACCCCGCCGAATTCCGCCTGCAGCCGTTAGACCTCGATAACGCGACCGAACGTCAGCAATGGGTGCAGGCCATTCGCGGATTCGATGTGGTACTCAGCGCCTTGCCGTGGAAGTACAATCTGGCGGCGGCTGAACTGGCCATGGCGGCGGGATTGCCGATGTGCGACATGGGGGGCAACCCACACACGGTCGAACAGCAGAAACAACTCGCCGAAACACATCATCAGATTCAGGTTCCGGAGTGCGGGCTGGCACCGGGCATCGCCAATATTTTTCTGAAATATCTGCACGATCGATATGATGCGGTACAGGTGCAAGCCTATTGCGGCGGCCTGCCGAAAAGTCCACCCCCTCCCGCAGATAATCCGCTGCAATACAAGCTGGTGTTCAGTCCCGAAGGGCTGATCAGCGAATATATGGGGGCGTGTCCCCTGCTGAAAGATGGCCAGTTGCGCTACGAACCCGCGCTGACTGGATTGGAAAAGTTCGACGATCTGCATGAAGCATTTTATACCAGCAATAACTCGCCGCGTATTTTTGAATACCTGGCCAGCTGCGGCGTTATCGACTGTACCTATAAAACATTGCGCTACCCGGGCCATCTCGAAAAATTTCGAGCTCTTGTGCAACTCGGTTTTCTGCAGGGTAGCGGCAATACCGATGAGGAATTAGCCCGCCGGCTCGCTGCTGCACCGACGTTACAGTTTGATCGATCGACAGATCGTGACAAGGTGCTGCTCTCTGTACAAGGTCGTAGTCCTGCTGGTGTCAGAACCACGATCATGCTGCAGGAAGCGATGGATGAACAACTACCCTTCACCGCCATGGAAAAAACCACCTGCTGGGGCACGACGATCGTTGCGGAAGCATTGGCTCGCGGCCAGCGCCCTGCCGGTTGGTTCGCCACACCGGAGCAGTTTATCGATGGCCAGTGGTTTATCGAGCAGTTGCAGCGGCGGACCTCAGGCCTATCCATCCGGGAAATATCGGCATGACGCAACGTCCTACGCTTTCTCCCCTATCAGCCGATTCCTCTCCTCGGCCATTGTCAGAGCGTTTCTGGACGTGTTCGCTTCTGGTCCTTGTGCTGGGTGCGATGCTGGGGGCAACCTATCTTTGGCCGGTAACCTGGTGGAACAGTTGGATCAGTCTGGCAGCGTTATTTCTGTTGTTGCGCGGAGTGAGTGCACGACGGGCCTTCTGGTATGGCTGGCTTTATGGGCTGGCGTTTCATGCCACAACGGCCTATTGGATCGCGGCGACCCTGGAGCGCTTCGCCCGTTTTCACCTGCTGATCGCACACCCGCTCTGCCTGCTGCTGCATGGTTACGCCGGGTTGCAGATCGCTCTGATCCTTTACCTGTACGTCAAATTGCATCGGCGACCCGGCGATATGCTCTGGCTATTGCCGGCGATCTGGGTCACGGGCGAAAAACTCTGGTTCAATCTCTTTCCGTGGTCCGTCGGACAGATGCAGGCGCCCTGGATTACGCTGATCCAGCTGGCGGAGGTCACGGGTGTTTACGGCATCAGCTTTATCGTGGTGATGGGTGCAGCGCTGATCGCTTTTGCATGGTCACGATGGCGCGATCAGCGGCAGAAAGTCAGTACCACAAACTTCGTCCCACTGCGGCGCAGGCTGCTCTGGCCCGTGACAAGTTACGCCTTGATACTCACGGTCATGCTAGTTTGGGGACGTTGGCGGATGAATTTCTGGCGGGCAGAGATGGCTGCCGCTGCACTGCTGCCGGTAGGGCTGGTTCAATCCGGTGATCCGAATGATCCGGAGGTCGATGTTCATCAGGAATTGCGCGAGCGATCGCGGGCCATGACTGACACAGCACAATTGATCGTCTGGCCTGAATCTTCCGCCGGAGTCTATGAGCTGGGGGTCGATGACCTGCCGAGGGCTTTCCCAGCGGGGAAACTAGCCGACTTGCAACGCCCTCTGCCCGATCCGCAATGTTACCTGTTGTGTTGCGGCGCCAGTTATACGCAGGAGAGCCGAAAACAAAAACTTTTCTACAACAGCGCCGTGCTGATCAATCCCCAGGAGATAATCATCGGACGTTATCACAAGCGTGTGCTGATCCCCTTCGGCGAGTACATTCCGGGCGAGTCTACTTTTCCAGGTCTGCGGCGGTTTTCACCCTTTGATTTAATGAACATACCCGGCCACAGCGCTGAACCGCTGATGATGAATGAACAGGCGCGAATCGGTGTGCTGATCTGTTATGAAGATTTGCTGGCGCCATTAGCCCGCGAAACCACCCGCAACGGAGCCACCCTGCTCGCCAACCTGACCAATGACTTCTGGTTCGGCAAAAGCACTGCCCTCAGCCAGCATCAGCAATTGGCGCTGTTCAGAGCCATCGAAAACAGGCGCTACCTGTTGCGCAGTACCATGACCGGCTCGACGTCAGTTATCAACCCTCTGGGCGAAGTGATCGCCCAAGCCCCGCTGTATATCTCCGCCGATCTGCAAGCCACAGTCCATCCGCTGACTCAGCTGACGTTTTATACCCGCTGGGGCGATCTGTTTGCCTGGGTATGCCTGCTACTGATCATTCTGCAGATAGCGCGGAAGATCATTCGGAAACCTGTTCGTACCTGATCCAGGCGATCTATTAGCATTGCTCAGATCACCCGTCAGTCGAAGCCTGCCCCGCAGGTCCGAAAACCGATTCCTGGCTGGCGAATCGCTCGGGCATATCGTACCTGTATAGTGTCTCGAATCATGTCCTACTGGGCTTGGTCTACTAGGGAACTCCATGAGCTGTGCCCCCCCGCACCCTTATCAGGCGCTGTTTGAGCGTGAGATCCAGCGCTTCCGCGAATATGCCGAATTGCGCAGTACCAAGGATGTGCTGCATGCGCGGCGCCGTCACAAACGGGTGCATCGTTCCTGGCCACTATTGATCGCGGTCATCCGTAACGAGACCCTACAGGAATACAGTGCTGCCCTGCATGACGCATCACCTACGGGAATTGGTTTCATGTCGGATCATGAATTTATGCTGGGTGAGCGGGTTTATATAAAATTATTCTGGCATGAAGCGGCTGCGTTACGTATCCCCTCTATCGTGCGACATCTGACCCCGCATGCCGGTGGTTTATTGATCGGTACGGAATTTGAACTGGCGGATCTGCAGGCTTGCGAAGATGCGCTGACTCTCCAGGAACGATGGCTCTGATCTGTTATTTTCCAGTGGTTTATTTCATCGGACGATGTTCACAGTTCGCGGTATTGATGCAACTGTCTGCCAGGCGCAGACGGGCGACGGGGTGTCCCCCCACCAGATGCTGATCAACGATCTCTTCCAGATCGGCGACGGTCACAAACCCATACCAGACGCCCTCAGGGTAAACCACCAGCGTCGGACCATGTTCACATTGATCGAGGCAGCCGGCCTGATTGATGCGAACCTGTTGCTTCAGGCCGCGCTGGGCGACCAGTTGTTTCAGGGTATCGCGAAGTAATTCTGATTTTCTGTCTGCACAACAACCGCGAGGATGACCCGCTGGCCGTTGATTGGTGCAGACAAACAGATGATACCGATAGCCAGCCATATAGCCTCCCTACTATCGACCCGCTAGAATAGCATACCATGAGATACGACTTGAAGGGTAAGCGGGCGGTGGTTTGCGGCAGTACGCAGGGGATCGGTCTGGGTTGCGCGCTGGAGATGGCGGAACTGGGGGCAGAGATCATACTCCTGGCCCGTAATGAAACCTCTTTGCAACGCACTCTGGGACAACTCTCCACTGCTGCCGGCCAGCAGCATCGAATGGTATGTGCGGATTTGAGTCAACCCCAGGCGGCGGCAGCAGCGCTGACCAGCTATCTGGCTGACAGCTCGCCCGTGCACATCCTGATCAATAACACGGGTGGACCGCCGGCGGGATTGGCTGTTGATGCCCGCCCGGAAGATTTCCTCGCTGCTTATCAGTCACACCTGATTACTGCTCAACTGCTGGTGCTGGCGGTGCTGCCAGGCATGAAGGCACAACAATACGGCCGGATCATGAATATCATCTCCAGCTCCGTGCTCACCCCGATCGCCGGACTGGGGGTCTCCAACACCACGCGCGGGGCAGTCGCCAACTGGGGTAAAACCCTCGCCGCAGAACTGGCGCCTTTCGGAATCACCGTCAACAATATTCTGCCCGGAGCCATCGATACCACCCGCCTGCGTAGTCTGTTTCTGAAAAAGGCGGAGCTGCGCGGCAAGTCCGCTGAACAGGTAGCCAGCGACCGGATGAACGCGATTCCGATGAAACGCTTCGGTACGATCCAGGAGATCGGAGCGGTCGTGGCGTTTCTGGCAACTCCTGCCGCCGCCTTTGTCAGCGGGGTCAACCTTCCTGTCGATGGCGCCCAGGCCGCCGTGCAATACTGAACGCCATTCGCCGATGATCGATGCACCATGCTACAATGGCGCCATGTCGCGGAATATCAAGCTGATTATTGCTTTCGACGGCACCGATTTTCATGGCTGGCAGAACCAGAGCGGGTTGCGTACGGTGCAGAACGAAATTGAACAGGTGCTGCAGCGCGTCGTGCGCGAACCCGTCCATCTGACGGCCAGCAGCCGAACCGATGCCGGCGTTCATGCTCTGGGCCTGGTAGCCAATTTCCATACACAGCGCGATTGGCCGATCGAAAAAATTTTTCGCGCTCTGAACAGCCGGCTGCCCGGTGATGTAACCATTGTCGAAGCCCGCGACGTACCCGAACATTTTCACGCCACCCGTCATGCCCGCAGCAAAATCTATCGCTATCGACTCGATCCCCATCCATTGCGACCGGTCCGCCGGCTGCAGCAACGCTATGTTTACCACTACCCACGCCATCCGCTCGACGTTGAACGTATGCAGCGGGCGACGGAATTTTTCATCGGAATGCATGACTTTCGCTCCTTCTGCGGAGCCGGTCAACAGGAAAAAATTAACTACACCCGCACGATTCTGCATAATCGGGTCTACCGGGAAGATGATGAAATTCGCTATGAGGTGTGCGGGACGGGTTTCCTGTATAACCAGGTGCGCAACATGGTCGGGACACTGCTTGAGATCGGTCGAAGCCACTGGCCGGTCGATTGCCTCCCGGAAATCCTCGCCGCCCAGGATCGCCGCCGGGCCGGGCCTACCGCACCGCCGCAGGGTCTGTGTCTGATCAGCGCGGATTATCCGCCCGATGATCAATTGCCCATACGCAACGATCTCACGAGCGGAGCAGGTCGTACAATTATTGAATAACGCCGTCCCCAACCCATAAGGTACACGATGCGGATTTGCCAGATCATCACACGTTTGATTGTCGGCGGGGCGCAGGAAAACACGCTGCTGACCTGTGAAGGATTGCATGATCGTGGCCATGACGTGCTGCTGCTGGCTGGACCGGACGCTGGTCCGGAAGGCACTCTCTGGGAGCGCGCCAGAAACTACGGCTATCGCGTGGGCATCATCGAATCACTGCATCGCGCCATCCGACCCCTGGCGGACTGGCAGGCTCTGCGGCAACTGCGTCGGATCTATCGCGAATTCCAACCCGAGATCATTCATACGCACAGCAGCAAGGCGGGTATCATCGGCCGGGAAGCCGCTCGCGGATGGCCGGGTGCTGTGATCCATACCATTCACGGCATGAGTTTTAACCGTACCCAGCCGCTGCTGGTACGTGCTATTTATCGGGTACTGGAACGCCGGGCGGCTCGCGTCAGCCAGCGCATCATCAGCGTAGCCCAGGCCATGACCACCCAGGCGGTCGCGGCCGGTATCGCCGAGCGCGGTAAGTTTGTCACCATTTATTCGGGCATGCAGACCGATTGGTTCACTGCTGATCCGCAGCAGCGTCTGCAACGACGAGCGGATTGGTCAATACCACCGGAAGGAATCGTCGTCGGGACGGTGGCTCGATTATTTCGCAACAAGGGCTATGAGCAGTTGATCCCCGCCATGGTCCGCGCCGCAGCGGTCGATCCTCGTCTGTACTTTGTCTGGGTAGGAGACGGCGCTCAACGGGCCGAATATGAACAGCAACTACGGCAGCACCGTCTGCGAGAGCGTGTTCATCTGGTGGGACTGGTCCCACCCCAGGAGGTTGGTTCCTACATGCAGGGATTCGACCTGCTGGTCCACGCCTCGCAATGGGAAGGACTGCCCCGAGCCTTGCCCCAGGCCCTGCTGATGAACATCCCGGTGATCAGTTTTGATAATGACGGCGCGCCGGAAGTGGTGGTAGATGGCGTCACCGGTGGATTGATCCCCTTCAATCATATCGAGGCCCTGGCCCAGGCCATCCTGGAACTGGCCGCGGATGGGCCACGACGCGCCGCGATGGGTACCGCAGGCCACGAACGCTGCCGGAAACAGTTCGACAGCCAGAACATGGTCACAAAGATCGAACAGGTCTATCAGGAAGCGCTGAATATCAGGAAGTAGATTTTGAAGAGTCGATTGAGTGAGTGTTTTTCAGTGCGACAATATTGAAGAAGATGACGACCGGAGTCAGCAACACATAGGGCACGCGCGGGATCCCCGTCTGCAGCCAGTACATCAACGCCACGATCATCAACAGACCGGACAGGATAATGGTCAAACTCATGGTCCAGCGCAGCCCAAGAAAGCTGCCCAGCGCGAGCAGGAGAAAAAGGAATGCTCCCACTCCCATCACCGCCCCCTGCACCAGGACCGCATCCAGCAGCATAACCATAGCCAGAATGCCGCAGCTCAGGCAGCCCATCGGGGCCAGCGCCACCCAGGTGGAATTTTTCGATGGTGAGGTCATATCAGCCATGCTTATACCGTCCAACCGTGATTATCAGTATCAACGGCTAAATGACAGTATAAGATGAGAAATGGTCAAGCAACCTGCTTGTTTTTCAGGGCTTCGCGGACCAGTCCGAAAATCACGCCCAGAGCAGCCGGATCGTGAATCGCCATCTCGCTGAGCAGTTTACGGTTGAGGGCGATATTGGCCAGCATACAACCATGAATAAAGGTGCTGTACCGCAACCCTTCCTGACGACAGACCGCGGTCAGCCGGGTGATCCACAAGGAGCGGAATTCACGCTTGCGGCGGCGGCGATCGCGAAAAGCGTTGACCCCGGCCCGTAACACTGCCTCCTTGGCCAAACGATAACGGTTCTTGCGCGGACCACGATACCCCTTGGTCTGGCGGAACATGCGAACTTTTTTACGATGCGTAGCCGCACCGGAGGTGGAGCGGGGCATGAGCGTACTCCTTGCACACTAGGCCAGCAGGGCGGTCAGCACCTTGCGGGCGTCGATATCATTCAAAATGACCTTGCGATTGACCTTGCGACGGCGATTACCGCTTTTCACACTCATCAGGTGGCCGCCGCCCAGACCATGACGTTTTACTTTGCGGTTGGCGGTGACTTTGACCCGTTTGGCCAATCCTTTATGCGTTTTCTGTGTCACTCGGGGCATAGCGTCACCATCCTTAAAGATACCCATGATTTTGAATTCCTCATCATAATTAGTTATCTGAAAATTGCAAGAACCCAGCCGTTACCCGGTGTAACACCGGAGCCGGGGCCCAAATCACGGGTGGTAAATGGCTGGATATCCGACTAAAATGGCCCAAATATTCACGGGCGGTGAGGAGAGGATTGTAGGCATCGCCGGCGATGGTGCACTTATGGGAATAATGAATGGCTGCGGTGCAGGCTTCTCAATTACGCATGGTGTTTTACCCAGATCGCCGGTTGCGCCAGGTCTGCAGCCCGATCACGGATTTCGGTCCGCACTGGCAGGAAATCGGGATGCGGATGCTGGAGATCATGAAAGCCGCTCACGGAGTCGGTCTGGCTGGTCCGCAGGTGGGTGTCATGCAGCGCATTTTCGTCTGCAATCATACGGGCGAGCCAGCCGATGATCTGATCCTGCTGAACCCTCAGCTGGACCAGCTGCAAGGAGAAATCAGCGGTGATGAAGGTTGCCTGAGTATCCCGCAGGTACTCGTCAAGGTGACGCGGGCTTTCAGCTGCCGAGTCACCGCACAGGATAGTGATGGTAAGAGTTGGCAGCGTCAGGGTGAGGAATTGCTCAGTCGCATCTGGCAGCATGAGCATGATCATCTTCATGGCCGACTGATACTTGACTATATGGATGAGGCTAGCCGGAAGCAGAATCTGCCGGCGATGACCCACCTGGAATCGATCTTCAAAGGTTAATCCCCGACCATGCGGATCATCTTCTTTGGTTCCGGTGAATTTGCGGTACCCACCCTGCGACATCTCGCTGATAAGCAGGAGGTCGTCCGCGTGGTCAGCCAGCCTGATCGCCCCAGCGGCCGGCGGCAACAACTCACGGCCACGCCGGTCAAATCGTGGGGTATGGAACTGAAGTTGGACGTCAGCACCGCGGATGATGTCAACCAACCCGATTTCGTCAACGAATTATTGAGTCTGCGGGCGGATCTCGCCGTGGTGATCGCTTTCGGCCAAAAAATCGGCCCCGCATTGCTGCAGAGCTTTCCGGGTGGATGCCTCAATGCTCATGCCTCGCTGCTGCCGCAGTATCGCGGCGCGGCGCCGATTCACTGGGCGATTATCAACGGCGATGAACGCACCGGCGTAACGGTTTTTCGCTTGAATGAGCGGATGGATGCCGGGCCGACCCTGTCGCAGCGCTGGACATTTATCAAAGAAGATGAAACCACGAGTGAACTGCACGATCGCCTCGCGGCCATAGCGGTCGATGCCATGAACGGGGCGTTGGCGCTTTACCAGCAGCATTCCTGCCCCCCGGGCACAATACAGGATGAGTCCCAAGCCACCCGCGCCCCAAAATTGCGCAAGAGTGACGGTCTGATAGATTTTTCGATGTCCGCCGAGCAACTGGGCTGGCTGATCTGTGGCTTGTGGGAATGGCCTGCGGCGCATAGCCAGTTCGTCTCCGCGAACGGTCAACGGAGTCTGGACGTACTGATCTGCCGGGCGCGGGAGTCAGAGGGGGTTGCTGTGAACTCGCCGCCGGGCACCATTGATGAACGGATGCTGGTAGCCACCGGTGAGGGTATGCTGGAAATTCTGGAAGTGCAGCCGGCGGGCGGACAATTGATGACCTGGCCGGAATTCGTCAATGGTCGTCATGTTCAGCCGGGAGACCGCTTCGTCACCCCGGAAAAAAGCGAAGCCTGATCCAGCGTGGCGGTTAATGCCTGATGCTGCCTGTGCCACTGTTGCAGCAAACCACTCAACAGAAGTGGTAGCGATCGTCCTTCCGGCGATTCACTCACGAAGCGCGCAAAATCCTGACGATGTTCCCGACACTGCTGGATGATGGTCGTCAGACCCGACGGACAGAGTTTCTGCACCTGCCCGCGCCATTCCTCCAGCAGAACCACCAGTTCCGACTGCTGCCGGGCCATCTCCCCCATTTCCTGCAACAATAACGCTGAACGCTCCTGCTCCAGCTCCAATTGCTGCCGAACCACCCGCCGATCCTGTTCCAATTGTGCAACCTGCGCCACTTGGCGCGTCAGTTCCTGCTGCTGGCGACCTAGTTGCTGCTCAAGTTCCTGTTGCTGGATTACCCATACCGATTTCTGTTGTTGTAGTTCCTGTCGCAGGGAGTCGCGTTCCTGCACGGTATTCTGCAACTGTTTTATTAACTGGGTCAGTTCGCGTTGGTGTGTTTCGTTTTCAGTTGCTTCCTGCCGGCGGGCCTGTTCGAGTGTGTGTTGCAGACCCTGGGCCTGCTCTAAGGTTCGACGCACGCGCTCCCGCCAGCAATCGCGCTGCTCGACCAGAAGCTGCTGCCGCTGGCTGAGGACTTTATTCTGCAGATATTCCTGGCGGAGATTATTACGCCAAGCCACACCGCGCTGAATCGCCCGGAGAACTGAATCGTTGAGCGTTTGCTCAGTGGTATACTGCCGAGCAATACACTCCTGGGCCCCTGCTGCCAGCAGCGTCAGCTCCTGCGATGCGGTTCCCTCAGGATCGAGCACCACCAATGGAGTTTTTTCATCAACGAGTCGGAATTGCTGAATAGTATGCAAGCCGCTGCTGTCGGACTGCTGCGGATTGATCAGCACCACGTCGATCGATTGTTGCCGCAATAGTTCCCAGCCTTGTTGAAGATCCGCCGCACCATGCAGCCGCCGACCGGACCAGCCGCCGCACTGCAGTTGCTCAGCCAGCTGCTGCCGCAACGTCGGGTCCGGCTCGATAATCAATACGCCATATTCATATAGCTCGTCTGCCATATAAGGGCCATCGGCGAAAGTGATGCACGTGGCCCATCAAACTTGGACAACAATCAGCGTCCGATAATGTCTTATGGATAATGGTTAGTGAGTGCGAATCTGGGCAGATCGACGCCAATCGACTTCATACAGCAGATGGCCGCTGGGTTGCATCCCTAAGGCCGTGTAGGTGTGCATGGCGGTATGATTCTCGTGTTCGACATAGAGTCGCAATCCGCAAACTTCCTGCTGCTGTCGGGCAATTTCTTCCACATGCTGATACAGTGCGCGGAATACCCCCCGGCGGCGGTAATCGGGCAGAACATAAACGCTCTGAATCCACCAGAAGTATCCCGCTCGCCAATCACTCCACTCGCGGGTAATCATGAGTTGCCCGACGACAGCTTCATCAAGCTCGGCCAACCAGTAACTGGCCCGGGACGCATCTGCCAGCGCGAGTTCCACACCACGATGTACCACTTCCGCATCGAGCCGCACCTGCTCTGATTCCCAGGCCAACGCCAGATTAAAGCGAACAACAATTTCCAGATCGCGGCTGGCCGCCGGGCGAATCACGATTGATACTGATTTTGAATTCATGTTCGACGGCTCCACCAGCAGAGCACCAGCAGGGCATAGAGCAGGTCGGCGTGTTCGCCCTGCTGCTGTTCATGCTGTTTATACAAGGTTTGCACGGCATTGATGGAAATCATCGGAAAAGCAGCGAGCGCCGCCGGTGATACCACCTCCATGAACAGGTCGCGCCATTCCTTTCGCAGAAATTCACCGATCGGCAGTTCAAAACCCATTTTCCGCCGGCGAATCACTTCCGGTGGGAGCAGATCGCGGTGGGCATCGACCAGTATCCGCTTGGATTGTTCCGCAGTGAGCTTCCAGGCAGAAGGCAGTGCGGCGGCGAATTCGACCACCTCCGGATCGAGTAACGGCACGCGCACTTCAAGATTGTGGGCCATGCTGGCCAGGTCCACCTTGTTCAGCATGTCATTGGGCAGTTGGTCATGTATATCCAGCAGCATGATCTGATTCAATGGATCATCGCGCCAGCGCTGCCATAATTCGCTGCCCAGCAACTGCTCATAATGTTCATCAATCGGGATCAGGTCTGCTGCCGGCGGAGGCAGCTCCAACAGTTCCTCCGCCTCTGACGACATGATACTGGACCAGGCTTGATGGCGCAGCCGCGGATCCGTAGCGTCACTGCGCAGCAGCTTACGCAGTTGACGCACCCGATCCCCCAGCAGGCTGCGTTTGCTGGTGGGCAGCCGGAGCAGCCCGCGTTCGACAATTCCATGGCGCAGCCAGGCCGGATAACGGTGATAACGCTGCCAGTAAAAATGAGCCCGGTAGCGGTGATAACCACCGAACAGCTCGTCACCCCCGTCGCCGGATAAAGCCACAGTCACCTGTCGTCGTGTCATGCGACTGACCAGCGATGTTGGAATCAGTGATGCATCGGCGAAGGGTTCGCCCAGATGATCCAACATCTGGGGCAGATGGTCGAGTACGTCACGATAGGTCAGGCGAAATTCCTGGTGATGACTGCCGAGTCGTTCGGCGACCAGTCGGGCGAAGGCAGTCTCGTCATAGCGCGGCTGGTCGGCAAATCCGATCGAAAATGTTTTGGGGGTCGTATCCGCCTGTTCTGCCAGATGGCCGACGATAATCGTGGAATCCACACCCCCGGACAAAAAGGCCCCCAGCGGCACATCCGCTCTGGTTCGCCGCCGGACGGCGGCAGCGACGCGCCGGCGCAGTTCCTGGGTTGCATCCGAATAACTCAACCGTTCAACACCTTCAGCCACTTTCAGATGATAGTAACGCTCCGGTCTGTGAAAACCGTGGCGATCAAAACGCAGCAGATGTCCCGGCGGCAATTTGTGATAGTGCTGATAGATGGTCTGTGGAGCGGAAATATAGCCGTAATGCAGATATTGGCGGAGTGCGTCTTCGTTGATCGGCCGGGCGGCGGTGGAAACGCGGCGGAGGGCTTGCATCTCGCTGGCAAAAACAAGTTCCTGTTCCTGCTGTGAGTAAAGCAATGGTTTGATGCCGAAACGATCGCGGCATAACCAGCCCTGCTGTTCACGAGCATCATAAAAGCAAAATGCCCACATACCACTCAGCCGTTCCAGCAGCTCTGTTCCCCAGCAGGATAATCCCAGCAGCAGCACTTCGGTATCGGTCTGCGAGCGCAACACATAACCCCGGGCCAACAATTCTTCACGCAACTCCGGGTAGTTATAAATGATGCCGTTAAAAATCAGTGCATATCGACCGGTTGCATCCACCATCGGCTGATGGCCAGCGGGATGCGGATCGATCACCGCCAGACGGGTGTGCGCCAAGCCAATCGCCAAATCGGAACCGGTCGACTGCCATACGCCGCGATCGTCCGGACCACGATGGGCCAGATGGGCGCAGAGCGCCTCCAGCCGAGCCGTCTCGACCGGCCCGCTCCGCAGATTGATAATGCCGCCTATTCCACACATCTACCCTTCAGCTTGCAGTGCGAACCGTCTAAAAGCAAGTCCCCAACTTGGCGGCGGTTCAGGGCTTAGCAATTGCACTCCCGTCGGGCAGTTAATCAGGGATAACCGTTAAGAAACGATTGACCCTCATCAAGCCCTTCGACTACAATAGGGATGGCTCACAGCGGTTTATGCATATTTTTTACCGCCTCCGAGCCACGAATCGAAGCGCATCAATCAACGATCACAGCCCGCATTGATGAGGACCAGCCATGGATGTTCAATTTATCATGTTTCGTGAGGATGGCGTCCGTAAGAGCTTCAGACTTCCTAATGAATCCACAATTGTTGGCCGGCAGGAAGATTGCGATATCCGCATCCCGCTGCCGGAAGTGTCCCGTCGACACGCCGAAATCAAGGTGGATCGACACGGTGTGCATATCAACGATCTGGGCAGCGCTAACGGCATTTTCGTGAATAATAAACGAATCAAGAAGACGGATCTGAGTGCCGGTGATTTTCTGGTCATCGGCCCGGTGGTTTTTACCGTGCAGATTGACGGCCAGCCCAAGGACATCAAACCTGTCAAAACCCGCGTCAAAGCCCGATCCGCTTTCGGCAGCGAAGCCGGTACCGCCCCCGTCGTCAAAGCCAGTTCCGATGAAGATACCGAAATGGAATTGGACGAACTGGACCTGGTCCCGGACGGCAGCAGCCTCGATTTCGTCATGGATGATCTGGATGACAGCAGCAGCCCGGAAACGAAATCACCGCCCAAGAAGAAATAAATTCCAGCGCATCAATGCAGCGCACTAAACCAGATAGACACTTCCGAGTTGTCAACCACATCAGGGTGGTCACCCTTGACCCCTCATCGGTAGAGTGATAACTTGTGCATTCAAGCAAGGTGTCAAACCTCAATTATCTCTTAAAACAGGCCGGGTTAGATGCCTAATAGAATGCAACAAAATCTTAGCTGCATGATGCAGCTGTACTACGGTTTTGCGCTGCTGGCGCCGTTATTACACACCCATGCTCATTCACCCGAATCATTAATACACAGCTCGGCAGATAAACCTGCTGAAACGGAGATGGTCTGTGCCGGGCCATGTCATATCCCCTCCCACAATCACCTGCCGCCGAATACCGATCACCATTGTGTACTCTGTCAATTGGCTTCATCTACGCCCGAAGCCATTCTCTCCGTAATACACGGTATTCCGACTACAACTCAGACCGTCATCCAGCCGGTCGAACTTGGTCGGCCTTATAATGGACTGCCCGTCCTGGCGCAGTGCATTCGCGGGCCTCCCTCTCCATCCCCCAGCGCAGCGTAGCAAATAATTAGCGACTTTCCGGTCATAATTTCTACCGAATGGAGAAACATGATGAAGCACAGGCTAATCGCCTGCGCGCTGCTCATCGTTAATTTAGCTTTTGTGGATGGTCTATGGGCCCAGGATTCCCAACCGACGGATGTCGAATTATTCGAAGAAATTCGGGCGATGAAAAAACGTTTGGACGAGTTGGAAAAAACCCATCAGGAAGATCAGAAAAAAATCAATGAGCTGGTCCAGAAACTTCAGGAAGTCACGGATCATCAACAGGCTCAGTCCACGATGCAGCAGCAGCGGGCGGAAGAAATTGCAGAACTGAAGAAACAGATTTCGACACAAACGGGCCTATTTTCGTTGCACACCACCACGCAGGAATCGGGGGGCAGCGAGGATGATCTGGACGCGATGATGGCCGGCGGATCCACTTCCGCCTCATCAACCGGTTCGGAGGGCGGCCTATCCGGAGCCTTGAGCACTCTGCAGGGCGCGATCCAGTCATTCAATCCGGATCTCAGTTTGAACCTGGACATGCGCGGCATGTATTCCAACCACGAAGGTGGTGAAAGTGATGATGGCTTTCTCTTTCGCGAACTGGAACTGGGTTATTCCGGAGCCGTTGATCCCTACACGCGTGCGGATGTCATCGTTGCCATTGGCCATGAAAATACCCATGACGAATGGGAAGTGGACCTGGAGGAAGCTTACCTGACGTTTGTGACCCTGCCCTTCGATCTGCAGGCCCGGGCGGGTAAATTCCGGGCGGAATTCGGCAAGTCCAATCCGATCCATCTCCACGCCCTGCCGTGGACGGAATACCCCAACGTCATTCGCCGATTTTTCGGTGGCGAGGGCTTGTTCGGCACCGGAGCCGAGATCAGTTGGCTGGTTCCCAATCCCTGGGAGCAGTATCTCACGCTCCTCTATGAGGTATCCAACAATGACAACGATACCCTGTTCGCGGGCGAGGAATCGGATGACCTCATGCACCTGCTGCGGTTGAAAAGTTTTTACGATCTTTCACCGACTTCCACGCTGGAACTGGGTGGAAGTGTCGCCACCGCACCCAATGATCATGGCCACGGCGGTCATCGTTCGACGGTGGAGGGTATCGATCTTACCTATCGCTGGAAGCCCAAGGATGCCGGACTGTATCGATCATTCCTCTGGCAGAACGAATTACTCTTTTCCCAGGCTGACCAGGATTTTAATGATGAGGACGCCTGGGGCCTGTACAGCGCCGCTGAATACCAGTTCGAACGGCAGTGGAAATTCGGTCTGCGCTATGACAATACGCAGTTGCCGAATAATTCGGATCGGCATGAAAGCGCTATTTCAAGTTATCTGACTTTTCTGCAGTCGGAATTTGTATTCTGGCGGTTGGCGTATATTTACACCGATCGGAATTTTGAATCGAACGGCGGTCAGGATGAACATCAGGTCATGCTGCAGTTGAACTGGACCCTGGGCGCTCATCCGGCCCATCGTTATTAGGAGAAAAAATCATGAAATATTTAAGCTGGTTTGCTGGGCTGATCAGTCTGACCCTGCTGCCCGCAACCGCGGCGGGCGCGGAAGACAAACTTCATGTAGTCACCACCACCAGCGATCTTCGTTCGCTGGTTGAGGCGGTGGGTGGTGATTACGTTGAAGTCAAATCACTGGGGACCGGCCGGGAGGATCCGCACTTCATCGATGCCAAGCCGAGCTGCATGATCCTGGCTAAAAATGCCGACCTGTGGGTTCGGATCGGTCTGGAACTCGAAATCGGTTATGAACAACTGGTTCTGGATGGATCGCACAACCCCTTAATCCGTGTGGGTACACCAGGACACCTGGATGCTTCGGAGGGGGTGCTGAAGCTGGAAGTCCCTACCGGAAAAATCGATCGATCTCTGGGTGACATTCATCCCCTGGGTAATCCGCACTATTGGCTGGATCCCCTGAACGGGCGGGTCATGGCCAAGAATATCGCGGCGCGGTTATCTCAACTCGATACCGCGCATGCGGACTATTACTCCCAACGGTTAAAAGAATTTCTGCATCGTCTGGATGAGGCCATGTTCGGTCCTCAAATTCTCGCCGCCGCTGACGAGGCTTTCCCGAATGATGATGAAGTCGGCGCCAAGTTGTGGGTTCTGCTGCTGAAGAACCAGCTCGATACTTTCGTACAGGAGCATGGCGGAGCGGCGATTGTGGGTGGTTGGTGGGGAGCCATGAAAACGCTGCACGGCACCCGGATTCTCACCTACCATCGCAGTTGGAGTTACTTCGTCAACCGCTTTGGACTGGAGGTCGTGATGGAACTGGAACCCAAGCCAGGGATCGAACCCGGCCCGCAGCACCTCTCCGAAGTGGTCAAACAGATCAACGGTCAGCAGATAAAATTTCTATTGATGGAGCCATTTTACAATCGCAAATCAGCCGATTGGGTGGCGGACAAGACCGGTCTGAAGATCGTGGAAGTAGCCAATTCGGTAGGCGGGCAACCCGAAGCTACCGATTACATCTCCATGCTGGATCATATTGTACAGAGCTGCCTGCAAGCCGTTTCCGATATGACCGCAACGACACAATCATAATGGAATATTTTTACGGAGGAGAATGCCCATGCCAAAGCATATCAGAAAGTCACGAAGAACTGTATTGATGATAGTCAGCGGAGCACTGCTCGCCCAGACGCCGGGGTGCCAGGACATCGTCCGGGCTAATCTGCTCACTGGCCTACGGGATGGTATCTCGGCGGCGGCTGGCAGTATTGTAGCTGAAGCGCTGACCATCAAATTCAATCTGGATGGGGATGATGAGGGAGCCGAAGAAGAATAACCAGGCGGCACCGCATCAATTGCTGCAAGGAGAAAACAGGTGCTGGAAATATTGGCTGCTCCATTCGTGGCGTGTCTGATACTGACGGGAATTCATTGCTATCTGGGTATCCATGTGGTCATGCGCGGAGTGATCTTTGTCGATCTCTCGCTGGCCCAGGTAGCCGCCTTGGGCGCCGCGATTGGAGCAGCCATCGGTTACGAAGTCCACTCTCTGCCGGCTTATTTTTGTGCTCTCGGTTTCACGGTTTTCGGTGCCGCTGTTTTTTCGCTGGCTCGGTTTCAGGACCGGCGCATTCCGCAGGAGGCCATCATCGGTATCGTCTACGCCGTCAGTAACGCCGTGACTTTTCTGATCCTCTCCAAAATTGCCGTCGATCGCGATGAGATTGAAAATCTGCTGGAAGGTCGGCTGTTATTTGTAAACTGGGCCGAAGTATGGCGTATTTTCCTGATTTACAGCTCAGTCGCCCTGGTCCATATATTTCTGCGCAAAAAATTCTTTGCCATTTCGAGCGACGCTGCGGATGCCCAACGGCTCAACATCCGTCTGTGGGATTTTATTTTCTACGTCACCTTCGGAATCGTGGTCACCTGCTCAGTACAGATCGCCGGCGTGTTTCTGGTATTCAGTTTTCTGGTGGTTCCGGCAGTATGTGCGATGATTTTCTTCAGAAGTGTTGGCTCGCGACTCATCGCCGGTTGGGGTTGTGGTGTGCTCGCCAGCATCATTGGTCTGGCAGCCAGTGCCCAATGGGATTTACCCACCGGAGCTGCTGTGATCGCTTCCTTTGGAGTAATTCTGGCTCTTTGTTCCCTGGTTTATTTATTGAAACAGACGTTTTTTAAGAGAATTACTGGGGCAAGGCCTATTAAATAACCCGACTTTTTGAGCAGGCCATTGTACCGGCGTGGAAACAAGCCAAACCTTACCATTGACATTGTTAGAATAAAGACTTACGATATTCGTTCTGTCGGTGAGTTTCCAGCTCAACGGTGGATGATTTGATACCCAAGGAGCAACCGCCTGCTGCGGTGCTGGGCTTTGGCTTACGCGGCCCGAAGTTCACGCTCCGGTATCAAACCAAGTGGCCGCGACCCTTCTACAGGCGTCGCCACACACGAACTATATTTCTGCCATTAACCAGTGGTCACCGGAATTTATATTAGTGATCGCGGAATGGTACTGTTTTGGGGCTGTGCCACAGAGACGCCATAGCCCGTGGTGTAATGGTAACACACAAGGTTTTGGTCCTTGCGTTCCTGGTTCGAGTCCAGGCGGGCTAGTCAACTACTTACGCCGCCGAACCGAGGGATCGGCCAGCAGTTTGGAATGAACTGAGATGCATGAATTGACAGCCATTATTCTGGCGGCGGGTAAAAGCACCCGCATGAACAGTGAGCTGCCCAAAGTGCTGCATCCGGTGAATGGCCAACCCATGCTGCATTATGCATTGCAGGCGTGCCGGCAGGCGGGTGTACAAACGCCACTGGTGGTGGTTGGTTACGGCCGGGATCAGGTTCGTTCGGTATTCAGTCAGGACCGCGATCTGATCTGGATCGAACAACTGGAACAACTCGGTACCGGCCACGCCGTGTTGATGTGCCAGAAAGCCTTGGCTGATCGCCGTGGTGAAGTGTTGATTCTGGCAGGCGATATGCCGTTGATCCGGGGCGAAGTCCTCGCCCAACTGGTCGCAACGCATCGTCGGGTGGGCGCTGCGGTATCGCTGGCGACGACGGAATTATCCGATCCGACCGGTTATGGTCGAATTATCCGCAGTGCCAATGGGGAACTGCAGGGCATTCGTGAACATCTGAATTGTTCGGAGGCGGAATTGCGGATCCGGGAAGTGAATCCCAGCTATTACTGCTTCGACGCTGCCGCCTTGCTGGCCGTGCTGCAGGAATTGCGCCCGAATCCGCCCAAAGGCGAATATTACATCACTGATGCGGTTCATCTGCTGATTGCTCAAGGCGCCCGGACGGCGAGTCTGCGGGGTTTAGCCCCGGAAGAAGCCACCGGCGTCAACACTCCGGATGAACTGGCTCTGGTCCATCGACTGATGCTGCAACGGCAGCGGAATACCGTCGCCTGCAGTTCAGGGAGAACCGCATGAACGGCCTGAAAATTTTCGGGGGTTCCAGTTCACAAGCGCTGGCGCAGAAGATCTGTCGCTATCTGAATCTGGAACTGGGACGGGCCAACGTCAGTCGCTTCCCGGATGGCGAAACCCTCGTCAAGCTGGAAGACGACGTGCGCGGACGTGATTGCTTCCTGGTGCAATCAACCTGCCCGCCGGTCAACGACAATCTGCTCGAACTGCTGATCTTCATGGATAGTCTGCGACGGGCATCGGCCCGGCGAATCACTGCCGTGATCCCGTATTTCGGTTATGCCCGTCAGGATCGCAAGGCGGTCGGCCGGACCCCGATCACCGCCAAACTGGTCGCCAACATGATCACCGCCGCGGGTGCCAATCGCGTCCTGACCATGGATCTGCACGCGGACCAGATCCAGGGCTTTTTTGATATTCCGCTGGATCATCTGACGGCCGTACCGGTGATCGTGCGCTATTTCAAGGAATTGAATCTCAATAATTTTGTCACCGTGTCGCCCGATGTCGGCAATATGAAGACCGCCAATGCTTATTCCAGCCGACTGGGCGGTGATTTCGCCGTGCTCAACAAACGGCGGAAAACGAGTGATTCGATCGAGATGCTTAACCTGATCGGCGAGGTGGATGGCCGCGATGTGCTGATTTTTGACGACATGATCGCCACCGCGGGCACGATTTGTGCGGCGGCTGATTTCCTGCGGGCCCGTGGTGCCCGCACTATTACCATCGCCGCCACCCATCCGGTTTTTGCCGGTCCGGCGGTGCAGCGGATGCAGAACAGCCAGATTAATCGTATCTGCGTCACCGATACGATTCCGCTCAACAGCGCGGCAGAACAGAATTTGAATCAATTGACGGTCCTTTCCATCGCTGAGCTGATGGGTGAGGCCATCCGTAGAATACATCGCAATGAATCGGTCAGCGCACTTTTTGATTCGTCCGATTCGTCACGAAATGCCACTGCATAGGGAGAAGTTTCTTATGGAAACGCGGACATTGAAAATTGAACATCGTGCCCAGCATGGCACCAAGTATACGCGCACGCTGCGCCGCACCGGCCGGCTGCCGGGCATCATTTACGGCCACGGGGAAGCTCCGCTGTCCTTCAGCATCGATCGCCATGAACTGGTGATGGAACTGCTGCATGGTCAGCGACTGTTGTCTTTGGATCTGGATGGCCAGCCTCAGAGTTACCTCATTAAAGAAGTGCAGATGAATCACCTTGGCAACGAACCGATTCATCTTGACCTGACCCGTGTGGACCTGACCGAGCGGGTTAAAGTCGCGGTCGCCCTGGTGCTTAAAGGCATACCGAAGGGAGCGGCTGATGGCGGGGTGCTCGATCAGCAGCTTAATGAGTTACAGGTTGAATGCCTGGTCTTGGCCATCCCGGAGGATATCCGGGTGTCGGTAACTGGGCTGGGCGTGGATGATGTGCTTTATGTGCGGGATCTGGCGGCTCCGGAAGGCGTCAAGATATTGAATGACCCGGAAGCCATAGTGGCGGCGGTTCGCGTGGTCGCGGAAGACACGACCCCGGCTGTGGGCACGCCGGAAGCGACATCGACCGAACCGGAAATCATCGCCAAGGGCAAGATTGAAGAAGAAGGTGCCGAGGCCAAGGAATAAGGAAGGATGCGGCGATGAAGCTGGTGGTCGGGCTGGGCAATCCCGGCACAAAATATCAGCGAACCCGCCACAACCTCGGCTTTTTGACGGTCGATGCTCTGGCCGCCAAACTGAGTGTCGATCTCAGCCTGGAAAAGTTTCACGCCTGGTTCAGTCAGGGCGAACTGGGCGGCGAGAAGCTGCTGCTGGCCAAGCCGACCACCTTTATGAATCGCAGCGGCCAAGCGGTTTTGGCGATCGTGCAGTTTTACAAGTTGACCGCCGCCGACCTGCTGGTGATCTACGATGATATGGCCCTGCCGCTGGGCAAACTGCGGCTGCGGGCTGGCGGCAGCCCGGGCGGCCATAACGGCATCGCCGATATCTGCACCCGGCTGGGTACAGAAGAAATCCCGCGACTGCGGTTAGGTATTTCCGCAGCAACCTGGGACGCCACCAGCCACGTGCTCAGCGAATTTGGCGCCGAAGAATGGCCCGAAGTGCTGCCGGCGATTCAGCGGGCCGTTGAGGCTACCTGCTGCTGGGCGGAACTGGGACTGACGACCGCGATGAATCGCTACAATCTGGACAACCCGGCCGCACCAGGTGGTTCGTAGCGACGAGGTATGAACAAACGATTGAACAATGCTACTAAACATGGGATGCCATGACTGCTGTGGAGGATAGCTCTTGAACACCTACGAGATCATGTTTTTGTTTGATCCCGGTTTCGGCTCAAACTGGGAAGCGGTCGAGAAGGAAATCACCCGCCTGATGGAACGGTGCGAAGCCAAGGTCATCGTGACCAAGAAACTGGAAGAGCGGCGGTTGGCCTATGAAATCAAAGGCCGACGGCGAGGTTTGTATGTACTGACCTATTTCCAGGTGGCACCGACCAAGCTGATCGGTCTGGAGCGGGACTGCCTGCTGGCGGAAACGCTGCTTCGTTTCCTGATTTTGCGGGCCGATGAACTGAGTGAAGAAAAGATGCGCAACGCCGTCCTCAGTGGTTCGGCCTTTGGGGCGCGCCCGAGCGATGACCGTTACGAAGGCAGCCGCAGCCGTCGGTCGGCTGTAGAGGAACCGGCTGAGTTTTCCGGTGAAGGACTGGATGACACCGATGCCGAACTGGTCGGCGCCGGTGAAGGCGGCCGCCCCCCCCGGCCACGCGACGAAGAATAATCGTTTCTCCGTCGCACCAGCTGCTGCCTGAAAGCAAATAATCTGCCGCTAACCCCGGAAAGCAGGGTGGTGATCTATGGCCAACTTTAATCGAGTGATCCTGGCGGGCAATCTGACCCGCGATCCGCAGCTTTCCTATCTGCCGAGCAATACGCCGGTCGTGGAGCTGGGTTTGGCGATTAATCGGCGATGGAAGGCCAACGACGGCCAGATGCGCGACGAAACCTGCTTTGTGGATTGTGTAGCCTATGGTCGCACGGCGGAAACCATGAATCAGTATCTCAGCAAAGGCCGCCCGGTAATGGTGGAAGGTCGCCTCCGCTATCGACAGTGGGAAGCGCAGGATGGCGGCAAACGCAGCAAATTGGAAGTAATCGTGGAGAATTTCCAGTTTCTCGAAAAAGGTCAGCGCGAGGAAGGCGCCGCACCCCGCGGTTCTGCTGCCCCATCCGCACGGAACATGGGCCGAGCAGCCCCGCCGCCGGAATCAATGGGCGATGAAGCCATGGAGGCGATCCCCCCCGACAGCGACATTCCGTTCTGAAAATTTTTCAGACGGTGTGAATAATTTTCCCGCCGGCAGATAAAGGTCCGGCGAAGTGTCAGCAGGTGTTGATGTCCAGCAGAATTAGGAGTTGATCTCGTTACGTTGCCCGGAAGCAGCGTCAGAACTTAACGAAAAATCTGTGGCCGGTCCGTCGGATTTTAGCAGCCGTACAGCCCAACTGTCGCTACCATGCACCATCGGACTCCCGCCGCAGGCGAAGAGGACCCGGATCATGAAATTATTATTGATGAAAGATGTCGATCACCTCGGATTTGTAGGTGATGTGGTGGATGTGAAGAATGGTTACGCCCGCAACTACCTGTTGCCGCAGCGCCTGGCGATTGAACCGACCAAGGCCAACATCAAGGCTATTGAAGCAGCCAAGGCGCAGGCAGCAGAGGAACGCCGCTTGCGCATGGAACAGATGAAACAGGCGGCTGATCGGCTGGCGGGGGTGGAAGTGACCATCGCCGCCGCCGCCAATCGCGACGGCACGCTTTACGGCTCGGTCGGGCCGCGCGAAATCGCCGCCGCACTGCGGGCCGAAGGCCACAGTATCGACCCCAACCACATAATCCTGCACGACCCGATCCGCCATCTCGACAATATCATGGTGCCGATCCGTTTCGCAGCCGACCTGACCGTGGAGGTCAAGGTCTGGGTCATCCGCGAAACCGCCGCGGGCGACCTGGACGAGGAGGAATCCGCCGAACCCACCGGCATGGAGGCAGCTACGAGTGGTGACCATACCGCAACCGTCTCGGAATCCTGATCCGCCGCTCCCGCCGCCCGGTCCGGTTCCGCCGCAGGATCTCGACGCGGAGATGAGCCTGCTCGGCTCGATGATGATTGACCGCGAAGCGATCGAGCAGGCGTTGATGGTGCTGGGCCGCGAAGATGCCGCCTGTTTCTATCGCCCCGACCATCAGGAACTGTTCAAGGTGTTGCTCGATCTCTATGACCAGAACCGGGCGATCGACCTGGTCGTGGTCAAGGATGAATTGCTGCGGCGCGATCTGCTGCGGGTGATCGGTGAAGAGTACATGATCACCCTGGTGGAGAGCGTCGGCTCGTGGCAGAACGCCTCCCATTACGCCCGCATCGTCCGCGACAAGGGGTTGTTGCGCGAACTGATTCAGTGTTCGACCCGCATCATCAAGGAAGCTTACGACCAGGGCGATAATGCCAAAAATATCATCGATCGCGCCGAGCAGGCCCTGTTCCTGCTGACCGACAAACGCATCAGCAACCCCGCCGTTCAGTTGCGCGATATGCTCACTGAAATCTATCGGCAGATCACCAGCCAGGACAGCCAGCATATCACGGGCCTGCCCACGGGTTTTCTGGAACTGGACGAACTGACCAACGGTTTTCAGCCGGGCGAACTGATTATCATCGCCGCCCGGCCGAGCATGGGCAAAACCGCTATCGGCTTGAACATCGCCGAACACATCGCCGTGCAGGAACGCCAGCCGGTCGTCTTCTTCTCCATGGAAATGTCCCGCCAGCAGATCTCCCAGCGCATTCTCTGTTCGCGCGGGCGGATCGATTCGCACAAATTCCGCCGCAACCTGCTGACCGAACAGGATATTGCCCACCTCGGCTATGTCTGCCAGGAACTTTCCGACGCTCCGCTGTTTATCGATGATACCCCCGGCATGTCGCTGCTGGAGATGCGGGCCAAGGTGCGGCGGATGTGCATGCAGGCCCGTTACAAGGTCAATTGCGTTTTCGTGGATTACCTGCAGCTGATGCACGTTCCCCGTACCGAATATCGCAACGAAAATCGCCAGCAGGAAATTTCCTTCATCAGTCGCGGACTCAAAGCCGTCGCCCGTGAACTCAAGGTGCCGGTCATCGCCATGGCCCAGTTGAATCGGGCATCAGAAATGCGCGACGGCAACCGTCCGCGCATGTCCGACCTGCGCGAAAGCGGAGCCATCGAACAGGATGCCGATGTAGTTATCCTGCTGCATCGCGAAGAGTACTACAAACCGCAGGACATCAATGTGAAGGGCAAAGCGGAACTGATCCTGGCCAAGCAGCGCAACGGTCCGACCGGCACGGTCGAACTCCACTTCGACCATCGCCTGACGCGCTTTGCCACACTGTCCCGGGCCCCGGAACCGGTCGCACCCCTGCGTGAACCTGAAGAACTGACTCCTTTCTGAGATAATCGATCATCAACCGGTTTATCCACAACGCTCCGTCAGATATATCCCGGTCTGCCTTGAAGTAGCGTCTTAATATCCTACAATAGTCGCTACTTGGGCGCGGTCAGGCTGGCAGAATTCTAACCCGTTCTGGGCTTCCTGCCCGTAGATCGGCTGAGCCGTGAGGGTCCAGCCGCTTTCCCGTTTACCGCTGATATGTGAGCATGACATGACGATAAGCACTACCTCGCGTGCGGTCCGATGGCTGATGATCTGCGGACTGCTGTGGTTCGGACCGCCGTTGAACGCTCAGGAGGCTCCTGCCGATGCGCAGCCAGTTCCTGCCCCAGCCGATGATCCCCTCGCGGGACTGATTGTGGCCGAGGTGCGGTTTGAGGGGCTGAGCAATATCAGCGAAACCTATTGCCGCAATCGCGTGGTCACGGCGGCTGGCAGCGAATACTCTCCGGCCACGGTACAGGAGGATGTCCGCCGGCTGGTGCGCAGCGGAAAGTTTCTGGATGTGCAGGTGGAGACGCCGCTGCAGGGTGAACAACTGGTGGTGATCTTCAAGCTGGCGGAACGGCCGACCATCACCGCAATTGAATTCGTCGGCAACGACAAATTCTCTGCTGCTGATCTGCTCAAGGAAGTCGCGCTGCAGGTGGGCGAACCGCTCAATATTTTCGCCATCCGCCAGGGCGTGGGTTATATCGAAGCCAAGTACAAAGAAGCCGGTTACGCCGAAGTTGGCGTCAGCCTCGATGAAGCCGCACTGAGTGAAAATCGTGTGGTATATCAGATCGAAGAAGGCCCGCGCGTGCGCGTCCGTAAAATCATCTTTGAAGGTCGGATCAGTTTTGATGAGGACAAACTGCTCGAAAAAGTAAGCAGTAAAAAATATTTTCCGCTGCTGGAGACCGGGGCCTTCAACCCTGATCAAGCCCAGCGCGACGCCGCCGAAATTCAGACCTTTTACCGCGACCAGGGCTTTCTCGATGCCCGGGTCAGCTACCGTACTGAGTCGCAGAAAAAGGAAGGTGATCTGCGGATCATTTTCGCCATCGACGAAGGCACCCGTTATACCATCGAAAGCATCGCCTTCGAAGGGCAGAGCGTCTACACCGCCGAGGAACTCCAGGCGGCAATGCAGCTGAAACCGGGCGAATTCATGCGCCAGGACCTGCTCAATAAAGATATCGAAGCGCTGAAAACCAAATATGGCGAAAATGGCTATATCTACACCGTGGTGGCTCCTGGACGCGTTTTCAGCGAAACGCCTGGCCAGGTCCTGCTCACCCTGACGATCAGCGAAGGGGCCCAGTACTCCGTACAGCGCATCGTCGTGCGCGGTAACAGCCTGACCCAGGACAAAGTGGTCCGCCGGGAACTGAAGTTATTCCCCGACGAATTATTTAATACCACCAAAATCAAGGAAAGCGAGTCAAACATCCGCAGCACCGGCCTGTTCCGGGAGGCGAAAATCACACCTGTCGGCGACCAACCCGATGTCCGTGATGTGATTGTCGATGTGGAGGAGAGCGACTCGACCACGCAGTTTATCGTCGGTGGCGGTATCGGCAGCAACAGCGGTTTGACGGGCACGGTCTCTTATGAAGCCCGTAATTTCGATCTGTTCGACTGGCCGCGCAGCTGGGGGGAGATGATTCGCGGTCGGGCTTTTCGCGGTGCCGGACAGACCTTCCGTATCGAAGCTTCACCCGGTACTGAGCTTTCCACTTTCCGCATCGATTTCCGGGAACCCTACCTGCTCGATAAACCCCTGCAGCTGGGCACCAGCTTCTACCTCACGCAGCGCGGCCGCCAGGAATATGATGAAGTACGGCTGGGCACCAATATCAGTCTGGGTAAACGCTTTGAGGACGGGTGGCTCAAGGGCTGGGTCGGTGAAGTCGCCTTTCGACTGGAGAATGTCGAGATCAGCGATATTCCGAAATTCCCCGCCGAAGATATCGCGGAGGCGGAGGGCAACAATCTGCTGGCCACGGTGAAGGGTCGGCTGGTCCGCAACCGCACTGACAGCCGCTGGATGCCCAGCAAGGGTGACGTTCTGACCGGCTCGTATGAATTGGCTGGTGGCGACTGGAGTTTCAGCAAGCTGGAAAGCAGTTACGAATGGTACTACACACTTAAGCGTGACGAACAGGATCGCCCGCATATATTCGCCCTGAAAGGTGAAATTGGCTACATGTTCGGCGAAACGCCGGTCTTTGAACGTTATTACGGTGGCGGTATCGGCACGATTCGCGGATTTGAATTTCGCGGCATCAGCCCACGCGACGGCCCCTGCTGGGATGATGATCAGCGGATCGGTGGTGAATTTCGCGCCCTCGCCGGAGCGGAATATTCCTTCCCGCTCTATGCGGACATCTTCCGCGGCGTACTCTTTACTGACATGGGTACGGTGGAAGAGGGTTTTGAGGTTACCGCCTGGCGATCAGCGGTGGGTTTTGGTTTGCGACTCTATATACCGAATTATTTCGGGCCGGTCCCATTTGAATTCAACTTCGCTTTTCCAGTCACCCAGAGCGACGAAGATGATACCCAGATTTTCAGCTTCGCCATCGGGGTGACTTTCTAAAGGGCATCCGTGTATAGGGTAGAGTAATAATGGAATACAAACCTTGGGAGCTACTGATATGAAAAAGCAGGCATGGTTATGGGCAATGGTCATCTTACTGGGTTGTGGCTGGGCGGTTGGTCGGGCACAGCAGGATCCCAATTCGGCGGCGTCAGCCCCGGCGCGCGTCGGTGTGGTCAATATGACCCTGGTGTTCGACAAATTGCAGATTATTCAGGATCTGGAAAAAATCTTTACCCAGGAACGTGACAAGGTCAAAGCCGAGGCGGAAGCGCGTAACAATAAGATCAAGGAATTGCAGACGGAACTCGAAAGCGGAGCATTCGCCAAGGAGAGTGCTGATTACCAGCAGCGCGAAGCCGCACTGGAGCAATTGCAGATGGAAGGAAAATTATGGCTGACCCGCGAGGAACGCCGCATCCGCGATGCTCACAAGAAATGGTTCGAGGAAGTCTATAAGCGCGTCAGTAAATCCTGCCAGGATATCGCCGAAAACAACGGCGTCGACCTGATGATCGCGGATAATCCCATCGAATTTAACGTACCGGATTCCAACGCCCTGGTCAGTCAGATACTGCAGAAAAAGGTAGTCTACGCCAGCCCACGGGTCGATCTGACCGCCGACGTGATGAGCCGCGTCGATGCCGACTATCTGCGCGATGGCGGAGCGAGCATCATCAAGCTTGCCAAATAAGCGATAATTCGCCAATATAATAGGGGCGCTAACTATCCGCTAACCGGGTCCGGCAGCGGTGCAATGCGCTGGCACGTAGATTATAATGATGGCGGCCATGAAATTAGGACAAATTGCAGAGCTGGTGAACGGCGAGCTGCGGGGTGATCCACAGTTACCGATCAGCGGTGCAGCGCCTATCAGCCGGGTCGGCAACAGCCAACTTACCTGGCTGACCGATCCCGCTTACCGCGAGCAGGTACAAAAAAGTCCGGCAGCGGCAGTGCTGGTTCGGCGTGAACTGGCTGACCTGACCAAGCCGATGATAATCTGCACAGACGTCGAGATGGCGCTGAGCCGACTGTTAAACGCCTGGGCGCCCCCTCTGCCCCATCCACCGGTGGGTATCGATTCGCGCGCGGTCATTGGAACCCAGGTAGAATTAGGCGAAGACGTCGCCATCGGTCCGAATGTGGTCATTCAGAATGGTGCGAGCATTGGAGCACGAACCATTATTCACGCCGGTTGTTTTATCGGCGAACAGAGCGTGATCGGCGATGATGGACTGCTTTGGCCTAACGTGGTTATCCGCGAACGGACCCAGATCGGCCAGCGGGTCATCATTCACCCCAATGCGGTGATCGGTGCGGATGGCTTTGGTTATCTGATGCAGAACGGTGAGTTCAAAAAAATTCCGCATATCGGCCGGGTGCGCATTGAGGATGATGTGGAGATCGGTGCGGGTAGCTGCATCGATCGGGCCAAGTGCGACGAAACCGTGATCGGCCGAGGCACCAAAATCGACAACCTGGTGCAAATCGGTCACAACGTCCATGTCGGACCGCACTGTTGCCTGATTGCTCAGGTCGGCATCGCCGGCAGCACTGAACTCGGTCACCATGTCATGCTGGCCGGCAAGGTGGGTTTGAAGGATAACATCCGCATTGGCAACGGTGTCCAGGTGGCAGCGTGCAGTTGCGTTTCTGCCAATGTGAATGACGGTGAGATCATGCTGGGCGTACCCGCGCAGAGCAAAAGCAGCTATTTTCGCGAACGGGCCACGATCAATCGATACAGCCGGCTCTGGGATCAGGTGCGCGAGCTGATGAATCGGGTGGAGCAACTTGAAGCAGCGAACCATTCGAAAACCTGTTGAACTCCAAGGCCAGGGGCTTTTTACCGGTGAACCCGCGCTGCTGCGCTTTCGCCCAGCCAAGCCCTACAGCGGAGTGATCTTCAATCTGCAGACCAACGGCAAAGTGGTGCGCATTCCGGCACTGGTCGAAAACATCACCAAACGCGCCCGTCGCAGTTCGATCCGCAACGGCACCGCGGCCATTGAAACAGTCGAGCATTGTCTTTCGGCCATCAGCGGATTGGGTATTGATAATATCGAGATCGATCTGACCGGTCACGAAGTCCCCAGCATGGACGGCAGCAGTGCTCCCTTCGTGCAGGCGCTGCAGGATGCCGATGTTGAGGAACAGGATGCCCCCCGCGAGCTGTTTTTGATCACCGACATGGTCCGGGTACAGGATGGAGATGCGGAACTGGTGGCCCTGCCGCCGCTGCCCAGCGATCCCGATCAGCTGGAAATTCATTACGTACTAGACTACGGCCCGCAGACCCCGATCGGCTATCAATCCAAGATTGTCAAAGTCACCCCCGATAATTTCATCCGTGAGATTGCTCCGGCGCGGACTTTTCTGCTGGAGCAGGAAGCCCATTACATGCGCGCCCAGGGCATCGGCACGCATCTGGGCTATCAGGACTTGGTCATCTTCGGAAACGGCGGTCCGATTGAAAATCAGCTGCGTTATCCCGAAGAATGTGTGCGTCACAAGATTCTGGATCTGATCGGAGATTTGCGTCTGATCGGCCGGATGATCGCCGGACGCGTCTACGCCCGCAAGTCCGGCCACGCGCTTAATCATGAACTGGTCCGCCAACTGCTCGCCATCGAACAGAAAAAAAAATTGAACGCCCAGATGACCGGTAAGCCCCTTCTCGATATCCGCCAGATTCAACGCATCGTGCCTCATCGCTATCCTTTTCTGCTGGTGGATCGGGTCATCGAACTGGATGGGACGCAGCGGGCGGTGGGCATTAAAAACGTCACTTATAACGAAGCGTTTTTTCAAGGCCATTATCCCGGCCAGCCGATCATGCCCGGCGTGCTGATTCTCGATGCGCTGTCGCAAATGGGCGGGATTCTCTTTTCACAGGAACTGGATCTCAAAGGCAAACAAGCCGTGCTGATCAGCATGGACAAGGTGAAATTCCGCCGGCCGGTTATGCCCGGCGATCAGCTGATTCTGGAGGTTGAAGCCATCCGCGTAAAAAGTCGCACCGGTCATTTGCGCGGTACGGCCCGGGTCGGCGACGAACTAGCGGCGGAGGCGGAAATCAAATTCATGCTGGCTGATACCGATGCCATCTGGGGCTAATGTGATGATTCATCCCTCTGCTATTATTGAACCCGGCGCCCAACTGGCTGCGGATGTGTCCGTCGGTCCCTTCTGTGTGGTGGGGCCTCATGTGCGGATGGGGTCGGGTTGCCAGCTGCGCAACCAGGTCACCATTACCGGTCACACCACCATCGGGGCGAATTGTCATTTTTTCAGCGGTGCGGTGATCGGTGAAATACCACAGGATCTGAAATATCGTGGTGAGCGGACCGAGACTATCATCGGTGACGACAACCATTTTCGGGAACATGTCACTGTTCATTCCGGTACCGAAGTGGGCAATCGAGTGACCCGGATTGGTGATCACAACCGTTTTCTGGTGGGAGTGCATATCGCCCATGATGTCGAAATCGGCAGCAACGTGATCATCTCCAATAATGTGCAGATTGCCGGCCATGTGCATATCGAGGACTGCGTTACCATTGCCGGACAATGCGGTATTCATCAGTTTGTCACTATCGGCCGTTATGCGATGCTCGGCGGATTAAGCGGAGCCACCTGCGACGTACCGCCCTTTTTTATATCCAAAGGCTATCCGGCCGTTCCGCGCAGCTTGAACAAGATCGGTCTCCGCCGCTGGGGTGTTTCCGCTGACGATGTCGAACTGCTCGGCGAAGTCTACCGGCAGCTTTATTCCAAAAGTAATAATGGAACTGTTCCCTTCATTGATCGACTGCAGCAGATTGAGCATTCGCTGAGCGACCATATTCACGTCAGGTATTTGTGTGCTTTTCTGAGGCGTACCCTGGCGGTGGGCAACAGCGGTCGCCATCTGGAATCGTTGCGACAGGACCGACCGGGAGATCATAAGCAATTTTACCAGGCGAATTCCGGAATGCAGCCTAACTCTTCGACCTCGGCCGGCAGCAGGGAGAACAAGTAAATGAATCGTCGATTTCGCACCGCAGTGATCGGCACTGGCCACATGGGCCGCCACCACACCCGCGTTTACAGTGAACTACCGGAAAGTGAACTGGTCGCCGTGGTCGATTCCGACCCGGAGCGGGCCCAGGAATTCGCCACCAGATTCAAGTGCCGTGCGCTGACCCGCATCGAAGATCTGTTCGCCCTGAACATCGACGCCGCCTCGGTCGCCGTGCCTACCATCTATCATCGACAGGTGGCTGAGCCATTACTGGAGCATGGTATCGCCGTATTGGTGGAAAAACCGATTGCCCCAAATGTCACTGAAGCAACCGCCCTGCTGGAATCCTCCAAACGCTACAAAGGACTACTGCAGATCGGCCATAGCGAACGGTTCAACCCAGTAGTGATGACCTTGAAGCGCATGAAAATCGTTCCCAAGTTCATCGAAACGCACCGCATCAGCCCGTTTACCTTCCGCTCCGCCGATATCGGCGTGGTCTTCGACATGATGATCCATGATATTGATATCGTGTTGCACCTGGTGAAAGATACCAACTATACGCTGGAAGCGATCGGTGTACCGGTGCTGGTTCGTCAGAATGAAGACATCGCCAGCGCCCGGATCAAATTTTCCACCGGCTGCGTGGTCAATATGACCGCTTCGCGACTGGCGGTTAAAACCGAACGCACCATCCGCATCTTTGCCGACGATGCTTATCTGTCCATGGATTATGCGCGGAAGACCGGCATCGCCATCACCAAAGACGCCAATCTCGATATTCTGAAAATGGCGGCGGAAGGCCGATTCGAGGACCTGTCCCAGATGAAACACGCTGATTTCGGTTCACTGGTGAAAATCGAAGCCCTGATGGTGGATGATATCGAGCCGTTGCGGGCGGAGCTGAGTTCCTTTCTGAACGCTCTGCGCACCGGCAGTCCACCGGAAGTTTCCGGTGAGGAAGGCGTAGCGGCGGTCAAACTGGCTTCGGACATCGTCGCCGCGCTACAGCATCATAGCCATGATCACAATTGGCGGGTCTCGCTCTGATCAGTTCCCTGCAATTTATTTTCGTCGGTAATAATCATACTTGGATTGGGCGGCGGCAATGGCGGCAGCCAGAAATTCCGCTTCATCCGGGTGGATGATCGCCTGCGACAGCAGCTCCTGCACCCGGCGGACACGGTAAATTTCAAACTGATAATCCCGGTAGCGGCGAACCAGTTCCGGCTGCACCTCCGTAAAGTTGCGCTGCTGGGCGGCTTCGATCGTCCCCACTTTCACCAGAAAATACGCTTCGTCGGTTTCAATAATTTCACTGAGCTGACCTGCTGCCATCTGAAATAACCGCTGCGAAGGCGGTGCATAGCGCCCCTGCAGCGGTTCACGGATCAAGCCCCAATCCCCCCCCTGTTCCGCTTTCAAGCCGCGAGAATATTTCCGGGCTACTTCTTCAAATGCAGTGCCTGCCTGCAACTCAGTCAGCGCGGCTTCGATGTTCTGATGGGCTGCGAGGGGATCATTTTCCTTGGGGATGTCGATCAACAGCAACTGGCGGCGTTCTTCGGATGTGTATTCCTCCAGATTCTGCTGATAAAAATCCCATAATTCCTGCCGGGTCGGGTCCGCGACCTGTTTGGCGACGTAATCATTCAGATAACGATAAATGACGATCTGGCGGCGGATCTCATTGCGTTCATCATTCAGCGAGCGCTGCTGCTGGGCCAGATATTCTTCCAGGCGGGTCTGTCGGCCGCCGAAATCCTTGTTAATCCGCTCGCGTAGTTCCTGATCGATCACTTCTTCAATCCGTTTGGAGAGCGCTTCGTCCACCTGCTTGACGGCGGCTTGGAAGAGTAATGAATCCTGCACTTTCTTACGCAGCAGGTTCTGGAGCGTCTGATCCACGAGCGCGGCGTATTGGGCATACGCTCGATCTTTGGCCGCCCGAATCAGGATGGGGGCGACCTCGTTCAACAGATCATCAAGGGTAATAATTTCGTTATTGATTTCCAGAATATCAGTAGTGTTGGCCGGTGCGGTAGTAATGCGGCTTTCTTCGGCACGATGTTTCTGAATGGCTTGTTCTTTTTTGGCGCGGGCTACCGCGTGAGGTGGCGGATCCTTGCCGCAACCCCCCAATAGTCCGATCAGCACACCCATGAATCCGTATAGCAGCCCGGCCTGGTATTTCATGACCTGTATCCTGAAGCGCCATTACGATATCAGCAGCAGTATAAGCGGGAGAGGAACGCTCAGGAAGTGCTCAATAGTTTGCGCAACACCGCCAACAGCGTGGCGGTCTCCAGATAAGCGGGCGGCAAGCGCCAGTGGATGGTATGGGGATCGGGCATGCGCACCGTGCCGGGCAGATGGCGACGAGCGTGAAATGCCGGCTCGACGCGGGCCAGTTCCTCAATTTCAAAAACGATATCAGGTAATTTCCGGATGATCGAACGAATGGTCCACTGCCCTGCCAGAATGCGCAATTCCGCCAGGTCGAGCAAGGTCTGGACAACGGGCGGATAAGGACCGAAAGCATCAGTCATATCGCCCGCCAGGGCCGTCAGTTCTTCCAGTCGCCGACAACTCGCCAACCGCCGGTAAATTTCCATGCGGGCGCTCTCGGTACGGATATAGGCTTTGGGGATATGGGCGGCGACATCCAGCTCCAGATGTACCGGTTTCTGCACCTGTTCCGCCTCGCCCTTCATCTGCTTGATGGTGCGTTCCAGCAGTTGGCAGTACAGGTCATAGCCGACGGCGGCGATGTGGCCGCTCTGCTGCGGACCGAGGATGTTGCCCGCACCGCGAATTTCCAGATCGCGCAGAGCAATGCGAAATCCGGCGCCCAGCTCACTATATTCTTCAATGGCTTTCAGTCGTTTCGAAGCGTTGGGCGTGAGGGTACGATCAGCGGGCAATAACAGGTAACAGTAGGCCCGATGGCGGTACCGCCCCACCCGGCCGCGCAACTGATGCAGATCCGCCAGCCCGAAGCGATCCGCCTGATCGATGAATATGGTGTTGGCGGTCGGGATATCAATACCGCTCTCGATGATAGTGGTGCATAGCAATATATCCGCTTCCCGCCGCACAAATTTCAGCATCACCTCTTCGAGTTCCTCCGGAGCCATCTGACCGTGTCCGAAAATGATTCGTGCTTCAGGCACGATCTGGCGCAACCGTTCCACCATGCGTTCAATGGTCTGGACCCGATTATGGACGAAGAAAACCTGGCCATCACGGTTTAATTCACGCACCACGGCAGCCCGGATCAGATCAGCCTCGAATGGCCGCACCTGGGTCACGATGCTGCGCCGATCCAGCGGCGGAGTCGCCAGCGCGCTGATGTCGCGAATGCCCACCATCGACATGTGCAGCGTGCGCGGAATCGGCGTCGCGGTCAGAGTCAGTACATCAATGCTTTCCCGAAAACGCTTCAGCCGCTCCTTATGCTCCACGCCGAAACGCTGCTCCTCATCGATTACCAGCAGGCCGAGATCGGCAAATCCCACATCGCTGCTCAGCAGTCGATGCGTACCGATGATAATATCCACCCGGCCCAGACGCGCCGCAGCGATGATCTGCTCCTGTTCACGCCCACTGCGAAAACGCGAGAGGCAGGCGATCGAAAAGGGATAATCCGCCAATCGTTCGCGAAAAGTCTGGTAATGCTGTTCCGCCAGAATTGTGGTCGGCACCAGAACCGCGACCTGACGGCCGTATTCCACCACCTTGAACGCCGCCCGAATCGCCAGTTCCGTTTTGCCATAGCCCACATCCCCGCACAGCAATCGATCCATCGGCCGGCGGCGCGACAGATCCGACTTGATCTCCTCCAGCACCTTGAGCTGATCCTCGGTTTCCGTGTAGGGGAATTCTGCTTCAAATTCCCGCTGCCAGGCGGTATCCGGCGGATAGGCGGTGCCCGGCAGAGCAGCGCGCATCGCCTGCAGGCGCAGCAACTCGCCGGCGAACTCGTTGATTGCCTCCGCCACCTTTTCCTTGGTTTTTTTCCAGCGTGAACCGCCCAGCACCGACAGCGCCGGTTGAACGTTACCCACGCCGATATATTTCTGCACCAGATCGATCTGACTAGCGGGCACCAGAATTGTCGCCCCGCCTGAAAATTCGAGCGTCAGATACTCCTCATATTTTTCCGACTGGCCTTTGCGCATCGGTGCCAGTCCTTTGAAGCGGGCGATGCCGTGCAGGGTGTGGACCACAAAATCACCCACCTGCAGATCCAGCCAGCTATCCAGCGGCCGGCCGGCGTAGCTCTTGCGGATTTTGCGACGCTGCTGATAACGGTGAAACAGCTCATGATGACCCACAAAGATATGCTGCGCCGACACCCATTCAAAACCATGATGCAGTGTGCCCACCACCACCTGCAACCGCTCGGGCAGCCGGGGGGCGGCATCCTGGACCACTTCGGTAAAGCGCTGTGCTTCGGCGGTATTGTCGCAATAAACGGTGATCGATTTCTGATCCAGCAGCTTGAGTACTTCGGTCACCACCTGAACAGCGTCAGCTTCCAGGCGCTGGACACTCGCCACTTCGAAGCGGACGTGATTCTCCTCCGGAAGGGCCACACCCCCAAAGCGGGCCTGCCACAACTGTCGCCGATTTTCACCCTGGAGTAATACATTCTCCACCGGAAACATGCCGCGCGGATTATCGAGCCGTCGCCAGAAAGTCTGGCCCAGCTCCTGAATCTCCGCCGGTTCATGCCAGCAGATTAACGCGCCTTCCGGCAGGTAATTGATGACACTATCAATCTGCCCGGACCGCCATTGCGGTACCCCCGCCACTCCGGTGACGCGCGCCGTTTTAAGAACCTCGATGGAGCGCTGGCTGGAGAGATCAAATCGCCGCAGACTCTCCACCCGTTCATCGAACAGTTCGATACGCAAAGGGGCTGCGTGATCGACGCTGAAGATATCCACTATCCCGCCGCGCACGGCGAAATCACCGGGAGCTTCGACCCACTCCAATCGGGAGAAGCCATGCTCCACCAGCCAATGCATCAATTGCTCAAGCGGATAATCCTGTCCCACGGCGAGATCGAGCGACAAAGCCTGTAACGTAGCCAGACTGGGAACCGGCTGCATCAACGCCTGAATGGGCGCCACCATCAGCTGCACTGAGGTTGAATCTGGCGGCGAGTTTGTAACGCTATGGAGCAGCTGGCAAAGACGTAGCCGTTCACCGGTCACCTCACTGCTGCTGCTCCCTTCACCGGGCAGCGAATCATAAGCCGGCAACAGTTCAACCGGCAGGCCGATCATTTCGAGGTCGTCGCGGCTTTCATCCGCCTGATCGAGGTGGGCAGTTACATAAAGTAGCGATTGTTGAAGCTCGCGAGCCAGCAGGCCGGCCACGATGGGCGCAGAACTACCCCATAGTCCTTCGGCTGCACAGGCCCCCCGCGGAGCGGATCGGTAACTCAGGACTAAACGCTGATAATTCGGATCGGTGGTGATGAGATCGATCATCATCTCCACCGATTATCCTACTCGTTAACCCCCCACCCGCCAAGCAGCACACCACGCACATCCACCTCCGCCAGCCGGCCCATGGTATGCTTATCGAGCTGCCAGCTCCTCCAGCAACTGGGCGGAAGTACGAATCCCCGCCATAAAATCGCTGATGTGGAAAAATTCATTCGGTCCATGCAGATTGCAATGCGGATGGGCAAAACCAATCAGTAAGCTCTCCGCCTGCAGCTCCCTGCGGAATAGCGCCATGATGGGAATCGTCCCGCCGCTGCGAATCATTGCGGGTGCTCTGCCGAAACCTTTTTCCACCGCCCGCCGGGCCGCTGCTAACGCCGGCAAATCCGGCGGGGTCAGGTAGGCATCGGTCATACTATGGGTATGAATCTCCAGCCGTACAGTCGGCGGGCAAAGCGATTGCAGATAATCATCAAACAATTGGGAAATCTGGGCGGGCTGCTGATAGGGCACAATCCGCATCGACACTTTGGCTCCGACACTGGCGGGAATGATCGTCATCGCCCCTTCACCCATATATCCACCAAACAGCCCGTTGATTTCGACCGTCGGCCGACACCACTGCCGCTCGAGCGTACTGTAGCCATGTTCCCCGTCCAATTGCGGGCTACCCAGATCACGCAGCAACTGCTGTTCATGTACTGGCAGTTCCGCAAGGGCTTGCCGCTCCTGGGCACTTACCTCCAGCACCTGCTCATAAAATCCGGGAATAGCCACGCGCTGCCGGTCGTCCTTCAGCGCGGCGAGTAATTGCGCCAGTACCTGCCCCGGATTGGCAATCGTCCCGCCAAAGAGTCCACTGTGCAGATTCTGTTTCGGACCGGAAACCTTGAGTTCTTTATAGATCAGCCCCTTGGTGCCATACGTTATCCCCGGAATTTCCGGGCTGAGTTTCGAGGTATCCGAGAGCACCACCACATCGCAAGCCAGTTGCTGTCGATGTTCGCGCACCACGGTAGCCAGGTTCGGCGAGCCGATTTCCTCCTCACCCTCGATCAGCAATTTGACCCGCAACGGCAACTTCCCAACCGTTTTCAGCCACGCTTCCACCGCCAAGACATGAGCGAGGATTTGCCCCTTGTCATCCGCCGTACCGCGGGCATAAAGCGCACCCTCGCGCAAGGTTGGCTCAAAGGGCGGTGAATGCCAGAGTTTCGCATCACCTGCCGGTTGGACATCATAGTGGCCATATATCAGCACCGTTGGTCCGTCGGCTGAACCCCCTTCTGCGAAGATAGCCGGATGGCGTGCGGTTTCCCACCGTTCCGTTCTCATGCCCGCCTGATCCAGAATCTGACGAATGTAACCCGCCGCCTGTTGTACATCCTGCCGGTGCTCGGAGGCGGTCGAGATACTCGGAATCCGCAACCAGCTATTCAACCGCTCGATAAATTCCTGTTCATGTTCACGGATATAGTTCAGTTGATTATTCATTATCTTCCTCGCATCGTGGGGTTGAAATTTTCTGCCGTTAAGCGGATTTTAGCCGCGACTGACCGTCTTCAACAATACGAGTCGGCGATGATCTGTATTACGGCTATAATATCTTGATGGGACCGGATGACGAGATCTGCTACTGCTATCATGTCAGCCTGCGTAAGCTGGTGAATTATACCCGGCGGGTTCAACCGCATCTGCCCTCGCAACTTCACCAGTGCCTGGGTGCGGGCACCGGTTGCGGCTGGTGCATTCCGATCCTGTTGAAAATTCACCAGCAATGCCGAGATCACGATGGCCCCTGGGAAGAGCTGGTGAAGATGACTCCGGAAGAATATGCTGCCGCCCGTGATTTATATCGTAAGAGCGGAGCCCCCAAAAACAACTTCGGCCCTGCTGCAGGTAATGCTGAAGATTGATGCCCACGCCGTGGGCGTCACCCCGTGCGAGTCTGTTCCCCGACGTATCGATAACTGGAGTGATTATGATCCACTGGCAATGGCTTGGGCCAGCGGATTCACCACCAGGGGCACCACGCGGTTGATCGCCAACTCCTCGGCCTGTTCCGACATCTGGCGATAGCTGTTGATTAATGACACTTCCGAAGAATAGCCCCAATACTTGCGCAGCGTCAGATAGACGCTGAGTGGCTGGCTGTCGTATCCGCCGGTACGCACCTCGTAGGTGGCGGTCCGGCTCTTGATTTCGATGTAGGCTTGCAGATCACACTCCGGCGTCAGGGCGATGCCCAGATAGGGTTGCATATCAATGACATGCTGCGTCTCATCACCCTGCAGCAACGCTGCCAACGGATGATCGCGGAACAACACATCGGCGATCAACTGATCGTGATTGCCGGAATATTCCAGGTCAAAACCGTAAACCAGTTCCATATGATCATAATCGATATCGCTGAAAGTCAGATGAAACGGCGCCTGTTCCAGTACAAAAGCCGCCTGCTGATGAGCCTGCTCCAGTGAAGGCGGGGCAAAGTAGCCGAAACGCAGAGCGTTCTCCTCCAGCCGGACCCACCTCCGGCTGTCCTGCTCCTCGCCTTCTTCTTCCAATACTATCGCGCCATCTTCGCGCCGCCGCAGCCGACTCATCCGTGGATATTCCTTGCGCATCTGATCAAAAAAGTGCAGTACCGTTTCACGATTGAGTGAAAGATCGAGCTTGAGGAACAAGCGGGTGCTGATATAAAATTCATCGCAGAGAGCGCCCCAGTACATATCACCTTCCTTTTTGGCAGATTCATTCACTGGGCGGGCGCCGGTGGTGCGGAACCCGCTACTCGGACCGACCAATCCTGCATTATACTATATCCTTCCGGCCTTGTCGCCGGAGAGCCCCGACCGGAACTGGTATCGTTTCTCCGAGCCGTTTCGGCGCGCCAGAATCCGCAAGCGGCCTTCGTCAAATTATACTCGCAGTGGATTCAAACATGATCAGTGTTCCCCATGTAGCTCGTTCCGGCACAGTCAATGGATACAGTCCATCACCCCCTGCTACCTGACCTACCCACTGCTTGTGCCAGCCGCACCAGACCCGGAAAACGGCTTAATTCAGTGATCGGCACAGCCAGCCGGCGACGGGTAACAGCTGGCCGCTACTCTTAGAAATAACCAGTTACTCTTATATCATTGCTCGAATTCAGCCGATTCTGAAAGGAATGAATAAATGTATGATTGTGGTGTAATAATCGCCAAGTCCCGGCGACGCCTATTGCCTGGGCAATCTATTCAGTACGCCGGCGACATGATATGATCATTACAGTTATTTTTCGCCATCGTAGCTCAGTTGGCAGAGCAGCGGTTTTGTAAACCGCAGGTCGTCGGTTCGAGTCCGACCGGTGGCTGTTATGCATGGATTAGTCATATCACTAATGAATCCATGCATCAATCATCTGTCATATTGTTGACATATTGATCCTGCTGAAGTTGATTAATTTATTTCAACACTCTACCGAGCATACTCCAACAACTCTATAAGTTGATCGCATTTCAATTCATCATTAATCCGGTAGTCATGGAGATCTACATCCAGCGTATTGAAAGAAGGCAGACTGTTTATATTGTCGCACTGTATTAAATTATCGTTTACCCTCACCCTGCTCAAATAATTTTTTGACTGCCTCGGCGGGAGCGGTTTGGTTCCAGATGCGAAAGGCGCGGACCTGGCCGGTGAGTTGATGGCCATAGCTCCAGGGGGCGGGCGGGCCGATCCGGGCGGTCGGTTCCGCATTGGCCAACGTTGCATTCTCCGCAGCGATTTCGGTGCCGTCTTTGTACAGCCGGATCTTCCGGCCATCATAGGTCGCGGTCAGCATCTGCCAGCGCTGCAGATCCAGCGTCATTTCGCCGGATAAATCAACATTTGAACCCCAGAAATGCAGCCCCTGCGGGAATTGGGCCAGGTAACGCTGAGTTCCTGGCGCGCCTTTACCACTGCCAAAACCACCGATCAACGTGTAGTCACCAGGCATCTGTTCCAGGTTCAACCAGAGATTAATCGTCCACTCCGCGCCACCAGCCAGCACATCCGCAGCGGTAATCGGCAGCTCCTGCCCGCCGCCGGATCCATCCAGTTTTATATCAGCTGATTCAGCGATGACCCGAGCCGATACGACCGGCAAAGACTCCAGAACCACTTGATTGCCCCTGGGCGAAATATCCCGCACTCCTCGAATCGTCAGTTGCACTTCATGTTCACCCGGCGGCTCTGACAAACGCAGTGTCACCTGACGTTGATCGGCGGAGAGTTTAGCGGATACCACTTGAATCGGGGCCGACAACTGGTAATGCTCGATTGCCTCAGCCGACTGCCGTTCCAGCGGCTCGGAAAAGTTTATTTTCAGTTCATCGTGCCAGGGCAGAATCTTTAACGACCCCACCGCAGGAACCGTGCAATCATCGATTTCAAGATGTGCTGTAGCCATCTCGCCCGCCCGACCATCGTTCGTAATGAAACGAGCCTTGATGGTTGTGGGTGCGGATAATTGTAACGGCGATTCGTAAACCGGCGAGTCGGTGGTCGGATCACTACCATCTAGCGTATAATGCAGTGAGCAGTTCCCGCTGAAAAGTGAACGCTGCACGACCACCGTGGTAAGGTCCTTGAATTGGCCGCTGCCGGGTGTAATGGCCGGCGGTTCCGGTTCGTCGCGTTGCAAGGTGTCATATAGCGGCTGAGCCGGAATAGTTTCATACGCATCATATTCTGAGAGCGTGGCAGCCAGTATTTTGATGTGCTCATCATCGGGCAGCGTCAGGGCATGTTTATCTGCTTTGGGAATATTCAGTGCGTAGGCATAAAGATAACTATATGCATAAGGCTCTTTATTGCCCTGTGCGGTGTGGTAATGTGAACAATACCAGGCCACCGGATCAGAATGGACATAGGCCGGGATCACAGCACCGGTGAACTCATTAGGCCAGTCGAAAGCATAGGCCGGCAATTCCCCTTTCCAGAGGCGATTATCCCACTGCCCGATGAAGCCGGTCCAGTTTTGCACTGTCAGTTTTGTCGTCTGATCGTTGATTCGAAAATCAGCAGTTCGCTGGCCATCGGCAGCCATCAGCAAATAGAGTGTACGATAAGCACCTGCTGGCAATGGTATCGTCTGTCCCCGGCAGGTCATAGCATCCACCTGTCCCATGCTATTCGTCGCCATCTGAAAATTAACACCGTGGTAATTGATTTCGTCGGGGATCATATCCGCCGGCAGTGATCGTTTCTGTTCATCAAAACCATCAGTAGCTGGTTGATGAAAACGACTACTAACCCGGCTATCTAGGGGCAGTTCTACCGGCGATTGGGCTGGCTTAGACAGCGGTTGCGGAATATTGGCCAATTTAACAGCGAAACTGCGAATCCCATAACCATGCAGACTGGTGGATAGTTGTCCATCTTTCACCCCCGCCGGGCCAATCAACTGTTCCTGGCCGTTAACTTCTCGCGCGGCGACAATTTCTGCCGGCAACTGCAACTGCACGTTTTCCACTGGTTGGACATCCAGCTCCACCAGTCGAACGACAATTTCGTCGCTCTCTTCCGCTTTCTTGAGTGCTAACACGCGCACCCGTTCGGTGTTCAATTTGAGCAGGCTGCAGGATCGTCCCAGTTGGCCCTCGTGTTGCGTACTTTGAAATGCGATCAGGGGTTGATTAAGTCGCCAAGCCTGCCAATCGGTGCCTGCTTTTCGCCAATCACCGCAGTGTGCTGTCAACCCGTACAGAATTTCATGCCGGCCCCAGTCGAGGTATTCCTGATCCTGGTAGGCGCCCTGTGCGCCAGGAGTACGCAGCAGCGTCAGCCGTAGCGTCCGCTCATCCGGTTTATCCGATCCATACTTGCAATCGGTAAGTATGGTGACACCATATTCACCGGATGCATCGGTCAGGTCGATCCATTGATGGGTAGGCACTTCGTATTGTTTCGGATTGTTCGTTCCGCGCTGAATGGTGCCGGCATCCCAGTTATAAGTGGCCAGTTCGTTTGTGACGGTCAGCGGATAAACCGCTTTGAGATTGCATTTACGGCTTTGCCAGTCAATCCGATCAGTAAATTCCACGCGCTGACCAGCGTCACCCGCCGATAACCGAATGGTCTGTACAAATCGGGAACCTTCACTCTGCCGCGTGACTTCGACTGCAACGCGCACCGGACCGCTTTCCACTACCCGCACCGTAGCCGGCCCGGACACATAAGCTCGTGGTGGTTGTTGCTGATCATCCCAATCAATATTCCACGCCGGCCATTGCTGGGGTTCATCCGTGGTAAATGCTAAACGCATCGGTGCGGACAATACTTCTCGCCCTGCTTTTTTGTCATAGATACCAGCCACATCGCCCTGGCCATTCAAGGTTACCCGATAAAATTCATTTTCCAGAGATGATTCCGACGCGGCCAGCGGCGATGATTCATTGACCGCTTTTTCCAATGGTTGAACATCATAGACCGCAAAGCCCACTGAATTGACACGGGCGAGGAAAAGTAGTTTCACCCGTCCGGGTTCTATTGCGACTACCTGTGAGGGGACCACCCGACCCTCCGGTCCAACCACCTGCCAACCACCGGCTGCCGTTCCAGAGCAGGTGATGGTAGCTTCGACAACATCCTCACGATCCACACTCAACGGGTTGTAAACCACGACGCTGGTACCCTGACCTCGTGTATCCAGCCCGCCGGCCACTGACGCTACGGCACTCTCCAGTATCCCGGCGAATTGATTCAATGCCAGCAGTTGATCGTTGTGCGCATATTCATAGGCCTGGGGTAACGAAGTGCCGGGGAGAATATCATGAAACTGCCCACCGAGCACCAAAGTCCAGCTGTTCCGGAAGCGCTCGTGCGGATAGGCAGGACCACCGATCCATTCCGCCATTACCGAGGCCCGTTCGGCAGCATCAGCCAGCAACTCGTTTTTGCGATTACAACGCTTCATAAAGCCGGCAGAAGTAATCGAACCGGCACTATGTTCAGTGAGCAGCAGGTCGCCCTGGTAACGCGGCAACTGGCTGATGGAGGAGGTCGGAATATCCAGAAACATCTGCTCGGCGGTACTGGAGATGATGCGCAACGGTCCCGTACCAGCGAGACTGGTTTCCAGCCATTTGACCGAATCTTCTGTCGGTGACCCCCCCTCGTCGCCAGTACCATAATAACCATAGTCCGTAAACAGACCATAAGACTGGCCGTTCTGCTTGATCCGTTCCAGCCACTTCGTATCACTGCTGAGATCACTGCCGATTTGCGTACCATACGATCCGCAATTCAAGGCGGCCAGCATTTCGGTACCATCCAGCCCCCGCCACGCCCCGACATTAAAGGGGATGCCGTTGGCTGATCCCCAGGTCAGTTTCTGCGTGGAAAATCCGCGCAGCCCGCAATGACTCAATAGGGTAGGTAAGGAAGCCGGAAAACCGAAACAATCCGGCAGCATGAATTCCGCACTGTCGCGGCCAAATTCACGACGATAATATTGATTGCCATACAACACCTGGCGGATCAGCGATTCAGCCGAGATGCAATTGACGTCGCACTCCTCCACCGACGAGCCGCAGGGAAACCACCGCCCGGCAGCGATGTAGCGCTTCAACTGTTCATATTCATCGGGGTAATACTCCTTCATCAAACGATAACGGTTGGCTCCGCTGAAATTGAAAATGTAATGTGGATATTGCTCGATCAGCCGGAAATTATCGTGCAGAGTATGGGCGAGCATTTCACGAATCACCTGCGGATAGCTCCACCGCCATTGCGTATCCAGGTGCGCATAGCCAACCATATATAACGTGGGCTGGTGCGTCAGTTCAGCTGCCGGCTGTTCAGCCATTTTCGTGACGGTTTCCGTTTGTTTGCTCTGATCCTGGCCTTGGGCGTTGGTCACCATCAGGATTGTTCCAAGGGTGATCAGCGTCATTAGACGGAAGTGTTTCATGTTCAGGCTCCTGGCGAAGTGATTACTCGTTGCGGTCCGGGGGAATTGTAATCTCTAATTCTTCCATCAGGTAGCGACAAAGAGATTCATTATTATTTGCAGAACGTAATTGCCGGCGAAATTCCTCATGCATCAGCTTACGAGCCAGGCGGGCGAAAATCTTCAGATGATGCTCGGCTCCCTCACGATCATTCAGAGCCAACAGCAGCACGCTGTCAACCGGCTGATCATCAACGCTGGGCCAGGATACCGCCTGTTGCAGGCGCACGAGTCCGAGCGAATTCACCTTCACCGCTGCTGATTTACAATGCGGAACGGCGAAACCATAACCCAGCCCGGTGGAAAATACCTCCTCCCGGGTCCATAATGCTTCCTCGACCAGCAGCGGCTCGTCACAGCGCTCATTAATGTACAGCAGGTCCGCCAGTTCCTTGATGACCTCCTCACGGCTGCAACTTGTCGATTCCAGGCGCAGCAGTTCAGGTTCGAGCAGCGGCAACGCCTGAACATTCCGGTGCACATTTTTCAGCAATTCCTCCACTTCAACAGCCGTACGACAAGCTAGCGCCCGTTTCAACAGTTGCCGACACTCGCTTTGCGACCATCGCCTCACCATGCTTTTCATGGCTGGTATCTGAGCGGGTGAAATACTGATTTCATCCAAGCCCAATCCCAACAGCAGCGGCAGGTGTTCCTTCCGATCAGCCATCTCGCCGCACAGGCCCACCCATTTGCCGTGTCGCCGCGCAGTGCGAGTGATGTCCCGTAACAGTTTTAGAAAAGCGGGATGACGCACACCCCCCAGTGTCCCAACTGTGGCACTGTCTCGATCCACCGCAAAAAAATACTGGGCCAGGTCATTGGTACCGATGCTGAAAAAATCCACCTCCGTCGCCAGTTGGGCGATGCTCAGCGCCGCCGACGGTATCTCCACCATGATGCCCAGCGGCAGCACCGGGTTGTAAGCAATGCCCTGTTGCTGAAAATCCTTCAGGGTGTCATTGATCCGCTCTCGGACCCAGGAAATCTCTTCGCACAGAGTAATCATGGGTACCATCAGCCAGATGTTGCTCCCAGCAGATGCCCGCAGAATCGCCCGCAACTGGGTCATGAACAGTTCGCGAAATTCCGGATAGAGACGCACCCCTCGGCAGCCGAGAAAGGGATTGGCTTCCGGCGGGATGGCGAGATAGGGCAGCGGTTTGTCGCCCCCCACATCAAGGGTGCGGATAATGACCGGTCGCCCGGCGGCCGCCTGCACCACCTGCCGATACGCTGCGAACTGTTCTTCTTCACTCGGTTGTGACTCGCGATTCAAAAAAAGCATCTCTGTCCTGAATAAGCCGACACCATCCGCTTTGTGTTCGATGGCTTCGGTCATTTCCTCTGCCTTTGAAATATTGGCGGATATTTCGATCGATCGGCCGTCGCAGGTGATGGCCCGTTGTTGGGCCTGGCGAAGCAGGCGTTGCTGGTATTGCTGTTGTTTACTCTCTTCCAGCTCGCAGTAGCGTTGTACCGCCGGGGTAATGGCGTGGATCACACGGCCCAGATTCGCTTCCACAACTATTTCCCTTTCGGGAAGCAGCAGCATCCGGGCATGAGCAACGCCCACAACGGTGGGAACAGCATGGGCCCGAGCCAGTATCACCACGTGACCCGTCGTTCCGCTGTGCTCCAGCACCAGCCCCCGCAGAAAGCGTCGATCCAGTGACAGGAACTGCCGGAGCGTCAGATTTTCAGCAACTACCACCGCGGGTGCGCTGAGGGTAATTTCCTGAATCGTCTTTGGCCGACCGTAGATCGCAGATAATAACTGCCCGCCGATATCCTCCAGATCGGTGATCCGTTCCCGAAAATAAGCGCTCTCTGCGTTTTTCAATGAATGTGAAAAATGCTCGATCACGGCACGGATGGCCTGCCCGCTGGATCGCCCCGCCTCGATTTCCAGAGTCAGCCGTTCGTGTAGCGCGTGATCCTCGACCATGGCCAGATGTACCTGTAGAATGCCCGCAACGACACCGCCGGAAGATTTTTGCAATTGTTGCGCCAGCGCCTGGCGAACCCGTGCCAGGGCATGATGAATTTTTTCCAACTCCATAGAAACCGCCGCCGCCGGTTCGTCCATCCCCGGTTCATACCAAAGCTTCGCAGCTGTTGAAATCACGGCGATGCCCCGACCGACACCGCCACTAACCCCCCGCCCGGAGAGCCACTCCAGCGGCTCCTGTCGTAACAAACGAGGCCAGGGTCGATTCGGTGCGTCCGTAAGCGGCGGCAGTTGATCATCACCTTTCGGCAGTTCCTGCTCAATGAACCGGCGTAATATGGGATCGGCTTCCACAGCATCCGTTCCGGAAATCTGCAGCTCGCAGGAATCATCGTGCTGAATAGAAGCTGTGATTATTGCCAGAACGCTTTTGGCGTTGACGCAAGCCCTGGTCCGCTCATTGATCAGCAGGAATGATGATGCGAAACGACCGGTGAGCGCCGCCAACTGACTGGCTGGGCGGGCGTGAAACCCGTTGGCGAGCGGGCAGCGAAAGGTGATGGAATATTGGTTGCCGGCGGTGTGACGCTCCACATTCTCCATGGTTCATCGGCTACGTTCACTCACGATGAACGCAGCATCCTCCGCATTACAGCTGGCGGCTTAGTGTGTGATCCGCTGGAGCACGGCTACGGGATCCTTAATCGCCTCCTGAATCCCAATCTTCACCATCTTTTTACCGTCGAAACGCTCCTGCTCTTCAATTTCGATGGCCGCCGCGAAGAGGACCACCTCCGCCGCCTGAATATCTTGTGACGTCAGGCGATTCTCGATACCCATCGCTCCCTGGGTCTCAACTTTGATCTGATGGCCCAGCGTCCGGGCTGCCTTTTCGAGTTGCTCAGCAGCCATATAGGTATGAGCAATGCCCGTGGGACAGGTGGTAATGGCGACGATCTTCATGGGTGGTCCTCGATCGCAGTACTCTTTTTCAACGATTTCAAAAAAGTAATGGCCAGCGCCGTGACCAGCGTACCCGCAATAATAGCCACGATGTACATCAGGCGGTGATCCACCACGGGCAGAACGATCGGCCCGCCGTGCGGAGCATGATCGCCGACTCCACCCAGCATGGCTATTGTGGAGGCTACCATTGAACCGAGCATGATGCAGGGTATGACGCGCACCGGATCAGCCGCCGCGAAGGGAATGGCACCTTCCGTGATCCCGATCATGCCCATGGTCAATGCCGCAATGCCGGCTTCACGTTCCTCTTCCTTCCATAATTGGCGACGCAGTAAAGAAGCCAACCCCATGCCCAGTGGCGGTGTGCAGATGGCGGCGGCGCAGGCACCCATGACGCTGTATTGCTCTTGCTCGATCAGGGCAGACCCAAAAAAGAACGCCGCCTTATTGACCGGGCCGCCCATATCGAACGCGATCATCGCCCCCAGCACCATCGCCAACACGACCGCATTACCTGTCTGCATTCCCTTTAACCATTCACCCAGTCCACTCATCAAGCTCGCTATTGGCATGCCCAGCACCTTGAGCATGAGTACACCGACAATGGTCGAGGAGACGATGGGGATAATCAGTATGGGCATGATCGGCTTGATATATTTGGGGACGGGAATCAATTTGATCTGGTTGACGATCCAGCCGGCGATCAACCCGATGAAAATCGCCCCGAGAAAACCAGCGTGAATATCGCCCGACAGGTAACCACCAATAAATCCGGGCACCAGTCCTGGCCGACCTGCTATGGCGTAGGCGATATAACCCGCCAGTACCGGTAGCAGCAGCTTGAAAGCCGCGGAGCCGATATCGTTGATTAATTTGGGGATGGGAGCATTACTGAATTCAGGGCCATCAACACCCATTGGCACGAAGGCGATACCGGCGGCAATCATGATTCCGCCGCAGGCGATGAACGGGATGGCATAGGAAACACCGGTCAGTAGATGTTGTCGTAAATTCTTCAGGGCTTCTATCATGCAACATCCCCAAAGCGTGCCCCCATACAATACTGCACGCCGGCCATTCGTGGCAATACCCGATTGATCCCGCCAGTTCTCTATCAGAATTGTGCTGCGTCAGCGAATACCGTGGAATTGATTAATTCGCGTTGATTCGTTGTGCTGTGGGTATGGTGCTATTATTTTCATGTGGATTGAAATCATCCGGCTGGCTCGCCACGATAACCTCATTATCCGCCAGCCCTGCGCGAACCAATATCCAGCCACCCGCTACCGGGCCGACTTCGATCTCGCGTTTTTCTCCCCGGCCCGCCTGCATCACCCAGATTTGTCGGTGGTCGGTGTCTGCTGAGGGTGCCGCCAGTAAGGCCTTCACCGGTATCCAGATGCTGCGCGCCATCTCCGCTTCGGCGAGATCGGGCAGGAAGCTCACCCGGGCAGCCCCTTCCACGCGCAGGTAAACATCGGGTTCATGAATCCGCACTTTGACCTGCACGGTGGCTTTGGCGTAATTGGCTGCCGGATCAATCCACAACACCGTGCCGCGATAGCGCCGATCCTTGTAGGCGTCGGGAACCACCCGGCAGGGCAGACCGGCCCGGAGACGATTGATATCCAATTCGCTGATATCCACCTCCACCCGCAATTTCGTCATATCGGCGATGGTGCCGAACTGCGCATTGGCATTAGCGCCGATCCCACCTTCCGCTGCCACGAAATCGCCCACCTCGACATTCCGCTCCAGGATCACACCGGCGATCGGGGCGATCACTTCGCAGTCGGTCAGCATCTTCTGCATGAAATCGAGCGCCGCCTGGTCGGCCAGCTCCTGGGCCTGTGCTTCATCGAGATCGCGTCGGGCCACAGCCAGCTCCAGCTCCGCCGCCACCGTATCATGCATTAATTGCGAGACCCGATTGAAATTGAATTGCTGATAGGCCAAATTGGCCTTCGACTTGACCAGCTGTGCAGCCGCTTCATCCCGCCGTGCCTTGTACAACACATTTTCGATCCGGGCCAGCACCTGGCCCTGCTGAACCGTATCGCCCTGCTCAAATTTCAAATCGACAATCTGACCCGAAACCTTGGTTGCCACCTCAACCTGATGATCCGATACGATCTCTCCAGTAGCCACCAGCACCGCAGGCAGCTCATCCGCGCCGACGGCTTGCACGGTATACAGCTCATAAGTGCGGCTGTTGGCCGAGTGGTCCTGTTGAGACTGCCACCATGCTCCCCCACCCACCACTACCAGAAGCAGCAACATGACCACCCCAACCAGCCGATTCCGCCGTGGCCGACCGCTCCTGGTCGCCTGACGTCGTTCGTTCGGAATCGTGAGCGACTGTAACTGCGATTTCAATTCCTGATTCACAACTGCAACCCCGCGCGGAGGATAGGGCAGGTGGAAAACTCACTGCTGCCGAAGTCGCTCCGCAACTTCGACGCGCGTATTATAGCACCCGGTCACGCCTTTCGCAGCGCTTCCAGAATCGGTACGCGCGAAGCTCTCCACGCCGGCAGCACCGCACCCAGTGTCCCCACCGTCACCGCCAGTATGATGGCTGTCAACGCAATGTCGGGTGTCACCTGTAATTGATAAGCCAGAACCGTCCAGGTGGCATCGGAGAGAAAATCCTGTTTCGTGCCGCTGAAAGCCATGCTCCCCGCCAGTCCGCAACCGCAGGCCAGCAGGCAGATGATCAACGATTCGAACCAGAATGCCAGCCCGATTGAACGGCGTGAAAATCCAAGCGTTCGCAGCATGGCGATTTCACGGCGACGGCTGTCCACGGCGGCATGCATGGTGTTGGCCACTGCAAAAACTGCACCGATTCCCATGATGAAAATCAGCACCGAGCTGAGCAGTACGATCTCGCGGGTTTTGGAAGAAAGTTCTTCGTAATAATTCAGCTCGGTCTTTGCCTGCAGCCGAACGGCTGGGCCATTGATATAGTCCAGCGAGGTCGGCACTGCCGCAGGAGATTCGATGCGCATCGCGACGCTGGAAATGTAACGGCGATCATAGGAACTGGCCAGCGTCGTGCGGGCTGTCCAGATTTCGCTCTCGAAAGCGTTGCCCCCTGCCTCAAAGATCCCCACTACTTCGAAGACCTGATTATTCAGCCGCCCCAGTTGCACCAGGCTGCCGACCTGCAACCCGGAAAATCGTTCGCTGGCTGCCTTACCGACGACTGCTTCCAGCACTCCGGGTTCAAAACACCGACCCGCGACAATTCGCACTTCGGGATGCACTTCGAACGCCATCGGCTCCACCCCGCGAATCGCCACATTGGCCATCGCCCCACTGCCCTGCCGGGGTATCGAAGTCTGGACGCACAGTTCAGGGCTGATCAGCAGTTCGCCTGTGGTGCTGTTCGCCACGCCCGGCGTCTGAACCATGCGATTCACTTCATCCGGGCTGAGAATGCTGGTGCTTTCCGCCGTCGCACCGGATTTGAGTACCAGAATATTTTCCGGATGCCCGCTCGATTTCAGTGATGCCCGGATCCCCGCCGCAAACGACAGCAGCACCGCCAGCACCAGCACCACCACACTGACCACCACAAAGGTCAGCAGGCTGCTCAGCCGCCGTACCATCAGGCTCCGCCAACTATACGACCACGGCAACGCCACCGTATCGCCCCATGCTGAATTTCATGATCTACCAGAGGCCAGCATCACTATTTCCGATCATCACCCAGCCAGCGGTAGATCGTTGCACCCAACACTGCCCCAATAATCGGCGCCACCCAAAAGAGCCACAATTGGCCAACCGCCCAGCCACCTACATAAACAGCCACTCCGGTACTCCGGGCGGGATTCACCGAGGTGTTGGTAATCGGGATGCTGATCAGGTGGATTAATGTCAGCGCCAAGCCTATGGCGATCGGGGCAAAGCCCGCCGGTGCTCGACGGTCCGTGGAACCCATAATGACCAGCAGGAAAAACAGGGTCATCACGACTTCGGTGATAACGGCGGCCGTCATGGAATATTGACCCGGTGAATGTTCACCATACCCATTACTGGCAAAGCCTGATGCAACCACATCAAACCCGGCCTTCCCTCCGGCGATCAGATAGAGCACGCCCCCGGCCGCGATCGCACCAAGCACCTGGGAAAAAATATATGGAATCAATTGAGATGCTGAAAATCGTCCACCGGCCCATAACCCGATTGATACGGCCGGATTGAGATGACAACCGGAAATATGACCTATTGCATAAGCCATGGTCAGCACCGTCAACCCAAAGGCCAATGACACGCCATGCAAACCAATACCGACCTCTGGAAATGCAGCGGCTAATACTGCGCTCCCGCACCCCCCCAGCACCAGCCAAAAAGTACCCAGAAATTCTGCGCCATAAGCTTTCATGATTGATATCCCTGTTTTCACGTGTGTTGTCTTGGATGTGGTCCGATTTTCAGGCGGAACCAAGGTTTAGAACTGCTATTGTTAACCATACAAATATTCTTGTCCAGTGATTTACCTGCGGGTATCGTTTCACCGAGCCGCGACCGTAAGGGAGCGGTATTTACCGTATGGTGTATGACTTGGGTTCAAACGATACCAGTAGCACTATTCCTGATTGCGCAGTGCGGTGACGACGCTGAGTCGCCAAGCCTGAATCGCCGGCCAGGCTGCAGCGATCACACCGACCCCGGCTGAAATCAGCAAGGCCTGCAGGCAGACCACCATCGTCACTTCGAGTTGCTGGATCAACGGCACGGTAAAATTCCGCAGCGGAGAATAATTAAACGCCCAGTAAGGTACAAACGCCCCCACCGCCCCACCCAGCAGACAGAGCAGCAGGCTTTCGCCCTGCACCTGGCTGAAGAGCGTCCAGCGGCCAAAACCCAGCGCCTTCATCGTGGCCAATTCGCTGAAGCGATCCCGGAAATTCATACTCATCGTATTTCCCGCAGCCATGATGGCGACAAACACCGTTACCGCCGAGAGGATGCTCAGGTTGCGCGGCAGGTTGAACTGCTGCGTGATAAACTCGTTCATGAAGGCCTTCTCGTCCTGCGTCTTGGTGGCGTCGGAATAATTGGCGAAAAAATCATCGATCGCCACGCGGTAGTAATCCATATCCTGTCGGGTCGCACACTTGATGAACAGGAATCCCACAATTTCAGCGGGGTAACCGGACTGTTTCTTGATCTCATCCCAGTAGGCATGGTGGCACCAGTTGGTGGAGGGATCGGTGGCCTTCTCCGCCGTCGAGATGACATGAAACTCCATCGGCGAGTAAGGCGGCAGGGAGGGTATCAGCGTGATCCGATCGCCGACCTGCCAGCCGAATTGTCGAGCAGTGGAACGGCCAAGAATGATCGCCCGGCGATCGCGCATCCAGGCAGCCTGCTCGTCTTCACTCAACTGAAACTCCGGAAAGGCGGAAATAAATGCATCTCGATCGACTGCCAGGGTGGAGAGTGGCCGGGGGTCGCCCTCGATCCGACCGCCGATCCAGGACATGCCGCAAACCGCGATGATTCGTTGACTTGAAGGATCGAGCGCTGCAATTTTTTTACGGTAGCCCGCCGGCAACGGGTTAATGATCGAGGTCTTCTGCGTCACCGCCAGCCGTAATTGCGTCATCGAATTATCCAGAAACCGCTCGACCCCATCCACCACCGACATCGACAATACATAGATCATCACCGGCAACCCAACCGCCGCACAGGTCAGCAGCGACCGCCGCGGATTACGCAGTAGATTTCGCAAGAGATACAGCAACTTTAAGCGCATAAGTGTATTCGGTACTGGTAAAGTTTCACCGAGCCGCGACCGTAAGGGAGCGGTATTCAACAGGGTATGTTTAAACTTTGGTTCAAACTTTACCAGTACCGTGTATTCTAACAGAATTTGCCTATAGCAATTATCTATTCGTTAACTGCAACCTATCGTTTGCTCGACATGTTCGCCGACGCTCGCGATGCTGATTGGTCAATTTGTGAAGACGATCAATTTATCTGGAGGTGTGTATCGGCTGGTTGGTTTCGTCGCGATGGAGGATGCCCTTTTCGAGATGCAGAATGCGTCGGCCATAACTGGCGGCTTTAGGGTCGTGGGTAACCATCAGAATCGTTTTGCCGAAATCACGATTGAGCAGTTGCAACAGCTCCAGAATTTCAGTCGAGGTTTTGGCATCGAGATCGCCGGTCGGTTCGTCGGCCAGTATCAAATCCGGGTCGGTGACGATGGCCCGGGCGATGGCCACCCGCTGTTCCTGCCCGCCGGACAATTGGCTGGGACGGTGTTCCATCCGCTCCGCCAGGCCCACCACTGATAACGCCAACTCCACCCGCTGTCGCCGTTCGCGTGATGACAATTCAAACAGCAGCAGCGGCAGCTCCACATTTTCCGCCGCGGTCAGCACCGGCACGAGATGATACATCTGGAAGATGAAACCCACGTGGTGGCTGCGCCAACGGGTCAGCTCCGTCTCGCTCATTTGTTCAAGATAATCCGCCCCGATGCGGATCGAACCGGAGGTCGGCTGGTCCAGCCCACCGAGCAGATGCAGCAGTGTGCTTTTACCCGAACCGCTCGGCCCCATGAAGACCACAAACTCCCCGGCGGCGATCTGCAGATCGATCCCCTCCAGCACGGGGATTGCCAGCGTGCTCTTGTAATATACCTTGCGCACGTCGTGCAGTTCGATATCGATACTGACCATCTTCTCGGTTGCACACGTCTCCGACGGGCGAGCGGTCTGCAACCCCTCAATATTACCCCGTATTATTTATCCGGCAGCGGGCAGGAACCGCCATGTTTTTTATGATAATCCTGGTGGTACGCTTCCGCTTCATAAAATGGCTTGGCCGGTTCTATCTGCGTCACAATTTTACGATCTTTGAAGCGCGGTGTCTGCGCCAGCTCCCGCACATATTCCTGCGCTTCATGCAACTGTTCGGCACTGGTGGTAAAGATGGCGGAACGATATTGTGAACCGAAATCCGGGCCCTGGCGATTAAGCTGTGTCGGATCGTGGAATTTGAAAAAATACTCCAGCAGCGTGTGATAACTGACTTTCGTCGGATCATACGTCACCCGCACTGTCTCGGCATGACTGGTATTCCCATTACACACCTGCTTGTAAGTCGGGTTTTCCACGGTTCCGCCCTGATAACCGGAGACCGCATCGATCACGCCGGAAATCTGCTGAAATCGATCTTCCACGCCCCAGAAACAACCGCCGGCAAAATAGGCAGTCTGCAATTCCGAGGGTTTAGCCCCCGCCGGCAACTCCGACCCATCGGCGACGAACTGCAAGGAGACGGAATTGAGGCAATAGCGCAATCCGGTCGGCGCCGGGCCATCGTTGAATACATGCCCCAGATGAGCGCCGCAACGCGTACAGAGAATCTCCGTCCGGGTCATGCCGTGGCTGGTATCGCTGATCTCCCGGATGTGTTCCGCATCGACCGGTTGATAAAAACTGGGCCATCCCGTACCCGACTCAAACTTGTTCTGTGAGCTGAACAGCGGCAGTTGACATAATCGGCAGAGATATTGGCCATTCTCTTTGTTCTTCAATAACAAACCACAGAACGGCCGCTCGGTACCCTTGGCGAGTATGACGTCGCGTTCTTCCTGGGTTAGCTGAACGGCTGCCTTTTCAATCTGTTCATTACTCCACGGCGTTATATCGTATGCCGTCTTCGAATAGCGCATCTGTGATTCTCCTGTTGGCATAGTCGTCGCCTGATCCCCACCCATCGAAATGGATCCGCCGTATCTCATCATCAGTAATATTCCTCCTATACAAACCGCTCGAAAAATCCAACCTTTACCGGAATCGTGGTTTGACATCTCGTTATCTCCTTAACTGTTGCCGGATATCCTGGCTTGTTTGTAGATGCCCAACTCCGCCAGAAGTGTTGCACGATTCAAACATTTTTAACTAGCCAACACGTTAGCGTGCTGAACAGTTAATACACGGATATGATTTCTCCGCTTTGCCGTAAGCCTCTAAAAATTGCTTGCAGGGTGAATAACTGGTTCCGATACATGGAAGTACCTCAAAAAAACGATTTCTAAATGGAGTGCCGGTTAGCCATCGACGATAGTCCAGTGTCCTCGCATTTATTACCCAGGAGACTTTTCTCATGAGTATCGCACCTCTTAATTCAGTAACTACCGCCGGAGTGGCTGATCGCCTGGCAGCGGATTATAGCGCAGCCGCACGGCGTCGTGAGTCTGCAGCCGAAGTCGAGCGCCGGGATCAGAATACGGACATTCCCAATTACCGGGCGATTTATCATCGCATCGAAATAGCCAAGCACAAAGCAGCTCGATTGGCGGAAAGCGACCCCTCTTACAATCGAATTCTGAACCATCTGAATCATCAGCAGCGTCGCATCTTCCACGCCGCCAAAAATGATGATCAACCACAAGCTCCCGTTGACAATTCCACCGATCCTCAAGCGGCACGTCCGGTACAGGCTACTTCTGCTGAATCGATTGAGGTTGCGGAAGAGACTGCCGGTGGTTCCCTCGATCTGGTGGGTTAAGCACTTATCCGGGACAACTGGGTAATCGTCGCACGAAAATCCTTGGGCCAGGGCGCTTCCAGCTTCATTCTCTCACCGGTGGTGGGATGGATGAAGCTGATACTTTGCGCATGGAGCGTCAGCCGGTCGATCAGCGGTCTCTCGACATGTGCACCGGGTCGATAGGATACCTTGTATTCGGATAAATATATTCCCTTGCCGGAACCATATTGCGCATCAACCGCCAGCGGATGTTCCACTGCCGCCAGATGCACGCGAATCTGATGCATACGTCCGGTGACCGGCTCGCACTCCACCAGCGTGAACGATCCCACCGGCTGAAGAACATGCACGCGCGTCAGGGATTGGAGTCCCCGCCGACGTGCCACCCGCACCCGCATGCGATTGCGATCCACCTCCAGCGGCAGATCAATCTCTTGATCCGCCACCAGCTGCCCGCGCACCAGGGCTTGGTAGCGCTTCTGCACCTCACGGGCAGCGAATTGGCGGATCAACTCCCGCTGGGCCTGGGCCGTCTTCGCCACGATCATTGCCCCGCTGGTCTCCTGATCCAGCCGATGGACGCTGCGCAATTCCGTATCCCCATCAACTGCTCGTTGCTCAACCAGTTCCGACAGTACACTGGGTCCGGGTTGACGTCCCGGCACGGATTGCAATCCGGCTGGCTTGGAGATCACCACCAGCGACTCATCCTGGTGCAGAATAGGTATCAAGGAACGCTTCAAAGTCGACACCACTACCCCTTTCTGCCCGATAACCGCTTCCGGCTCATTGACCCGATCCACGCAGCGCCGTAATCTAAGCATGTCTACTCGACATTTTGGATATTTTATACAAAGGTACAGGATATGGAACTGCGGATGACGACCCGGGGCATGAAATCGCGTAGCGATCTGCGTGAATTTGCGGAGATCAAGATCACCAATATTCTACATCGTTTTGAAGATCGTATCCAGGATGTCGCCGTCTTGCTGCAGGATGTCACCGGACCGAAAAAAAAGGGGGTCGATCAGCGCTGCCGCATCGAAATCCGTATGAAAACCGGCGGCACTATTCTGATTGATGAACTGGATGCAGCCATGCCGGCGGCGATCGCCCTTGCCCTGGATCGCTGCAAAGCCGCCCTGTCCCGACAGGTGAACAAGGCCAAACGTGGCGTTGGTCATGGCTAAACGGTACAATACATACCATTCAACCGCTGAGTAATCCGTTCACGGTTCAGGACATTTTGTTCGGTGAGCAGTTTTCTGCTCACCATAACCCGGGGTGTCTACATTTATGCCCAACGATATTCGTAACGTCGCCATTATTGCCCACGTCGATCATGGGAAAACCACCCTGGTCGATCAGATGCTCCGCCAGAGCGGCCAGTTCCGCGATTCCCAACTGGTCGGCGAGCGGATTCTCGATTCCAACGATCTGGAGCGCGAACGTGGCATCACCATTCTGGCCAAAAACATCGCCATTCGTTACGGCACGACCAAAATCAACCTGATCGATACACCTGGCCACGCCGACTTCGGCGGAGAAGTCGAACGGGTGCTTAAAATGGCCGATGGCTGCCTGCTGCTGGTCGATGCCTTCGAAGGCCCCATGCCCCAGACCCGCTTCGTGCTCCGTAAGGCGTTTGAGTATCGGCTTAAACCGGTGGTGGTCATCAACAAGATCGATCGGCCCGACGCCCGTCCGCTGGATGTACTCAACGAGGTCTACGATCTCTTCATCGAACTGGGCGCCGATGAAGCCGCCCTGGAATTTCCCACGGTCTATGCCTCGGCACTACGCGGCTTCGCCTGCCTGGACCCCTCCAAGCCGTCAGATAATATCAAAGTTCTCTACGATACGATTATCAACCATATCCCCGCCCCGCAGGATGATCCCACGCGACCGGTGCAGATGCTGATTACCACTATTGATTACAATGATTATGTGGGGCGGATTGGTGTCGGGCGGGTCTTTGCCGGTGAACTGTGCAGCGGAGCGGAAATCATCGTCATCCGGCGTGATGGCACGCAATCCAAAGAACGTGTTGGTGAGTTGTTTCTGTTTGACGGTCTTGGCCGGGTTAAAGCGGAACGCGTCACCGCCGGTGATGTCTGTGCGGTGGTCGGTTTAAGCTCCGTGGAAATCGGTAACACGCTCACCGATCCCAACGACCCCCATCCACTGCCGATCATCAATATCGATGAACCCACGCTGCACATGATCATGCGCATCAACGACTCGCCCTTTGCCGGCCTGTCGGGCAAATTCCTCACCAGTCGCCATCTGCGCGAACGGCTGGAAAAGGAACTGGAGCGCAATGTCGCCCTGCGCGTCGAACCGGGCAACAGCCCCGAGGAATTTTATATTTCCGGTCGCGGCCTGTTGCACCTGTCGGTGCTGATCGAAAATATGCGCCGCGAAGGTTTCGAAATGGCCGTCGGCAAGCCCAAGGTCATCTTCCGGGAACTCGACGGCAAAAAAACCGAACCCATCGAACTCTGCGTGATAGATGTGCCCCAGTCTCATGTCGGCGCGGTGATGGAGCTGCTCGGCAGTCGGCGGGGTATCTGCAACAAGATGGACAATCAGGGCGAACTGGTCCATCTGGAGTTCACTGTCCCGTCACGCGGTCTGATCGGCGTGCGCAATCGGCTGATGACCGCTACCAACGGAACGGCCATGCTGCACCATAATTTTTATGACTATGATTTATTCCGCGGGGCAATACCCGGCCGGGCCAACGGCGTCATGATCGCCAACGAATCCGGACCGGTCACGGCGTATGCCCTCGAAGCGCTCTCTGATCGCGGTGTGATGTTTGTCGCCCCGGCCCAGAAAGTCTACGCCGGCCAGGTCGTCGGCGAACATTGCAAGGATGATGATATCGTTGTGAATGTCTGCCGCACCAAGAAATTGACTAATATGCGGGCTGCTGGTTCAGATAAAACCGTGGTCCTCAAACCCCCCCGCCAACTGACTCTCGAACTGGCTCTCGAATATATCGAGGACGACGAACTGGTCGAGGTCACTCCCGACGCCATTCGTCTCCGCAAACGGCTGCTCAATGAAAACGACCGCAAACGCAGTCAACGCGTTACCTGATATCACGATCCTTAAGCGTCTGGATCAAGAACAGCAGCCATGGGTTGGAGCTGCTTTATTCGCGTACTAATCATCCAGTGCTTCATCGACCTCTTCGAGGAGTTGCAGATGAATCTCCTCATTCCAATCGACGAAGGCATAGACGATTTTACCCTGGCGGTCGAGCAGGTATGTATGGGGAATAAATTTCCCGCGATAGACATCAACGAACAGATCATGGCCGCCGAGCAGCACCTGCTGGCTGAGATTGTTTTCGCGCACATACTCCTGAATCCGATGGGCCGGCTCATCCCAGACATTCACCGCCAGAACTCGCAGTCCTCGATCGGCATATTGATTCTGAATGTCGCGCAGAAAAGGTGCTTCACGCCGACAATCCGGACAGCCCACTGCCCAGAAATTTAGCAGTACCGCCTGGCCGCGATATTGTGAGAGTGTCACCCGCTGGCCGCTGATATTTTCCAGCGTGAAATCCGGCGCCTGCCGACCGGTGGCCAACCCCGGACCGCAACCCAGTAACGAAGTGACCGCCGCCCCAAGCACCAAGCCGATAATCATCTGTGGTTGTTTTTTCATGTTCGGCAGTCTAACTCCGCCGTCGAGCCTCGGCAAGAGTCGGACGCTGGTCAGACTGCACGATTAAAGGATTTCAATGGAGCAAAACCGTTTCTAAATCCCCTGCAGCTTAACGCGAGCTGTGGCCGAGTCGATTGATAACCGCATCGGCTGGCCGAGCGGCAAAACACGACATCCATGACGATGACCAAAGGGCAGCCGAGCGACGATGGGCATTTCCCTCCCGGCGGGCAAATGATAGGGCATCATCTCCAACACTGTCCGCGTTTGATCGTCCTTACCCTGATGAAAATCCCCCAGCAGTATTCCGGAACATCGTTCCAGCACCCCGGCCCACTTCAACTGGGCCAGATAACGATCCAGGCGGTAACTCGGCTCATTAATATCTTCCAATGCCAACCACCAGTCCGGCGTTTTTTTTCGTCCCCGCACCGGCTGACTCATCATCTGCATCACTTCCGGACCGATGGCAGTCAGCACCGACAGACAACCCCCCACCACACGAATATCCGCCGATCCGCGAATCCGACCAGCCACCAATCGACCAGACAGACTTGGTGATTGTCGTTGTTCCACAAAATTCATCAATTCGCTGATCGTTCGCCGTAACAACCTCCGCCGGTCCAGCCGCTCGGGCGCCAGCAACATTACTGCTCCAGTCGGATGATAATAGCAGCGCACCTGCCGGTAATTGGCGGTCAGGTTCAGCAGCGTAGTCAGTTCACTGAAACCAAAGAGGTGCAATGGATTTTTCCGCCGGGCCAGCAATGTAAAATCGACATGCGGCAGCAGGCGTAACAACCACGCCCCTCCGCGCAGCGCGAATACCGCTCGGGTCTGATCATCGGCCAGAGTGGCATGAATCTCCGCCAAACGCTGCCGATCATCGTTGCGCTGCCCGGCATACCGGCTGGGTGGCGGATTCATCAACCGAATATCACCCATCACGCGATACCGCTTCCCCACCCATTGCTGGGCCAAATCGAACAGCTCTTCAAAACGAGTCAATTGCAATCTATCCAGCAATTTTCCACTGGGGCCGGCCACGGACCACAATCGGATCACTGGTCGCTCATCCCCTGCTTTAATCATCGCCATTGAACCCAGCAAGTGGTGAAAATAATCGCCGCCAGTAGCAATCGATAAAAGGCAAAAGGCCATAAGGGGCGTGACTGCACATAGCGCATGAACCCCGCCACCGCCAGCCACGCCGTCACCGCCGCCACTACAAATCCCACGCCCAATATTCCCCAGCCCGTCTCCGACAATTGATCATAATTATCCATCAGCCGTTTCAAACCCGCCCCGAGCAAAGTGGGGATCGCCAGATAAAACGAGAACTGCGCAGCCGTAGCCGGAGGCAATCCCACGATCATCCCGCCCATGATCGTCGCCATCGATCGGCTGGTGCCCGGAATGATCGACACGCACTGTATCAGCCCGATCAGCAGCGCCTGCCGCAAAGAAACAGCGCTGATCGCCGGCCCCTCGGTCCGTCGGTAACGCCGCTCGATCCAGAGCATCAACAAGCCGCCGATCGCCAGCGCCAGTCCCACCGGCAGCGGTTTTTCCAGATGCGCTTCCGCCCATTCATCCAGCAATAGTCCCACCACCACCGCCGGTGCAACGCCCACTATCAGCTTGAGCAGGAGATGATCCGACCAATGAGACAACCTGGGTTGAAAAACCTGTTGAAAGAGTGGCCGGAAAAAATAGGCCACCACCGCCAGAATCGCCCCGATCTGGATAAAATACAAAAAAACAGGCCAGGGCGGCTGATGCTGATCCACTCCGAGCCAACTCATCACCACGATCATGTGGCCGGTGCTGGAGATCGGCAGAAATTCCGTCAATCCCTCGACGATACCCAGAATGACTGCCTGCCAATAGACCATCCCTGGCCTCACAATTTCTCAGGAACTTTCCTTCAGCAAATGACTCGCCTTGATGACGTAATTAACCCCCGACAACGTCGTCAAAACTACTGCCAGCCAAACCAATCCGGGCTTGATCCAGGCCAGCAGCGCCGGTCCACCGCTCCCCATCAGATGAGCCACATCGAGCATGATCCATCCGGCGGTGAGGAGTTGCACAACCGTCTTCGCTTTACCGAAAACGTCGGCCCCGAACTCCTGCCCGCGCGCTTCGGCAAAACTGCGCAAGCTGCTGATGAGCAGTTCCCGGCCGATCATCACCACCACCATCCAGGGTTCGACCGCGGAATAACTCACCCCCGCTGCATCCACAAATCCCGGACCAGCCAGAATGATGAACGCGCCGCCCACCAGCACTTTATCAACGAAAGGATCCAGTATCCGCCCCAGCGTAGTCACCTGGTTATTCCGCCGGGCCAGATATCCATCCAGCCAGTCGGTGATCGCCGCCACAATAAATATCCCCAGACAGAGATCGAGCAGCAGCGGTTGAGGAGCGCGCACCTGAAATCGGGAAAGCAGCGCAAAGAAGATGACGGCCAGCACCAGCCGGCAGAGCGTGATTTGATTGGGCAGGTTGATCTTCACCAGGGCGTTGAGCTGTTTATCAAGTGATCGCTCAGGAAATCACCGGCAGCATAACGTCGACCGGCTGGGCGAGCAAATCATAATCCTGACTTCCGGTACAACGGACACGCACGATCTGGCCATTTGTTAGTGGTCGGCGACTGTGAATCAGCGTCACACTGTCCACTTCCGGTGCCTGGCCCGCATGCCGCCCCTGCCATTGCACGCCCCCCAATCGTCGATCAACCATGACCTCCAGCGTGTGGCCGGTCGATTGCCGTGCGCAGCGAAATGCGATCTCCTGCTGTGTCAGCATCAGCGCTTCCCGCCGCTGCTCCTTCACCGCTTGGTCAGGCTGTTCCTTCATCCGGCCGGCGGGTGTATCCGCTTCCTGCGAATAAGTGAAGACCCCCAGGGCATCAAACTCATATTCGCCAATGAACTGCTGCAATTCACCGAATTCCGCCTCGCTCTCCCCTGGAAAACCGACGATCATCGTGGTGCGCATGGTGACCTGGGGGATCATCCGGCGGATGCGCTGCAGCAAGTCGATGGTCTGCTGCTTTGTGACCCGCCGATGCATGGCTTTGAGGATGCGCTCATTGATATGCTGCAGCGGCATGTCGATATATTTCACCACGCGCTCGCATTCAGCGATGGCAGCAATCATCTCTTCGGTGAAATCGCTGGGGTAGACATACATCAGTCGAATCCAGCGCAGGCCATCCAGTTGATTCAATTCACGCAGCAATCCCGCCAACCCGGCCGAATAATTAATATCCCGACCGTAGCTGGTGGTATCCTGGCCGATCAGGTTCAACTCCACCACTCCGTCGGCGATCAGCTCGCGCGCTTCCGCCAGTATCTGCTCCGGTGATTTGCAATGCATCGGCCCGCGTATCGACGGAATGGTGCAGAAGGTGCATTTCTGGTCGCATCCCTCACTGATACGCAGATAGGCATAGTGGCGCGGAGTCAGTCGCAACCGGGTGCGATCGTTATCCTGCCTCCAATAATAGGGAGCGATGTAAAGGTCCGGAGTTGCTCGTCCGGCGGGCTTATCCGTGGTTTCGTCGCAGACGGCTTTCAGCAGATCTTCGCGATTATTCACCCCCACCAGGGCATCGACTCCAGGCACATCGCTCAGCAGCTTCGTACCATCACGCTGCACCAGGCAACCCGCTGCCACCACCCGCCGCACACGACCGGTCTGTTTATGCTGCAATGCTTCAGCCAGTGCTGCATGGGCCTCCTGCCGCGATGCTTCCAGAAATCCGCAGGTGTTCACCACGATGACATCAGCATCATCCGCATCAGCCGTAATCGCCAGACCCCCTTCTGCCAGTTGCCCCAGCATGCGCTCTGAATCCACCAGATTCTTGGCGCAGCCCAGGCTGATGAAGGCTACCCGCTTGGGAGGTGAGGATAGTTGTTCATTCATTGGTCGGCTCTTCTCAATTGTGTGCTGTAGAGCGGTAGATCCAACAGCAGAAAACTGTCAACCGTTGAATAAGCATCCACCGATACATAGAATAGTATAGTACGGTAATCGGATAGCGATTTGAACCGGATACGCCCCCAATGGCCAAACCAACTGAATCTGAACGTTTGACTCTCGAAACCGTCGAACCGATCGGTCTGCGTATCTTGATCCGCAAGGATCAGGATAAAAAGGCCACCAAGGGCGGAATTCATTTACCGGACCGCGTCGAGATTCCAACCATTACCGGTCGTGTCGTTGCTATTTCGGCCCAGATTGAAAACGATGAGGATTATCCGATCCGGGCTTATGACAAAGTGCTCTTCAATCCCAAGAACGCCATCCCGGTTGATTTTGAAGCCGACAACCAGCTCTATGTGGTCCCGATCGAAGATGTCGTCGCCGTCTTCCGACGCAACGGCCAACGCCCCCGCGCCGTCAAGGAATAACCACCGGCATAGCTTTTCTATCAGTTATCACGCCCTCTACTGAGTCTAGCGGAATTTGAATTGCGTCCGGTTGCGAATACGCGCATGATCAAACCAGTCGCGCTTCAGCAGATCAACCCGCTCCCGACCCGCCATTCCGCCCATCAATTGTTTGTAGCGAGTATATTTTTCGGAATCAATGGTTTGAATATCCTGCAATTGAACCACGAACACATCGGCTTCATCGACTACGGTAATCACACCGCTGCTCTTCAACCCTTTGGAATCCAGCAGGTCAAAGATCTGATCGACAAACAGACGGTTGCGGATCGCCTTGGTGATGTCTCCGGCTTTGTCGCTCACCATGCTGGCTGCACGCGGAAAGGGATTGGCCTCAAAAACCGTGCCGATCCGGGCCTTGGTCGCCGGATCCAGTCCCTCATAAGTATCCCACGCTTTCTGCAGGCCATCAGTGGTCAGCAGCTTGACCATGTCCTCCGCATGCTGCCGGGCCGTTTCGTGAGCTTTTAATAATTGCAGATCGGCGACGACGGCATCACGTACCGCCGCGAGTGACTCCGGTGCATGAGCCGGCTGCACATCCACCACCCGGAACAGATACAGACTTTTCTGCTCATCCATCAACAGCGGACCGATCTCGTAACGGGCCAGTGCACTGATCCGTGAACGATCCTCCAGCTTGCTGATATCCAGCAACCCCTGCACCAGAAAGGCCATCTGGGTAAATGATCGTTCGCCCTGTTCACCCTGCATTTCTTCGACTGCTGATCCCAAACCGGCCAGCTTTTCCGCATCTTCCATCGTGAGCCATTCGCTGGTATGGAGTTCGATTACCTGACCGTGATTCTGCTTCGCCTTCAGCTCGGCGACCAGATTTTTCAGGTAATCGGTCGTTCGGGCTGACTCGGGAGCGAGCAGGTATCCATCGCTGCCTTCCTTCACCCCTGCCCAGGGTTCACTGAGTTTTTTCATCAGCGCCTGAGACAATTCTCGCGCTGCAGCCATCTGACCTTCATCACGCATCTTCGTAGTCAGCCGTTCCATCACGGCCGGTCGCGCTTCGACAAAGGTCTGGTAATAGACCGGAGCCGAACTGGTTGCGGGAGTCGTGGTGGGTTCAGCTTGTGGTGCAGGCTGAGTTGAGGGCTCTGTGCCCGCCTCCTCGTTTTTGATCACGAATTCCGACTGATATTCCTGCCAATACTGCCTGGCCATCGTTTCCGTAATGATCGGTTCGAAGGGAATCGCACCGGTCTGGATCTGGACATATTCCACGCGGATGCGGTCCGGGATGCGATAGCCCATACTCATCGAATCTTTTCCACGCGCCTGCTCTTTGTATTTGTCAAAATGGGACTGCAATTCCGCATCCGTGGGAACGTACTGCGGATCGCTTAACGGCGCCGCGGCAATGCGCAAAATAGTCGCATTCAGGTTCTCCAGACGATCCTTGATGGCGTGGCGGATTTCCAGTTCGCTGGGTTGCTGACTCTGTTCCGCCATCTTCCAGGCTTCTTCCACCATCAGATAGTTCGCCAGCGCCTGCTCCACTCGTTCCGTGGCATAATTGTGTTCCAGGGTGAAACGACGCAACTCGGGTCCCAGTCTTTCAAGCAGCGCCCGGGCCTGATCCACATCCGGTCGGCCCCCCTGATTCCGCACCTCGCGCATCAACAGCAGATAATCCATCGTCTCCAGCGGCTCCAGGGTCATGTCCCAACCCCAGGGCATCCGCCATGCGGCATTGTAAATTCGTCCGAAACTCAGATTGTTAAGGATGGCGGTCTGGCCGGAAATTTCATCCATATCCAGACGGGTAATCGGTTGACCGTAGGCCTCACCGATGATCTCTTCGCCAGCCGAATCCCCACTGGACCGCGTGAAAAACGCGTCACCGATAAATACCAACATGCATAAAATGGTGACAATCACCATCAAATGTTTATTATATTTGCGGAAAAATTTCATCATGGGAGTTAATTCCTTGCCTACCAATAAGTTGTGCCAATAGCCGAAACCGTAAAAGTATACCGGCCACGCTGATAAATGCAAGCCGGAAGCTACTTCTACAACTGTACCGGATTGACATTCCTTCCAGATTTTTGATATTGGCCCGCTACCTGAAGTCGGCGCGCTAAAGTCCGAGTGCAGGCTAAACATCCATTAACCGATATGAGTTGCTAAGCTATCTCACGTTCAAATAGGTAATTGAATTCAGTGGCTAAAAAAAATACATCCAGTACCAATCCTGCTGACCAGGCATCAACCCCCAAAGCTAAAAAATCGGCCAAGATCGCTAATGCCAATAACAACAATACTTTAGTAATCGTAGAATCCCCGGCCAAGGCCCGGACTATCTCCCGATTTCTTGGCGAAGAATATACCGTGGAATCCTCCATCGGCCACATTCGGGATTTGCCCTCCAAGGCTGCCGAAATTCCGTCAGAATATAAAGAGGAAGAGTGGGCCAGGCTGGGCGTCGATGTGAATGACAATTTCAAACCGCTTTATGTGATCCCACCGGATAAGCAAAAGCAGGTCAATAAACTGCGCCAGTTGATGAAAAAAGCCAGCCGCCTGTTACTGGCGACTGACGAAGACCGCGAAGGTGAAGCCATCGCCTGGCATTTGCTCGAAGTCCTGCAACCGCAGATTCCCGCGCAACGCATGGTGTTTGATGAGATCACCCAGACCGCGATCCTGCAGGCATTGCAGCAGGTCCGTGATATCGATCTGCAACTGGTCAATGCTCAGGAGGCGCGGCGAATTCTGGATCGGCTGTATGGTTATGAAGTCTCGCCGGTGCTGTGGCGAAAAGTCGGGCCGGGACTCTCCGCCGGCCGGGTCCAGTCGGTCGCCACTCGACTGATTGTCGATCGTGAACGGGCCCGCATGCGTTTCCGCAGTGCGGAGTACTGGGATCTACTGGCCAACCTGCAATCTTCGCATCAGGAATCCTTCACCGCCCGCTTGATCGAACTGGATGGCCGACGGCTGGCTGAGGGCAAGGATTTCGAGGAAACCACCGGGCTGCTGAAATCGGGCAGTTCAGCCCGCTGGCTGAAAGAATCGGAAGCACAGGCCCTGGCGGAGCGCATCCGTACGCAGAAATTCGCGGTCAGTGAGGTTTCGCAAAAACCATTCACCTCTCGCCCGCCGGCACCGTTTATCACTTCCACGTTACAGCAGGAAGCAGACCGTAAATTGCGCTTCAGCGCCCAGCGCACCATGCGCGCTGCGCAGAGCCTTTACGAAAACGGCTATATCACCTACATGCGAACCGATTCAACTAACTTGTCGCAGCAGGCGCTGACCGCCGCCCGTAGCCAGATCAGCGAACTATTCGGCCAGGAGTATCTCCCGGACCGGCCACGCAGTTACCAGCATAAGGTCAAAAACGCCCAGGAAGCCCATGAAGCGATCCGCCCCGCCGGAGCTAGCTTCCGTACGCCGCGCAGCCTGCAGCAGGAACTGGGTGAAGATGGTTTCAAAATTTACGAACTGATCTGGAAACGCACCCTGGCCTGCCAAATGAATGATGCACAGGGCCAGCGAACCACTATTCGCCTGCAGGCCGACGGCGGTTCGCAGGGCACCGCGGTCTTCACTGCCTCGGGCAAGGTGATTAATTTTGCCGGATATCTGCGGGCCTATGTCGAAGGATCAGACGATCCCGAAGCTGACCTGAGTGATCAGGAAAAAATTCTGCCCAACCTCAAGGTGGGCGACCAGGTCGAGGTGCGCGAGCTGCTGGTTGAAGATCATCGAACTCAGCCGCCCGCCCGCTATACCGAAGCCAGCCTGATCCAGGAACTGGAACAGCGCGGCATCGGCCGACCCTCTACTTACGCTTCAATTATCCAGACCATTCAGGATCGCGGTTATGTCTGGAAAAAGGGGACGGCGCTGGTGCCGACTTTTACGGCCTTCGCCGTCACCAACCTCATGGAACGTCATCTGACCGATCTGGTCGATTATGGTTTCACCGCCAAGATGGAAGATGATCTCGATGCCATCGCCAGCGGCCAGCAGGATTCGACCCCCTGGCTGAAGGATTTCTATTTCGGTCATCAGGCGGGTGGACGCACCGCCAAACATTTTTCCGAAATCGGCCTTAAAGCCCTGATCGGTTCCAGCGCCCAGACCATAGACCCGCGTGCGATTGCCTCTATTCCGCTGGGGAAGACGACGGAGCAGGAAGAGGTGGTCATTCGCGTCGGCCGCTATGGTCCCTACATCCAGATCGGCGACTCAGATAAACGAGCGACGATCCCGGAAAACATCGCCCCCGATGAACTGAATGTTGAAAAGGCTCAACAACTTGTTGCCCAAGCCAGCCAGCTGGGCGGTGCGATCGGTCATGATCCGCAAACCAACAAGCCGGTCTATCTGAAGAGCGGGCGATTCGGGCCTTATGTGCAGCTGGGCGATCCGGAATTAACCGAAAAAGGCACGATCAAACGCGGTGGTCGTCCCAAAATGGCCAGTCTCTGGCCGACCATGAAGCCGGAAACACTCACCCTCGAACAGGCGTTGTTATTGTTATCGTTTCCAAAAGTGCTCGGACGCCATCCGGAATCGGGTGAAATGGTTGCCGTGCAAGATGGCCGTTTCGGACCGTTCGTCAAAATGGGCGAGGAGACGCGCAGCCTGACCAACCATGAACAACTCGCCACCATTACGCTGGAACAGGCATTGGAACTGCTGAAGCAACCCAAAGGCCGCGGCCGCTCGATGAAACCCCAGGCCCTTGCCGAAATCGGCACCCATCCGCAATCCGGTGCCAAGATTCAACTCAAATCCGGTCGCTACGGCTATTATGTCACCGACGGGGTCGTCAATGCCACCCTGCCCAAAGGACAGGAACTCACCACCATCACTCTGGAGCAGGCACTTTCGCTGCTTCAAGCCCGCGAGCAGAAAATGCGCGACCAGGGCCAGGACCCCCGCGCCGCCCAAAAAAAAACCAGCCGTCGCAGCTCCCGCCCGGTCGCCAAAAAATCCTGAATCGGCGACAATGTGCATTTGTTGATTCAAGTGCCATGTACACTTAGCAACGATAAAATAGAACTCGAGTGGATTCAATAATCCTGAAGCGGTCGATCTCCGCGTCAGCTGCTGAATCCCCCGGCGTTAATACGGCCAGCAGAGACGCCGGCTGCTACTGTTCAAATGAAAATGCACTGATATGCGTATCATCTTACTGGGAACCGGAACTTCACATGGGGTGCCCATGATCGGCTGTGATTGCCCGGTCTGCACCTCGCCCGATCCGCGCGATCGCCGGACCCGCGTCAGCATTTATCTCGAGCATGAAGGCGTGCGGATTCTGGTGGATACCACTCCAGAACTTCGACTGCAGTGTCTGGCCAATAACGTCCGCTGGGTCGATGCCGTCCTCTACACTCACCACCACGCCGATCACGTCACCGGCCTGGATGACTTACGCCGCTTCAACTGGCTGCAGAAAACCCTTCTGCCCTGCTACGCTCAGCCGGAGGATATTCGCGGCATCTCCCAGATGTTCAGCTACGCCTTCAAAAACGATCCCAGCTACCCCAGCCATAAACCCGATCTCCATTTCATCCGCATCGACGGACCTTTTGAAGTCCGTTCGCTGCCTGACGGCCAGCACGCCATCATGGTTACGCCCGTGCCGCTGCAGCATGGCCGTACACCAGTGCTCGGTTTTCGCGTGGGCGAGTTCGCCTATTGTACCGACTGTAATTTCATCAGTGATGATTCGTTAAGCCTGCTGCAGAATCTGCGGGTACTGATCCTCGATGCTTTGCGCCACCGACCACACCCCACCCACTTCAACCTGGAACAGGCAGTCGAATGGGCCAGACGCATCGGCGCGCAACAGACCTATTTCACCCATATCGCCCACGAACTGCTGCACGCGCCAACCAACCTCACCTTACCGCCCAACATGCAGCTCGGCTACGATGGCCAGGTAATCGATTGTCCTGAAACCGCCTGATGATGATCGGGCCATCCGGCTGTTTGATAGTATCATCTGGACTGTTGGATTATTCAGTCTCCTTGATCTGCCGGAATATATAATTCTGAATCGTCAAGTATTGAATTCTCTTGCAGGTAGATTCTAATGGCACCATGAATCAATCCTGGAGTAGTCGCGTGCAGACACATGATGATTTATTGGTTGGCTTGAATCCACCTCAGCAGGAAGCGGTGAAGCAGACAGCGGGACCACTGCTGGTGCTGGCTGGTGCGGGCAGCGGCAAGACGCGCGTCATCACGCGTCGCGCTGCTTATCTCGCCGCCACCACCACTTCGCCCCGCCACATCCTGTGTATCACCTTCACCAACAAAGCCGCCGGTGAAATGCAGGAACGCGTCGCCGCGCTGGGTATCGGCCGGGAAATGCTGGTCTGCACCTTTCACTCGCTCTGCGCCCGTCTGCTCCGCTGGTACGCGGTCGAGGCGGGACTCTCCGCCGATTTCACCATCATCGACGAGGATGAAAAACGTCAGTTACTCAAACAAGCCATCCAGCAGGCGGAGCTCTCCAGTGAACACTGGACCCCGGCGCGCGTCGATGCCCGTATCAGCGACGCCAAAAACCGCCTGATCACCCCGGAAAGTTTTGCCGACGAACCGGGCGAAAGCAGCTTTGTCCAGCGCACGCTCGCCCGGATCTATCGTCACTATCAGGATCTCCTGCAGCAACAGCAGGTGGTGGATTTTGATGAGCTGCTCATGCGTACCGCCCTGCTGCTTGGCCAGAATCAATCACTCCGCGAACGTCTGGAGGATCGTTTCCGCTATCTGTTGATTGATGAATATCAGGACACCAACCATGCCCAGTATATGATTGCGCGAGGTTTATCGCTCGGCCATGAAAACATCTGTGCCACCGGCGACCCGGACCAGTCCATCTATGGCTGGCGGGGGGCGGACATCCGCAACATCCTCGAATTCGAGCATGACTTTCCCGCCGCCAAAGTGATCCGTCTCGAACAGAATTATCGCTCCACCCCCAACATCCTGGCCGTCGCCGATCGGCTCATCAAAAACAACCGCCAGCGCAAAGACAAAACCCTCTGGACCGAGCAGTCCGATGGCGCCAAAGTGCGCACGATAGCCTGCGAAGATGCTGACGACGAAGCCGATTTTCTGGCGGATGAAATTCAGCAATACCAGCGCACCGGCCGGCCGCTCAGCGACATCGCCATTTTCTATCGTGTCAATTCGCTTACCCGTGTGGTCGAGGAAGCATTTATTCGACGCGGCATCAGCTACCAGATCGCCCGCGGCACCGAATTTTACAACCGCCGGGAAATCAAGGATCTGCTGGCCTATCTGCGGTTGTTGATCAATCCCGCCGATCAACAAGCCCTGATCCGGGCCATCAACACCCCCGCGCGGGGCATCGGTAAAACCACCGTTGATCGCTTGCTGCAACTGGCCGCTGAACGACAGCAACCGCTCGGGGTGGTCATTGATCACCTGACTGACCACACGCTACTGAAGGCCGCCGCCATTAAAAAGGTGCAGACCTTCGCGGAGCTGATGCAACAACTGCGGCAGTTGCTCCATGAACCTGCCGAAGTGGTGGTCGAGCAGACCTTCAAACTTTCCGGACTGGAAGAGGCCCTGCGTCACGAAGGAACGGAGGGTCTGGAGGCGGTGGACAACGTGGCTGAACTGATCTCCGCCGCCGCCGATTTTACGCAGAACAATCCGGAGGGTGATTTTGCCGATTGGCTGCACCAGATCAGCCTGGTCAGCGATGTCGACGGTGTGCACGATGGGACCGGCGCCGTAACGCTGATGACTCTCCACGCTGCCAAAGGTCTGGAATTCCCCATCGTTTTTGTCATCGGACTGGAAGATGGTCTGCTGCCCCACGAACGCTATCTCGAACGTCCGGAACAACTCGAGGAAGAGCGGCGGCTTTGTTTCGTGGGAATCACCCGGGCCCGCGAACGCCTGACTCTCACGCTGGCCCGCTGGCGGACGATTCGGGGCCTGACCCAGCGAACGACTCGCTCCCAGTTTCTGGCGGAAATTCCCGATCAGTTGCTGGATCACATCGAACGCGGTGGCGAGAGCCTCTCTGAAGATAGCGGATATGAAAAGCCCTCCGCCAGCCGGGACGATTTCCGACGCTGGCCGGTGGGCTTGTATGTTCAGCATCCCACTTTCGGTATCGGGCGGTTGCTCTGGAAGCAATCCAGCGGCCAACTGACCCGCGCCGGCGTCCGTTTTAACGCTTACGGTGAAAAAACTCTGATCCTCGAGTATGCTAAAATGCAACCCTTGGAAATGGATGCCTGATCAAAACGCAGAATTTTCAATTTAGGAGCCGCGGGCTTCAGTCCACGCGAATCACCATGCCGGCCAAAAATCAAAAACTGATCACCCTGGAAATCAAATCACTCCAGGCCAAATCACTGGGCCCACAGGCGCTCACCGCGAAAGAATTGAACGAACTGGCTCCGCGCGTGAAGAAGATGGTGCAGACCATCGAGCGCGAACGACAGCTGGGTCGCCATCGGTACCGCGACCTGCCCTACGATAAGCTGATGATCCGGCAGGTGCGGGAACTCGCCAAATTTTATCGACCGAAAGTCAATAATCTGGTGGTGCTGGGCATCGGCGGGTCCGCCCTGGGCAACATCGCCCTGCAGCAGGCCCTCAACCATCCCTACTACAACCTGCTGGATCAACAGGATCGATCCGGCCCGCGGCTGTTTGTCATGGACAATGTCGATCCGACGCTCTTTGCCGGCCTGCTCGATCTCATCGGTGACGATCTGCCGCGCACACTTTTTAATGTGATCAGCAAATCGGGCGAAACCGCTGAAACCGCCAGCCAGTATCTGATCGTCCGTGATCTGCTGATTCGCAAACTGGGGTCGAAAAAAGCAGCCGGGCAAATTCTCGCCACCACCGATGCTCACAGCGGCACGTTGCGAACCATCGCTCAGCAGGAAGGCTATAACACACTGCCGGTGCCCGATGGTGTCGGTGGGCGGTTCAGCGTGCTCTCCGCCGTGGGCCTCTTCTCGGCAGCGCTGTGCGGAATCGATATCGAAGACTTGATGCACGGTGCCGCCGCCATGGATCAGCAAGTGAAACAGACGGCATTGCTGCACAATCCCGCCGCGCTCTTCGCCGCGGTTAATTATCTCTACTATCAGCGCGGGCGGGTGATGAGCGTGATGATGCCCTACAGCAACGCCCTCTATTCGTTGGCGGACTGGTTCCGGCAGCTCTGGGCCGAAAGTCTGGGTAAACGCTACGACGCTGCCGGAACACAGGAACTTTTTGTCGGGCCGACCCCGATCAAAGCACTCGGCTCGACCGACCAGCATTCACAGGTGCAGCTCTACCGTGAAGGTCCGCAGGATAAACTGATCACCCTGCTGGAGGTCGATAAATTCGACCGCGATATCAAAATCGCCAAACAACTGCCCAAGGTGAAGGCTCTCGCCTATCTGGGTGGTGCCACTCTGGGCCAACTGCTCCAGGCGGAGAAGCAGGGCACAGAACTGGCCCTGCTGGCCAGTGCCCGGCCTTGCCTGACCATTCGTTTCCCGCGTCTGACCCCCTACACCATCGGGCAGTTCATCTACCTGATGGAAGCGGCAACGACCATCGCCGGCAGTTTGTTCAATGTAAATCCCTACGATCAACCTGGCGTCGAATTGGGCAAAAAAATCACTTATCATCTGATGGGTAAAAAAGGCTACGAAAAAATGCCTAGGGATTAATCTCGAACCACGAACACCAAACAACGACGAACGACAACATGCGTTATGCAGTGATCATGGCTGGTGGAGCGGGGACGCGCTTGTGGCCGATGTCGCGGTCGGCCAGGCCCAAACATTTCCTGCGCCTTTTTGATAATAAAAGTTTACTGCGTATATCCTATGAACGGCTGGCGGGGTTTCTGCCCCCGCAGCAGATCTGTGTCATCACCAGCACTGATCATCTGTCTCTCGTTGCCGACGACTTGCCGGAGCTGCCGGCGAATAATCTACTGGGTGAACCGGCGGTACGCGATACCGCCAATGCCATCGGGCTGGCAGCGCTGGTTCTGCAAAAACGCGACCCTGCCGGTGTAATGGGCATCTTCACCGCCGACCATATCATCCGCCCCCATCAACAATTTCACGCCGCCCTGGAATGTGCTTATCAGGCGGCGGAGCAATTCCCCGACGCCCTGCTGACTTTCGGTATCCGCCCCACCAGCCCGCACACCGGTTACGGCTATCTCCATCGCGGAGCGATGATTCAACCGGGGTTGTTCAAAGTTCAGGAATTTAAGGAAAAACCGGATCGTTCCACCGCAGAGCAATATCTGCTCAGTGGCGACTATTACTGGAACAGCGGCATGTTTGTCTGGCGGATCGAATCCATCCTTCAGGAATTTGCCCGCCATCTCCCGGAAAATCTGCGCGGCTTGCAGGCGGTGCAGCGTGCAACCCATGATCAGCAACCCGCATTATATCAGCAATTGCCTAAAATATCGATTGATTACGGCATCATGGAAAAAGCCCAGCGGGTGCTGTTATGTGAGATGAATTGCGAATGGCTCGATGTGGGCGCCTGGACCTCGCTGACCGATCTGCTCCCCGCTGATAACCAGCAGAATATTCTCTGTGGGGCACGTACCCTGTTGATCGACAGCAGCAGCAACTTCTTCGTCGCCGATGATCCGCAACACCTGATCGCCGCAGTCGGCGTGCATGATCTGGTGATAGTCTGTACCGCCCAGGCCACTCTGATCTGCCATCGTGACGAGGTGCAACGGATCAAGGAACTGGTCGGCCGACTGGAGAAAGACGACCTCTGATGACCCGCACTCTGGGAGTTGATTTTGGCCGGAAACGGATCGGACTGGCGGTCAGCGACGCCGACGGCCGACTGGCCAGCCCCCTGCAGCAACTGGATAACACCGGTGACCTCAACCAGATCGCCCGTACCCTCCGCGAACTGATCGAGGAGTATGAAATCGATCAACTGGTCATCGGCCTGCCGCTCAACATGGACGACACGGTCGGCCCGCAAGCTCAGAAAACCCGATCCTTCGGTGATCGACTCCAGCCGTTGCTGCCGGTTCCACTGGTCTACTGGGACGAGCGACTGAGCAGCTACACCGCCGATCAGCAACTCAATCAGCGCGACGAATTGACCAATCAGCAACGCCGCCGCCGCCGCGACGCTCTGGCCGCCGCCGCCATGCTGCAAAGCTACCTGGATCAGTCACCCCCCGCAGCCCCGATTGAACAAACGGACCCTGCTTCATAGAATGGCCGACGATGAATCTGCGTCAACTATTCCGCCGTCGCCTGCCCCACCCGGATGATGTGCGCATGTCACTGGGAGATCACCTCGATGAATTGCGCACGCGGATGCTGTTGGCTGTGGGCGGCTTTATCGTCGGTTTCGTGCTGTGTCTGATCTGGTCGCAGGAACTGCTCAGTTTTCTGATGCGGCCGGCCATTTTGGTCTTGCGAAAATATCATCAGGAACCGACGCTGATCTCGCTCAGCCCGCCCGACAGCTTCATGATGTACCTGAAGCTCGCCGCCCTCTCCGGAGCGATCATCGCTTCTCCCTGGATTTTGTGGCAGATCTGGCAGTTCGTCGCCGCCGGACTTTACGACCGGGAGCGCCGGTACGTGCGACTGGCGTTTCTGCCCTCGATTGTACTCTTTTTCACCGGTGCGACATTCATGTACCTGATCGTCCTGCCGGTGACCATCAATTTTTTCACCAGCTTCAATATGAATTTTCGACCGCCCGGCGAACGGATGTTTTTCTGGGAAAAAATCCTGCTCGGCCAGCCGGAACCGCTGCCCACCACGACCCAACCCGCTCCGACTCTTATACCACTGCGCCGCGACGACCCGACTGACGCTGTCCCCGGTTCTTTCTGGTATGACGAGCGCCAGGGGCAATTGAAGGTAATTGATCAGAACGGTCATCTGCGGATAATTCCCACCCGGCTGCAGGAGCATATTTCGACGGTGACCAACCAATACTCACTGCAGGCCTATGTCGCCTTTGTACTGGAGTTGGCACTGGCGTTCGGGGTGGCCTTTCAGCTACCCGTGGTCGTGGTGGTGTTGGCCCTCATTGACCTGGTTACCGTGCAGCAGATGGCCCAGGCTCGGCGTTATATCATTTTTGGTATCGTGGTGGCAGCGGCGGTACTTACCCCTCAGCCCGATGTCTTCAGTCAGATGCTATTGGCTTTGCCGATGATCCTGCTATTTGAAATGGGTATGTTGGTGGCGCGCAGCATGACGCGTGCCTGATGAAGTGTTGAGCAATTTAACTTTAACTGTTCGGTCCGCTGTGCCACGGCTCTGTGAGCCGTGTGCTCTTGGGCTACTACTGATGAAACCGTGGCACCTAGACAACCCTGTACATAAAAACTTAATCTGCTCTAGCCTTCCGAATTATTTCTGCTAAGCGGAAGTTCGGCTGCTGACGAACCGTTCAGCCAGATCCTGATAAGCCTGCACCAGATCCTTGCAGACCAGGTCCATGCGCTGTTGCAGATCCTTGCGCTCATCCAGAACCCGGCTGACCAGATTCTCCAGCCGCTGTAGTCGGCGATCTTTCTGTTCCCGTTCAGCCACTTCCACCAGGGCTGCTTTGATGGAGGTGGTCAGACGTTGCAGATCGAAAGGCTTGATAAACAGATCACGCACACCCAGGCGCAATGCCTCCACCGCTTTGCCCATGGTGGCTGATTCACCCATGACCATGACCGGATACTCCCGGCTGCTGCGCAACAGGCGGACCAGATCCAGCCCATAGCCGTCGGGGAGGCGTAATTCCGACAGCAACAAATCCGGAGTGCTTTCCAGGTCCAGTCGAATGGCATCGGCGGCGCGCGTGACATGCAGAACCCGAGCTTCGGTGGTCTGCTGCAGGTGGTCGGTCAGCATGCCGGCAATTTCAACATCCGGTTCGACGATCAGGATTGTGCGTGACAGGGTCATGGGCAGCATCCTATCCACCACCGGTCGCGGTGGTGCGGACACCACCTAATGACTCAGCGGAAATTCGATGTGCACTTTCGTGCCGACCTGCGGCTGGGACTCCAGGCGCAACTGTCCGCCGTTGATCTGCAACCAGCGGACCGCACGCGACAAGCCCAAGCCACGCCCGCGTCCGGCGGGTCGATGCGAGAAAAACGGATCCCGGGCTTTTTCCAGGATTTCCGGGGTCATACCGCGACCTCGATCCTCGATGGTCACGCCCACTCTTTCATCGGTCGCCAGGCGCCGGCAGTTTATACTCAAGTGCATGGTTGACGAGCTGCTGGCTTCAAAGGCATTTTTGATCAGTTCCTCAAATGCCCGTTGCAGCTGCTGGCTGTCGGCTTCAATCAACAGGGGTTCGTCCGATATTGTCTGCTCCAGCTGGGCTGGGGTCAGCGAACTTTTCGCCAGCCACTGCTGGGCCAGCTGGCGAAGCAATTCCGGCAGGTTCACCTTGTTTTTCTGCGGCGGATCCGGTTTGGCAAAGGACATTAATTCGGACACGATATCGCTGCAGCGCTGCGCCTGTTCACGAATAATTTTCAGATCCTTGCGGATTTTTTCATCTGCCGCAGCATCGGCCATCAGCTCCGCGCGGCCAACGATCACCGCCAGCGGATTATTTAGTTCGTGAGCCGCACCCGCCGCCATCTCCGCCACCATGCCCAATGATCGGGCTTGCAGCAGTTCAGCCTGGGCGGCCTTCAATTGGCGGTTTACCTGAGCGAGTCCTTCGTTAAGCCGTTCGGCGCGCAGTCGCTCGTGGCCGTTTATCAACGCATTACTCAGTACTTCGCAAAAAGTTTCCGCTTCCTGAATTTCCGAATTGAGTTGTTCCGCCTGCGCGGGTTGTGCCGGGAACAGCACCCCTCCCCAGGTATGTCCCTCCTTGGCCAGCGGTATCATCCAGTGGGGAGCCGCTCCGAGTCGATCTGCCAGCTTTTCGCGAATCAACGCGGTACTTGGCGGAGCCATGATCAGATTCGCCTTGCGCGATAATGCATCCCATTCCTGAGCGGCGGCGGGCACTTCTTCCAGGCAGAGCACTTCACTCAACCGACCTCTTCCATCCTCCAGTCCCAGATAAATGATCTTACCTTGCGGTTGGCGGCTGAACACCAGCACGGTATCGAGCGACCACAACGACCGCAACGTCCCTGCCGCCAGTTGACAGATATCGTGCAGCGTCATTCGGGTATTCAGCTTGCGCTGCAGTTCACCGATGCACGCCATATACTGGGAACGGCTGGCCAGTTCCTTGTTGGCGGTCATCAGGGCCTCATTCAGCCGTCCCAACTCCAGATTTACACCGGAGACTGCTTCCACAAACATTTTACCCGGCGTGAGATCATTCAGACCCAACAGATCCGCCCGTTGCCGGATCATGTCTAACAGCAGCGGAGCAGCATTTTCCAGATGCTCCTGGGGCATGCCGATCTGGGTAGCGATGCTGCGCGTGGCGGTATCGGATATGGTCGCCCCGATATGGGCCAAACGCTGCTCGCGTATCCAGATATTGGCCAGATGCACGATGATCACCAGGTCCGGATTGGTCACACTGTCGGGCAGCATGTCCGGGGAGTGATGATGCAGCCAAACCGTTTCGACGATGCTGGCCGGCAGATTCCAACGCTGGGCGAGACGCTTGCCGGCCACGGTATGATCCAGCCCCAGCAGTTCCAACTCGGCATCCGCTATGGGAATATTGCGAATGTGCGCCACCTGAATGACGCGGTCATAACTCTTGGGCAGACAGACATCCAGGGCGATCTTGCCGATGTCATGCAGCAAACCGCAGACAAAGGCTACTTCCGGATCGATATGCCCAGGCCAGCGCTCGGCGATCAGATGAGCAGCACACGCCACCGCCAGAGCGTGTTTCCAGAACTCCCGCCGATCAAACTGCCGGGGATGCTTACTGGGCTGCGTCTCGGCAAAAACCTCGTAAACCTTGATGGAAAGCACGGCGTGGCGAATGGCATCAAAACCCAGCAGGACTACCGCTTTATCGACTGTATCCACGCTGCGGGCGGCCAGACTGGCTTTGCCCGCCATGGCCAGTACTTTGGTCGCCAGCGCCTGATCCGATTCGATCAGCTCCACCACATCATGGGCCGAAGATTCTTCATTGGAGATCACCTGCAACAGTCGGGCGGCGATCGCCGGCAACGTCGGCAGCTGATCCAGCTGATTCAGTATCAGATCAACGCGTTCAGAACGTGGGGTAATGGGTGATTCGACTGGAGCCATGAACTCTCTCGCAACCTGTGAGGAACAGCCCGATCCGCCTCCAGACAGGGTCAACGGATCGGTCCGGCTGCGCTTCCCCTCAGCAACATACCTCTCCGCAAAACAGCGCTCAGCTCACGGCCAGCAGATCCGCCATACGGTTGATGACTGCATCAATCTGAAACGGCTTGCGGACAAATTCATCGGCCCCCGCAGCGAGCAGTTCCTTCACTTCGTCTGGATCAGCCACACCGCTGATCAGAATAATCTTCACATGCTCAAATGCGGGATTGGAGCGGATCGTCCGACAGACAATATTGCCGTTGATATCCGGCAGCTTGTAATCCAGCAGAATAATGTCGGGCCGAAATTCCTGGGTCGCCATTCCGGCGTCATAGCCCGACATCGCCGTGCGCACATCGAATCGGCCGTCACGCTCCAGCAGCTCAACAAACATTTCGATGATCGCCTGATCATCATCCACTACCAGAACCCGCTTCTTACCGCTGTCCAGATTATCCAGCGGTATCGCATTTTCCTTCATGAAGTGAATCAATGATTCGCGCGGTATCCGCCGAAACTTGGAACCCGGCACCCGGAAGCCCCGTAACCGACCGCTGTCAAAACAACGAATCACGGTCTGCTGGCTGATCTTGCAGATGTCAGCCACTTCGCCGGTTGTATAAACATTTTTCATCACCCTGCTCCCAGATCTCAATACAGCGGATGGTGGCGATGGTATAAAATACCCAGATTACCTATCTTAGCTACATAGTAAAATCCACACACTCGAAATGCAACTGAAACTGCTCAGATTATCGAAATTTACAGCACTGAGTTGGCAGCCTTAGGGGTAACCCTATTGTGGGATGGCATTTGGCGTTCGGCGCCGAGCTTCGAGATGAATCCACAAAACTGTGATATCAGCCGGGGTGATACCGGTAATACGTGAAGCCTGTCCCAGCGTTTCCGGACGTACGGCAGTCAGTCGTTGACGGGCTTCGATACGTAACTCACGAATCTGCTCAAAATCGATTTGCTCTGGAATCCGGCATTGTTCGACCTTCTGAAAGCGCTCCAGCTCTCGATGCATGCGGGCGACATAGCCGCTGTACTTGGCATCGATCTCCACCTGCTGGCGGATTTCGGCGGAATAACGCTCGACCAGCTGACACGGCAACCGCGTGAGTAATTGGTTCAGTGATTGTTCCGGGCGCCGGAGATACTCGAGCATGGTGATTCCATCGTGCCGAGTGGCCAGCAGTAATTTTTCCAGTTCACGGATGGCTGCTGCCTTCTGTTCGAAACGATTCCAGCGCAAATCATCCACCAGGCCGATCTCCCGGCCAATCGGCGTCAGCCGCTGATCCGCATTATCGCTGCGCAGCAACAGTCGGTACTCAGCCCGCGAAGTAAACATCCGGTAAGGTTCATCCGGCGGTCGAGCGATCAGGTCATCGATCATCACCCCGATATAGGCTTGATCGCGCCTCAGAATCAGTGCTGGCTGGCCGCGTAATTTTCGCACCGCATTGATCCCCGCTATCAGCCCCTGCCCCGCCGCCTCCTCATACCCGCTCGTACCATTGATCTGCCCCGCTACAAACAATCCCTCTACCCGCTTGGTCTCCAGCGAATAGTGAGTCTGCCGGGTGGGGATGAAATCATATTCAATCGCATAACCCCACTGCAGCACCCGAGCCTGTTCCAGTCCGGGGATGGTTCGCAGAAACGCTTCCTGTACATCGACCGGCAGCGAAGTACCCATGCCGTTGCAATAGATGCGCTCGCTGTCATAGCCTTCCGGTTCGAGAAAAATCTGGTGGCGAGGCTGGTCCGCGAAACGCACCACTTTGGTCTCAATGCTGGGGCAATAGCGCACCCCGGTGGAATTAATCTGCCCGGTGTACATCGGGGCCCGATCCAGATTGGCCCTGATGATCTCGTGAGTCCGCTCGTTGGTATGTGTGATCCAGCAAGGCATCATCCGCTGCTCGAGTCTCGAGGTCAGGAATGAAAACGGCACGGGTTCATCATCGCCGGGCTGAACGGCGAGATCTTCGTAATGGATCGAATCGCGGTGCAATCGGGCCGGTGTGCCGGTTTTCAGGCGACCCAGGGTAAAGCCCAATGCTTCCAGGCTGCCGCTGAGCCCCACTGCCGCTTGCTCACCCACGCGCCCGCCGGCGCTCTTCTGCTCACCGCAGTGCATCAAACCGCGCATGAACGTACCGGAAGTGATGATCACACTTTCCGCCGCCAGCCGACGCCCATCCTGCAATTGTACGCCAACCATCCTGCGCAGCGGCCGGAGACCATCCGGCTCCTGCTCCACCGTCAGCAATTCTTCAACGACACCTTCCACCAGTTCGAGATTCAGACAATGTAGCAGAAACTCCTGCACTTTAGCGGCGTACAGTTGGCGATCCGCCTGGGCCCGGGGCGACCAGACCGCCGGTCCTTTACTGCGATTCAGCAGGCGGAACTGAATTCCCGCCGCATCGGTCACCAGACCCATCAACCCGCCGAGGGCATCGATTTCCCGGACCATCTGCCCCTTGCCGATCCCGCCGATGGCCGGATTACACGACATCCGCCCGATCGCTTCGATCTGCATGGTGACCAGCGCCGTCTTCGCTCCCAGCCGCGCCGCCGCCCACGCCGCCTCCGCCCCGGCATGACCGCCACCAATTACAATAAGGTCAAATGTTCGATCCATATTGAGATTATAGCGTATCAGCATATAGGAAGAATGGACCGCCTGATTACTCAACGTTATAGTCTTCGAGTTTGCGGTAGAGTTTCATACGGCTGATGCCCAGGGCCTTGGCAGCGGCCAGCTTGTTGCCCTGGTGGGCCTCGAGGACGCGGAGGATGTGGTCACGTTCGATATCGGTGAGTCGGCTGGACATGCCTTCAGGCGTCGCCACGCCGGCGGGCAAACCCAGCCCCAGATGGGTGACCTTGATATCATAATCATCGCAGAACGTGGCGGCCCGTTCGATGACGTTGGCCATCTCACGCACATTTCCGGGCCAGTCATAGGCCTGCAACGCCACCAGTGCTTCGGGGGTCAGTCGTCGGGGTTGGCCGGTGCGCTTGGCGTGGCGATCCAGAAAATGCTGGATGAGCAGCGGTATATCTTCCCGTCGTTCACTCAGCGGCAGCAGCTGCCACGGCAGCACGTTCAGGCGATAAAACAGATCCTCGCGGAATTTCTTCTGACTCACCATCTGGGGCAGATCGCATAGTGTGGCTGCTACCAGCCGCACATCCACTACCCGCTCGCGCGTGTCACCGAGGCGGCGGAACTGCCCGGTCTCGATGATCCGCAGCACCGCCGCCTGGTTCTGCAGCGACATATCGCCGATCTCGTCGATAAAGAGTGTGCCGCCATCGGCCACTTCAAACAGCCCCAGCTTGGTCCCCACCGCGCCGGTATAAGCGCCCTCGACATGACCGAACAACTCATTGGCCAGTAGCGTATCGGTCAGCGCGGCACAATTAATCGTCACGAAAGGTCGCGTGGCGCGATCGCTTTGTTCATGCACCGCACGGGCGACCAGTTCCTTACCCGTACCGCTTTCACCGGTAATCAACACCGGCTGATCACCCCGCGCCGCGCGCGTGATAAACTGATAGGTATCCTGAATATGCCGGCTGCGGCCTACAATCCCGAATCGCGTCGATCCATCCTGCAACTGCTGTCGAATCTGTTGCATCATCCGGGCCGGATGGTTGTCTTCGTAGGCCTGGCGGATCTGATGTTCAAGATCTTCGATCTCAATCGGTTTCTGCAGATAATCCACCGCCCCCAGCTTCAAGCCAAGAACCGCCGTATCAACTGAACCCTGGCCGGTGAGAATCAACCAACTGGTCGCCGGCAGATCACCCACCCGCTTCTGCAACAGTGTTATTCCATCCATATTGGGCATCTTGAGATCGCACACCACCACATCCGGTACAATCCGCTTGAGCAATTCATCCGCCTCAACACCATCGCCTGCTTCGGTGACGCTGAATCCGCGCAGTTCCAGCCGCTTGGCAGTCGATCGTCGGAAAGAATCCTGATCATCGACCAGCAACACATGGATGACTATCGTCGAATTCACGGGGCTTTCGGTCATAGCTATAAAAATAATCGGTCGAACCCGCCTGGCTCATCACCTGTTCGCAGTGGGGAGTTTTGTTTCCGATCAGAATTGAATAGACCCGGCCGAGTGGTACAGTACATTAAGTCTGCAGCGTCCGAATATGGTTTATCGCGTTGGTACTGGTTTGGTTTCACCGAGCCGCGACCGTGCCTCACCCATTTACGCTATTTTGAAACCAGTTCCAATTGCCTATAGCTTCTTCAGGAGATCACCGACAGGGCATCTTCAATGGTCTGCATCAGCGTTTGCAAGGAGTAGGGTTTGGCGAGGAAAGCTTCGGCTCCAATTTCCCGCCAGGCCTTCAGCTCCGCTTCGCCCGGAGTTGATCCGGTCAGCAGCAAGCGCGTGCCCTGCAATTCGTTGTCCATTCTTAAGAAGCGCAGCCAGCTCGCCAGATCAAGGTGCGGGGTGCTGACTTCCACCACCAGTACATGTGGTCGATGGCGTTCGATCAGGATTCCCGCTGCAAAACTGCAGCGCGCGATCTGCACTTCAAATCGTTCCTGCTGCTGCAGAGACTGAGCCACCCGTTCAGCAAGCGACCGATCACTGTCAATCAACAACACCCGGTGCTTCAAACCATCCAACCCGTTCAGCGGCATGCCGTGGGCTTTCATGAAACGGACCAGCTGATTCACCGGAATCCGCCGATCTTTGCTCCCCGGTATGCGATACCCACGCAATTGTCCGCTGTCGAACCATTTGGAAACGGTACGCGGAGCTACGCAGCAGATTTTGGCCACCTGGCCGGTGGTTAATATCTCTGACGGCACTTTGTGTGTTTGCTCAGACATGTTGAATATACCCCCGAAAACTTCTCTCCCTTGATGCGGTCACCCACCAGTCCCGCATCACGCCCCCCAGCGCTCCTTTGGAAAATGTTAGATTTGGTAAGCTGTAACGACAACACCTGCGACTATAATCCTGTGCTATAGGACCTTGGAGTTACTTTATCGGACGGCATCTTGACCTTTAACCGACTGCGGACTAAGCTGACTGTTTAGAACAAACCTGCAGCCCCCGCACCCTGATTCCCTATGGAACACGACGAGATCAGACATCATTGCGGATTATTCGGCATTTATGGCCATCCTGAGGCCGTGGCCCTTACGCACCTCGGCCTTTTTGCCCAGCAGCATCGCGGCCAGGAATCGGCGGGCATCTGCAGCTCCGATGGCGATCAGATTCGACGTTACGCCGGCATGGGACTGGTCAACGAGGTTTTCCAGCCGCAACATCTGGAGCAATTGCGTAATCCCATCGCAATTGGACATGTGCGTTACTCCACCACCGGTTCCTGCAACGCTGCCAACGCCCAGCCGCTGCTGGTCAGTTACGCCGCCGGCCAGGTTGCAGTAGCTCATAACGGCAACCTGATCAATGCCGCCCGACTGCGCGAGGAATATGAGCAGTTCGGCCACATCTTCCTCACCAGCAGCGACACCGAGATGATCACTCATCTGCTGGCCAAACCGGCCCATCTCGAAAAACCCAACCAGATCGGCCACGTGCTGAACCATCTGCAGGGCGCGTACAGCCTGCTCTTCCTCTTCACGGATCGACTGGTGGCGGCTCGTGATCCCGAAGGTTTCCGACCGCTCTGCATTGGACAGATGGACAATGGTGCCTGGGTGGTAGCCTCCGAAACCTGCGCCCTCGATTTGATCGGCGCTGTTTACCTGCGCGACGTGCAGCCAGGCGAAGTGATTACCATTTCGGCTGCCGGGCTGCAGAGTGAATTCTTCGCCCACCGTCCCGACGGCGCCGCTGCCCAGTGTATTTTTGAGCATATTTATTTTGCCGATCCCTCCAGCAGCATCTTCGGCCAGAATGTGCATACGGTGCGGGTGGCGATGGGCCGACAACTGGCCCGCGAAGCTCCGGCCGATGGTGATATCGTCATCGCCGTACCGAATTGCGCCCGCTGTGCTGCGATCGGCTTCAGCCATGAGAGCGGTATCCCCATAGAACGCGGCTTCACCACCAGCCACTTTGCCCTGCGCTCCTTCATTCTGCCGGATCAATCGATGCGCGATCGCACCGTCAAACTCAAGCTCAATGTCATCAAGGAAGCGGTGCGTGGCCGACGAGTTATTGTGGTGGAAGACTCGGTGGTGCGCGGTACCACCACGCGCGGGAAAATGGGTGCGTTGCGCGAAGCTGGAGCGACCGAAGTGCATCTCCGCGTCGCGTCGCCGCCGATCCGCCATGGCTGTTATTACGGGATCGATTTCCCCGACAAAACCAAACTCGTCGCAACCGATCGTTCAGTGGAGCAGATACGCGATTTCCTCGCCGTGGACAGCCTCGCTTATCTCTCGGTAGAGGGCATGCTTGCTTGCGTACAGGACGGCGGCTCTCAAAAATTCTGTACTGCCTGTTTCACCGGCCAATATCCGATCCCCATTGACCAGCCGGTCAGCAAGTTCGCCCTCGAACGCCACCAGCTCAAAATGTTTAACGGTACCTGAGCGCGCTATTCTGATACGGGCTTCACAAGCCCCAACCGCCAGTGAGCGGTCCTCACCGTCTTGCAAACAAAGATATTTCAATTTATCAGTACTGCTTTTCTCTTTGTTCTTTTCTGATAGTATTTCTGCCTGTCTGACATCCTGGTGATTATCTCATGAAAAAGAAAAATATCTCGTATCGTCAATCCGGGGTCAGCATCGCCGCCAATGATGCCCTGGTAACACGCATCTGGAGCCAATTGCGCCGCACGCAGGATCACCGCGTGCTTGATAATCCCAACGGTTTTGCCGGATTCTTCCGACTGAATGACCCGGTCCATCACTATCGTAAACCGGTGCTGGTGGGTTGTTGTGATGGTGTGGGCAGCAAGGTGCTGATCGCTGCACGGATGAATCGGCTCAATACGGTGGGTATCGACCTGGTGGCGATGAATGTGAATGATCTGGTCACCTGCGGCGCCGAACCGCTCTTTTTTCTCGATTATGTCGCAGTCAATAAGAATACACCCGCCCGTACCGCCCAACTGGTGGCGGGTGTTGCGGACGGTTGCCTGCAGGCCGGTTGTACGCTGCTGGGAGGCGAGACGGCCGAAATGCCGGCTGTTTACAAGAAAAAGGAATTCGATCTGGCTGGTTTTGCTGTGGGGGTGGTTGAAGAAGATCAGATGATCACCGGGCGGGATATTCAACCCGGCGATGTCGTGATCGGGCTGGCTTCTTCCGGGCTGCATTCCAATGGCTTCGCTCTGGTGCGAAAAATTTTCTTCGACGCTCATCGATACAAACTCACCAGCCGCATCAAAGGACTACGCCGACCACTGGGTGAAGAACTACTGGTCCCCACCCGCATCTACAGCAAATTGATTTATCAGTGGCTGAAAAAAAATCCCGGTACGATTCAAGGATTGGCCCATATCACCGGTGGTGGGTTGCCCGGCAATGTTCCGCGCATTCTACCCAGGGGTTGCCAAGCCATGATCGACACCAGCACTTGGCAACGCCCGCCCATTTTCCAGTTGATTCAGTCACTGGGCGTCCAGGCCGACGAAATGTACCAGGTTTTCAACATGGGGATCGGTCTGGTGGCCATTGTCCGGCCGGCGGTCGTGAAGTCACTACGCGCCTACTTCACCCGGCAGAAATTTGAGTCGGCTGTCATTGGCTGTATCTCCAAGGGGCGGAATCAATTGCTTCTGGTTGAACCCAAAACCACCAACCGTTAGCTCCTGGTTAATTCACTCTGAATATCAGATCTTCTATTGACGAACTACCCCCCAACAGTTATCGTATTACATAGTATTACTATGGAACTACGATGATTCGACGCTTATTAATTTCACTACTGCATTTAGGTCTGATTTTGCCGACGATGGTCGTGCCGATTCCGCTCTGGCACCACCATGATCACGCTGAATCAACGCCTGACCATCATTCCAACCCAGCGTCACACACCGTTGATCCAACCTGTCAATTATGTCTGACAGCGCCGGTGATGACCACCACGCTGGTGTTCAGTTGCTCCTTGATCATCAGTGATACCTGGAAAGCTATTGATGCTGATCCCCCCCAGTTCTCCCCAACCGCCAGCCACTGGCGATTCCTCTCGCGCGGGCCACCTCTAATCGCCTGATTCTTCTGATCGGCGAGTCTTCTTCACTCTTCCATTAACTGAGGTTAAGCCCATGTACGTGCCGCGCTATCCGCGGTGGTCGAACGCTGCCTTTACGCTCGTCGAGCTGCTGGTAGTGGTTGCGATCATCGCGCTGCTCATCTCCATCCTGTTGCCCACGCTCAATAATGCCCGCGAGCAGGGTCGTTCCGTCGTCTGTGCCAGCAACCTGCGCAGCCTGATGACAGTGGCCCTGCTCTACGCCGAGAATGATCCCTTCGAGCAGATTCCCAGTGCGGGACTGATGCACGGCGGGGTCGATCAACCGCTGAAAAGCTGGGTCGTGCAACTGGCGGAGTTGTATGGCAAGGGCACGGGCATTGCACGCTGCCCTTCGGATCATAGCCCCTATTGGAACACGCCCTGGTCATTTGTAGACGGAGATCCGAACCAGCCGGTCTATCGCAAAACCAGTTACGCATCCAATTCCTTTACGGTCTATTCCTATCCCCCACCTCCAGAACCCATCGAGTGCCAGCTCCAACTGGATAAATTCGGCAATCGCGGCCCGTACAACACTCTCGCCATGATCTATCGCCCCTTCGCCACCGTCTATATGGTGGAAATCGCGGAGGGCGACCCTTCCAATCCGGATACGGATTTTCCGACCGCTGATCATGTCCATCCGGAATCATGGTTCGCCGATCCGGAGCTGGCTCCCCGACGGGAGCTGCAATTGGAACGACATATCAAGCGGGCCAATTACGCCTATTTCGACACCCATGTCGACCGCCTCGAATTCCGTCAGACCTACTGGCTGGACGAGGCCCAGAGCACCATCGGTCCACCGCCCTACATCGTCTGGCGACATAACCAGTACGATCCGGAAGTGGGCTTTTGAGTTGCAGCGTTTATCAACATTTATTCTTTACAAAAAAAGGAGTCGGTAAAATGTTTTTCAATCGTCACAAGTTTCTGCTGGCCGGGGCCTGGTTGCTGATCGCCCCGACCCTGACCTTTGCCCAGCATGCGGGCGACATCTGGATTGGTACCACCTCGACCGATCAGCTCAATGTCGGGGGCTTCATGTTAACGGGCAATCCGCCGATCAAACTGCTCAATCCTTCCAGCGGTTTGTTTCCGGGCTGGACGGATAATAATCCCGGCTTTGATCTGGTGATCAATCCTGATCCTCCCCACAACCTCTATCCCCTGGATCCAGGTGCTGAAATTTTCCTGGAAGTGGTGCAGTTTGATCCGGCCTTTTTGCTCTGGACGCCCCAGTTTCAGCAGTTGAAAAATCCCGGAGATATTCAATATCTGGGTTCCGGTGATGATCTGCATGAACATTGGATCTGGCACATCAAGAGCAACGATCCGGGTTTCGATCCGCTGCGTACCGGCTGGCGGGCGACCATGAAACTGACGGAAAACGGCCTGGGATATGGTTATACCGACAGCTCACCTTTCACCATCCTATACCGTAATGTCACCTGTACCACAGGCGATCTCAATGGTGATGATGTATTGAATGATGAAGATCACGAACTGTTTGAACTTCTGGTGGTCGATCCGGGTGCCTATACTGCCGAACAACGCTGCGCCGCCGACTGCAATTTTGATGGCCTGGCCACCGAGGATGATCATGTAATCTGCGAACCTTTATGGGGCGACCATCAACATGAAGGCGACATCATCGTCGGCCACAGCAGTGCCAGCCAGGTGACCATCGAAGCCGAACTGGATGAAATCCGTGCCCTCGATCCTGTCAGCGGCTTGTTGGAGGGTTGGACGGGCGACGAACCCGGCTGGGAAAACCTCGACGCGGACGAACCCCTGGAAGATTTCTACACCCTGGCTCCTGAAGCGCAGATTATTGTTGAACTGGTCGGTAAAGATGGCGGCATCAAGCTGTGGACTCCGCTCTTTAGCGATGTTCTGAATGTGATCGGAGATACCTGGCTGCTGGGTGCCCCGGATTTTCACGAGCATGCCATCTTCCATATTGATAGTACCGATCCGGCTTATGATCCGCTGCGAACTCTCTGGCGAATCAATTTCGTGCTGCATGACCTGGGATCCAGTGGCTACGCTGCCTCGGAACCTTTTACACTGCTGTTCCGCCCGGTTGATATCACCTGCACGATGGGTGATGTGAATAACGACACGACCGTCGATGGCAGTGATCTGGATCCCTTCCTGATCACGCTGGCTGGTCCGGAATCCAGCGACAGCACCGCTCGATGTGCCGCTGATGCCAATCTCGACGGTCTGGTGACTCCGCTGGATGTTCATCCTTTCTTTGCCTTGCTGGGACTGCCCGTCAATCTGCTGAATCTCGACCAGTTCCCCAATTATGTTGCCGAAGGTGGTACGCTACCCGTTCAGCAGCAGAACGCCGGACCGGCCGTTGCGGGTATGGTCCTCGACTGGATCTGGTGGGACAGCGACAACGATCCCGCACCCGTAGCCTTGCCACAGCACTCGCAGAGTACGCTCTACGCCGGCCTGCCGAGTCGTAACGGCAATCCCGCGCTGCCCTATTTTGATGCCGTTGGGATGAAAAATACGATCCAGCAGTTGCGACCGCTGCCCGTTACGCAGTATGGTTACAATTTCTCCGTGAACAGCAACGTTGATTCCGCCACGATGATCAAGATCATCGCCCAGTGGATCAACTATCCGGTTGGCTCGATCTATGGTGGACACGAACCCGGCTCACCGGTTAACGTCCCCGCGGCAGTTCCCGCTTACGGAAATTACACCAACTGGATGGCGGTTCGCGGCCTGCTCACCAACGTACCGGCCTATCCGCTACCCACTGATCTGACGGTTTACGGATTCTGGGTTAATGACCCGGTGCCCGGTGGTCTGGGTGAAAACAGTTTCAAGACCATTGGCCAATTCCTCTCCACTTATTATCTACCGCTCAACCAGCCAGGCGATCCTTATAACGGAAAATATCTCGCCGTGGTCGAACCGCCGGCTGATGATACCGACGTCAACCTGACGCTGGTGGATTCTCCTGCACGCTTTGATGACCAGGAACTCGCTATTCTGGCAGCGGCCGACTTTACTGCGGAGGCGGTTCCGGTCAGTAATGGCCGATCCACCATGAGCGATGATGATTCAGCTGATAAAATCATCGTTCAGGCCGCCATTGATGGTGTGAATGAGCAACTGCTGCCCTACGATGAGCAGTTCGCCGCCATCTTCACTGGCACAGTGGCCGGTAAACCCTTGCGTGTTACCAGTGAAAGCGGTAACGATTATTTCGTCATCCCCTTCAACCGTCCGCTGTCTACTTCGACTATGGTAAAGCCGGCCACCTCCAAGCTGACCAGCCGAAACGAGCCGGCTAGTAACAAGGCCGATACTCTTCTGAGCAGTGCTGTTCAGTTCCCGACTGTACTGCAACGCAAGGCGGTGAACCGCCAGACAGTAGTGATCGTATTGATTGATGCGGCGGATGGCCATTTTCTGGAAGCCAGCTGGACCGCCCAGCCGCAAGCTTATCTGCCTATTCAGTCAGATAAAGCGCTTAAACTGGCGAAGCAGGCTGCCGAAGAAGCAGGGCTTGAATTTTCCGACCTGCCGGTGGTCAAATTGGTTCATCGACAGGGCAGTCCCTACTGGCCGGAATGGAAAATTAATATTGGGTCTGCTGTAATTTATGTTGATCAACAAGGTATTTCAGTTATAGAGTGATGTTCGTCATCATCTCAGTGGCCCTCCATACGGGCGCCACACCCATGAGGCCTGCTGGGTATGATCAACGCCCGCTGGTTTATCCGGCGGGCGTTTTTGTTGCGCATTAAAAAAAGCGGCAGCCAGACGAAGCTGCCGCTTTGGCGAGCGCGGTTTAATTGAATCTGTACCATCCGGTGTGCCACGGCTCTATGAGCCGTGTGGTGCTTAGCCACTGCTGATACAACAGCGGCAATTAACCACCCGCACACATTAAAAAGGATACTGCCCAAATACCTGCTGCTGGTTATTCTGCTAACGGACCGAACAAAACCGTGCCCACATCGCTGCTGGCGTCTACCAACCCGCCGCCCCCATTCACGGTCGCGGTCAGACTATTGGTGGTGCTACTCAAATCGGTCACCGTAAAAGAATCCAGATCCGCCTGCACAGCGCCCAAATACGTGCGCAGATCCAGACCGGCTGCCCAATCCGAGGGTACCAGAATACGAATAGTACCTGCTTGCGTACTGGCCAGAATCGATCCATTGGTCGCCGGCTGTGCTTCGATATCAATATTCCCGCTCTCGCTGGTTACTTCTACATCGCCATTGCTGCTGCTGATCTGCACCGAGCCGATCTGCACATCCACTCGTGTTTCCCCGACATTACCGTCAATCCAGATATCACCATACTGTGTGCTGATCACCAGCTCCACCCCGCCGGGAATCACCACCTCGACATTACCGCCATGAGCAATCGAGCCGCTGTCTCCCGGACTGGTAAAGGTTAATACCACCTGCGAAGCATCATTCGGATTGACCACCCAGTCGATGGCGATGGCCTCCAGCCCGGCTTCAGCTGATTCAATCGATCGGGCGGTTGAAAACGTATCACCGCTGGCGGTGAGCTGCGTCTCTTCAGCATCAAAGCGCACCGTTATGGTGCCACTCCGCCACGAAATTCCAACCTGATCGATCCCCTCAAATGACTCGCTGACATTAAATTCCCCGTATGCGCTGACCGTCTCCCCACCGCCGCCGCATCCCACCGCACCCATCAAGGTCACCGCTGCAACTCCGCTCCAGAACAATCCTGTTGCCGTTTTCATCATCTGCTCCTGGCTCTAGATTGGTTGATTGTCTGCATCCCTGAAAACCGCGCTGATTCGGCAGCAGAATACCCGCTAAGTTACTGCAGCACAAGAAAGATGGCTTGGGCCAGTACAATCTTGGCGATCAGTCCCACCGGGTAGACGCTGGCGAAGGCCACCGCCGCCGCATCCGCATCAGCCAGTTGTGAGGCCGCCGCCAGTCCCGGCGGATTGGTCATACACGCACTGAGTGCCCCACCGCCGGAGAGTATATTCCAGCGCATCACACGCAAGAGCAGAAACAAAGCCACGCTCACGGTCACGATGGTAATCGCCGCACCGACGAGCAGAAGTTCCACACCGCTCTGTTGCACCACGGAGACGAATTTTTCACCCGCCCGGCTGCCGGCACCTGCCAGAAAAATCACCAGCCCCAACTCGCGCATCAGATGTTTGGCAGCATTGGGCACATAGATGCGCACCGGGCCGAGATGGCCCAGATGACCCAGCACCAACCCCACCAGAAACGCTCCGCCACCTGCTCCCAGATGCGCACCCTCGCCCATAAAAGGCAGGGGCAGATAGCCCACCGCCACACCCAGTGCGATACCTGCCGCGAAAGTGATGATCGAGGTTTCATCCAGACGCCGTTCTTCCCGGCCGATCAATTCGGCTGTACTGTTGATCGCCTCGCGCGACCCGACGACACGCAACACATCCCCTGGCTCCAGTTGCAGACTGCCATGCGGCGTAAACTCCATTCCACCACGACGCACCCTTGTCGCCACCGCTCCAAAACGCTCCCACAGCGCCATTTCCCGCATCGTTTTACCATAAATTTCTTTGCGCGAGACGACCACCAACTCGCTGCTCACTGCACCTGTCGGGTCAGCCATGTTCTCGACGACCACGTCCCCCAGTACGGCCTCCAGTTTGGCCAGTTCCTCCGGCAGACCTACGGCCAGCAGCACATCATCCGCCTGTAAAATAATCTGCGGCCGAGCCGATTGAATCACGCCGGCACGTTTGAGCCGGCAAATCACCGCCTGGCTGATATGCAATCCCTGCAGTTCATCGATGGTCCGACCGAAAAAATTCGGATTGGTCAATCGAAAACAACATTCTTCCAATACCGGGGTCTGAGCTTGCTGCTCCTGTTGATATAGTTCAGCCGCGCGAGCAGCAGTGATCCGCATGATCCTCGGCAGCGCCTGGATTGTCACCACCACACAAATCAGGCTGAAAGGATAAGCCACACCGTAACCCACTGAAGCCATCGTCGCCTGATCGGGCACGGCGCGTTGCACGGCATCCAGCACTGCTGCCAACGCTGGTGTACAGGTTGTCGCACCACAGTAGAGTCCGCCGGTCATCGAGGCGGATAATTCCAGCACTTTGGCCAGAATCACAGCAGCCACCGCGCCCGCCGCCGTCGAAGTCACACCCACCAGCAGGAACGACAATCCCCGACTCCGCAGAATTCCAAAAAATTGAGGCCCGGCGTGTAAACCCACCGAATAAACAAACAGCACCAGCCCCAGCTCGGTCAACTCGTGCGGCAGGATGTGTCCGAAATGGCCGAACACCAACGCTGCAAAAAAAACCCCCGCCGGTCCCAACGTGATCCCTTGAAACTTGACGGCCCCTAGCAGCGTGCCCAGTGCAATCACCGCAAACAGAACAAATAAGGGTTGTTTCAGCAAAGTTTGAAGTAATTCCATGAAGACAATCCTGACGAAGGGCCACGATCCAAAGTTCCGGGTATAGCATTACTCATGCCCCAGCCGCTGACGCGCTATCCTGACGGCTGTGAATAACGATGCGTATTATAACTCATGGATGTGTGGAGGTATTCACCCGGAAGGGGTAGACCGCTGGCACACAGCTGGGCCGATCATCAACTTGGCAACAAATTTAATAAATCAGTCGCTGTTATCATTGGCTGATGGTTCCGCCTGGTCATCAGCAGTAGTATCCTGTGGGCCTGATTTTGTGGTCTGTATCGTCTCGATCAGCTCACCGCTGATCAGCAATACCGGCAGCTGCGTATCACGATCCCAGGTCGCACCCTGCAGCAATACCAGCGCATGGAAGGTACATATTCCCTTTTTATTGGCCGCTGGCGGTTTCCAGTCGGTGGGCACTATTAAATTCAGCTCGTGGCGTAATCGGCGAACTTTAGCGTTGAATTCGGAACGCACCTGGTTAAGTTTGGCTCGAATTTCTGTCATATCCCGATTAAGGCTCTGCATATCTTCCGGATCGTCTTCGGCGCGGCGGAGATTTTCCAGCACCCGTAACTGTTTATTGTAAAATTCCAGATCCTGGGGTGCATACTCCTCAATTTTGTAATGACGGGACAGATTGGTTTTCAGCAGGAACAGAACATGACTGGCCGGTCCGGCTTCGGCATCGTCCGGGACCGGTTGGGTCACCGGCTGACCCGCTTGCAGCTTAGTATCCAGTTCCAATTCCAGTTGCAGGTAGCGCCCCTGTACCAGATCATCCACCTCATCATCAAAGGTATCAATATCCGTTTCAACTCGATTGGCTGAGGGCGGATGTGCTTCCCGGAATTGAACCATCTTTTCTTCGGCCTGGCGGAGTAACCGTTTACTGTCTTTCTCCGATACCGGCTGGGTCGTTGGAGGCGCTGGTTCTCCCAAAACCAATCCGCAACAGCAATACGCGAAGATCAATCCGATTTTCATCTGCCCCGCCATTTCCAGAGTTCAACTACACCATGATGTAATTGACAAACCCATTCCTAAATTTTCTGGCATGTTAATATCACCAGAAACACTTCGACTGAAGTTGGAAAATGAGAAATGAAGCAAGTAATACATCTGCCCGGACGAAGCGTACGTAGGTTAATTACGCCCACTCCTTACTGTTATCTTTGAAATAAAATAACCGTATTACTTCAATAAGACCAGCATTGAAATCAGATTGATTGTCGAAAACTCCACTTGGACATGCCGTTGATGAATACTCAGTGATGGTGATGTACATCGATCATTAACCAGATGTTTATTTAATACCAACAAAACATTAATACACTTTCAGAACTACTTATTGATAGAATATTTACTTTCAGGGGTAATTATACTGTAAGCGGTATCATCACACTTTTCCTGTCATATACAAGGCGAGGTTATTCATGAGAACGAAATTGTTTCGACGCTCAGGTTCTCTATCTACAGGTTTTACGCTGGTTGAGCTACTGGTGGTGGTGGCGATCATTGCTCTGCTGCTCTCCATTCTGCTGCCCAGCTTATCCGGCGCGCGTAAACAGGCTCGTACTCTGGTGTGTGCCAGCCATTTGAGTGATGTCGGCAAAATGATGTATTTTTATCTGGGGCAGTACAATGATGTTTATCCGGCTTCATATTTTTACGCTAACGATGCCGAGGGGCGGATAAATCTGGATGAACAATACAGCGGATCGCAGGACGCCCTGTATGGATATATTCACTGGTCCTGGATGCTGTATGGAAATGGCGCTGGAAAGGAAAATTCCTTCACTTGCCCGGAGATTCCTCGCGGCGGACTCGCCCGCACCAACCCCGGCGATCAGTATGCAGATATTGAACCGGGACAGGTACTGGCGGATCCCTATCGCACCGCCCCCTATGATCCGCCCACCGATCGCCAAGCCCGCCGGATCGCCTATGCCGCCAACGGTCTGATCATGCCCCGTAACAAGTTCACCCACGCGGCCTCTGGAGGCCAACGGATCAACCGTTTCGTCAACTCGACGCAACTGACCATGCCGGAAAAAACGGTGTTGATGACTGAGTATATTGCCAATTACAGAGTCAACAGTAAACATGTCGCCGAAGCTGGCAGCATGCTGGGCTACCAGGTGAAAAGCCATCGGCCTATCGTACCTGCCTACCACCTGGGCTGGGGCAAAGATGAATATGGTCCGCCGGAAACCAATGGCTCCTACCTCTACTCGGAAGCCAGCGACTATGGTTTGCTGCCTTACGGTGACCTCATGTCGAGTGATGCCATCAGCGTGGTTGATCAACCCGGCGTCTCGGAAGCAAACCTGGTCGGTCGACATCATCAGGAAGAAACTGCCCAGTGGTTATATATTGATTCCCACGTCGAGCGCAAACATGTACGCGAAATATACGAAAAGAAAGAGTGGGGTGATCGCTACTACAGCCTGAGCGGGTGTGTTGGGTTTCTGGCTGATAATCAATATTCACCCAAATGGCAGCAGTTTGATTCTATGACCATGTGCAACGACTTTTCGCATTGATCCATCACTGACATTAATGATCATCCCTGGTTGACAAAAAAAGGGCCCCCGCGATGGGGCCCTCTATATTTTCAGTCTGAGTTGAGTAACTCATTATTTCTTCACTTCATATTCAGCATCGATCACGTTGTCGTCTTTGCTTTGGCTGGGGCCAGCAGCTGTTTCGCCGCCGGTGGGCGTTGCTCCAGCGTATTGCTTGGAGGCCTGTTCATATATAATTTTGCCCACCGCCTGTGATGCCGTCATCACATTCTCCATGCTGCGACGGATGGCCTGCTGATCGTCACCCTTGGCCACTTCTTTCAACTGGTTGAGTGCCGCTTCCACCTTGCCCCGCTCATCGGCCGGAACCTTTTCGCCATGTTCCTTCAGGGTCTGCTCCGTGGTATAGATCAGGTGATCGGCCTGGTTGCGCGCTTCGACCACCTCGCGCTGGCGGCGATCCTCATCGGCATTCTGTTCTGCTTCACGTTTCATCCGCTCAATTTCATCCTGGTTCAGACCGGATGAACCCTTGATCTCGATCTTGTTCTCCCGACCGGTGGCCTTGTCCTTGGCAGAGACGGTCAGAATCCCGTTGGCATCGATGTCAAAGGTCACTTCGATCTGCGGCATACCGCGCGGTGCCGGAGCTATGCCGGTCAGGTTAAACTGCCCGAGCGAGCGATTATTGCGAGCCATCTCCCGCTCGCCCTGCAGCACGTGAATGGTCACCTCCGTTTGACCATCCGCCGCCGTGCTGAATACTTCGCTCTTGCTCGTCGGAATCGTGGTATTCCGCGGGATCAGCCGAGTCATCACTCCGCCGAGTGTTTCCACACCCAGCGTCAGCGGCGACACATCCAGCAGAACGATATCATCCTTCTCACCCGACAAAACCGCTCCCTGAACCGCAGCCCCTACCGCCACCACTTCGTCGGGATTGATACTCTTGTTGGGTTCTTTACCGAAAATCTCCTTAGCCAGTGCCTGCACCGCCGGCATGCGTGTGGATCCACCCACCAGCACGACTTCATCAATCTGTTTCGCCGACAGCTTGGCATCCTGAATCGCCTGCAATACCGGCCCGCGGCAACGTTCCGTCAACGCTTTGGTAAGCTGTTCAAACTTCGAACGGGTCACCGCCTGCTGCAGATGCTTGGGCCCCTGGGCATCCGCCGTGATGAACGGCAGATTGATCATCGTCTCCTGCATGGTGGAGAGTTCGCATTTGGCTTTTTCACAGGCTTCCTTCAGCCGCTGCAGCGCCATGGGATCCTTGCGCAGATCAATGCCTTCCTTGCGGCGGAATTCCTCAGCCACAAAGTTGATCAGTTCCTCATCGTAATCATCGCCGCCCAGGTGCGTATCCCCATTGGTACTGAGCACCTCAAACACATTGTCACCGATATCGAGAATGGAAATATCAAAAGTACCGCCACCCAGATCAAAGACCGCGATCTTCTGATTGATTTTCTTTTCCAGGCCATAAGCCAGAGCAGCCGCAGTCGGTTCATTAATGATCCGCTCGACTTTCAGACCGGCGATCTCGCCCGCATCTTTGGTGGCTTTGCGCTGGGCGTCGTTGAAATAGGCGGGGACCGTGATGACCGCCCGGTCTACTTTTTCGCCCAGATAATCTTCAGCGGTCTTTTTCAAATCCTGGAGAATCATGGCCGATATTTCCGGCGGCGTGTATTGCTTGCCGCGGATTTCGACCTTGACCAGCTCATCCGATCCCCCCACCACTTTATAAGGCACGATCTTCTCCTCGGAGGAGACTTCGTAGTGCCGTCGGCCCATGAACCGCTTGATCGAATAAATGGTATTGGTTGGGTTGGTAACCTGTTGATGACGGGCCACCTGTCCCACCAGCCGCTCACCTTTATCCGTAAAAGCCACCACTGAAGATGTCAACCGTGAACCATGTGAATTGGTCAGCACCTTCGGCTGGCTGCCTTCCATAATGGCTACCACGGAGTTGGTTGTTCCCAAATCAATCCCGATGATCTTGGACATTGACAGAACTCCTTATGAACACTGGAGATAAAATCTCCCACCCACCCTAAGCAATGCCTATGCCAGGTTTACGAATCTCGCCTGATGCCTAACTTGTTAGTAGTGATGTGTTTACATTTATTCTCGTCCCGAACGATTCATCGTTCTACTGCCATACTGACAGCCTCGTGTCAGATGCGACGGTTTCATGGCTCATGGAGATTGATCTGGACCATTTGGTGGATAATTTTCTAGATGTTACATGTCTCTCATGCTAAACTGCCCACAAGATGGATCGCCCCGCTTTTGAAACCGCAGAAGCTCATGCTACACCTACAATTAGGCAATTCTCGATCTTCCTGGAAGATCGAGTCGGGCAACTGGTGCGCCTGACTCGGGTCTTTGAAACCACCGATGTGCACATTCTGGGTTTATCGATGGTTTATTCCGTTGATTGTTCGATTGTACGGCTGATTGTTGATCAGCCAGATATGGGTTATGACATGATCACTACTGCAGGCTTTCCGCTGTGTGAGTCTGAGTTATTGGCGATTTCCATGCCTGTTGGCAAACGGGGGTTGCTTTCCATCTGGTCAGCCCTGCTGACTGCGGAAATTAATATTGCCTATGTTTATCCGCTTTTTTCCCGCCCCAAAGGCCGCTCCTGCATAGCCCTGAAAGCCGACGATCTTGAAGCCGCCTATCGGGCGTTGTTGCGACGTGATTTTTATGTTCTGGATGAAGCCGACCTGCGCAGCGGCTTCTAACTGGTAAATATTTTTGACTGCTCGACTTACCACTTCACTATTGTTTTCGCTGTACGGATGCTGTCCGGATTGATATCCAGAATTAGCGACTTGGGTTTGGTTATTATCCGGAAAGGCGAGAAATCCGAAACTGCAAATTACCCTATACTAAGAAAGTGTGTGAGTAGGTTTTCGTTGAAGCCTGGGAAGGTCATGAGCCAGTATCGGCCAATTTCCTCGCGCCTGCCACTCAGCTTAGGTTCAGCGATCGGCGGACGAGTATATATAATCATCATGGCGACAGCGACCCGTCGCAGAGCAGAACCGGAGCAGGGGCTGCTGAACGGTTGACCAAAGGCTGGTCAACGACTGACCAAAGGCTGGCGTAGGGTTGACCAGCGGCTGGTCGGTGAACCACCGCTTGCGGACTTCGTCAACAGCGGCGCCAGGGACGACGATCCCTATTCCCACACCGCACCACCCTGCTCCGTAGCGTTATGATCCACTTCATGATTCCTCGACGATAACTGGACCCAGGAACGCTTTTCTCACACGCTCTAAACCCATAACTTTCGCTATATCACCTCGACTGATAGAGTTGGTACTGGTCTTTTTTGAAAGTTGTACTCACTTTGAGAACCAAAACCGCTCCCTTACGGTCGCGGCTCTGTATATCCGACCAGTACCAAAGCGTTGAGTTGTATTGTCTATCGTGCAGCTTACAGGTTCTTTAATCGTAGCGAATTGAGCACGACGGATAGCGAGCTGAACATCATCGCCGCCGGTGCGACCCAGGCAGGAATTACACCGATGGCTGCCAGGGGCAAGGTCAGCAGGTTGTAGAAAAAGGCCCAGAACAGATTCTGCCGGATAATGGCCAAAGACCGCCGTCCGATCTGTAATGCCTCCGGAATCAGCAGCAGACTATCGCTGACCAGGGACAACCTGGCTGCCTGATTGGCGACGTCGGTCCCGGTGGCAAAGGCAATGCCCACCTCCGCCTGAGAAATGGCCGGTGCATCATTGACCCCATCCCCCACAAACGCCACCCTTCGGCCCCTGTTTTGCAATTCTTGAACGATGGTTGCTTTATGACCCGGGGCGATCTCCGCCCGGACCCGTTGAATTCCCACCGCCCCCGCGACTGCCACCGCCGATTCCAGATGGTCACCGGTGACCATCATGGTTTCAATGCCCATTTTCTGAATTTGTTCAATGGCCTGGCTGGCCCCTTCGCGGGGCTGATCGGCCAGTCCGATCAAGCCCACCGTACGACCCTCAGCCGCCAACCAGACGACGTTATAACCCACCGAGGTCATCTGTCGAAATCGCGGTTCCAGGGCTTCGGTATGAACATCGCGGCTGACGAGAAAATCCTGACTGCCGATGAGAATTTGTTGACCCTCCACCACTGCCGTAGCACCGGCTCCGGTTATATTTTCAAACTGATCGGCGGCTGACCAGTTGATTTCACGGCGCCGGGCTTCAGCGACGATGGCTCGACCCAATGGATGCTGCGAGTATTGTTCAACCGCGGCTGCCCAACTGAGCAGTGTGCGCTCATCCACTTCACCGGAAGCCGACACGTCCCCGACAATCTCCACGACGCGCGCAACACCCGTGGTCAAGGTGCCGGTCTTATCAAAGAGGAGCATATCGACGCGCCCCAGTCGTTCCAGCGCTGCGGCATTGCGCACCAGGATCCCTTTGAGTGCCGCCCGACCGGTGGCTATATAAACAACCATCGGAGTCGCCAAGCCTAAGGCACAGGGACAGGCAATGACCAGCACCGCGATCGCCGATTGCAGTCCGCGAACCCAACCATCCGAGGCTATCAGCAGCCCCCAACCTAGCCAGGTCATCCCAGCCAGGGCGACAACCAACGGCACAAACCAGCCCGCCACTTGATCAGCCAACCGTTGCATTTGCGTCTGGCTGCTTTGGGCCCGATGAACTGCTTGTAAAATCTGTCCCAGTGTGGAATTTTCCCCGAGGGCGGTGGCTTCGATTACCATGACTCCATCGATCATGTTTGCGCCGCCGTAGACCTGATCGCCCGGTTGCCGGGTCACCGGCAGAAACTCACCAGTGATCACACTCTCGTTAATAATGGCGACCCCTTCGACAATTCGGCCATCAACCGGTACCAGCATGTCTTCGGCGACGCGCAGCCGGTCGCCCAACTGGATTTCTTCAACACTAATTTCCATCCATTGGTCCGTCTGCCAGCGCCAAGCCCGTCGCGGCATGCGCCGCATCAATGCGCTTACACTATCAGCCACGCCCAGTCGCGCTCGCAATTCCAGATAGCGACCGACATTAACGAGCGCCACAATCATGACCACCGCATGAAAATGATGCAGGTTGGCAGAATGGTTGCCCAGCCCCCACAGACTGGCCGCTAGTGCGGTGATAATCCCCAGGCTGATCAGCAGATCCATGTCCGGCTGACGACGGAGCACCGCCCGCCAGCCGCCATGCAATATCAGCCGCCCGGGAGTCAACAACAATAATGCAACACAGAGCAGCGCCTGGAGCAGTGGGATGAGCGGATGTTCGCCATGAGCCGCTCCCAGCAGCCAATCGATCCCATCAAGTACCAGGACTGCTCCCCCTACACCTGCCGCCTGCCAAACCACCCGCCACTGCGCCTGCAATTGCCGACGATACTGGGCTTCATCCAGCGTCAGATCCTGATTCTGTTGAAGTGATTGGCGGGAAACCTGGTAGCCGCTGTCAGCAAGACGAGTAGTAAGTTCTGCTTCACTTATGGAATCCTCGCCGCTGACTACCGCCGAACCACTCGCCAGATTGATCTGGACCTCTACAACACCCCGGCAGGAGAGCAAAGCTGAACGCACTCGCGCCACACAGCTGCCGCAGTGCATCCCTTCTATTTTCAGATGGAGTTCCTGGTTCATGGTAATGCTGCTCAGCGCCCGGGCATGATCAATATCTCTATTTTAGTGTCATACCGGATAATGGGCGAGTATCAGCAGCGCTGGTTCGAGAAGGGATGTGAAATGTTGCTGAAACGCATACGTAGCCGTAAAAACAGCGAGGGATACGGTTCTTAGAGTCCCGGCGATCGCTCGCTGTAGGGTGCATACGACACCCTTGCACACCCGCGGGCGATCTGCTCGTACCACCAGATGGAAGTACTCACTTATCGCCATCTCTCGCCAGACTCATACCGTATCCGAACTGTTATTTTGCAAATCAGATGCCAGAGCAACTGCATGCCGTGATTACTCGCCGAACTTGCTAGCGCACCTTCGATCAGTTGTGCGCACCCAGACTGTGAAACCTGGCCTGATTATTTCGACACCATGAATTCACCAGTCAGCCGTTCCGATCACATATTTTTATGCGACAGCGACTCGTTTATGCCCGAGAATTAAAGTAAATCTACGCACCTGACGAGTCTTTCCGCTCAGAAGCGCTCCTGTAAATTAGTTTTAAACACAATAGAGCCATATTCCCGGTTGGTGGAGCTGGTGGCATGCTAATTGCAAATAGGAACTTCAACCGAGCCAGCAGCATCCGGCTCTTCTAACCTTTCCCACCCGGACCGACCTGAAGAAATGCTGCTGGCTTGCTTTATTTTTACCCGTTAGTCGCCAACGCCGGGGTCGATTAAAATAAGACGATGCGGTTGATGCTGGCACAACTGAACCCGCGTGTTGGGGATATCACCGCCAATTGTGCGCAAATTCTGGCAGCGATCGAACAAGCCGAACGGCAACAGGCCGATCTGATTATCTTCCCGGAACTGGCTATCCTCGGCTATCCGCCGCGCGACCTGCTGTTGCGCAACCAGGTGATTGAGAATAACCTGGCGGCCTTGCAGCGGATCGCCCTTGCCAGCAGGCAGGTGGCGATCGTCGTCGGAGCGGTCACGCGCAACCACCACCCGACCGGTCTGCCCATTCACAATAGCGTCGTGTTTTGCGCGGGCGGGCAGATCGTCCATGTGCAACCGAAATGTCTGCTGCCGAATTATGATGTTTTTGATGAACGACGATATTTTGAACCCGCCAACCGCACTGCCGTGATCCCCTGGACCTGTCCCGGCGGCCGGAGTTGGCGGCTGGGGATGAGTGTCTGCGAGGATTTATGGAACGATCAGCTTTTTATTGACCATCGGCTGTACACTGTTGATCCTATTCAGCAACTCGCCGATCAGAAATCGGATCTGTTCATCAATATCTCTGCTTCACCTTATTGGCTGGGCAAACATCAGCAGCGCCTCGCCATATTCACCGAGCAGGTTCGCCATCATGGTCAGCCGCTGGTTTATGTCAACCAGGTCGGCGGTAATGATGATCTGATCTTCGACGGCGCCAGTCTGGTACTGAATGGTCGGGGTGAAATCGTTGCCCAGGCCCCTGCTTTTCAGGAATCGCTCCTGCTGGTCGATCTGGAAAAAGCAAATCCGCAGGCCGTTTCAAGCTATCCTGCGGAGCTTGATTCGCTGATCGAGGCTCTCACGCTGGGTTTGCGTGATTATGTTCGTAAATGCGGTTTTCAGGAGGTGGTCATCGGCCTGTCGGGTGGCATCGATTCGGCGGTGACGGCAGTTCTAGCGGTGCGGGCATTGGGGCCCCAGAACGTACACGGCGTCGCCATGCCCTCACGCTTCAGTTCGGATCATAGTCTCGAAGATGCCCGCCTGCTGGCCGAGGCGCTACAGACTGATTATCGCGTTATTCCCATCCACGAGATGCACGCCGTTACTGAACAGCAGTTGCAGAAACAATGGCCCAACCGCCCGGCGGATACCACTGAAGAAAATCTGCAGGCCCGGATTCGCGGCCAGATTATGATGGCCTTGTCCAATAAGTTCGGCTGGCTGGTGCTGACCACCGGTAACAAGAGCGAACTGGCGGTTGGATACTGCACGCTTTATGGCGACATGTGCGGCGGATTGGCGGTGATCAGCGATGTCGCCAAAACGCGCATCTATCAGCTTGCGGAACGGATCAATGCCGAAGCCAAACGCGACCTCATCCCGCTCCGGACCATCAGCAAACCACCCTCGGCGGAATTACGCCCCCATCAATGTGATCAGGATTCTTTACCTCCTTACGATATTCTAGACGCCATTCTGCAGCTCTATCTTGAACAACATCGCAGCCGCGCCGAGATCATCGCTGCCGGCTTTGCACCCCAGATCGTACAGGATGTCATCCGACGTGTGGATCAGAACGAGTACAAACGACGCCAGTCGCCACCAGGACTCAAGATCACCGCCCGCGCCTTTGGGGTCGGTTGGCGTATGCCCATCGCCGCCCGCGTAACACAATTCGATGAATAAAATGCAGCGATAAAAAAAGCCAGACAAGGGCTGCTCGGCGGAGCAACCCAAGCCTGGGAGGGAGAGAGAGACTGTACGATAAGTCCAATATGTGCGATCTTCAAGAGATTATATTATCGTGTTCCCCAGCCGGTGCATCTGAATTTTTCTAATTTCATTTTTGCCGATGTTGGCCATTGCCTTGCGTGGTAAAAATATTTTTTCACACCGCTTCTCCGCACCTGGATTACAGCTGCAATGGAAAACCCCGGATCAGCAGCTGGCTCATCCGGGGTTTAGTCTCAATTACGGGATCACTCAGTTGATCAGGATTCGTCATCCTGACGCAACTTGTTAATCACATTAAAATCTTCCAGCGTAGTGGTGTCGCCTTTTACATCGCCTCCAGCGGCAATTTCCCGAAGCAGACGCCGCATGATCTTTCCGGAACGAGTTTTGGGCAAGGCTTCACTGAAGCGAATCTGGTCGGGGCGGGCGATTGCTCCAATTTCCTTAACTACATGGGCGTCTAGCGCTTTTTTCAGCTCGTCACTGGCCGTAAAGCCCTTTCGTAAAGTGACAAAAGCGGCGATACCCTCTCCTTTGATTTCGTGCGGCATGCCCACTACTGCAGCCTCGGCAACCGCTTCGTGGGCTACCAAAGCCGACTCCACCTCCGCCGTACCCAGGCGGTGGCCGGATACATTCAGCACATCATCCACCCGACCCATTAGCCAGTAATACCCATCCGCATCTCGCCGTGCACCATCGCCAGTGAAATAGCAGCCCTTGATATCCGACCAGTAGGTACGCTTGAAACGGTCGTGATCACCCCAGACAGTGCGTAGCATCGCCGGCCAGGGCTGACGGATCACCAGCAAGCCGCCCTCATTAACATTTACCGTCTTGCCGGATCGATCCACCACGTCCGGCTCGACCCCGAAGAATGGCCGGGTCGCCGAACCGGGTTTCGTATCGGTAATCCCCGGCAGCGGTGTGATCAGAATGCCGCCCGTTTCCGTCTGCCACCAGGTATCCACGATGGGGCAACTCTTCCGTCCCACCACCTCGTGATACCACATCCAGGCTTCGGGATTGATCGGCTCACCCACACTGCCCAGCAGCCGCAAAGAAGAGAGATCATGCTTATCGACCAGTTGGCGACCCTGCTTCATAAAGGCCCGAATCGCCGTCGGCGCGGTATAAAACACCGTCGGCTTGTGTTTCTCGATCATGGTCCAGAAGCGCTCCCAGTTTGGAAAATCGGGAGACCCTTCATAGATCAGCGAAGTCACGCCATTCTGCAGGATACCGTAGACCACATATGAGTGGCCGGTCACCCAGCCGATATCCGCCGTGCACCACATCAGGTCGTTCGGTTTGAGATCGAAGATCATCTTCGAAGTGAACGCGGTGTAGACCATATAACCCGCTGTGGTATGCTTGATGCCCTTGGGCTTGCCGGTTGAACCGGAGGTATAGAGCAGAAAGAGCGGATCTTCAGCATCACACTGCTCAGCCGGGCAATCGGCGGAGGCTTCTTTCATCAAATCATGCCACCAAAAGTCGCGGCCGGCTTTCATGGTAACCTTGGCCTGCTCGCCGATGCGCTTGAACACCACCACCTGCTTGACCCGGCGGTCAATTTCCAGTGCTTCATCCACCGTGGCCTTGAGCGGGACGACTTTGCCGCGTCGCCAGCCTCCGTCGCAGGTGATGATAATATGGCTGTCCGCATCACCAACCCGATCGGAAATCGCGGTCGCGCTGAACCCACCAAAAATGATACTGTGCGGAGCACCGATGCGGGCACATGCCAGCATGGCGATCGGCAGTTCGGGAATCATCGGCATGTAGATGGTGACGCGATCGCCCTTTTTGACACCCAGCTTCTTAAGCACATTGGCGAACTTGCAGACTTCGGTGCGCAGTTCCTTGAAAGTGATTTTACGGACATCACCCGGTTCGCCCTCGAATAAGATCGCGGGATGATTACCCCGGCCTTTTTCAATCTGCAAATCCAGGCAGTTGTAGGACACGTTTGTTTTGGCCCCGACGAACCATTTCACATCCGGTTCTTTCCAGTCGCGGACTTTGTCCCACTTCTTGAACCAGTGGAATCCTTCGGCGATTTTGCCCCAGAATTCCTCCGGCTGGCGGATGGACTGTTCATACATCCGCCTGTACTCGTCGAGTGATTTGATATTCGCCTGTTCGACAAACTTGGCTGGCGGTGGAAAAGTACGATTCTCCGCCATTTTGGAGGTGATTGCTCCGGATTGTGTCATAAGCCGCCCTTTCTATGATATGGTAACCTGCTGGATAGTCCTAACATCCGCAACCGACCGGATGATGGCATTCCCTAAGCAAATGACATGCACACCGAAGCTGAAAAATTGATTTTCCACAGAAAATCTCAGGTGGAATCGCCGCCCACAGACCAGCCACACTGCGTCCGGTTTACGGTCAGCAGGCTTTGCAGCTGCCGGATGGTTCTGCGGGTGGCACCCTGATTTTTTTGCACCGTAAGTACGCCCTGGGCTCCAGCAGGTTGACGAATGTTCGCGTTTTTCAACCACTGCACCAAAGGCGGGATCGCCTGTGCAAAAGTGGCAACCTGGAGCAAGGCACCGGATGCGCACAATTGCGCGACCGGATCGGAAAAGTTCTCAACATGTGGACCGACGATCATCGGCTTGCCCAGCGCAGCCACTTCCATCGGGTCCGACCCGCCCATCGGCATAAATGTACGCCCGATGATAACCACGTCGGCGAGCGAATAAAATTTCCGCAACTCACCCAGCGTATCGCCCAGATAAATTTTCTGCTCCGCACGCTCATCTGCGGAAGTGGCGACACCTCGGTCAGGATGCAATGATCGGCGGATGCACGGATATCCACGACGGTTGATCAACTGGGCGACCTCGTCGAATCGCTCCGGCTTACGCGGTACGATCACCAACTGAGTCTCGGGAACTTCACGCAGCACCAGCGGCCAATTGTCAAGCAACTGATCTTCTTCGCCGGGACCACTACTGCCCAGTACCACCACCGGTCGATCAGCCTGCAATTGCAGCGCGTGGCGCAATTCCGCCGATCCTGCCACCGCGTCGGTCACTTCCGTGGTATCCCATTTGATCGAACCGACCACTTCCACGCGATCCCCCGCGACGCCCATGCGGCGGAACCGTTCCGCAATCTCGGCCGTCTGGGCACCCACCCAGGATAACGGGGTGAACATCGGTTGCACGAATCGCCCCAGCCATTGCAAACGCTCGAAACTGCGCTGCGTGAATCGGCCATTGGCGACACAGACCGGAATGTTCCTCGCCGCCGCCCGCGTCACCAGGTGATACCAGACTTCCAGTTCCATCAGCACGATCAACGCCGGCTGCAGGCGATCCAGCACGCGATCCACCATCCAGCTGAAATCGAGCGGATAGCGAATCACCCGTAGCTGCGGGTAGAGCTTCCGCGCCTGGGCAAATCCGGTATCGGTAGTGGCGGAGAGGATGATGTCGAGGGGTGGGTTGTGGTGTTGCAGTTCAGCGACGAGGGTACGGGTGGCGTTGACCTCACCGAGCGACACCGCATGAATCCATACCGCCGGTCGCACAGGGGGACGCGGGGCAATATAGCCAAACCGCTCCCGCCAGCCGGTGCGGTTCTTCTTCTGCACCGTCATCTGGTAAAGCAGAAAGGGGCTGTATGCGATCCCCGCCCCCAGATAAGCTACATTGGCCAGCCACGACATAAATGAACGACAATTTAATTGCAGTTAGCACTTTGCAATTGGCTGAAAAAAATGAATACTCTCCGCTAACCGCCAGTTGCTGATCGCTAACCACTGCCTCCGCAACATTTCTTATATTTCTTCCCGCTGCCGCAGGGACAGGGATCATTGCGCTGCGTTTTCTTATCAGATTGTATGGGTGCCACCGGTTCAGGCAGCGGTTCTTCATCTTCACCCGGTAATCCGGCTTTGATCTCCCGATCACGCTCCAGTTTCTCAACCTGCTTTTTGCGAAAGATATCCATAAAAATCCTTGGGATAATCCAGTAATCAACTTATCATAGTGAATAGGCGTCGCGCGGGCTGAAGCCACGCGGTTCATTAGTTTCCGAATTACATTAACTACTCAAAGATCAATAACAACTAACAACTGCTAATTAACCACTTCTTCCGTGGCATTGCTTATATTTTTTCCCGCTGCCGCAGGGACAGGGATCATTGCGACCCACTTTCGGTTCTTCCCGGCGGATGGTTTCCACCTTCTGCTGACCCTGGGCGCGCATGGCCGCTTCCTGATCACCGGCAGCGGTGGCGAAGCCTGCACCCGTTGCTTCCAGATGTTGATAATTTAAGGGGCGAGGGCCACCGCTCGGTCGGCCAATACCACCCTCACCACCTTCACCATCTCCCGCAGCCAAGCGGACTTTAAAGATGCGATCGGTAACATGTTCACGGACCCGATCCCACATCTGATCAAAAAGTTCCTTGCCCTCGATAGCGAACTGGCTCTGCGGGTGGGTCTGATCACCGCCCAGCGGGCGCTGCTGAATCGCCGACTTCAGATGATCCATCTCTAACAGATGATCCTTCCAGACCATGTCATAAGTGCGCAGCAGCACATATTGTTCGAGACTGGTCAATTCCCAGCGTAGCAGTTCGCGCCCCATCTGCCGCAGCGCGGCTGGGGTATCTTCACCGTTAATGAGTTCGTCGCGATAAGTCGGACCGAAGCGTTTTCTGGCCCAGGTTTTCAGCTCCTCCCCCTGATGCCGGGACAGCGCCTGCGTGATTTCACTTTCCATCCGGCCGTTCGTCAGGTAGGACTGGTTCAGCTGGCGGAGTTCATCGAACAGCTCTTTGGGGGATTTCTGCTGCACCTGCTCGACACTCCAGTCGAGTTGATACTTGCCGTTGATCCAGGCGGTGAGCAGTTGGGCGGCGTAGGCGTTTTCCGGCCCGCCCTGATTGAGCGCCCGTTGCATGATATTTTCCACCGGATAATCGATCTCGCGCTGGCGATAGATCGTCCGGGCCCGTTCGATGAGCAGTTCCGTGGCGGCCGCTTCCTCCAGATCCGTCAGGTCCGAGAGTTTCACTTCCATCCCGAACTTGCCGCGGGCCCACTCCGCCAGGGCATTCCGTCCATGGACCGGGTCGAGATAAACCGCCACACCGGTCAGATCCACATGCTCAATGTGCTTCTCCGCGCCCTCGAGAATCGCTTCTTCAATCTGGTCGCGGTCCATTTTGCGCAACTGGTTCTGCGAGAGCTGTACGTTACAGCTCCGCGCCGCCCAGTGCGACAGGCCCGCCAGATCCCACTCCGCTTCCGGCGTATCGGGATCGAGATACTCCGACAGACTGGTCTGCAGCGCTTCGCGCATTTCGCTATTGGCTACTCGGCGGATGGTCTCTTCCAGCCGATCCACTTCCTCGCTGGTCAGCTTCTCCGGAGCGATGGCGATATCCAGTTTGCTGCGCACCCATTCGGCGATGCATTCCGCCGGATATTGCGGATCGAGATAGCGCCGGACCGCGCGGACTATAGACTCCTCCACCATCTGCCACAGCGTCTGCTCAATCTCCTGCCGTCGCAGCACCCGCTGGCGAAGTGCATAAAATGCCTTCCGCTGATAATTGAGCGGTTCGTCCCATTCCAGCAGATTTTTGCGAATGTTGAAATTGCGTTCCTCGACCTTGCGTTGGGCCCGTTCAATACCCTTGCTGATCTGACGATGTTCGAGGCTCATCCCACCGGCGAGACCCCATTTGTCCATCATCTTGAGCATCCAGTCGGGCATGAAGAGCTTGAGCAGATCATCATCCAGCGAGAGAAAGAACCGGCTGGAACCCGGATCACCCTGTCGCCCGGCACGGCCGCGCAACTGGTTATCGATGCGCCGGGCTTCGTGGCGCTCCGTGCCGATGATGTGCAGACCACAGGGCGGATTCAGGCTGCAAACCTGTCGGCCGATTTCGGGAAAACGCGGATCGAGCTTCGGCTTGAAGCAATGCTGGCAATGGGTTGCCGGGTCATACTCGCTACAGCGGATGCAGCATTTGGTGGTCCCTACTGGGTAAAGCACGCTGGCGGCGGAGTCATTCGGCACTTTACAGCCGGGGTTGACCACCTCCAGGGAGAGTTTGATATCCGTACCACGACCAGCCATGTTGGTGGCGATAGTCACATTGCCGCGCGAACCGCGATCACCATGTTCCACAGCGTGGGTGTGACCGGCTTTGGCGACAATCTCCGCTTCACGGGCATGAAACTTGGCATTGAGCACTTCGTGTTCGATGCCATAACGCTGGGATAACAGATTGGAAAGTTTTTCAGAATTTTCCACGCTGGTGGTGCCGACCAGCACCGGCCGGCCGCGTACCAGGTTACCCATGGCCTGGTCATAGGCCTCCGTCATCACCTCGATCAACTCAGGGGCTATCTGCTCCGTCTCTTTAAATTTCGCCAGCGCCTGCTCCAGCCGGGTCTTATCCGCAGCATTCAGGTTACGCACCTTGAGCAGGGCGTTCAGCAGCGGTTCCAGCAGAAAGGGATCGACCGGCCGGCCGTAGCGATGATAAGCGTTGATCTCCTCCACGATGGCGTCATACTTCGTTTTGAACGTGCTGTAGATTTTATCGTTATGATCGACGCGGTTGATCGGCCGATTGGTCGGTATTTCCACCACTTCCAGCTTGTAGATTTTCATGAACTCTTCGCTCTCGGTCATCGCCGTACCGGTCATACCGGCGATCTGCTGGTAGAGCTTGAAATAGTTCTGGATGGTAATGGTCGCCATGGTCTGCGATTCTTCCTTGACGCGCACGCCTTCCTTGGCTTCCACCGCCTGATGCAAACCGTCCGACCATTGCCGGCCATGCATCAACCGCCCGGTGAATTCATCTACAATGATCACCTCACCGTTCTGTACCACATATTCTTTATCGCGTTCATACACCACGCGGGCCCGCACCGCCTGCTCGATCAGGTGCGGGCGATCCATATTTTCACCGCTGAAAAAACTGCCGATTTTGGCTTCGTTCTGGGCTGCCTCGATACCGTCGTGAGTCACCTGTACCGCTTTGCGTTCGCGCTGAACGACATAAAACTGTTTATGTCCGATGGCCTCCGCCTCTTCCTCGGTCAGCATGGTGGGGTCCACCTTGAAGCGCGCTACAGCCCCCTCAAATCGCGGATTCTGCAGCAACTCTTTGGGCGGATTCGCACCCCATTCGCTTAACTGTCGAGCCGTCTCACCATCCGCCTGCTGCTGCTTGCTCACCAGCATCCGAGCCAACTGGTCGGCCCATTTATAGCGCGTGACATCATCGTGGGCCGGTCCGGAGATGATCAACGGCGTGCGGGCTTCATCGACCAGGATCGAGTCGACTTCATCGACGATCACGTAATCCAGCCGGCCTTGTACCTGGTCTTCCAGTCGGTGCTTCATGTTGTCGCGCAGATAGTCAAAGCCGAATTCGCTGTTGGTCCCGTAAGTAATGTCACAACTGTAGGATACCCGGCGCACGCCTTCCGCCCCGCCGGAATCGAGATGAGCCTGTATAAATCCGACCGTCACCCCCAGCCGTTCGAAGATCGGCTGCGCGAATTCCGCGTCGCGTTTAACGAGATAATCGTTCACCGTGACGATATGGACCTTCAAACCCTGCAGCACCTTCAGGTAGCTGGGCAGATGGCAGACGATGGTCTTGCCTTCGCCGGTTTTCATTTCGGCGATATTGGATTTGAACAGCACCAGGCCGCCGATCAACTGGCAGTTGAAGTGGCGATGATTCTGGGCCCGGCGGGATGCTTCCCGCAGCAGCGCAAAAGCCTCAGGCAGGATTTCCTCCACCGTGGCCCCCTGTGCAAACCGTTCGCGCAGGCGCGGGGTGCTGGCCTGCAGCTCCGCATCGCTCAATTCCCGGCAACGCTGCTCCAGTTGCTCGACCTGAGCGACCAGGCGCTGATAATTGCGCAGCAAACGCTCATTTCGCGAGCCGAAAAAAACTTTCAGCACCCGGCCTAATATTTCCATCCCGGACAAGGGCTGCTCCTCATCTATGATCTGGACAACTGCTCAATGAAAACTGTCGCACTATTATAGAGTTTCAGCGGCAGAATAAACACCCGTACCCTATCGACGGAAAGATCCCAATAAAAAAGCCGATCAACTGTTACGCTGATCGGCTGTTGGTCACCTTTTGACTGACGCTCAGTTATTCACTCAATATTGCGCTGGCATCTTCTTCGTCGAAACCAAAGACCAGATAAATTTCACCGGCGTTGGTCTTGCTGTTGGGATCGGCAAAAATTGAACTGATCAACAATTCATCCTTGTCATCACCATCGATATCACCGGCATAAGCCAGACCCTTGGACCGGGTCGAGCGCTTGGTTTCCACGCCACCACCCAGTTGATCCCCTTTCTTGCTGGAGGGGTTGGAAGTTCCCGCCCCACCTACGAAGATGAAGCCCTGCAAAGCCGCTCCCATCTGGTTGAGGCTGAGCACACCGCTTAGGTCCTTCGTGTTGGTGATCACATAAATCAGCCCCGCCTGGGTCGGGTTGGTCAACGTGCCGTCATTGACTCCGTCACGATCCAGATCCAGACCGGCGGCATCCAGAACATCATCGCCATTGGAATCATACTTGGGCGTAGCTACTGGTGTCGATATCACCAGATCCTTTTCACCGTCGCCGGTGAAATCACCATCGCAGACTACGTTGAAACCAGCCATATCACCGGATGACACTCCCTGAATGCGAATGGCTTTGCCCAGCGTCACCAAGGCATCGATCGAATATCCTTCCGTCGGGCTGGGTAGATAATCAGCATCAGGATTATTGCTGCCCAGCACGATCACCACTTCGCCGCGATCGCTGTCGGCGTGGGGAATACCGATGACGACATCATCGGCACCATCGTCATTCATATCACAATTGCCCGCCAGCACCTCGCCCATCTGATCGCCGCTGTCACCATTAATCAGCATACCAGTCAAACGTTCCGGATCGCTTTCCGGATCGCGGGCGATGTCGGTCAGGTCAATCAGTTCACCTTCCAGGCTGAGGGTCCGGCGATAGATGATGTAAACCGCACCGGAGCCAGCCACCGCATTGTTGGCTCCATCCGCGCCCGGAGCACCCATCACCACGTCGCTTTTGCCGTCACCATTGAAGTCGCTGATACCCACCACATCGGCACCCAGCATATCGCTGGCATCGGCTCCGATGTATGCATCCGCCTGATAGAGCGATGCTTCCACTTCATTCAACACCAGTTCCGGCGTGCTGAAGCCCAGATCCTTCATCAGATACTGATGCGGTTTGGGAACACCACCGGCATCTTCAATGATGGCATAACCATCATTATCGAGTTCTTCCGCCCCGTCGGCATCCAGAGGCGACAGCCAGTACTTGCGCATCTGCCACTGGTAAACCGCACCAGCGTTCGTCCGGTCACTGGGGCTGCGCATCGGCGAAGAAACGAAGGAGATCGCTCCTTCTTCCGGATCATCCGTAAAGGAAATGGACGTTCCGAAATGATCACCGGCGGCTTCACCCAGGATACGGGCACCCACTGGACCGGACACAATCGGTCCGCCCGGGTAAAAGCCCGAAGCAATCTGATCAAAGGGTGGATCACCCAGAATATTACTCACTGGACCTGCATCGAGCAGCACACGTCCGCAATTATTGCAACCAGGTGCCACCAGGTCGGCAAATTCCTCGGCTCGGATATCCGGGTTGGAAAGCACTTCATCATAGGCCAGTGGATATTGCGGAGATTCGAAGTCCAGGGTGGCGTCTTCATCGCCAGTCATGCCGTAATAGCTGAAACCGAAAAACGGTCCTACCATTACATCCGGGCAGCTATCCAGGTCGGCTTCGAGATCAATGGCCTGCACCACGTCGCAGCCATACGTCGATCCGAGTGCATCAATGTCGCAATTATCCGGAGCCCCATCTGCACCGCTGCAGGAAAGTATTGAGTCATAAACCCCCAGACTGTTGGGGCCCAGCAGTGCATATACGACCGATTCGGTACAATCAATACTGACACTATTGGGATCACCACCCGACCCGCTGGGTATGGGAATAGTGCCCAGTTGCGCACCCGTATCCGGATCGATCAACTTGATACTGTCCAGTTCAACATCTACTGCATCGGCATCTTCACAATCCACACAATTGAGCGTCGTTGTTCCGGGAATCACCCGCGTAACATAGGTTGTTGCTTCCTGCTCCATATCCTGCGTAATCGTAACGGTGTAGGTAACCTGCGAAATTGCCGTCGTCCAGGTACCATTTACGATGGCGATGCTGGCCTGAGTAGTGGGATCGCAGGTGTTATCCGTCTCTGTAACCGCCGAGGCATCAGCTACCAGTGGAAATGGATCCAAACCGTTGGTCGGCCGGCCTGGGGGCACATTACCTACCACACCGGTCACCGGCAGAGTGAACCCATCGGTGCTGCCGACAAACTCCTGGCCGGCGCGATCCAGTTCGATGACCCGCTCATTATTGAAGCGACCTGCCACCGTGGAATCCTGGATCGTTCGTTCATCCTTGGAGGGGATGACCACCACTCCGCCGCGCTTGAATTGATTGTGCTGAACCATACGGCCGAAATTGGAGGGTTCCACATGATCATCCGGCCGATTGGGTTTCTCTGAATCCGTATCACGGAAACCGAAGGCCAGTTCCAGCAAGCTGTCCCCGTCCATATCCGGCAGGAGACCCAGCGTCGTCAGACCGTGGGTATCATCACCTTCCGTATCCAGAACGCCATCACCGTCGCGGTCTTCCACCAATTCGTTATCAAGGTAGCCGTTGATGTATTCGTCCACTTCAAACGGTGTGGTGGGCAGCGGAGTGTCGGCAATCTTATTGCAGTTCTTGTCCGGCCAGAGTTTGCCATCTTCATCGATATCCAGATGACCATCCAGGTCTCGATCTTCATAGGTCTGCAACGTGCCGTTACCGTTCAGGTCTTCATCGTAACGATCCAGCCGGCTGTCACCGTCGGCATCCTCCGTAAAGCAGCCGTCATTGATCGGAGTACCGGTCCCGCTCTTGCCGTCCAGCTTGTCGTTGTCGTTGATATCTTCACTCGTCGGGTTATAGCGTATACCGAAAAAGAGCATACCCGGCAGACGATTGGCATTGGGATCATCGCCGCCCTGCAGGTCCAGACCGACGCTGTTCAGATCAAACCGTCGATTGGCCCGGTTGATCTTATCACTGGAATAAACCAGATAGGCTTCGCCTATACCAATACCATTCGGGTTACTGTAAACCGGCTTGGCAAAACGCGAACCGATGATGAAATCATCACCGAGCAGCCCGTCCAGATTCCCGGCACCGAGCAGATCCGTACCGGCGTTATCTTCAAACTGGAAGCCGGTAAAGACCACACCATCAAAGTGGGCCAGACCGTCTTCATCCTCGATGCTCTTGACCCAGAAAATATTGGGCAGCGTGGTCACACGAATCGGCGCCGATAAAGCCGTGCTGGGATCCTGTCCGGGAATGGGATCGCCATCCTCATCCACCGGCGTCAAGGTGGCTTCCACCACGAAAAATCCGCTGGTCAGGGATGAGGTATCAAGCGTCGCCTGTTTCGGAGTGATCGTCAGATCCGTACCATCGCCGAACAGATCGTCCGGATCGCCAAAAGCCGCCCCCTTGTTGCCATCCGAATCGGAGCTGAACACCGCCAGGTCGATCAAGCCCGATCCGGTCGGGACGTTGGTGCTCCAGCGAATCGTGACATCGGTACCCGGAGTGACCGTCACCTGTTCCGTCGGATCGCTGATCGTCAAATCCCCTACACCGGAAACCGTCAACTGCCCGGGGGCATAATCGTAATTCTGCTGACCACCCTGCTCGATGAAGGCGCCGACGTAGTAGCCGCCTTCCGGACTGTTGGGAATACTGCCCGAGTCAATGGTCACGGTAGTGGCATCGGGCGGCAGGCCGACCGCCAGTTGAATTTCTCCATCATCCTGTTCGAAGGTATTGTCGTCATCGAGAAAGACCGTGATGCTGGTGTCTTCGGCATCCGGATCACTGGCTTCAAATTCAATGGTGATATCCGTGCCGCCGGAGAAGACAAATACATCATCCTCTGGTTGCGTGACTTGAATCGTGGGTGCGGAAAGCTGGTTAACCACCGCCACCGCTCCGGAAGCATAATCCGAAACCACGCTGCCTGCAGAATCCGTGCAGGTGACGCCGAAATTATAAGTACCCAACGAAGTGCCCGATGTGGTGATCCAGGTAACGGTGGTAACGGTTGATCCCGCATCCGTATTACCGCTGCCCGTACCGATGGTCACTTCCGAACCATCGATCAGTGCATTGTTATCGCTGAACAGCTGCCAGCTCACCTCGTTTTCCGGATCATTACAACTGAATTGCACATTCAGAGTACTGCCGAGTAATACTTCAATATCCAGCGAAGGGAAAGTCATCTGGGGCACAGGCAGACCATCCACTGTCAAGACAATGGCCTGGCCGGCACTGTTCTGGGCATAAGCAACATCACTACCCAGACTATTGGTGGCCTTGATTCCCAGGTAATAATCACCGATCGCCAACGAACCGGTGTTCAGCGTCGTGGTCAATTGACCACCCCCGCTCAGGGTATCATCAAAAATAGTTTCATTACCGTTGGTATCATCGGTATCGATGTCGAAAAACGCGACCGCCGTCGAAGGCGAATTATCGATCTGATAAGTCATGCTGATCGACTGTCCGGCAGGCAGATCCCGATCGGAGCTCGGTGCCAGGATGTTCACCACCGGGGCTCCGCTGACAGGTGTATTGTCATTGGTGTTGTTGTCGTTGCCCGATTGGTCCGGACAGCCGGTTGTAAACAGCAGCACCCCCCCCAAAAACAGAGCCATCGAAGATCGAAGTGTGGACCAAGGGTTGGCTCCCAAACGTACCGCCTGCTTCATGATCGCGTCTCCCGACAAAGGGTCTCTGAGCATAAATTGTTTGATTTCAATATCTTACACTATCAGAGCGGAATGCTGACCGTCGCTCGAGTCGTCCAGCCGACGACTGGACTTTTCGAACCATTGTTTATAAGGCCAGCCCAACAGACCTGTCAACTGCTTGATCCGCAATGGGATAATTCAATCCAGCAGCAAAATGGGGGTTCCCAGTACCCCCTCAGAAGGAGATGTCGATATATTAATGGTCACCTGAGGTATCGTCATGGCTATCTCTTCCAGCCTCATCCGCGAATTCCGTACGATCTGCGGGGCACGTCATGTTCTGCACCATCGTGATGAACTACTGGTCTACGAAAGCGATGCCTACCCCTTGGCTCGGTCATTACCCCAGTTGGTGATCTTTCCAACTTCAACAGAAGTTGCCGCCCAGTTGATCCAACGACTCTATCGCGAAAAAATTCCGATCGTGCCGCGTGGTTCGGGAACATCACTGGCTGGCGGTTGTCTCTGTCCGGATGATGCGGTCTGCATATCGACGGTGCGGATGAATCGCATTCTTGAAATCGACCTTGACCAAGAATGCGCCGCAGTTGAAGCCGGCGTCATCTCGCAGAGCATCAGTAGTGTGGTCGCCGGTCACGGCTATCATTACGCACCGGACCCCTCCAGCCAGACCACCTGTACCATCGGCGGTAACATCGCCAACAACGCCGGCGGCCCGCACACGCTCAAATATGGTGTCACCAGCAATCACATCCTCGGCTTGACCGTGGTATTGCCTGATGGCGAGATCTTGCGTGTGGGCAATAAAGCCCCCTTCGCCACCGGTGTAGATCTCACCCGGATTTTTGTCGGCAGTGAAGGAACGCTGGGGCTGGTCACTGAAGCCATCGTCAAACTGACGCGCCTGCCCAGCACGGTGCGCACGGTCCTGGCGGTCTTCGATCGGCTCGATGATGCGACGCAGACGGTCACTGATATCATCGCTGCCGGCATCATCCCCGCCGCACTGGAAATGATGGATCAGGCGGTGATCCGGCTGGTGGAACAGGCCTACCATTATGGGTTACCCACCGACGCCGAAGCGGTGCTGATCATCGAACTGGATGGACTGGAGGCGGGGATTGATCGATTATTACAGCAGGTGCTGGAACACTGTCGCGCCCGTTGTGCTCGCAGCCTCGATCTGGCCAGCGACCCGCAAAAGCGGATGCTGCTCTGGAAAGCTCGGAAAAGTGCCTTTGGGGCCCTGGGGCGATCAGCCCCTACCGTGCTGGTCGAAGATGGCGTTGTACCTCGTTCGCAACTGCCTCACATTCTGCGCTTCATCCGCGGTATCAGTCGCAAGTATGACCTCCCCATAGCCAATAATTTTCACGCTGGTGATGGTAATATCCATCCCAACTTTCTTTTTGACGGCTCCGATCCGCAGCAGGTCGCCCGGGTGCAGCAAGCCGGTGATGAAATCCTGGCGGAGTGCGTGCGACTGGGCGGATCCATCACCGGTGAACATGGAGTGGGCATCGAAAAAATCCGCCACCTGCCGCTGATGTTCAACGATGCCGACCTCGCCGCTCAACAGCGCTTACGCGATCTATTTGATCCGCATCACCTCGCTAACCCCAACAAAATATTTTCATCATCGATGAACGCAGCAGTCACCACCACGGCAGACAACAGGGCTGACCGCTCGCCCTCCGAACAAGCACCCATTCCGGAGAGCGTACCTACATGATGAATCTCCCCAGGCTCAGGGCGGCGATTGAACGACAGTTGGCAGCTCGGCTGGTGTCGACCGAAAGCATCACCAGTCGATTTCGCAACGCTGCCCCCTGGCTGGCGGTGCAGCCGCAATCGGCGGCGGAGGTGGTGGAGCTGGTCAGGCTTTGCCTGGATGGCCTGGTAACCATCATTCCCCTGGGAGGGAATCTCCCCACACTGGAATTGCTTTACCTGCCCGACGATCGGCCCTGGATCGCTCTGCTGTTCAATCGGCTGAATCGCATCATCCAGCACACGCCGGAAGATCTGACGGTTACACTGGAGAGCGGTGTTACCCTGGCGGAGTTATCTGATCGCGTCGAACCGCACCATCAGGAGCTGCCGATCGATCTGGCCAATCCTGAACAGGTGACGGTCGGCGGCATGGTGTCAGCTAATCTGAATGGCCCGCGCCGGTTGCGACACGGTACCCTCACCGATTATCTGCTCGGGGCCACACTGGTACTGGCTGATGGGTCGATGATCAAGGCCGGTGCAAAAACGGTAAAAAATGTCGCCGGTTACGATCTGCATAAATTGCTGGTAGGCAGTTTCGGAAGTCTGGGTATTCTGGTGGAGGTCACTCTGCGACTCAAACCCCTGTCGGAAGATTTCCGCCTGGCGGTGATTACCGGCCACAATGCCGACGACGCAGCCCAGATCATCAGCCGGCTTCGCCGTGGCACCACACGACCGGCGCTCCTGGAATTGGCTAATCCGCTCGCCGCACAGCAACTCCATCACCCGGTGGACAACGCGGAATTTCTGCTCTTCGTCGGTTATGAGGACACGCGCGAGGCGGTGCAATGGCAGTTGGAGCAACTGCCGCAGTACATCGAGCGGCCGATCCGTATATTTGATGCCACAGAATCCCTCGAGGTACATCAGCATTTACTGAACTGGTCGTCATTGACCGCCCCGCTGTTGTTTGACGCCCTGGTGTTGTCCAATCAGAACGAGCGGTTTCTGGAGCGCTGCTCACAACTGGGTGTGGCGGCCATGGCACACATCGGCAGCGCTTTAATCCGGGGACGCTGCGAACACGGTCTCGATTCCACTGCCGTCATGGAGTTACGCAACCTGGCGGGTGAAGCCGGTCATGTCCGCTTCTATGCGCAGTCAGCGGATTCCCCGATCGATCGCTGGGGACCGGCGGATGGTTCTACCCGCTGGATGCGGGCCATTAAATGCCAGTTCGATCCACGCAGCCTGCTGCCGTGGCCTGGATTCCTCGGCCCGAGAAGTCCTTGAACCGTAATTTTGCCAAATCAGAACATCTATTTTATAACGGCGGCACATGATGCAGCCGGCTTCATCACTGCCCTCCTTCGATTACGCCACACATTGTGTGCACTGCGGTTTGTGTCTGCCGCATTGCCCGACTTATGCAGTGAACCTGGACGAAAATGATTCGCCGCGTGGTCGCATTTACCTGATGCAAGCCCTCGCCAACGGCCGCCTCGAAACTTCGGCGCGCGTTCAGCAACATCTCGATCTCTGTCTGGATTGCCGGGCCTGCGAAACCGTCTGCCCATCCGGTGTGCCCTATGGATCGATGATCGAACACTATCGCCTGTCACCTGCCGGCCGGCAAAAACGCCATTCCGGCTGGCGGCAGCGACTCATCGCCCGATTGGTCCAGCAGGTTTTTCCCTATCGGCGACGAACACGGTGGCTATTATCTCTGGTGCGGATGTTTGATCGACTGGGCCTGTTTCGCCGTTTGCAGCGCAGCAAATTACTGGCTGCTCAACAGGCGCAGTTCTATTTCGCCGATATCCTGCGCGGCGAACCCCGCCGATTGACACCGATCGAAGAAGTGGCTCGGCCCGCGATCAGCCCGCCCCGTCGAACGGTCGCACTCTTTCTCGGATGTGTGAGCGAGTCGATTCTCGGAGCGACCAACCGCGCCACTCATCGCGTGCTGTTGCGCAACCAGTGTTCGGTCCACACGCCTCGTAACCAGGGTTGCTGTGGGGCGATTCACTATCACGCCGGCCATGCCGAACAGGCCCGTTCATTCGCCCGCGACAACCTGCGCGCCTTTGCACCAATGCTGCCGTTCATCGATGCCATCGTCACCAACGTGGCTGGATGCGGTGTAATGCTGAAGGATTATGCAATGCTGTTGCATGACGACCCGCACTGGGCTGATCTGGCGCAACAGTTCGTTGCCAAGGTACGCGATATCAACGAATTTCTCGCCGCCTTGCCGCTCGATCCGCCTCAGCATTCCCACCCGCAACGGGTTACCTATCACGAAGCCTGTCATCTGGCTCATGGCCAGAAAATTCGCTCCGCACCGCGACAGCTTCTGCAATCCATCCCCGGCCTGCAACTCACTGAAATGGTGGAAGCAGACTGGTGTTGCGGGGCGGCGGGTACCTACAATCTCACTCAACCGGAAATGGCCGGTCAGCTGGCCCGGAGAAAGCTGGACCACAGCGCTGAGACCGGCTCTCAGATTATGGCCGTCGCCAACGCCGGCTGCATCCTCCATCTGCGACAACAAGCAGCCCTGCGGCGAGAATCACTCTCAATCGTCCACCCGGTAGACTTACTGGACCAGGCCTATCAACGCGAGCAGCGTTGAGCCTTCTCATCCCGCTCAATAAATCATAAACTTTCTGCTACAATACCGGGTCATTCGGCGACTACGTTATGTCCGCCACGCGTTGATATCCAGCACCATCCGGCGCCGTCACCCGCAGCGCCTGTTAACAGGAGACCGAAGATGCTTGATCCCAAAATGGAAAAACAACTGAACCAGCAGGTGGCTGAGGAAATGTATTCCTCCAATCTCTATCTCGATATGGCTATGCACTATGCCAACGTGGGCCTGGATGGTTTTGCCCACTGGCTGCGTGTCCAGGCGACGGAAGAGCGCGATCACGCCTTGAAGATTACGGACTATATCTCCCAACAGGGCAGCCGGGCCGTCATCGGTGCTTTGGCTGAACCCAAGGCCAAATATGATTCCAATAAAGTGATCTTTGAACAGGTGCTTCATCACGAGCAGCATATTTCCAAGTGCATTCACCAGCTGGTTGATCTGGCCATCAGCCTCAAGGATCATGCGACCCAGGCTTTTCTGCAATGGTTCGTCACGGAGCAGGTCGAGGAAGAAGAACAGGCCGGCAAAATTCTCAACCTGCTGAAGATCGCCGGTGAGCATGGCCCGGGGCTGATTTCCATGGATCGCTATCTGGCCAGTCGCGCTGCCGAATAGGCTTACGGGCAAAATGCTCCGCCACTATTAGCGCATTTTCAGTCGCGGGGTAGCCTGCTTGTGTTTTTTTCGTAAGCAGGCTCGGACGATGTTCATTCAATGAGCGTTTGTCCGTGAATATGGCTTGCTGTTTCACGCCGGCTGGGGAGTCAGTCAGCGGACCACTCGCTGATTTTTACATGTTTACAAAAAATTAACCAAGCGGGTTCGGAGCGTCAGGAATGTGGTCTTCTCCCAGCCTTCATCCTTCGGGGAATTTGCAGTAAAGCGAGTCGACGTCGGCATGTACATCAGGTCGATACCAGCATGCAATGGCCTTCTACGATGGGTCGCGCTCGTTCATTTTAACTACTCCGCTTGTATTCCTCGTCATGCTGGGTTTGGTCTTGCTGATTGACCTTCCGGAACAAGGTGGGTTAAATCAGGATGATCCCCATTAGAAAAGTGCATACCTCAACCTTTCCGGAGCGCAGCGATGAAACACGGTCAACCCAACCAGCGGCAAATAGGAACAGCAGCAACAATGCTCATGGTCAGCCTGGTACTGTGTGCCCTGTACAGTGCCGTGGCGATTCCGTTGGCGCTGGCGGAGGAGCCGTTGCCGCCGCCGATGGAACTAACCACGATTCATAATGACCTCGAACTGCAGCCCTACTCGCCGGTCGAATGGGAACATTACATCGCCGCCGGCGGCGTCCCGTTGCCGCAACCCGGTTCGGCGCGTCCGTGGCAGGGCGAAATCGGAGTCGCGACCTATTCGTCGGTCAATCTGGACAACGGCAACCTGCTCACCGTGCTGCCGCTGGAAGGATTGGCCTGGAGCGGGCGCGGGCCGGGGGTCAGCTTCGCCTTTTTCCACAATTCGGCGGACGGACTGTGGCGACACAGCTACAGCACCCATCTGCAGTTCGACAGTGCCACGCAGATCAGGCTGATCGGCGACGATGGAGCAGCCGTGAAGTTCACCGAGTCGGCCGGCGTTTGGGACGCCGAAGCCGGTTTCCACATGCAGCTTGCTCCGGACGGTTCCAACTGGAGGGTCACCTTCACCGATCAATCCGTGACCCTCTTTGACTCCGCCGGGCGGCTCGTGAGCCTGGCGGATGCGGCGGGTAACGCCGTCACCCTGCAGCGCGACAGTCAGCATGATTTCCGCATCAGCTCCATCACCGATGCTCCGGGACGGGTTCTGAATTTCCACTACGACGCCGGCGATCGGCTGGATTACGTAGAAGAGGGGTTTGAGACGGAAGATGAAGATCAGGTTCCGGTCAATCGCCGCTGGAGTTTCGGCTACGATGCCAATGGCCGGCTGAATCAGGTCACCGACCCGATGGCCCATCACATCGACGTGACACTGTATGATACCGCCAGCCGCATCCGCTTCCTGGCGGACAAAAATGGCGACGCCTTCGAATACCAGTATGATTCCAGCGGGCGGTGCAAGAAGGTGCTGGACCCGGCCCCCTACGCCGGCCAGACCCAGAAGTTCCAGTACAACGGCATCGTTATGGTCGATCCCTGGGGCACCACGCCGGTGCTCCCGCTGCCCAGCAACACCACCATCTATACCGACCGGCGCAACAGCCAGTGGGTTTATTATTTTCAGGGCAACTCGGCCCGCAAGCTCTACAAGGCAGCCAATCCCTACGGCCAGGCGCAGCGCGTGCAGTATGATGCCGACAACAACGTGATCTACTCCTGGAACCCGCTGAATAAGATGTGGAGCTATACTTATGACGGCCGCGGCAACCTGCTGAGCGTCACCGACCCGGTCGGAACCACGCCGGATGTGGTCTACACCTACGACACCCTCAACAATCTACACTCGGTGACCGACGCGGACGGTAACTCGACTGTAATGTACTATGAAGTGCCCGCCATCGATCCCACGGCGGTCACCACGGTCACCCTGCCGCCGGCCCAGCCGGGCGGTGATCCGGGGCTGGTGGCTTTGCAATACTACGACGATACCACCTCGTGGGATGGCCTGCTGCGCAGCGTCACCGATCCCAACAGTGTCACCACGCTTTATGAATATGATGCCACCGGCCAGCCGATGACCCTGTTGGAAGGGGCTATCGACATCGTTGGAGAAGGTTGGAAGGTGGTGGTCGAATCTTACGAATTCGATCAGGCGAGCCGGCTCCTGAGCAGCGAACGGACGTTGGGATTGCTGAGCGAGGATGGCCGGTCGGGTAACGGCGGTCGGCAGGTGGCCAGCCGTAATCTGACCATCTGCTGTCACGGTTGTGCTGGTCGGTCGCGTTATTTTCTCAACGGCTGGTATGCCCGTTCCAACTGTATGATGTGCACCTGTGCCTGTACCTTGATCGAAGAAGGTCCGCGGGGTGGATCGGGTGGCCGGGGATTGGGTTTTGATGGCGGCGGCGAGCGCTTTATCAGCAGCGATCCCTGGCCGGCCTATACCCAGTTCGGGGAGTTGAGCGGTGAGGGCGAAGCCAGCTATGACCCGATGGGGCGCCTGCTCAATGCCACGGGCGGTCGGGAGGATAGTTATACCGGCGAGAACGGCGAGGTGACGCTGGATCAGATTTACGACGAACTGGGCCGGTTGCGGAGCACGAGCCAGAGTTCGCAGGAGGCGACCTGGCAGGCGAGTGGTACTCCGGTCGTACGCGGCTATACCTACACGCCCGACTGGACCACCGGCGTTTTCGAGCGGACCGGTCCGGACGGGCAGCTTACCCGGATCGAGACCGATCTGGCCGGCCGGGTGACCCATGTCGAACGTCACAGCCCGGTGGGGACGCTGTCGGCGGATTACACCTACACGACGGCTGGACAGCTGCAGAGCGTGACCTACGGCAACGGTACTCAGACGGTTTATACTTATTACGATAATGAGCAGTTGCACACGATTACCCACAAACAATCTTCAACCGGGCCGGTACTGCTGGGGCTGGAGTATGTCTATGACGATCGTGGGCTGATCGACCTGGTGGCGGAGAGTGATGATCTGGGCACAGTGGCGATGATCGACTATGAATATGACAATCGAGGCCGGCTGACCGGCGAAGTGCGGACAGGGACGCACGAATATGATTACAGCTATACGTATGATCAGGGCGGCAACCGGCTGACGAAGACCGCCGTCAGCGGTCAGCCGGCAGTGGTCAGCGAAACCGTGTATCACTACGATCTGGAGAATCCGGAGTTTTATAAGCACAAGAACAACCGGCTGATGAGTTACGAAGTGACGGTGGATGGCGTTCCGGCGGAGGAGGTGGAATATCGCTATTCCAATATGAAAGCCGGGGTGGGCAATCCGACGCGGATGATCCGCAAGCCGGCGGGTTCGCCCGACTGGCAGGTGACGGAGCTGGCCTATAATAAACAGGGCGAGCTGCAGTATATCACTGACAAAACCTGGACCACCGATGGAGCCGGCGAAGTGTTGAACGAGACCATCGAGAACATTCAGGAGTTCCGAGGCCAGGGACGCGCTCGCTATCTGACCCGCTCGTGGGATACGCAATCGCTCTCTCCCGACTTCGACTCCGCTCTCTGGACCGACTACGACGGCGATGAACCCTACGCCGATTACACGGTGGATGAATTGGGAAGTGTGACGGTCACGAAAATCTTTGAACCGGGCCTGGGCGAGGTGGATCAACTGACCGGCGAGATCACTTACTTCCATACGGACCATCTGGGCACCACGAGAGCCGTTAGCGATCAGCAGGCCGCCGTCAGCCAGACCGCGGTGTACACTTCGTTCGGTGAAAAAATCGACGATCCGCTGGAGACGCGTTACGGGTATGTCGGGGCGTATGGTTATGAGTCTTTCTCTGAACTTACCCCTTCCGACTTCCCGCTGACGACTCGTCTGCAACACGTCGGCCACCGCACCTACGATCCCGCCCTGGGCCGTTTCCTCGAACGCGACCCCATCGGCATCCTCGGCGGGCTGAATGTGTATGAATATGTCAGTTCGATGGCCACTATGTTAATCGATCCCAAAGGTTTTGGAGGCTGTTGTCCTGAACCGAAATGGCAACATGAGGGCAGATATCCCAGCTATGATGATTATATTCCCCATCATCCCATTGAGCCTGAATATTCCGATACGGTCTATACAGACTGCTATCTACAAATTGGGACCAATCCACAATATAATTGCAAGATTGGTCAAAAGGTAGAGATTGGTACTGATACTTTCTTTCGGAAACTATTTGGTTTGTTCCCAAGAATTGATCCGGACGATCCCCAGTATTGGTATAATCCTGGCGACTGTGATGAAGAGTATGGAGATACTCCTGGCTATCGGTTCATTCCGGGTGTAGATCAGTTTAATGAAGATTGGGAACCTGAATTTGAATTACCACCATAATACAGATCGCTGACATCATCAGCATCGTATGATATAAAGTTGATGATCTCTATGGATTATCATGACCACCGAATCAGATGCGCATCGATTTTGCACGTAATTAGCAGATTTCTAAAATGGGTGGCTGTAGCAGGGATATTGATCATTGTAGATTTTCAATTTGAATTCTACAGCAAAGGGTTTCCGGTTGTGCAAGTGGACATTTTTCCTGACATGTTAGGATGGGCTATTATTCTTGCAAGCAGCCATTTGTTAATAAATATGACTCGAAGCCTCTTGATATGGTTTGAAATTGTCACTGCAATGTTGTTAATAACGAATGCAGTCACATGTTTGTTTGAGGATATGCGCATAATATTGGCACAGGGTATAATCCAAATAGTCTTTCTTGGTTTGAGTATAGCTTTAATCAATCAGCTGCAGGATCTCGGCCATCAAGGAATTATAGGAGGTCGCTATTTATTTTGGAGAATATTAAAGTGGAGCATGACAATCTATTTCATCATGCCCTGCTTACTTGTTACAACTTATCTATCTGCATTAATTATGCCAGTAGAATATAGTTGGAATAGCTCTTCAAGTATGATTCTGGTAGTCATACTTACTATCTATATCATGCCACTTGCATTAATGTATTTGCTGGCTCGTACACTTCAGATTGCAGCATGCCGTATCACGAATAACTGTTGTTCTAACTGCGGATACGATCTTCGGCAGACAAGTGTACGTTGCCCGGAATGCGGACAAAACCTCTATACGCAGTCCGACGCGGATGATCCGGCGGGTGGCAGGTGATCTGGATTGGCAGGTGACGGAGCTGGCCTATAATAAACAGGGCGAATTACAGTACCTCACCGATAAAACCTGGACCACCGATGGAGCCGGTGAAGTGTTGAATGAGACCATCGAGAACATTCAGGAGTTCCGAGGTTCTGGCCGGGCGCGCTACCTGGCCCGTCAGTGGGATACGCAATCGCTCTCTCCCGACTTCGACTCGGCCCTCTGGACCGACTACGACGGCGATACCCCCTACGCTGATTACACGGTCGATGAATTGGGAAGTGTGACGGTCACGAAAATCTACGAACCGGGCCTGGGGCAGATTGATCAGTTGACCGGCGAAGTGACGTACCTGCATTCGGATCACCTCGGTACGACAAGATTGGTGACCGATAGCCTTGGCCAGCCGCAAGGACAAGCTACCTTCACCGCGTTCGGCGAGAAAATCGACGACTCGCTCGATACCCGCTACGAATATGTGGGGAGCTATGGCTATGAATCTTTTTCTGAACTAACGTCTAGCGTCTCTCCGCTAACGTCTCGCCTTCAGCACGTCGGCCACCGCACCTACGACCCAGCCACAGGCCGCTTCCTCGAACGCGACCCCATCGGCATCCTCGGCGGACTGAATGTGTATGAGTATGTGAGCAGTAATTCAATAAGTTACACTGATCAAACAGGTTTATGGAACGATGAAGGTTGGGAACGCTATTATCAACGCAGAGACAGGATGACTCCAGAGGAGCGCAGACAGAACGATATAGGGATGATGTGTGTTGCGGGAGCAGGTATTGCCGTTAACCTGCTTTATCTTTTTCCAGGATTGATTCCGGCGCTACTCCCCCACGTCCCACTGCCCCCTCCCAAACCACAGCTTCCTCCAGTTCTCCCTGGAATGCCAGGTCCTGGACCAGATCCGAGTGATCTTGAAGAACCCCCTCCTGTTCGACCATCTATTCCTGATGATTTGCCACCAGGACCATTGCCGCCACTTAACCCTGATGATTATTGGCCATTGTATCGCCCGCCGTGGTCACCAGGCCCGGGCGCTTTTCTGTAAAATTATATATTTATTGAAATATGAATATATTAGAAACAGCAAATTGGTATATATCGAGTTGGATCATCCGTAGATACTTTCATGCTTTTGTAAGAAAAGAGTATTTTTGCATAAATCTACAAAGCGATATTTCGTCAATCAGTTTAACGTGTATTAATTGTAGTGATGCAGAGATTGATATGGTTCGTTCGTTGGATCAAAGTCTATTGTTTGCAGCTTGGAAACACGTTCGTAGTGAATTTGGGCTTAGTTCTAATGTTGATCACGTAATTACTGTTTATTTTTGGGGCAAATCAGCAGCTATGAATAATATACCCCATTACATCAATTTTTTGAAAAATTCCAACGGTACTGCTTACTGGCTTTCGCCATTGAGAACAATAATTGTTTTTGTGGCACGGAGTAGTTCGTTATTGAACGCGCTAATTCATGAGTTATCTCACGCAGCAATTAATATAACTTGGCGGGGAAGTGGATTGCCATTTTGTTTAGAAGAAGGTTACGCATGCCAGATTGAAGATAGGTTTGGGTTACGAAAATCTGACAGTAATTTAAGATGGGCTAAGAGCATTATCACGCAAATAGAAAATCCAAAAGAACTATTTTCTTTTAAAGAATTATGTAAAATAACCACCAAGGGGTATCATTCTCTTCCTCTGCGCAAATCAACAATATTTTACTGTCAGTGCATTCTACTTGCTGTATTTTTAGAACAAAACATTAATAATGACAACCTCGGTTTATGGCAAAAAATACGAAATAATATAATTTATAAGTCTAAAATGAATTATGCTACATTTGCACAAATATGTAAGTATGATGTGCATGAATTTGAGAACGCTTTTTTTCATTACTGCGTCAACATTGATCAATAAATTCAAGTTGCTAAGTACTTGACGGGTGACGGGTGGCATTGGCCTGCCCCCGGTAATTGTACCAGTGAGAAAGAAAGTTTCTCATGCCCATTAATACTGGGCCCGGAGGCTCTTGATGAAACGCCCGCAAGCAGGCCGTTTTTAATGGAAGTTATTTCAAAAAAGACAGTTACGATTGTTAGGCTGGTTTCCCCGGATGAGTCGGGGGACTCCCCGATTCAGTCGGGCCGATCCCCGTTGGAGTCGTTGTGTTCCCCGGACGATCCGGGGAGGTCAACGGGGGTCCGGGCCGATCCCCGGTTCAACCGGGCCGGTCACCGGGTGAATCGGGGAACTCCCCGGAACATCCGGGCCTGGGACCGGATGGGCTGCTGGCCTCACCGACTGCTCCGTTCCGATCCCCGATGGAGCCGGCGAAGTGTTGAATGAGACCATCGAGAACATTCAGGAATTCCGCGGCCAGGGCCGGGCGCGCTATCTGACCCGCCAGTGGGATGTGCAATCGCTCTCTCCCGACTTCGCCTCCGCTGTCTGGACCGACTACGACGGCGATACCCCCTACGCCGATTACACGGTGGATGAATCGGGCGTGGTCACCGTGACGAAAATCTACGAACCCGGACTGGGTGAAGTCGACGAGATGACCGGAGCAATCACCTATTTCCACACCGACCACCTAGGCACGACAAGATTGGTGACCGATGGTCTTGGTCAGCCGCAAGGACAAGCCATCTATACTGCATTTGGTGAAAAGGTTGAAGAATCATTGGGAATTCGTTATGGGTATGTTGGTGAATATGGATATGAGGAATACTCTGACCTAGGAATGAACGCTGGTTATATATCTGAGCGGTTGGTGCACGTTGGATATAGAACCTATGATCCATCATTAGGGCGTTTTCTCGAAAGAGATCCGATCGGCATCAGGGGTGGATTGAATGTGTATGAATATGTGGCCAGTAATCCCCAAAAATGGGTAGATCCAGCTGGTTTAGATCGGTGGTATAGATATTGGAATCGTTGGCATAGATATGTAACTTGTGGCTCTGCTACCATGGGATACTGGGACGTGAATTTCGGCGTTCCCTGGGGGTGGTGGTGGGTTACTTCACCCATCTATGCACCGGGAGCCACGACAATACTTCCCAGCACTCGTCCTCCGGGACCTCCAGATCGTCAGACCAGCGACGAAGCTGACAAGGATATGATGATTGACGCGATGAACAGATACGATTACAGCGGTTTCTGCTATAACTGCTGGCATGCATCTGGAGATGACATGAGACATCCTGACCCTCCAATGAATCCTACTAATCCTAAGTACCGTGATACTCTTGATCCTGTTGATTGGTATCACACTGAACCATAATGTAAACAAAGTTTGGCCGTTACGTCATCATTCGAAAACATTGTGCAGAGTATTGTGAATAAATTATGATTTGAGTCACGCATAATGAATGAACCAATACCCACTGATAATAGCGTTAGACTAAATGTTGGCATAGGCTCCGTTTGTGCTTTGATGGCTGGTTGTTACTCTTTGTTCACGCTTGTACAGATGTGCCTTTATAGATGTGAAGTCCTCGAAAATCACACTTGGGTCACGGCACAGCTGGCAGTCTTCATTGTTGCTTTTGCTGCCACATTTGTATGGATGTTTCCTACTAATATGCGTTACAAAATGATCAGTAATCGAATAATTCGTCTCTTGGTGCTAATTTTTCTCATTGTACCCTTTATCGCTGGCATTGGTGCTATACTGCTGCGTGGCATGGTGGTGACTTATTCGGTAAGAGGCCCTTATGAAGCGATGCAAAGGCACCTGAAGCGACATATTGCAGACCAGGAAGGATATTACATCACCTGGGAGGCTACTTTGGCTACAATCGGCATTGCGAAAGAACCAGGCGAGCCGCAAGATGGCATACTGTATGTGCGTAAGGAATTTGCTCATGACGTGCTCGAGAGAATTGCGGCCGATGGGATAGCATTCACAAAAGAGGATAGCATCCACAAGAGATGATATGGATAATTAGGGACAGTTCCGAATGGCATGAAGCTAAGCGTAAGTCGTTTTCGCCTTTTACTCAAAAAAACTGGCGCGAAAAGAAGCCTCCTGAGATGATGTTGCTGTCATAACGACATCAAAAAAGGAGGCCAAGGATGGCAAGTAATCTCGCGCATTGGAAGGCAAATGTCAAGAGTGGATTGTTCTCGCCGGGAACGATAAGCGATACGATTTCTGCGTCACATATCGAGGCGATGTGCCGTGAAAGCGGTTACGCATGGCGACGATCCTTCTGGTCACCGATGGTGACGGTGAAGTGTTGAACGAGACCATCGAGAACATTCAGGAATTCCGAGGCCAGGGCCGGGCGCGCTACCTGGCCCGTCAGTGGGACACGCAATCGCTCTCTCCCGACTTCGACTCGGCCCTCTGGACCGACTACGACGGCGATACCCCCTACGCTGATTACACGGTGGATGAATTGGGCGTGGTCACCGTGACGAAAATCTACGAACCGGGCCTGGGCGAAATTGACCAACTCACCGGCGAGATCACTTACTTCCACACCGATCACCTCGGTACGACGCGATTGGTGACCGATGGTCTTGGACAGCCTCAAGGACAAGCTACCTTCACCGCGTTTGGTGAAAAAGTTGAAGAATCGTTGGAAACGCGCTATGGGTATGTGGGTAGTTATGGTTATGAAGAATATTCGGGCCTCGGAGTGAATGCCGGGTTTATTTCTGAGCGGTTGATGCACGTTGGATATAGAACCTATGATCCATCTTTAGGGCGTTTTCTGGAAAGAGATCCGATCGGAATCAGGGGTGGATTGAATGTTTACGAATACGTCAATAGCCGACCATCGGTTCGAATTGATCCAACTGGTTTGTTTAGTATCGAATGTGGACTCATTGGTGCAATAGTTGGTGCGGGAGCAGGAGCATTGGGAGGAGGAGTTCCTGGCGCATTTGTTTGGGGGATTGCAGGGTTTATAGGCGGCGGGTGGGAACGTGGGGATACTCAACGAATGATAGATGCTATTTCTGGAATAAGACCACCTCAACCTATACAAGATTATATTGACATGATACCGGAATCTCCAAGACAACAATGGGAAAGAGAGCAGCAACCTTGGCATCCTCAAAAAGATTATCCATATGGCGCTCCTTGCTTTCCCGGGGCAGGACCACATTAGCATTAGCTGATACGTGGTAAAGCCGAATCAAATGGTTAATAGGTGAGGACTTGATAATTTACTGTTGATTTCGTGAAAGCGAGCAAATGCTTTGGGTAACTAATTTATTTCCCGAATTGAAATATCTTTCCAAGAAGGATCGCGCCTATTTATTCAATCATGCGATTCGTAAACTGGTCTATGCAAGGTATTGGTTTTGGTTCATATGGGTCATTTGGATTGGACTAATTATTTGGTTAAAATCAACTATATTAAATCATTTATTCCTGCCTACCCTGACTTGGCCATTGTTCATGTTCATAATAATATTTTTAACTATGTGAGGGGTCGGGGAGTTTTTTTCTTCCCCGCCGTCGTTTAAAGCTTCAAATTGCCGATGGATTGCCCAAGGAGGCAATTCATCATGACCAAGAAGGTTTCCAAATTATCGGGTGAGTGGATTAAGCA